>CAVXXV010000010.1:0-317936 GCA_963765755.1 uncultured Acidobacteriota bacterium | reverse complement strand
GCAGACGCTCGAACCAGCGCGCGTGCCCGCTGGCTTCCATGCCCACGCGCACGGTCACGGCGCGCTGGCTGAGTTCGCGGTAGAACTGCTCGGCCTGTTCGTTGTGTCCCAGGCGTGCTTCGTCAGCTCGCCCGTGTCGGTGTTTACGTACGCAATTTGCTGGAAGCCCGGGTGATAATCACATCCTATAATGATCATGTTCGGCTCCTTTTCTCCCGAGCCTTCTTGGTGGGCTTTAGCACCCACCAACTTTACTCGGGCCGGGGAGCCGACATTGTTATGGAATCATTACATTCAAAACCCCTTCCGTGGCGACCAGGCCCGGGGGGGCTTGACGCTTCGCGTCTCACGCTGACTTCTTCTGCAGTGTGGGAAGCTCAATGACCTTTCCGTGTTCTCTTGGCGGAATCCACTTTGCACCCCGCCGGAATTTGCCCGGCACGTAGAACTCAATCGCCCTAGCCATTACCCTACCTCCCCATTCGCAACGGGTTCTGCTTTTATAGTGCAGAACACCACGATTTCGCTTCTGACTACCACTCCCACCCGCACTGGCAGTGTACCGAGTGGCTGAGGTCGGGCTTCAGCATCAGCTTCTTACACATGGCACATAATCTCATCCACATAACTTTGTTTCCGATCTGGCGCGATGGTTCACCTGCCCCATCGCGCCAACTATCATTCCATTGAACATCGAGGAACCGTTGTTCTTACCTATTTCCCGATCTTGCCCTTGACGCTCCCGATTCCGGTGCAGGGGTCCCACCCTAACTTCCCCAAGAATCCAGCCGTAGGACCACAAAAGTCGGTTTTGATGTCATTGAAATCCGTGGTAATCGCCAAATTGTTGTAGATGAGGTTCAATTCTGCTTGGCTGGAGCCGAGCCTGCTTCCGGCTGCGTTCACAATGCCTGCCAGTGCAGGCGAAGCGAGACTCGTTCCTCCCACGATGAACCATCCGCTGCCCGCGCCCTGCACCGGCGTAGAGTCGAACACCCACGCGCCGGTAACCGGATTGGAGTCGAACGACAAGTCTGGAACTCCACGCCTGGTTCCCACGATCGTTTGGATGACGTCTTGATAGATCGGGCGTGGTTCAAAAGCGCTAAAACCACCGCCGGCGAGGTCCCATGGCCGCTCCGACAAAAAGTTTGCCGTGGAAGGATTGCGGGCCGTTGTCGTGCCGCCCGCTGCCACCACGTTGGGAGAAGCGGCCGGATACTCTACGCCTGGCTGATCGCCAGAGGAGGCGAAATAGACGACTCCGGGAGTCGTAAACACCGAGTCGAATGAAGTCTCGCCGGCGAATTCGCCGCTGCCCCAGCTATTCGTGACTTCTCCGCCCCCGGCACTTGCCACTCGATTGCCAGCCACAGACTCAGCGGCCAGCAGGTCATTTAAGCTGTTCGACCTGGCCTCCACCAGAAAGAGCTTGGCGTCGGGAGCCATGGCGTGTGCCCACTCCATATCGAGAGATGCTTCCAGTTCCCAGCCGCCGCTAGGATCCTGCGCAGGCTTGGTGCCGCTTGCAAAAACCACAGTCAGGTTCGGAGCTTTCAAGCCAAACTGAGTGGAAAAAGCTTGCAAATCCGCTAATGCTGTCGGATCGTGAAATGCAACAACCACTGCTATCGCCCCGAATCCCCCAGTGGGATTCGCGGTAACTACGTTCGGATTGCACGAAGATGTCTTGGGCACGAGGGAGTACACACATGCCAGCGATGCCGGAGTCTCAAAACCCAGACCAGCAAAGGGAGGTCCAGCGAACGGCACCGCATCTTCGGGCATGAAAACCTGCAAGTGAGTGCGCGCGCGGACTCCTCTGTCACCCGGATGGGCAATGCTGGATGCGGGCGACATGACCCTGCCATGTGGCGACCTAGCCTGTCCGACAGCAGGCGCATTCGGATCCGCTACACCTTGGGTCTGAGCCATACAAACGGTCGACAAGGCAAGGGCGAAGGACATAACGGCGGAAATTACACGAAACCTGTGAACGTGCATGACGGAATTCTCCTGCTGTCGTTGAGATTGTTCGCCGAGATTACGCCGCGAAGAGCGTCATCGGCCTCACCAGATATAACGAGATCTCGAGAGAGTTTGCTTTTCAGTGAAAGACTTTGTTGCTTGACGTCGTTGCCGCGCCGGCACGCGGGCCGCACGTTCACGTTCCCACCTGCCGAGCCATACCCCCAGCCAATCGGCGCGGGCACCTGGCTCCCGCTTCAAATTAACGGTTCGCCAAGACATTTTCTATCACCCAATTTTGAGCCGTTTGGAGCGAAAACGGAGTTTTTCAACAGCCACAGGCGATCACACTCAACACTCCTGCTGATGGGTCAATGAGTGAGATGGTGCCTGTCGCTCGAAGGAAGCACCCCGATGCGGAAGAGCACGCCAAAGATTTGAAGCACGCTTGGCAATACAATCATCAGGCGCTGGTGATTCTTCCTCGCCCTACGGCGATGCGCGGCGAAGCCTGTTGCCTAAGCGCGACTCGTCACAACGCCACTGTGGGTCGTTGTTTTGTCTCTTGGGTCACTTCACGCAGTAACGAGCGGAGGCGAAGGGAGTATCATTCGGACAACCAATGAAGTTACAGAGAGCGAAGTGGAGCAATGCCTGAATCCCGGCATTGGCCTAGGATGCTGCCGCCGCAACGCCGCCGCGGCGGCTTGTTGTTCATTGTTGCCATTCTTGCCGCCATTTTATTCGGCAGTCGCACTGCGCTGTCGTACTACGTTGATGTTCTCTGGTTCGAGTCGCTAGGCTACCGGGACGTTTTCTGGAAAACCCTGACTCTTCAGTGGGTGATCTTCGCAGCTTTTGCGACGGCCACATTTCTCGTACTATTCGGATCGTTTCTGGCTCTCAAGCGAGCCCATCTCCCTGATTTGCCGGTCGGTCACACCATTCTCGTTGGTGGACAGCCTGTGCAGCTGCCAGTTGGGCCTGTTCTGCGGCTCATCGCGCTCGGCGTTTCGCTCGTCATTGCCGCTGCGACTGGCGGTGCCATGACGGGGGAGTGGTCGACGCTTGCGCTTTTTCTGTTCGCACCGCAGTCCAGTAGCGGGATCACAGATCCGATTTTTGTTAAGTCGCTGAATTTCTTTCTATTCACTCTACCCGCGTGGCAGGTCATCGCCGGATGGCTGCTTACCCTAAGCGTGATCACCTGTGCCCTCGCCGTTTTCTTCATTCTGATCACGGGCGGAGCTCGTGTGCTCGCTGGCCGACTTAGCCGCTCTGTCACCTTACCTTGGCGCGGGCTCTCCATTACGTTTGCCTTCCTTCTGCTGATCCTCGCGATGCGTGTCTATCTAGGCCGGTTCGAGCGATTGCTCGACGATCACACGATCTTCGGGGGTGTGACCTACACGGACGCGCACATCATGCTTACCGGGATGCTCGTTGTCTGCGGAGCACTCGTTCTGGGCGCAGTAATCGCAGGTGTCAACGCCGTGCGGGTGCCACGCGGACGGTGGCTGGTGGCAGCGATCCTTCCAGCCATCGTCTGTTATGCCGCTGTTCAAGGTATCGCGTGGTACGTCAGCAGCTTCATCGTTAAACCGAACGAACTGGTTCGCGAGAAACCGTACATTGTCTACAACACCGATCTGACCCGGCGCGCTTACGGATTGAGCCCGGTCATGCAACGCGAGTTCCCCGCAGAGACAACTGTTGAGGCGGCTGATCCGGTAAACAATCAGGCTACTCTGCACAACATCCGACTGTGGGACTGGCGTGCGCTTCAGGACACGCTCCGTCAGATTCAAGAAATCCGCACCTACTACGACTTTCCTGACATCGACATTGATCGTTATGAAATCAGCGGCGCGACACGACAGGTCATGCTTGCCACGCGCGAACTAAACGTCGATAAGCTGCCGGAAAGCAGTCGCAACTGGATAAACGAAAAGCTGATCTACACCCACGGTTACGGCATCACGATGAATCCCGTAAATGGGTTCACGCCGGAAGGGCTGCCCACGTTGATTCTGAGCAACATGCCGGTCCAGAGCACGGTTCGCGGCCTGACCGTGACGCGTCCAGAGGTCTATTTCGGTGAGTTGACCAACACCGATGTCTACGTGAAGACGAGGCAAAAGGAATTCAATTACCCGCAAGGCCAAACCAACAATTTGACATCGTACGAAGGCAATGGCGGCATCGTGCTCGGCGGTTTCTGGCGGCGAATGATCATCGCGCTCGACCGTGACGACCTCACGAAACTGCCGTTCAGCGATGACGTGAACAAGGATAGCCGCCTGTTGATGCGACGCAATGTGCGCGATCGTGTGTCTGCATTGGCGCCGTTCCTCACCTACGATTCGGATCCGTACATCGTGCTCGGGGACGATGGCCGGTTGTCTTGGATTATGGATGCGTTCACGGTCTCAGACAGCTACCCCTACTCGACACACTACCGACTGGGTAACGACCTGATTAACTACATGCGGAACAGCGTGAAGGTCGTGGTAGACGCCTACGATGGTACGACCACGTTTTACGTCTTTGACGCGGATGATCCAATCATAGCTGCCTACCGCCGCATTTTCCCGACGCTGTTCAAAGATGCGTCGACCATGCCGGCGGGATTGCGCAAACACGTGCGTTACCCCGAGATGCTGCTCAAACTCCAGGCGGAAGTTTACGGTTTGTATCACATGACGGACCCGGAGGCGTTTTACAACCGGGAGGACCTGTGGACTGTGGCGACAGAAGTCGGCCTGACCGAGGGAGGCCAGCAAGCGACACAGGTGATGCAGCCGAATTTTGTGCTAATGAAACTGCCAGGCGAAACCGGTGAAGAGTTCGTGGAGATTCTGCCTTTCACCCCAGCGAACCGAAATAATCTGATTGGCTGGATCGCGGGGCGCAGTGACGGCGCACAGTACGGTAAGTCGGTAGTCTACAACTTTCCCAAGACGAAACTGGTCGACGGACCGCTGCAAATTGAAGCGCGAATCGATCAGAACGCGCAACTTTCCGGACAATTGACGTTGTGGAATCAGCAAGGTTCGCATGTGCGACGCGGGGCTCTGCTCGTGATTCCTACCGGGCGCGCTCTACTGTATGCGGAGCCGATCTACTTGCAAGCGGAGCGGAGTCCGATGCCGGAATTGCGCCTGGTCGTTCTCGCTCTGCAAGATCGTCTGGCGTACGGACCAACCTTCGAGTCGGCACTCGCGTCCCTGTTCGGTGGAGCGGTCTCGTCGATGAGCGCTGCGCCAGCCCCCGCGGATTCGGACCGCAAGACATCGGCATCCCCCTCGAAACTCCAGCCCGGAGCTGCTTTCAACACGCTCATCGCGGAAGCCGCCAAAGACCTTGCCGACTACCAGCGCCTAACGGCGGAGGGCAAGCTCGCCGAGGCCGGGCAAAAGCTTGAAGAGTTGAAGCGCGCACTCGACAAACTGAATACGCGTCCAAAATAATCTCGCTGCGGGTACTATGGTCGTCAAGCAACCCCGTCGTAGCCGGTAGTTCGACCGGCCCAGAACATTCCGGGCCGTCGTTTCGCTTCAGGGCTTCGATCAGGTGTTTTACGGCCATTGTTCCGCCATCTGTATCCCTTTCGATTACCGCAAGGCGCCACAAAAGCTTACTCGGGGGGAGCCGACATTGTTATGGAATCATTTCACCAACTAAGACCTGCCTGGTCCGGAAGCGTGACTGGCGAGGTGCCCACAAACCCTGTCGCAGCCATCCTCGCAAACCGCTGATATGAAACGGACGAAATGTGAGCTGCTGACTGCCCACAATCAGATGATTATCGTACACACGCGGCATGAGTACTCTTGACGTGGTCACCCATGCCGGCATAGTGTGAGCTTGCCCGGCCGTTCTAGGCATAGTCGGCCTTGCCTCTAGTGAGCCCAGTGGTCTCCAGCCCTGGGCTCTTCTCATTGCTCCCACCCCACCCCTGCCTCTGCTCTGCGCTCTTGCCGTGCACGCCCTTGCTGCGCGCATCCTGCACGCCCCTCTAATGCGAAGCAGTCGGGGCTTGATTCGCGAGCGTCCGGTACCTTTTGGACTGCCCGCCAGAGTCGCCCTCCGCCACCCGTGCCTGCAGCGCTTTACTCTGCGGCTGAGTCAGAAGAAAAATCTGGCACATCACCGTCCCCAAGGACGTGTGTCACAGACATTGCGCTCATGCCGAGCGGAAGATGAAGGTCTCAAATGTCCTTCAGGCGACCGGCAATGAGCGTCGTATTGTTTCTGGGCTGCCTTACGACCGCTTGCGGGGGCGCTCACATGTCGGCGAAAGCAGTGGGCATTTTCGTTACCCCGAGCAGCGCGGCGGCCCACGCCCACAGCGCAGAAAATCAGATTGCTTACAAGGTCGTAGTTGGGTATAGCGACGGCCGCAACGTGCCCCTGACCGGCGGCGTGGAATGGCTGGCACTGGGTTCCTGGGTCAGTTTCGATTCTGTGAGTGCCACCGCCACATGTGAATATCCAGCGCCGCAGGGCGCCTTCAACATTCCGCAGCCGGCGACCATTACGGCGACTGCCACGGTCGATAGCCAGACCTTCAACGATACGGCCATCCTCGATTGTTTCTAAATGAAAAATCAATCCGGCTCACGCATTCCCCAGCCGAGTCGGAAGAAAAAATCAGTTCTTTGGGAGGAATGGCTCGGCCCGAAGCCGCCTTCGCTTGGTCAAGAAATCCCTCCCGAATGGGAGTTTAATCCTCGGAAGGATCCTTCGGGAGGGACCATGCGCTCACGACATTGCTTTCGTTTCAGGTTGCCAAAGAACGGCACACCGCGTCACCTAGCAATAATCACAGTCTTTGGAAGTGTCGCCTTCGTGCTTGGCGAGCAAAGAATTTCGCTGGGTGGCTCGGCCCGAGCTGACCGGGGCTCGCTTGTCCGTCTGATGTAAACAGCCGATGACACTTGTAAACCTACCTTACAAGTGAAACGGAGATATTACGTCTTCAATCCACGGTTGTATGTATGCTGCTAGGCAAATCGGGACCATCTTTGCACTGATACGCTGGAGATAGCGATGGTGCATCGAGTCTTTCCAAGGTTAGGTCCAATGTCCTGCAAGTCTTGCCAATCGGAGCACCAGAGCAATCTCACATCAGAAGTCGCGATCCACTTTCCCGGGCTCAAGGGTCTGAACAAGCCCATCGTTTGGGTCTTTCCAAAACTTCTAGTTTGTATGAATTGTGGCTTCACGGAATTTGCAATTCCCGAAACCGAGTTACGACGGCTAGAGGAAGGCGCTGCGGATGCAGCATGACGAGGCGTGAGGGTTGGTTTCACTGATTAACCCTTCGCTGACGAAGCGATCCCCCTGCAAAACGGCTTCGACTGCGGATGGAAGTTCCGAACTTGCATTCTGCTTGTGAACGTATCCTTTCGCTCCGTTGCTTAAAGCTGCCGCTACTACGTCCGCATCGTTTTCTTGGCTGACGAAGAGGATTTTTGCGGCTGGAACGTGGCGCGCTATTCGGTGGGCGGCCTCGATTCCGTTGAGTTTCGGGAGCCCGATGTCGAGCAGAATCAAGTCTGGGTTCAGTTCCTCGGCCTTTTGAATAGCCTCTAACCCGTCTGAGGCTTCGCCGATGATCTGCAAGTCCGGGATACTTCCCAGCATCGAGCAAACGAATCGCCGAAATGGTTCGTGATCATCGACGACGAGCGTGTGGACCGTTGACATGCTCTCACTGCCGTCAGTGCAGGGGATGTCTGCCATGTACTAACGGCCACTCCGCTTTTCACCGTACTGTTTTATCGCCAACCTGTCGGTACGCTCCCTACCTGACGCATGTGCGCGAGCGCACAGGGACCGCTGGTGATTCCGGATCGCGCGGACCGCGCGGATTCATAGTGTTATTTCCATAGGTGACTGGCAGTTGTGGCAGTTGCTGCGAGTGTTCTGTGTCGGAAGACTGATTCCCTATGACAGACCTAGACGCTTACACGGATGAGGAGTTGGGGCAGGAGCTGGCTCGCGTGCTCGTGCTTGCTCGTGGAGAGGTTCTGAACGACGCTGAAGTGCACACATTCTGGCGGATCAACGAAGAGATTCTGCGGCGTCGTCCGCCATCAGGAAACGCCGCCGTAGCGGAGCGAATTGTTAACTGATGCAATCAGGCGACTACACTCATTGACCTGCAATTGCAGGCATGGCCCTCCCCTGAATGCAAGGATCTCCGCTGGACGGATCCCGCAATTCGCCCCACCGTAGTTTTCATGTTGACTACTCGCTCAGTAGTAGTAGGGTGTCGGGCAAAGCCTGCTGGCCGAAAAACCCCGTGTCGGTCACAGGCCCTCCCCGTACGGCGGAGCCGGCACGGGGAATTAGACAGCGGCCTCTTTCCGCCTGCAGCTGGCCTTTCCATCCGAATTTCCGTCGCTTTGTCCCGTAGCCAGTCGAGAAATATTCGCGTTTTCCCCTGGGCCTCTTGTTTCTGGCTCCGCGATGCGCTACTGTGCGCTTAGTACTGTGATAGTTATCAAACTGTCGAAGTAGAGGAGCAAGCGATGCCGACGCCATCAGATCCGACGCCTGTGGCGGAGAAGTCTTATTCGCAAACGAGGAGGCCACCGGTTCGATCCCGGTCAGCTCCACCATACTCTGAATCACTTAACGCGTCCGATCCTGAAAACGCTTTTCAACATGGACTTTTTATTGGACCAGTAATGGACCAGCAATTGGACCAGACTTCTGGACCTGCTCGGCCACGTACTCTGTGAGCTTTGCAGCAGCCCGCTTCTGACCTTCAGAAACAAACTGGTGTTTGTGGGCGGGCGATGAATCGATTTTCATCCGACTACATTCCGATCGTTCATTCTTTTTTCGCCGACGCGTGTATTCGAAGCCACCTACACGGTACGGATAGCATGTCGCAATCAGGCGTCCTCACGTTCTAACGAGCCTGCGCCAGGACCTCAAAAGCCTATTCTTTAATCTCCGGTCGCTTTTCGCCACTGTTCCCCCCTCGACAGGATGGTTGCAGTCGTTAGAAGACTGTAAAGTCTGCAACTGACATTAGCCGCCGGGGTGACGGCTGAGGCGATCACCCACGCTGAAAAGCGATGCCCCCACGTCGCTGAGAAGTTCTCCTCCCCTCAATTAGTAAAACAAGACCAAAGTTCCCAACACGCGACCGGGTAGTTATCCGTGTGTCCGGGAGATGCGCTGGGTTCTGCACAAAGGGCTACGCGTGTGTGGGGTCGCACTCGTGTGCGCCGTAATTCTTCGCTAGAACGCAGGTTTCCTGCGCCCAGAAAAGGTAGGAGGCAGCATGGTTAGAAAAAGACTGTCCCAGTTTTGCGTGAGTGTTTCGCTCATCTTTTTGTTCGCCCTTCCATCTGCAGCCCAGTCGTATCGAGTGCAGTGTCCGGCCGCGACTACTGCTCACCCGAGACCGCGATGCATGCACCTCTCAGGTGGCGACGGTTTTGTGACCATGGCGGATGCCGGGCCGGACGCATTGCCCACTTACATCTTCGGCTTCAGCAGCCTGTGCCGTAAGAACGGTACGAACGCGTGCACGGGTGGGGGTTCCAGCACCAGTGGAACCATCTCGCCGGGCGTCGTCACTTCTCTCACCGGTGGAGGAGCCAATGCGGACCGGTTGCTGACTGACCCAGCCGCGATTTTGACCGAAGGCACGCTGGCGGCGAATGAGTCAGCGCCCACCATCGCGCTCGATGAGGACGATGACTTCTACCTGACGCTCTCGAACGTCGCGATGGCGATGCGCCCCGACCTGTTCGACGGCCACTCCGTGCACTGGCACGGATTTGCGCAAGCCGCATCCATCTTCGACGGACTGCCCGATGCTTCGATCGCGGTCGTTCCCGGCTCCAGCATTACCTACTACTACAAAGCGGTCGACGCCGGCACATACATGTACCACTGCCACGTGGAAGCGGCTGAGCACATGCAGATGGGCATGCTAGGCAGCTTGTACGTACGGCCGCGTCAGAATCGCACGGGCGTTGTTGGTAATCCGGCAGTCCCGCGCGCTCGCCTGGCGGGAAACAATTCAGCCAGCGCGCCTTTGGGCTATGCCTACAACGATGGTGACGGCTCTACGCGTTATGACGTCGAATACGCGATCCAGATGGCCGGGTTTGATCCGGACTTTCACACTGCTGATCTGACCTTCCAGTCACTTCCGTTTTCGGCGATGAAGGATCGTTACTTCCTGCTGAACGGACGCAGCTATCCCGAGACCATTGATTCGAGTTCGACCTTTCGCGGAACGGTTGCAGCCAATGGAGTGGAGCACAAGTCGCAACCCATTCACAGTTTGATCACAGCTCGCACCGGCCAGAAGATTCTTCTTCGGATTTCGAACTTGAGCGTGACGCAGTTCAGCACGCTCGCGACCATGGGAGTTCCCATGCAGGTGGTAGGCATTGATGCACGCCTGCTGCGCGATGAAGCCGGCACCAACCTCTCCTACAAAACCAACTCAGTCACGATTGGCGGCGGCCAAACGGTAGACGTGATTCTCGACACCGCCGGATTGCCAGTGGGCGGGCGCTACTTCCTTTACAACGCAAACCTGAACCACCTGGCCAACGACACGACCAACTTCGGCGGAATGATGACTGAGATCCGCATCACCAACTAGGAGGCAGTGATGAGTCCGTTTGAACAGAACAAGATCACCAGGGGAGCGCGGTGGTTTGCAGTCGCCGTGATGATGGCGGCGCTGTTCTTCGCTCCTTCTTGGATGCATGCGGCAGTGCAAGGCGAAACCGGCAGCAGCTTCACCCTCTCCGCGAGCGCGGGGTATGTCTCGATGCCCGACGGAGCTTCAATTTACTCGTGGGGCTACGCGGGAGCGACCGGACAAATGCAGTTGCCGGGGCCGACTTTAATCGTCAACCAGGGCACTCCGGTGACGGTCACATTGCACAACAACTTACCCGTCGCAGCGGGAAATACGTCGATCGTGTTTCCCGGACAACAAGTCACAGCTACCGGCGGCGTCACTGGGCTGTTGACCAGCGAAGCGCAGCCTGGTGGAACCGTGACCTATACATTCAGGGCGACACGGCCCGGCACATTCCAGTATCACAGCGGAACGCGCACCGATCTGCAGGTGGAGATGGGGCTCTACGGAGCGCTCATCGTGCTACCCACCAGCAGCACGGGCTGTACCAAGGGCCAGTATTCGCTGGCAGGCTCGGCTTACAACGACCTTCCTGGCGCGGCTGTGAATCCGAGCTGCTATGACCGCGAGTATCTGTTCGTGCTCAGCGAAATGCAGATCGAAATTCACCAGGACGTAGAAACGCAGGCGAGTGGTCTGGGCCCGATTCAGGTTTCAATGGAACCCTACACGCCCGAATACTGGATGATCAACGGCCGCGGCGCGCCCGACACCATGGAACTTCCCAACATGGGTGCGTTGCCTCATCAACCCTACAACTCCATGCCGCGCATGCATCCCGGAGAAAAGGTGCTGCTGCGCATCGTCGCTGCTGGACGGGAAATGCATACGTTCCACACGCACGGCAATCACGTGCGCGTGCTGGCGCGCGATGGCCAACTGCTGGTGAGCCCGAGCAACCCCGCAAAGCTCGAGGCGAAGCTGGAGTTCTCAGTTCCAACTTTGCCCGGCCAGACCGTCGACGGGACGTTCGAATGGACCGGTAAAGATCTCGGTTGGGATATCTACGGACACACTGCCGCCGATGGAATCGCTTGCACCCCCAACGCCGAAGGCTATGACGTTACCACCAAGGAATGGTGCGCAGATCATCGCCGGCCGATCCCCGTGTTGCTGCCGAATCCGAACGTGCTAATGAACGGCGGCTTCTACAGCGGCAGTCCATATCTGGGTGACCTCGTGCAGCTCCCACCGGGCCAGGGCGGCCTGAATCCGAATGCCGGCTTTACCTACATGTGGCATTCGCACGTAGAGCGCGAGCTGACCAACGGCAACGTATTCCCGGGCGGGCTCATGACCATGCTGGTCGTCGAACCCCCGACTGCCCCCATCAACGAATTGCAGTAAGGCGAAGGAGAGAACCGATGCAATCGACGTTTCTGAAGACTTCAATTACACGGGCGGTCAAGTTGTGGGCGGTCATCCTTTTCGCGGCGGTGGCGTCTTTCGCCCAGTCGCATGACGTCTACCTTGCGGCCCAGCGGTACACGAAGAGCCTGCCGGGCGGTGCGACGGCGCAGATGTGGATCTTTGCGTCGTGCGACTCCTCCTTTGCCACTTGCACTCCGGCCAGCGCTCAAACCACCGGCTCTGCAGTTGAGGTCGGTGCTCCCGGTCCCCAAATTGATGTTCCCCTGGGCACGACCAGCCTGGTGATTCACCTCCAGAACCGGCTGACGGTTCCGGTGTCGGTCGTGATCCCGGGCATGCCCGGCGGCATCTTGGGTACGCCCGTCTATTTCGATCCGGCGACCGGTAACCAGGTTCCAGTCGGCACACCTGGCGCGCGCGTTCGCTCCTTTACACTCGAAGTGGCGCCGAACGGGACGAGCATCTATACGTGGACGTCGCCGAAGCCAGGCACGTACCTGTATCAGAGCGGCACCATGCCGTCGATCCAGGTGCCCATGGGCTTGTACGGAGCTTTGACGGTGCGCACGTCGGCAACGCAGGCTTACCCGGTGACTGGAACTGCTTTCGATGCGGAGCGCGCTCTGCTCTTCAGCGAAATCGATCCCGTGCAGAACGCCGCGGTGGATGCAGCCGCCAATGTGGCTGGTTATCCGAGCACGATCAAGTACAAGCCGACCTACTTCCTGATCAACGGTCTGGCTTATGACAAGACGATTGCCGGCTCTTCTACATTCTCCGCAGGCTCCCCAGCATCCGGCGCGCCGCAGTGGAATGTGTTGCTGCGCCTCTTGAACGCTGGTTCCGAATCGCATGCCGCGCTTTCTCTCGGCCTGCCCATGACGCTGATTGCGGAAGATGGCAACGCGCTTCCGACGCTCAAGAGAATGCAGTCCGATGTGCTGCTGGCAGCTGGCAAGACGATGGACGTGATTGTCGCGCCCCCAAGCCATGCGGCTACGACGGGAACTTCTTTTGACGCTACGTATCCGGTGTTCGATCGCATGCTGCGCCTGACCAGCGGTGGCAGCCTGCCTGAAAGCGGAATGCTCGCGTACCTGCAAGTGGGTGCGGGAAGTCCTCCACCTTCCGCAGGTTCAGGTCCTGCGGCTGTGAACGATACCTATTCAGTGTCAAAGGGCGCTCCGCTTAGCGACAACGTTCTGAGCAACGACGTTGGCCTGGGCGTGGCGACCGTCGTCAGCAACCCAAAGAACGGAACACTGACTTTCAACAACAACGGAACCTTTACCTACACTCCGAACGCACATTTCTCCGGCTCGGACTATTTCACGTACTACGGCAGCGTCAGCGCTGGTGGTACTCCCAGCAACGTGGCCTCGGTCACGCTGAACGTGTCCTTCGGCAATGAAGCGCCCATCGCGCACAACGACGGCGTCTACGACAATCGCATCGGCATGAGCATCAACGTGCCGAAGCCCGGAGTTCTCGGCAATGACACCGACAACGACGGCGACACTCTAACCGCCGGCCCGGCACAGAACGTTTCCGCGGGCCTGACCGTCACTCTCAACAGCGATGGTTCGTTTACTGCGTCGTCTGCGTCGCCGGGAAACTACACCTTCCAATACCCCGCGAAGGATGCGGCACTGCAGAGCACACTGGCTACCGTCTCGCTGCACTTTGGCACGGTCAGCAATCTCTCGATGACCGTAATCGATCCGACCGCCACGCCCAATCTGACCATCAGCGAATACCGCTGGCTGGTGGAAGAGGACCGCACCTGGCATCACGAAGGCTTCAGCGCCACGGCCCCCTCGCAGGCGCTCGCCTTCCACACCAGCAACATGCCGGTAGTCGCGCAGGGCTGCGTGGGCACCCTCTGCACGGAGCAGGTGCCGATCAGCGAAGTGGTCCTCGATCCGACGAAGTATTACTTCGTTTCAGTGCTGCCGAACGATGCCGGCGACGGCGACGGACACTCGGTGGGTGGAGCACCCATCCGGCCTGGACAAACTTCGGTTCAGGTTCTCACCAATCCGCAACCGCTCAAGACTGCGCAGATTAGTGCTTTGATCTTCGAAGACAACAGCCCGACCAACGGCGCGCCTGACGGCAATGAGGGCGGTCTGGGCAACTTCCAGATCACCGTGCTCGATGCCGGCGGCCGTTATGGCATGAACGGCGGGCAGATGTCGTTTGATGCGATCGGCAACCCGCTGAAGAACGCTCTGCGTGGAACTCCGGGATGCCCCGGCACCGATCCGGTGGGTGTGATCCTGACCTGTCCCGATGGCACAGCGCTGATCCAGAACGTTGCTCCGGGCAAGTACACGCTCCTGGCAGATCCCCCGGCAGGCGCTCGCCGCGGCAACGGCAACAACGCTCCCTTGCGGCAGTGGGTGCAGACAGCGACGATCGAAGGCACGCGCGGTATCGACGCATGGGTGAAATCGAACGAGCCGCCCTACTTCCAGGAATTCGGCCCTCCCGGATACCACGTGTTCATTGGCTTCGTCGATGCCAATGCTCCCGTTGTGCCGAGGCCAACGGGTCCCAACACCGTGACCGGCACTGTGACTAACCTGCACATGTCGCGGCCACCGGATCAGAGCATTTACGACAGCAACTCGCGGGAAGCGCTCGCATTCACCACCTGCTGGGTGGGTCTGAACGCCGGTAACGGCGTTGGCGACGACATCGCGGTCGCAAAGTGCAATGACGAAGGCGGATTTTCGCTCACCAACGTCCCTAACGGAACTTACGAGCTGGTCGTGTGGGACCAGTGGCTCGACCAGATCATTGCCAGCCGCACTGTAACCGTTCCTGGCGGCGGAAACGTCGGCAACGTCCCAGTATTCAGCTGGTTCAGCCGGATTGAGAACAACATCTTCGTCGACGATGGCGGTGGCAACCCAGCGAATGCTGGCAACGGCATCTGGGACGACGGCGAGCAACCCTTCCCCAACGCTCCTATTGCCGTGCGCTTCCGCGATGGCAGCATGTACCAGTTCAGCACGATGGACAACAACGGCTACTACTCCTTCGACGAGGCGTTCCCGTTCTTCAACTGGATGGTGGTGGATGCCGACCCGATGAATCATAAATCGACCGGCGTCGATATCACGGTTGACGGCGGCGGGCCGGTCACTGCCGATCCCCTGCGGCCAGGCGTGCTCAACTCCACCTATCCAACAGGCGAGTCCACGCACCGCACCGAAGTCGGTCCCGTGCGCAGCGAAGGTTGGCAGGGATTTGTCAGCCAGACTGCGGTTCTCAACTGGGGACGGCAACCGTTCCAGCCCGGAGAGAATGGCGGCATTACCGGTATGATCTCGTACGCGTCGACACGTAGCGAAGATGATGTGCGCATGGCCGTAATCAACGAGTGGGAGCCGGCGGTTCCGAACGTCAAAGTGCGGCTCTACAAGCAGGTCCAGACCCAGAACGGTGGCAAGGGCCTGGTGTTCGTGGCTGAGACCATGAGTACAAGCTTCGATGCGTCGAAACCCACGGGCTGTCCCGGACAGAAGACCGAAGACGCCTTCTACGCAGAATCCCTGCAGAAATTCGCTCTGCCTGTGGATCACTGCTACGACGGCATGCACAACTGGAACCAGGTGCGTCCGGGCATATATGACGGGCGCTATTCCTTCACGGGAATTCCCGGAGGCACGTATGTGGTCGAGGTCGTCGTACCGGACGGCTACGAACTGGTGAAGGAAGAAGACAAGAACGTTCTGATCGGCGACTCCTACATCGCACCGGTCGTCAACGAGCCGATGTTTGGAGTGATCGCCGTGATGCCAGACCAGGCGATTATTCGGGAGGCCTACGCTCCCAGCCCCGGCATTGCCAATCCTGCATGCGTCGGTGACATTCGGCGCGTGCCCGACAATTTAAGTCTGTTCCCTGTGATGGCTGCACCGTACGCCGGTGCGGACCGTCCGACTTGTGATCGCAAGGAAGTTATCCTGACCGATCAGTCGCAGGGAATTGCAGACTTCCACCTCTTTACTTCCGTGCCGGTGTCCTCACACTTCAACGGCATGATCCTCGATGACTTGTCGCAGGAATTCAATCCGGCTTCGCCGAACTTCGGCGAAAAGTGGGCACCACCGTTCGTGCCGGTATCTATTCGCGACTTTAACGGCAGGGAATTGGGCCGCACGTATTCCGATCAGTGGGGCATCTTCAGCGGTCTCGTGCCCTCAACCTGGAATGCCAACGTTCCTCTGCCCAGCGGCTACTCGCCTGCCATGGTGACGACCTGCATGAACGATCCGGGCCCGATCCATGCCAACCTCAGCGATCCGAACAGCCCGTTGATCACTGATCCGCAGTACAACCCGATGTACAGCAACTTCTGCTACACGATGCAGTACATGCCGGGCACGACCACGTATCTGGACACGCCGGTTCTTCCGGTGGCAGCGTTTGCCTCGGGCTACAACCCGGTGGACTGCGCCTTCCCGGATGGCACTCCCGCGATCAAGCAAGTCAACGGAGATGGCGACGGACCGTTCATCACTCCGGGCGGAGCGCGCACGCTGGTCATCACGGCGATGGGCCAGACGCCCCTGCCGAATCCCGCATACGAGGGACCGGCCGCAACTACGGCGCCCTTTAGCCAGAAGACCATCGATCGCGACATGGGCTTCGGCGCGTCCTGCACGGCAACTGGGATCGGTTGCGTGGCGGTGTCGAGCGTCAAGATCGGCAACGTCGCGGCCAACAGCGTCAATTGGACGCCCACGAGCATCACAGCCACGTTCCCGGCAGGTGTCGCAACTGGAGAACTGGTTGTTACCCGTGGTGATAACGGCAAAGCTACCGTCAACTCGGTCACTGTCACGGTCGAGAACGCACCTCCAAAACGAGTGCCCTCGACTTACCCAACCATTCAGGCAGCGATTGATGCGGCCAACTCCGGCGACCTGATTTTGGTGAGTCCCGGCACCTACGAAGAACTGGTTGTCATGTGGAAGCCAGTTCGACTGCAGGGTTCGGGCGCGGGATCGACGGTGATCAATGCTGCCAAATATCCGGCCGAAAAACTGGATCTGTGGCGGACAAAAGTCCTCGACCTGTTCAACGCGGCGACGATCGATCTGTTGCCGGGTCAGAACGGCGTTGATGGCGCACCGATCATCGGGCCTGGCCTCCTCGGAACTGAAGAGGGAGCAGGCATCACCGTCCTCGCCAAGAACACTGCCAACGGACCCACCAGCTTCCGCACTCACCCTTCGCGGATTGACGGCTTCGGCGTCACGGGCGGCGATGGTGGCGGCGGCATCTTCGTCAACGGATGGGCGCACTTCCTGGAAATTTCCAACAACCGGGTGTTCGGCAACTCCGGCTTGTATCACGGCGGAGTTCGCGTCGGTCATCCGTTCCTGGAGGATGTAACGGGTAACGGTCCATTCGGATACAACAGCAACGTCAACATTCACCACAACGCCATCACCACGAACGGAAGCGTCGAAGGTTCGGCCGGTGGCGGTCTGTCGCTGTGCACCGGAACTGACAACTACAACGTCAAGTGGAACTTCATCTGCGGAAATTTCAGCGGCGGAGACGGCGGCGGAATCGGGCACGTTGGTCTGAGCAACGCTGGCGTCATTGCCAATAACCAGATCATGTTCAACCAGAACTACAACCAGAGTCTCAGCGTCTCCGGCGGCGGTATCTTCGTCGGCGGCGAGACTCCGATCGGCGGTGGACGGACGCTGGGTTCGGGCACGGTCTCGATCGACGCGAACCTGATCCAGGGCAACCATGCGGGCGCTGGCCACGGCGGCGGCATCCGCACGCAGCAGGTCAACGGCGTCGACGTACAGAACGCCCCCAACAACCCGAACGCCTGGTGGCAGGTCACCATCACGAACAACATGATCGTGAACAACGTGGCAGGCTACTCCGGCGGAGGCATTTCGTTGCAAGACACGGCTCGCTCCACCGTCGTGAACAACACCGTTATGAACAACGACAGCACCTCGACGGTCGGGACGACGTTCACGGCTGGGCCGAACACGTCGGTCAAGCAGCCGGCGGGTATCTCGTCGGAACGGCATAGCACCGGTCCCAACGGATTGGCGGGTGCCTTCGGTAACTCGGGAGCAATCGCCTCTTACCGGGTCTTCTCCAATCCCTCGCTCACCAACAACATCGTCTACCACAACCGCGCGTTTAACTACGACGGTTCTGGAGGAACCGCGCGACTGCTGCCGGTGCTGTCGCAGTCGTCAATCGGCAACTGCCCCACAGGCGCCTACTACTGGGATCTTGGACTCGTGGGAGACACTTCCCCGACGCCGGGCGCCCAGCGCCTCAATCCGTCCTCGTCGATCCTGACCAGTACGACTGGCTATCCCGGCAATACCACCACCGACCCGCAGGTCGCGAGTGGCTATTGCAATGGCCCGCGCACGCTGCGTTTGATCACAGAAGTCACAACGCTGATACCAGTTCCGGCGCTTGACGAAGGCGGCAACTGGATCGACGTTCGCTGGGGACCCCTGACCCGCATGGGTGACTATCACCTGGGCGCGGGATCGCCGGTCAACACGGGCAGCGCTTCGAATGCCCCCAACCACGACTTCGATGGGCAAAGCCGTCCGCAAGGCGGAGGCTTCGACATCGGTGCTGATGAAGTCGGCACCGGCACGGGCGGTGGCGGGGTTCGACACTGCCGTCATTAACGGTGCTCGACAACTTCAACCGCGCCAACGCGACCAATCTTGGCGCGAATTGGAACGCGACCAACACCGGCATCACGGGGAACCTTGCTGTCAGCCTCTTCGGTGGCAGCGGCTACTGGGCGGGTACCGGTAATCCCTTCGGCAACTCGCAAGGAGCTGCATTCACCTTCGCTGGCCTGCTACCACCGATCAACAATACTGGTCTCGTATTGAAGGGCAGTGGGGGCACAGCTACTGCTCCGGCCAACTACGTTCGTGTCCGGTACCAAAGTGGCGGAGGCGGATCGGTCACCATCGCTACCGTGACCAGCGGCACCGCTACAACCGTGGCGACGCTGACTGGGTTCGGAGACTTCGTGAATGGCGATACGCTGACTGCCACCGTGGATGCCACAGGCGCAGTGCGGGTCTGGAAAACCAGGGCGGGAACTTCCACTCTGCTTACCAGTTCTCCGGTCAGCACCAGCTTCACAGGTGGAGGTCGCATCGGCATGCAGTTAGGTCCGCTAACCGCCGTCGACAACTTCGCCGGCGGAACAACCCCGTAAACGAGCAATGGGCGGGACCGATGCAAATCGGTCCCGTTCGTTTTATCGGAAAGGATCTCAAAGCAAGATGCTGGGAAAGACTGCAGGGAAAAGAATTCTCATGCTACTCGCCGGGTTTCTGGCGGGTGGCATCGTTATTTCAAGCGCGGCTCAGGAATCCGCAACCGAGGCCAAGTCGATTACGGCGAAAGCAAGCGATCCCGCTCCCAAAGCCGCTCTCCGGGCGCGCCGGAATATTTCCGCGACGCCCATGAAGCGCGAATGGGGGATTGAAGTTCTCGATGTCCACCAGACCTCGGCGGGCTACATGCTTCAATTTCGCTACCGCGTTCTCGATCCGAAAGCAGCGAAGACGCTATTCGACCGGAAGATAAAGCCCTATCTGGTCGATGCAACGACGGGTGCGAAAGTCATCGTGCCCTCCCCCGACAAGATCGGCCAGTTGCGCAACGTAAATCCTCCCGAAGCCGGTCGAACCTACTGGATGCTATTCGCGAATCCCGCCAAGATGATCAAGGCGGGCAGCCAAGTGAGCGTCCATATCGGAGACTTCGACAGCGGGCCGTTGGTGGTGAACTGAGGAACGCGGTCGACGATGAAGCCTGATCCGAAGGAACAACATTTGCAGAAACGCGTTCTAGGCATCGCGGTCGTTGCGCTGGCGGTTCTGGGATTTCTGCTTGGGCGCATCTCTCTGCCGACAACCCAGGCTGACTCCTCCTTTCCGCGCGTTCCAACACCACGAACGCTTGCGGTTGTGCGGGACGAGCTGCACGCTGTGCTGTCGGAGGCCGTTGTTCCGCGAGTCACAGGTGTTCGTAGCGAAGCTGTGCGTCATCAAACCGGCTTGCGTACGTTGCATGCGAAGGGCACGATTGAAGAGGACGACAGCCGTATCTATCGCGTCTTTGCAGGCAGTGACGGTCGCATCAGCAGCTTAGGAAATAACTCTCCGGGAACGATTGTTCATAAGAACGAGAAGCTGGCGACGTTCTTCAGTAACGAGCTCATTAAAGCCCAGCAGGCGTATTTTTTCTCACTCCAAGCGCTCGAAAGTGCCAAGGCCGGCAATCGTCCGAATGACATTCGTCAAGCCGAGGACGGGGTGCATGCCCACGAGAAAATCCTCCTGTCGCTGGGCATGGGCGAACCACAGATTCGTCAAGTGGCTCAAAAACGCGAGGCGACGCGCGATATTGAAATCGTAGCGCCGGCGGATGGCATGGTTGTCGCCCGCGACCTGGTCCAGAAACAAAGGTTGGAACCCGGCACAGAGATATTCCGCATCATCGATCTAAGCCGGATCTGGATCTTCGCCAACATTCGGCCCGGCGAGATGCCCGTACTGAAGCCCGGCACCAAGGCGAGGATCGTCGTACCGCAAACGGGGCAGAGCTTCGATGCAGTTGTGAGTTCCGCGGTGCCGCTCGTCTCTGAAGGCCGCGTGCTTCAGTTGAAGCTGGAGGCACAGAATCCAAGCCTGCTGCTGCGCCCGGGCATGTATGTTGGCGTGGAACTTCAAATCCCCGCGCCCTCTGGCCTCTCCATACCCAAAGCGGCAGTGGTCGACGACGGGATTGAAGAAATTGTATACATAGAAACGCGCAACCACACTTTTGAACCGCGAGTGGTTGAGTTGGGAGACACGTTTGGAGGTAGAGTCTTGATTCGACGTGGACTTTCGGAGGGCGACCGGGTCGCTGTCCCGGGTCACTTTCTGCGCGATTCAGAGAGTCGCACGCGCAAAGAACCATTGTTGGCAGCTGCCGGCGACTCGTACTAGGATCCTGCCGGCTACTCTTTACTACGCGCTAGTTCGCGGTGATGATCTTGTTCCGCACAGCGTAGAGTACGATGTCGGCAGAACTATGCAGTCCAAGCTTTTGCATGACGTTGAATCGGTGGGTCTCGACGGTCGACACGCCGACATCGAGAATCTTTGCAATCTCTTTGTTAGTCTTGCCTTCGGCTGCCAGTTGTAGAGTTTCCTTCTCACGCACGGTCAGGAGTTCGTAGGGGTCCTTGAGCCCCTGCTGTTGCATGCGGCGCACATAATCTTCCACCAGTAACTTGCTGATCGCCGGACTGAAGAATGGCTTGCCCTGGGCAGCGACTTCCACCGCACGCGGCAAGTCGGCGTCGGCCGTCTCTTTCACTAAATACCCTCTCGCCCCGGCATTCAACGCTCGAGAAAGGTAGCTGTCGTCAGAGTGCATGCTCAACAGGATCACGCCAATCTGCGGACTGTTCTTCATGATCTGCTCGGTTGCGTCGATGCCATTCAGATTCGGCATCGCAATGTCCATCACGATAATGTCGGGCTTCAACGTTTCCGCCATCTGTACCGCTTCGCGCCCGTCGCCGGCCTCCCCCACCACCTGAAATTGCTCGTGCTGCTGTAGCTGCAGGCAGATCCCTTTCCGCACCACACCGTGGTCATCTGCAACTAGAATCCGCAGTTTATTCATACTCCTGCTTTCTTGGGAACGGGCACCTCGAGTTCGATTCTCGTTCCAGTTTGTCTGTCGGACGTGGTGGACAGTTTGCCTTCCAGTTCTTCCGCCCGCTCTTCCATGCCCAGCAGCCCGATTCCCGTCGCCGAACGACGGTGTGTGTCGAAGCCTACGCCGTCATCCTGAATGATGGCACGGAGGGTCTCGCCGGCGTGCGTGACTATTATACGAATATGCTTGGCGCGAGCGTGTTTTGCGCAGTTCGTGAGCGCTTCCTGCACCACGCGAAAGATGCAGGTGCGATGCGAGTCTGGTAAATCATCGAAGGTTCCCTGGACCTCCACTGTAACTGGAATACCCAAGCGGCGGGAGAACTGCCGCCCCTGCCACTCCAAGGCCGAACCCAGACCCATATCATCGAGCATCGACGGGCGCAACCCCATGGCCAGGTCGCGGACCGATCGCATCGTGTCCTCGCTCAGTCCCTTGAGCGACTTCACGCGCGAGTCGAACGCGCCCGAACCCTGCAGACCTGACAGGTTGGCTAGTTCGAGGCCGATGGCCGTCAACGTCTGCCCCACGGAGTCGTGCAATTCCCGGGAGATGAATTTCCGCTCTTCCTCCTGGGTTTGTACCAGACGACGCGACAACCGGCGCATCTCATGCTGAGCTTGCTCCACTTCCCGCTGATGTTGCAGGCTTCTTCGCTCCAGTACCGTGAACCGGTGCAGAGCCAGAAGAGCAACCAGAAGGCCAATGCCCAAAACCAGTCCCAGCATTTTCCGCAGGAATTTCTGAAACTCCTCCTGGCTGGCCTCCTGGAGTTGTTGGTCCTTGCGAAGGTCGGCTTCGTTGAGGGCTGTGATTTCCTGGGCGAGGTCGACTACTTTGTTCCATCGCGGCAACACGTCTTCCACCAGGAATGTTGCCCCCAGCTTCTGTTTTTGCGCGGGAGTCCATCGGAAGATCGGCTCAAAGGAGTCCCAGTAGGCTTGGACTTCAGAGCGCAGGAGTTTCAGTGAGGGCGTTGCTTCCTGGCCGACCGCGGCCTCAAGCTGGCTGAGATGTTCTTCGACGGAGGACTGGATAACACGCAGTTGCTGCTGGTGCTGGAGGGCGCTGCTGGGAGACGGATCGAGCAGGTAGTCGCGCACCATCAGCCCGCCCAGGTACATCTTGTCAGGAATCGCGCGCAGGAACGCGTCGGTCCGAAGGTACGATCCATGGCTTTCGGCCATCTCGTTGTGAATGGTGCGCGCGCGCCGCATGGTTGCGTAGCCATGTATGGCGATCAAGCTAAGGAAGGCAGCAAAGCTGACGGCGAGCACCCACAATGACCTCATCCCGGAGCCTCCGACCATGTCTGTGTTACTTGCGCTGGATAGTGTAGCGTTAACGCGAATTTCTTCCTCTCCCCGAAACCGAGTAACGAGAGAGTCTATGACGCCAGCGCGAGGAATGGCTCGTCAAAGTCGGAGGGAAAGATCGTGAACGCCGACCTACTGAGGGCGAGCAGTCGACCGAACGTGCAGACGTCCACCGGCACTGATCGGAACCGTATTCGCGGACATAACGAAAGGTGCGCGATTTCTCGCGCACCCTGTCCTGTACGTTTTTCCGCCTGCCACATTCGTTTCTATCGATCCTCGCCTCCCGAAAACAAATCGGTCATTACCTGTACATTGGCGTCGCAGGCATGATTCAGACAGGGAAGCCGAAACGCGGATTCCAGCGACTTCAGCAGCGAGAAATGGGTG
This sequence comes from uncultured Acidobacteriota bacterium, assembly GCA_963765755.1. Lineage (GTDB taxonomy): Bacteria > Acidobacteriota > Terriglobia > Terriglobales > Acidobacteriaceae > Gp1-AA133. Next base: position 294,449 of record CAVXXV010000010.1, on the reverse strand, counting down.
TAGAACTGACCGCTCGACTGCCCGTGCGTGCCGTAGTTGGTGTCCACCGTTAACAGCACCTGGTTGATGTTGGGCGCCGTGCTGTAATCGTTCTCATCCCAGAGCAACACGATGGCGTTACGGCCCTCGCGCCACGCCGGCGATTTATGGATCGCCGTCACCAGTCGCTGCACGGTGACATCACCCTGGTAGATGAGCGCCGGGTTCAAGCCCGCCTGCGACCCATCACTGATGGGATCGAAGTTGCAGAACGGGCCCGCGTTGCCGCGTCCGTGTTGGTCGTTGCACTGATTGGGCGCGATAAACGCCAACGAAGGAACGTTCCCGGATTCCAGATCCGCGTACAAGCCATTGGCGCCCTCGAAGGCTACGGAATTGTTCAAGCTGTTGCGCGGATTCCGGCCCTCTTGCACGCTTTGAAAATAGACAAATGGGTTATGCTTCGCCGCGTAGAGCTTCACCACATCACCCTGCAACAAGGGCGGGTTCAGCGCAGGCGTGATGGCGGTGAAGTCTGTAAGGTTAGAGAAAAAACCGTTGCTGTAGGTGACGAGGTTCGCGCCCGTGATCGGCAGGCTCTCCTGATAGCTTTTCCAACTCCGCCGGGCCGCCACCAGTTGGTCTCCGATCGTCTTGCCTGCGATCCCGCTGGCGGCAGGAATCGAGCGAACGCCATCGATATTATTTTCCCCGGGCGTTCCTTGCACTTCGTTGGTCGTATCGACGGCCGGAGTCGCTGCGTCCGTTCCCGTGCCAACGATCGGGCAGATGTTGGGACTAGCAGGATTATCAGTGTCAGCCACACCTGACGCAAGGTTGGTGACGCAGGATGCATTGTGGAAGTCGGGATCGTTGTCGCTCAGCACGCCAAAATTCGATCCGCCCACCACTTCCAGATAGTTCGTCAGACTCGGATGCGCCACCGCAAAATAGTTAGTGGCAGAGTTGGCCGCCTTCGCGTACTTGTTGATGAACGGCGCGTTGGGATTGTTCACGATCTGGCTGTAGCCGTGGTTCTCCATCATGATGACGAAGACATGGTCCAGATGCGGAATGCCCCTGGGTACTGGTCCTTCGCCGGCAAACATCGTGCTTACCAGCAACATGGTTACCATTCCCAGCGTTGCAACCATCTTTTTCATCGCGTCTACCCTTCGGGAAGAGATTGTTCCGGCCCCGTGCTTGCAAGGTCGTTGCTCGAACGCAGACAAACTAGCCGACTCGTATTACGCCATGGTTACAATGGCGTTAACTTTTCGTGAACAGCAACAGCGCTTCGAGCCAAAATCAGGGTTCCGGCAAGGCATCGGGTGATTTGTCCGATGTTTTTTACGTAATCGAGGCGGGCACCGGCAACAGGCGTCGCCAAGGGCGCTGGCCTGACCTGATATGCTTTGGGCCCTGATTGCACGCCGCGTATCGCCGGTCCGCGGTGCATTTCCGCGACTACATCCGTGAAACAATGAATTCTTTAACACCTTGAGGAGACTGAATCCATGGCCAATCCCGTTCCCCAGAACTACGCCAACCACACTCGCTGGGATCCGCCCTTTCATTTTTTTGCGCTGCCGGTCATCCTGCTGACCGTGATTGCGGCGATTGTTCATTGCGTTCAGCGTCCCAGCTGGTTTTCAGGCTGGCTTATCCTTTTTTCGATTGCGATTGTGGTGCTGACGGTGAAGGCCAGGTTCTATGCACTCAAGGCGCAGGATCGCATCATCCGCCTGGAAGAGCGCGAGCGGTTAGTCAGCCTGCTCGCCGATCCTCTGCGCTCCCGGGTAGGCGACCTGACGGAGGCACAACTGGTCGGCCTGCGCTTTGCTTGCGATGCCGAAATCCCCGTTCTGGTCGAAGCGTCACTCGCCAAGAAACTCTCGCAAAGCGATATCAAGAAGTCGATCAAGGTCTGGCGCGCAGACTATTTCCGCGTGTAGTCGGATCGCTCATCGATGGTTGATCGCTGGTTGAATTCGTGACTGGCCAGGGAAAGCTGTTTTGCAATTTCGCAACAAGGCTGACGGGTTTACGGCTTAGAGGATGGAATGGTAGTTCGGAAGTGCATCGTATGGTTATTGATTTTATCCGGGCTCTCGGTCTCGTCCTGGGGGCAAAAAGGATCGAGTGCGGCCGAGCACGCTCTTTATGACGCGGTGAACCACGAGCGCAAGTCTCAGGGACTTCAAACCTTGAAATGGGACCACGGACTTGCCGCGGCGGCGCGCAAGCATGCTCAGGAAATGGCGAAGCGGCGCGCCGTCGAGCACCGTTTTCCCGATGAGCCTTCGCTGCCGTCGCGAGCGACGAAGGCCGGCGCCCGATTCATCTCGATTTCCGAGAATGTGGTGCAAGCCGCCAGCGCCAAGCTGGCGCACTCCGAGTTTATGCACTCGCCCAACCACAAAGCGAACATCCTGGATCGCGATGTCGACTCGATCGGTATCGGCGTGGCCGAGCGCGGCGGGCAACTATTCGTGGTGCAGGATTTCTCGAAGGCGAAAAAGTAGGAAAGATCCGTTTCTCGACTTAGTCCATGACCCAGGCATTCTTGCGGTATCGGATCATGCGACCTCGTCCGCCAAGTTTTGGAAGGCTGGCCAGTACCAGCTTGCGCCATGGCTTTTCCAGGCCCATCTTGCTGAGAAGAGAACCGAGTTCGCGGAACGACTTCAACCCCGCACGGCCTTTCATCGACGCGATTTCGTTCTCAAGAATTTCTTCGTGAATGCGATGGCACTCGGCGAGATTCTGCAGGCCGAGTGAATCGGGATGCGAGCGGAACCCACCAATGAGTGCGTCGACCGAATACAACTCCGCATAGCGGAAGAATCGAACCCACAATTCGAAATCGCTGGCACTGCGGCGAGAGTCATCCACCCGGCTTCCCGCGCGTTCCCATAGGCTGCGGCGCCAGAACGTCGACTCCTGCTGAATGTAACGGTTGGCGCCGGCCAGAAAAGCCCAGCGCGACCAGCGGCGCAGCTTCAGGATTTCAGCCGCCATGCCATCGTCGCTGAAGCCGGTGGGTCGTCCGGTAATCCACTCGACCTGCGGAAACGTGCGAAACACGCTGCCCACGACGAACAGGGAACCGGCATGGAGCATGTCGGTGGCGCTGATCCATCCCATCAGCTCGCCAGAAGATCGAGCGAAGCCCTTGTTGATGGCGTCATACATTCCGCGGTCCGGTTCGCTGGTCCACGCATGCAACTGATTTTCGTAGGCACGGATGATGTCGAGGCTTCCATCGGTTGAGCCGCCGTCGACGACGATGTATTCGAGATTCGGATAACCCTGGCTCAGCACCGAGCGGAGCGTGGCTTCGAGGTAACGCGCGGAATTCCAGACGGGAGTGATGAGACTGATCTTCGGCCACGATGCCGGAGCCTGCGTGAAAACTTCCGCAGCGATCATCGAGTTGGAGGCCGGAAGGTCCACGGGAGAATGCAGGCCGCTAGTCTCTCAGCAGCGAAATCAATTCCGGATTCTTCAATTCGGCCCGCGAAGCGACAAAGATGCAGCGCAGGTTGTGGCCGTCGCGCGCGCAGTCGAGATTGTTGCGCCATTCGAACCGGAAGTCCTCGTGCTCGGGCGGCGTGACTGGCGCGTATACGAAGGGAAATCCCACGCGATTTAAGGCCAGCACAACGTAGTGCGGCGTGGGGCGCCCGGCGATTCCGCCTAAGGCCTGGTTGACGTCTGTGCTTTCGTCTTCCGCGCGCACCAGCGCCATCTGGTGGTCGCAGATGATGGTCTCCAGAAGAAGCATCTCGTCGCAGACCGATGCCATGTTGCGCAACGACTGCAGAGGATTCTCCAGATGATAGAGCAGGCCATAGCAGAGCACGATCGGAAAGCGTCCGAAGCGAGACAGAGATTCGGTTTCCACGTTGCCGACGTGCGCTTCGAGATGCGGATAACGTGTGTGCAGGCTGGCGATATTGCTCTCGCGGCCATCGACGCAGACGACGCTGCTGCCCATCTCGACCAGCCTCGCGCCGAGGTGACCGACGCCGCAGCCAATGTCGAGCACGCGCCGGCCGGCAAGCGGCAGGCCCATGGCCGCGAGATTGTCAATGCGGGCCTTGTTCATGGCGACTGCGTTGGGCGCGTCGAACACCTCGAGCCCGCCGTGCTTGCGGATGCCCTCACTTTGATAATTGCGGCGGCGTACCTCCACCGGATACGGCAATTGCGCCGGCAGCGGCGGAGCGGGCTGCAATCCGAATTTGCGAAACAGTTTCTTCACGTAATCCCCAGCTAATTCTCTTGCGGCCTGACTGCGGATCGCCCGCAGCCTGTCTCAAGCGCGCCGTATCAGGTCAAACCAGTTGAAATCGTACTTATGAAAATCCAGCGTGAAGACTAAATCAAACTGTGCAGGCGCCAGAAACTCGCGAATCTTTTTCAGATCGTGCCACTCCATCCAGGGCGCGCCGCCGTCGGTCTTCTTGCCCCATTTGTCGAAGGGCATGCGGCCATCGCGCAGCCAGCGCCGGCGCGGATACGCCAGTTCGATCCACCGCCCGCCGACTGGAAGATGCTTCAGCAGCGCCTTGGCTTCAACTCGCGTTGCCTCAACCGGCAGATTGATCAACGAACCCTGCGCGTAGATCGCCGTATAGTCTGCAGGCAAGTCCGCTAGCGAGCGCAAGTCTTCCATCAGGCAAAAGCGGGCGTTGCTGATGCCTTTTAGCCTGCACAGGCGCTTCACGACTTCGAGATTGGTCGCCACGATGTCGACGAACGTCCATTCCGCGCCGCTCTGCGCGAATGTGATGCCGTCAAACCCAAGACCCGAGCCGATCTCCAGAACCTTCTTGCCGCGAAACACGTCGGAGTAGAGCGTGTGGTACCAGCCGCGTACGGAATATGCGTCGCCGGCGGATGAATCGGCAAGCGCGGCATCCCAGATCCGCAGCAACTCGCTGTCGGAAACCTTCAGCAGGTCTTCGGAGCGAACGCGTGTTAGCTCTCCCCCGGGGACTTCGCCCCACTTGGTGCGCAGGATGCGCAGGCTCTCCGCAAGATGTTCGTCGGCGCCGACGCCGGGAGTGAACGGCCACCTGGCCTGCCGGCGAAAACCAAGCATCATCGCTGGCTCCCGGCTACGGCCTTTTTATGCTCGGCGCCGCCGTGCGACCGGCTCCAGCTTCGCCTCACAAGCTTCGCCACGCTTAAAGGTCGTGAAGTGTAGCGCTTGAATTGCTTCCATAGGCGGCGGGGATTATTCACGATTCCTCCCGCTGTCAGCTGGTGCGTGGCATCGTCGATCGTATAGGCGTAGCGCCAGAAGAAGCCTTCGTCGTAGTCGGCGGGAGTCTCGCAGGTGAGCCGCGCATTCAGAATGCATTCCTCGCTCGCCATCATTTCTTCCTTGCTGGGGCCGTAGGCAGTGTGCGAGTAGTCATGATTCTGGTGGATGACCAATACCTGGCTGGTGGCGTCGAGCACCGTGGCGCGCAGGGCGCGGGCCTTCCACAGCAGCCAGTTATCCCACCAGAAGCGCCCGATCGCAAGCGACGGCATCGACGGATAGAGCCCGCGGGAAAAGGCGAAATAGTCGATGCTTCGGGCAATCTGAAGGTGGCCTTCGCGGGAAGCACGATCTTTGACCTGCGCATCCCAACCATTATGAAAGGGAATTGCTTCCCGGATGTCCAGGTCCGTGCGCCGACCGACCATCAGAAACGTCTCACAGTGCGCCGCGACTCGCGTCAGAGCCCGTGGAAAGTCATCGAAGAGAATGATGTCGGAGTTCACGTAGCAGAGAACCGGGCTGCGGCTGAGTTTTTCTGCCTGCTCGAAGAGGTCGCTGACCAGCGGTGTCCCCCACTGGTTGCACTTGATGTTGGGAACGTGGAGAAGCCCGAATTCTCGTGCAACGTCCGCGGTTCCCGGTTCGGTGCCGAAGAGGATAATGTGAGGCTTCGGCGACATCTGCGTCCAGCTCTGGATTGCATTCCGCTGGATCACGCCGATGTGTTCTTCGAACTTTTTCGGGGTCGCGAAGATGGTCAGCGGCGCCGCTTGTGAGGGGAGGCTGGAACTCATGCGAAGCCCTCGCCCATACCCAGCCCGAGGTAATGAACTCCTGGCAGATTGCGCAAGAAGTGCAGGGATCGCCAGCAGTCGATCACGGTGCGCGGCTTTTCGTTTGCCGGGCGCGTCCACTTCGCGGCAGCAATCCCATTGAACTCCGGCCACGAGGTAGCGACCACCACGACGTCTGACTTCTGAATACACTCCAGGGCGCTCGGAGCAAGACACAGCCCGTCAGTCGCGTGACCGCGTGAATCCGCTCCGTACGCCGGATCGAACGCCAGCACCTTCATGCCCCGCGACACCAGCTCCTTCGCGAGCAGAAATCCGGCCGCCTGTTCCACCACGTCGGTGCCTGCTTTGTAGGTTAATCCCAGGATCCCGGCTGTACCTTCGCTCTGGTGCTGCACCAGATCAGCAAGCCAGGAAATCTGCGCGCGGTTGAAGCGGTCAACGGTCTGCGCAAGATCGGGAGGAACTCCCAATTGCTGCGCCAGTTGCGCGAGGGCCAGGTTGTCGCGCGGGAAGCACGGTCCGCCATAGCTCACGGCGCCTTTCAGATACTTGGAGCCGATGCGCGTGTCGAGTCCCAACGCCGAAGTGATCACGTCGACATTCGCTCCCGAAAGCTTTTCGCAGATGCGCGCCAGCATGTTCGCGTAGCTGATCTTGGTGGTGACGTAGGTATTGACCGCCAGCTTGGTGATCTCGGCGTTCACAAACGACATGCGCGCCAGCGCCGGCTTGTTCTCACAAACCTCGACGTAGAGTGATTGCAGAAAATCTCCAGCACGCTTGTCAGATTCTCCGATGAGGAGCATGTCGGGGTTCAGGAAATCGCGGATCACGCTGCCGAGCGCGATGAACTCCGGGCTGTAGCACAGACCGAAGTCGGCGCCAATGCGTTTGCCGCTAGCCTTCTCGAGCATCTCACGCACCGGACCGCCGGTGGTTCCGGGCATAACCGTACTGGTGAGGCATACCACGTGATACTCGTTCTTCGCCCCCAAAGCGCGCCCGATCGCCTGGCAGACCGGTTCTACGTAGCGCAGCGAGAATCCTCCCGCCGGATCACTGGGAGTCGAAACGACAATGAAGCTGATGTCAGACCGCCGAATGGCCTCCTCGACGTCCGCAACAGCGGTCAGCCGGCCTTGGGTTTGCGCCAGCAATTCACCCAGTCCCGGCTCGTGCACGGGCGGCTTCTGCTGGTTGATGGCATCCACCTTGCGCGGATCGTTATCGACTCCGATGACAGTGAGACCTTTGGCCGCAAGGCAGGCAGCCAGCGGGGAGCCTAGTTTTCCCAGGCCAATGACGCAGGCTTTCAGGCTCATGCGCCCGCCTCAGCGGTAAGACACAGATGCCACCCGAAGTTCTGTTCGAGCCAGCGAGTCACGGAGGGGGGAGTCAAACTCCAGGGAAAGCTCTTCACATATTGATATTTCACGTACTCGGGAATGCGATACGGGAAGATGTGGTCGACGAACAAGTCGCGCAGGTGAAATCCGGAAGACTCGATCAGCTTTCGACCTTCTTCGCGCGTATAGGAATAGGTTACGGGGCAGCCGGTCTGCGCCTCGGAGTGCTCGGCAATCAACTCAGGCAGCCGCCAGAATTGGCCCTTTCCGTAGCCCATCAAGATCCACAACACCTTCCAGGAGCGACGATGGTAGACCATCAGCTTGATGGTGGTCCCGGGCTTGGCGTAGCTGCGCATCTGCTGGACGACTCTCTCGGGATGCGGCGTGTGGTGAATGACGCCAAAGGAGTAGATCAAGTCGTAAGCTTCGACCGGAACAAATTGAGTGAGTTCCTCGGCGCTGCCCGAGTAAAAGCGCACCTGATCCTGCAGTCCGTAAGCCTGGATGTGCCGGCGGGCGAGTTCCAGCGACTGCGGCGACAGATCGACGGCCGTGACCTGCGCCCCCTGCCGGGCGAAGTTGGCCGTGTCTGTGCCGATCCCGCAGCCGATCTCAAGCACCTTCTTGCCACGCCAGCGCTCGAACTCGGCGAAGCGCGGAATATGGGGCTCGACCAAATACTTTCGCGCTTCCACTTCATCGAAGTACTCGCGCGTGCCCACCGCTTTGGGAGAGTGCCGGATATTACACGGACGCTTGTCCCAGTAACTGCGCACCTGTTCGACCGTGATTTGAGAGAAATCAGGCATCTGCAAGCTTGTCATTCAGACTGAGCGCGCGTTGATGTTCCCGGAAAAGAATTGAGTAGTTCTGAGGCGCGGATCATTTGGCCGCTTGGGCAATCGCCGCAGGGAGCCTGCCCGCCTTGCGAAGTTCCGTCTCGATCCAGCGATACGTCGTCTTCAATCCCTGTTCGAGCGAAATTGCAGGCTGCCACCCGAGGACGCTGTTCAGAAGTGTGTTGTCGCTGTTGCGTCCGCGTACGCCTTGCGGTTTTGAGGGATCGTGCCTCTTCTTCAAACGCTTTCCCGCCACATCACTGACCAAATCAATCAGCTGGTTGATCGTGACGAGCCGATCGGTCCCCAGGTTCAAGGGTTCGGAATAATCGCTGGCCATGAGTCGAACCAGTCCCTCAACGCAGTCATCGATGTACATGAAGGAGCGGGTCTGCTCGCCGTCTCCCCAGACTTCGATGTCGCCGCCGTCGTCCGCCAACGCCACCTTGCGCGAAATTGCCGCCGGAGCTTTCTCTTTTCCACCTTCGTAAGTTCCCAGCGGCCCATACACGTTGTGAAAGCGGACGATGCGCGTCTCAAGCCCGTAGTCTTTCTTGTAGTAGCGGCACAGTTCTTCGGCGAACAACTTTTCCCAGCCGTATCCAGGTTCGGGGTCTGCCGGAACAGCATCCGTTTCCTTCAGCGGCGTGACGTCGGCATTGTTCTGCTTGTACTGGGGATACACGCAGGCCGAGGACGAAAACAGGAACCGCTTCACCCCATTCTGACGGCTTGCTTCCAGCATGTGCGCGTTGATCAGGATGTTGTTGCGGGAGATATCCGCGTGGTTGGCGGTGATGTAGCCGATCCCGCCCATGTCGGCCGCGAGGTTATAGACCTGGTCGACATTTTGGGTGGCCTTTCGGCAGTCCTCCGAAAGCCGCAAATCCAGCAACTGGAACTCGTCGGCCGAACTGGCCTCGAAGTCGGGTGCCTTTATATCGACGCCCCGGACCCAAAATCCGTCCGATTTGAGGCGATGAACGAGGTGGTGGCCGATGAACCCGCCAGCGCCCGTGACCAAAATGCGCGGTTTTCCCTTCACGCAGACTCCAGTGCTTACCAATTGGAATGGAGAACCCTTATTTTATCGGACCTTTTCACCCAGGGGCAAGCTAACACTCGGATTCGAAAAGGGAAAAGATAAATCCGCAATGCCCACCTTTTTGTGCAAAGCGGTTCACTAGTGTGTTAACGTGATCGGCACTAAAGAGCTATTCACCTTCATTGTCATAGCAGTTAGGGTGGATGTCATTGGAACGGGAACTGCAGGAGAGGTGACTGTCTCCCCCGGACCGACCCTAAACTTTATTGGTAGGTAGTTGTGAACGACCTTAATGGACGTCTGGTACGGGTGCGCCGTCGCACTCGTCGACATCGCCGTAACCGCCTGATTCGGCGCTCTCTTCTGGCGACTGTCTTCGTACTTGGGGGACTGGTGGGGGCCGCGCTCCTGCCTATCGATTTCGGATCCTTCCTGGCTACCTCCTTCTCGTCCCACCCAGCAGCTGAGTGGAATAACACAGATATCCGGCGCGATTTGGCGTTTTCCGCGACCCTCGCAGCCGACCCCGATGCTCCGTCGAAAGATGCCCGGCCCGTCTATCCCTACTCGGTGATTCCCGGCGGCGTTCATGATCCGAAGGAATTGCAACGGGTGTTTGAGCACGATCCCGTGATCGCTGCGCACTATCGCGATTTCGATTTCCGCCGCGCCCGCGTGATGCAGCTGCTGGAGGACAAGACGGTCTACGTGTCCTATCGGATCGCAGGCCGCGTTTATTGGACCACCAAGAAAGTCCGCCTGCGGCGCGGAGAAAAAGTCATCACCGATGGCAAAATGACGCTCCGCACGCGCTGCGGCAACCAGGTTTCCGAAACGGCGCGCAAGGAGGTTTCGCCCAACGAACCGGCAATCGCGAGACTGGAAAATCCCATCCAGCTTGATCCCGGCACCGCCAAGGTGATTCCGTACCCGACGGATTTCGAATCGTCACTCGCGCGTTCCAATCTGCCCGCCTTCGCGATGGCTCCTCCCGGATACAGCTACATCAGCAACTACGGCGGATCGTTGTCGTTGTACCTGCCGCCGCTGCCCAGCTGCGGCAAGAAGAAAAAAGGCAGCAAGACGAGTACCGAGTGCAATAATCCCGTCGGACAAGTTCCCGAGCCGGGATCGATAATCCTGCTCGGAACCGGCCTTGTTGGAGCGTTTGTGCGGTATCGGACGAAGTTACGATCCCGGTTTTCGTAGCGTGTCGCGAGATCCTGGCGACGACCGCTGCCCCCTACAGCATCTGACTCACTTCGCGGACAACCTTCCCTTGCTACCGTAGCGCCTCTCCTTGTACTCTCACGCGTACCTTTTGTGTGAGGGAGTGTCGGCTTGCGTCGAACCTTGCTCGCGTTCTGCATCTTTGCTCTTTCTTGGCGTTGCCTGGCTGCTCAACCTGCGAGCGGTCCATCGATCCGGCTGGTAGTGGATCTCACCGACGCTCCCCGAAATATCTTTCATTCGACAGTCACGTTGCCTGCAATAGCAGGTGAGATGACGTTCGTGTATCCGAAATGGATTCCCGGCAATCATCGGCCGAGCGGTCCGATCGCGAACGTGACTGGTCTGCATTTTCGCGCAGGGGATCAGGAACTCACTTGGCACCGCGATCCACTCGAGATGTACTCGTTTCACGTCACCGTGCCGCCGGGCGTGAAAGAGGTAGAGGCCAAATTCGATCTGCTTTCGAGCGACAGTGCCGGTGGCGGAGGGCTCGCCGCCTCGAGCAATCTGCTGGATCTCAACTGGAACCAGGTCGTTCTCTATCCCGATAAGACGGCTTCCGATGCGGTCGAAGTCGCCGCATCCGTTCGTCTTCCTCCAGGCTGGAAATTTGGAACGGCCTTGACCACGGCGCGCGCTTCCGGGGAAGAAGTGGCATTCAATCCGGTATCGCTCACGACGCTCGTCGATTCTCCGCTGATTGCGGGCGAGTACTATCGCCAGATCGAACTGGTGCCGGCCGGAGAAATTCCTGCGCACGTGATCGACATGGTCGCCGACAGCACGGCTGACCTGGAGATGACGCCGGAAGACACGACGGCCTACCGAAGGCTGGTCGCCGAAGCCGACGCACTATTCGGCGCGCATCATTACACCCAATATCACTTCCTCTATACCTTGAGCGACGCGGTCGGTCATCACGGGCTCGAGCATCATCAGTCAAGCGATAACAGCACCGGTGCGCGCACACTGCTCGACCCGAAAAAACATTTCCTGGACGCGGCCCTCCTTCCGCACGAGTTCGTGCATTCCTGGAATGGCAAGTACCGGCGTCCGGCCGGACTGGCGACCCGCAACTATCAGGAGCCAATGATCGGCGACCTGCTGTGGGTGTACGAGGGCATGACGGAGTATTGGGGCGATGTTCTCACGGCGCGTTCCGGTTTGTGGACTGGGGAGCAGTATCGCGAAGCTCTCGCGGCCACAGCCGCCGCACTCGATACCACCACTGGCCGAACTTGGCGCCCGTTAGAGGACACGGCTGTCTCGGTGCAGATCCTACGCATGCTAGGTCCGCAGTGGGAAAGCTGGCGCCGTGGTCTCGACTACTACCCCGAGGGGGAACTGATCTGGCTGGAAGTCGACACCATGATCCGCAAGCAGACCAACGGCCGCCGCTCGCTCGATGATTTTTCCCGGCACTTTCACGGTGGTGAGAGTGGTCCCCCCAAGGTTGTGCCTTACACGTTCGACGACTTGGTGCGTGAGCTCAACGCCATCGCTCCGTACGATTGGGCGGCATTGTTGAAAGAGCGCGTAAAAGCGACCAGCCAGCACGCGCCCTTAGGAGGAATAACGGGTGGAGGCTGGCGTCTGGTCTATACGGATAAACCCAATGCTTTTCTGGGTGCGATTGCCGAAGAAGCCAAAATCACCGAGGCCCGGTATTCTCTGGGCTTCGTATTGAATCACGATGGTAACTTCATCGACGTTGTGCCGGGATCGCCCGCATACCGTGCCGGACTCGGGCCCGGAATGAAACTGGTGGCGGTGAACGGCCGGAAATGGTCGTCTGACGTCCTAAAAGACGCGATCCAAAGTGCGCAGCAGAGCCACCAGCCCATTGAAGTCATTGCCGAAACTGCCGACATCTTCAGGACTTATTCGATCCCGTACGACGGTGGACTGAAATCTCCACACCTTGAGCGGGTGGAAGGCCAGCCCGATCTGCTCGGGGAAATCATCCAGGCCAAGACCGGGACCGCGCGGAAACCCTAAGGTCCCGGCGGCAAACCCGCGTGCCTCGGCCCCTTCGGGGCATCGGTACTACGACTAATGAGTAATTCACAGGTACCTGGGGCTGCTACAATCGCGCTCAAAGTAGGCCCACGGCTATGAACTTCCTCCCCAAGGTCGTCTGGATCTCTCTCCTGGTTGCGAGCTTTTTCCTATCCGTAACCCCGGCAAGTACCGCGCAAAAGGCGCAAATCCGCCATGTCGCGGTCGTGAAGTCGGGCGATGGTATGCAAATCGAAATCCAAACCAGCCAGCGGGTCATGCCGCTGACTCAGGTGGTGACGGACCCGGATCGGCTGATCATCGATTTCTCCGACACGGTTCCGGGGCCGGAACTACGCGCCGTCACCGTGAACAAGGGAGCAATCAAGGCGGTGCGGGTTGGCCGGGTTACGATCAATCCGCCGGTTACGCGCGTGGTGATTGATCTGACTGCGCCACTGCCGTTTCAACTGTTTCCTTCGAGCAAGTCGGTGATCGTGAAGCTTGGGGACGCCGGGATTCAGGTCGCTTCCGCCCCTGAAGCCAGCCCGCCGCCTCCGGCCGAGGACCCCGTAATGAAGCCCGCGGTGGCAGTGGCTGCGCCCGCCCGCGCGTTAAAAACAGTTTCGGTGCGACCCGCGGCCGCCGCTCCCGAGCAGATGCCGAGTCCGGCCCCGGCAGCGATGGCAGGAATTACTGTGAGCCGCTGGCCCATCGGATCCGGGAATGCCCAGATCAAAAAGGTTGCCGTGTTGAAATCCGGCGATGCCACCGAAATTGAAATCGAAACCAGCCAGCGCATCGAGCCTGCCGTTCAAACGGTTACCGGGCCGGATCGGCTGGTCATTGATTTTCCGCAGTCTCTGCCGGGCCCGCAGTTGCGCGCGATGGCTGTGAATCAGGGAGAAGTGAAGGGCGTTCGCGTAGGCCTGCTGAGTTCGAAGCCGCTGGTCACTCGCGTGGTCCTCGATCTTAAGTCCGCGCAGGTCTACCAGGTATTCCCATCCGCAAAATCGGTCATTGTGAAGCTGCCGACGGCCGCTGGTGGGACTCTGGCGCCCTCTTCGGCCAGCACTACCGAAACCGGTCCGGCCGCCCCTCCACCCGCTCCCAAAAAAGTCGAGGTCAGCCTACAGGATGACAAGCTTAGACTGGTCTCGAATAAGGCTTCGCTGGCGGAGGTACTCAACGAACTGCACGCGCAATTGAATGCCGACATACCCATACCGGCAGGCGCAGAGCAGGAGTTGGTCGCGGTAGTTCTCGGCCCGGGCACGCAGCGCGAAGTGATATCGAAATTGCTGGAAGGTTCCCGCTACAACTTCATCATCGTGGGCACAGATCAGGATGCGAACAAGGTGGAGCGAGTCATCCTCAGTCCGAAGACGCCGGGAGGAGTAGTCGCCGCCGGCGGATCGATGGAGGACAATGTTCCCGTAGCCCAGATGCAGACACCACCGCAACGCAGCACCGGCGCACCACCGCCTCCACCGCCGCCGGTCACCGAAGACGAGCAGCCGCAAGGCGACTCCAACCCGCCCCCCGACACGACGCCCCAGCCGGGCGATCCCCCGGCTCCGCCGAACTAGATTTTTTTCAGAGAATCAGTGGATCAGACGGATCGGAACCGCCGAGCCCGAAGCCACAGGTGCGGCCGTGGCATTGCTTCCGCAGCCCGCCACGTTGACCACCGTCACTTGGAATTCGCCAGCTTTGGGACCGCCACCCGCGAAAGACTGGTTGATGAACACCTGGAGGAATCCAATGATATTCACAGAAGCACCGGGTGTGGCGACGCCATCGTAAACGGGGACCGTCACTAGCGAATCGCTGGTGGTAACTAGATCACCCGCCGACAAAACCGATCCGGCTAATGGGTGGTTATTCCCGACTTGAATCTGCAGCGGATAACTGATCGGCAGATTAAGGTCATCCATGCCATTACCCGGCCTCTGATGGATCAGGCATTCGAGGCCACTCTGCGCCGGCCCGCTGGCGCCTTCCGGGAACACGGTGGTGTCCAGCGGCAATGGGGTCGCGGTGGCTCCGCACGAGATCGGCGTTGGATTGCAGCACTCGATGTTCCGCTCGAAGTCGGTGCCACCTCCACATGACGAAGGGCATGCGTTTCCTGCCGTCGACATTTGCGCTGGATAATAGTGCGCAGTGGGACCACCGAAGCCCGGACTAACGTCTGGTGTCCCGGGTGTACATGAGCCCGGACCCGCCCCGCAGTTGGAAAACATATGAAATGTTTCGCCGATCACGCCGGCTGGGGCCGCGCCCGGATTCGTGAGCGCGCCTGTGGTCGGATCGAAGAAGGTAGCTGCTGCTCCTCCGCATCCCGCCCCGGGGTGTTGCGGATCGCAGTTCGGGATAATGAACGGTTTCACGCAGCGCGCAATCACCGGAGCCGTGGCTCCCCCTGTGATGGTGGTCGCGTTCGACGGGTTGAATCCTTCCGCCAAAGCCGTAGCCCGCACGGTTAGCGCGGCACGGCTCCAGATGCGCGAGAAAAATGTCGGCAGGTTGGCATTCTGAACCACGACGCTGACTTGCGGGTTGATGCCAAAACTCGCGGCGCCTGAGTTCGGGAACGTAACCGTCACGTCTGCAGGGGTAATTGGCCGACCCGCGATCACACTCTGCTTAGCGACATCTTTCGCCGCGGTCGTGGCGATCGTTTGCGCGGTAGTTTGTAAGGCAGCATTGCCGGGGTCTGCGGTCACTCCCGCGTCCACCAGCATCTTGGCGGCGACCAGCGCGCCCGCATCGGCGGCGCGTTGGGCTTCACTCTTGGCGGAATACAGCGTAATGACATCGATCGCGAGCGCAACGATGCCCAGCATGCTCAGCATGGCCAGCACGACCAGAACCATCGTGACTCCGCGCTCACCGTGTCTCGGGGGTAGATGCGTTCGCCGTCGGATCATGCTCATTCCTTCAATTCTCGTTTGCCACCACGGACGAAACTGAAATCTGGGTCGTTCCCGGATAAATCGCGGTCGGCAGCATCACGGTGATGATCCGGTTGAACTGCCACTGGTAGGGGTACAGCAGGGTCACGTTGGTTGTGATCATTTTGATCGAATTGCCGCCCGCGGTGAGCGTGCTGGTGAAAACGTATCCGCGATCCACGCTCAACACCAGGCTCCCGGCCGTTCCACAAGCAGTGGTAAAGGTCCACTTCCAAGGAGTGGACCCGCCTCCCGGCACCGCTGCCGTAGTTCCGAGCCCGCAATCACTCAGTTTGCTGGTTTGCAACGCGCTCGAAACCATGTCGCGAATTTCGAGAATGGACGCCGGTGTAGGCTGCGTTAAGTCCCCGGTAGGTTGACTGGCGCCCATGCGCGCTGCCTCGCGCGCCACATTCGTTACTTTCTGCTTGATGTTGTACGCGTTTCCAAAATCGAAGATGCCGACCACCACTACCAGCAGCAGCGGCAAGGTCACTGCAAACTCGGCAATCTGCGAGCCGGTCGTGTCCGTGGCCGCACTTTTCGCCCGATGGCAGAAGGACGCGATGAAGTGGCGAACTCCAATCATTGATTTTCGGCTCGCATCTGCGCCGCGGCTTTCATTTGCAGCGTAAAGGACTGGAAGGGCAAGTTGAAGCCATAGGGATACTTGAATGAAACCGACGTTCCACATTGCACCGCGCCGCCGCTGTTGCTGAGCGTAATGTTCTGCATTACGCAGATCGAAGGTGTGGCAGAAACGCCGAGCGGATCGCAGGTCGCAGGCGTGGCCAGTCCGCAGACAAGGGGGACGGGCGAAGGCGTCAAAGACTGGACGAGCGCGGGATCAAGATGCGAAGCCTGCAGCACTGGCGCCACAGAGTTGGTAGCAACCTGATTGGCCGGAAGGGCAGCATTTCCGCAAGTCGCGCACTGCGGAGCTACGGCAGCGCGGGCACCCTGCATCGCCGCCTGCGTGATCGTGCCGTAGATGTTGTAGGCTCGTCCGAAGAAGAAAATTCCGAGCAAGATCGTAAACAGAAGAGGCAGTACAACCGCCGTCTCCGCGATCTCTGCTCCCGACGTGCCTGCCAGAATTCGTCTTACCGATATCATGTTTTCCTAGACGGCGCCAAAGGCGCGATGCACCCCGAACAACAACACGGTGAAGGCCACCGCAACACCGAACGGAATCTTAACCGAGTCAGGGTTGTCGAGCGAAACTTCGGCACCGGGCAGATGCAAAGTTACGAATGCCCGCATCATTCTTCCCATGTTGCCGAGCGACTGCCGTAGACGGCCCTTGTAAACAATCAGAACCAGCGCCATCACGCCCGCAACCAGCATGGACCCGACCAGCACTGCCACTAGCCGCGAAGGACCCAGACACGCGCCGATCGCGCCAATCAGCTTCCAATCCCCGGCGCCCAACGCCTTGATCAAAACAAAAGGCAGCAGGATGAGCAATCCTAGCCCGGCTCCCAGCAGGGAAGCCTTGGCTCCGCTCCACCCGCTTGCCGCTGTATTCACGGCGATGCCCGCCACCAGCCCCGGCACCGTAAGCCAGTTCGGGATGCGGCGATAGCGCCAATCCATCACGCCGGCCCATGCCGCCAGAAACACGGCGAGTATCCATCCACTTTGCAGCATCATGCCGACCTTTGGGAAGCCATGTGTGATCTTGTATTCGGAAAAGACGTCACGAGGCTCCTGAAGGCCTGAAATCGAGCCATCAGCGCCGGCGAAAGGCCGCTAATGGGCGGATTTTCACACAGTTAGAAAGGCAAGTCAATGTGGAGATAGGACAGGGGGTAACTGGAGACAATGCGCTCGAAACTCGCTTTAGCGACGCAAACTCTCTAGAAACCCTAAGCGCAGCCAAGGGCCGATGCCGTAAAAAGCAGGTCCTTCGCTGCGCTCAGGATGACAAACGATTCGACTACTGCGTCACTGTGCGCGACGCGTTGTGCTCGGCGATGACCTGCTTCGCATGATCTTCAAGAGCTCTCGCCTGGGGCAGCAGGTCGAGCGCCTTGATGATCTGCGGGTCGTTCTCCGCGCGGATTTTCAGGCCTTCGTCCTGTCCGAACTGGTCCACGAAAATTTCGCTCTTGATGCTGTAGCGAATCCAGTCGTTGTTCTCGACCAGGTCCTGCTCGGTATAGGCAATTTTCTCTTCGTCGAGGAACTTGCGGAACTCCTGCATGATCTGATCGTCGGCTGTGAAGGTCTTGGTGACATTGTTCTTCACGACGAAACGCTTGGCAAAATTGAAGAACGCGTAATGCTGCAGCAGTGTGTCCTGGAAGTGATTGCTTTTGACCGGTGGCACGTTGACGTCGGGGGTGATGCCGCCACCACCGTAGACCGTGCGTCCACCATCGGTCAGCTTCACTTCCTTGTTCGCGCCGTTCGCGTCAGGGTCGCGGTTGTAGTAGTAGTCGTAGAGCGAGACGTTGGAGTAGTCGCGCTGAATCAGGCGGCCGCTCGGCGTGTAGTAGCGAGCCGTCGTAAGCGCCAGGCCGGTGTTTTCGGCCAGTGGATAGACGGTCTGCACCAGACCCTTGCCGAAAGTCGTCTCGCCCACGATCAAGCCGCGATCGTGATCCTGGATCGCACCGGCAACAATTTCTGCCGCGGAAGCCGTGCCTTTATTGACCAGCACGACCATCGGATATTCCTTGCCGCTGTTTCCGTGGGTAGCCGTGTAGCGCTTCTCGGGTGAAGAGCGCCCGTGATGCGAAACGATCAGCTGGCCCTTCTTCAGAAACTTGTCGGCGACGCCCACGCCTTCGCTGAGCAATCCACCGGGATTCTGCCGCAGATCCAAAACCAGACCCTTCAGGTCCCCGAACTTGTCGAGCGCGTCGGCGACCTCATGTTCGGTGGTTTCCTGAAAGCCGGTGATGTGAACGTAGCCGATGCCCGGCTTGATCAGAAAAGCAAGGTCGACGCTGTTGCGCGGAATCTCGTCGCGCACCAGGCTGAACTCCATGGGCTTCTCGACCGCTTCGCGCAGGATCGTGATGTGAACCGTCGTGCCCTTGGGGCCTTTGAGCAAATCAGCGACGTCAGAGGTGCTCATGTTGTCGGTGGACTTGCCGTCGACGGCGATGATCACGTCGCCCGGGTGAATGCCGGCCTTATACGCGGGCGTCCCGACAAAAGGAAAGATGACAATGACTTTGTTGTTGCGCGGGCCGACGGTCATGCCGACGCCGTAATACTTGCCGCGCTGCTCTTCGCGGAGCAGAGAATAAGACTTGGGATCAAAGAAATTGGAGTGCGGATCGAGGGCATGCAGCATGCCCGGGATAGCGCCATTGTAGATGGCCTTGTCGGCGTTGACGGGCTCAGCGTAGTTATCCTCGACGACCTGATACACCTGCGTGAATTGCTTCAGGCTGTCCTTAACATCGGTGTCGGCGCTGGGCGGCACCATGGGACTGCGCTGTGCAAACAGCATGCCGAGACAGCCACAAGCTACGAGGATGACGGCCACGAGGAAGAGTGAACGACGGGAACTACCAGCCATCTTTAGATTCCTTCAGTTGGGGACAGGAAGGCCCCGAAAATCCGCACAATTGGCGAAGTATAGCATGCGAAACCATCAGGTTATGAGACGGATTCGATGACCGATGTTACCAAAGCGACTATCCCACGCCGTACCCTTTGAGATGACAAAATCCCGTCCGGAGATGCGGGAAGGTAAAGAAAAAAGAGCCGTTAGCTGTCATTCTGGAACTGCTGGGTCGAAACAGGTGGCGCTGCGGAGCGCTCATGCGCAGCTGCCGGTGAGGCCGGACGCTCCCATCCTCAATGACAAAGGGGCAAAGCATCAATGAGACGGCGATAGTTCGCGGCCAAGCCGCTCATGCTGGGGAACTTATGGATCCGGGCGAATCGAATGAGGGTCCAATCTCGGACTTCGCGGTGGCGGCAGGGGTTTCTAGTTGAGGCTGAGCGCGAAACGGCCATACCCTTCCGGGGATTGGATGGGGACCGGGCTTCGTGCCGATATGAGAGCCCATGTGCGAATCAATCACCTCTAGAACAAGACGTGCGTTTTTCATTTCGGCTGGCGTTACGCCCTTTACTCGCAAGTGCGCCCAGCCTTGCCGGGTAGATCCAGCCTCGAGCGGCTCTGCGATGGTGAGTTCTGACATCGGCTCCTGCGCAGCCTGGAGGTAGCGAATGCCGTACGTGTCCAGTTCATCGCGCAGCCTGCCGAGTCTCCAGTTCTGCAGGTCGCCGCCGACACGCTCCATCGTCACCGGTGTGCCTCCTGACTTGGTCAGCGCGAACCGAATGCCAGCAATGCCCAACCGGTCGTCCGTGTCATTCACCAGCCAGCAATACGCGAATATTTCGAACTGCAAATCGGTTTGATTGGGATCGCTGATCTCTTCAAATTTTCCGGTGCGCTGCGGGCGGATATGCACTTCTTTCAGAAGAACCAGAATATGCGTCGCTGATGGTGTGGCAGTGTTAGCATCGGCCGGTTTGCGCTTGGTGCCCAGCGCTTCCGAAGCCACAAAGAGAACCAGGCCTACGATCAGGCAACCGCCGGCAATGGCCAATCCCCAGAACCCGCCTAGTGCGAAGCCCACTGCGGCACCGCAGGCCAAGACTGCTGATCCGAACCACTTAGGTTTTGACATCGTTCCCCAAACAAGATGCCAGCCATGAGTTTGGGCAGCAGGGGCCTTCAGGAAACACTGCCATTTGTGTGCAGCATTATATGAAGAAACCGCGGAATTTGCATCGACTCTTTGTCGAGGTATTAACCGATTCGATAGCCGCCCGAAGACAGCACGACCACACCAAAGCCTGATATCACGGAACGGTAACCGTCAATGTAGCCTGTGAGCGGTCATATTGATTCGTGGCGTACAGAGTGTAGGTCGTCGTCGTCGAAGGCTTCACTGTGACGCTTGTTCCGCGAACCGCGCCCGGAGCCGGGCTGATGATCAGATACGTCGCGTTGTTGACGCTCCAGGAAAGGGTCACGCTGCTGCCTGCCGATGAACTCGAGGTGGCCGTGAAACTGGTTATGGTTGGCGCCGCGCCCGTTGGAACATTCGACGCGGTATAAATCGGACTCATCTGCACCACTTCGAACGCCGTGGCCGGAACGGTCTTCAACGAGTCGAGATCGCTTCCCCAGCGGCTGTCGGAAGCACCCGTCACAAAAAGCGAGCTGCCGTTATCGGCGAGAATAAGGCCGTACTTCTTCATCGCGGCCAAAATCGCCTGCATCTGGGTGGAGAAGCCGGAAATGTCATAGCTGGCCTTCAGGCGCACCCGCATCCCCATGGGCGGCGCATTCACGTCGCTCGTGTTCGCTGCCCAATGAGAAGCAGGAGGGATGAACGCCGCGCGGGTATGGGGAAGTGTGAAGCGAAACGCATGTTTGATGTTTCCGGCAGCCGCCTCGTCATAGCGGATCAGCCCAGGAAAAATTGGCAGCCCCGCCGCATCGGCCGAAGTCCACGTATAAGACCTCTGTTCATTGCTGAGCAGATCCCATACGGCTGTCGAATCCGCGCTCCAGCTTCCGCCCGATCCGGGCGAAGCGTTGTACAGCTCGTACAAGAAACAATTCGCGTTATCGAGCACCAGCACGTGGCGATCGCCGGTGCTCGACGAGCCACCTTCGACCGGCGCATTTGCAGGCACGGGCATCGGTCCGGAATCGCTATCGCCCGCGTAAGCGCCGAGCTGGATCGGGACAAGACTCTGATTTCCATCCACGATCACGTATGGAATGCCGTAAGTCGGATCAGTGCCGAAGTCGGGATGCATGTGCGTGCTGGAGCCTACGTAGTTGCTGATGATGGAATTGGAATTCGGATCGACCGGCGCGGTCGAAATGTCCGTGTTCCAGAGATTGCTGCCGGGGAAGGGAAGAAATCCGCCCAGGCTGGCATTCTGGCCGAGCAACATCTGCTGGCAGGAAGTCGTGGTACCGCCGGTTCCGCCGCCGCCGCCCGAACCTCCCGAGCCTCCCGAACCGCCGGATCCACCCGATCCGCCCGAGCCGGAGTTGCTGCTGTTACCAGATGCCATGCCTCCACTGCAAGCCAGCATGGAAAGGCTGATCAGGAAAATAACGATCCATGCCAGCTGACGCAGAGACGAGCAGGATCTCTTCAGCATGCTTCTATTTTTTCGGAGAAACCCTCAGCTTGAAAGAGCTCGTTTGGCGAAGGTGGCAGCTTCGGAAGGGCCAGCACTTAGGTAATCGCAAAAAAGAACTCGCCCCCGCGAGGTAACAGAAATGCATTCGCGGGGACAAGTGATAGTTTTCGAGTCGAATACGACTAGTCGTCGTTTCGGAGGATTTCCCAGGTCACGTTGTCACCATGCTGGCGAGTCACGAAACCGCGAGCGCCGAGCAGGTTCAACACCGAACCCGGTTGCCCGAACGACAACGGATTACCATTGGAAACATGCAACCCGGTCGGCTCGTTGTCCTCTCCTCCCGAAACCGACGTTGCATCCCGGCCGAGCGCAATGAATCGCTTGGCGGAGGGTTTCCCATTTACGCGGAACGCCCACACCGAGTCCAGCGTGTTCAATTGGGCGTGCAGGGAGTCGCCGCGATCCTCGGTGGTAAGCAGCGTGTTGGTATCGGCAAACGTGAGGTTGTCAAACGAGGCGTGTGCCGCATCGCCGAGCACAAAGATCGAGATTCTTCCACTGTTGCGATTTTCCCGCAGATCGACGCGGAAGATCGATCCCCACGATCCGCGTGCTGCCAGATCTGGAGTGTTGCCGGCATCGGCATCGGTGTCTCCCGTCGGACAGAAGAAAAAGGTGCGGAAGTCCCCTCCAGGCAGGAACGCCGCATTCTCAGGCCGCTTGAACGGAGTGGCGTTGGCCACTTTGGCAGCAGCGTTGGCATCGAATGAATCTGTGCCATCCACGGCGGTATCGTGAATGGTCACCCACCGCACCGGGTAGGACGTCCCTGGCGTATGGAGCTTAAGTTGTGCGGTGGAGAACGTATCTCCTACTGGATCGGCGGCATTGAAGATCACGGGCTGGCCGTCGATGGAGACTTGCAGAGCCTGCAGTTTGCCGCCCGCGGAGATATCCGTGCGGTTGTTGGGCAGAAATCGATAGACAAAGGAGTTCGGCTGCTTCGCGGTCTTCGGGCTGGTGGGATCGGCAGGGTTGACGTTTACCGACGTGCCGCCTGTGTCTTCGATAATCAACAAATTGCCGCGATCATCCGGATGGATCCCCTCATATCCGGCCTTGCCGAGAATTCCATCGAGGTTGGTGACCACCGGTGGCCACGTGTTGCTGACCTCAAACACTCCACCGCCGCTTCCGGTTTCCTGCGTGAACAGCAATGTTCTGGTGAACGGGTTGTAAGTGGATCCGTCGACCGAATTGAGGTGAGTGAAGCCGTCGCTGCCTTCGGGTGTGAGCAGAGTGATGCGGTGTGCCGGATCCTTTACATCCAGGTTAATGCGAGTCACGTAGGCGAGATTGCCGGCGTTCTCGTGACCCTGGAACAGGAAGTGATGTCCATAGTTGTAACCCGCTGTCGGACCGCTCGCGTGCGGCAACACAAGGTAGAGATTCTGATCGGGCTCAGTGCGAGTGCCGTCGGCTAACAGTCCATACTGAACAATCTTTGCCGAAGGATTCTCCAGGGGATCGACTCCGACTGCGAGAGCCTTCAATCTGAATCCGCGGGAGATCACGGTCGCAGGTGTCCCCGCGTGCGGATTCGCGGATGGAACCGAGTTGCGAATGGGACCAATTCCTATTTGTGCAGAAGCGAAAGGCACGCCGATGGCAAACAACAAGCCAAGGCTCAGGGAGCGCACAGAACGCATAGGTATTTCCTTTCAAGAGATGTGAGGTGACTTACGAACGCAGTGAATGGGAGGACGATAAAGACGGCAGATGAATGGCATGTGAAAACACTGTAAACATCCGGTCAATTCCGCGAGGGGCGCGGAGTTTCAGGTTTCACCGAGGCCAGGTGGGTGGTCGGCTGGTGGTTAATAGGTGTAGCGGTGGCCGCGACGCAACAAGGGCTTCTCGAAATATCGGAAAGAGATTTCCGCGACGCTCAGAGTGAGCGCCATTCCCAGCACTCCACCCACCAGCCACGCGGCTACAGGATATTGCGGAAGATGCGCTTTCAGTGGATGGCGGATTGCGTTCATGAAGGCGACGTGGACGAGGTAGCTGCAGTAGGCTAGCGTACCCAGCTGCATGAGCCACTTGTTTTGCAGAATTCGCGGCACGATCCCCTCTCCTGGCAAAATCGCGATCAACAGGATGCAGGTGTAAAACACCGCCAGCCAGGAGAATCCCCAGGTGGTCATCGGAAGGGACAGGGCATCGTAGCCCTGCCACGTCATGTAGCAGGTACCCAGAAAGAACAGAAGCGTTATCTGCCACAGGATCAGGCTGCGAGATTGCAACCAATTCCAGAAGGTCGGATTGCGAACAAGCAGTGCGGCCAGCACTCCGAGGGAGAGAGCGTCAGCTCGCGCTGGTGTCAGGACGTAGCTGGCCAGTCCGGCGAACGCCATGCTGGAGTGCAACAGCACGCGCAGCCAGGGCGCGCATACGATCACCATCAACAGAACGATCAGAAGATTGCGCGGGCGCACCTTGCGGATCACCAGCGGAATGGTGAGGTAGAACTGTTCTTCAATGGCCAGCGACCAGGTAATTCCCATGCCACTCGGCCCGAACGTGCCCAGATGCGCCATCCAGAAATTCTGGATGAACAATGCGTAGGCCCACCACGGAATGGGAAGAGGTGAAGTACGCGCTGCTCGGACAGCTGAAAACTCCGCGAGCAGGTGCGGCAGGAGGGATAGCCCGATCACCAGGAAATAAAGCGGCAGAATGCGATAGACGCGGCGCAGGTAGAAGGTTTGGAAATAGCGCGGCGAGGAACGCGCGTCGAGCAGGATGCCTCCGATGAGGAAGCCCGACAGTACGAAGAAGAGATCGACGCCGCTCCAGGTGAGCTGCCCGATCGACAAAAACAGGAATGTGAGCCGGGAATGAGTTTCGATCCCCTGCACGGAACTGACGCCAAAAACCGCGTGCCGCAGCAGGACTAGCAGGATCGCCACCCCGCGCAGGCCATCGAGCGCCGGAATGCGGGCGGACCAGTTGGGGATGGAGGTCGGCGGTTGGGCGGGTGAGTCGGCGGACATCGGGTCGCGCAAGGATATCGCGAGGCTGGGGGGCCGAGTCCACGAGAAAATCCTCCAACCGAGGTGATTCAGATCACATTGCTGCCAATCTGAGTCCGGCAGTATGATGTTCGAGTATGAATCTTGGCTTTTCAGAAATGGTGTTTCTTTTCCTGCTGGCCCTGATTATCTTCGGGCCCAAGAAGATGCCGGAGATTGGCCGGCAGATCGGCAAGGCTTTGAACGAATTCAAGCGCGCCTCGAATGAATTCAAAGCGCAGATCGAGACCGAGATTGCCAATATCGAGCGGGAAACAACCACGCCGCAGATTCTGCCTCCACTCGATCCACCGTCGGGCGCGGTGGCCAGCGGGACACTGATTGATGTGCCTGCCGGGGAACATGTCCCGGCGCAATTGACGACGTCCGGCGAAGCCAGCAACAAGGCTGCCGATGCCTGAGACGCTTCCTGAGGCGCCCGAAACAGAACAGGACAAACTTCCCGCCATGGGGTTCCTCGAACACCTGGAGGAACTGCGGCGAAGAATCATCTATTGTCTGATCTCCCTGGCCGTTGGGTTCTTCGCTTGTTGGGGATACGCGGAAAAAATCTACGGCGTGATGCAGCGCCCGATTATGGCCGCGCTGCATAAGCATGGGTTGTCGGAAAAGCTGGTATACCTGGATCCCACCGAGCCCTTCAACATTTATTTAAAAGTGGCCGCACTGGCCGGCCTATTCGTGACCTCGCCCTTCATCTTGTACCAGGTATGGGCATTCATCTCGCCGGGTCTGTATCGCAACGAAAAGCGCTACGTGGTGCCGTTCATGGTCTCGACCGTGAGCTTGTTCCTTGCGGGAGGATATTTCGGATACAAGCTGGTATATCCGCAAGCGTTGGATTTTCTGATCGGATTCGGCGCCCAGTTTCAGCCGATGATCACGATCGAGAAATATACCGACCTGTTTCTGGTCATCATTATCGGCATGGGCGTGATCTTCGAGATGCCGATCCTGGTCTTCTTTCTGTCCTTGATGGGGATTGTGACGGCGGGGTGGATGTGGCGCAACCTGCGCTACTCGATTCTGGTGATCTTCATCATTGCTGCGATTTTGACGCCCACCACAGACATCCTGAATATGTGCATTTTCGCCGCTCCGATGGTCGGCCTCTACGTTTTATCCATCGGCATTGCCTTTGTCGTGCATCCAAAACAGCGCCGCGCCCGGCGGGAGAAAAAAGCCCAGTGAGGCGGCTTAGAGAGAGGGAGGCATTCATGGCGCTGTTGTTGGCGGGGATGTTGATGCTGCTGGGAGGCACCTCGTGCAAATCGGCGAAGACCGATGTGCAAACGCCGTCGCCGTCGATTCAGGAGGCAGCGCCTCCGTCCGCCCCGGCCCAGGCCAGCGCTCCGGCGCCCGCAGTTCCAGCGGGTCCAATCCCGCCCGCTCCCAGGATCAATTCCACCCGCGCCATGCAATACACCAAGGAAGTCACCGCCTTCGGCGCTCGGCCCATCGGCAGCGAGAATCACCGGAAGCTGGAGAACTACATCCTGTCGCATCTCAAGGGAGACGAGGTCGAAAACGACACGTTCACCGGCGACACCATCGAAGGCAAGTTTCCTGTGCGCAACATCATCGCCAAGTTTCCCGGAACGAAAGATGGGATCATCGTGATCGCAGGGCATTACGACACGAACTATCCGCTGCGGAACACGGGTTACGTTGGCGCCAATGATGGCGGCTCGTCAACGGCCATTTTGCTCGAAATCGCCAATCAGCTGCGCGGCAAGAAGCGCGAGGGGTACAGCGTCTGGCTGGTGTGGACCGACGGCGAAGAAGCGATGAAAACATGGTCGGCGACCGACAGCCTCTACGGTACCAAGCACCTCGCCGAGGGCTGGCAAAAGGACGGCACGGCGAAGAAGATCAAGGCGCTGATAGTGGCCGACATGATCGGTGACGCCGACCTCAACGTCGAGCAGGAAGGCTACTCCACAGCATGGCTCGAGGATCTGATCTACCAGGCGGCGACGCACCTGGGGTATCAATCGCACTTCTTCGGCCGGAAAATCGACGTGGATGACGACCATCTTCCATTTCTCAAAATCGGCGTGCCCAGCGCGGACCTGATCGACCTGGACTACGGCTACGAAAACGTCTTCCATCACACCCCCCAGGACACGCTCGACAAGCTGAGCCCGAAGAGCCTGCAGATTGCGGGCGACGTGATCCTCCAAACGGTGTGGATGCTCGACGCGCGCTAGCAGGGAATACGGTTTCAGATACTGACAGAGCGGCATTCCTTGAAAATCTTGAAACGCAGAGGGGGCAGAGAACTGCCGCAGAGGACGCGGAGATCTCTTAACCACAGCAAGAAACGCTTGCGTATCTTAGATTTTGGATTGCCGACTTCAGATCGGTTGTCAACGGCCTGGCTCTCGCTTTCCGTTTTTCTTCATTTGATTTCTAATGGCGGCTGCCATGTACAACTCCCGGAAGTTGGTGTTCTACACTGTCGTTTGCATGCTCAGTGCCGGTGTTGCCCTTAGCCAGGCTAAGTCCGACGCCGATCTCCTGATTCAGGACGCGCTGAAGCCTTCTCCCATCGAGCACAATCTGCGCCGTCTGACCGACGAAATCGGAGGGCGTGTTCCCGGCACTCCGGCCATGGATCGCGCGGTCGCATGGGGAGTGGCCGCCTTCAAAGAAGCCGGCGCGGATCGTGTGCAGACCGAAGAGTTCAAGCTTCCGCATTCATGGGCCGAGGGCTTGACCGTAGTCACGGCTTCTTCCGTCGGGACCGCGACAGATCCCAAGCTGTCGACGATTCCGCCTGTGGAGTTTCGCCTGCGGGCGGTATCGATCGCCCTGGGTCCGGCCTTAACCGCGAAACACGTGCCGGTCGTTGATGTGGGCAAGGGAACGGCGGCCGAGTTTAAGAAGGCGGGCGACATTTCTGGAAAGCTGATCCTGGTCCACTCCGACGTCCTGAAGAAATGGGAGGACCTGTTCAACGAATATATGTCGCCGCCGCCGATCATTGATGCAGCCGTCAAAGGCAAGGCGAAAGCGATCGCGTTCATTGCGACGCGCGAGCACGATATCCTTTACCGCCACACCAACGCGATGGCGGGTGAGATCGACCGCCTGCCGATGGTCGTGGTGGCGCGCGAAGACGGTGAGCGCGTGGCCCGGCTTCTGGCTTCTGGCCACCCGGTGTGGGCGGACCTGTCGATCCCGAACAAGGTTGGCGGCCCGATCACAGCTTCGGACGTGATTGCCGAACTTCGCGGCAGCGAGAAACCGGACGAGTTTGTCATACTCGGTGCGCATCTTGATTCGTGGGAGTTGGGAACGGGCGCGCTCGATAACGGCTGCAATGCGGCACTGGTCATCGATGCGCTGCGCACACTCAAGGCTTCCGGTCTCAGGCCGAAGCGGACCATTCGCTTCATTCTTTTCTCCGGCGAGGAGCAGGGAATGATTGGCTCCCGTGCCTACGCCGTCACGCATAGGAACGAACTCGACAAGGCAGCTGGCGTGGTTGTTATCGACGCCGGCACTGGCAAGGTGACGGGGTTCTCACTGGGCGGGCGGAAGGATATGAACGACGCTCTGCAGCCAATGATGGCGTCGCTGAAGCAATTCGGCGTCGAGGAACTTAAGACCGACGACGTGGAGTGGGGCACCGATCACTACGATTTCCTGCTGGAAGGCGTGCCCACGCTGGTTGCCGAACAAGCCGAGGCCAACTACCTCGAGAACTACCACGCCACCTCGGACACGTTCGACAAGGTCGACATGCCACAGTTGAAGAAGCATGTCGCCGAGATGACGGTGGTGGCGTACGGGATTGCGAACGCGAGGGAGCGGATCGGTCCGCGGCTCACGCACGCGCAGATCGACAAGATCCTGCGCGACACCCATTCCGACGAGCAAATGAAGGCGCTGGGAATCTGGGCTGAGTGGGAAAGCGGCAAGCGGGGAAGGGTAAAGTAATGCGTGTTGGCGTGGGGCTGGGGCCCTCGCTGCCATTGGGCTTGCCACAACCGTGATGCGGCGGCATCAAATCAAATGACTCTATCAACGCTTCGGGGCTAAACTCTTGCTGCTTTTCTGGATCCTCTTCAACGTCTTCGTGATCGTGATGCTGGGGCTGGACCTCGGGGTCTTCAACCGAAGGGTCCACACCGTCACGTTCCGCGAGGCGCTGGCCTGGAGCGCGATGTGGGTCGGGCTGGCCACGGCCTTCGCCGTGATCGTCTACTTCTGGCACGGCCGTACCGAGAGCCTCGAATTCGCGACCGGCTACGTGATCGAGCTCTCGCTCAGCATCGACAACCTGTTCGTCTTCCTGGTCATCTTCCGCTACTTCCGTGTGCCCAGCGAACTGCAGCACCGTGTGCTGTTCTGGGGAATCCTGGGCGCGCTGATCACGCGCGGAATCTTCATTTTGGCGGGCGTCAGCCTGATCCGCCGCTTCGAATGGCTGATCTATGTCTTCGGCGCGCTGCTGGTCTATAGCGGAATCAAGCTATTGCGTCAGGGCGATGAGGAAATTGATCCCGAGAAAAATCCGCTGCTCAAGATGTTCCGCCGCTGGGTCCCCGTGACCGAAGAATACGAGGGTGAAAAGTTCTGGGTTCGCCGCCCCGGCCTATACGCGACGCCGCTGGTGGTGGTGCTGCTGGTGGTCGAGACGACCGACATCGTGTTCGCCGTCGACTCGATCCCCGCCGTGCTGGCCATCACGCTGAACGCCTTCATCGTCTACACCTCGAACGTATTCGCAATTCTCGGACTGCGCTCCATGTACTTCGCGGTTGCCGGCATGATGGACCTGTTTGAGTACCTGCACTACGGATTGTCTCTGGTGCTGGTGCTGATCGGCGCCAAGATGCTGGCGTCGCACTACTACACTGTGCCAACCCATGTGGCGCTGGGGATGGTGGCGGGCGTGATTGCGATTTCGATTGTCGCTTCGCTGGTGTGGCCGCGGAAGAGTAAGGCCCCATGAAATGCTAACGCCTGACGACAACTGTCAAAATTCTGTTTTGCTCAGCGAGGCGCAGACCTGATTGCGAGGCTCCGCCGGAAGATCTGCCGGCAGAAGATCGCTAATTGGCCACGAACACGGATCACTTTGGGCTGCGTTTCTTCTGCCATCCCCTACGCTATGATGGAAGCTCGATGATCACCATCCCAGTCGACGTCAAGCCGCGTCCTTATGCGGCCCTGATCGAGAACGGATTGCTTGCGAGGGCGGGCACGCTGCTGCGCGAGCTGCTCCCCGCCGGCAGCCGTGTATTCGTGGTCACCGTCGCTCAAGTCCGGCGGAAGTGGGGCAAGAAGCTCATGGCGTCGCTGACCGGAGGCGGCTTCGACGCGAAGATGCTCGACATGCCCGAGGGCGAGCCGCACAAGCGGCTTGTGACCGTAGAGGCTTTGGCCGAAAAGCTCAGCAGCTTCGGCGCGGATCGCAATTCCGTCGTCATTGCCTTTGGCGGCGGAGTTGCCGGCGATGTTGCGGGCTTCCTGGCGTCGATGTACATGCGCGGCGTGGAGTTCGTGCAGATTCCGACCACCGTGCTGGCCCAGGTCGATGCGTCGGTCGGGGGAAAAACTGGCGTTAACCTGAAGGCAGGAAAAAATCTGATTGGCGCGTTTCATCAGCCGCGGGTGGTGTTGATTGATCCCGAGGTGCTCTCGTCGTTGCCGGATCGGGAGTACCGCGCTGGTTTGTACGAGGCGCTCAAGTGTGGCGTGATCGGCAATGCGGAATTGTTCTGCGAGTTTGAGCAAAACCGTGGTGCCATTGCGAAGCGCGATCCGGCAACGGTGGAGCGGTTGATCGCCGGATCGGTCCGGCTGAAGGCGCATGTAGTCTCGGTTGACGAAAAAGAGAATAGCTTGCGGCGCGTGCTCAACTTCGGACACACGATCGGCCACGCCCTCGAAGCAGAGACCGGCTACCGTGCGTTGTTGCACGGGGAGGCAGTAGCCTGGGGCATGGTGGCCGCGGCGCACATTGCGAACAATGTTGGCAAGCTGGACGGCAAGGATGCCGAGCGCATTAGTGTCGCGACGCGCAAAGTCGGCCGTCTGCCGAAACTCGATGTGCGGGCGCGCAACATTGCCCGTCGACTTCACTCGGATAAAAAGACGCGCAACGGCAAGGTGCACTTCATATTACCGACCGAGATCGGCAAGGTTGAGATCGTGAGCGACGTGCCCGAGAAGGCGGTCCTGGCGGCGGTGGAAGAGATTCGGGAATTGTCGCAGGGGTAGGGCTGATCTGTGGCAGAGCGGCAACGAAAACGCGGGCGAGGGCGCCCGCGCTACACATGACGAGAACAAGCGACAAGCCGATGGTGATTGGGGCCGCTCCGGAGGGGGCGCGCGATCAGGCGTCGGCCGCGCGGGCTGTGCGCGAGATGTTTTCTGCCATCGCTCCCCGCTACGACCTGCTCAATCACGTTCTGTCCTTCAACATCGACCGCTGGTGGTGGTGGCGAACGGCGCGGGCTTTTTCTGACATTCTTTCTCGGCCCGATGCGCGTGTGCTCGATATGTGTTGCGGCACGGGAGACATGACGTTCGCTTTGAAGCGCCAGGCCGGGAGTGGCGGGGCGGACATTGTGGGTTTGGACTTTTCTCACCCGATGCTCGAGCGCGCCATCCGCAAATCGAACGGCAACTCTCTGCGCTGGATTGAGGCCGATGCCATGAACCTGCCGTTTGCCGACGGCTCGCTCGATCTCGTGACTTCGGCCTTCGGATTTCGCAATCTCGCCGACTACGATGCGGGACTACGCGAAATCGCGCGCGTGCTGCGGCCCGGCGGCCAGCTAGGAATCCTGGAGTGCGCCGAGCCCGACGGCGTCATTGGCAGAATGTACGGCGTGTACTTCAAGCGGGTGCTGCCCGCAGTCGGCACCGCCATCTCGGGCGTAAAGGGCGCGTATTCGTATCTTCCCGCATCCGTGGGGCGATTCCCGCGACCCGATGAAATGACTTCGCGCATGCACGCCGCCGGATTTAGCCAAGCCGAATGGACTCCGTACACGTTCGGAACCGCCGGCTTGTATCGCGGGGTCAAGTGAGTACCTACCTTTTGTCCTGCGTGTTGTTCCGCCTGCGCGCTATTACCGCTAAATCTGCTCTGTCATCCCGAGCGTAGTGAGGCGACAGCCGAACGCAGTCGAGGGACCTTGCGTTTCTAGCGTGGACGGCGCCAATGTTGCCCACCTACCGCACAGCCAGCTTCTGCGCTTCTCCCACGGGCGTGGGTGCTTTGAACGAATCCAGGTAAGCGTCGGTGACCGAGTGCCGGATCACTTTCTCGTAATCATCGCCCAGGAATTTCTTCAGGCGATCGGTGTTCATCAGGTATTGTCCGCTCATGTAGGGCACCGCCTGCGGCGGGATTGCGGAAATTCCCATCTTCCATAAGAACTCCAGAACCAGCCGCATTGCCCACTTTCCGGGAACGCGCACCAGCTTGCCGTGCGCCATGTCGATGCAGCGGCCAAATGTGAGCGACTCGCCTCGCCCAGCCACGTTGAGTACGGTCAGGCGGCGCGCTTCGGGTTCGCGCTTGAGGATCCATGCCAGCAGGCGCGCCATATCGTCGACATGCACAAACTGAATCTGGTGGTCGAGAAAGCGTTGGCCATAGGGCAGCATGCAGGGAAGCCGCTTGCCTTCCTTGCGCATCTGCGCGGCACGCTTGCCTTTTCCATTGGGCGTTCCGCGGAAAGCGCCAATCATGTAATTCTCCACAGTGGCGCCGGCGAAAATGTGCGGCCTCAGGATGTACACACTGCATCCACGCAGCGCTGGAGCGCGCTGCTGCACGACTTGATCGGACTCGCGTTTATGGATTGCGTAGGGAAGCGTGTGCGCGTCGAAGGCGAAGTCTTCGGTCACCGGCCCGGGCAGGTCGGGTCCGTACACCGCCACACTGCTGGGAAAAATAAACTGCCGGATGCCGCTGTCCTCGTTGCGATTGGCCTCGGTGATGGCTTCCATCACGCGCGCGGTACCGGCAACGTTAATGTGCCACATGCGGTCGACATCGAGTACTCCCGAGCGCTGCTGATCGAGCACAAATGCCAGGTGAACCACGGAGAACGGCCGCGCCTCGCGGAACAGGTTGTAGAGCGCGCGGCAGGATTCTTCCAGGCCCAGATCCATGCGGACGAACCGGATGGGAAGATCGGTTTTGGGCGCAGCGACGTCGATTCCAATGACGGAAAAATCGCCAAGTTGGGGCAGCAGGCGCAGCCCGAGATTTCCCGAGACGCCGGTGACGACTACTGTTGGCTTGCCGGAAGTCATTCCTGAGTTAGTGCTGAAATCGTAACACACGCATTCGCGGGAACTCCGTGACCCGAACCTCGCTAGTTCATGAGAAACGAGTTGGACGCGAGCCGCCGGGAACGGTGATAATCACGGCTATGTCGGAATCGCCCATGCCCTATTCGTCGGCGACCATGCACGCGGAAAAGCGCGCGGTCGCAGGCAATTCTGTGCTGGCAGCGATTGTCATTACCCTGCTCAAGGTAGTGGTGGGTGTCACCACGGGCAGCTTGGGCATCCTATCGGAAGCCGCCCACTCGGCCCTGGATTTGATCGCAGCCGTCATTACTTTCTTCTCGGTAAGCGTCTCCGACAAGCCGGCTGATGCCGACCACCAGTATGGCCACGGGAAAGTGGAGAACTTCTCAGCTTTCATCGAGACAGGCCTGCTGCTCCTGACCTGTGTCTGGATCATTTACGAGGCCATTGAGCGATTGTTCTTTCGGCGGGTCGAAATCGAGCCGTCGATGTGGGCGTTTGTAGTCATGCTGACTTCGATTGCCGTAGATGTGTGGCGCTCGCGCGCCCTGGGCCGAATCGCGCAGAAGTACGACAGTCAGGCGCTGGAGGCCGATGCGCTGCACTTCTCCACCGATGTCTGGTCCAGCAGCGTCGTCATCCTCGGATTGTTGCTGGTGATGGCCGGGCGCGCCTATCACATCGATTGGCTGCGGGATGCCGACCCGCTGGCCGCGCTGGTCGTCGCCGGAATCGTGGTGCACGTCAGTTGGAGGCTGGCGCGGAAGACAGTGGATGCGCTCCTCGATGCCGCCCCCGCCGGTGTGCGGTCGAAGATTATCGAAGCTGTGCGGCGAGTGGAGGGCGTTATTGAAGTCGACCGCGTGCGCATCCGGCGGGCAGGGAATCGCTATTTCGCCGATGTATCCATCGGCCTGGCACGCACCGTGACGTTTCAACACTCCGGACAAGTCGCGCAGATGGTGACGGGCGCCGTACAGAGCGTGCTCCCCGACGCCGACGTGACCGTGAACTCAATCCCGCGCCCCGATCGCAAGGAAAACATCTTCGATCAGATTCGGGCTGTCGCCACCCGTCACAATCTCAATGTGCACGACGTGAGCGTCCAGGATCTGGAGGGCCGGCTGCACGTGGAGCAGCACCTCGAGCTCGACGAACGGCTTCCGCTCAAGGACGCGCATGACCGCGTTACCGCGCTCGAAGCAGAGATGCGCGAGGACGTGCCGGAGATATCGTCGATCCTGACCCACATCGAGAGCGAGCCGGCGACCATCGAGGCGGGAGACGAAATTGTGCGCGACCCGGCGCTGGAGCGGCGCCTGAAGGCCATTGCCGCCGAGTTTCCCGACGTGCTCGACATGCATGAGATCGAAGTCAAGCGGGTGCGCGGGCGGCTGTATGTGTCGTGTCACTGCACGTTCTCCGACGAGTTGCCGCTCTCCCGCGTACACGACATCCAGACCGATCTTGAAATCCGCTTCAAGCAGGATGCGCCCGAATTGTTTCGCGTGCTCATACATCCCGAGCCGCTGACGGATAATCGACGCTAAAAAAGCTTCGAGCCGGCGAGCTTCGAGCTGCGAGCTTGAAACTCTGGTTCTTTGTGGAATTCATAATTAGAGGGAACGATGACGACAGAAGCGAAAGCTGTGTGGCTGGATAACCAGCGTTTTGCCGCTGAATCGAGCAGCAGCCATGCCATCGTGGTCGACGGCGACAAGAAAACAGCCAACAGTCCGATGGAGCTGGTATTGATCGGCCTCTGCGGATGCACGGGCTACGACGTGGCCAGCATCCTCCGAAAAAAACGCGAGCCCTTCACCAGCCTCGAGGTCCGCGCCTCCGCCGAGCGGGCGCCGGATCCGCCCACGGTTTACACTTCCATCAAACTGACGTACGTTGTGGGCGGAAAGGTTTCACGCAAAGCGGTCGAAGACGCTGTGCGACTGTCGAAAGAGAAGTATTGTTCGGTCTCGGCCATGCTCAACAAGACGGTGAAGATTACGGCGGAAATTGAAATCCGCGAAGCCTGAGCCGAGCGTGCGCAGTGTGCCATTAACCATCAGTCTTTCGCAATCATGAAACCGAAAATTGTGCTGTTCACCCAACCCGATTGCCCGCCCTGCCTGGTGCTTAAGATGTTTCTTGCCGAGCGCGGCGTGGCGTTCGAAGAGAGAGACATCACGCGCGATCCGGATGCCGTCCGCGAGTTGACGGAACGCTACAAGAGCCATTCGACTCCAACGCTGGTGATCGGCGACGAAGTTCTGATCGGCTTCGATCCTGACCGCATCGACGAAATCCTTGGCGAATAAGCCGCACCCGGTTCGCGGATACGCCTTCATCGCGGCGGCCACTCTGCTGTGGGGAATTGCCGCGACGCTGGGCAGGGCGGCGTTCACGGGCAGGCTGTTGCCGTCCGGACAAGCTCTTGAGCCCATCGATCCGGTCATCCTTTCGCAAAGCCGCGTCACGATTTCCTTCGTAGTCCTGTTGCCGGTGATGATGCTTCGCCGAGGCTGGCGAAACCTCAAACTGCCGGCCGCGGATTTCTGGCGTATCGTGCTGATAGGCGTTCTGGGGATGGCGGCGTCCAACTATCTCTACTACTTCGCGATTAAGAGAACGAATGTGGCGACCGCCATCATCCTGCAGTACACCGCCCCGGTATTGGTTTTGTTGTACATGGTGGCGCGTGGCCTGCAGAAGGCGACTACCCAGCGCGTGGTGGCTGTTGGGCTGTCGGTGTTGGGCAGCGCGCTGGCGATTGGAGTTCTAGGAACCAGCGGGCTGCGTCTGGATGGAATTGGCGTCATGGCCGCGCTCCTGGCGGCAGTGTCGTTTGCGTTTTACAACATCGCGGGCCACCGGATTCTCGCCCGCTACGACCGCTGGATCGTGCTGCTCTACACGACGTTCAGCGCAGGCGCTTTCTGGCTGATCGTCAACCCGCCGTGGCGGCTGGTCGCGGCCCACTATTCAGGAGCGCAGTGGGCATTTCTGGCGGTATTCGCGCTGGTATCGGTGCTTGCTCCTTTTTCGTTTTACTTCGCCGGACTGCAGCACCTGGAGCCAACCCGCGCCATCGTAGCTAGCTGCCTGGAGCCCGTGCTCTCCATCCTGCTGGCGGCCTTGCTGCTGGGCGAAGCCCTGCGGCCCGTGCAAGCATTAGGAATCGTGATCGTCCTGGCCGCCATCGTGATTGTGCAGTTGCCAGAACGTCCCGGGGAAGAAGCGACCGTGGTCGAGCCGATTGAATGAGGCTGTTTCGGGTACCAAGTAGGGAGTTTCGAGATGGCCGGCGGCATCGGGAAAACACAAGGTCCCTCGACAGCTGACAGGTGTTGATAGTGGTCGAAACGGTAAAACTCGGTTCCCGAAACTCGGTAGGGAACTCCGTACTCGAAACTCGAAACTACTCCAGCACTTTCCCCCGGGTCTCGGGCAACTGCGTCGCCGTAAGCATGGAAAGAAGGAACCCCGCGGCGCACAAGTAAAACGCCCAGCTCAGCCCTTTCGCCTGTCCGACGCGGCCAATGATGTAGGGAGCGATTGAGCTCATCGTGCGCGCGCCGTTGTAGGTGAACCCGAGGGCGCGGGCGCGAACCCGTGTCGGGAAAATCTCGCTGCCAATGATGCCGGATCCCGAAAAAAATCCCGTGCCAAAAAACGCGGTCAATGCTCCGAGAATCATGATCAGCCACGGTTGGCGCGCCGCCGCATACAGGGGAACCAGAATCGCCGCGCTCAGCGTGTAAAGAATGAACGAGCGTTTTCGGCCCAGATGATCCGCAACCCAGCCGAACAAAAAGTAACCCGGAAACATTCCGAAAAGATTGAGCGCGACCAGCAGGGTGGTCGTGCCCACGACGCCAAACCCTCGCCCGCCCTGGCTTACCGGCAGCGACAGGTAGGGCGGCATCCAGGTAAACAGTCCCCACCAGGCAAACATCCCGAAAAAATTAGCGAACAGCAGCGCGAACGTGTAGCGCACGTACGGCGGGTGAAAGATCCGGCCGAAGCTGGAGTGATCGTAAGCGGCCTGCGCGTCGGCCACGCGCTGGGAATCCTGGGCAAGCCGGTGGTGCTCTTTCCACATTTCCGATTCGGGCACGCGGCTCTGAATCCACAGAGTCACGAGCGCTGGCAGAATTCCCACGAAGAAAACCATGCGCCAGTTGGCATAATGCAGCACGATGCCGGCCACCAGCGCCGCCAGCGCGTATCCGATCGCCCACGAGCTCTGCACTACTGAAATTGCCTTGGCGCGCAGTTCGGTCGGCCAGGTTTCGGCGACCAGTGTGGCCCCGGTATTCCACTCGCCGCCCATACCGAGACCCAGGATGAACCGGAAGATCGCCAGCACAACAATCGAAGTAGCAAGCCCCGAGGCAAACGAGCAGAGCGAGTAAGTCAGGATGCTGAGCATCAACGCACGCTTTCGCCCGATGCGATCCGCGATAAAGCCGAACAGCACGCCTCCGATGCCCGAAGCGAGAAGCGTCAGCGTAGCCAGGAAACCCGAGGTCGCCTTGCTCATCCCCAGATCGCGCATGATGTGGGTGAGCACCAGCGCGTAGAGCATGGCGTCGAACGCGTCGAGCATCCACCCCAGAGAAGCGGCAAGAAGCGTTCGGCGCTGGTCGACGGTGGTCTGCGAGAAGGTGGCGACGGCCGCGTTGGCGGGCATTCGGGAGATTGTCAGGTTTGGGGGAACGAGTGGCAAGAGGAAAGTGCGTTGCCGGAGTTGAAGGCTAAAGCCACTATCCGAATTGAATCCGAACCACTGCCGATGACAAAAAACCATCGCGAACCGACATACGATTCTCTTTACAGTTGGAAATTCATTTCAGTCATGGGTCTGATGGTGGGTGCAATGTTGGTTTCTTTCGTTTCCCCATACTTCCTTGAGAAACGCCGGACAGTTCAAGAGGACTGGCCGCAATCACCCGGGATGCCCATCGACACGCGAATCGTAGAAGAACCACCACAACCTCGATTCCCCATCCGTCTGTACGTCGGTCAGTGCCTTGTGGAATATAGCGTGTCGGGCAAACGCTACACGGTTTGGGCCGGGGCTGGCTATCTTGATCGAGACCGGGCCTTCGTTGCCGACAGAATCACGGTGTGTCCCATCTCTCGCTTTGTTGTGCACTATAACCCGAGAGATCCATCGGAGGCATTTGCTAGACGCTGGGATGGCCCAAACTGATCTGTTTGACTTAGGTTGTCGACACGAGAGAGAAGGTTACTTCGTCCCTTCCGTCACCAGCCCCCGGAACTTCATCATCGGCGTAACACTGGGCGGGCCTCCGCGCCATGCGTCGTACATCTTCTCGAGATCCTCGGTGTTCCCGCGCGAGAGCACCATCTTGCGGAAGCGGTCTCCATTGGCGCGGGTCAGGCCGCCGTGGTCCTCGAACCACTGGAAGGCGTCGTGGTCGAGCATTTCCGCCCACAGGTAGGCGTAGTATCCGGCCGAATAGCCTCCGCCCCAGATGTGCGCGAAGTAGCTGGAGCGATAGCGCGTAGGCACGTAGCTCAGCAGTAGGTGTGTCTTTTCCAGTGCCTGCGTTTCAAACGTGTCCGGGTTCTGCAGCGGCGTGCCGGGCGGCAAAATGTGCCATTGCATATCAAGCTGCGCGGCGGCTACGACCTCAGTGAACGCATATCCCTGGTTGAACTTCTGCGACTTCTTGATTTTCTCGGCGAGCGCAGCGGGAATCGCCTCGCCCGTCTGGTAGTGCTTCGCGTAGTGCTGGAACACCGCTGGATACGTTGCCCAGTTTTCGTTGAACTGCGACGGGAACTCCACGAAGTCGCGCGCGACCGAAGTACCGGAAAGCGTGGGATACGTCG
Organism: uncultured Acidobacteriota bacterium; assembly: GCA_963765755.1. Taxonomy (GTDB): domain Bacteria; phylum Acidobacteriota; class Terriglobia; order Terriglobales; family Acidobacteriaceae; genus Gp1-AA133. The sequence goes on along the minus strand of CAVXXV010000010.1, from coordinate 255,590 downwards.
TGTCCGCAAACATTCCATGCAGCGCGTGCCCGAATTCGTGGAACATCGTGCTTACGTCGCGGAAGGTGAGCAGCGCGGGCTGGCCCGCCGCTGGCTTGGCGAAGTTGGCAACATTGAATACGACCGGCAGCGTGCCCAGCAGCTTCGATTGGCCGACCAGACTGTCCATCCAGGCGCCGCCCTGTTTGTTGTCGCGCTTGAAATAGTCGCAATACCATAGCGCCAGAGGCTTGCCGTCGGCGTCGCTGACTTCGAACACACGTACGTCCGGCTCGTAGACCGGAATATCCTTGCGTTCCTTGAAGGTGATGCCGTAGAGCTGCGTGGCGGCGTAGAAGACGCCGTTCTCCAGAACATTGTTCAGCTCGAAATACGGTTTGGTCTGCGACTCGTCGAGATCGTATTTCGCCTTCCGAACCTGGTCTGCATAGAAATCCCAGTCCCAGGGCTCGAGTTTGAAGCCGCCCTTCTGGCTGTCGATCAGGCCCTGAATGTCGCGTGCTTCCTCGTGCGCCTTGGCGGTCGTACCCGGGACCAGCGAGTCCATGAACTTCAGAGCGGCCGCCGGGTTCTTCGCCATCTGATCTTCCAGTTTCCAGGAAGCGTAGTTCGGGAAACCCAGCAACTTGGCTTTCTGAGAACGCAGTTGGGCGAGCCGGGCGACGGTATCGCGTGTGTCGTTGGCCCCGCCTTTTTCCGCGCGATTCCAGGAATTCTCGAACAGGGTCTGACGGGCCGTGCGTTGTTGCAGCGTCGTAAGATCGGGCTGCTGGGTGGTGTTCTGCAGCGGGATTACGTAGCCTTCGACCTTGCGGGCTTTCCCCGCTTCGGCCGCGGCGGCAATCTGCGCATCGGGCAGTCCGGCGAGCGCAGCCTTGTCGGTCGTTACAAACGCAGCATCCTTGGTAGCAGCCAGCAATTTTTGTGTGAAGGCCTGCGTCAGGGTCGATTCTTCTTCGTTGAGCTTCTTCAGCTCAGTCTTATCGGATTCAGAGAGATTGGCGCCCGAGTGCACGAACTTCTTGTAGTAGTACTCGACCAGTCGCAGCGATTCCGCATCCAGCTTCAGGGAATTGCGCGTGTCATAAATCGCCTTGACACGCTGGAACAGTTTCGCGTCGAGGAAGATGGCATCGCTGTGCGCGGCCAGCTTGGGGGCTTCCACCTTCTGCACTTCCTGCAACACCGGATTCAGGTTGGCCCCGGTGACGGCACCAAAGGTCGACATGGCGCGATCGAACAGCCGACCGGTTTTTTCCATGGCGACGATCGTGTTCTCGAAGGTTGGAGGTGCGGGATTGTTGGCGATCGCGTTGATTTCCTCGCGCTGTTGCGCCATGCCCGCCTCGATGGCCGGCTGATAATCGGCGTCCTTGATCTTGTCAAAAGGCGGCGCATGGAAAGGTAGCGTGCTTTCCGCGTAAAAGGGGTTGCTTGGGCCGAAATCAGTTTCGGCGGCGTAGGCGGGTAGTCCTGTGGATACGATTGCCATGGTTGTAATAACGATTAGTGTACCAACTCGGGAGAGTCTGTTATGAGAGGAGCGAGACGAGTACTTGCTCATATGTCTTTTTGTCTTACCTCTTGCCTAGATGTTTCGGATTGTAAAGGAGTTCGCCGGCAAGGCGCGACTCGAAAACCGGGTCCGCGCCGTTCAGTTCTTCCGTTTTGGGAGCCCGGCCAGGTGGAAGTAACGGCGAGCCTGGCGGACGTCCCTGGCGATCTGCTCGCGCAGGGCCTCCACCGATGGAAACTTGATTTCATCGCGCAGCCGCTCCAGAAAAAAGATCTCGACTTCCATATCGGCGCGCAATTCGAGGGGATGAAAATTGAGCAAGTGCGACTCGATGGCGAATGAATCGGCGCCAAAGGTAGGGCGGTTTCCGACATTGGTGACCGACTCGAAACATTCCCGGGCGACCCGTGTATGCGTGATATAGACGCCATCCGCGGGTACCAGTTCCTCATAGCGGTTCAAATTGATGGTCGGGACCGTGTACTTGCTGCCATAACCGCGCCCCCGGCCGGGCGCTGACAGAATGGCGAAGGGGCGCCCCAGAAGGTGACGCGCGCGGCTGATCCGCCCTTCCCCCAACAGCTTTCGGATCTGGCTGCTGGAGACGGACTCGCCCCGCAGCACCATCTCGTCGAATACTTTCACGACGAAGCCCATGTCGCGGCCGAACCCCGAAAGCGCCTGCACGTTGCCCGCGGCTTTGTGTCCGAAATGGAAGTTGTAGCCTTCATGCACTTCGCCGGCATGGAGCGTGTCGCGAAGAATGCGCTCGGCAAACTCGCGGGGTGTCAGCAAAGAGAGATCCCGGCTGAAGGGAAGGAGTAGCACCGCGTCGAGTCCGGTGGCCTCGAGCAGGCGCAGCTTTTCCGGAGTGGGAGTCAGCAGCTTGAGCCCGGAGTCGGGACGGAGAATGCGAACCGGATGCGGCTCAAAGGTGATCGCAACCGATTTCGCTTTCTGCTGGCGCGCGCGCTGCACGATGTCCTTGAGAACAGCTTCGTGGGCGCGGTGCACGCCGTCGAAGTTGCCCACGCTCACGACCGTCGGGCCAAAGTTGGGCGGAACATCTTCGAGTTTGTGAAAGACTTGCATGCTTAAGGGCGCTAACGGCAAAGTTCGCTAAGCGTGGGCGCAGGACGCAAAGAAACCCGACTGCTTTACTCCCCTGAAAACTAAAACGCTGCTAAATCTCGAACTCCAGTTTCATCCCGTCATAGGACAAGCGCACGTGCGGCGGCAGGGCAGCATTTGTCTCTTCGTGCGGCAGGTCGTGACAAATGTGCGTGAAGAACACCCGCTTCGCTTTTAGACGGTCCGCAATGCGGATCGAGTTCTGCACCGTCGAATGCGTCGGGTGCGGTTTGTAACGCAAGCCGTCGAGAAACAGCACGTCCAGCCCCTGCAAAAGGGGCATCGAGGACTCGGGAATCTCGCTGAAATCGGTCAGGTAAGCAGCGCTGCCGAAACGATATCCGTAAATTTCCGCATCGCCGTGAACGATAGGAATCGGTTCAAAGCGTGCACCAAAAAGCTCGAACGTCCCATGAATGGGCTTGAGTTCGAGGCGGGCGAGGCCGCCGAATTTGTAATCCGCGTCGAAAATGTAGCGAAACATGTTTCGGATGAACTCGGCCGCGTCGGGACGCGCGTAAAGTGGAATTTTCGAGTCGCGGTGGTAGCTCAACGGGCGCAGATCATCGATGCCCAGGATATGGTCGGCATGGGTGTGGGTATACAGGACCGCATCGATCTGGCGGATCTGCTCGCGGATGGCCTGCTCGCGAAAGTCGGGGGTCGTGTCGATGAGAACGACCTTGCCGCCGAATTCAAGCAGGATGGAAGGCCGCGTACGGCGATCGTGCGGATCAGACGAATGACAGACGGCGCAGGTGCAGCCGATGGTAGGCACCCCCATCGACGTGCCACTACCCAGCACCGTCAGGCTTGCCTTCATCGTGTCTTGCTGCCCGCTGCCGGGCCCGGAGCCTGCGGGGGACGCGCCAGAGCGTTCGTGACTTCCACGTACGCCATGCGCAACTCGTAAAGACAGTTCTGGAGAAAATGATCTTCGGTGGGCGTGAGATTGCCCTTGGTTTTCGCCTGCAGCAGGCCGAGCGTATCGATGGTCTGGCGCGCGCCGATCAGATCGACGCGCGGCTGCGCGCCTTCCTCATGCATCATGCCCATCTGCATCATGCCGCTCATGTAGAGCGACGCCATGAAACGTTCAAAGGTGATTTCGAATTCCTTGGCGGAGTGGCCGCTAAGCTCTACCCGCGCATCCAGGTCTTTCGAGGACTGACGGTAAGCGTCATCGCTCGCTTTCTGCTCGGCGGCGGTCGGAGGCGGAGGCACTTTCGTGTCGCCGGGCGCCGCGGGCGCGTTCTCAGTCGGTGCAGGCGCGGGGGGAGGAGCGACGGCCGCCACAGTGGGAGCGGCTTCCCGCTTCTCTTCGGGCACATCCGAGCGTAGATCGCCCTCAGTGGTGAACAGCCTGCGGTCGGTCACGGTAAATCCAGCTTCTTCTTTTCTCTGAGCCATGATGTCTTCCTTCTAGGTCTTAAGCAGGTATTGGAAGGGAAGGTCGGAGACCAGCGCGCGGCTACCCGCGATCTCCAGTTCCTTCCCGGGGATTGCGAATTCTCGGCGCAGATAACCCAGCGCCACGGGTTGGCCGCCATCAGGGGTGGGGATCACGGCGGAGCTGGTGACTTCGCCGACATCTTTGCCCTGTGCCTGAATCTTTGTACCCGGCGTGGGTGCCCCGCCGTCAATCTTAAACCCGGTGAACTTGCGGTGAACATTGCCGCGCGAGCGAATTCGCTCGACGATCTCCTGGCCTACGTAGCATCCCTTGCTGAAGTTCAAGGCGCGTTCCTGATCAGTCTCCTGCGGCAGATCGCGCTCCCGGATGTCCTGTCCGTAACGCGGAACACCCAGCGCGATGCGGTAAAGTTCGAGCGCGTCCTGGCCGATTGGGACTGCACCCGCGTTTTGCAACGCTTCGCGCAGAGATGTTCCATGTTTCGGAGCAATCCAGATTTCGTAGGAAAGATAATGCGCGTACGCGCCGCGCACGATGCTGATCGGAAGGTCGTGCCACGACAAATCAACAATCTGGAGCGGCTCAAGCGCGGGAACCTTGATCCCGGCGGCGTTGAGCACGGCATCACTGTTCGGTCCCGTTACGCCGACGCTCGCAAGGCCGTCGGAAATATTCGCGACTTCCACATCGTCCATGATGATGTAGTGATCGAAGGTCGCCAGAATCTTGTGGAGTTGGACATGATCGGTTTCGACCAGCAGACTTTCGCCTCGGTGGAATGCAACCAGGTCGCCCAGAATATGACCTTGCGGATTGAGCAGGAAGGCATAGACGCCATGATTCTGAACCAGATCCCGGACGTTATTGGTGACCATTCCATTCAGCCAGCGGACTTTGTCCCCACCGCTCAGGCGAATTTTCGCCCGCTGCGGAAGATCGTAGACCCCGCAGGTTGACTTCAGCGCGGCAAATTCGTCTGTAACCTTACCGAACTGAGCTGGCCAAGCCTCGCCGCCGGGTGCGGACACCGGGGCATCGTTATGTGGGGTCGTGAGCGACATCTGCGTCTCTATGAATTATAGCGGAGACGCGCGGGACAGGGTTTTCGGTGGCCTCAGCGAAAGATGCGATGGGATATTCCTTTTGAGGAGAGCTCAATGAAAAGGTTTCGAGCCGTAGCGATGGCAGCGCTGATGCTGGCGGCAATTTCCTGCTGGGCTGAATCGGATGCGCAAAGAGCCCTTGACCGATTCAAATCAATGGAGGGAACGTGGGCCGGAAAAGGCGCTCACGGCGAGACGTCAGAGGTGACGTACCGCGTGATCGCGGGTGGAACTTCGGTGATGGCCGACATCAAGATGGGCGACGAGGCCATGACCAGCCTCTACTACGTGGACGGGAACCGCTTGCTGATGACGCACTTCTGTCCCAGCAATAACCAACCGCGTATGCAGGCCGTGATCTCACCCGACGGCAAGACAGTGACGTTCGATTTTCTGGACGCGACGAATCTAGCGTCCCCGCAAGCCGGACACATGCACAAAGCCGTCTACACTTTCACCGACGCTGACCACTACGCCGAAGACTGGACCTGGAAGCACGAAGGCAAGGACGCGCACATGCAATTCGAAATGCAGCGCAAGAAATAAAAAACCGTTTTCACCACAGAGACACCGAGCCACGGAGAACGACTTTTACGTTTTTCCGATAGTCTTCCTCAGGGTTCTCATCTGTGGTGAGGTTTTTCCTGCTGGAATGGCAAACCTCCGAGTCAATTGGTAAGCTCCCTTCCGTGACTTCCACCAAGAAAATAGCCGTGCTCCCGGGCGATGGCATCGGGCAAGAGGTCATTCCGCAAGCCGTGAAGGTAATTCAGGCCTCCGGTGCAGCCGTCGAAACTCACGAGTTCGACTGGGGCGCCTCGCGTTACCTCGCCGACGGCGTCACCGTTCCGCCCGACGGCTTTGCCATGCTCGGCCGCGAATTCGACGCCATTCTGGTCGGCGCTTTCGGCGATCCGCGCGTCGCGACCAACATCCACGCAAAAGAAATTTTGCTCGGCATGCGTTTCCAGATGGACCTGTACGCGAACGTTCGCCCGGTCCGCGTGCTCGACCCCGCGCTGTGCCCGCTGAAGGGTGTCGAACCGAAGGATGTCGATTTCGTCGTGATCCGCGAAAACACGGAGGGCGTGTACGGCGATGTTGGCGGCGTCTTCAAGAAGGGAACGGAAGACGAAGTCGCCATCCAGGAAGACATTAATACGCGCAAGGGAGTCGAGCGCGTCATCCGCTATGCCTTCGACTACTGCGAGAAGAATCCCAAGCTGGACGGCAGCAAGCGGGGCCGCGTGCTTATGTGCGACAAGTCGAACGCCATGACGCATGCCGGCGGCCTGTGGCAGAGAGTGTTCAAAGAAGTCGCGCGCGAGTTTCCGCAGATCAAGCCCGAACACATGTACGTCGACGCGCTCTGCATGCAACTGGTGCGCGATCCGCGTCAGTTCGACGTGATCGTCACTAACAACATGTTTGGCGACATCATCACGGATCTGGCCGCCGGACTGCAGGGCGGGCTCGGCATGGCCGCCAGTGGCAATATTCACCCGGGCAAGACGTCCATGTTCGAGCCGGTGCATGGCTCGGCGCCACCGATCGCAGGAAAGAATATCGCCAACCCGATGGGTGCGATCCTGACCGCGGCGATGATGCTGGCTCACGTGGGTTTGAGCCGGGAAGCCGAAAGAATCGAAGCCGCTGTACTTGAGGCTGTTCGCCAGAAAAAGACTACGCAGGACATTGGTGGAAATCTGGAGACCCGCGAAGTTGGAGACTGGATCGCAGCCCGCGTCAAGTAGAGTCGCACGTCTGCACAGCCCGACGGAGCCCAGGTTCGCGTCCGCTTTCGACGCTAACCTGGGCTCTGCAGAAGCGAGTGAAAGGATCGCCAGCACCCGTCATTCCTGGTGCAACCTCGCTAACGGTCAGGCCAATTGTTTACTGAGGTGGCTGTGACTCCTCCTTGCGCTGCTCCTGCTCGCGCTTTTTCTCTTCAGGTGTTTGTGGCTTCGGTTGTTGATGTTCCGGAGTTCCAGCGGGCTTTGCCTCGGGTCGATCCTGAGGACGGTTCGCCTCCGGCCGATTCGCGTCTGGTCGATTATTCGGAGCCGGCTGATTCGGACGATTGTTGGGTTCCGCGTTGGCTGGACGGTCATTCCGAGCCGGCGGATGTGGCGGACGATTCGCTTCGGGCCGATTCGGCTCAGGTCGATTCGCTTCCGGTCGACTCGGCTCGGGGCGGTTTGCCTCGGGACGATTATTCGGAGCCGGCTGATTCGGACGATTGTTGGGTTCCGCGTTGGCTGGACGGTCATTCCGAGCCGGCGGTTGTGGCGGACGATTCGCTTCGGGCCGATTCGGTTCAGGTCGATTGGCATCCGGTCGGTTCGGCTCGGGGCGGTTTGCCTCGGGACGGTTATTCGGAGCCGGCTGATTCGGGCGATTGTTGGGTTCGGCGTTCGCCGGACGGTCATTCCGAGCCGGCGGTTGTGGCGGACGATTCGCTTCGGGCCGATTCGGTTCAGGTCGATTGGCATCCGGTCGGTTCGGCTCGGGAGGGTTTGCGTCCGGACGATTGTTCGGAGCCGGCTGATTCGGACGGTTGTTGGGTTCGGCGCTAGCCGGACGGTCATTCCGAGCAGGGGGTTGTGGCGGCCGGTTCGCTTCGGGCCGATTCGGCTCAGGTCGATTCGCTTCCGGTCGATTCGCTTCCGGTCGATTCGGTTCGGGCCGGTTGGCCTCGGGTCTATTGTTCGGAGCCGGTTGATTCGGACGGTTGTTGGGTTCCGCGCTAGCCGGACGGTCATTCCGAGCAGGGGGTTGTGGCCGGCTCGCTTCGGGCCGATTCGGCTCAGGTCGATTCGCTTCCGGTCGATTCGGCTCGGGCCGATTGTTCGGCGCCGCTTCGTTGTTCGGTTGAGGACGCGCAGGCTGCGGTGCGTTTGTACCCGGACGCGCATTCGGCGCAGGGGCCCCGTTTGCAGGCGGATTCGCCTTTGCCTGAGTTGGAGTAGCTGGCTTGGCTGGAGGCGCTTGTTTTACCTGGCGAGTGTCCGCCGAGGCTGGACGGAGTTTCCGCATTTCTGTCCGATCCACAGACTGGCCTGGGTGAGCCTGAAGCACTTGCTGCTTCGCGGCAAATGAGGCCGGAATCGGCGGAGGTGTCGCTTTAGCGATAACGGTGCGAGCCGCTACAGCTTTCGGAGGTGCCGCCACGCGGTTCGCCGTGTTCGCGTGTGCTCCCAAGATTGCTTCGCGTGCCGGTGGGACGGCTGCTCGCACGTTCACGGGTCCAGAAGCCACGTCACGCGCATTTACTCTGACCGCGTTCCTGGCTACTGGTTGAGCGCTGGCGAAGGCTCTTTGCGGAACAGCGGTCACCGCGCCCTGCACGTTCCGGTTCACGTAATTGACGTTCGTAATGGTCGTGGACTTGTTGACGATGGTCGTGTTGTAAACGTTGGTGACGGTCGTCGTGTTGACCGTCGTGTTCGTGACGTTAACGCGATTTACATACCCTTGGCTCACCCGATACGACGGAACGTACACTTCACGTGGACCGAGCGGGAACCAGGCAACCGACCCGGCTGCAAAAGAGCCACCGCCCACGAAAGCCACTAACGCAGGAGCGTACACCGACCGTTCTTGACGGGGTCCGGGAATCCAGCCCCATCGCCCTCCGACCGAAGCCCAACGGCCGTAATGGAAGGGGGCGTATCCCCAGGGACTCTCATCCACCCAGGTCCAACCCCACGGATCAATCCAGGCCCAGTGCCCATCGTGATACGGGGCCCAGCCAGCTGACACTCTCGGAAACCATACGTTTCCATAATTGGAGTCGGGACGCCAGTCTCCGTAGTCATCGAGATCTTCCATTCCCACCAGATCCTGGGAGCAGTATTGAGATGACCGCGAATTGTCATAACGGCGGTCGCGAGAGTAACTCCAGTTGTCGAAGTCGTCAGGAGCTGAGATTTGCTGAAGCTCTGCGTTCAACGAATCGGTTCCGCCGAGAGTGATGCGCTGACCGGCATGGATTGTGTAAGCCTGGCCGTTCCCCGTCGATTCGCCTTCACCCTCACGAATCGTGACGACGGTGTAGTTGCCGTCTTCCGAGGCTTCAATCCGATATCGACCTGGTTGAAGGGCAGTCAGAGCCTGATTCGGAGTATCCACTTCGAAAACGCTGTCGCGGTCGAGACGGCGGACGCGAACGTCGAGAGTACCCGAGCTCAACTCAATCTGAACGGTGCGGTCGTCAAGGTTGAGGAAAGAGAAGCCGGTGTTGGGAGCAAGGTGGATGGATGCAGATCCCAGCTCCACTTCGGCCCGCCCATCGCGATCAGCCCACAGCCTGTCGCCGGTCGTCATGGGGCGATTGTCCACCGCTTGTACCCACTCCGACTCGCCGGCCGGCTGGAATGAGACGGAACCTTGCATGTATCCCAACCGCGCGACGCGGCCGGGTGGGTCATATTGATCGTACTGATCTTGTGCACGAGCAAGCGGCAGAGCCGCAGGAAGTACTGCCACGGCGAGCAGCAGGGTCGTCAACACCCATCGCCTCTTCAGGATTTTCTGCAAAGCATTGATGTTCATAAATGTTTATCCCTTTCTGAACAGCCGATGGGATTTGCACGCCCCCAGCGGATTTTCCCGGCGCAACTGCCGAACGCCGATTCTTGGTCACCAGACCTAGGTATCGGATGTCTGGTGCACGACACTCGGGCGTACAGTCGTTCGGGTAACCTCTTCTCAGTGGGAACCCATGCCAGAGAGCTGAGTTGCTCAGGGGAATCATCTAGCGGCCGCAGATATCGCGGAGGGAATTATCCCGAAGCCTTAATTGAACGTCGCCGACACCCTACGAAACGCCGCCAAAGCTGTCACATACCTGTGGTCGATCTCGTAGGCGTGAGCGTAACAGCTCTTTGCCTTGTTCCATTCCCGCAGATGTTCGTAGACGCGGCCGAGGTTGAAGTGAGGATAGGCGCGGGCTTCGTAGCGCCTGGCGGCGATTGCTTTCTCGAACCATGGGATCGCCTCACGCCATTTTCCTTGTTCGATCAGGTAAGCGCCGATATCGTTGTAAGGGTTGCCGAACTCCGGATCGACCTGGATGGCTTGCAGACATTCTTCGATCGCGTGGTCGTAGTCGTGGAGGAACGAATACGTCCAGCCGCGGAACGTGTACGCTTCGGCGGTGGGGAAGAGCTCGATGGAGCGGGTATAGAGTTCGATGGCCTGCCGATACTCACCGGTCCTCTGCAGCTCGTATGCCTGGTGAAAGTACTCGGCGGCCTGGCTGCGTCGGTCGGAGTCGGACATATTGTGTCCTGAAGGACGAATGTGAAGAAATTGTACCGGATTATTGTCGCGAGTCTTTGGGTCACGATTCTGGTGAGCGCAGCCCTCGCGGGAGTAACGCGAGCGCAGGACAGTAATGCCCAGCCTGCGCCGTCGCAACCCCCGTCTTCCTCGCAATCGCCTTCGTCGGACTCGGAGACGTCGGGCAAGAAAGCGGGCGATTCCGCTCAGGCTGGCGCTCAGGCAGAGCAACCCGAGAAAAAGATTTCGCCGCAAGAGGCCGAGGAACTATTCCGCTCCGTCGATCAGATCCTGAAATTTGTCGGCAAAGACACGTCCTTGCAGATCAAGGAAGACGTGAAGCGCAAGCTGGTGAACCGCGACGAAGTGGTGGCCTTCATTCGCAAGCACATGGACGAAGACGAAGATTCGCAGCGCCTGCGCCGCTCGGAGCTTGTGCTGAAGAAGTTCGGCCTTTTGCCTCGCAACTTCGATTTGCAAACTTTTCTTCTGGCGCTGCTGCGCGAGCAGGTCGCCGGCTACTACGATCCCAAAACCAAGACGGTGAACTTGCTCGACTGGATCGAGGCCGAGCAGCAGAAGCCGGTGCTGGCCCACGAGTTGACGCACGCACTGCAGGACCAGGCGTTCGGTCTGGAGAAGTACATGAAAGCGGGCGACACCGATCTAGGCGCCAGTAAGAAGGAACCCACCGTAGCAGACATCGAGAACGACGAGGCTTCGACCGCGCACCAGGCGGTTGTTGAGGGCCAAGCGATGGTCGTGCTGATCGACTACGAGCTTTCGCCAACCGGGCAATCCGTGGTCGACTCGCCGCAGATCGTCGCGGCCCTGAAGGCCGGGATGCTGGTCGGCACGCCCGATTCCGTTGAGTTTCACAATGCACCGCTTTACATCAAGGAGGCGCTGACTTTCCCTTATCGCTACGGTCTGGATTTCGAAACCGAATTGCTTACGCGCATCGGGAAGGAGAAAGCGTACGCCGGGGCTTTCAAGAATCCGCCGCGCTCGACGCGCGAAATCATGGAGCCGGCCGTCTACCTTTCGGGAGAAAAACTTCCGCCCATGCCGTTGGCGGATTTCAAGAAAGATTTCAAGGACTACGACAAGTTCGATGTGGGCGCAGTCGGAGAGTTCGATGCCGCGTTGTTGATTGACCAGTACGCCGGAGCCGAAGTTTCCAAGAGCCTTTATCCGCACTGGCGCGGAGGGTATTACTACGCGGTGCGCCCGAAGGGAGACTCGTCGGCGCCATTGGGCGTCATGTACCTGTCACGCTGGTCGAACGCGCAGAAGGCTTCCGAGTTCGCGTTCATCTATGCCAAGGGTCTGAAAGATCGCTACACCCATGTGCGCGAGGTAGGGGAGGAAAAGAAAACCGCCAAACCGGCCAACTACACAGTCGAGACACTGACCGGCACGCGCAGCTACCTCACCGAGGAAGGTCCGATCGTGATCGAAATAAATGGCGACATGGTGCTGGTCAGCGAAAGCCTCGATCAGGACACCACGGACAAGATCGAGCAAGACGTGTTTCGGGCCGCGGCAACGCGGTGAGATGCTTTCCGAGAAGCTCACACCGCGGTTCGCTATAAGCTAAGTTGTTGAAAATAGGTGAAGCGGTTACTGGCAGTCGGAAAATAGGGTGTTAACATTGCGTAGAGTGCCTGTTAATAGCGTTTAGGAGCCCGTAGGGCCGCGTTTGAGCGCCGAATGGAGACTCAGTTCGTCCGCTACCCCAGCGATTCGCTATAGGGCTCTCAGTGCAAGATGTTATCCCTAAGCTAATATAGCCCCCACCGGGTCGGAACGCTGCTCGCTGGGTCAATTCCGGCGATGCGGGTTTCTGCGCGGACTGGGCGTTGGCTTTGAAGTCGGTGCCAGGAACAGGCGAACCGGTGCATCCACCGTGAAGCGTTTCCCGTCACGTTCAAGCGTCAGTGATCGAGTCTGACCGGATGTGCCGCCAAGCAGGGACCAGACTTGTCCGAGAGTGGCCCCGGTGGCGGACGCGCCGTCGACTCCAATCAGAATGTCCCCAGCCTTCACTTCCTGCACGGCTGGCTTGCCATCTACCTCAAGCACAGCCAATACCGTGAACTTGCCGTCGGTTTCCGGATGCAGCGTCAGTCCTACGACGTCCATATCAGGCGCGGGAGGGTGAGCGGGTGGGTCGAGGTACAGCGTCTGGTGCGCATAGTCGACGCCGACGCGGCAATTGCGGAATGCCTCGCCGCCCAGCAATCCATTCGTTTCCGTGCCGGTTCGATCTTTGAGTCGTTTGAGCAAATCAGGAGCGAAGCTGGCGACGATGACGCCCTGCAGAGTCGATGCCCCAATTTTCAAATCCGGCAGACGTACCAACTCTCGCCCTGGCTCGTCCGGCGCGCCGAACAGGTTGGCGGCGCCGGCCGCGCCTTTCATGTATGGCCACGCCGGATAGGTCATGTGCCACTTCCCGAAGCGGTCGCTCGCGATGAAGCTGATGCCTGAGCCCGTATCGAGCGAGAGGCGGAGGCTTTCTCCCAAAACCTGTGCGGGGATCTGAATTAATCCGAGCTGATTGACCGTGGCTTTGCTGGACATACCTTGAAATTTGACTGAGCCTGGTTCGCCGATCGTGAACTGGCGATTCGCGTAATCGACTACGAGGTCATAGTGGTGGAGGATGGTGGAAGGGAGATTGATCTCGGGACTCATGCCCGGGACCATGACATCTTTTGGAACGCCTGCCGGAGCCTTTGCGCTCTGCGCTCCCGCCAAGGAAATCTTCATGCCCCCAATCGTAAGTTCGTGGGGCAGCGACGTGGTGCAAGATTGGGCATCGCAATTGAGGGGACCGAACAGCTCGCCGACTCGCTGGCTCGTCATCATTTCCGAGCTGCCGGTATCGACCCATGCGCGGACGCGCTTGGTGGTTCCGTCGGGCAGGGGAAGGTAGACGTCGATCACAATCCGGTTGTGGTCGAGCGTGATGGGGACAGTGACCGACTTCGGCAACTGCGCGAAGGCTGGACTCAGCAACAGGGTCGTCGCGAAGAATCTCTGCAGGGAGTTCATGGGCTTGATTCTAGCTTGAGAAGAAAGGCACTGCCCCAGGTTCGAGAAGGGTGGCTGGCGATCGCCATAAAAAATCTTAAAACGCAGAGGGCGCAGAGTGTAGGCAGCGGATCTTGTGGGGTGGCACGGCATCGCTTTTGTATAATCGTGAGTTTGGTTCGATGCTGCGGAGCGTACTGGAGGGCGGTTGGCGGAAGCGGAGATTGGGATTATCGGCGGCAGCGGGCTTTATTCGATGCCCGGGCTCAAAGATGTGCGGGAACTGAAACAGCAAACGCCGTTCGGCGACCCTTCGGACGCGTATGTAGTGGGCACGCTGGAAGGGCGCAAGGTCGCATTCCTTGCCCGGCACGGGCGCGGGCATCGCATTCTGCCGACCGAACTGAACTTCCGCGCGAACATCTATGGGTTCAAGCAGCTCGGAGTCGAGCGCATCGTCTCGGTGTCGGCCGTCGGATCGCTCAAGGAAGAGCACAAGCCGCTTGATTTCGTGATCCCGGACCAGTTTTTCGATCGCACGCGCCATCGCGTCGACACTTTCTTTGGCGACGGCATCGTGGCGCACATCGCTTTTGCCGATCCGGTGTGCCCGCAACTGTCGACGGTGGTGGAAGATGCCTGCAAGAGAGTAACGGTCACGGGGAAGCGCGGCGGCACCTACCTGAACATGGAAGGTCCGCAGTTTTCGACCAAGGCCGAGTCCAACATCTATCGCAGTTGGGGCATGGATGTGATCGGGATGACGAACCTGCAAGAGGCCAAGCTCGCGCGCGAAGCGGAAATCTGCTACGTGACCGTGGCCATGGTTACCGACTATGACTGCTGGCATCCGCATCATGACTCCGTCACTGTCGACCAGATCATTGCGGTGCTGGTGAAGAATGCCGAGAACGCAGCGAATGTGGTGCGTGAGACGGTCGCGACGATGCCGGCGTCGCGAACCTGCAAGTGCGGTACGGCGCTGGCCCATGCGATTCTCACCGAACGCGACACGATCCCGGCGGCCACCCGGAAGAAGCTGAGCCTCATCCTCGATAAATATCTGTCCCCAGGAAAATAAATTCTCCAATCATGAGCATACTTGTCGTTGGTTCGGTTGCGTTCGACAACATCGCCACGCCCTCCGGGCGCGTGGAAAACGTGCTGGGCGGTGCCGCCACCCACTTTGCCCTGGCTGCCAGCTTCTTTACAGAGGTGCGGGTGGTGGCCGTGGTGGGCGACGACTTCCTGCCGGAACACGAAGAGGTATTGAAGAAACGCGGCATTGATACGCGCGGCATTGAGCGGGCGCCCGGGAAGACGTTCCGCTGGGGCGGCCACTACACTGACAACCTCAACGAGGCGAAGACCGACTTCACGGCGCTCAACGTATTCGAGAAATTCGAGCCCAAGATCCCGAAGGCCTACGCCGACACGCAGTTCCTGTTCCTGGCAAACATTCACCCGTCGCTGCAGACCGCGGTGCGGCGCGAGATGAACGGCGTCCAGCTCACGGGCGGCGACACGATGAATTTCTGGATCAACGGAACGCCGCGCGAACTGGCGGAGATGCTTTCGCTGGTCGACGTAATGCTGATCAACGACACCGAGGCGAAGATGATCGCCCACGAAACCAACCTTCCGCGCGCCGCACAGAAAGTGCTGTCCATGGGGCCGCGAGCTCTGGTGATCAAGCACGGCGAGTATGGGGCGACCATTTTCTTCCGGGAAGGGGCGTTTGGCATCGGGCATCATCCTTTTCGCGCGCCCGCCCTGCCCATTGAGCAGGTGCAGGATCCGACCGGGGCGGGCGATTCGTTCGCGGGCGGATTCATGGGCTACATCGCCTCACAGGGCGAAGTGAATCGCGAGGTGTTGAAGCGCGCGCTGTTCTACGGAGGCGTGATGGGATCGTTTACCGTGGAACGCTTCGGCACCGAGCGACTGCAATCGCTGACCAAAGACGAGATCGAAGCGCGCTTCCAGGTCTTCCGCGAACTCACTCACCTCGAATGAAATCCTCCTCAGAGCGCTCGGCAGAGGAAACCCACAGGGACCGGGAAACTGCATGGGTCGCGGCCCTGTCCACCTGTGCTTCGGTCGTGGCGTTTCTGTTCTGCTACCGGGGCGGCGGCGTTCTTCTATACGGAGACGCGGTGGCGCACATCAACATCGCGCGGCGGG
Source organism: uncultured Acidobacteriota bacterium (assembly GCA_963765755.1). Lineage (GTDB taxonomy): Bacteria > Acidobacteriota > Terriglobia > Terriglobales > Acidobacteriaceae > Gp1-AA133. The sequence goes on along the minus strand of CAVXXV010000010.1, from coordinate 239,920 downwards.
TATTCGACTCGCGCACTCCGGGATTGCTGCAACTGGGAACGGTGTGGCTGCCTTTGCCGCATTTGCTGATGATGCCGTTGGTTGCATCGAAGTGGATGTGGCAGTCCGGGGTTGGCGGATCGCTGCCTTCGATGGCGGCCTACGTGTTTGGAGTGGTGGGTATTTTTCGCCTGGTGCGGAATGCGCTCTCTGGCGCGGGTCGGTCGCGGTTGAGCGCTAGCGCGACTGCGGGATTTGCGGCGGCCATCTACGGGTTGAATCCGAACCTGCTCTATCTGCAGTCGACCGCGATGACCGAGTCGCTTTACCTCGCGTTGTTTGTGTGGGCGGTTGTGCACTTCGAGGAATTCGGCAGAGTGCGGCGAACCAGCGGGTGGACAGATCAGGCGAAGCGCTCTCTTTGGAAGTGTGGGTTTTGCTTGGCGGGCGCTTGCTTCACCCGTTATGACGGATGGTTCCTGGCCGCGTTGATGGCTGCGGCGGTGATTTGGATCGGCTGGCGTGCCGGCGGAGCAGGAGCGATGCGCACGGTCACGGTGTTCGTGTTACTGGCGGCTGCGGCCCCGGTCTTGTGGTTCGCTTATAACGCTGTGGTTTACGGCAACGCGCTCGAATTCGCCAATGGTCCGTACTCGGCGCGGGCCATCGAAAAAAAGACGTCGGTTCCCGGCTTCCCGCCGCACCCGGGCACGCGCAACCCTCCAATGGCGGGCTTGTATTTTCTGAAATCCGCGGAGTTCAGCGTGGCGGAAGGGAACTGGCAGCGAGTGTGGATCCTGGTTGGGCTGGTAGGAGCAGGGTTTGCTCTTACACATCGCGGGCTCAGGGCACTATGGTGGCTGGGGCTGCCCGTGCCCTTTTATATGCTCTCGGTTGCGTATGGCGGTGTTCCCATCTTTATCCCGACCTGGTGGCCGTTTTCGCTTTACAACATCCGCTACGGAATACAACTTCTTCCAGCGCTGGTGGTTTTTCTGGCGCTGGCGATCATCTACTGCGCCTCAGTCGTGAAAGTTTCTGAGGCGAAGTGGGCCGTGGGCGTGGCGGGAGTTCTGCTGGTGGCAATCAGCTATGCCGCAGTATGGCGAGCGCAACCGGGTTGTTATCGCGAAGCCTGGGTGAATTCGCGGACACGCCTTCAGTTGGAGCGTTCGCTGGCCGACCAGTTACGAAACCTTCCACCGAACGCGACGCTGCTCATGTATCTCGGGGAGCATGTGGGGGCGTTGCAGGATGCGGGCATTCCACTGAGGCGCACGATCAACGAAGGCAATCATCGTGTATGGAAGCAGCCTTCCGATCCTCACGGGCTCTGGGAGCAAGCGCTGGCCGATCCGGCGAAGTTCGCGGATTTTGCCGTAGCGTTTGAAGGCGACCCAGTGTGGGACGCAATGCATGCTCGCGGCCTGCCGGCGTTGACGATTATCGCGGTGAACGGGCAGCGTAAGGCGACCATTTTCCAAACTCGCAAAATCTCGTCTGAAAGTTGGTAACCATGCGGGTTAATGGCAGGGGAGTTCGCATTACGGGGACGGGGATTTTCCGGTGATAAAATCCACTCGCCTAAGCGTTTCCACCTATGTTGGACATTCACAGCACCATGGGCGCAATCGGTTCGCGGATGGGGACGGTGCTTTCGACCACCATCGTTCGCCTGGTGGTGGCGGCGATCCTGGGCGGGGCCATTGGGCTGGAGCGGCAGTTGCGCCACAAGCCGGCGGGACTGCGGACCAACATGTTCATCTGCTTCGGGTCGGCGATGTTTACCGTGCTGTCGGATCAACTTGCAGGCAGCATGGGCGGGGACCACACGCGGGTGGCGGCACAGATCATTCCAGGAATCGGGTTTATTGGCGCCGGATCGATTCTGCATGCGCGGGGCTCGGTCGTGGGGCTGACCACGGCGGCGACGCTGTTCGTGGTGGCTTCGGTGGGTATGGCGACTGGTGGCGGACTCTACATCACCGCGATTTTTGCGACGATCGTAATCCTGCTCGCTCTCGCGGTGTTGGGCAATCTTGAACGACGCTTTGGAATGCGGTCCGCGATCGTGACCTACGAAGTGACCGGAGCGAGCGCGGAAACAATCCTGATTGAAGCGAACCGAACCCTGGATGAAGCGCATGCCTGCATGCAGAATGTGCGCGTGGCAGGCGAAGCTGGGCATGTGCGCGTGATGTTCGCGGTCGACGGTTCGCACGAAGATCATCAGCGAATCAATGTCCTGCTCCACCAATCGACCGTTTTCTCCACGGTCGGCTCGCTGGGCCCTGTCGAACACGAGTGATCCGGCGCATATGGAGATCCCCTTCACGAAAGCCAGCGCGTGCGGCAATGACTTCCTGATTGTCGATGGCACGCTCGTTCCCGATCGGCTGAAAGAAGTCACATTGCGCATTTGCGATCGCCACAACGGTGTGGGGGCGGATGGGGTGGAGTGGCTGTTCCCCGACAAGGTTGCGGATGTTGAGGCGCGACTGGCGAACGCGGATGGCTCCGACGCAGAGATCTCCGGCAACGGCACCCGGTGTGTGGCAGCTTACCTGTGCGCCGAGTCCCGGAAGGAGACAGTAAGGATTCGCACGGGCGCAGGGATAAAGACGTGCACGCTTATTGCGCGCAGCGGGAATGTCGCGGAGTTCGAAACTGCGATGGGGGTGCCGGTGGTGGAGAAAGAGACTGCCATCGCGACGTCTTTTGGCGAGGTGCGGGGGATTCAGGCCTCGATGGGGAATCCGCACTTCGTGGTGTTTGTTTCGGAGTTCTGGCCGGATTGGCTGGGGCGGGCGGCCGAAGTGCAGCGTAACGCGATCTTCAAGCATGGCGTTAACGTTGAGCTGGTACATGTTAAAGATAAGAGCAATATAGATGTCTTATTTTTCGAGCGCGGAGTTGGGGAGACGCAATCTTCGGGCACCGGTTCCTGCGCGGCGGCGGTGGCTGCCATCACCAGCGGGCGCACCCAAACCCCAGTCGCGGTGCATGCGCCGGGCGGCCGGCAAACCGTTCGCTTCGAGCAAGAAGTGTTTCTGCGCGGGCCCGCGCAGTTGATCTGCGATGGACGCTTCTTTGTGTAGGATGAGGCCTTGAAGGATTCCGCATCTCCGACAACGCGACTGAAGCCACCGGCCCTGAGGGGTGGGGACCGGGTGGGCATTGTCGCTCCGGCCAGCAACATCAAACGCGAATTGCTGGAGCAGGGTTGCGAGGTACTTCGCCAACTGGGATACGAACCTTTTTATTTGCCTTCCATTCTTGAACAGGATCTGTATTTTGCCGGGCCCGCAAAACGCCGGGCTCGGGAACTCGAAGAGATGTTCAGCCGGGACGACGTCCGCGCGATTGTGTGCGCGCGCGGCGGATACGGAGCGAACTATCTGTTGGGAGAACTGGATCCTGCGAAGATTGCCGGACATCCCAAAATCTTCTGCGGATACAGCGACGTCACTACGCTGCTCACCCGCTTTGCGGATTCCGCGCGCTTCGTGACCTTTCATGGGCCTATGGTCACGAAGGATTTCGCGCACCAGGACGGCGTCGACCTGGCCTCATGGCAGGCCGCGGTAACGGGCCTTGCCACCTGGGAGATCACATCGGCTGCGGATTCGGGAGCGGAGGGGTTGGTGGATGGAACGGCGGAAGGGATCCTGTACGGAGGCTGCCTCTCGATCCTGGTCGCGTCGCTGGGGACGTCGCATGACATTCGCACCGACGGCACCATCCTGTTCATGGAGGATGTGAATGCCAAGCCTTACCAGGTCGATCGGATGCTGATGCAGTTGAAGCTCGCCGGGAAGTTGCGGGGCGTGAAGGGCATCGTGTTCGGAGAGATGCTGGACTGCGCACAGAGCAAGGATCAGGGGTACACGCTGCAAGAAGTGGTTCTGCGCATCGTGGGCGACCTGGGGATTCCGGTCGCGTATGGCCTGCGGTCCGGGCACGTAACCCGGAAGAACATTACCCTTCCGATTGGAGTGCGGGCGAGTCTAAGCGTGAATGGCGGGCAAGTGACGCTTAAGATATTGGAAGCAGCAACTCAGCCAGCATAATGGGATTGGAAATGGCCAAGCACATTCATTTGATCGGCATCTGCGGGACAGCGATGGCGTCGCTTGCAGGGATGCTGAACGAGCGCGGTTTTCGGGTGACAGGGTCGGATGCGGCGGCGTATCCACCCATGTCGGATTTTCTGGCATCGCTGGGGATTCCGGTGGCGCAGCCGTTTCATGCGCGCAACCTGCAGCCGCAACCGGATCTTGTGGTAGTGGGGAACGCGATTTCGCGGGGAAATCTGGAACTGGAATACGTGCTGGACGAGAGAATTTCGTTTTGCTCGCTGCCGCAGATTTTGCACGATGAGTTCTTACGTGGGAAAGAAGTCATGGTGGTGGCGGGCACGCATGGCAAGACCACGACCACGTCGATGCTGTCGTGGATTTTTCATTCGGCAGGGAAGCAGCCTTCGTTTCTGATCGGGGGCATTGCGGAAAATTTTGGCTCAAGCTTTGCGCTGGGCAGCGGCAAATATTTCATTCTCGAAGGTGACGAGTACGACACGGCTTTCTTCGACAAGGGCCCGAAGTTTCTGCACTACTTTCCGGATGCGGTCGTGCTCACGTCGGTGGAGTTTGACCACGCCGATATCTATAAAGACCTGGATGCGGTGGAAACATCGTTCAAGCGGCTGGTGAACCTGGTGCCGCGTCGCGGGCGAATTGTGGCGATCGATACCGGTGCCAGCGTGGAGCGTTGCATTGCGAAGGCGTTCTGCCCGGTTGAGCGGTATGGGTTGAACGCGAGCGCGAAATGGCGAATTACGGAGCTTCGCTTCGAACCGGCGCGAACTTCGTGGACGGTTTTGCGCGACGGTCAGCGATGGGCAGATTTTGATTTCGGGCTGGCAGGTGAATACAACGTCTGCAACGCGACCGCGGCAGCGGCGATGGCTGCGGGCTGCGGAATTGACGTCGCCGAGATTCAGAAGGCGCTGCGCACCTTCCGCAGCGTGAAGCGGCGGCTGGAAGTGAAAGCCCAGGTGAATGGGATCACGATCATCGATGACTTTGCGCACCATCCGACGGCGATTGCAGGAACGCTGACAGCGCTGCGCTCGCGGTTTCCGGGGTCGCGCCTGTGGGTGATTCTTGAGCCGCGTTCGAACACGCTCCGCCGAAACGTCTTTCAGCATGAGCTGGCGAACAGTCTGGCCCTGGCCGATGAAGTCATCGTGGCGGGAGTATTCAAGTCGGATTCGATTCCTGCGGCGGAGCGCCTCGACCTCATGGCGGTGGGAGCGGACTTAGAGGGCCGCGGAAAACGGGCGCGCATTATTTCTGGCGCCGACGGAATTGTGCAGGTAATCGCCCCGGAACTTCGTTCGGGAGACGTGGTGGCCATTCTCTCCAATGGCGGCTTCGACGGCATCTATGAGAAACTTCCAGCCCGATTGAAAGCTGGATCTCAAATGTTGGGCAAGAATTCTCTGGAGGCATCCGCGAAAGCATGAGCAAGGCGCGGGGAACCTGGTTGGCGTTGGTTCTCCTCGGGTGGACCTGTGCCCATTCCACCCTCCTGTTTGGGGAGAATTCCAGTGCGCCGGGAGTGCGCTACACGGTGTCTCTCGCCGGGTATCAGGATCATCTGGTGCGTGTCCAGATGGAATTGCCAGCCGGCGAGGCACAACGGCGCGTGCAACTTCCGGTGTGGAATGCGCTGTACCAGGTCCGCGACTTTGCCCAATACATCACGTGGGTGCGAGTGAAGGGGCGCTCGGGAGACGCATCCGCGGTCCGCTCGATTGATAAGACCACATGGGAAGTGGATGGAGCACAGAATGGCCTGGTTGTGGAGTACGAGATACTGGCCGGCCTTTCAGGGCCCTACGGGGCGCAGCTGAATGCCAGCCATGCATTCTTTAATCTTGCTGAAATCCTGATGTACTTGCCTGAGGCCCGGGCTTCGAAGGTTCGCCTGCAATTTGTAAATGTTCCGGCAGGCTGGAAATTCGCAACCTCCCTGACATCGGAGGGGGACGCCTTCCTTGCCGAAAATTACGATCGTCTGGTCGATTCCCCGGTCGAGATTGGGACATTCAAAGAGGCTGACTTCGATGAGGGTGGAGGGCACTACCGGGTAGTGGTCGACGCAGATCCTGCCGACTACGATCTGCAGAAGATTACTGCGAACCTGCAGCGCATCGTGGCAGCGGCCACCGGATGGATGGAAGACCGGCCGTTTCAGACCTACATATTCATTTATCACTTTCCGCGGGGGCCGGGTGGAGGCGGGATGGAGCACGCCTACTCCACCGCCATCGACGTGAACGCACAGAACGTGCGGGACAATCCGGCGACACTGAATGGCGTGACCGCGCACGAATTCTTTCACCTGTGGAATGTGAAACGCATCCGGCCGCAGTCTCTCGAGCCCATCGATTACAGCAAGGAAAACTACACGCGCGCTTTGTGGTTCAGTGAAGGCGTGACCAGCACGGCCGAGAACTTCATTCTGCTGCGCGCCGGGCTACTGGATGAAGCCGGCTTCCTGCGGAAACTGGGGGATCAGATCACCGAGCTGCAAACACGTCCCGCGCACCTGACGCAGTCCGCGGAAATCTCAAGCCTGGATGCGTGGCTGGAAAAGTACCCGTATTACCGCGAAGCCGAGCGCAGTATCTCTTACTACAACAAGGGGGAGTTGCTGGGGTTGCTTCTGGATCTCCGGGTTCGCGAGGCCAGCCAGGGGAAGGCTTCGCTCCGGAACGTGTTTCAGTGGATGAACGAGAATTATGCGAAGCAGGGCAAGTTCTTTCCGGATTCAGAGGGTGTACGCAATGCCGCGGAAAACGTATGTCACGGGGATCTGTCCTCGTTTTTTGCCAAGTACGTGGCCGGCCTTGATGAGATTCCGTGGGACGAATTCTTTAAGACCGTCGGGCTGCATGTAGTGGCTCGCCGCACTACGGTCGCGGACACTGGGTTTGTTGCCGCCCATAATTTTGATGCCGCGCCTTCCGTGCTGCGCGTGCGCGGTGGAAGCGAAGCAGAGCGCGCCGGCTTAACCACGGGCGATGAAGTGATCGCGCTCAACGGGCGTGCTGTGGCTTCGGACTTCGAACGAAGGCTCGGCGAACTGCACCCGGGAGACATGATCCGGGCGCGCGTTCGTCATCGTGGAATTGAACGCGAGATTCAATGGAGAGTCGGATCGCGGGAAGAAGTTGAGTTTGACGTGAAGGATGTGGACAATGTCACGACGCAGCAGCGGGCCCGCCGGGCCGCGTGGCTGAAGGGCGAAGCGCAGCTCACGGGAGACTAAGCGGCCTTGATCCGGACAGTCCTGATGCTCACATTCTGGTCGCTCGCCCTCCCGGTGGCGGCGCTGCTCGGCTTTCCCTGGACCTTTCTTACTCGCGACATCAGCTTTCTGTACCGCATCAGCATGTGGGGTGCGTGGACGGGCGTAAAAATGGCAGGGGTGAAAGTTGAGGCGTCCGGGCTGGAAAGGCTCGATCCATCCCTCACCTACATTTTCATGTCCAACCACACGTCAAACCTGGATCCGCCCATTCTTCTGCCGCTGATTCCGCGGCGAACCTCGGTCATGGCGAAGAAGGAGCTATTCAGCTACCCGATTCTCGGGGAGACCATGCGAATGGGGTCGCTGGTGCCGGTGGATCGCGGAAATCGCGATGCAGGGATTGCGGCGGTACACGCGGCGGCCGATGTGGTGCGCCAGGGAATTAACATGACCATCTACGTGGAAGGGAAGAGGTCGTTCGACGGCAAACTGCTTCCGTTCAAGAAGGGACCGTTCTATCTCGCCATGGAGTGCGGGGTGCCGGTGGTGCCGGTAACGATCGTAGGGACACACGATCTGATGCCGAAAGCGCGATTTCAGATTTCTCCCGGGACGGTGAAGGTGATTTTTCACGAGGCGATTGCGCCCACGGAGTTCGGCGACCGGGACTGCCTGATGGAACGAGTGCGGTCGGTTATCAACGGCGCACTGCCCGGCGAATACCAGAGTTAATTCCATGCGGTGACTGCGGTGCGTCGTCCTGCTTCTGATTTGCGTTTGTGGAACGCTCGTTAGGATCGCGGTCCACAGCCTCAGTGGCTAAAGTCGCTTTGAAGTGTCACTACAGGTTGGAACCGCTGTGGGCGCGCCGGGCAGGGAGTCTGGCCGCATCGCCGGGGGTGGGAAATAGTCGGCAGGTGGTGCGTGATCAACAAGCATTCTCGCCGGCCGAGGACTTCGAGTGTAAACGCCGCGATTTAACTAGGTCTTCCGGCGAACAAACAGCGCAAGCTTGTGAGAACGCCTGTTTTCATCAACTACGAATCAGTGCAGTGGTGCCCACTATATAGAGGGGATGTCATGTGCCATCAGAAGCAGCAGTAGGACGATGTTGCGAATGCCGACGGTACGGTTGGTCAGTGGCGAAGCCGATCTCAGGGTCGTTACAAACCACGTCAGTGACAGGAAGAAACATCATGGCCGCAATTGCAGGACTGAATAGCTGTGAGAATCCATGCCTCCGCACGCCAAGAACAAAAAACACAAGACCTGCGAGACCATATGTGCCGTACATCAAAAGCTGCCATCGGCGGCCTACGATCTGCTCGGGAGGTTCTAAGGTTTCAAACACATAGCCTCGTTGCCACACTGCAATTGCCTGACTATTCTAGACCCTCTGTAAAACAGGCGTCTGTGATAGTGACCACTTGCACGTTTTGATGGTTGGCGAAAAATCGCGATTACACTCATTGTTGCGACGTCCAACGACTTTTTCCAAGTGAAAACAGTAGATAATCAGTAGCCGCATCTGCCAATGACGAGAACGTCTGAACAGCCTGATATCCCCCATCTCTTGTGAACCAACCAACGTCGAAGTCATCCCCCCTTTCCGAAATGAATGTCGAAGGAGTAAATCGTTTGTCACACGATTCCATCAGTAGTGCTTTCGAAACATCAGGATGTTCACGAAAATACCTCGCTATATCGGCAGGCGGAAGCTCGGAAACGGCGATTGCTGCACTGATACCGATGCGTTGAACCTTGAACCCTTGCGGGAATCCCTCTGGAATTGGCTTCTTTCGTCTCCAAGCCCACATACCTTGGGAATCGTAACACCTTGATAGAACAAGAAAACGAAAGGCGTTGTCGTCAGTTGGCGAAAAATCGTCACAACACCAACGATGCTAGAAGATCGCGTAGATCACTCATTCTCTAAAGGGCTACTATTTTTGTCGAAGGGCTTTCATCAACTCTGGCAATCGATGGAAGACGGCCGAACAGCGAAGCCAGAGCTTGTTGTCGATTGCGGGATAGCCGCTGACCACTGCGCCGGCGGGAACGTCGTTGGGGATTCCCGATTGGGCGGTGGCAATGGCGCCGTCGCCGATTTTGCAGTGCCCGGCTACGCCGACCTGGCCCGCCAGGATCACATTCTTTCCGATGTCGGTTGAACCCGCCAGGCCCGCCTGCGCGCAGAGCAGGCTGTTCTCGCCCACCCTTGAGCCGTGGCCGACCTGCACGAGGTTGTCGATTTTCGCGCCTCTCGCGACGTAGGTTTCTCCTACGCTGGCGCGATCGATGCAGGCATTGGCCTGCACCTCCACATTGTCGTCGAGCACGGCCGGACCCGACTGCACGATCTTGTGCCAGCGGCCGGAATCGTCTTTCGCGAAGCCGAAGCCATCGGCTCCAATCACCACGCCATTCTGCAGGATGACATGGTTTCCAATCCGGCAATGTTCCCGCACCACCGAGTGCGCGTGGGCGAAGAAATGGTCGCCGATCTTTGCGCCCGGATAAATGACGACGTGCGCCAGCAGGGTGGCATGCGCGCCGATGGTGACGTCGTGATCGATCACTACGTAGGGACCAATGTGCGCGTTTGCGCCGACCTTGCTGGTTGGGTGAATTACTGCGGTTGGGTGGATTCCGGAGATGTATTCAGGCGGCTGATAAAAAAGCTCGATCGCTTTTGCGAATGCTAGATAGGGATTCTTGGAACGCAACAGGGCAACGGAACTGGCGGGAAAATCTTCAGCCACAATGACTGCCGAGGCGCGAGTGGACCGGGCGGCCGCGGCATATTTTGGATTGGCCACGAAGGTGATCTGTCCCGGTGTGGCTTGATCAATGCCGGCAACGCCGGTGATTTCGGTTTCGCCCGACCCGTTTTCGATAGTTACCTGCAGGGCTTTTGCGAGTTTCGATAGTTTCATAGGAGAATGCCCGGAACGTTCAGGTGCGGGCGGGACCCCGGAACAACCTGGAGGGCAGGCTGCCTGCACAGTACCCGGCTGAGCTCGCGACTTAGGAGTTTCGCCTCTACCCGGGAAATAGCGATTGTACTGCAGGAGAATTTCCGGACATCACTCGCCGAACATCGGTACCTGAAGTTGATCCTCGGCCTGGCGTCGCTTACGGTGCGTGCCGCCGATCACGGCGAGGACGGTGAGGGAATCGAGCGCGCTGCGCGGAACAAAAATGCGCTGGGTGTTGGACCGGAGGTCCGGGGGATTCAGAAGAAATCCCTCAGCGATTTGCTGAGAGAGATCGTTCGGCATCAGCCCTTCGACGATTTCGGTGTCCTTGAACTTGAGGCGTACCCACAAACCCTCCGTGCGCGGACGGCTGGTGAAGGTTTTGCGCAGCAGCGATTCGGAGTCACCGAACTCGCGCACAAAGTAGACGCCCTTGATTTCTTTCAGATCGATGCCCACGACGTTCCCTGAAGTATTGAGCAATTCGAGCTTGCCCTCGCGGACAAAGTTGGTGGGCGACACGTATCCGGAGATCGAATCGCGGTCGATTTTCCGAACGATCACTTTCTTATGGGTCGAGGGCATGAAATTTCTTCATCTCCGCGCCAGTAGACGGGGAGACGGCTGGTTGGCTCTCAAATTCTCGCATCTTTTCTGGATTCACAGGCAGAACTCGCGTTGCCAGTAGCCAAAATATTAACCTTGTGTTATTTTCTGTTGTTCGCAGCCGTCCGTCTCAGGGAATCTAAGCCCATTGTATAGAGTCACTTATATTGAGGTGGCAGGACCCACCCACACCCCGAATTGTGACCCTGTGGATATCCTGTGTAAATCCACGGTCTGGGCGGCGGCAGCGCGGCTCGCATAGGAAGGCATGGCCGATTACATATACACAATGGAAACCCGGCTCACGCCGGACCAGCAAAAGGGCACAAGCCTGGTAACCGATGTCGCCCTTGCGGCCGGCATGAATCTCTACCTGACGGGTGGGGCGGTGCGGGATATTATCAGCGGATTCTCGATCCGCGATCTGGATTTCACAGTTCAGGGCAATCCTCTCAAGCTGCAAAAGGAACTGGAGAAGGCAGGAGCGGTGATCGCATCCGCCGAGGAAGATTCCAAGACCTTGCTTCTGCAATTGCCCGGGAATGTTCGCGCCGAAATCAGCATGGCGCGCACCGAGCGATACGACAAAGTCGGCAAGCCTCCGGTCGTGACGCCCGCCACCATCATTGAGGATTTGCGGCGGCGGGATTTCACGGCCAACGCGATGGCGCTGTCCTTAAACCTCGGTTCCCGCGGGTTGCTGATGGATCCGTTCAACGGGGCGGCCGACATCGAAGCCAAGGTGATTCGCGTCCTGCACAATTACGCGTTTGTGGAGGATCCGTCCCGCTTGATCCGCGCGACGCGCTTCGCGGCGCGCTTCCACTGGCCGCTGGAAGAGAAGACGCAGGCGCGCTACGACTCGGCCCGCGAAAATAATTACATCGAGTACATCAGCGACAAAGCGATTGGACATGAGATCGAACAGCTGGCGTATGAAGATGATCCGCTGCACATTGTTCGCGTGCTGGAAAAAGAAGGCTGGCTCAAGATTCTGAGCGCTCATTGGACGACGGCGAAGGTCGACACGAACGGCCTGAGCACGTTAATGAAGACCCGCCAGCAGATGAACGAATTGGGTTACCAGCCGGATCCGGCGCCGGCCGTGATGTTCTTCCTGACCTCGCGCTTGAGCGACAAAGAAGTCGCCGACATGCGCAAGCTGATTCCGCGCAAGACGCTGGTGGAGTCGTGGAAGGATCTGGAAGACAACGCCAAGGATCTGTCGAAGAAGCTGACGGGGAAAGAATCGGCGACGCCTTCGCGCACGTGGCAAGTGCTCTCCAGCGCGCGGCCGGAGATGATCCTGTTCCTGGCAGTGACGGCGCGGCAACAAGCGGTTGTGCAGAAGATCAAGAATTTCTTTACCAAGTGGCGGCAGGTGCAGCAGAAGATTCCCCTGCCCGAAATGACCGAGCTGCACATCACGCCGCAGCTGCCGGAGTATCCGAAGATCGCGCAGGATGTTTTTCTCCTGCTCCTTGACGGCAAGCTGCGCTCGCGCACCGAGACTCTGAAGTTCCTGAAGCCGCTGGCGCCTCCGCCGCCTCCGCCGCCTCCGCCGCCTCCAGCAAAGCGAGGGAGGGCAGCAAAGGCCGCTGCTGCCGCTACCGCGGCTCCGGCTCCCGACGGCGGAAAGAAGAAAGGGAAGGGCGCCGTGCCTGCACCTGCCGTTCCAGTTGCTCCCGCAAAAGTTGAGGTCAAGGGGAAGCCTGACGGCAAGGCAAAACCGGAAGCCAAAGGGAAGCCAGTTGTAGCTCCGAAGGCCAGTCCGAAGAAGCCGAACGCACCAAAGCCGGCCCCAAAGCATCCCGTTCCAAAAGCGAGCAAAGCGGCCAAGCCAGCAAAGAAGAAACACTAAGATTTCTTTACAGTCTTCTGCCTGCAAACGGCGCTATAATCGGCCTATGCGGCGCTCCCTCTTCATTCCTGCGTTGCTTCTGATATTTGGCTCTGCTCTCTGTTGGGCACAGCGCGGCAGTGGCGGACACATGGGAGGGGGCTTTCGAGCCGGCGGCGGTGGAATGCGCGGTTCGGGCGGCGGCTTTCGAGCGGGCGGCGGGATGCGTGGTTCAAGCAGCGGAACGCGCTCCGGGGGCAATCGCTTTGCGGGTGGTGGGCGCTCCGGATTTCACGGACCTGGCTCGTTTCATCCACCTCATCGCGGCCCAGTGTTTGTGCCAAGACACGGTTTCAACGGGCGCGGTTTCAGTCATCGCAATTTTTACCCCTACTACAACTGGTATCCAAGCTACGCCTACTACGGCGGGCCGCTCTGGGATTGGGACGATTCTTCTTACGATGCGCGATTCAACGATGACTATGACGGCCGCAATCAGACGGCTTCGGAAATCAACCGGCTGTCGGATGAAGTGCAGGACTTGAGGGAGGAACAGGAGTATAGCCGCGCAACGGCGCGGCCGGCGCCGGCTCCTCAGCCAGCGGTACAAGCGAAAGAAGACTTGCCGGTGGTCGTGGTATTTCTGGACAGGCATATCCAGGAAGTAAGGAACTACGCGGTTGCGAACGAGATGCTGGTGGTACTCGATGGCAACCGGCACACCAAGTTTCCGCTCGCCGATATTGACTTGGCCGCGACCATGAAGCTTAACGACGAGCGCGGCGTCGATTTCGAAATCCCGAATCCCGTGATGAATTAGCGGGCGTAGAAGCGCTGATCTGAGCAGCACTGCACTAAAAATCACTCGTTCCCGCGATTCCTACCAGCCAGCGAATCGACAGAACTGAAAAGGCCGTCACTCTACTCATGTCGCAATTCGTTCATCTGCACCTGCACACCGACTACTCGATGCTGGACGGTGCCTGTGACGTCGAGAAACTGGTTCACCGCGTGAAAGAACTCGGCATGCCGGCGGTGGCCATGACCGATCACGGCAACATCTTCGGGGCCGTGCACTTCGTGAATGCCGCCAAGGCTGCCGGTGTCAAGCCGATTGTTGGGTGCGAGCTTTATGTCTGCAAAAAGGACGATCACGACATTCAGCGCACGCCGCCCGAGGGGGACACTTACAACCACCTGCTGGTGTTGGCCGAAAACGAAGAAGGCTACCGTAACCTGACCAAGATCACCTCGGAGGCATCGCTGCGCGGGTTTTATTACAAGCCCCGCGTCAGCAAGAAATTTCTGGCCGACCATTCGAAAGGGCTGATTGTCCTCTCGGGATGCCTGAAAGGCGAAGTGGCCGAGCGGTTGATGGAAGGGAACTACGAGGCGGCGCGTGCGGCGGCCGCAACCTATCGCGACATTTTCGGAGAGAAGAATTTCTATCTCGAGATCCAGGATCAGGGGCTGGCGATGGAACACCGCATCCATCCGGGCTTGTTTCAGCTGGAAAAGGATCTCGGCCTGCCGCTGGTAGCAACGAATGATAGCCACTACCTGTGCGAAGACGATGCCCACGCGCAGGACGTGATGGTCTGCATCCAGACCGGCAAGTCGATCCAAGACACCAACCGGATGAAGTTCGATGGCAACCAGTTCTTTGTGAAGAGCTATGCCGAGATGCAGCGCGTGTTCAAGGACGCGCCGTCGGTTCTAACGCGCACGCTCGACATCGCCGAACGATGCAATCTGAAGCTCGAGAAGGTGAGCAGCCCGTTCCCGCACTTCGACGTGCCGCCGGGGTTCACGCTGGACAGCTATTTCGAGCACGTAACGCGGGAGGGCTTCGCGCGGCGGTTTCCTCCCCTCCTCAATCTTGAGCAGCAAGGCCGGCTTAAGCACAGCCTTGCCGATTACGAGCAGAGACTGGCGCGCGAAATCGCCATCATTCAGCAGATGAAGTTTTCGGGATACTTCCTGATCGTCTGGGACTTCATCCGCTACGCCAAAGAGCAAGACATTCCGGTAGGGCCGGGGCGCGGATCGGCGGCGGGAGCGCTGGTCGCCTATTCGCTGGGCATTACTGACATCGACCCCCTGCAACATGAACTGCTGTTCGAGCGCTTCCTGAACCCGGAGCGTATTTCGATGCCGGATATCGACATCGACTTCTGCATGAACCGGCGCGGGGAAGTGATCGACTACGTCACACGGAAGTATGGGCGCGACAATGTGGCGCAGATCATCACGTTCGGAACGATGGCGGCCAAGGCTGCGATCAAGGACGTGGGCCGCGCCATGGACGTGCCGTACAGCGATGTCGACCGCATCGCCAAGATGGTGCCCACCACACTCAACATCAAGCTGGAAAACGCGATTGCCGAATCGCCGCAGCTGAAAGAAGCATACGAGAAGGACGCGCAGATCCGAGAGTTGCTGGAGACCGCGAAGAAGCTGGAAGGACTGGTGCGCAACGCCGGAGTGCACGCTGCCGGCGTCGTGATCTCGCCGCGGCCGTTGAATGAGCTGGTGCCGCTGCACAAGACCAAGAACGACGAAATCGTGACGGCCTTCGACATGGTGGCGATCGAAAAGCTTGGGCTGTTGAAGATGGACTTTCTCGGGCTGACCACGCTCACCATCCTCGACGACACCGTCAAGCTGATCTCGCAGACCAGAAACCTGAAACTCGATCTCGCGACCCTGCCGCTGAGCGACGACGAGACCTACCAGAGAGTCTTCTATAAGGGATTAACGTCCGGCGTGTTCCAGTTTGAATCGCATGGCATGCGCGACGTGCTCCGCCGCTATCAGCCGAACTCGATCGAAGATCTCACCGCGTTGAACGCGCTGTATCGTCCCGGCCCGATCCAGGGAGGCATGATCGACGACTTCATCGATCGAAAGCACGGACGCAAGAGGATCGAATACGAACTGCCCGAACTGAAAGAGGTTCTCGAGGAGACGCTGGGCGTCATCGTTTATCAGGAACAGGTCATGCAGATCGCGAACCGGCTCGCTGGCTACTCACTGGGTGAAGCCGACCTGCTGCGTCGTGCCATGGGCAAGAAGAAGGCTGAAGAGATGGCGCAGCAGCGCGAGCGCTTTGTGCAAGGCGCGACCCAGCGAAACTACCCGCCGAAGAAGATCGAGAAGATTTTCGACCTGATGGCGCAGTTCGCTGGCTACGGCTTCAACAAGTCGCACTCGGCAGCCTACGCTCTGCTTGCTTACCAGACCGCCTACCTGAAGACCCACTACCCGGTGGAGTTCATGGCGGCGCTGCTCACTTCGGTGACCGGAAGCACGGACGACGTCGTGAAGTACATCAACGAGTGCCGCGAAATGGGGATCTCGGTCGAACCGCCCGACATTAACGTTTCCGACGCCAACTTCACGCCGCACGGCAGTGCAATCCGCTTCGGGCTGGCTGCGGTCAAGAACGTGGGACACAATGCCATCGATTCGATTGTGGCGGGCCGCAAGAAACTTGGGAGTTATCGCGACATTTTCGAATTTGCCGAGAGCGTTGACCTGCGCCTGCTCAACAAGCGGGTGCTCGAGTCTCTAATCAAGAGCGGCGCCATGGATTCGATGGGCCGGCGCGCGCAACTGATGGCGGTGATTGACCGGGCGATCGAACGCGCGCAAAAGGCGCAGCGCGATGCGGAGTCCGGCCAGCACGGGCTGTTTGGAATCTTTCAGCAGGACGAAGCTCCGGCAACGCATGAGCAGCTTCCCAACGTTCCGGACTGGGATGAACATCAGCGCCTGTCCGCGGAAAAGGAAATCCTGGGATTTTTCATTACTGGCCACCCGCTGGAGAAATATAGCGAAAAGCTGGAAGGTTTGAACGCGCTGGGAGTCTCTGTGATCTGCGGCATGAAAAACTCGACCGGCAAGGACGAAACCATCACCACAGCGGGTATGATCGGCAACCTGCGCGTGTTGAAGTCGAAGAAGGGAGACTTCTACGCGCAAGCGACGCTGGAAGACATGTCAGGTTCGATCGACATGATCGTGTTCCCCGAGGCGTACCGTCGACTGCAGGAGAAGGTGAAACTCGAGGTTCCTGTGCTGGTGAAAGCCGGGGTGCGCGTGGAAGAAGGGTCGAATCCGAAGATTACCGCTGCGGAAATCATGCCGCTCGAAGATGCGAAGGTTCCATTGCCACGTTCGCTGCGCATCCGCATTCCGGTCGAAGGCTGCAACGAAACAACGGTCGACGCCCTGCATCTGCTGTTTACGGAGCGCAAAGGCGAGGCGCGGGTGTTGTTCGACGTGGAACGCGCGGGAGATTTCATGGTGGTCATGGAAGCGGAAGGCTATAATGTGCAACCGGATCGCAACTTCATCGCGCGCGTGGAAGAGTTGTGTGGGCGCGGCAGTGTTCGCATCATCAACTGAGATCGGCGACCGATGAGAGCCCCAAGAACCAGGAAGTCGAGCGCCGGAAAGCAACCTCCTCCCCCAATGCCGACCGACGGGGCCCAGGTGGTGTCGGGAGCAGAATTTCTGCTTTCCATGGTGGAGACGCATTGGTACTCCAGGAATGGGGACGCCAGAAAAATGGAAGTACGATTAAAAGCTGAGCAGGAACTGGCCCGGATCGAGGAACAGATCGAGCATCTGCAGGCGGTTCCGGGACAGAACGAAGAAACGCACCGGCAGATCGACCAACTGCACGAGCGCGTGGAAGCCCTGCGCCGGCAGATCCATTCAAGTTACGGCGCGTGGGAGAAAACCGAGTTGGCGCGCCACCCGCAGCGCCCGTACACGCTCGACTACGTGGAACGCATCTTCACGGACTGGAGTGAGATTCACGGCGATCGTGGATTTGCGGACGACCCGGCCATCGTAGCGGGCATGGCTCGTTTTCATGGGCAGGAAGTCGTCGTGATCGGACAGCAGAAAGCGCGCGATGCGAAGCAGCGGGTGTACCGCAACTTCGGCATGCCGCATCCCGAAGGTTATCGCAAGGCGCTGCGCGTGATGCATTTCGCCGAGAAGTTTGAGCGACCCATCTTCACTTTTGTCGATACGGATGGCGCCCACCCCGGGCTGGGCGCCGAGGAACGCGGGCAGGGCGAAGCAATTGCGGTCAACCTTCGCGAGATGGCGCGGCTCAAGGTTCCGGTGATTGCGACTGTAATCGGCGTAGGCGGCAGCGGAGGGGCATTGGCGATCGCGGTGGCGGATCGAGTTTTGATGATGGAGAACGCGGTCTACTCGGTGATCTCGCCTGAAGGATGCGCCTCCATCATGTGGCGGGATGCTTCCAAGAAGGCGCTGGCCGCGGAAGCGATGAAGATCACAGCCTCGGACTTGAGCGAACTGGGATGCATTGATGGCATCGTGCCCGAACCCGAAGGCGGGGCGCATTCCAACCACGAAGCGGCGGCCGGGTTGCTCGACCAGAGCCTGCAAACGCACCTGGCGGCGATCAAGAACATTCCCATCCAGGAATTGCTCGTGTCACGATATAATAAATTCCGCAACATGGCCCAGTTTTACCGGGTTGAAGCATAGTTTCCCACTCAGGTACGCCCCTACTGGAGTAGGCTTACGGGTGGGGGCATCGCCCGCCCTTGCCGTATAATTAAGGGTTTTCTCCCTCATGCAATCTCCGGCACTCGGGTGGATCCACAGGCTCGTTGTGCCAAAGGAAGGACAGGGATGGCTACTACCGATGTGACGCTGCAGGACGCCCGCGGGGGCCTGGAGCGCAAAGCGATCGTCAACGACATGAGCATTCAGGTTGCGACGGTCAACGGGTCTGGTTCGCAGAGTTCCAACACGGTGCTTCTGCGCAGCATTTTCCAGATGGGCATACCGGTTTCGGGCAAGAATCTTTTCCCATCGAACATTGCGGGGCTGCCGACCTGGTACACGATTCGCGCCAATAAAGACGGCTACATCGCCCGCAAGAAGGAAATTGATTTCCTGGTGGCGATGAACGCGGAAACCGCGCAAGAGGACGTAATGTCGCTCGCGCCCGGAGCAGCCGCGCTATACGACGAGCCTTTGAAGTTGAACGAACTGCGCAATGATCTCACGTTCTATGCAGTGCCCTACGACAAGCTGGTGGCGGCCGTGTGCCCGGAGGCCAAGCTGCGCAAGCTCGTCAAGAACATGATTTACGTCGGGGTCGTGGCCCAGTTGCTCGACATCGACATGGGCGAAGTCGAGAAGGCTATCCGCAAGCAGTTCGCGAAGAAGGTGAAGGCGGCCAATCTGAACCTTGGCGCTGCGCAAGCGGGCTTCGAGTATGCCGCCGCCAATCTGAAGAAGCAGGATCCGTTCCGCGTGGCTCGCATGGACAAGACGGCGGGCAAGATCATCATCGACGGCAATTCCGCGGCGGCGCTGGGCTGCATGTTTGCGGGCGTTACGGTGGTGACGTGGTACCCGATTACGCCATCGTCGTCGCTGGTCGAGACCCTGATCGACTACATGAATGAGCATCGCATCGGACCTGATGGAAAGGCGACGTTCGCCATTGTGCAGGCGGAAGATGAACTGGCGGCCATTGGCATGGTGATTGGCGCGGGATGGGCGGGAGCACGCTCGATGACGGCGACCGCCGGGCCGGGGATTTCGCTGATGGCGGAGTTCGCAGGGCTGGCCTATTACACCGAAGTGCCGGGCGTGATCTGGGATATCCAGCGGGTCGGGCCTTCGACGGGTCTGCCCACGCGGACGTCACAAGGCGACATTTTGTCCACCGCATTTCTCAGCCACGGCGACACCAAGAACATTCTCCTCATCCCGAATTCGGTATCCGAATGTTTTGACATGGCGACCGAAGCATTCAACCTGGCGGAGCAGTTCCAGACGCTGGTGTTCGTGATGTCGGATCTCGACCTCGGCATGAACAACTGGATGTCGGATCCGTTCAAGTACCCGGAGACGCCGATCAACCGTGGAAAGGTGCTGGGCAAGGAAGATCTGGACCGGCTGGGAAGTTTCGCCCGCTACAAGGATGTGGACGGGGATGGCATCGGCTACCGCACACTGCCGGGCACTGAGCATCCCGCGGC
The DNA here is from genome assembly GCA_963765755.1 of uncultured Acidobacteriota bacterium. Taxonomy (GTDB): domain Bacteria; phylum Acidobacteriota; class Terriglobia; order Terriglobales; family Acidobacteriaceae; genus Gp1-AA133. The sequence continues at coordinate 220,154 of CAVXXV010000010.1, read as the reverse complement.
GGCGTACTTCGCGCGCGGCAGCGGACACAACGAGAAGTCGCAGTACAGCGAGCGGCCCGACGACTTTGAACGCAACATGGAGCGCATTAACCGAAAGTTTGAGACGGCGCGCTCGTTTGTTCCGCGGCCCGAAATCGTTGTCAATGACAAGTCGAAGATCGGAATCATCGCCTACGGAACATCGCACTGGGCGTTGATCGAGAGCCTTGACCAGATGCGCAAGGAATATAAGTTTGAGGCCGACTACCTGCGCCTCAAGGCGTATCCGTTCACGCGCGAAGTGCACGATTTCGTGGAGAAGCACGACCGTGTGTACGTGGTCGAGCAGAATCGTGACGCGCAGATGCTGAGCCTGCTCAAGCTGGATATCCGGCCTGAGCTGACGACGCGGCTGCGCAGCATCGCCCACATTCACGGGCTGCCGCTCGATGCACGCTCCGTCACCGACGAAATCATGACCATGGAGGGCAAGTAAGATGGCTACCACTCCTACCACTCCGACGCCGAAAACGAACCGTATCGGCCTTGCGGTAATTGACTACAAGGGCGGCAAGACGACGCTGTGCGCCGGCTGCGGACACAATGCGATCTCCGAGCGAATTGTCGATGCGATGTACGAGATGGGCGTTCAGCCCGAGCGGGTTGCGAAACTCAGCGGGATCGGATGCTCGTCGAAGAGCCCGGCGTACTTCATGAGCCGCTCGCACAGCTTCAACTCGGTGCATGGCCGCATGCCTTCGGTTGCGACCGGCGCCATGCTCGCGAACCGCAACCTGCTTACGCTGGGCGTGAGCGGTGACGGCGACTCGGCATCGATCGGCATCGGCCAGTTCGTGCACCTGATGCGCCGCAATCTTCCGATGATCTACATCATCGAGGACAACGGCGTGTACGGGCTGACCAAGGGGCAGTTTTCTGCGACTGCCGACCTCGGTTCCAAGCTGAAGACCGGCGTGGTCAATGATCTGCCTGCCATCGACACGTGCGCGCTGGCGATTGAACTGGGCGCGACGTTTGTGGGACGCTCGTTTTCGGGCGACAAACGGCAGCTTCATTCCATGCTGAAGGCGGCGATTGCCCACCGTGGGACGGTGATGCTCGACGTCATCTCGCCCTGCGTTACTTTCAACGACCATGACGGTTCGACCAAATCCTACAAGTACATGAAGGATCACGAGGAGCCGTTGCAGGAGATCAACTTCGTTCCGCACTTCGAGGAAATCGACGTAGAATACGATGAGGGCACCACGGTGGAAGTCACCATGCATGATGGATCCCGCCTGCGCTTGCGCAAGTTGGAGGCCGACTATGATCCGACCCACCGGATCGAGGCGGTGTGCCGGCTGATGGAAGCTCACGAAACGCAGGAGGTGCTGACGGGCGTGCTTTACGTCAACCCGAAGGCACCGACTTTCATCGATCTGCTGAATATGACGGAACAGCCGCTGGCGACCTTGCCTCAGTCAGTGACGCGACCCGGGCGCGAGGTTCTGGAGCAGTGCATGGAAGAATTGCGTTAGAGGCTACTAGGTTGAGCGAAAAAGCCCTCCGCTGGAGGGCTTTTTCATTTTGCAATTTGTAGAAAATGGTCAGGCGACGTCGTCGACGACTTCGGCTTCGCCAGTGTGTTCCGGGTTCTCACCCGGTTCCGGAAAGTCGGTGTCGGCTGCCTTGAGCATGGGGTCCTGATCCCGATGTCCCAACTGGCCATTCATCGAAGTATTTCCGGCTTGAGTGCGCTCGTCCTGTTCAACGGCGCCTTTTTCGCGGTCCTGATCTTTCGAATTGTCCATGAATGAATGCTCCTGATGAACAGAAACGGATGAGGGGAACCTACCTCGTCCACAGCCGCTAGAGTACCCTGAAACACTTCCCACGGAAAAGGATTTATTCTTGTTTGCAGGAAGTCAGGCAAGTTTCAAGGAGAACTACATGCGTCGTCTGTTGCTGTCTACGGTGGCTTTGGCAATTCTGACATGTGGGGTCTGGGCTGAGGCGGGCTCACAGGGCCAGACACCGACCACGACCACGCCCGGCCCGGCGGCGCCGGACAGGAAGGCTCCCGAAAGAAAGAGCGGGAAGCACCATCACCATCACAAGCATCACCACAAAAAACAAGCCGCGCAGCAGTAAAGCGGCGCGGCACGAACGAGACCAGTTGTTTGGGCGAGGTGTTTTTAGACACCGGGCTTGTTGGCGGCCGACGTGTTCAGCTTGCGCAAGCGCTCCCTGGCCTGCACCGCTTCGTTGGTCTTGGGATAGCGCTGGATCAAGTGGCGGAGTTCCTGCACTCCGTCATCTTTTTGCCCCATTTCGATGAGAGCGAATCCCTTTTTCAGCTGCGCGGACGCGGCCTTATTTCCGCTGGGGAAATTCTGCAGGACCTGATCGTAGTTGCCGACGGCTTCCTTGAAATTGCCCGCGCGGAATTGCAGCTCCGCGAGGTAGTAGTACGAGTTTCCCGCCAGATCGGTGTTGGGATAAAACTTGATGTAGTCGGTGAATTCCTGCGACGCCAGATCGGTTTTCCCGCCGTTGTAGTCGCGGAGAGCGTTGGCATAGAGCACATCGGGCGGCGGCGCCTGGGCTGCGGCTTGAGCTTGAGCTTGCGTGGCTGACTGCTGGGCGGCGATGCTCTGCTGCGCCGATTGCATGTCCTCGAGCTGTTTACTGACCTTAGCAAGGCGGACTTTCAATTCGTCGAGCGTGTCATTCAAAGCCTGAATCTGACCGGAGAGCTGATCCACCTTGCCAGAGGAGTCGCCCTGCTGCTTCTGCAGGGTCTGCTGGAGAGCCCCGATGGCGGCAGTGGTCTTGTTCGACGCGTCGGTATTCTGCTCCACCAGATTCTTCATCACGCCCATGCGCTCGTCGAAGCTCGTCTTCATGGCCGTTATCTGTTCCTGCAATTGCTGCACCTGGGTTTGCAGTTGGACCATGTCCTTGTTGGCGGCATGAGCGGGAACGGACGGCAGTGACAGCATCGCCGCCATTGCGGGGGCGATCAACAAGTAACGCGAAACTGTGGAAATGCTCATAAACCCTTCCTGTTTCATATGTACCAGTATCCCATAGGGAGACCGGACTCGTGCCTGAGAAGCTGTAACCCTCATTGTAAGGATGGCGGGGACGAAAGGGGTAACTCGAAGGTTTCCCGGGCCATTTTTGGGCCGTAAGGCGTCAATGAGTTGGCGGCTGGGGCTGAAGCCGCCCGCCGTATCTGCGAGTACAAAGAAAAATCGGGCGGGAGCTGAGCTGCTATCGGCCAGATCCCGCCCAAATGTTGTTTTACTTCGTATACGCGAAGTGCCCGCGGCGGTTCTGCTGCCAGCAGGTTTCGTTGGACTCGGTGCAGAACGGCTTCTCCTTGCCGTAGCTGATGGTCTTGATCCGGCTGGCATTCACGCCTGCCGAGGTCAGTGCATTGCGCACGGCATTGGCGCGTCGGTCGCCGAGCGCAAGGTTGTATTCGGTCGAGCCGCGCTCGTCGCAGTGTCCCTCGATCGTGAACTGGATGTTCGAATGCTGACTCAGGAACTGGGCATCACCCTGTATGACAGACTGCTGCTCGGGACGAATCGCTTCAGAGTCATAGTCGAAGTAAACGTCCTTGACGTTCTGACCGAACAGTTCTTCCTCCGTCTGCGAGGTTGGTGGAGGCGGTGGCGGAGGCGGTGCATTCACCGTCACTCGAGCCGTGGCCTCCTGCGTTCCGCCCGAACCTTTCGCGACCAGATGGTAAGTAGTCGAATCGGCGGGCGTGACCTGCTGCGAGCCGTTGGGCTGAACGGCGCCGATGCCGTCAATGCTGACGTCGGTCGCGTTCGTAGTTTGCCAGGTCAGCGTCGTCGACATTCCTTTCTCAACGCTGTTCGGACTCGCTGAAATCGATGCCGTAGGTGACGGCGGCGGCGGTGGCGGTGGTGGCGGTGGTGGCGCCTGCTTTTTCTTGCAAGCACCTAACATCATGATTGCGCCAAGGATGAATACAAGAGTAATCCACTTCACTTTCGGATGTTTCACATGCTCCTCCCTGCAAAGTCATGCGCGCACATGATGTGCGCACGCGTAATACCGGCGACGCGGGCCAACATTTCCGCCATAACCGGGGATGATAACAGTGATAAGTGCTTCTCCATGTTTACACTTTCGCCCCCTACTTCCAACTCCAATTTGGTTGGGAGTTGCGGCCGCTGAAGGTGAGCTGTTGCACTTTGGTCCCGTCGGCCAGCATCGTCCAGATCTGTTCGCTCCCGGAGCGGCTGGATTGGAAGACGACATGTCGGCCATCCGGGGACCAAGATGGGAAATCGTTGCGCCCGCCGTCGTGAGTCAGCTGCACCCATTGCTTGCTGGCAATGTCCATCAGGTAGATGTCGTTGGCTCCTGGAGCTCCGGGTCCATATTTGCGAAACCACGAGAACGAAAGGAATTGGCCGTTGGGAGACCACGAAGGCGAAACCGCGTAGCCCTGGTCGGTGACGCGCTGGGCGTTGGTGCCGTCGGCTTCCATGGTGTAAATCTGTGGGAGGCCGGTCCGTCCACTGACGAAAGCGATTTGCGCGCCAGTTTTGCGGTTGAAGGTCGGTCCCACATCGGGACCGCGATCGCTGGTCAGGCGGCGAGGATTTGCGCCCGAGGGGTCAGAAACATAAATATTGGGCTCTCCGCCGCGCGAGGACGAGAACGCCAGCTTTGTTCCATCGGGCGCCCAGCTGGGCGACAGGTTGGTTCCGCCAAAGCGCGCGAACGATACGGTCCGGTTCAGTTCCAGGGAGTACATCATAATTTCCCACCCCGTTTTGGTCAGGGAACTGAAGGCGAGGCGCGATCCGTCTGGCGAAATGCGCGGTGATAGCGAGATGGAGCCCTGGTGGGTCAGTTGGTGCTGGTTGGAGCCGTCGTAGTCCATGGCCCAGATTTCTTTGTGCCCGCCACGATCGCTGACAAAGTAGATCTTGCTCTCCGCAATTCCCGGAACACCGCCGCCCAGGCGGAAGATGATTTCGTTGGCGAACTTGTGGGCAGTCGTGCGCGCGGCTTCAGCGGTCGCGGCATCGGTATATTGCTTGCCTAGAACCTGGGGGGAGGCGACGTTCTTTACGTCGTAGAGCCAGCCATGAACGAGCAGATTGTTGCCGGTGGCGCCGAAATCGCCAAAGGCCAGCATCGAGGCGTTAGGCGGAGGAGCGCTCCAAGCCTCAAAGCGAACTTCGTTGGGGCTGCCCGGAACGTCGGTCGGGTAGAAGCTCTTCGAAACCATGTCGAAGATGCCGGCGTTGTCGAGATCGGTCCATAGCGTGTCGTTGAAGGTCTTTAGCAGGGCCGCGGTGTTGGGGTCCTGCGTGCTGGGCTTGAAGTCGGAGGCCGCGAGACGGATTTTTTCCACGCCGAGGCCCGTACCGGTGCGGATCCAGTCTTGTGCCGTGCAAACGCCGGCAAGCAGAACGGCGACCATGCAGACGAAACTTGTTTTCGCGGCGAACTTGCGGAAGAACGAACTGCGACACGGCATCTTGGAGACTGAAGTGCGGAATGAGGATTGAATCGTAGTCCGGTGGGATCGGGGCTTCAAGTGACTATAGTCCATGCTCGCGACTAACTCCTAATTGTCCAGAAGATAAATTTGAAATCGAAGGACGCTCATCACGCCTGCCAGTGACGCTTTAACGCTTGTAATCGAACCAGAATTCAACCGTAACTTTATTGCCGGAGTATCCGGCAGGTAATGGACCGAATGTGTCGATCCGCTGAATAGCGCGGGCCGCCGACTGGTCCAGCGAAGGAACGCCGCTGGACTGCTCGATGTGCACACTGGTCGGCTGCCCGGAATGGTTGATGTCGAACTGCACATAAACGCGGTTTGCAGAATGGATGCTGGGGTCGATCTCGTACTTGAGCCAGTTTTCCGAGACCTTCTGCTGCACGACGCGCACGTACCAGGCGTAGGTCGTACCGAAATCTCCGCCGCCGCCCTGAAAACCGAAGCCTCCCTTGGCGCCGTTCGCGCTGAACGTTCCGTAGGGTCCGCTGACCGGTCCACCCTGGCCGAAGGGAACCTCATTCGTTTCTTCTTCCGGTTGGGGCTGAGGCTTCGCCTTGCTGGCGGTGGTGACGGGCTTGGGCTTGATCTTCGTGCTCTTGTCAGGAATTGGAATCGCGTCGGGCTCGTTCTCTTTTTCCTGCGGCTTTGATTTGGTCAGGCCCTTGGAGTCGTTGGCCAACACGTTCTGAGTCTGGACTGGACTTGCCGGGAGCGGGATTGTGCTCACGAGCGATACGCCGATGGCATCACCACCACCGCCTGCGCCCCAAGTTCCGCCATTGCGGCCCGGAAGTATCACTCCGAACAGGATCACCAATCCCGCAAACGCGAGGTGCAGCCCGACTGAAAAGACCAGGGGCTTTCCCAGTCTGCCGTGTTCGAAAAATATCTCAGCGTCGGCTTGCATTGGCGTCCAGCGGCTGCGTCACGATGCTCACATTGGTAATGCCGGCGCCCTTGATGGCGTCCATCACGGTGGCAAAGGCGCCGAAAGGCACATCTTCGTCGGCGCGGATAAAGACCGACTGGTTCTGCGGGTCGCGGATTCTCTGGCGAAGCTTGGCCTTGATTTCGTTGATGTTGATGGGATCGTTGCCCAGAAATACGCGCTGTTGCTTGTTGATGCTGATCACCATGCGTTCTTCGGTGATCTCCTTGACAGTCCGGGTCTTGGGGACGCTGACCTCGATGCCGGACTGCAGCACGGGAGCGGTCACCATGAAAATAATCAGCAGCACGAGCACCACGTCGACCAGCGGAGTGACGTTGATGTCGGAGAGGGCGGTCTGCGTTCGACCGTTGGAAGAGGTGAAGGCCATTAGCGCCGCACTCCCGCAGCGTCGGCAGCTTGCGCAGACATCGAGGACCGTTCGACCGCGTTCAGCATCTCGAGGGAGAAGTCATCGCCCCGCGCGGCGAATTCGCGGAGCGAACTGCCGATCAGGTTGTAGGCAATGACGGCCGGAATCGCTGCCGCCAGCCCGGCCGCGGTTGTGATGAGGGCTTCGGAAATACCGGGCGCGACGGCGCGCAGGGTGGCTGCCCCAGCGGTTCCGAGTCCGTGAAACGCGTCGATGATGCCCCACACGGTTCCGAACAAGCCGACGAAGGGCGTGACCGCGCCGGTGATGGCCAGCCACGCAACGTTACGCTCGAGGCGTGTCAACTCTTCCGAGTTGGCGATCTGCATCGCCCGTTGCACGGGAAGCAGGCTTCGTCCAGACTGGCGCTTGTATTCTTCGAATCCGTTCTCGAACACGCCCACCAGCGGGCTGGGCCGGAACTGATCCGCGACCGCGGCCACGTCGGTAAGGCGCTGCGCCTTGCGGAAAGCGCGTACGAAGCGGCCACTCTGCACCCGGGCGCGCCGGAGCAGGCTCCACTTGGAGAGAATGATGGCCCAGGAGAGGACGCTGAAAGCCAGCAGAAGAAGGAGGACGGTCTTAGCGACGAGGCCGGTCTGGCTCACCAGATCCAGCACTTCGCCACCGACTGCGAAGGCCAAGCAGTATGCATTCAGCATCTTGATTTATGAAGACGCGCGAGGCGCCGAGTGACCTCCAGAATAGTTTATTTCTGCGAAGCGGAGCGTTCGGACATTATAGTCCCTGTGAAGTAATGGTTCAGCGCACGAAAACGCCTGTTTTCCAGTCGAACCAAGGTGTGTAATGCAGGCCTGTGACGTGAGACTTCCCTGACACCTGGCACCCCAGACCTAATGGCTGCGTTTCATGCTATGCTGCGCTCAACTTCGTTCTTCCAGGACCACCGGTGCTCGTCGAACTGCGCCTCGAGAACTACGCGGTCATCGATAACGTGGCAGTGGCCTTTGCCTCTGGACTCAACCTGCTTACCGGCGAAACCGGAGCTGGCAAGTCCATCTTGATTGACGCCCTAACGCTTCTGCTCGGAGACAAGGCTTCGACCGATGTTATCCGGTCGGGTGCAGACCGCGCGGTGATTTCCGCGGTATTCGAGATCGAGAGCGGTGCCGCCAAGACCATTGCGCGCATCCTCGAAGAAAACGGGCTGGATTCGGAAAGCGATTCGGTCATTCTGCGGCGGGAGATCGCGCAGGGTGGCAAGGGGCGGGTGTTCGTGAACAACCAGCCGGCGACCGTTGCCGTGCTGAAGTTGCTCGGTCCCTACCTGGCTACGGTACATGCGCAGAATGAAACGCTGGCCGCCTTCGACGGACCGGCGCGGCTTGCGTTGCTGGACGCATTTGCGGGCTCGCAGGTCGCCTGTGTTCAAGAGGCCTTTCATAAGTGGAAGGAAATCCGCGGTCGCATCGAAGAACTCGAGCGTGACGAGCAGGATCGCCTGCGCCTTCTGGACCTGTGGACCTACCAGAAGGGCGAAATCGAAGACGCCAAGTTGCAGGCGGGAGAGGACGAACGCCTCGAAAACGAGAAGCGCGTGCTCGCCAACGCCGAAAAGATCTACAACGCGGCCATGAATGCCTTCGATCTGCTTTATGAAGGCGATTCCTCGACAGCCGCGTCCTTACGCTCCGCCCGCAAGCAGGTCGAAGAACTCTCCCGCTACGAGACGAAATTTCACGACGCGCTGGCCGCGCTCGAGTCGGCCTTGATCAGCGTGGAAGATGTCGGCGCAACCCTCCGCGATTACGCGGGCGGGATTCACGCCTCCCCCGAACATCTCGACGAAGTGGAAGACCGGCTGGCGGCACTGGACCGGTTAAAGCGCAAGTACGGCGTGACGCTCGACGAGGTGATCGCGTTTGGTGCCGATGCCGCGCGCAAGCTCTCCGAGATGGAGAATAAGGACGAGGTGCTCCGCAAACTCCGAAGCGAGCTAGCCGGTGCTGCCCAGGAGTATCTGACGGCTGCGCGGACACTTTCTAAGAAGCGCTACGAGGCGGCCCGCAAGCTCGAGAAGCTGGTGGAGGCCGCGGTCAACGATCTCGCCATGAAGTCGAGCTTCCACATTGAGGTGACCGGGTCCGATGAGGAAGGGAACTGGTCGGCCTGCGGCTTTGATCAGGTCGCCTACCTGATCTCTACTAATCCGGGCGAGCCTATGCGCAGGCTGGAACACATTGCCTCGGGCGGAGAATTGTCGCGGGTGATGCTGGCATTGAAAGCCAGCGTCGAGGCCTCAGCCGGCGCAGGCGGAAAGAAGAAAGGCTCCGGCGTTCCCCGCACACTGGTCTTCGATGAAATCGACACCGGGATCGGCGGCCGCGCGGCCGAAGCTGTCGGGAAGAAACTGAAAGAATTATCGCGCACCAGCCAGGTGCTGTGCGTGACTCATCTGCCGCAGATCGCGACGTTTGCCGACCATCATTACCGGATCGAGAAGAAGGAATCCGGCGGCCGCACGAAAACTTCGGTCCGTAACATCACGGGCGACGAGCGGACCGAAGAAGTGGCCCGCATGCTCAGCGGGGCCAAGGTGACGGAGACCTCGCTCAAACATGCGGAGCAGATGATTAAGGCGAATGCATGAGAAAAACCTGAGGGGATTGACCCCAGAAATCTAATTAGCTAAAATACTTAGCTAACATGAAGTACACGATCCATCAGGCGAAAACCAACCTCTCACGCCTGCTCGAGGAAGCGGCCTCCGGCAAGGAAGTGATCATTGCACGCGGGAAGGAGCCCGTGGCCCAGTTAGTGCCGATTGGGAAGGCGCGCAAGAAGCGCCAGCCCGGAAGCATGGCGGGGCAGATCACCTACTCCGCAGACGCATTTGCTCCGCTTACCGATAAGGAACTGGCCGACTTGGGCTTCGAGTAGCGTATGGAAGTCATACTCGATACCCATGCCCTTTTGTGGTGGGTCAACGAACCACAGCGTCTCTCCAAGCGTGCCAACTCCATAATTACGAATACCGACAACACGGTTCTGGTGTCGGCAGCGGTTGCGTGGGAACTTGCGATCAAGGTCAACCTCGGCAAGTTGGACGCCCTTGCTTTATTGACCGGACTCACGCAGAGGCTTCAAAAAGAAGGATTCACTGAATTGGCAGTCACCATTGGGCACGCTACTCGGGCCGGTCTCTTGCCGCTGTATCATCGGGATCCATTCGACCGCCTGCTCGTGGCCCAAGCTCAGGATCTGGGGATACCAGTGCTGAGTGCGGATGCGCTTCTGGATCGCTACGATGTGAAACGTGTGTGGTAGTTCACCGTTCAACCGGGAATCCGCTCCATTCGCTGCTAATCCCAGCCCTTTCTACAGCTTACATTGACCAATCGGGTTCCCTGCGGTAGTCTGGAGTTAACTTTCCTGGGGAAAAGTGTACCCTTAACACTAAGCCGAGGATGGCAAGGAACTGATTCGTGTCCACAAGTGAAGGCAAGACATTGCTGCTGTTAAAGCCCCGCGGATTCTGCGCGGGGGTCGTTCGGGCCATTGATATCGTGCGCATCGCGCTCGAGGCCTTTGGGCCGCCGATCTACGTTCGCAAGGAAATCGTGCACAACCGGTTTGTCGTCGAGGAATTGCAGGAAAAAGGGGCAATTTTCGTCGACAGCGTGGATGAAGTTCCTGAAGGAGAGCGCGTAATCTACAGCGCTCACGGGGTTTCTCCCGAGGTGCGCCAGGCGAGCGAAGAGCGCAAGCTGCGCGTCATCGACGCCACCTGCCCGCTCGTCACGAAGGTTCACGTCGAGGCCGTCAAGTTCGCCAAGGAAGGCTATTCGCTGGTTCTGATTGGACACCGTGACCACGACGAGGTAATCGGCACGCTGGGCGAAGCACCGTCGGTCACGCAAGTCGTTGGATCGCCGGGTCAGGTGGATGGTTTGACCGTGCCCGATCCTAACCGCGTGGCTTACCTAACCCAGACGACGTTGAGCTTGGATGAGACCAAGGACATCATTGCGGCGCTAAAGAAGAAGTTTCCTAACATTCAAGGGCCACACGCGCAGGATATCTGCTACGCGACTGAAAACAGGCAGGTTGCTGTAAAGGAAGTCGCATCCGAGGCGGATCTGCTGCTGGTGGTTGGGTCGGAAAACAGCTCGAATTCCAATCGCCTGGTCGAGGTTGCGCGGAATCTTGGCACGAAGGCGCATCTAATCGACAGCTACAAGAACATCCAGGCTGACTGGCTGGAGGGCGTGAAAACGATCTCGCTGACGGCAGGTGCTTCGGCGCCGGAATGCCTGGTTGAGGAAGTGGTGAAGTTCCTGGCTACCAAGGGATTCGACAACGTGCAGGAACTCGAAGTGATGCCCGAAAACGTGCGTTTCGGTTTGCCTCCGGAGATCGTGGAGGCCATTGCAAGCGCGCCTGCGAGCGTAAGCGCAGACTGACGGAGTACAAATTCAGTATGGATGAACACTCCCCCCAGCTTTCTACCCAATCAGCGCCTCAGTTACGTTTCGGCAAAATTGATGATCTGACCAGCCGGGTGGCCGCGGCGACCGACGCGGCGCGCCGGTTGCTGTTCTCCGAGCAGCACGAAGACGGCTACTGGTGCGGTGAGCTGGAGGCCGACGCCACGCTCGAGGCCGACTACATCATTCTTCACACCATGCTGGGCACGGTGGACGCGGAGCGTTTCGCGAAAGCCGCGCGCTACATGCTGCAGCAGCAGAACTCCGATGGGGGCTGGAGCATTTACCGGGGCGGACCTTCGAACGTCAGCGCCTCGGTTAAGGTCTACTTTGGGTTAAAGCTAGCGGGCTACTCGTCCAATGAGCCGGCCATGCGGCGTGCGCGGGGCAAGATTCTCGAACTAGGCGGAGTGACCGAGGTCAACACCTTTACCAAGCTGTACCTGTGCTTTTTCGGGCAGTACGACTACGACGCCATCCCAGCGATTCCGCCCGAGATCGTGCTGTTTCCGAACTGGTTCTGGTTCAACATCTACGAAATTTCTTCGTGGTCGCGCGCGATGCTGGTGCCGCTCTCTATCTGTTACGCGAAAAAGCCCTTCAAGAAACTTCCCGATGAGATGGGGATTGAAGAGCTTTTTGTGGGCGGGCGCGACAAGTCGCGCATGCATCTGCATTGGGACAAGAAGCTGGTTTCGTGGCGAAATTTCTTCCTTGTGCTGGACCGGATCACGCACTGGGCGGAGCGCGTGCACATTCGCCCGCTGCGTTCATTGGCTTTGAAGCGCGCCGAGAGGTGGATGCTGGAGCGCTTCGAAATGAGCGATGGCCTCGCGGCGATTTTCCCGTCGATCATGAACTCGGTGATCGCGATGAGGTGCCTGGGATATTCGGTAGATGATCCACAGGTGATCCGGGCCATGGACGAGTTTGAGAAACTGGGCATTGAGGAAGGCGACACGTTCCGCATGCAGCCCTGCGTCTCCCCGGTGTGGGATACGGCATATGCGTTATTTGCCATGGGTGAAGCGGGCGTCCCGGCTAATGATTCGCGAATGGTGAAGTGCGCGGACTGGCTGCTGCAGAAACAAGTCCGCAACGCCGGCGACTGGAAGGTGAAGAACCCTGAGGGGCAGCCGGGAGGATGGTATTTCGAGTTCAACAACGAGTTCTATCCTGATGTGGATGACAGCGCGCAGGTTTGCCTTGCGCTGAGCCGGGTGGAGCATCCCAACGGCCGCTACCAGCGCGAGTCGGTGCAGAGAGCGATCGACTGGATCCTGTCCATGCAGTGCCGAAATGGCGGGTGGGCGTCATTCGACAAGGACAACGATCGCATGGTGTTCCAGTACGTGCCGTTTGCCGATCATAACGCCATGCTCGATCCGGCAACGGTCGACATCACGGGGCGCATTCTGGAGATGCTGGCCACCTATGGCTACGACAGGAATCACGAGGCCGTAAAGAAGGCGATCGATTTCATTCGCAAGGAACAGGAAACCGACGGTTCGTGGCTCGGACGCTGGGGCGTCAACTATGTCTACGGCACGATGCTGGTGCTGCGGGGCCTGGAAGCGGTTGGCGTGGATCATCACGAACCCTACGTGCAGCAGGCTGCAGAGTGGCTGCGCATGGTGCAGAACCCCGACGGCGGCTGGGGCGAGACTTGCACATCCTACGACGATGCGAATCAAAAGGGCATCGGCCCGAGCACCGCGTCGCAGACGGCCTGGGCCGTACTGGGCTTGATGGCGGCGAATGATATGCGGAGCGATTCGGTGGCGCGCGGTATCGCGTACCTTCTGCGCACGCAGCTGAAAGACGGCTCCTGGGATGAGCCGCATTACACCGGCACCGGCTTCCCGCGCGTGTTTTATTTGAAGTACCACATGTATCGCCAATACTTCCCGCTGCTGGCGCTGACCACCTACGCGAAGATGGTGGCGGAAGAATCGGTCGGTTCCGTTCGGAACGGTGAATAGGCGAGCTCGACCCGCTGGCGAGTGCCTCGGGCCGGTGGAATGCATCTCACAGTTCCGCTTCCGTGGCATCCCCAACTACGAACCGGGAACTGAGAACTGGTTTTGAAAGCTTTCGTTACAGGTGCCACAGGATTTCTGGGCGCACATGTCGCGCGGGTGCTGGCCGAGCAGGGCGCCGAGCTACGGCTGCTGGTGCGGTCGACCAGCGACCTGAGAAATATCGAGGGTCTTAAGGCAGACCGCGTCACTGGCGATTTGCGCTCTCCGGCGTCGCTCGAAAAGGCGGTTGCGGGCTGCGATACCGTGTTTCACGTGGCTGCGGATTACCGATTGTGGGTGCGCGATCCGGAGCAGATGTATCGTTCGAACGTCGAGGGCACCCGGGCGCTATTGGAAGCCGCGCGCAAGAACGGGGTTGGGCGGGTCGTCTACACGTCGAGCGTGGCTACGATGGGCTTTAGTTCGAATGGAACGATCGCGGATGAGGAATCACCGGTTGCAATGGCTGACATGATCGGTCATTACAAGCGGTCAAAGTTTATGGCGGAGCAGGTAGCGCTGGAGGCGGGCGCTGCGGGGCAACACGTGGTGGTGGTCAACCCCTCGACTCCGGTCGGGGAAATGGATATCAAGCCGACGCCTTCGGGCCGCATCGTTGTGGACTTCCTGAAGGAGAAGTTTCCCGCGTACGTGGACACGGGCTTGAACCTGGTCGATGCGACCGAGTGCGCGCGCGGACATGTTATGGCGCTGGAAAAGGGAAGAAGCGGCCAGCGTTATGTGCTGGGCGGAGAGAACCTGACGCTGAAACAGATTCTCGACAAGCTTGCCGCAATCACTGGGTTGCCGTCGCCTAAGATACAAGTGCCATACGTGATGGCGCTGGCAACCGGCGTCGTCGATGAAATTTTCACCGGATGGATTCGCGGACGCGAGCCGCGGGCCACGATCGACGCGGTTCGCATGGGCAGGAAAAAGATGTTCGTTTCGTCGGCGAAGGCAGAACGCGAACTGGGCTGGCAGATCGTGCCAGTCGAGGAAGCACTTCGGCGAGCCGTGGCTTGGTTTCGGGCGAAGGGTTATGCCTGAGGTCGCCATCGTCGCTGCGCTCGAACGGGAAGTGCGGCCGCTGGTTCGCGAATGGAAAGTGGCGGAGGGAGAGCACGCAGGGCGGAAGTTTCGTTTCTTTGAGTCGGATCGCGCGGTGGTGGTTTGTGGAGGCGTCGGGCCGGAGGCGGCAAGGCGCGCGACCGAGGCCGTAATCAGTTTGTATCGGCCGGCGCGCGTCGTATCCGCGGGCTTTGCCGGCGCTTTGATGAAGGGATTGCGAGTGGGCGAAATATTCGAAGCTCGTTGTGTCGTCGACTCCAGGGACGGCAGCAGGAGGGAAGCCGGGTCCGGCGATAGAGTGCTAGTCAGTTTTTCGTCAGTGGCGGGCCTCGAGCAGAAGTCAAAATTAGCCAGCGCCTACGGAGCGCAAGCGGTGGATATGGAAGCCGCAGCCGTTGCCAAGGGTGCCGAAGCACGGGGATTGCCGTTCGCGGCCGTCAAGGTGATCTCCGATGAGTTGGCATTTCAGATGCCGCCCATGGAGCGATTCGTTGCCGGGGATGGAAGCTTTCAGTCGGGCACCTTTGCCCTGTATTCGGCCATACGGCCCTGGACCTGGCCGACGGTATTTCACCTCGCGCGGAACAGTTCTCTGGCTTCGCGCAGTTTGTGCGCGAAACTCGAGTCGATGATCGCGAGTTTCGCGGCAGTGAAGGTCAGCTAAGTCAAATGATGGGACGTTACAACTGGCTACTGATGTCAGTCGCGATTCTGGTGAGTAGCGCAGTTCCGCAGACCCCATCAACCTTTGTGTACATCGAGAGCTTTCGCAAGGGGTCGACACGAGTGATCGAGCAGTCGTTGCAGGTGGACCTTGATCCCCACAACTCGACTTGCGAGATTCGGGTGAAAGATCAGAGCGGGAAGAACCGTTATAGTTTTGGCTGCGTGCCCCAGCGCGCGGGTCCGGGGGATGACCGAATTACGTCCTGGCAAGTGAAACTCGCGGACCTCCGGCACCGGATCTATCCCAATGTCTTTATGGGAACTCCGGACCCGACCGAGGACCGTACGCAAATCGGCTGGCTTGATCCTGCGAAGTTCGCGAAGATAGCTCTGAATACGGAGCGGGTGGTGAAAGTGGACAACTTTTACTGCGTGTTCCAGGTAACTGATTCACACTTTGTCGCGCCGGGGCAGCCATACCTCGATCACCTGACGCTGGATGTGCGGTTCACAAACACAATGCCGCACAGCGAAATTCGCAGCAAGCAGGAAAAGGCTCCTTCGTGATGTCGATTGCGGGACAAGTCGCGATTGAAGGCGGGCTGGAGAGGATTCCCTCGACCATGCTGGCGGCGGTGTACCGCGGGCAGAACGATGTGCGTATGGAGACGGTTCCGGTTCCAACCATCGGACCAGGGGAACTTCTGGTACGGGTCCACACCTGCGGCATCTGCGGCACGGACCTGAAAAAGATTTCTACGGGATCTCATTCCGCGCCCCGGATTTTCGGGCATGAAACGTCGGGCATGGTGGCTGCAGTGGGCAAGGGTGTCACGCAATATGCGCCGGGCGACCGCGTGATGGTGTTCCACCACATCCCCTGCCGCAGTTGTTATTACTGCCGCCATCACACGTTCGCGCAGTGTGAGACCTACAAGAAGGTCGGCTGCACGGCGGGGTTCGAGCCGAGCGGAGGTGGCTTTGCGGAATACGTCCGGGTCATGGACTGGATCGTTCAGTACGGCACCGTACGGATCCCCGATGGCATCAGCTTTGAGCAGGCCTGCTTCGTCGAGCCAGTGAATACCTGCATGAAAGGGGTGGTGAGCCTTCGGCTGGAGCCGGATGAGACGGTTCTAGTCATCGGCCAGGGGCCCATCGGTCTCATTTTGAGCGTTCTGGCGAAGCGCAGTGGGGCAAGGGTAATTACTTCCGATTTGTATTCCCAGAGGCTTACAATATCTAAAAGCTTCGGTTTAGGCCTGACCCTTGATGCCTCGCGCGCGAATGTGACCCAGGGAGTGCGCGAGTTAACCGAAGGCCGTGGTGCCGACGCCGTAATTCTGGCGGTGGGCGGCAACGGTCTGATCCGGCCTGCTATGGATGCGACGCGTCCAGGTGGCCGGGTATTACTGTTTGCTCAGACAGTGCACGGCGAAGCGGTGGTAGATCCGGCGGCCATTTGTGTGGACGAAAAGGCTTTGCTTGGGTCCTACAGTGCTTCGGTGGAACTGCAGGAGGAATCGGTGGGCTTTGTCATGGGG
The DNA here is from genome assembly GCA_963765755.1 of uncultured Acidobacteriota bacterium. GTDB lineage: Bacteria > Acidobacteriota > Terriglobia > Terriglobales > Acidobacteriaceae > Gp1-AA133. Next base: position 203,498 of record CAVXXV010000010.1, on the reverse strand, counting down.
CAAGAAATGGAACTGGAGCGTCTCATCAGCCACCGCTTTCCGTTATCCAGCGGACTGGAAGCACTGGAACTGGCTGCCCATCCCCAGCCGGACTCAATGAAGATCGTGATTCAGCCGGGCAGCGCTTGGGAAGGACACTTGAAGTGAACGGAAAAATGACGGCTGCCGTCCTGTACGGCAAGGAAGACATCAAGATCGAGCAGGTGCCGATCCCGCGCGTTGGGGAAGGCGAAGTCCTGATCAAAGTGCAGGTGGCCCTGACCTGCGGAACCGATCTGAAGGTTTACCAGCGAGGCTACCACGCCCGCATGATTGTGCCGCCTGCTCTGTTCGGGCATGAACTCGCCGGAGTGGTGGAGGAAGTCGGGCCGGGAGTACGCGGCTTCAAGAAAGGCATGCGCGTGGTCGCGCTGAACTCTGCGCCCTGCGGCATGTGCTTCTTCTGCTCCAAGCACCAGGAAAATCTTTGCGAAGATCTGCTCTTCAATAACGGCGCCTATGCGGAGTACATTCGCGTGCCCCGTCGGATTGTTGAGAGCAACATGCTGGCAATTCCGGGGGATGTTTCTTTTGAAGATGCGGCCATGACCGAGCCGCTGGCTTGCGTGCTGCGCGGATTGCACGAAACTCGGGTGGAGATTGGCGACACGGTGGCGGTAATCGGTGGAGGCCCTATCGGCCTGATGTTCGTGCAAGTGGCCAAGGCCATCGGATGCAACGTGATTGCCGTCGTGAAGCGCGATTCGCAAGTCACGTTAGCCAAGCGCAAGGGCGCTCACGAAGTTGTACAGATTACGCAGGTAAAAGATCCCATCGAAGCAGTCCGCGAGTTGACGCGAGAGAAGCGCGGCGCCGATGTGGTGGTGGAAGCGGTGGGCCGTCCGGAAGCCTGGGAATGGGCGGTGCAGATGGTGCGCAAGGGCGGCACCGTAAACTTCTTTGGCGGATGTGCCAGCGGCAGCAAGGTGCAGCTTGATACCAACCGGCTGCACTACTCGGAAATTTCATTGAAGGCTACGTTTCATCACACCCCCGAAACGGTGCGGCGCGCGTTTGCGCTGATTGCGGAAAAGAAAGTGCGCGGCACGGATTACATTACGGGCGAAGCACCGCTCTCGCGCCTGCACGATGTGCTCCGGCACATGCTCAACCGCAACGGCGACATCAAGACCGCCATCATCCCAGGACACTGAGCGTAGGAAATCGACCGGGAAAGACTCGCTATGACTTTCATCGCCACCAGCGAATCCCAGCCTGTGCCCACGTCTACCTCGTCGGCGGGCTGGAACAAACTTCCGCCGGAGTACGCCATCCCGGAGAAGACGCCTTCGCTTGAGGATGCGCAAGCGTATTGCCGGCACCTGGCACGCTCGCACTACGAGAATTTTTCGGTGGCTACATGGTTCCTTCCGGAGCGCCTGCGCCAGCATTTCTATAACGTCTACGCGTATTGCCGGATTTCCGACGATCTGGGAGACGAAGTGGGTGATCCGGCGGCGTCGCTTGTGCTGCTGGATCAGTGGCAGATTGAGTTGGCTGCTTGTTATGCGGGCAAGCCGCGGCATCCGGTGTTCGTCGCACTTGCCGATACGGTGCGGCGCTTCGATATTCCACAACATGAATTCTCGGATCTGCTGACCGCCTTCCGCCAGGATCAGACTGTCACGCGCTACGAAACATTCGACGATCTGCGGGGATATTGCCTAAATTCGGCGAATCCGGTCGGACACCTGGTCCTGTACCTCTGCGGATATCGCGATGCCGAGCGACAGAAGCTTTCCGATTTCACGTGCACCGCGCTGCAGCTGGCGAATTTCTGGCAGGATGTTTCGGTCGACTACGCCAAAGGCCGCATCTACCTGCCTCTGGAAAGTCTGCGCTGCTTTGGCGTTTCGGAAGACGATCTCGCCAATAACCGCAACACGTCCGCGTTCTGCGCGATGATGCAATTTGAAGTGCAACGGGCACGGGACTGGTTCCAGCAGGGCCTGCCGCTCATCGGAAAGGTTGACAAAGAACTGGCGATCGATCTTGAGCTATTCAGCAGGGGTGGCCAGGAAATTCTGAACGCGATCGAACGCCAGGGCTTTGCAGTGTTGGGCCGGCGTCCCGCAATCTCAAAATCCCGCAAGCTGGCGCTGGTGGCGCGCGCGGCCTTGGGGAAGTTGCTATGAGCACCGCCGTGCGCCCAGCCCCGACTCAGTTTTCCCCGACTTCATCGCAACTGGCGATGGCATATTCAGTGTGCAGCGGAATCGCACGCACATCGGCGCGAAACTTCTACTATGCATTTCTGGTGCTGCCGCACGCCAAGCGCAACGCGCTGTGCGCCATCTACGCATACATGCGGCGCTGCGATGATCTGTCGGATGATGACAGCCTGCCCTTGCGCGAGCGCCGCGCCAAGCTGGAAGCTTGGCTTGAGGCCTTTCATCGTGTGCAGGCCGGCGACCCGACCGATGACGCCATCCTGCTGGCGCTCACCGACACGCAACGGCGCTACCAGATACCTGCGGAATTGCTCGATCAGCTAGCTTTCGGCACGTTGATGGACGTGCCTGAGAGCGAGGAAGCGGCGAACCAGACCTCGGCCCAAGAGGAAGAGGAATTGGTCATTCAGTACCGCACCTTCAAAGATCTCTACCTGTATTGCTACCACGTGGCCTCGGTCGTGGGACTGGTGTGCATCAAGATTTTTGGATATCGCGACCCCAATGCAGAGCATCTCGCGGAACGATGCGGAATTGCGTTTCAGCTGACTAACATCATTCGCGATGTGAAAGAAGATTCGATCATGGGACGCGTTTACCTGCCGCTCGAAGATTTGCAGCGTTTCGAACTTTCGCCGGCGGATCTGAAAAGCGGACCCGATCGCGCACGTTTGCGCGCTCTGTTGACCATGGAAGCGGACCGGGCTCGGGACTTCTACAAGTCGGGGCACGAATTGATTCCCCTGGTGAATGAGGATAGCCAACCGGCACTGTGGGTGCTGGTGACTATCTACCAGCGGCTGCTCGAAAAGATCGCACAGAAGCAATACGACGTATTCGCGGGCAAGGTTCGGCTTACCACCCTCGAAAAGCTGTCGGTCCTGGGGAAGGGGTTCGTTAAGCGGTTGACGTGATGCCCACTCCCTGGACACAACCTCCCAGCGTCGCCGTTGTCGGCGGCGGGCTCTCCGGGCTAGCGGCGAGCTGCGCGCTATCATCGTCAGGCTTCCGCGTCACATTGTTCGAAAAAAGGCCCTACCTCGGCGGACGCGCGTCGTCCTATGAACATCCTGGAACCGGCGAAGTCATCGACAACTGCCAGCATGTGCTGCTGGGCTGCTGTACGAACCTGATCGAGTTTTATGAGCGGACGGGCGTAAGTGGCAGCATTCGCTGGTTCGATCGGCTGACTTTTCTGGAGCCCGGAGGGCGCGCCTCGGAGATCGGCCCTTCGAACCTGCCTGCGCCACTGCACACGACTCCCGCGTTTCTGCGGGCGGAATGCCTGCGCTTGCCCGACAAGGTGGCGATTGCCCGGGCAATGATGGCCCTCGCACCTGTGACTCCGAAGGATACAGGGGAGTCTTTTCTGAGCTGGTTGCTTCGGCATGGCCAGACCGAGGGCGCGATTGAGCGCTTCTGGAAGCCGGTTCTGGTGAGCGCTCTGAATGAGAACGTCGATCGGGTGTCGGTGCCTTATGCTGCGCAGGTGATGCGCGAATCTTTTCTGAAGTCGGCCCGTGCCGGGCGTATGGGTGTGCCGGCGGTTCCGCTGACCCAGTTGTACAACGCCGCTGGAGATTACATCGAAGCCCGGCAGGGAAGCGTGCAGTTTCGCGCTTCGGTCGAATCTTTCCGTGCCGAGCTTTCGCACGTGAAACTCGGAGTGAATGGTAAGGAGGAAAAGTTCGACTTCGTTGTACTCGCTGTGCCGTTTGACGTGCTCGGGAGAATCCTTCCTAATTCTTCCGCATCCGAGCCGCTGCGCAACTCATTGGCGCGCTTCGAGACTTCGCCGATCACGGGAATCCATCTGTGGTTTGATCGCGACATTTCCGAACTCGAACATGCCGTGTTGCTGGACCGCACGATCCAGTGGATGTTCCACAAGTCCAAGCTGCAAAAGCGCGGCAACAACGGGCATGGCAGTTATGTCGAGTTGGTGGTCAGCGCTTCGAAATCGCTGGTCGAAAAATCACGGCAGGAGATCGTCAATCTGGCGCTCAGCGAGTTTCGTGAATTTTTTCCGGCGGCGCGGGATGCGAATCTGCTCAAAGCCACGGTCATCAAAGAAATTCATGCGACGTATTCCCCGCGGCCGGGAATTGAAGTGGATCGCCCCCGTCCCGAGACTGTCTGGCCGCGTGTCTTCCTGGCCGGTGACTGGACCGCGACAGGATGGCCCGCCACCATGGAGGGCGCGGTGCGCAGCGGCTACCTTGCGGCTCAGTCGCTCGCGAAGGTCGCGGGATTACGGGATGCCGCTTATCTTGTGCCCGATCTTCCGGCGACGGGCTTCATGCGGCTGTTCGGGTAACTACAGAGGACACAAAGCGCACGGAGGACATTACTTCTGCTGTGATCCCCTGTGTCCCTCTGTGGTTAGCTCGCTTTTAAAACCACGCCACGGCTACATCCACCTGCTCGAGAGCGATCGACTTTTCCCCTTGGAAGAACACGCGCCAGACTGAACCGCTGCGGTCAATATCGCCTACCACCTGGAATCCGCCGGGGCATCCGTAATTGATGCGCATTCCCGCGACTGGAGGCATGGCTCCGGTGAACAGTGAGCAGCGTTGACCATTCGCCAACTCGATGGCCCACGGCATTGTGTCCGCGCGGTTGGTTTCCTTTCGCGGCTCGGAGGGCAAAGGCTGCGTCAACGTCAACAGCACCACGTTGGCCGGCCAAGGACCGCCGACCGGGCAGGCAAGTTGCTTTTCGTCGCCCAGGATGCTCTGGTAGCAGGGATCAAGAATTCCATTTCCCGACGAACATCTCCAGGCATCGGGCCGGCTCGAGGAGGCGGCCGACGCGGCGAAGCACGTGCCGTTGACCTTTTCTGTGACTGCCATCCCGATGCTGAGGCCGGCGGGACCGAAGGGAGTGAGAAGCTTGATCTGCGTGCGGGTCAGAGGAGCGGGGAGCTCGGCGGCAAAGGTGGCCGTACAAGGTCCGCAGAGGGACAAACTAACCAGGCAGATTGCCAAGAAGGCGTTAGATTTCATGTTATCTCCAAAACAAAGCGCGCATCCGAAGAGTGCTCCGGATGCGCCGTTGCCCAGATCACCGCGTTTCGCTGGATGCTTGGCTTGCGAACACGGTCACTTGTACGTCCTGTTTACAGCTTCTGGAAGAAGCGAACGACCTTGTCCCCGGCATCTTCGGTGTAGTGAACAACTACCTTATCGCCCTCTTTGGCAGCGTAGCGGGTGCCCTTGACTACCCCGTGATCGGTTTCGACGACTGCATCGGATCCCATTTTGTAGGTTGCCTCCGCGCCACTATCCGTCTTGACGGCGACGGTGCGCGTGGCGCGGTCAACGTGCGTGACGGTTCCCTTGCCCATCTTCAGCGTGTCTTTGCCGAAGTCTTGCACCAAGGTGGCCGTCTTGTCGGCGCCATTCCCGATGTAGCGGACGACGACGTGGGTTCCTTCCTTGCCAGCAAAATAGGTGTCGAGAGCGCCCATCTTGGCAGCGTGTTCGCCACGGATGCCGGTGTGCTCCGTGAACTTGAAAACCTGTTCCGATCCATCGGCGGTCTTAATCGCGATCGTTTTGCCGGTCTTATCGACCTTGGTTACGGTGCCGGCAACCGCATGGACAACGTCCTGCGCAAAGGCCGATGTTATCAACGCAGTGGCGCACAACAGAAGAAGTGCTTTGGATAGCAATCTAGAACGAGTCATAAACCTCTCCAGTTTGGATTCGTAAAACCTAAAACTTGCTCATTTCTTGACGTCACTCAAGGCGATCAGCTGATTGTCGACGCTGAACACACCTGGCACGCTGTTGGCCTGCGTGCCTGCGATCTGTTTGTCCATGGCGCTGTCGACCACGCCATAAAGGGTAACGTGGCCATTTTCAACGACGATCCGGATCGGCTTCTGCGGATCCATCTCGTAGCGCTGTAGGGTGGGTGCGCCGTAGATGGCGCGGTAAAGCTTGATGCGCAGCTGGTCATCGAACATCGAGGTGGGAGCCACTTCAATGTTGTCGACGATATCCTTGACGCCCGGGGTGGTCTCGGCCACGGCCACGGCGGAGTCCCTGCCGGGATAGTCGCGGACAGTACCACCCAGGGTCACGACGCCGTCTTTCACGTCCAGCTTGATCACGTTGAAAGCAATGCCGTAGCCCACACGATCGTAGCGAAGCCGGTCGGCGAGATTCTGGCGAAGCTGCTCGTCAGGAACATTGCTCTGAATCTGAACGTGGTTGCGGATGCCGTCCACGTTCTTCATTTTCTTGACCTTCTTTTCCAGATTTTCGCGGTCGATGTAGAGGTTTACGGTGCCGTCGAGGCTCACGATCTGGTCTTCGACGGATGCCTTTACACCCTGGAATTCCTTCTTGCCTTGCAGGTATTTGTTCACGTCCTGCAAAATCTGTCCGTCATAACGGCCGGCTGGTTTTTGCTGGGCTGGGGCGCTGGAGACCACGCTGGTGCAGAGCGCGACCAAAATGATTGCTGAAGTCAGGCGCATTCGTATCCCCACGATTTCATTTGAAGTGACTGCTGATGAGGGCCGGTTCCCCAAAGAGAGTTAAGAGCATAACGAAAATGACCGGGCTTGGCTAGTTCGCGGGAACGAAGCAAGCGGCTTCCAAAACCTCCAGGTTGAGAGCTCATCCGGCCAGGAAAGCCACGCCGCAGGCGACCAGCGCGGCCGCCATCCAGCGCCTGCGGTCCACGCGCTCATGCAGGAAGAATCTCGCCGCCGCCGCATTCCCCACGAACGTCAGAGATGCCGATGCAGGCGCGATCAAACTGACGTCTCCCCACGAGAGCGCGAACAGCAGGCTAAAGAACGCCACAGCCATGGCTCCGATGCCGAGCAGAAAATGGGAAGTTTGCAAGACGCGGCCAATGACCGCGAACAAGCCGGAACGTTTGCGCAACTCGTCCACGTCGCCCACCTGTTTCATGGCGCGCGACATCAGCACGTCGCCCGTGACCGAAGCGACCACGATCAACAGAATCGCGCCCCAGGTGTAGGCGTGCCTCATCGTTCCTCCTGAATGACGGCGAGTTCGCGCTCAGGCTCAGGATCGCAGGGATGGTGCGTCAACTCCGGTCCGCCAGCCACTGCGCTCACTCCCACCGCGATCAGAAAAATTCCCACCCAGCGCAGCGTGGTGACCTGCTCATGCAATACAAACTTGGCAATCACCGCTAACAGCACGTAGCCGAGAGACGTGGCGGGGAGAACGTAAGTGAGGTCAGCCCAGGAAAGGGCGGTCATATAGGCGGAAAAGAACGCCAGCAGAAAAAGAATGCCGCCCACGATCCAAGGATCGAGCAATGCGGCGATCAGGGTGTGCAGCCGGGTAAGGGAGACAGCGCCAATATCTTTCATGCCGCGGGAGAGCATCGAGTCGCCAATCGCAGCGAACACGGCGACTCCCGCCAGCACCAGATATTTTCGAAACGTCACTGTAGACCTAAGCTTTGGCCGGCTCCGCCGCCGCGGAAGACGCTTGCTTCTCGCGCACCCACTTATTGCGCATGGCGCGTGTCTTCAGGAATGCTTTGGCTTCTTTGTAGAGCCTCTTGCGATCGGCGCTGTCGAAGGCTGCCTTACGCAGGATGCGGAATGCGGCTTTGGGACGGAAATAGTATTCGTCGTAGAAGCGGTGCACCATTTCCATTACGTATTCGGCAGGCAGATCGGGGTACTGGATCTGCACCATCTGATGCCCGCCCTCGTCGACCATCTTGGTGTCAGCCGCCAGGAAGCCGTTCTTCACGACAAAATCGTAAAGCTCCGTTCCCGGGTAAGCGTGGGCCACGGAGACCTGAATCGTTTCTACGTCCAGTTCCTTGGCGAAGTTGATGGTGTTGCGGATGGTCTGGCGGGTTTCGCCCGGCAGCCCCAGGATGAAGTCGCCATGGATGACCAACCCGAGCTTGTGGCAATCCTTGGTAAATTGGCGGGCGCGCTCAACTGTGGCGCCCTTCTTGATGTTCTTGAGGATCTGCTGGTCGCCCGACTCGTAGCCGACAATGAGCAGGCGGCATCCGGCCTCTTTCATGGCTTTCAACGTCTCGTAATCGGTCGTGACGCGCGAGGTGCAGGACCATGTCAGGCCGAGCGGCTTCAGCTTCGCGCACAGCTCGACGGTGCGGGCTTTCTGGATGTTGAAGGTGTCGTCGTCGAAGAAAAATTCCTTCACGTCGGGCCAGAGGCGCTTGACCTCCGCCATTTCGGCGGCCACGTCGTCGGTGGAACGCTTGCGCCACGGGTGTCCGCTCAAAGTCTGCGGCCAGAGGCAGAACGTACACTGCGCAGGGCATCCGCGCGTGGTGTAGAGCGAGACAAAAGGATGGAGCAGGAACGGCACGTTGTAGCGCGTGACATCGAGATCGCGCTTGTAAACCTTGGTGACATGCGGGAGTCGATCCAGATCCTCGATCTGCGGCCGGTCGGGATTGTGCACGATCTGGCCGTCTTTCAGGTAGGAAATGCCGGCGATCTCTTCCAGCGGCTTGCCCTGCGCGTACTCAACGACGGTGTAGTCAAATTCTTTGCGCGCGACGAAGTCGATGGATGGACAATCGCGCATCGACTTTTCCGGCTGCACGGTAACGTGCGGCCCAACGAAACAGATTTTGATGTTCGGATTCGCGTCCTTGATCGCCTTGGCCAGGCGCATGTCGCCAGGAAAGCCGGGAGTGCTCGTGAATAGCACGAGGAACTCGTAGTCCTTGGCGATTTGAATGGTTTCTTCGCCGCTGACGTGGTGCGGCGGCGCGTCGAGCAAACGCGCGCCCTCAAGCATCCCGGTCGGATACGCCAACCACACCGGGTACCAATAAGACTCGATTTCGCGGGTAGCGGGCCAGCGGGATCCGGCCCCACCATCGAAGTTTTCAAAGGACGGTGGATTCAAGAACAGTGTTTTCAAAGGCATATGTGTGGATGGTTAATACTAACATCCTCTCTCAGTTTTACGGGTATTTCCCCGGATTCGCCCCGAGCGGGAGCCGAGTCCGGCGGTTGGAGATCACCCCTATGTTAAGTCTAATTTAATCAGCAGCCTACGCGATCTCCAAACAATTTGCGGCCAATGGGCATTGGATGCATTAAGAGGGGCAAAGGGATCGCCGGATGCGCCCTTTCCGGTAACCAGTTATATATTCGCAACGCAATTAGTTGGACCCGTTGATCCACTTCTCCAGATCACCGGTAGAGCGCATGAGCCCGATGTGGGCACGTTGCAGTTCGAAAGTCGTGTCCTGTAGCGTGATGAAGCGTTCGCTCGCCTGGGCCCTGGAGTCAGCCAGATCTTTGAGAGTGGCGTTGCCAGCGTCCATGCGGGTTTGTACGGATTCCAGATTCGATTGCGCTATCTCGTACTCTAACTGCGCCACCTCCTGAGCAGCCTCCATCTGGCGGACGGCACGCTGCAGTTTCAGGGTCTCTTCGGAGACTTGATTTTTGGCGGCCTCGGCCTGTCGCTTGGCCTTCACCGCTTCTGCGTCGGCCGCTTGCGCGTGCGAGCGCTGCACGGAACTGAAGATCGGAAACCGCATCACAACTCCGATCGTTGCGTTATTGGCCTCAAATGTCTTAAAGAATAGGTCGTAATTGTTGTACTGAGCGAGTCGCGCGTATTGCGCGGCGAAATCCACGCTGGGTAACAGCGCTCGATGTTCTCCACGCGCGCGCAAATATTGCGCACGGGCATGCTCCTCCGCCGCTTGAATAGCGGGATTGTTCTTTACCGCGCGGTCAACGGGATCATCATCCTGCGCCAGTGGCGCGATTGACGGAATGGAGTCCTGCACAGTTTCGATGCTCGCCGCGTTCAGTCCAGTGAGCTTGGCCAAATGTTCGCGAAGGACGTCAGCCGATCCTTGTGCCTCCGCGACACGCAGTCGGACACGCGCCGCAGCGAGCCGTGCCTTGGTTTGTTCGAGCGGGCTCTCTACACCCTCTTTCACGCGCTCGGCCATCGCCTGCTCCAACTTCGAAGCCGCAGCTTGATCATCATGCAATTTGCCGATGCGCTGCTCCCATTTGTTCAGCTCGGCATAACTCAGCACGGTGTCCTGAATCACTTGGCCTCGCTGATTCTTGTCTTGGCTTGTTGCTGCCACCCATTCGGTCTTTGCCGCACGCACGAACTGCTGGAGCGCCGGATTGAAAAGCGCCGATTGCGCGTTCACGTTAATGATCGACGGCGCGGAACCTTCCAGGCTAAGCGGAAATCCCCACGACTTGCCCAGACCGGATCCGAGGACCAGTTGCGGAACATAGTTGTTGCGGCTCTCCCGGTAGGCGGAGAAAGCGTGTTGTGCATCCGCCGCCGCGATCCCCGTTGCGGTCGCATGGGTCAGCGCAAGTTGCACGGCGCGTTTCATTGGAAGCGGTTCGGCCGCGGCGTGCACGGCTATCAAGAAGCACAACCCGAAAACGAGGAGGCCCGGGCGCAGGGCATTGCGAGTGCTAGGCATCATTGCGTCACCTTGGAGGGAAGGAATTCAGAAACGGAGGGCAATGGGCGTCGTACCATCGGCTAAGGATAGCAGTGAGCAGTGGCAGAAGGCTCTCGGCTCTAGTCGCTAGGCTCTGGCGAAACTGGTTCCCGGGCTCCAGACTTGGCTTGTTGCGAGAGCCTAAAGCCTAAAGCCTGCCATTATTGATTCACGCGATTGAGTGCCTCGCGGGCGCGGCCGAAGTCCTTGGCCATCGTGAGTGCCGCCTGGTACTCTTTCGCCGCGCCTTGCTTGTCGCCTTGCTTCTCGAGAATGTTGCCGAGCAGGTAGTGTGCTTTGAACTGGGGAGCCTGCTCGACTGTGCTCGATGCCAGGTACCGGCGCACGAGTTGGGTGGCGAAAGGCAGATCGCGGTTGGCGCGCAGCAAAGTGGATGCGGCATCGACCAGAACTTCCGGCTGATCCATCGGGGCGGCCGCGGCTTTCTTCAGCGCGTCGTGCATTTCGTCGAGCCGGTCGTTCTTGCGATAGAAGAGCGCGAGGTTGAGCCATGCATTGGCGCCGCCCTGGCTGGTGTCGATGGCCGCGCGATATTCTTTTTCGGCTGCGGTCAGATCTTTGTTCTTTTCCGCGAGCCGGCCCTGAATCCAGTGCGCCTTGGCGGGATTCAGCTTCGAAACCATATCGGCTTGGGCGCGCGCTTTGTCTTGTCCGCCGCCCACGATGCCGGGAGCTTCCAGGTAAAACTCTGCCAGATCGGTGCGGGCACCTACGTTGTCCGGATCAAGTTGTACGGCCCGCTCAAACTGGGTGCGCACCTTTTTGGCGAGTCCGGCCGCAGAAAGGAAGTTGGATGCGTCCGCCTTTTCGCCATAACTGCGCCCGAGCCAAAGATGATATTCGCCGTTGTCGGGCTGCAGGGATACGGCTTTCTCACACTCTGCAATTGCGGTATCCCACTTGCCGACCGCGAAATAGGCGCGGCACAGCAAATTGTGGGAGGCCGCGTCATTCGGCGAGCTGTTGAGCTTCGTGCTCAAGGTAGAAATCGCGTCATCGACGCGGCCCGCCGCCAGCAAGTCGATTGGAGAATCGGCGGCAGCGGCAATCGCCGGCAACACGAGTGCCGCCAAGGCGAACACTTTCGTAGCCCACTTCATGATCTACTGCACCACCTTCACGGGAATCCCATCGCGCAAAGATTTGTTGACTGCCGTGGTATTGAGCGCGAGCTGGGTATTGTCGGTGAGCCCTTCGCTCACTTCGACCTTGGTGAGATTGGATGCTGCAACCGCGACATCACGCCGGTGCAGCTTGTTGTCGACGATCTGGTAGACGTAAGGCTTCGAATTATCGAGCCGCAACGCCTCGCGGGGGATGATTAGAACATTGTCGTGCTGCGCCATCACGATGGTGACGTTCACATTCGTGTTCGGCAGCAGGCGGAAATCGTGGTTGTCGAGTTGGCTGACCATTTCGCCCACGTTGCGCGTGCCGCGCAGCTTTACGGTCGATGGCAACGCCGTGACAGTGCCATTCCAGATACGGCCGGGCAACGCGTCCCAGCTCACTTCGGTTTTCTGTCCGGGAACCAGGCGGCCGATGTCGGGCTCGTCCACGTACGCGCGCACCAGAACCTTTGAGAGATCTGCTACTTGCAGCAACAAGTCGCCCGCCTGCACGTAGGCTCCCTGCTTGACTGGCAAGACATACACGACGCCGTCGAAGGGAGCAGTGATGTTCGATTTGTGAAGGATGTCTTCAGCGGCCTCGTATGCGGCCTGCGCGTCGGATTGCTGAGCGGTCACGTGCTCGACTTCGGGCTTCGAGTAGCGCTCTTTCTGTTTCTGCGTGAGCAGATCGAAATCGGCTTGCGCACGCTGCAATGCATTTTCGGCCTCTTTCACTTCGCCGGCCGAAGCGGCGCCTTTCTCCTGCAGACGTTTGAATGCTTCGAGGTTGCGCTGTGCCGTGTCGCGATCGGTACGGGATTTGATGATCTGAGACTGTAGGGTAAGAACTTCTTCCTGCGATCCACCGTGCGCAATATTCTGAACGCCAGCTTGCGCGCCTTTTAATTCCGCCTGTGCATGCGCGGCCTGGCTGCGGACGGAGGCGTCGTCGAGTTGCAGAAGCAGCTGGCCCTTCTTGACGTGGTCGCCTTCTTTCACCAGCAGGCGCCGTACGGTGGTGTTGGTGGGAGCGTGCGCCTCGAAGTTCTGGGCGGGCTCAATCTTGCCATTGGTGGAAATGACGCTGCGGATGGATCCGCGTTCGACCGAGGCGGCGCGGATGGGGATCACTTCGTCGCGCATGGAGGCAAACGAGGCGAGCAGAACCACCGCCAATGCTGCGCCCAGCGTGATCGTCAGCCATCGATGCCGGGCGTAAAACCCGGGTTTTTCCTTAGTCCCCAATGTCATGACGAGGTTTTTGCAAGCAACAATTTACCACCGGGACCCGATCCCGGGGAGAAGCTTTGTGTTGCGTGCATAGGCTTTTAGATGCAGGTTGCCCGAAACAAGCCAGCCCGATCCATGCATTTTTGATGTCAGTGCAGGGCTCGCCGTTACAATATCGTGCATGCCGAACCGCCCGCGTTACACCCCAGAGCACGCCCAAGCCGGCCTGGACACGAAGTTTCCCGCAATCGAGACCTGGGCCAACCAGTTTCCCGGATACGAGATCGTGATCGACGATCCGGAGTTTACGTCGGTGTGTCCCAAAACCGGTCTTCCCGATTTTGGAGTGATCACCATCCGCTACATGCCGAAGAAAGCCTGCCTTGAATTGAAGTCGCTCAAGGAGTACCTGCAGAGTTACCGCAACCTGGGAATCTTTCAGGAGAACATCGTGAACCAGGTGCTGGAGGACGTGGTGAAGTGGACAAAGCCGGTGTGGGCGGAAGTGAAGGGAGATTTCCGGCCGCGGGGTGGAATTTCGACAGTGGTGATTGCGCGGTGGCCGAGAGGTGGTCAGCGAGGGAGTGACTTTCAGGAACGCGTTCACCGCAGAGTCACAGAGACACAGAAGAAGACCACAAGCGGTCATTAAGCTTTTTCTCTGCGCCTCTGTGTCTCTGTGGTGCCGTAAGGGGTCTCCGTGTTAGATTCCTCAGACCCGTGCCCGACAAAAAGCTCTACCCCAAAACTGCGCTGGCGCTGTTGACTGCGCTGAACCTGCTCAACTACATCGACCGCTCCGTGCTGTTTGCGGTGCAGGATCCGATCAAGGCGGAGTTTGGGCGCAGCGATTTTCAGATCGGGCTGCTGACCACGGTCTTTTTTGTTTTCTACATGTGCGCAGCGCCATTCATGGGGCCGCTGTCGATGCGTTACTCGCGCAAGGCGGTGATCATCGTCGGTGCCCTGATCTGGAGCGTCGCGACCCTGCTGACCGCCATCACGAAAAATTTTGACGAATTGCTGATTCGACACACCATTGTCGGCGTGGGCGAAGCCAGTTTCGTGGTGCTGTCGCCGACGTTCATTGCGGACATGTTTCCCGACCGGATGCGCGGGCGCGTGATGGGCATCTTCTATCTTGCGATCCCGGTGGGCACCGGACTTGGTTACATGATCGGTTCTCTGATGGAGCCGAAGTTCGGCTGGCGGGCTCCGTTCTATGTGGGGGCGGCGCCTGGAATTCTGCTGGCGCTGCTGTTGCTGCTGATCCCCGAGCCGGAACTGGGCCGCTACGACGATGCCGAGCATCGCGCGCCCGAGCGCGACACGTTGAAGGGACTGGCGCACAACCCAGCTTTTCTCACGGCCACGTTCGGAATGGCGATGATGACATTCGCGCTCGGCGGCCTACAGGTCTGGATGCCGACTTTCCTGCATCGTGTGCACGGGTACACGCTGGGGCAGGCGGGAGTTCTGTTCGGCATCAGCACGATGATTAATGGCCTGGTAGCGTCGGTGCTCGGTGGGTGGATTTCTGATCGCCTCCTGCAGCGGACGAAGGCCGCGCATTATCTCGTGTCGGCAGTCAGCCTCGGGCTGGGAATTCCTGCGATGTGCATTGCGCTGTTTGCCAGCGGCAAGCTGATGGTCGCGGGAATCTTCCTAGCGGAATTTCTTTTGCTGCTGAACACCGGACCACTGAACGCGGCGGTTATCAACGCGGTCGGGCCGCACGTGCGCGCCATGGCGCTGGCCGTGAATATTTTCATTTTCCACCTGTTCGGCGATGTGCCCTCGTCGGCGCTGATCGGATTTCTCTCCGACCACTACTCCTTGCAGCTGGCTTTCGTGGCTCCCGTCATCACGATCTTCCTCTCTTCTGCCATACTGTTTTACGGGATGAAGTTCGCACCTGAAGTCAGCAAACAAAACTCTGCGGCCAGCGCGGGAGCCCACTAGGAAATGCATTACCTGCTGTCGATTGCAGGGTGGATCCTTGCCCTGGCGTGGTTTTCCCGCATTGCGGAAGCGGCGCTGGGGATGCCGAGGATCGCTGACATCGCCAAGCCGGAGTGGGACCGGCAGCCCGCCGTGAACCCGCGTGTCAGTATCATCGTGCCCGCGCGCAATGAAGAAGCCGACATCGAGCAGGGCCTGACCGGGCTGCTTGCGCTCGATTACGACAACTACGAAGTGATCGTGGTCGACGACCGCTCGACCGATCGCACTGGCGAAATCGTGGACCGGGTGGCGGCGAGCCCGGCTGCCCACGGCTGCCTGCGCGTGGTGCACGTTGCGGAGCTTCCGCCCGGGTGGCTGGGCAAGGTGCACGCGATGTGGACGGCTGCGCAGCAGGCCACGGGCGACTGGCTGCTGTTCACGGATGCCGACGTGCTTTTCAAGCCCGATGTCTTGCGGCGGGCGCTGGCTTACGCAGACGCGGAGCAGGCCGATCACGTGGTCGTGTTTCCGCGGATGATCATGACGAGTCCGGGTGAGCGCATGATGATCGCGTTCTTCCAGACGCTGTTTACGTTCGGGCACCGGCCCTGGCGCGTGGCTGATCCCGATACCGACGATCACATGGGAGTCGGCGCCTTCAACATGGTGCGCCGCACGGCATACGATACGGTCGGAACCTACAAGAAGCTGCGCATGGAAGTGCTTGATGACATGAAGCTCGGAAAGGTCATCAAGAATGCCGGGCTGCGCCAGAGAAACGTGTTCGGCGAGGACCTGATCTCGATCCGCTGGGCCAAGGGCGCGATGGGTGTGGTCGACAATCTGACCAAGAATTTCTTTGCTGTGCTGTCGTTCCAATGGTGGCGCACGGTGGCATCGGCGGTGGCGCTGTTTTATCTGAACCTGTGGCCGTTTGTGGGGTTGTGGCTGGCGCACGGCTGGGGAAGACTGCCCTACGCCATCGCGTTGGGATCGATGTTCCTGATCTACCTGGGAATGTCGTTCCGGTCGTCGATCCCGGCGTACTACTTCGTGCTGCACCCGGTGAGCACGGTGCTGTTCGAGTACACGCTATTGCGTTCGATGTTCCTGACGTTGTGGAACGACGGGGTGACGTGGCGGGGGACGAAGTATCCGCTGGAGGAGTTGCGGAAGGGGATGGTTTGATCAGGCAGGGTTTTGGTGGAATCGCCCGATCACGATAGCAATTCTCCGGCGTGGCGGCAGGTGTAAACTTTCGCCAGCTAATGAGATCTCCACTCCACTGGATCCCTTTTTCTGCTGAACCCGATCTTGGTTCGGTGGCTCGGCCTTCACGCGCAACGCGCAGAACGGCCTGTCGAAGGAGGTCTTTCCTTCGGCATTGATCCACAATTCTTAAGGAGCTTTATGGCCAACGGCAGTAAACGGATTTTCCTAGCCCCAGAACCGCGTGCGATGTCCGACATTTTTGACGAGAACGATTTGGCCCGGCTGCGCGCTTTGGGAGAGGTATTCGTGCACGAATCAGGTCCTGTCACCGACGCATTGTTTGATGAAAAAGTCGCAAACGCAGATATCATCATCGGCCAGTTCGATCTTCCCGAATCACGCTTAAAACGGGTTCCGTCACTGAGGGCGGTGTTCAACGTGGAAGGCAACTTCCTTTCCAATATCGACTACGCCTACTGTTTTCGCAGTGGCATCCGCGTTCTCAGCACCAGTCCGGTGTTCGCCGAGCCGGTGGCAGAGGCCGCGCTTGGCATGGCGATTGATCTCGCCCGCGGCATCAGCAGTTCGGATCGTGATTTCCGCAAAGGGACCGAGGAGTACGGCTTGGCTGCCAACCGCGAGGCTTTCTCCCTGTTCCGACAAGACGTCGGCTTGATCGGGCTCGGTGATCTTGGCAGGGCGATCTTGCCATTACTTCGCCCGTTCGGTTGTCGTATTCGGGTCTACGATCCATGGTTGCCCGCCGAATATATTCAAGCCTTGGGTTGTGAGACGGCTTCTTTAGATGAGGTCTTGCGGCGCTCGCGCCTGGTGATTGTCGTGGCTGGGGTCACGTCGCAGAATCAGGGTTTCCTAGGGGAACAACAGTTTTCCGCGATGCAGAGAGGCTCGGGCCTTGTGTTGGTTAGCCGTGCGGCCGTGGTGGATTTCGATGCAATGCTCGATTTTGCCGAAAGGGGTCACATTCGCGTTGCCACCGATGTTTTTCCCGAAGAGCCGCTACCTGCCTCGCATCGGGCCCGCCGAACCCCGAATTTGATTCTCTGTGCGCATCAGGCGGGGGCACTGAAGGCAGCGATCAAACAGATCGGCAAACTCGCGGTCGGGGACGCGGAATTGATTGCACGCGGCCTGCCTCCAATATTGTGTAAACCAGCTCAGCCTGAGACTGTAGGGCTGCTCCGGAGCAATCCCATTAGCAAGAGTTGATTCGGCAGTTCGATAGCCTCTTCGGTATGAAGCGCGGGTTCCCGATGATTGGCATTATTGTCCCTGCTCAATGAGTGTAATCGCCGGTTAACGGAGATGAATCCGTACCATGTTGCAATTGTGCAATGACCTAGACGCTTCATCAAACGCATAATAGAAAGAATAGTGCGGCAACGAAAAGGAGAGACCGATGATCCGACCGTTGAAGATTGGCTTGCTTGCGTGCTGCGGGATTCTGTTGGCGGCGTTTCAGTCTCCACAGACCACGGACATGGCCGGTGCGCGGGCGAATGTTTCCAACGAAACGATAGAAGGGCTGGTTCGGGATATTGCCTGCCCAATTCAGAATCTTAATAACCATGCGACGAGTATGAGCAGCAAGTGCGTACAGGATTGCGTGAAGGGTGGCTCGCCGCTCGTTATTCTGACTAAGGATGATCGACTGTATCTCCCCATCTCAGCCAAGATGCCCGATGCGGATCAACGGCAGGCGCTCATGTCGTTTGTCGGCAAGTACGTGCGGGCGACCGGGATTGTGTTTGAGCGAACTGGGACTCATGCAATCGTGATCACGGAAATCAAGGAAATGAAAGAGGTCCGGGTGAAGGATGAGGAATAGGCCATGGACTGCGAATAGTTGATGAAAAATCGCAATTACACTCAAAACCCCTCCGGACAGGGGACAATGAGCGTAATCGCCTGGTTTACCCAATTGAGCGAAAGAAGAATTCACCGATCATTCGGCTCTCCGGGCAACCCGGGGGTGTTTGGCCTTCGCTCGTGCCTGGAATGCTTCCCGGATCTTTCGCCATTCTGCGTCGTCCGCTGAGCAGGTAGGTTCTGAGGCCGCTTCGCGCTTCGTGAATGTGACGACAGCGGATTTTCTGGGCTCCAGAGGTTGGAGCCAGGTAGCAAGGCGATCGAGGGTCCAATTCCTTGCTTCCATGACGTGGTAATCGAAGAGGTGGGCAACGATGTCCTTTATGCGCATCTCAAGGGGCAAGGCGGCGGAGCGAGGATGGCGCAGGTACGCAGTGATTTCTTTGAAGCGCAGACGACTTAGGGTGAGGGGGACGCGGCAATCGCAGGGGCGAGCAACGACTCCGAGAAGCCATGCTCCCCATAGGTCTTCGACATTCAACGTTCGACGCTCGCTTGCTGCGATATCGCGTTTTTGGCGGCGAAATGTGCCGCCGCTAGCTATCACTGCCATCCCAAGCGCGCATCCAGCGTTTTCGCCAGAGAACCGAAGGGCTCCGGCCTTAGGCGTGACAATCGTGCTTCCCAAGAGAATGGCTTCGCTGAGTCTCATGCTTTTCGCCGTCCTTGTGCGGTTGAGTCAAGATTTTTGGAATGTTAGCTCAATGAAAGCAACGCGGGAACAATGTAATTTGGGTTGTGGGCTTGGAGCGTCGTCTCAATCGGCAGTGATTTCAGCGCCCCCAATTGGGTGGAAGATCGCAATTTGGGCGAACAAACGGCGCAGGCACTCAAGTGAGAACGTCTAATTCAACAGCTCTTGATTGTTCGTGCACTAATCTAAGGCCCATGTGTTCAATTCCGTAGAACTTACAACTAGCAATAGTTCTAGGTTGGCGAAAAATCGCAATTACACTCGAAACCCCTCCGGACCGGGGTCAATGAGCGTAATCGCCTGTTTACATCAACAATCCCATTGTGGCGCTTGCTTTGCTCTCACAGTGTCTATGATATTGAGAGGTTCGGAGTCCTGACCGTGCTGCATTCAATATCGGCGAAAGTGCGACGTTGACCTACCGCTCTGCTCGCTTGTGTTGCACTCGGGGGCGGTTCAGCGTGGTTCATCACCAAGTACTTCGGTATAGAGGTGCAGGCTCTTGTGGCGCGGCTGAAACCGCGCCCTGATACGAATCTTTTCTACACGCACGTCAGTCGTTCGACGACTCGGGCAGGCTTGGGTCTTGCAGGCTCACTGGGGGCGTTTGCTTCTTTCGGGATGCGCTTTTGGATTGCTTGGGGTAGCGGAACGTTCCTGCGCTGTATCTTCCGTGTTTTTCGACGTCATAGTCTTTCGGCAACGCCGGAATGCGGGCCGCGTCTCCCCGCAATTGGCCCAAACGACGGAGCACGATTTCGGCTCGGCCGTCGTAGCTTTTGATCTCGCCGTCGATTTCAATTTGCCGGCCCACCAACTGCCGGACGTCTCCAATTTGTTTCAGATCGCCGGAAAAGACGACCACCATAAATGGACAAGTGCGGTAGTCCTCGCAGAAATCGAAAAAGTGGACACCCCGGTTGCCCTGCTTCACGCGGATTACTTTCCCCACTACGCAGCGCGTGGCGCCGATGTGTTTTCCGGCTTCCGTGATGGAGAGGCATGACGAGGACGCCGCCGCGCGCAGGGGATCTACGAGGACCATGACAGCAACCAGCAAAGCCGCACGGCCAAACATAAGCGGAGACCACTTCAATTGTACGGATGGGCTTATGAAGACGCAGCGGCAGTCGAAGCGGATTTGCCTCGGCCGTCACCGAATTGGGAATGGAGCGGACGAGGCCGGCGGCGGCACCGGCCTCTTCGGACACTGAAGACCTATTACTTGCTGAACGACTTTACGGCGGCCGCCTCTTCGTCTTTCACGTCGAACACGGTGTAGAGCTTGGTGATCTGCAGCAGGTCGTGGACTTTCTTGGTGAGGTTGAGCAGTTTGAGTTCGCCGCCCTGGTTTTTCACGGTGGTGTATGCGCTGACCAGCTCGCCGATGCCCGAGCTGTCGATGTAGTTGACGTCGCCCAGGTTGAGAAGAATCTTCTTATTGCCTTTGCTAAGCAGATCGCGCACCGTATCGCGCAGGATCACGCTGCCTTCACCGAGGGTGATGCGGCCGCTGCAATCCACGATGGTTACGCCATCGACCTGACGAGTGCTGGTCTTCATGCTCACTGGGAAGCCTCCTTGCCGTCCGCGGCAGTGCCTTGGACGTGCTTGATAAGTTTGATTTCGGTGCCCGACGCGGACGGGTTGATTTCAACCTCATCCATGAACGAGCGTATAAGAAAAATGCCTCGACCCGAGGTTTTCAGCAGATTCTCGGGGGCCAGCGGGTCGGGAACTTTTGCCAGGTCCAACCCCTTACCTTGGTCGCGAATGGTGATGACCAGGTCCTGAGCCGTTCGTTCGAAGTCGACGGTGACCTTTTTGCCCGGGTCGTACGCGTTGCCGTGCAATACAGCATTGACCGCAGCTTCGCGCACCGCCATGGCGATCTTCATCACTTCTTCATCGCCGAATCCAGCCTCGGTGGCAATCTGGCTGGCCGCTTCTTCGGCGCTGTTGACAGTATCCAGCGTCGAATCGAGCGTATAAGAAACTCGTTGTGCGCTCATAGTGGCGGCTCAGCACGACGAACTGAGAACCCGAACTCCTTTACCGGCCCGCCCTTGGATGCAGAAGGGAAGCGTCCGGTTTAACGAATCCGGTAGTTTGCCTTTAGTGGGGGTAATTGTCAACGCAACGTGCGAAGAGGGTCCACCCCTGCGCCAGTTCGGGAAAACCCTAGGGAGAAACAGGCGCGTTCCAAAAATATCTGCATACAACATCTGGATTTATTTCGTGCGGGTTGAGTATTCTCGCAGACATGACCGCTCTTGCGCTCACGGAACTGCTGGGAGCGCCGGTCCGCGATGCCGCGGGCCAGGCTTGCGGACGGGTCCGCGAGGTCGCGCTGGCTCCCCAGGAGGACCGGGTGCGGATTTCGCTGCTGATCGTCAAGACCAAGGGTGGGGACCGGGTTCTTCCCCTGCAATCGGTTTCTTCGATTAACGGCGGTATCCGAGCCTCCACGATCCTGGCAGATTGGGTGGCGATCAGCGGGACCGAAGGCTTATTTCTACTGGAGCGGGACTTGCTTGATCAGCAAGTGATCGACGTTCACGGGAGGAAGGTCGTCCGCGTCAATGACGTCGACCTGCAGCAGGAATCAGTGGGTAGCCGCGCCGTTCTGAAGGTATCGTCGGTCGACGTGGGAGCCCGGGGGGCGGTGCGCCGGTTGCTTAAAGGAGTGGTTCCGGCAGGAGCACTGCATCTGCTTCTCAGTCAAATTCCGGCGAAAAGCATTCCGTGGGATTTCGTCGACTTGATCGAGACTGATCCGGCGCGCCGGGTGAAACTAAAAATCTCGCACGAGCGCCTAGCCAAGCTCCATCCCGCAGACATTGCCGACATCGTGGAGGAACTGGCCCCGGATGAGCGCGAGGCGGTTTTTGAGACGTTGGACGAAGGGGTTGCGGCCGGAGCCTTGGAGGAGGTCGAACCCAAGGTCCAGAAGGCAATTATCGAGTCGCTGGATTCCGAGCGAGTCGCGGATATTGTCGAAGAAATGCAGCCCGACGCAGCCGCCGACCTGCTAGCCGATCTCCCGGAGGAACGGACAGAGAAAATTCTGGAAGAGATGGACGCGGAAGAGGCCGAGGAAGTCTCAGGTTTACTGGAATTCAAGTACGATTCGGCCGCGGGCCGGATGACCACCGAATTCATCGCGCTCCCGGTCAATGCCAGTGCGCATGATGCAGTAGAAGCCTTGCGCCACTTTGAGGGAGGAGTCGAAACGGTCAGCACAATTTTTCTGGTGGATTCCCGCCAGACCCTATCGGGAGCGGTTCCGCTGGCAAAGTTGGTCTTGGCCTCGCCCACGACTCCTTTACTAGCTCTAACTCAGGAACCTCTGATTTCCTGCCACGCGAACGCATCGGAACAGGACGTGACAGAACTGTTCGATAAGTACAATCTTTTGACACTGCCGGTCATCGACGATCAGAACAAACTCACCGGTGTGATCACTTCCGACGACGTGATCAGCCTGCTGCGCGAAAAGCTGTAGCCGCCGCACCTTTTGGAATTGCTCGCGCTGGGCTGCAAATCCACGTCGAAAATTCAAAACTAAAAGTTTTCAACTATCCAGATTGCGGTTCCGGCATTTATTCTGTCTGGTCGTTGGCTGCTCCCATGTCTGTGAAATGTGCCCATGAGGTTCCTGAAACGCTGGAAGACCCGGATCCTGCTGTTCCTCGCAGTAGTCGGGCCGGGTTTCATCACCGCGAACGTCGATAACGATGCCGGTGGCATCTGGACGTACTCGTCTGCGGGCGCACAGTTCGGACACCTTCTGCTATGGACCATGATTCCCATCACCCTGGCCCTGATCGTCGTCCAGGAAATGACCGCGCGCATGGGAGCGGTGACGGGCAAAGGCCTCAGTGACCTGATCCGCGAGGAATTTGGGTTCCGTATCACATTCTTCATGATGATCGGAATTCTGATTACGAATTTCGGGAACGTGATCGCGGAATTTGCCGGTATTGCGGGAAGCCTGGAACTGTTCGGGCTTTCCAAGTACATCACGGTCCCAATCAGTTGCGTGGCCGTGTGGTTGATCGTGGTGAAGGGTCAATACAAAACCGTCGAAAAAGTATTTTTGACGGCGTCGTTCTTCTACATCACCTACATCGTTGCGGGTGTGCTGGCCAAGCCGGCGTGGGGCGACGCCCTGATCGCCACCATCAAGCCGCCCGCGCGCTCCGCTTGGCTCCAGCAAGGGTACGTGTACATGGTGATCGGCCTGGTAGGGACGACCATCGCGCCCTGGATGCAGTTTTACCTGCAATCTTCCATTGTTGAGAAGGGCGTCACCCGGCGCCAGTACAAGGCGTCCAAGATCGACGTGATTGCGGGCTGTATTTTTACGGACGTCGTGGCCTGGTTCATCATCGTGGCTTGTGCGGCGACCCTCTATGCCCACGGCTATCGCAACGTACAGGATGCGAAAGATGCAGCTCAGGCGCTGCGTCCCCTGGCGGGTGACTATGCCTACATTTTGTTTGCCGCGGGGCTTTTCAACGCATCCCTGTTTGCGGCGTCAATTTTGCCTCTGTCCACCGCTTATACAGTTTGTGAAGGGCTGGGTTTTGAGTCAGGCGTAGGGATGAAATTTAGCGAAGCTCCGGTCTTCTACTGGCTCTACACCGCCCTGATTGTGGCCGGAGGGGCCGTAATTCTCGTGCCGAACCTTCCGCTGGTGAAAATCACGATCCTTTCCCAGGTGGTCAATGGCGTGGTGCTGCCGTTTGTGCTGATCTTTATGCTGCTTCTGATCAACAAGAAGGAGCTCATGGGCGAGTATGTCAATTCCCGGCTCTTTAACGCGGTTGCGTGGGGTACTACGGTCCTTGTGATTGTCCTCACCTTTGCCTTGATGTGGCAGAGCCTGCATAGCGCAGGGGGCGCATTGTCCCTACTGGATACAAGCCACAAAGCAAGCGTAAACTGAAGAATAGCCACCCAGGTTGCAGGAAGGGGAAACCTTCCTCATCCTAGCTGCGTCTAATAGATGGCGGTATTGTGTCCGTCAGGGGGAATCCCATGAAACGTCTAATTGGAGCCGGACTGGCCATCGTTCTTGCCTGCAGTAGTCTGGCGCTCGCCGCCCCTGGGGACGACACGCAAGCCAGTCAACCGGCAAAGCTGAAGCATGACGGCGGAATCAACGACCTGGATGCGATCGGCAATCGCAACGTAGGGTGCGGCCGGGGTGTGGGCAACTGGTATAGCGTCGAAGGCCAGATCAACATGGGCCGGCAATACGCTGACCAGATCGATTCAACCTCGAAGCTGATCAAAGACCCCGTAATCACCGAGTACGTAAATCGGGTTGGACAGAATCTGGTACGGAACTCCGATTCGAAGGTGCCTTTCACCATCAAAGTGGTAGATGCCGACGTGATCAATGCTTTCGCACTTCCGGGCGGATTCTTCTATGTGAATTCCGGGCTGATCCTGGCAGCCGACAATGAAGCCGAACTCGCCGGCGTGATGGCACACGAGATCGCTCACGTTGCCGCGTGCCACATTGCCCGTGAGCAGACACGCGGTACCCTTGCGCAGCTGGCGACCATCCCCCTGATCATGATGGGTGGAGGTTTGGGTGGGCTTGCTGTACAGGAAGCGGCCAGCTTGGCGCTGCCCGTTACTTTTCTGAAGTTCAGTCGGGGGTTCGAGGCCGAAGCGGACTACCTGGGCGTTGAATACATGTATAAGAGCGGCTACGATCCGCAGGCCTTTACCGCATTTTTCGAAAAGATCCAGGCGCAGGAGAAGAAGAAGCCGGGCACGTTCTCCAAGGCGTTTGAGTCTCATCCGCCTACGCCGGATCGCATCGAGAAATCGCAAGATGAGATCGAAAAGTTGCTTCCGGCGCGTCCGACGTACAAGGTCGATACGTCGGAGTTCCAGGAAGTCAAGGGCCGGTTAGCCAAGCTGGAGAATCGTCGCAAGCTCGACGACAAGAAAGACAGTTCGCCGGAGCTTCGCCGCGCTGCTCAGCCCAGCGACAGCGATGATGATCACCCGGTATTGAAGCGGGACGGGTCACCGAACTAAGTACAACCAGTGAAACGATGGAAGGCGCCGCAGATGCGGTGCCTTTTCTCTTGGGGGCACAGGCCGAGCAGTGCCGGGAAACGCCCGCCGCACAGGCTTTTAGACCGAGAGCTTTCCGGTGGCCAGGTCCGATACTAATTTGAGATCGGCTTCGAGAAAATCGAACGATGGCAAGTCGGCTGGACGAGACCATTGCATGTCCCGAAAAATGCGATTCTCCAGTTTTCCGCGATATTCCCGGACCACAAAGAAACGCAGATCGACGGAACTTCCGCTGCGGTACTCGTGCCGAATACGGGCTGCTTCTTCCGCGATCGTGGCGTGAATACCGAGTTCTTCCTCGAGTTCACGCTCCAGGGCGCCGCGGGCGTGCTCGCCATCCTCGATTTTGCCGCCGGGAAACTCCCACTTGAGCGGCATCGTTTGATGGCGAGTCCGCTGGCAGACCAGAATTTTCCCGTCGTCGACGATCAGGGCCGCGACCACGCGCTTCATCATGGCTGCAACTCAACGGCTGCGACTGTTTCCCTTGAAGGGTCGACGCAGCTGGTGAAGGTGAAAGCGAAGGCAGCAAGGCCAGGGGGACACACCAATTCCACTTGGTGCTTTCCGAAGTCTGCATTTTTCAAGATGGAATACATCCGCGCCTGTTGCACCGAAACGTAACTCTCCTCGGCGCCGTCCAGTGCGCGGAAACGCGTATCGGACGCTTTCTGCGACCGCTGGAGAGGCTTGCCATCCTGCAGAATGACGATCTCGCAGGCTCCGCCACGCGGAGCCGCCATCACCAGATTTACGCCGGTGGCTTCGTACTGCAACACGATGGAGTGCCGGCCATCTCCAGCCGCCTCCACGTACTCCGCGGTCGAGGCCCACTGCCCGTTCAGGTAAAAATGGTTCTCAGCAGGCTGCTTGGGAGCGGTGTAGTCGGCGATGGAGTCTTCTTTAAATCCGCCCTCGTTGCCAATCCTCCCGCGCGCGTGCCCCAGGTATAGCTCCGCACTGGGTGGATAGCACACTGCACCGTCCCGATCCTCCGCGCGTACCGGATCCATCAGAGGAGGGAACGCCAGAGTGGAGTTCACCTCCAGCAGCAGCTCCCGAATTGCCTCCTCGGTCTCGCGGTAGGCGCCTTCGCCGAAGTGCGCGTAGCGCAGGTAGCCTTCTTTATCGAGCAGATATTTGGTGGGCCAGTAGCGATTGGCGAAAGCCTTCCAGATCTCGCGATCGTTATCGACCACGATCGGATAGGTCAGGCCGAACTCGCGCACGCCCCGCTCCACGTTCGACTCATACTGCGCGAAAGTGAATTCCGGGGTGTGCACGCCGATCACCGTCAGACCCTTGCCCACGTAGCGTTCGTGCCATGCCTGAATGTAGGGCAGGGTGCGAATGCAATTGATGCACGTGTAGTCCCAGAAATCGACCAGCACAACGCGGCCGCGCAGCTGGCGAAAACTCAGTGGAGGAGAATTGAGCCACACCCGTCCGATTTCGGGGGCACGAACCTTGCCTTTTTCGACTCTCATGCAGGCGAGCTTTCGAGTTTTTTGCCGACCAGCGCGGCGCAATATTCCACGAACTCGCGATCATCTCCGGAAAACGCAGCGGGAAAATGGCTGTCGATATCGAGTTCGCCGGCGACTTTCCCACCGCGGAAAACCGGCGCGACGATTTCGGATTTGGTTTCAAGTGAGCAGGCAAGGTAGCGGGGATCTTTTCCGACATCATCCACGATGACCGTCTTGCCGGTGGAAGCGGCGGCTCCGCAGATGCCCTGATGCAGCGGAATTCTGGTATGCGGAGTCATCGCCCCCTGAAATGGGCCCAGCACGAGCACCGGTGGCTTCGCCGCTTCGTCGAGCATGTAGAAACCGACCCAGTTGTACTTGAGCATCTGTTCGTGCAGCAGGGCGACCATCTTGGT
Source organism: uncultured Acidobacteriota bacterium (assembly GCA_963765755.1). Lineage (GTDB taxonomy): Bacteria > Acidobacteriota > Terriglobia > Terriglobales > Acidobacteriaceae > Gp1-AA133. The sequence continues at coordinate 176,714 of CAVXXV010000010.1, read as the reverse complement.
CATGAGCTCGTGCGCGGAGGTTGAGGTGGCGGCCAGGCGCGCCACTTCGCCGCGAACGCTGTCGATGGCGGGGGACTTTGGCATGCCGACAATCTTAAACCACAGGTTCGCCCGAAGAGCGTGTCTCTCGCGATACGTCGGAGATTCCACGCAATCCTGGAACTCGGGGAAAATGTTCAGGATGGATGGCGGCAGCCAAAGCGTGCAGCCCGGAGATCAGGGTGGGCGCGGGTGTATTGAGCAATTCGTCGCGGATGCAGTAAACCCGGCCCGCTTCCACCGCCGGCAGGCGGGCCCACGCGCGATCCCGCACGATTTTCGCTAAAGGAACGCGGTCGCCCGCGCCACACCAGGCTGCGATGATCACGTCGGGGCTTGCCTCGAAAACACTTTCGGCGGTTATCTGCTTTCCGGGCGTGCCGACGAACTCGCCGCCTGCGGCCTGCACAAGTTCCGATACCCACATTTGTGACGCGATCAGAGGCTTGCCCCACTCTTCGCAGAAAACCCGGCGCCGCGGCAACGCAGCGGTTTGGTTGCGAACTTCGCCAATCGCCGCAACCATGCGATCGGCCACCTGTTGTCCTCGATCGGGAACGCCAGCAATTCCCGCAATCATAGCGATATCGGTGTAGATGTCGGCCAGGGTTCTTGGCGCCAGCCCGAGAAAGCGTGCGCCGGCTTTCAGAACTTCGATTACCGATTTTTCCTGGTAGGGAACTGCGGCGATGACCAGGTCGGGCCTGGCTGCGCTGATCTGCGCGGCATCCGCGCTCCACGAGTCGCTCACGACGATTCGTCCCGACGCAGCTCCCGGGCATACATCCACGCAATAGCGAGTGCAGGCGACCAGGCGGTCCAATTGTCCAATCGCTTGCAGGATCACGGTCGCGCTCGGCTGCAAGCTGACGATGCGGCGTGGAATATGAAGCGATGTCATGAGGCCTCCCGCTGATGTTAAACGGTTGCAGGGGGACTGGCGAGAAAACCGTAGGGTCCACAACCGGTCGCGGCGTCTCCTTTTACAATGATGCGATGTATTCCGCCCAGGTTCTTGATCACTTTCAGAATCCCCGAAACGCCGGCGAGATCCAGAATCCCGACGTGCGGGTGGAGATCGAAAACCCAGCCTGCGGGGACGTCCTCGAACTGACGGCGAAAATTACTTCGGGAAAAATTGCTGAGATACGTTTTCGCGCCAAGGGATGCGTCTCAGCAATGGCGTGCGCGTCGGCCTTGACCGAGATGGTGACCGGAATGTTGTTACAGGATGCGCGGTGGTTCCGTCGCGAAGAGTTGCTGGATAGAGTCGGTGGTTTGCCAGAGGCTTCCCAGCATGCCGCATACCTCGCGATAGACGCCCTGGGTGCGCTGGTGAAGAAGGCCTGACCGTGTTCAAAAGCAGTCGAAGGAGCGGCTGGCATCCCCGCCCGCCGAATGTACCCGCAGGCCGTTGACTAGGCAAACAGCGGATGGGGTTTGAAATCCGGCTGAAAATTCATTTGGAAACGAAGCAGCTCGGCGGGATCGTAAGGATACTCTTCGCCGCATTCGTCGCAACGCACCGTCAGGCGAAAATCGATCTCTGGAGGCGGAGCGAACGCGTCGGTCTCGCCGAGAGGAATTTTGTGTCCGCTGTAAAGATTCTGATGCCGGTGGAATTTCTCATTCTTGCAGATTACAACCCAACAGTACGGTTCGTCCTCACCCCAGCTGTTCCATGTGGTCATTGCGGGCTCCTCAAATCCCCGGGTCAAGCCGTGCGGCCTGGAGACTCCCCACGTTTTTGAGGACAATATGTCAGCTTTTCAGGGAAGGTCAAGTAATCAACCCGGAAAGCAAAGGGATTCTTACAATTTGATTACAAGCTGTTGGAAATGCTCGTGCGGTTTGTACTCATTTTCGAACGCCGTTGGGAAAATACAGTCCCCAATGACGTTCCTGCGCCATCTTTTCAAGGTCGGGATTTGGGTTGATGGCATAGGGATGAGTGGCGAGGTCGAGCATATCGACATCCCAGCGCGAGTTTCCGAAAGCGGCGTCGGGCTTCTTTTTCACGACATCGAGGATCGCCGTAGCTTTACCGGGGCCGCTGGGAATCCGGACCAGGCGATCCGTAATTCGCATATTCTCGATCTCGACTGAGGCAGCCAACACATGATCGCGCGGAATTCCGAAGTGCCGCATCCCTGCGCGGATGACCCAGTCATTCGTCGAGGACACGGCCCATACGTCGCACCCCTGGGCGATCAGTTGCCGCACCAGGAAACGCATCTCCGAAAATATCTTTTCGACGAAATACAGATCAAAGAACCGGGTTGCCGCTCGCTGGACGTCCGCCTCGATCATGCCCCTGTGCATGGTAACCATTTCGCCGCACATCACGTCCTCGGGAACCTTCCCCGCGCGATACTCAGCGTAGCGAGCTTTCATGGAGCGTGCGATGTCATCCGGAACCAGCTTTTCTTCCAACTCCCACGCGAAGAAACTTTCTCCGCCGTCTCCATTCCAGAGAGTGCCGTCGCAATCAAACGCCGCGAAACGGGGTGCGAGATGCAGAATGGATTCGATGAACACTTGCGAGCGGCCGGTCACTGGGGTGGCAGTCAAAGGTTTTCTCGTTGTGGAAGTTTCGCGCAAGTGGCCGCCTCGAAGGACTCGTCCCTCGCCGAAGACATGAATTGTAGCGGATGACTTCAGTCTCCGGCGGCTGCCGGTTGGATCCCACGTAAAGCAGCGTACTCTTCGGGTGTATTGACGTTGATGGTGATTGCCGGGTCGTCGACCGACACGTACTCGACATGCTGGGCATACTGATGCTCAACGTCCCTCGCAGTAGTCGTGGGTGGCGCTTTCAGGAAGGCCTCGATCATCTCCCGTCCGAGAACGATCGGGTGTCCATGATGGCCGCGGACTTCCGGGACGACTGCCCATTTCCGGCGCTCCAAGGCGGCCGCGAATGCGGCGCAAAGCTGCGATACAGTGTTCCTGCTCACCGGAGGCCGATCGACCAGAGTCACTAAGGCCGCATCGCGGCCGCGGTTCAGGACTTCCTGCAGGCCTACCTGCAGCGAGCTGAATTGCCCGCGCTCCGGTTCCTGATTTACCACCATGGAAGCTCCTGCCGCGTAAGCAAACGGCGCGATGCGGTCTGCGTTCTTGCCAGCGACGACAATGACAATCTCAGAGAATGGCGACAGGCACTCAATCGCAGCCGACAGAAACGTGCCGGCGGGAGGCTGGCCGGGAAGAACCGGGGGCCAGGGAAGCAGAGCCTTGTCGCTGCCCATGCGCGTGGAGTCGCCCGCCGCCAGTATCACACCGCATAAACTTGGAGCCCGGCCCATGTCGCGACGATAGCAGAAAGGGAAGGGGAAGTCAGTGGGAGAGCGGCGAGGCTTTCAAGCACGTTGTCCGGCTAGACGGAGTCTTTGTCCTTTTGGGCAGATATCTCTTGTTGGGCGTCGGAATCGTTTCTGTGCTGACGGTGAAACCAGCTCATGTGCGGAAGAGCTCGCTCGACATGGCGACGGGCAGCAATCAACTCCGCGGTGATGGATACCGCGATCTCTTCTGGAGTAACTGCGCCGATATCGAGGCCGATGGGTGCGTGAACACGTTCGAAAAGATCCGCAGCCAGACCCTCTTTCTGGAGTTCCCGAAAAATCGTGATCGTCTTGCGTTTCGACCCGATCATGCCGATGTAGCGCGCTTTGGACTGCACTGCCCAGCGCAGGACACGCATGTCATCGCGGTGGCCACGCGTCACGATGACGATATAGGCAGCTTCGCTCGGAGTGAGCCGAGCCATTGCCTGATCAAAGTCTTCGGCTATGACTTCGCGGGCCTCCGGAAAGCGCTCCCGGTTGGCGTACGAGTCGCGATCATCGATCACAGTAATGTCGAATCCTGCCGATAGGGCTGTCTTGTAAAGGCTTGCAGAAACATGGCCTGCGCCGAAAATATAAAGTAATGCTGGAGGTAGGATCGGTTCCACGAAAACATCGAGCGTGCCGCCGCAAACCAGTCCGGTATCGTGCTTGGGGTCCTGATTGAGGTCGAAGGTCAAGGTGCGGGGCTTCTCCTGTTCCATCACGTCGCGCGCGGCCCGCCAGACATCGGCTTCCACGCAGCCGCCGCCAATGGTTCCGTAGATCGAGCCGTCATCGCGGACCAGCATCTTGGCCGTTTCGAAGGAGGGGACGGACCCGCGCACGTTGACGATGGTCGCCACGGCTCCGCGCCGGCCTTCCTGCCGCAACTTGACGATCTCCTCGTAGATGTCCATTCCTGGTGATTATTCGGCCTGAACGCACACAAGTCAAACTCCCCGTTCCTCGCGAAGGCCATGGGCCACGAACGCCCGGCTGCGACTGTGCTAGCTTCTAGGGTTCGATTCGGAGATCGAGCGAGGGAGAGCCATCATGAAAGCCGCTGTCATTCATGAATTTGGTGGTCCTGAGGTTCTTCAATACGAAGACGTTCCCGATCCACAGCCGCGCAAGGATCAGGTGTTAATCCGCGTGAGAGCGTGCGCGATGAATCATCTGGACCTGTGGGTGCGGCAGAAACTGCCGGGCGTGAAGCTGCCGCACATTCTCGGCAGCGACATCGCGGGCGAGATCGTTGAAATTGGCGAATACATTACCGGGTTCAGGGTCGGCCAGCGTGTTCTGGTGGCGCCCATGCACTTCTGCAATCGCTGTGAACAATGTGTTTCCGGTCGACAGAATCTGTGCCCTGAATTTACCGTGCTGGGCAACGGCGTGGATGGCGGGAATTGTGAGCTGATTGCCGTGCCGGCGGTGAACGTGATCCCGATTCCTGACACCATGGGCTTCACCGAAGCCGCGAGTGTGCCCCTGGTGTTTCTCACTGCGTTCCACATGCTTACAGGACGTGCCCACATCAGGCTGGGGCAAACCGTGCTTGTGCTGGGAGCAAATTCAGGGGTGGGCATCGCCGCGATCCAGCTGGCGAAATTGTTTCAGGCAACCGTGATCGCTACAGCCGGCGATGACCGCAAAGCTGAGCTGGCGAAACAGCTGGGAGCAGACTATGTGATCAATCACTACCAGCAAAAGATCGGCGACGAGGCTCGCAAGATCACTGGGCGAGCGGGGGTCGATATTGTTGTCGAGCACGTCGGTGCGGCCACCTGGAACGAGAGCATGAAAGCGCTGAAGCCGGGAGGAACGCTGGTGACGTGCGGAGCGACTTCAGGCCCGGAGGCGAGTTTCGATTTGCGCGTCCTGTTCGCGCGCCATCTCGCCTTGCTGGGCTCTTACATGGGAACGATGGGAGAGCTTCACGAAGTCCTGCGCCTGGTATTCAGCGGCAAACTCAAGCCGGTGGTCGACAAAGTGTTTCCGCTCCGCGAAGTTCGCGCCGCCCACGAGTATCTGCAGGAGAGCAAGATGTTTGGGAAGGTAGTGCTGATTCCTTGAGACTTGACTTCGACAACCTGCCGACTCCAAGGGCGGGTTGCCACAGAGTCATGTAGACACTGAGAAGACTCGGTTGTTTTTTGCTCTGCGACTCTGTGCCTTTGTGGTGAAAAGCACTTGCGATCGCCGGTACGCCGCGGCCAACACCGCCGCGGCCGGACAGGCGAGGGCGCCTGTCCCTGGCGCGAATTGAGGGCCGGACGTATCTGCTGACCCCTTTCGGAGCTGTCTGGTTTAAAATGAAGATATGAGCGGCGAGCTGAATTTCGGTCCCTACGTAACGGTGGAGAACGGCAAGAAGGTCGTAAAGGACCTGGCCTATGGTACTCCGGTTGTTCTCACGACTCTGGACTCGGCGATCAATTGGATGCGCAAGAACTCGATCTGGCCGATGACCTTTGGCCTTGCTTGTTGCGCTATCGAGATGATGTCGATGGGCGCTTCGCGTTTCGACATCGCTCGCTTCGGCGCGGAAGTCTTCCGCCCCTCACCCCGCCAATCCGATCTGATCATCATTGCCGGGCGCGTCTCCAATAAAATGGCGCCGGTCATCCGACTGCTTTGGGAGCAGATGCCGGAACCCAAGTGGGTCATCTCAATGGGAGCGTGTGCGACCTCGGGCGGGGTGTTTAACAACTACGCGCTAGTGCAGAGCGTGAACCAGGTGATTCCGGTGGACGTATACGTCCCGGGCTGCCCGCCGCGCCCCGAGCAACTGATCTACGCCATCACGCTTTTGCAGGAAAAGATTCAGAAATCGCCCGGCACAGTGCGCCAGATATTGAACCTTTCGTGAACCTGCGTTCTACGGCAGCTTGAACTGAATCGTAATCTGGTTGTGGATTGACACAGGCTTGCCATTCAGCTGGAACGGCTGGTACCGCCACTGTTTCACGGCCTGCGCCGCGGCTTGTGCCAGGAGCGGTTGTCCGCTCCTCACAGTCACCTCGTGAATGTTGCCGTCTTCCCCGACCAGTACATCCAGCATCACCGCACCTTCGATTTGTTGTACGCGTGCTTCCTTGGGGTACAGGGGCTCGACTTTACGCGTCAGCCTGCCTCCGGTTACGCCCTGCGACACTGGGAGCGCGACGAACGGGAAGATGGGCTGCGGGTTCGCAATCGATTGCGGTACCGGTGCCGCGCCGCCCTTCATACTCGATAGCGCTTCAGCCGGGTCGGGCGGAGGAACATCGGCTTCCGCAATCTGGGCTGGCTCCGCCGGTTTCGACGCGGTGATAGCCGGCTTACCGGGCGGCGTCGAACTGCGTTCGGTCACCGTGGATCTCGCAGCCCGCTGGACGACGTCTCTCGCCATTACGTCCGAGTTTGATTTGGGAGCGAGGGTCAGGTTGATGGTGCTTGCAGACTTGCCGGCAGTCCCTGGCGCAAGCGGATCGCTCTTCGTCGGATCGGCAGAAGCGCTCGCCGCAAGAACGGCGGGCACCGTCTGAGCAGAGGCCGCGTGCACTGGCCCTGATCGCGAGTTGCTGCGATACCGGGTGAGGGCCCATCCAAAAATTCCAAGCAGCAGCAACAATACTGCCGCCGCAGCCAGACGCAAAGGCTGCCCCTCCTCGCCGCGCATCCGGGCAGGAAGAAACGCCACCCAGTCACGCGCTACCCAGTCGCGCATAGTACGTTCGGTGACTGGCACTGGCGTTGGCTCGGGGGCGGTTTCCACGGGGCGACTCGGAGTTGGCGCTATTGATTGCTCGCGTCCGTTGGCAGCAATTTTTGCCAGCTTTTTCAGCAACGTGATGTGCGCGTCCGAAAAAGCATTCGCCTTGTCAGAGAACACTTCCAGAATGCCGATCACGCCTTGACCGCCGCGCAAAGGCACGGCTGCCAGTGATCGGATTCCCAACTCCTCGCAAACCTCGGCGTTGACGCGCGGATCGGCCAGCGAGTCATGGCAGCGCTGCGAACGTCCGGTGCGCAAGCACTCGCCCGAGATGCCGGCGTCGACATCGAGCTTCGCGCCTAACGGAGGCGCCGTGTCGCCGGAACGCGCCCGGCAAATCACTACGCCCTGACTCCATAGTGCGAGCGCAGCTCCGGTTGCGTCGGTAAAGTAGCGCGCTGCGTGCGTGGCTTCGGACAGGATGCTGCTCAGGTCCATCCGGCCTGCGCTCGCGTCTTCGCGCAAACGATCAATGAGAAGGTAGTCGTCGGGTCCCGGGGTTCGTTCCATGGAGGACTTTGTTTCGTCTTCGGGCCGAGAGGGGACTCCAGAATCCGGGGGACCTGGGGAGGTAGGCCTAACCCATGAATCTGCCATGCGCATACTCCTAGCGAACGGCCAGAGTGGTAAGTGAAATTAAGGAAACTGCCATTAGGAAATTCTCTTTCGCGAATATCCGACAAATGTTGATTGTTGTCAACGATAGATCGTGCCAATTCTCTCGAAAACCCGTTTTCCGCAAGTTCTTGCAGTGTCTTACCTCAGAATTTGGTTTAGCCTCGGCGCACTGAGGTGTTATCGACGTGGTACCCAGGGTAACGTGGTTACCGGAAGCTATCGAACCCAACTGTGCGGCGTGATACAAACGCTGCATGGAAGCGTCCTGGACTTCGTCCTTGTCCACTACGATCGTAGCGCAGGCTCCCTGTCGTGCTGATCTTGCAGGTGGGACGATCGACCTCTGGCCTTTGTACCTGTTTCATCCGGGAGCCCTAACCCTCAACTTCGCCGTGAACATTTTGACGACGTGCCGCATCACGCGCTTGAAGGGCCGGCGCATTCACCTGCGGTCACTGGATACGAAGAGGGAAGAAGTTTTCGCGAGCTTCGACGAATTGCGACGAGCCAAGCGCTTTCGTCTTCCGCTCGCGGCACGCTTGCTGCAATTCTTCGCCCCCAAAGAAGGCCTTCTGATGGAGACCGATTCGGAGTCGCCCGCGGGCGCAGGCATCTCCGGGTCTTCCGCATTGATGGTCGCCTCGTCGGCCGCGCTAGCTCGGTTCACTGATCGACATCTGACCGCCGAACAAATCCGGGTGATCGCACAGAACATCGAAGCGCAGGTCATCAACGTACCCACCGGTTGCCAGGATTACTATCCGGCACTCTACGGTGGCGTGAGCGCAATCCACCTGAATGCGGACGGCATTCATCGGGAGTCAGTCCCCATGCCGGCCGAGGAGATTGAGTCGCGCTTCGTATTGGCCTACACGGGCGCACCACGACAATCGGGCATCAATAACTGGGAAGTCTTCAAGGCCCACATCAATGGCGACAAGCGCGTGTTCCGTAATTTCGAGCGCATCGCTGAAATTGCGCGGTTCATGTACCAAGGCCTGCTGCGGGCGGACTGGAACGAAGTTGCCCGATTGCTGCGCGAGGAGTGGAAACTGCGGCGCACGAATGCCCCGGGTATCACCACGCCTCTCATCGACAAACTCATTGCGGTCGCAGCCAGAAACGGCGGCCGGGCGGCTAAGGTCTGTGGCGCCGGCGGTGGAGGGTGCGTGATTTTCCTGGTCGAGAAGGGCGCGGCCAGCCGAGTAGCCACGATGATCGGGGACAATGGCGGCCGGGTGTTGCCCCTGCAAGTGGCCCGGGATGGGCTGCGCCTGGTGACATAAGGGCCTTTCGGCTACGCGTTTTCCCCGGTATCGGCCGGCCCGAGGCGGTCTATAATAAATGCCAAGATTGTCTCTCGGGGTGTTCCATGAAGTACCGTCGGATTCCGGCTTTCCTGCTCTCCTGGTTCGTGCTCCTTGCCGGTGCTTCCGCGACTGATCAGCAGCCTCAGACATCCAAACCTCCCAAGATTACCAAGCAGACGCGCATGGAATTAATCCGGCTGGTGAACGCGGAGTTGGTTTATGTGCGAGCCCCGTTCCCCATGGGAAAAGACGGGCTGAAGCTTCGCGATGGGGTAGTGACTCCGAGCGGCGCGGAACTCGCGCAAATGGTAGCGATGTGGGGACCGGCTGCGAAGAACGGAGACGCCGTCCGCATTACCAACGTCGTTTTCAAAGACAACATGATCCACGTGGAGATAAACGGCGGACCGGTCAAGAAGACGAAGTGGTACCAGCGCATCAGTGTCGGAGGTGCTGGCGGCGACACGCCGATCGCCCCTTCGGACCCGAACGCCAACGCTCGCGGTTCCTTTGTGGATGTCTATTTCGATTCTTACGTGCCGGAGATGACCGGGCAAGAATTCAAAGCCCTGTTGCGCCCGGTTCTAGATTTCGAGTCGAAGTCTCGCGAAGAAGCCTATCTCGAGACTGTTCCCCCCAAAGCGAAAGAGGCCATTCAGAACCACAAAGTGCTGGTGGGAATGAATCGAGAGATGGTGACTTTTTCCAAGGGGCGACCGCCGAAAAAAGTACGTGAGCGCGAGGATGAAACTGAGTACGAAGAATGGATCTACGGAGAGCCTCCGCAGGATGTTGAGTTTGTTCGCTTCGTCGGCGATGAAGTGGTCAAACTGGAGACCATGAAAGTTGACGGCACCAAGACCGTGAAGGTCGACAAGGAAATTGACCTTGAGCAGGTCACCAAGGTGGCCAAGGACGAAGGCACCGGCAAAGCTCCAGGTGCGCCCACGCTGCGGCGCGCAGGCGAAGAGAGCGACGCGCCTTTGCCGGACGGATCCGGAACCGCCCCGCGGGGCAATCGTCCGCAGAATGTGCCCGACCCCGGGACCACGTCGCCGCCGAACTTCCGCCCGTACCTGGTCCAAAACTTGGCGTCTTCTGGCACCCGGCTTTAGACTGGAAGGGTGAAGATCGCCCTTGGCCAGATCAATCCCACGGTAGGGGACTTCTCCGGAAACGCAAACAAGATCATTGACTTTGCGCAACGGGCACGCGCTGCCGGCGCAGGGCTGATCCTTTTTCCGGAACTCTCGGTGTGCGGCTATCCGCCACGCGACCTGGTGGAGCGGCCGACTTTCGTCGCCAAGAACCGTGAGTCGGTGGAGCGAATTGCCGCGGAGACCACAGGGATCAGCGTGATCTGCGGCCTGGTCACTCCTGCCCTGGCTGAGACCGGTAAGTCGGTGATGAACTCCGCCGTCCTTCTGCAGGATGGCAAGCAGGCCTTTCTTCAGTCGAAAATGCTATTGCCCACCTACGACGTTTTCGACGAAATGCGAAACTTCGCCCCGGCCCGCCATCAGGAGTTATTCAATTTCTGCGGCAACCGCATGGCGTTGACGATCTGTGAAGACGCCTGGAACGATAAACATTTCTGGAACAAGCGACTCTACGGATTTGATCCGGTGGAAGCGCTGGTCAGAGCCGGCGGAAATTTTGTGCTGAACATCTCGGCGTCGCCCTTCTGGTTGAGGAAACGGGAATTGCGGCGCGACATGCTGGCCACGATCGCGCGTACCGACAACGTGCCAGTCGTGATGGTGAACCAGGTCGGCGGCAACGACAGTTTGCTTTTCGATGGCTCGAGCCTCGTGCTGAATCGCGAGGGAAAAGTCATTGCTCAAGGCAGATCGTTCGAGGAAGACATCGTTTACTTCGACTCGACAACGCTCGAAGGCGAGATGCACGAGCAGATCGAGGGCGACGAAGCCAGCGCTTACGCGGCGCTGGTTCTGGGCACCCGTGATTATGTTCGCAAGTGCGACTTCCGAAAGGTGATCATTGGTTTAAGCGGCGGCATCGACTCGGCTCTCACTGCGGCGATCGCCGCCGACGCGGTCGGGCCCGAGAACGTGATCGGCGTCGGAATGCCTGGGCCATATTCTTCGCCCGGATCGATCGAAGATGCCCGCGTACTTGCGAAGAATCTGGGGATTCGTTTTGAGTTGCTGTCCATTACGGAAATCTGCAAGAGCTACCAGGAGACTCTGAAAGACGTGTTCGCAGGGCTGAAGGAAGACGTCACTGAGGAAAACATTCAATCGCGCGCTCGCGGATCGTTGCTCATGGCGATGTCGAACAAGCTGAATGCCATCGTGCTCTCGACCGGAAACAAGAGCGAAATTGCGGTTGGCTACTGCACGCTGTATGGAGACATGGTCGGAGGCCTGGCGGTCATTTCCGATGTGCCCAAGACCATGGTGTACCGGATCAGCCGGTACGTAAATTCGCAGAAGGCAGTTATTCCCGAGTCCAGCCTGGAAAAACCGCCGTCCGCCGAGTTGCGTCCAGACCAAAAAGACAGCGACACTCTTCCGCCCTACGACGTGCTGGATGCGATCCTTGAGGATTATGTGGAAGAGTCCCACTCAGCGGCCCAGATTGCCAAGGACCGCGGCTTTGACCTGGGACTGATCCAGCGCGTGCTGCGCATGGTGGATCGCGCGGAGTACAAGCGCCAGCAGGCAGCGCCGGGCATCAAAATTTCTGAAAAGGCTTTCGGCTACGGCAGGCGCTTCCCAATCGCAGCCAGGCAAGAAGCGTGAGGCAGTGGGGGCCGGTAGAAGGAAGCTTGCAGTTCAGTCCATTCGAAAGGAAAGCATGCTACGCAGATTGTCAGTTCTCGCTGTGACCATGGTCATGGGATCAGTTGTTTTCTCGCAGGAGAAAGCGCCGGTCCTGCCTTCGGAGGAGACCGTCAACTCATTTCTTCAGCAGACGTTCGGTTACGATTCGACGGTCACCTGGAAGATCGCTTCGATTAAGCCGTCCATTGCGGAAGGACTGGCGGAAGTGAACGTTACATTGAGCAACGCCCAGGGGCAGAGCGGCACGACGCTGTACGTCACTCCTGACGGGAAGCACGCGCTCACCGGCGAGATTATGCCTTTCGGAGCGAAGCCCTACGAACCTGCCAAAGAGGCGCTGCTGAAGGGCATCAACGGGCCCACCCGCGGACCGGAGAAGGCGCCTGTGACCATCGTGGAATTCAGTGATTTGCAGTGCCCGCACTGCAAGGATGCTCAACCAGTAATCGACAAGTTACTGGCCGCAGAGCCGAACGCACGATTTGTGTTCCAGAATTATCCCTTGCCCATGCACAACTGGGCAGCCAAGGCCGCGTACTACGCCGACTGCGTCGGCCGCAATTCGAATGATGCATTCTGGAAATTCGTGCAGGGAACCTTTGACCAGCAATCTAACCTCACCGAGTCTAATGCGGACGAAAAGCTCACCGCGATTGCCGACGCTTCGGGAGTGAAGGGCACCGACATCGCCACCTGCGCTGCCAAGCCCGACACCAAGAGCCGTGTGGATAAGTCGGTCGCGCTTGGGCAAACGGTGGGAGTTACTGGAACGCCGACGGTGTACGTGAATGGCCGCCGCATCGGGAATGTGGTGGGCGTGCCGACCGAGGTGCTGAAGGGCCTGGTGGAATTCGCAGCGAAACAGTAAATCGAGCCGCGCAGGGGCAGAGATTACTTAACGCCAGTCATCCAGATCTCTGAGGTCTGGGTCTCGGCCATGCTGACGATGTGCGGCGTGATAACCACCAGCATCTCGCTGTTATCTTTCTCGCTAGTATTGGCAGCCGCAGCGCGGCTCAGGACGGGGATTTGTCCGATCCCCGGAATGCCGCTAAGGCTGTGCTGCTCGGTGCTGGTGATGTAGCCGGCGATCACGGCGGGCTGGTCGTTCCTCACGTTAATGCTACCGTTGTATTCCCGGTTGCCAATCACCGGTACGCCGTTCGCGCTTGCCCCCGTCAAGGAACGAACCTTGATCTCAACATTCAAACTTACATCGGTGTCCCCATGGACCGCCGGCTTGACCTTCAGGTTGACGCCGATATCCTCGTAGGTAAACGAGGGAACGGGCGCGATGAAGGAGTTGTTGCCAATGGCTTGCGCAATCGCCGGGGTGTTGAAGATCGGCGCGAAGCTGGCGTTGATGATTGGGTATCTTGAACCAAGGTTCACCGTCGCATCTTTACCTTGATCAGCCCGCACCATGATGTGTTGCAGTGAACGCAACTCGCTTTCATCACGCGAGAGTTGGGCACCGAGCGTTCCCAGAGTGACCCCAAACAGGGTCATTCCACCGCCGAATGTAGCCACAGGTTGAATAGAGGCGTTGCCTCCGGTAAGTTGCGCGAGTAGCGCAGCCAGGCCGGTGGAGTTCGCCTGGTTGATGCCGCCGCTGGCTATCAGTTGGTTGATGACGTCCTGAATGCTTTGTCCTCCGGCCAGGGTCAGGCCGAGAGCGCCGATTGGAATGTTAAAGAGATTGAATTGATTCGGTATTTGTAGTCCGAATTTATGAGCCAGGGTGCGGCTGACCTCAAAGATATGTATGTCCAGCATGACCCCGGGGTGTGAGGATCCCAGGCCTTCAAGGAAACGGCTGGCCGGCTCGAGGACATTCACGGGAGCCCGAACCGTAATCGTGCCCTTCTGTGCGCTCGACGAGACAAATTTTATCTCGAAGACCGTTCGTAGGACGTTCACCAGGTCCTGCAACTCCTGCGGCGTGCTGGCGTCGGGAATATAGAAAGTGCGCATTCCCATTCGGTCGTAAAGCCGGCGAGTTTCGGTGGAGTCCGCCGCCACCATAATTTGCTTTTCCTGCAGCGGCGCCCAGAAGGTCTTGGTAACGGCTCCAGCCAGCTGCATCGCTTTGTAGAATCCGATGTCATCCACATCAAAACGGACCTGGCGGCTGACAACCGAATCGTCCATCGTGATGATGATTCCGTAGGCGCCGGCCACTTGGGTGAGGAGTTGTCGGGAATCGCCCCGGAAGTGAAAGCTCTGAACCGTGTCTTTGGGGACCACTTGAATTTCGGCGGATTGCTCGAGGATGCGTGCGCCGTGGCTGCTCTCTCCACCTGACCGGCGAATCGCGTCCTGGACGCGTTCCTGCGCAAAGTCGTTGTGAGGATCGAAGTGCAGGGCGTTCCGGAACTCGCCCAGGGCCTCGATCTCGCGACCATCGGCCAAGGCCGTATTTCCACGATTCAGGTGGTCGCTCACGAGTTGCTGGCGAGTCAGTTCGCGGAGCGTGGCGTATTGCAGATCTTGGGGAACCAGATTGGCGGCAGTTTCGAATTCCAGGAATGCGTCTTCAAGCCGGTTCTGCTTTTGCAGCTTCATCCCGTGGTCGAAGGCCTTGCGCGCGTCCTGACGCGCTTGTGGACTGGCAATGCATGCGGGCGCTCCCGGAACCCCGTTCGCGCAAAGAGTCGTTGGCGGAGGCGTGGGTGGCTGGTCGGCTGCCCAGCTAAGGGAAGCCACGAGGCACACGGCTACCACGGATCGCCAAGATTGCATGGCCAAGATTGTATCCGGGATGGGAACGATCCTAACCGCGATTCTTGCAGACGTAGCACTTTCGTGTAGGTGTCTGCAAATCGGTCAACGCAGTTGTCAGTGGAGGCGAGCGTCGCTGAATGCTGTGAGAGGAGACCGCGCAAGCATTCTGAGCAGACCAGTCTAAAGAGCGAGCAAATCCTCACACGAGACCACGGCGGCATCGGGACCGTGGGCCGCCAGATCGTCCGCCTTGAATATGCCGGTGCCGACTGCAATGATCCGGCCGCCCGCGCCCTGGGCGGCACGAATATCGTCAGGAGTATCGCCGAGAAAGCACACTGTCGCGCCCGGTCCGAGGCGCTTCGCCACTTCCTGCATGCCTTTTCGAAAGACATCGACCCGCAACTCGCAATCGTCCGCGAAGCATCCGAACTCGAAAAAATCGGCCAGTCCCGCCGCCTTCAACTTGAGCCAGGCAACCGTTTCAATGTTGCCTGAACACAAGCCCAGAAGTTTGCCCGATGCCTTGAGCGTTTTCACCAGATCGAGAATGCCCGGCAAGACATTGGGGCGGAAGCGGTCTGCCTTTTGGGCGGCATCCTGACGCACCACTTCAAGAGCCGCAGCCATATTGCCGTCGATTGTGGCAGTCGGAACATCCAGTCGCTCAAGAGCAGCGCGGAGAATGCCAGGGTCCGTCTTGCCGTGGTAGGCAATGCCATCAATGGTGGTCTCGACGCCATAGACGTCGAGCAGCGCCCGGTGCAAGGCATAACGATGGGTGCGATCCGGCGACAGCAACAGGGTCCCATCAATGTCGAACAGGTAAGCGTCGGCTTGTCTCCACTGAAAGCCGTTGCCCTTTCGGGAAGCAACATCCAGCCGGGAATTTTGCGTTGAGCTTTCCATGACGAATACCCCGCAGCGGGCGGCTATCCCACCATGATTCTTTGTATGCTGCGTGCGTGACCGGTGGACTCATCACAATCGATCACCACCGCGCAAAGACGAACATCGCCCGTGGCGGCCTCAAATCGCACCGGCATGTTGTTCAGGAACTTCGACACCACCAACTCTTTCTTGACGCCGATTACTCCATCGAACGGCCCGGTCATGCCCACGTCGGTGATGTAGGCAGTTCCATTCGGCAGCACGCGTTCGTCGGCGGTGGGAACGTGCGTATGCGTGCCGACCACTGCGCTGACGCGCCCATCCAGGTACCAGCCCAGCGAGATTTTTTCCGAGGTAGCCTCCGCGTGCATGTCGACCAGAATTACTTTGGCTTCGAGTTCTTTAAGCAGGTGATCCGCCATACGAAAGGGATCATCATTCGAAGCCATGAACACACGTCCCTGCAGGTTGATGACGGCGTATGGCACTTTGCCCTTCCGTCCTTGATACAACCCGTGTCCGGGCAGATCTGGAGCGAAGTTGGCGGGACGCAGCAGACGGCCTGCTGGGCTATGAGCATTGCCGTCCGCCATGTTGAAGAAGTCGACGATCTCGCGTTTGTCCCAGATGTGGTTGCCGGTGGTGATCACATCAATGCCCAGCTCGAAAAGTTCCTCCGCAAGCTGAGGAGTGATGCCGAAGCCTGCTGCTGAGTTCTCACCATTGGCAATGATGAGGTCGATGGAGTGCTCTTTAACGAGCGAAGGAAGTTTTTCCTTCACAATGGTGCGGCCTGGACGTCCGAAAATGTCACCGATAAACAGTATGCGCAACGATTGCCTCAGGGGATAACTTTTGAGGATAACACGCACAAACTTGCGACCAGAGTGGAACCGAAATCGCTAGTTCGGGGCGAAATCGGCGCTGCGCAGGAAATCGTAGTTGCCGGGAGGATTGAGGGTAACGTTCGCGACCCGCCGGGAATGCACCAGAACATTGTCGAGGTACCAGAGATTAATCGAAGGCAAGTCCTCAGCGAGAATGCGCTGGATTTGCGCGTAGAGCTGCTTGCGCTTGCCCTGGTCAAGCTCCGAGCGGGCCTGATCGATCAACCGGTCGACCTGCGTATTGGAGTAGAAGCTGCGGTTGGCGCCGTTGGGGGTGAACTTGCTGGAGTGGAACGCGTACTCAAAAATATCGGGGTCTTCATTTCCGCCAATCCAGCGCAGGGAATAAAACTGGAAAGCTCCGCGGCTGACATCGGCGAAGAATGTGCCGAATTCGTAGGTGCGAATGTCCAACTGAATCTGAACTTGCCGCAATTGCTGTTGCAACACGGCCACCATCAAGCGCGTGTTTTCGTCCGTCGAAGTTTTCATCATCAGGTGAAATCGGACGCCGTTGACGGGTGGGTAGCCGGCGCCATCCAGAAGCTTGCGTGCGCGCTCGGGATCGTAGTTGTAGGCGGGCACATCGGCCGAATACGCCCAGCTCTGCGGCGGCAAGATGCTGGTGGCGGGTTGGGCCAATCCTCTCCACAGATATTCGAGCATTGGGCGGCGATCGATCGCATAGGCCAGAGCCTGCCGGATGCGAACATCTTTCAGGATGGGATCGCGGCAGTTGAATCCCATGTATTGCAGCACGGTTCCTGGTGCGCGGAGAACGGAAAGCGCCGGTTCCTTTTGCAGCGTGACCACCATGTCGGGTGTGAGCGAATTGATGGCAATGTCGGCGGTGCCTTTGCGAAGTTCGAGCGCCCGCGTTGTCATGTCGGGCACGATGGCAAAGCGGATCCGATGCAGGCGTGCCTTCTGTCCCCAGTATTCCTCGTTGCGCTCGAGAACAACTTCCTTGTCAGGTTCCGCACTGACGAAACGGAATGGTCCCGAGCCGATGGGGTGGTCGCTAATCTCGCTCAGGCTCCCGCTGGGAACAATCCCAATGGCGCCGTCGGACAGGTTCCAGAGAAGCGTGGCGAACGGCTCTTTCAGATGGAAGATCACTGTCACGTCATCGCGCGCCTCGACCCGGTCCACCAGGCGATAGGCTGCCGACTTGGTGCTGCGTATCTTGCCCCCCAGCAGAGAGTCGAACGTCCACTTCACATCGCGTGCGGTGAGAGGCGCGCCGTTGTGGAACTTCACGCCCGGATGAAGATGGAACACGTAGGTCAACGGATCGGGAATATCCCATCGGTCTGCGAGTCCGGGCTTCACGTTGAGGTGTTCATCGCGCTCGAGCAGATCGTCGAAGATCAGGTTGTCGATGCGCTCCGATTGCCCGTCAAGGCCGACCCTGGGATCGAGATTTGTCGGACTGCTCTCGATGAGCATGACGAGAGTTTTCGGGTCGGGCCGCGAGGAGCAGGACGTGAACATCACGAGTGCTGCCGCGAGCACCAGCGCTCTACGCATACGAAATCTTCCCGAGAATCGAGGCGCGCCGGGCCCCGGTTGCGGACGGCACATTGGAGGGCCGCCTGTGCCATGTCTGGTAAGCAAGCAGTGCGAAGGCAGCCGCTTCTTTGGCAGCGGCCGGAAGACCGAATTCGTCCGAAAGGCGGAGGATGAGGCCAAGAGGCTTGACTTCATTGGCCAGCATGGCGAGCAGCGTCGCATTGTTTGCGCCCCCGCCGGATACGACCAGCTCGCGGTAGGTTCTGTTCCCCCGCAAAACGAATTTGGAGATCGCCGTCGTGATGGAACGTGCCGTGAGTGCCGTGGCCGTTGCAACGATGTCTTCCTTGCGAGCGCGGCCGCACAGCTTGACGAATGATTGCGCAAATTCCCGGCCGAATTCTTCGCGGCCGGCCGTTTTGGGAGGCTTCTTCTGGAAGAATGTCTCGCGCAGCAGACGGTCCACGACCGTCTCGAGCACGCGCCCTGACGCGGCGACTTCGCCGTTCCGGTCAAACGGCTTGTGAAAAAGCCGATCCATGACCGCGTCGATCACCATGTTGCCGGGACCGGTGTCGAAGGCAGTCACTTTTTCCGCGCGCGCTCCTGTCGGGATAGCGCTTAGGTTGGCGATTCCGCCGATATTCTGCACGATGCGGCCGATGCGGGCATCACGATAAAGGAGGTAATCGAGATAGGGAACCAGCGGTGCTCCCTTACCGCCAGCTGCCATGTCGGCGGGACGGAAATCCGAAACGACTGGGACGCCGACTCGGGCTGCAATCAACGCACCTTCCCCTGTTTGCCATGTGACCGCCACCGGGCGACCGAGGTAACGTTGCCGCTCGCCCTGGTGGAAGAGCGTCTGCCCGTGGCACCCGACAAGTTCTGCTCGCAGGCGAAACTTGCGCTGGGCCGCAAGTACCGCATCCGCGTAGAGTTCGCCCAACAAAAAGTTGAGCCGCGCCAAGTCGCCGACGCTCGCGGCCGGCGCGTTCATGGCAGACAACACCGCCTCGCGCACGGCAGTGGAATAGGGAAACGAGGCGTGTCCGAGTAATCGCAATCGGATTTTCAAATTGTGTTGGGCTTGAACGATCTTGGTGCTGCGGAAGCGCCGCGCGGGAGAAGCTGCACTGGGTTCAGTGATCTTTACCAGGGCGACCTCGATGCCGTCCGCCGAGGTCCCGCTCATGATGCCGGCGACGATCAAGCCGTCTCCTGCTTGTGGATCGTATCCAGGCGAACTTGTTCGCTGAATTCCCAGAGCCGGCGTGAGAGACGCTGCACGGTTTCTGCATTCGGCGCCGCCACCCAGCGTGCCAGTTGCTTATTCTTCTTCTTGAACGCGGTGATCCGCGCCGCCGAATCTGCAACCCGCCGGGCAAACGAGCGATCGGTTTCCGCCGTGTGCATTAACTCGTCATAGGCGCGCGTGACGAACTCTTCCTTATGGCAGATCAGACACAGGTCCCCGCCGGCGCGAACATGCCCGACAGCGGCTTGCTCGATCGGCGCTGCCGACAAAACGCCGCCCATTTCCAGATCATCCGAAACGATCAATCCGCGATAACCGATCTTCTTCCGCAAAACGTCACTGATCCACTTCTTCGAGAGGGAGGCTGGGGTCGAATCGCCGGTGACGGCGGGATAGGCTGCGTGTGAAATCATGACGAACGGGAGCCCAGTACGAAGATTGCGGTAGGGAACCAGATCCTGCTCCCAGAGCTTCTTCCACGGCTTGTCGATCACCGGCAGGCTGTGGTGGCTGTCAAGTTTGCCTTCGCCCAAGCCCGGAAAGTGTTTGCCGTTGCCTAGCACGCCCGCGGCACTCAGACCGGCAAGAAATTCCCGAACGTAGACGATGGTCTCTTCAGGGTCGTCGGACACCAGCCTGGAATTCATCACGGTGCGGGACGCTTCGAATGCCAGGTCAAGCGCTGGAGCGAAGTCGACGTTAAATCCCAGCGCACGGCAATTCGAGCCAATCACACGGCCGTGCTGGCGGAACAATTTCCGGTCTCCCGAAGCGAAGACCTCCGCCGCGGAAGGTGCCGGCCCCAATACATTGCGCAGCCGGTCGACCTTGCCGCCTTCAAGATCGACGCACCGAAACAGAGGAGCCGATACGTGCTGCTGGCAATCCCGAAGAAGCTTGTAGGTCTGTTCGGCGCCGACGATGTTGCGCGCGAAGAGAATCACGCCCGCCGGCTGAATGCGCTCGAGCTGGGCAGCGAGTGCGGGAGATACTTCTGTGCCGTCGAACCCAACGATAAGCAGTTGGCCGATGCTGTCGCGGATGGTGCGCTCGCGGCCCTTGGATTTCTTGCTGGTGTTAGTTGCGATCGCGGCCCCCGTTTGGTATCCGTCAAATTTGCGATTTCAGTTCCGCCAGCAGGTTCAAAGCTTCAAGCGGAGTCAAGCGATTCAAGTCAACCTCACGCAGCTTCTCGAGCACGGGCTGGGAAATCGGCGTGAAGATCGTGAGCTGTGCCGCCGGCGCGGGGCGCGACTGATCATTCGCCAATTGTCCGGTCAGATGGTGTTCAGCGCTCTCATGCTCGATCAGCACCTCCCGCGCCCGATCGATGACCTCGTTGGGCAACCCAGCCAGTTTCGCGACCTCGATGCCATAACTGCGATCTGCCGCTCCTGGATCGACTTTTCTGAGAAATACAATTCCGCCGCCGGTTTCTTTCACCGAAACGTGATAGTTCTTTACACCTGAAAGCTGCTCGGCCAACTCCGTCAGTTCGAAGTAGTGTGTGGCAAACAGAGTTTTCGCCCGCGTCCGGGCATGAAGGTATTCGATCGCGGCCCATGCGATTGCCAGCCCGTCGTAGGTCGATGTCCCCCGGCCAACTTCGTCCAAAAGGACGAGAGATTGGGGCGTCGCCGTGTGCAGGATGGCCGCGGTCTCCGTCATTTCA
Source organism: uncultured Acidobacteriota bacterium (assembly GCA_963765755.1). Taxonomy (GTDB): domain Bacteria; phylum Acidobacteriota; class Terriglobia; order Terriglobales; family Acidobacteriaceae; genus Gp1-AA133. Next base: position 155,904 of record CAVXXV010000010.1, on the reverse strand, counting down.
ACCATGAAAGTGGAGCGGCCGCGCGCCAGGTTATCGCTTGCGCCGATTCGCGTGAACACACGGTCCACTATTCCCATGCGCACGGAACCCGCAGGTACAAACGACCCCATCTGCGCGAGGATGACGATCAGCGCCGCCTGCCGCAGGTAAGTGGATTTCCCCCCCATATTCGGGCCAGTCAGAACCAGGATCGTGTGGGTGGTCGAGTTCAGGAAAAGATCATTCGGGACAAAACGCTCTCCGCCCGCCGCCATCTCCTGCTCCTCAATCACCGGATGGCGTCCCTCAACAATTTCCAGATCGCCGGATTCCTCCAGCCGAGGCCTGCAGTAATTGCGCAGTGCAGCGAGGTGCGCTAATCCAGCGAGCACGTCGACCTCGGCGAGCGCCAACGCGGTCTGACGGATGCGTTTTGCCTCGGCGGCGATCGACGACCGCAGCTCCGCGAACAGCCGGCGCTCGATCTCCACGATCTTTTCCTGAGCATCGAGAATCTTCGCCTCATATTCCTTCAACTCGGGCGTTGTAAAACGCTCCGCATTCACGAGCGTCTGCTTGCGCTCGTAGTCGGTCGGCACCAGGTGAAGATTGGGCTTCGAGACTTCCAGGTAATAGCCGAAGATGGAATTGAACTTCACTTTCAGCGAGTTGATCCCCGTGCGCTGCCGTTCGCGTTGCTCGATCTGCGCCAGGAATTGCTTGCTGTTGCGGCTCAGGTCACGCAGTTCGTCGAGTTCGGCATCGATGCCCGAGGAAATCACGCCACCATCGCTCAGGGAAATCGGGGGCTCGGCCACGACAGCTTTCTCAATTCGCGCTCGCAGATCGGCGAGCTCGTCTACCGTACCGTGCAGCATGTTGAGTCGCGCAACGGCGAAACGAGCGATGGCCATGCGCACCGACGGAATATGACTGAGAGAAGAAGCCAGTGCCAGCACGTCGCGTGGATTGGCAGTTTCCAGCGTGACCCGGCTGAGCAGTCGCTCCAGATCGAGAATTCCTTCCAGCGCCCGGCGCAATTCCTCGCGCGCAATCAGATTTGATACCTGCGCTCCCACTGCATCCAGGCGGTCATCGATCTCGGCCCGATTGATAGACGGTCGCAACATCCAGGCGCGCAGCAGCCGCTTACCCATGGGAGTGACAGTGGCGTCCATGGCGCGGAACACGGTGCTGCCTGCCTCACTACCGGTAAACAGCGGCTCGATCAATTCCAAATTGCGGACCGTCACCGCATCGAGAACCAGACAATTTTGCCGTTCGTAAAAACCGATCCGGTCGACATGATCGAGGCTTCCACGCTGGGTGGAGCGCACGTAATGCAGGATCGCTCCGGCAGCAGCAGCAGCCGCCGGCTTCCCAGCCAGACCGAATCCCTCCAGTGACAGTACGCCAAAGTGATTTTCGAGAAGGGGAATGGCATGGTCCGGAGCAAAAATCCAGTCGTCGAGGGGAGTTTCCGCGTAGCCCTGCGTAATCGAAGGCCGCGCGTCCGGGGCAGCCTTCCCGAGAATTGGCAGTTCTCCAGGCGAAGCTGTCGAGCCTCCGAACAGCGGAGCCGCGCAGGCGTACAGCAACTCTTTCGGCCGAAGCTGCGACAGCTCTTCCTGAATTCTGCGAGCGGCGTCTGTGCCCTGAAATTCGGTGGCGCGAAATTCCGCCGTCGAAAGGTCAAGAGCTGCAAAGCCAACACGGTCTCCCACGCGGGCCAGAGCACCGAGGAAATTGTTCTCTTCGGAACTGAGCGAGGCGTCCGCCGAAGTCCCAGGCGTGACGACGCGGGTCACCTCGCGCCGCACCAGTTTCTTTGCAACCCGCGGATCCCCCACCTGTTCGCAGATGGCGACCTTGAATCCCTTGCGAATCAGTTTCGCAATGTAGCCTTCGGCTGCGTGGTACGGCACTCCGCACATGGGAACCGCGATGCCTTTTTCCTTGTTGCGCGAGGTCAGTGTGATTTGCAATTCGCGGGCTGCCACCACAGCGTCGTCGAAGAAAAGTTCGTAGAAGTCACCCAGCCGGAAAAACAGCAGAGCGTTAGGATGCTCTTTCTTGATGGCGGCGTACTGCCGCATCAACGGCGTGGACGTCTCGGTCATGTCGAGCGGGTTCGTGCGCGGATTATAACAAAGCGAGTTGCTTTTATCGGCGGTGGAAATCACCAGTTGACGGGTGCGCGAACCAGATGCTTTCCTTACGCATGGAACTTCGCAAAGATCCCATTACTCGTTCCTGGGTTATCACCGGGGACGATGTTCCCGAAACATCGCCGCGAAACTCCGGCTGTCCGTTTTGCGCTGACGCGGCCTCTCCCTTGCAAGTGATCGCTACGCGGACCGAAGGCGAAGGAGCGCCCTGGTCCGCACGCTCGGTCGTTCACCCTTCTCCCCTGTACCGAATTGAAGGCGAACCTTCGCGCCGGGCCGACGGCCTCTATGATCGGATGCGATCAATCGGAGCGCACGAAGTGCTGGTAGAAAACGCGCGCCATGATCGTGAGCTGTGGAACGCAAGTGACAACGAGATTGAACAGTTCCTCCGCCTGGCCGCACAGAGGATCTCTGACCTCAAGGGCGATGCTCGCCTCAAGTACGTCAGCATTTTTAAAAACTACGGCGTGAATGCCGGACAGGAATTCGAACATCCCAACGCGCAACTGACGGCGACTAGCTTTGTTCCGCGCCGGGTCCTTTACGAGTTGCGCGCCGGACGCGATTACTACAAACAGAAAGAACGCTGCGTGTTCTGTGACATCATCGGACAGGAGGAGCGGCAGGGTTTGCGCGTGGTGGAATTGCGCGGTGACTACATCGCGATGTGTCCGTACGCTCCGCGTGTCCCTTACGAGACCTGGATCTTGCCGCGGGTCCATGAAGCCTCCTTCGAGCGCTCAGGCCTTTCGAAGTCCGGCGGCATTCGCGAGCTGGCGAGCCTGCTGCGGCGCACCCTGCAGCGCATCCGCACCATCACCAAGGAATTTCATATGGTGTTGCACACGTCGCCGAACACCCTGCACGGGTCGAGCAGCCTCGATTACTGGAAGACGCTGGACGAGGACTACCACTGGCACTTCGAGATTCTGCCCATTCTCGGCGCCAAGGCAAAGTCGTATACGTTCAAAGAGGTCTACTACTCGCCGGTGACATCCGAAACTGCCGTGAAGCGCCTGCGCGACGCGAAGATTGATTCCTGATCGGCGATCGAGCCGCTAGTCTTAGAGGCGTTGTCCCAAACCCGGGCGTTTCGACTACGTTCCCTGATTTTGACTATTTAAGATAACCGCAAGAATATCGTTGTGCTATGTTATAAAATCGTTTTTGCAATTGCTCTTCAAGAGGAAAAATGAACCTGCCCTCGTCTCTCAGGAAAAACCTTTCGGTATTCGTCCTGGCCGTTGGTATGGCAGCGTGCCCGTGCTTGTTCGCGCAGTCCACGCCCGACAAAACCGCACAACCTGCGTGGATGGACGCCAGCCTTCCCCCCGACGAGCGCGCGAGTCTGGTCCTGAAGGAAATGACTCTCGAGGAAAAAATCTCGCTTCTTCACGGTACCGGCATGAGCGGACTGAGCCCGCTAAGCCCGTTGGCAGCGTACTCGAACGGGGGTGCGGGATATGTTGTTGGCGTTAAGCGGCTCGGAATTCCTGACATCCAGATGTCCGATGCGGCCTATGGCGTGCGAGCGAGTGGCGAGAACGGTCGTTATTCCACAGCGTTGCCTTCCGATGTGGCGGGCGCAGCAAGTTGGGACACCAACGCAGCCTATGAATACGGAGCCCTGATTGGCAGGGAACTGCGCGCGCAGGGTTACAACATGTCGCTGGGCGGCGGAGTGAACCTTACTCGCGAACCGCGCAACGGCCGCTCCTTCGAATATATGGGCGAAGATCCGATCCTGGCGGGAACGATGGTCGGCCATGTAATGAAAGGACTGCAGGCGCAGCATGTGATTGGCGACATCAAGCATTACGCCCTCAACGACCAGGAGAGCGGGCGCAATGCTGTCAACGTGAATATCAGCGAACGCGCCATGCGCGAAACCGATCTGCTGGCTTTCGAGATCGGCATCCGGACAGGCGACGTCTCCGCTGTAATGTGCGCGTACAACCGCCTCAACGGGGACTATGCTTGCGAGAACAAACACCTTCTGACCGACATCCTAAAGAAAGATTGGAAGTTCCCCGGCTTTGTCTTATCCGACTGGCAGGGAACTCACAGTACTGTAAAAGCCTCGGCGGCCGGTCTTGATCACGAAGAACCAGGCGAAATTTTCTACGGATCCGAATTCAGGAAAGCGATTCAGAGCGGGAAGATAAACACCGCCGAATTGGACGATCACGTTCGCCGGATCCTGCGCTCGATGTTTGCCAGCGGAGTAGTCGACGATCCCCCTCGCAAGAGCGTAGTCGACGTGGTGAACGGACTCGAGGTTGCGCAAAAGATCGCCGAACAGAGCATCGTTCTCCTGCGAAACGAAAAAAATCAACTGCCCTTGGATGCTTCGAAGCTGCAGAACATTGCCGTCATCGGCGCTCACGCCGATGTTGGCATGATCTCCGGTGGGGGCTCCGCGCAGGTTGATCCCCCAGTCGGAAATGCCATTTTGCCTCCGGGCAAAGGCCAGACGCGCTGGCTCGAGCCCATGTGGTTTCCGACCTCGCCGCTGAAGACAATTCGCGCCAAAGCGCCTCATGCCAACGTTCAATACGATTCGGGCACCGATCCGGACCAAGCGGTGGCCCTCGCGCAAAAAGCTGACGTGGCTATCGTCTTCGCATATCAGTGGGAGAGCGAGAGCATGGACCTCTCGAGCCTGTCCCTTCCCGAACATCAGGACGACCTGATCGCCAAAGTAGCCGCCGCTAATCCACACACCGTGGTGGTGCTCGAGACGGGGAGCCCGGTGACTATGCCGTGGGCTCAGCAGGTCACCGGAATTTTCGAAGCTTGGTATGCGGGGAGCAGCGGTGCCGACGCAGTTGCCAATGTGCTCTTCGGTGACGTAAATCCGAGCGCAAAACTTCCCGTCACGTTTCCACTGAGAGAGTCCGACATCCCGCATCCGAACTTGATTACGCCGCCCGTGACTTCAACCACGAAGGACGGCGACCCTGACGCCTGGAAGAAGATTGCTGCCGGGCTGCCTCCGTTTCAGGTCGCCTACGATGAAGGTTTGAAAGTCGGCTACAAGTGGTACGACGCGGAAAAGAAGCCCGTGCTGTTCCCGTTTGGCTTCGGCCTTTCGTACACGACTTACGCGTATTCGGATCTGAAGGTTGAAACCGGTCGGCCCGCCCGCGTGAGCTTTACCGTGAAGAACACGGGTGGCCGCGAAGGGGCGGAAGTAGCACAGGTTTACGTTTCTTTTCCAGCCAGCGCGGGCGAGCCGCCCAAGCGCCTGGTCGGCTGGAGCAAGGTCAAACTGGCGTCCGGGGAGAGCAAGCAGGTAACCGTCGAGGTGCCGCCTCAGTACCTCTCGATCTTCGATGAAAAGAAAAACGACTGGCAGCTGGTGCCGGGAGAGTACACGTTCATGGTCGGCGGCTCGTCGCAGGATCTCCCTCTGCATCAATCGGCAACCCACCAATAGCCCATCGGCTCCCGACAACTGTTAAAGTAGGCGGGAGCTATGACTGTCCGCCGCATGAAGACGTATACAGGAGGGCAGGGGTACGTCTACCAGTACTACTTCGTGGGCAAGCGCGCGGCCGTCGAACCCGGTACTGCGGCGACGGAATACATCTTCGATGTCACCTCCGACCGGAAGGTAACCTACGCCGTAAGCGTTCTGGTCGAAACCGCCGCGCTGCAAGCCTGGGCCGATGCCCATGGCCGCGCCCCCACCGAAGCCGAGCAATACGGCGCCGCCAAGATGCGGCTCTTCCACGCCTTCGACGAAGTCGAGGACATGATGTCCTCTGGGCGCGAACTTCGGGTGGGTCTGCCTGAGCTCGAAGAGGCCTTCGCCGCCCTAGGCGTCGAGTAAAGCGAAGCGGGCCGGGAACGACGGGTTTGAGCTCTCAGGGACCTTATCACCTTATCGCCGCGAGTCGGGCGGTACCAGGTTGTTCGCGCGATAGTAAACCACGAGCTGGCCATAGTGCTCGGCGCTGTGCTCGATACCGAATGTCCAAATGTAGGAGTTGTGTGCCAAGCGGTTGCCGAAAAATTTCGTTGTATTGTCCAGCCCCGAGTCGCCCTGTTGTTGAATGATTTTTGCTCCGTCGGCGACAGCCTCCTGCACGAACTTGACGACGTCGGCTTTGGTCTTGAATTGCTCACGCGTAGGATTGTCGCCTTCGCCGAAATCGGGCCCGATCGTTGATCCGGAAATCCTCCGTATCAGGACGAAATCCAGTGCGGCGGCGTGGAGAAGATTCAGGGCAAAGGTGCGCTGGTCCTTCTGTAGCTTGAAATCGTACTTGTCTTCGGGAAAATCCTGCGCCATGGCAACGAGTTTGTTCCCGATGTAGTTCCACCTGTCCCACATCTCATCAGATCGAGAGCGCGCAGGACCCGGAGGCTGGTTCTGCGTTTGGGCCTGACTGGGAAGACTCATTCCGACGGCAGCAAGGAGAGGGACCGCAACTAGCGACAGCACCGACCGTTTCATGGGTAGGTTGCTCCTTATCTTGCTCGGGCTTTTAGAAACTCCGTTGCGGTTAGACGTAGGGCTAATCCCGAAGTTTGAGCAAATTCGGATCAAAAACTGAAAAACCCGAGGGCGGCCCAGCCTGCGGGATTGTTTCAAGAGTGGCCCTGATCGAAGTCGAAGGCAGGCCGCCGCCGTGGTATCGTCGGCCACGGCCGATGACCCCTGCGAGCCAAATAAGGCTAGTGCGGGCTAAAAGCCGTTGGAATTTGAGAGGGCTGACCATCGATTGCATCATTGGCAGCCCGGCTGGGGCCTGGGCCGTAAGCCCTTGTGACGTAAGTCACAAGCACCTGTGATATGCCCAACTGCTTCTGCCTCGTCCACGGGGCAGACTATAATCACGTTGGCAAAGGGTGAGGATCCATCCCAAAGCTAACCTACATATATGTCAATCTTTTGGCTTCGAGTCGCGCTGGGTCTGTACGGAGTTGGGCTACTTTACGCCCTGGTTGCGTTGACTCGCACCAGTGAATTGCTCAACCGGGTCGCCCTGCATGCCTCCTATCTCGGGATGCTGTTTCACTTCGTATCGCTAACCGAAGGAGTCTTTTTATCCGGCCATGTGACGCCCGCCATGGTGCACAACTCCGAGTCGCTGCTCGCCTTCCTGATCATGGCCGTCTTCATGCTCACTTATCTGATCTACAAGACGACCTCGCCGGGCATCATCGTCTTCCCGTTGGTCTTCCTGCTGACCTTCATGGCGGCCACGCGCCAGCAACCGTTTCTTCCCATGTCCGGAACCTTGCGCACGAGCTGGTTGTTCGCGCATATCGGCTTAATTTTCATCGGTTACGCCGCCCTGGTTTTGAGTTTTTGCGCGAGCGTGCTCTACCTGATTCAGCAGCATTCCCTGAAAGCGAAGCGCGACAGCGGAATTCTTTCCCGGCTGCCTGCCCTGGAGGACATCGACCAGATCGGCTACCGGTCTTTGTTGCTAGGCTTCCCGTTCATGACGCTCGGCCTGATCGCCGGATCGGTGGTGGCCCAGAGCACTTACGGGCGCATTGATTTCCAGGATCCAAAGATATTGCTTTCGTTGCTGATGTGGGCAGTTTACCTGCTGATGGTGTACACGCGGTGGATCGCGGGCTGGCGCGGCCGGAAGGCGGCAGTCATGGCCAGCGTGGCCTTCGCGGCGGCCGTCGTGGCCTGGGCCGCCAACTATTTCAGCTCGATTCACAGGTTTGTCGCTTCATGAGATTTCAGCTCATCGGCGTGAATCACAACACGGCACCGGTTGAGGTCCGGGAGCGCCTGGCCATCCCGGAGTCCCGTCTGCCCGAGGCATGCAAGAAGCTCACCGAGTTCCCGGGAATCGACGAGGGCATGATTCTGTCGACGTGCAATCGCGTGGAAATCCTGGCCAACACCAGGAACGGCTCGGGAGCCGATCTCCGCGCCTTCCTGCAGAATTATTTCCAGATCGACGGTGCGGATCTCGACAAGCACCTTTACGAGTATCAGGAACAGGAAGCGGTGCGTCACGTCTTCCGCGTGGCCTCGAGTCTCGATTCGATGGTCGTGGGCGAGCCCCAAATTCTGGGGCAGGTAAAGGAAGCCTACGCAACGGCTAGAGCAGTGGGCGCGATCCGGGCCCAACTGGATCAGCTGGTGACACGGGCTTTTGCCGTAGCCAAGCGCGTGCGCACCGAGACGGCGGTCGGGTCGTCGTCGGTCTCCATCGCCTCGGTAGCGGTCGACCTCGCCAAGAAGATCTTCGGCAACCTCGCCGGCAAGCACGTATTTCTGGTGGGCGCAGGAAAGATGAGCGAGTTGGCTGCTCGTCACCTGATGGCCCACGGCTGCGCGTCGATCTTCGTGGCCAACCGCACCTATGATCGTGCCGTCAGCCTGGCGTACAAATTCAAGGGGCAGGCCATCCATTTCGAGGACCTGCATAACACCTGCGACCGCGCCGACATCGTGATCACATCTACGGGTGCTCCGCACGCTATCTTCCGCCGCGAACACGGGGAAGTATTCATGCACCGGCGGAAGAACCGTCCCATGTTCTTCATTGATATCGCGGTGCCGCGCGACGTGGATCCAGCCATGAACAAGCTGGACGGCGTGTTCGTCTACGACATCGATGATCTGCAGCAGGCCGTTGCCAGCCACGTCGCCGACCGCCGCAAAGAGGCCGAGCGCGCGGAAGCCATCGTGACCATCGAAGTCGAGCGCTTCCAGGCCCGCCTGCAGACGCTCGACGTAGTACCCACCATCGTGTCGCTGCAAGATCATCTGGAAACCATCCGGCAGGCGGAGATCGACCGGGTTCGCGGACGGCTGGGCCCGCTCAATCCCGAGCAGGAACTGGCAGTCGAAGCCCTCACCCGCGGCATCGTCAACAAGATCATGCATACGCCCATCAGCACACTGAAATCAGCTGCGCGCGACCCCGAAGCCACCACGGTGATTGACCTGGTGCGCCGGCTCTTCAACCTGCAGGAGCGGCGCACGGTAAAGTCCGGCTCGGGAGAGGACAACTGATGGCGCGTCTGCGTATCGGCTCCCGCGGCTCTCAGCTGGCACTCTGGCAAGCGCACCACATCTCCGATCTCCTTCGAGCGCAAGGACACGAGGTCGAACTCGAAATCATAAAGACTACCGGCGACAAGATTCTCGACGTCGCGCTAGCCAAGGTCGGCACTAAGGGAATGTTCACCAAGGAGATTGAAGAGGCTCTCGCCGACGGGCGTGTCGATCTCGCCGTGCATAGCCTGAAAGATCTTCCCACCGAGCTCTCTGCCGGCTTCGAAATCGCGGCGATCACCAAGCGTGAGAATTCGCAGGACGTCTTCTGTTCCAGCAAGTACGCCAGTGTTGAGGCACTTCCGCAGCGCGCCCGTGTCGGCACCAGCAGCCTGCGCCGCCAGGCGCAGCTGAAAGCGCTTCGTCCGGATCTCGAGATTTATCCTTTGCGCGGAAATGTGGACACGCGACTGCGCAAGTTGAGTGAAGGCGAATACGACGCGATCATTCTGGCAGCCGCTGGCCTGAACCGCCTTGGCAAGACCGAACTCGTGAAGCAAATCATTCCGAAGGACGTTATGTGTCCGGCGGCGGGACAAGGCGCGCTCGGCATCGAGATTCGCGCGGGCGATTCCAGGACGCGCCAACACCTGACATTCCTCGATGACGCCGCAGCCCGGGCTTCCACCACCTGCGAGCGGGCACTGCTAAACAAGTTAGGCGGAGGCTGCCAGGTTCCAATCGGCGCCGCCGCAGAGATGCGCGACGGTCGCCTGCACCTGGATGCGATCGTAGCCAATCCTGATGGTTCGAAAGTCCTGCGCGAGTCCCGCGACGGCGAGGATCCCGAAAAGCTCGGGAGCGAAGTGGGCGAAGAACTGCTGCGCCGCGGTGGCGACGCGATTCTCGAAGAAGTCTACGGAAGCGGCCTGGCCGTTCCGCAGCAACCATGACAAGGATAGGGCGGACGCCCTCGTCCGCCAGACGTCGAAACAGCCCCCAAAAAGTACGTAAGCCACTTGCTGGCACCCGAGTCCTGGTCGGTCGAGCCCGACATCAAGCTGGCTCCCTGTCCACCCAGCTTCGCAAGCTGGGCGCGGACGTTCTCGAAATCCCCTTCATCGAAATTCGGCCACCGCGTTCCTTTCGAAAACTGGACACGGCGCTCCAGAATCTTGCCGCTTACGACTGGCTGATCCTGACCAGCGTGAATGGTGTTGAAGCCATGTGGAAGCGGATCGGGCGATTGCGGATCTCGAAGAGAGTTCTGGGCCATTTGAAGATTGCAGCCATCGGTCCAGCCACGAAGAAAGCGATTGAGAAACGGGACGTTCGGGTCGATGTCGTTCCGGAAGAGTACGTCGCGGAGTCGGTGGTCAAGAGCCTGCGGCGGCCGGTGAAAGGGAAACGGGTCTTGCTAGTGCGTGCCAAGGTCGCTCGCGATGTCATTCCCAACGAATTGCGCAGGGCCGGGGCGGTTATCGATGTGGTCGAGGCCTATGAGACGGTAGTTCCGAAATCTTCGCGCACACGGTTGCGTGCTGCCCTGAAAGATGCGCGGAAGCGGCCCAATGTCGTGACGTTCACGAGTTCTTCCACGGTCAAGAACTTTGTGCAGTTGTTGGGGGCTTCTTCGAAAGGGCGAAAGAGGCCCGCCCCGCTCGGAGGCGTAACGCTGGCGTCCATCGGTCCGGTCACGTCGGCTACACTGCGCGACCTCGGCCTCGGCGTTGATGTTCAGGCCCGGCAGTTCACCATTCCGGGATTGGTTGCAGCGATCGTTGCGAGCAGAGAGCACTCGCCGATCTGAGCGCTTCTACACCTCTGTGCAGGCAGCATCGTTCGGTCACATTGGCTTGATCTCGCAACTGCAATCCGCCGGCGGCACGTGCGCTTTCAGAAAATCTGAAACGCGCTTGAACGCGTCGATCTGGTTATCCACGCGCGAAAATCCGTGCCCTTCGTTTTCATAGACCTTGTAGTCCACTACCCCGTTCCGCTTCTTGATGGCGTCGACCACTTGCTGCGCCTCGGACTTGGGACAACGCGGATCGTTCCCACCCGCCAGCAGCAAGAGCGGCGCCTTGATCTGATCGACGAAGAAAATCGGTGACCGATCTTTGTACAGATCCTTGTTTTTCTCAGGGTCACCCATTTGCGCAAGATCGATTTCGCGCAGCACGGGATCCTCATTTTCAAGTTCCGTGAAGTAATTGACGAACGGCACAATGGGAACGCCCGCCGCCCATACGTCGGGCGCCTTCGTGACCGCCATCATGCTCATGTAGCCGCCGTAACTGCCGCCCATCACGATCAGCTTCTTTGGATCGACGTATCCCGACTGCTGGATCCACTCAGCCGCGCTCAGCACATCCTGCAGATCGCCGCCGCCCATGTCGAACAGGTTGGCCTGCTCGAATTCCTTTCCATACCCCGTGGAACCGCGGTAATTCGGCGCGATCACTATGTATCCCTGGTTCGCCACATGCTGCACAAAGCGGTTGAACGAATTGACGGTCTGAGACGCAGGCCCCCCGTGGACGAAGACAATCACCGGATGCTGCCCGTTACGCGGCAGATTGTAGGGTACGTAGACGAATGCGGAGATCGTCCACTTCCCATCCTTGCTTGGATAGTGCACCAGGAAAGGCTCGACCATATCCTCGGCGCGCATCCCGGCCACCAGGGAATGCGTGATCTGGTGCGATTTCCCGGTTGCCATGGAATGCACCCACAGGTCGTTGGGCGCGGTTGGCCCGTTGTGGTGGTAGAGCAGGCGCGATCCGTCCTTGCTGAACGATGACGATCTACCTGCCGGATCGTTCACTCCTCTGGGCAGGGGAAGGGAAGTAGTCTTACCCGTGACCAGATCATGGACATAGATATCCGTATTGCCATCCACATTCGCGGTCCAGATCACTTTCTTGCCGTCTGGCGAAAAGCCTCCGCCGTTGATTTCCCACTTGTCTTTGGTAAGCCACGAAACTTTCTTGCCAGCGACCTCGATCAACCCGACATTCTGGTACCCGTTGTCGGAGTTGGAAGTGATGAGGATTTTCCTACCATCAGATGAAATGTCATCGGCGGTGTAGAGGTGCTCGCCCGAGTGCTCACTCAGCAGGGAACTCTTTCCCGTCGCCGCCTCGGCAATGAACACGTTAGAGTCCGTGCCCTTAGCCTGCGATTGCGTATAAACAATCGACTTTCCATCCTTCGACCAGATGGGGCGGGTATTCCGCTTATCCTTCGGAGTATCGCTAGTGATGTGCTGTATCTTGCGCATCACCATGTCGTACACGTCGATCTCGACGGCCGAAGAAGTTTTGGGCTTCACCATATACGCCAGGTAGCGCCCGTCCGGCGACCAGGTGGGTCCCATCTCCGCAATCTCGCGGGTGTTGGTCAGGTTGACGACCTGCCCGGTCTTGGGCGAGACGATGAAGATGTCCCACTGCTCATCGCCGTCATAATCCGATTGGTAGGCGATCCACTTTCCATCCGGCGACCACGCGGGCGAGGTCTGACGCTGATCGCTCACCGTCAACTGGGTCGGCCAGCCACTCTCAGCCGCAACCAGCCACAGATTGTTTCGCCCGCTGATATTCGAAACGAAAGCGATCTGCTTGCCGTCCGGCGACCAGTCCGCCGCGCCCACCTGCCGGGTCATGTACAGCTTCTCGATCGACAGGTTCTTCTCCACCTGTGCGTTGGGCTTGCTGGCAATCTGCTTCGGGTCGGTAATCACCTGCGGGGCGGGGAGCGTTTGGGAAATGGCAACAGTGCTGGTGATCATAAGAATTGCGAATGCATTAAACGCGCGCATGGAACTCCTTGCGAAGGAAATTCGGAAGCTTGCCCACACCCTTTCAAAAACCCAGAAGATATTGTCATCCTGAGCGCAGCGAAGGACCTTGCGTTTTGGCTGCTAACCTTTCGCGCCTTTGTGCACTTCCACTGTCGTCCACGTCTTGTCCTCTGCGTGGCACAGCGGCTCAATCGGGCAATCCGCGCACTTCGGCTTGCGCGCAATACACAATTTCCGCCCGTGATGGATCACCTGGTGCGAATACAAGATCCAACGATCCGCCGGGATGATGTTCATCAAGTCTCTCTCAATCTTCTGCGGATCGTCATTGCTGGTGAACTCCCAACGCCGCGATATGCGATGCACGTGCGTGTCGACCACCACGCCAATCGCTTTCTTGAACCACGAGCCGAGCACAACGTTTGCGGTCTTGCGCGCCACGCCCGGCAGAGTCAGCAACAGATCCATTTCCTGGGGAACCTCGCCGCCGAAGTCCGCCACGATTTTCCTGGCCGCGCCCACCACCGACCGCGACTTGTTGCGGAAGAATCCCGTGGAGCGCACGTCGGGCTCAAGTTGTTCGGGTTCGAGCGCCGCGAACGCCTGCACCGTGGGATACTTCGCGAATAGCACAGGTGTGACCCGGTTCACGTTGGCATCGGTGGATTGTGCCGACAGAATCGTTGCCACCAGCAATTCCCAGGCAGTGTGGTGATGCAAGGCGCACACCGCCTCGGGATAAAGGGCGTCGAGTTGCTTCAGGATCGCCTGCACCCGCGCTGGAGCAATCGGATTGTAGCCCCTGGGAACGCCAGATTTGGACCGGCCCGCCGATTTGTTCGATGCAGTTTTCTTCGGAGGCCGGAGAGCCGAGGTTTTCTTCCCGAGAGTTTTGTTGTTCTGAAGCCGAACCGACCGTCCTCGAGATGCGCGAACTCCCGCCTGCTTGCCCGACTTCGCCGGCTGTCGCGGAACCAGTCCCCGTGCCATGAGCTCTCCTGAAGGAAACTTAAATGGTAACAAAAAGAGGTTTCACAGTGACCTGCCAGCGAATTTGCGGAAGCCAGGTACTTCCAGCTCGAAGCTCGTAGTTGCCCGCGCCATCCGAGGACATGTCTATTCGTTCCATTGACGCCCGCGGGTGTGCTCGGTACTCTGGAACCATCTTCGCAATTCAGGAAAATCTTCGTGGCCGTTAAATCCATCCAATTGGGGCAAGTCTGGCGTCAGGATACTAGCGGCCAGGATTATCTGGTCACCAAGGTGTACAGCGAAGTATTCGCTCAGTTTGCGGTGCTGCGCCCTGCGGAGGTCACCGCCCCCGATGCGCCGACGGTGAAGGTGAAAGTGGCGAAATCTGCCGACGGAGCCTCGCTCCCGGGCTTTACCTTCACCCAGGAAGGTTCGTTCTAACTTTTCCGTTAAACTGGCTGGATCCTCTGCATCTCATGTCTCGGCGGGCTGTTCCGCCGAGTTTGGGATCACAGAGTCCTCGGGCGTGCTCATTCATGACGGAAAAACTTCTTGCGGTACTGTTCGTCTTCATCAAATCAGTCGTTGGGGCCACCGGGTATGCAGGCATCGCATTGCTGATGGCGATCGAGTCGGCGTGCATCCCGCTGCCGTCCGAGTTGATCATGCCGTTTGCCGGCTACCTGGTGTACGAAGGCTCGATGCGCTTGCTGTGGGTCGCGACCGCCGGGGCCATCGGCTGCAATCTAGGCTCGCTGGTCGCCTATGAGATTGGACGCTACGGAGGCCGCCGGCTGGTCGAGCGCTACGGGCGCTGGATTCTGATGGGCCGCCGCGAACTCGAATGGGCCGACCGTTTCTTTGAACGCTGGGGACAAGCCGCCGTGTTTATCGGCCGTCTCCTGCCCGTGATCCGCACCTTTATCGCGTTGCCAGCCGGCGTTGCCCGCATGCCGCGCGGCAAGTTTCACATCTACACGTTTCTGGGATCGTGGCCGTGGTGTTTAGCGCTCGCCTACTTCGGAATGAAGCTGGGAGAAAACTGGCGGAGCCTGGGCAAATACTTCCATCAGTTTGACGCAGTGATCGGCGTTGTACTAATCGCAGCCGTGGGATGGTTCGTCTGGTCTCACTGGAAGAATCGGTTGCAAGAGAGCGAGTAGGTTCCGCTCTACCGATACATCGGCTTGCGCGGTATCTTTCTTTTTCGCTCAGCCAAAAGCTCGGGAAAGATCTGCCACGCGATCCAGCCATCCAGTCCTCGAACCGGCAGCAGGTTGAAAATGGCGACACCTAGGCTGAAAAATCCAAGAATGGCGATAATCATGTTTATCGCGTCCAGGCGTGTGTATCCGAATACTGTCACCCAGGTTATTAGAGGAACAAGCACGAGCGCCTGCGCGATGACGCCGCCCCATGCGATCACGCAGTGGTCCAGCTTCGACCAGGGTACTTCAAAGGTTGTAAGGGCGAACACGGGATAAAGACGAATTGAGAGGACCCGGCAGCCCTTCCGCTACGCTGCATAAAGATGGCCGGCTTCGTGGATGAGCAGGACGCTGTAGTAGCAGCCGAGTCCGAGTATCGACAAGCCTGGGTGCGACACTACATTAGCGAGAATGAACGCTGAAACGGCGAGCACGGACCAGTGGACATAAGTGTCGACGCCGCGGATCTCCATCACCTTCGTCAATTTGTCGAAGTGAATCGGGTTTGGGAACTTGACCAGTGGGGCGCGCATCGAACTATGGTTCCTCCGGCTTTGCCAGCAGCGACCCAACAATCTGCCAGCGTCCATTCCGTTTCACAACCACATCCATATAGAGATAACGCGCGGGGAAGCGCTGCCCGTCCGTCTCGACCAGGTCGTCTTCCGATCCGTGCACGATCGCAACGTCGCCAAAGAGCCGGATGTGGCGCCCCGTTGAAACAATCGAGGGATACCGTACAGTACTGGTGCGCAAGCTCTCAAGCACCTGTTGCTTGGTGAATGGCTGACCCGACGGATTGTACTGTACGTAATCGTCGGCAAAGATCTCTGCCAGCGCTTCAACGTCAGGGCTCATCAGCGCGCGATCTCCGGCGTCGAATAATGCGTGAATCTGTTTCTCGTCGTTGCTCGGCTCTGACAATCTACCTCCGAGGGAGCGGATAGATTCCGGGAAGCGCTTTGCTCTTTGACGACCGAGCCGCAACAGTGTACAAGCATGAAATTCCACTGCCCAGGAGGTCCTGTGTCCCGCGCCCTTGCCGCATTGATTCTCGCTGCCGCCATCTTCGCGCCGCTCACGACCGAAGCGCAAACCGCTTCGTCTGCCGACAAGCCGTTTGTGGTCGAGTATTACTACAAAGCCAAATGGGGATACGCCGAGGAATTCCTGAAGCTGTTCAAGAAGAATCACTATCCCTTGCTGAAGAAACAGGTCGAAATGGGCCGCATGGTTAAGGTCTGGATGGACCAGCCGCGCTACCACTCGACCGAAGACGGCCGCTGGGACTACCGCGTCACCATCGTCTTCAAGAACGCCGCGGTCGCCAACGAAGCCTTCGACGAAGACGCCCTCAAGAAACAGCTTTACCCCGACCAGGACGCCTACCAGCACGAGGAACAGCGCCGCTTCTCCATTCTGGAGGCGCACTGGGATGTACCGATCAAAACGGTGGAATTGGAGAAGTAGAACTGTCGCTCGCGCGATTTGTTGCGTGACATGGATGCCCCAGTCGCGAAGCGGCGCCAGAGATTAGCCCAGGGCGTAAGCCCTGGGTAAGGCGAGGCACGAACGCGCGTCCCGCAGGGACGGCACCCCGCGCGATGTGGGCGTGAGCCCATAAGCTATTACGAAGTAATGGAGTGCGGTTCCAGCCGTCTCGCCTCGCACTTCAATCCCCGTATTCCGCCCATCAACCCGCGCCTGCCCCCGCTCAGGTTCGGAATATTGCCAAACCCTGCCACGATGCGAGAACATATCCGTTTGCCTTACATCATTCAGACAAATAAGGAAGCAGCCAAATTATGGCGAAACGGTCGAAGTCCGCGAAGCCGCGGGTTGAAGTAAAAAATGCAGTGAAGGAAGTACGCAGCGAGAAGAAAGCCTCCTACGGCGATCTGCAGCCCGCCAAGGGAAAGCTCGGCGTCATGATCCCCGGCATGGGGGCCGTGGCCACCACCTTTGTCGCTGGCGTCGAGGCGATCCGCAAGGGCATCTCCAAGCCCATCGGCTCCGTCACGCAAATGGGCACCATCCGCCTTGGAAAGCGCACCGACGGCCGCTCGCCCAAGATCAAGGAATTCGTCCCGCTCGCCAACCTCGACGATCTGGTCTTCACTGGCTGGGACATTTTCGAAGACAACATGTTCGACGCGGCAACCAATGCCGGCGTGCTCGACCGCTACCTGCTCGAACAGATCAAGCCCTTCCTCCAGAAAATCACGCCGCGCAAGGCCGTCTTCGACCACAACTACGTCAAGAAGATCGATGGACCCAACGTCAAGAAGGGTAAGAACAAGATGGAACTTGCCGAACAGGTGCGCGAGGACATCCGCGAGTTCAAGAAAACCTCCGGCGCGTCGCGCCTCATCACCATCTGGTGCGGATCGACGGAGAGCTTCATCCAGCCGACGGCTGTTCATCAGTCGGTGAAAGCGCTCGAGAAGGCGTTCCAGCAGAACGACGAGAACATTCCGCCATCGATGATCTACGCCTACGCCTCGCTCATGGAAGGCGTGCCCTTTGCCAACGGCGCTCCGAACCTCACCGTCGATGTGCCAGCCTTGCACGATTTGTCGCGCGAGCACGAAGCTCCCATCTGCGGCAAGGACTTCAAGACCGGCCAGACCCTGATCAAGACCATCCTCGCGCCCGGATTCAAGGCCCGGATGCTCGGCCTTGCCGGATGGTTCTCGACCAATATCCTGGGCAACCGCGACGGTGAAGTGCTCGAGGATCCCGGCTCGTTCAAGACCAAGGAGGAGTCGAAGCTTTCCGTCCTCGAGCACATTCTGCAGCCCGATCTGTACCCGGATCTGTACGGTGATTTTACCCACAAGGTTCGCATTAACTATTACCCGCCTCGCGGTGATAATAAAGAAGGTTGGGACAACATTGACATCTTTGGATGGCTTGGCTATCCCATGCAGATCAAGGTCGACTTCCTGTGCCGCGACTCGATTTTGGCCGCGCCGATCGTTCTGGATCTGGTGTTGTTCCTCGATCTCGCCCAGCGCACTCCGGAGCTGAAGGGCCTGGGCATTCAGGAATGGCTGAGCTTTTACTTCAAGAGCCCTATGACCGCGCCCGGACTGTATCCCGAGCACGACTTGTTCATCCAACTCATGAAGCTCAAAAATACCCTGCGCCACCTGCGTGGCGAAGAACTCATCACGCACCTGGGGTTGGAGTATTACGACTAGCTCGCGAGCGCCGCCCACATGGTGGAGTGTTATCCCTGCGGGACCCGCGCCTGATGGGGGCGCAACCCGGGGCTAGCGCCTTAGGGCGAAGCTATGCCGTCGCTGTGCGGCTTGAGCACTCCCACCCCCTACTCTGCCACTCTGGTCGACATCGATGATTGGCGGGTGGTTACTCAAGTTGCATTGACAGCCTCGGAAAGCCATGGCTATCCTCACCTTTCGAGGAAGGAGCACGATGCAATTCTCCCGGTACGCGTTGATTTTTCTGACGGTTTCCTCAGTCCTAAGCCTGAACGCCCAAGATAAGCCAGCGGCCCCAACTGAGCCTGCGAAGGCCGGCGCTCCCGCTGCACAGCATCAATCCACTACGGATCAATCGGCGGCGAAGCCGGCCTCCGAAGGACCCGTGGATGCGGTCAAAGTGACGGGAACGACCTTCGAGTCCCCGTACTTCAGGTTCACCTACGAGCTGCCGGCCGGCTGGAAAACGCTGAACGATGCCGCCCGCACCGAAGCCAACAAGCAGGCAATTCAGGAAGACATTGAGCGAACCAGGATGGCGGTCGGGGGGGCGAGAAGGGCGTCTGCGAAAACGGCTGCACAGGATAAGCCAGCCGCGCCGCCGGATCCCGCCGTGCAGCCTGCGCCGGTCGTGCCCGAACGTTACAGCCTGCTGGCTGCGTCGCCAGACGGACTCGATTCACTAGCCAGCCCGGTTCTGCCGCGAATCAATATCTGGGCGCATCGCCGCATTCCACCCCTGGACCAGCCGATCGACCATGCCCAGCTTCTCATTTCAGGGAAGCACAACGAAGTCCTGGTGCGCCCGCAGGAACTCAATATTTCCGGGCACCAGTTTGTGCGCGTTGAGCTGATCAATGCGGCAGGAAAATATCAGGCGCGCTACATCACTGTGATGGGCGACTATCTGGTCGGATTCGATTTCCTTGAGGAGTCCGAGCGGGAAATGGCCGAGTACTCGAACACAATCAAGAGCATCAGGTTCGAATAAAGAATCCCGCCGGTCATCGCTCAAGCCTTCAGGTCCGCAGTCGGCAGAAATCTTGGAGCCTTGCGAGCCTGGGTGGCGTGTTCGAAGCCGTAAGCGATCTTCAGCAATGTGGGCTCGCTCCATGCCCGGCCGAAGAACGAAATCCCAACCGGCAGCCCGAACATGTATCCTGCGGTGATGTTGATATTCGGATATCCCGCCACCGCCGCTGCATTGGAGCTGCCCCCGCCGAAGTGATCTCCAGTAACCAGGTCCGTGATCCAGGCCGGGCCGCCGGTGGGCGCGATCAAGGCGTCAAGTTTGAACTTGTCCATGACCGCGTCGATCCCTTCGATGCGCGTCAGGCGATGATTCTTTTCGAGCGCATCGATGTACTCGCGCGTGGTGAGCGGTCCCCGTGCTTGTGCGCGCATAAAAACATCCTGTCCGAAGTAGGCCATTTCTTTGGCGGCGTTCTGACGGTTGAAGTCAATCAGATCTTTCAAATTCTTCATCGGAGAAGATGGGCCAAGCCGCGCCAGATACTTCTCGATGTCAGCCTTTAGTTCGTAGTCGAGCACCAATGATTCCGACTCGTCGAACTTGCCGAACGATTCGAGGTCGGCCGGGTCAACGATGGTGGCCCCCTGCCGCTTCATCACGTCAATGGCTTCAGCCAGGATGCCGTCGACGCCATCGCTGAACCCAAAATATTTGCGCACCACGCCGATGCGCGCCCCTTTTAGTCCATTCTCATCGAGGAACCTGGTGTAGTCGGTGTGCGATTTTCCCTGGCTGGTGTTTGTGGCCGTGTCCTCGGGATCGACTCCGGTAAGTGCGCCCAGCATGATCGCCGCGTCGCGCAGAGTCCGGCACATCGGCCCGGCGGTGTCCTGGCTATGCGAGATTGGAATGATTCCCGCGCGGCTGACCAGTCCGACCGTGGGCTTGATTCCTGCGAGCCCGTTCGACGACGACGGGCACACGATCGAACCGTCGGTCTCGGTTCCAATTCCACCGGCTGCAAGATTGGCAGAAATCCCGGCTCCCGTCCCTGAACTTGACCCGCAAGGATTGCGATCGAGCGCATAGGGATTTCGCGTCAAACCGCCGCGCCCGCTCCACCCGCTGGACGAATGGCTGGAACGAATGTTCGCCCACTCGCTGAGGTTGGTCTTGCCCAGGATCACGGCGCCGGCCTTGCGCAATTGTTGCGCCACAAAAGAATCGCGCGGCGGCTTGGGCCCGCCCACCAGCGCCAGCGACCCGGCAGTGGTCATCATCTTGTCCGCCGTATCGATGTTGTCCTTGATAAGAAGCGGAATTCCGTGAAGCGGGCCACGCCCGCCCTTTTCCTTGCGCTCGCGATCCAGCGACTCCGCGATCTCCACCGCATCAGGATTTACTTCGATCACACTGTTGAGGGCGGGCCCGCTCTTGTCGATGGCCTCGATGCGGCTCAGATACTTTTCCGTAATCGCGCGGGCGGTGTATTTACCCGACTTCATTCCTGCCTGCAGATCATCGATCGAAACTTCATCGAGTTCGAACGAGGGGACATCGGATGCTGCAGATGTGGGGACGACCTCGCGGGCTGCGCCAAGCGCCGGGTACATTGCGGCGGCCACGCCGCCGACAACGCTCCCGCGCAGGAAATCCCTCCGACTGCCACCTTGTGATGAACGATTGCGCGCTGCTCTCACGATAAGTCTCCTAAAGAAACGAAAATGCTTTGGCGAATATGACGATCAGGAGCCACGTACCTGCGCGTATAACCTTCTCTGTGTGCTCTGCGCTTTAAGACTTTTCACCGCAAGGACGTAAACAGAGCGTCCTTCCAGCGCGCGGTATCCATAGTCCAGCAAACCCGGGCCCTGCGCTTCTTGCCTGTATCCGTTGCCCACACATCCCGATTCCGCTCATCCTCCGCGACGTTCAGCCGATCGACCACCGTCATGCCGCGAGTCAACTCGCTTTGTGTCTCCACGTCGAGGTAGTGGTCGCTCCAGGAAGTCCCCACCGACGGATCGAGCGCCAAACACATCGCGATCGGATCGGGAAGGGAAATGCCGTCCTCGCCCGTCTGCACCTTGTAAGCAGCCCGGGCGTGGCTGTTGCACTCAATCGCGAACTGCGCCAAGGGCGTCTGGAGCGCCAGCACTTGCGCGATGTCGCGATCGTTGAGGACCGCGTCGCCCCGAGACAGATGCCAACCGATTAACTCCACCGGGATCCCGCTCGACACCACCATGCGTGCCGCCTCCGGGTCGACCCAGATGTTGTACTCCGCCGCGGGAGTGACGTTGCCCTCGCAGCAAGGCGCTCCCCCCATGATCACGCAGCGGTTTACGTTCGCGGCAATCGACGGCTTTCTCGCGAGGGCCAGAGCGAGGTTTGTGAGCGGCGCCAGGGTGACGATCGTTAGCCCCGGATGCTCTTCGGTCTCCGCAATGATGGCATCGGCCGCGTGCCAACGTTCCATTGATCTTTTTGGCGGCGGGTACCCGTGCTCGCCCAAGCCGTCTGCGCCATGGAACCACGTCGCATTCTGATAAGGACGCAGCAAAGGCTTATCGGCACCCGCATAGACGGGAACGTCGCTCCCGCAAATCTCGGCGATATAGAGCGCGTTGCGAGTCGACTGTTCTACGGGCACGTTGCCCGCGACCGTGGTGATCGCGACCACCTCAACGTCGGGCGCGCGCAGCGCCATGATGAGCGCGACGGCATCGTCGGAAGCAGTGTCGGTGTCGATCAGGAAGGGGCGCGGCACGCCGCGTATGATAGCAAACAGCAGAGTGCTATATTGTCACCCCGGAGGTGCTCCATGGCGCGTGTTGTGCGTTGCGGCCTGATTCAGGCGAAGACTCCCCTCGACGGCCGACAGCCGTTGTTGGCCATCAAGAAGGCCATGATCGACAAGCACCTCAAGATGATCGAGCAAGCCGCGAAGAAGAAAGTCAAAATCCTGTGCCTCCAGGAACTTTTCTATGGCCCGTACTTCTGCGCTGAGCAGAACCCGCGCTGGTACGAACTCACCGAGCGCGTGCCCGACGGACCGACCACCAAGCTGATGCAGAAAATCGCCGCCAAGCATCGCATGGTGATCGTTGTGCCCGTATATGAGGAGCAGATGCCCGGCCTGTATTTCAACACCGCGGCCGTCATCGATGCCGACGGGAAATACCTGGGCAAGTACCGGAAGCACCACATCCCGCACGTGCACCCCGGATTCTGGGAAAAGTTCTACTTCACTCCCGGCGATCTAGGCTACAGCGTGTTTGAAACGAAGTACGCGCGCGTGGGCGTCTACATCTGCTACGACCGGCATTTCCCGGAGGGCGCCCGCATCCTGGGCTTGAATGGTGCCGAAATTGTCTTTAATCCTTCAGCAACCGTAGCCGGACTCTCGGAGTACCTCTGGGAACTTGAGCAGCCCGCTCACGCCGTGGCCAACGGATATTTCGTCGGCGCCGTCAACCGCGTGGGGACCGAGAAGCCCTGGAGTATCGGCGAGTTTTACGGCAAGAGCTACTTCTGCAATCCGCGCGGGAAGATTATTGCCCAGGCTAGTCGCGACAAAGACGAGGTCGTCGTGGCGGATCTTGATCTCGACATGATCACGGAAGTCCGCCGGACTTGGCAGTTCTTCCGCGATCGGCGCCCGGAGACTTACGAGCCGCTGACGGCGCAGACGGGAAGAGCGGCGGCGGCGGACTGAGAGAGTGCAGGCTGTAGCCTTCGGGCCCTGGGCCCTGGGCCTGGGCTTTAGGCTCTAGCAACAGTTTTGGGTTTCAACATAGAAAAGCTAGAGCCCAAAGCCCCACACCAGAAATCCATGCCACTACCATCCGCTCCAATACGCTCTTCCATCGAATCCAGCCCGCTCTACAATCCCGACCTCGCCCCCACCACGCCCGCCCAGCGGCACTGGGGGACTTACAACTACGCTGCGCTCTGGATATCGATGTCGGTCAATATTCTGACCTATATGCTGGCGGCCAGCCTGATCCAGGGCGGCATGAACTGGAAACAGGCGGTGTTCACGGTGTTCCTGGGCAACACGATCGTCCTGGTGCCCATGCTGCTGAATTCGCACCCGGGCGCCCGCTACGGCGTGCCGTTCCCTGTGCTGGCCCGTGCCTCGTTCGGAGTGTTGGGCGCAAACGTAGCCGCCGTCCTGCGCGCGTTAGTAGCCTGCGGATGGTTCGGAATTCAGACCTGGGTCGGAGGGGAAGCCGTGAGCAGCCTGCTCGCGATTCTTTTTCCCGGATGGGTGCACGTTGAGCACCGAACGGCAATCTGCTTCCTGGCGTTCTGGCTTATCAACCTCGCCGTGATCCTGAAAGGCATCGAGTACATTCGTTTCCTGCAGGGCATCAGCGCGCCGGTTTTGCTGGCGGTCGGACTGCTGCTGCTGGGCTGGGCCTACAAAACGGCCGGTGGATTTGGTCCCATGCTCTCGGCTCCGTCGCGTTTCACAAGCTTTCCGGACTTTCTTAAGTTCCTGATTCCTGCATTGAACGCGACCGTAGGTTTCTGGGCAACGGTGTCACTCAACATCCCCGACTTCACCCGCTTCGCCCGGAGCCAGCGCCAGCAGGTGATCGGACAAGCTCTCGCCCTGCCGACCACGATGACGCTCTACTCGCTGATCGGCATACTCGTAACCTCGGCGACAGTCGTCATCTACGGCACCGCGATCTGGGATCCGGTCCAACTGCTCGCACGGTTTCATTCGCCGGTGGCAGTCGTGATCTCACTGGTGGCAATCCTGCTCGCAACCCTCAATGTGAACATCGGCGCGAATGTAGTCTCGCCCGCAAATGACTTTTCGAATCTTTGGCCGCGTGGCATCAGCTTTCGCACGGGCGGAGTGATTACCTGCTTTATGGGTATCGCACTGATGCCGTGGAAGCTGCTGGCCAATTACAAGACATTCATCCTGGGCTGGCTGGGCGGCTATGCGGCATTCCTTGGTCCGGTGGCAGGAATTATGATCTGCGATTACTTCGTGATTCGCCGCCGCGAACTTCAACTGGAAGACCTCTACCTGCGCGGCGGAGCCTACGAGTACCGGCACGGCTTCAACTGGTCGGCTCTGATCGCCCTGGCCGCTGGCGCAGGGACGGCCCTCATCGGCCTGGTTGTGCCTGCTCTCCGGCCTCTCTACGACTATTCGTGGTTCGTGGGCTTCGCGATTTCGTTTGTGGCGTATTACGGGCTGATGAGGCTGCAGCGTGCAGCAGAGATACCTGCAGTTGAGGTGTTGTGATGAAGGCAGGGCCTTCGTGTTTGCCAGGCGCTCGAACCCTGTTGGGCACGGTGTTCCTGACGACGCTGGCTGCGGCGCAGGACGTTCTTCCTCCTGAAAAGCCGCTGCAGCTTCAGTCGGTTCCTGCAGCCGTCTACAAGATCGATGATCCTGGTCACGGAGAGACCGAGAGTTGGACCTTCAACGTGGTAGCGCTTTGCAAACCGAATGACTGTTCGTCCAAGCCTGTTGCCGAGACCATCGAACTCCTTAGCTCGAACACAGTTGTAGACAAGAGCGAGATTGGGTCCCCGGAGCTTGAGAAGGCTGCTCTGACCAGCTACCGTGTGCTTCCCGAAACTCCGGCCGCCTCGTCTCGCCGAGGGTTCCTGCTGCATGAGGCCTTCGATCTGCATCTGACATTCACTCGAGCAAAGAGGCTAAACGTCGATCGAACTCGCGTGCGTCTCAAGGTAGTCAACTCCGAAGGAAAACGAGAAGAGGCAGTACTCGATATCCCGATTGCCGTCTACCGCCCGAAGACGGCCCTCGCCTTTCCATTTCGCGGACCAGGTCTTGTAATGCAGGGCTGGATTAACGATGGCGGGCATTCCGGATATGCAAACCAGTTCGCCATTGACGTGCTGGGCCTGGACGCAAACTATGCGCCCCAAACCAATGACAAAGATGAGAACTCATCGTACGCAGGTTGGGATCGCGAGATCCTGGCTCCCGCGGATGGAACTGTGGTGTACGCGCGCAATGATGTTCCCAACAACCCTGCTGCTGGCGATCCTGATCAAGAATTGTTGGATTCCCAGCATGACCCAATGCTCGCCGTAGCCGGTAACTGCGTCATCATCGATCACGGCAATTCAGAATTCAGCGTGATGATGCACATGCGTCAGGGCTCGGTGAGTGTGAAGGCCGGAGATCTGGTCAAGCAGGGGCAGGTGGTTGGTCACCTGGGTAATTCCGGGGACTCCTTCGGACCGCATCTTCACTACCAACTGCAAGCTGGCCCTGAGTTGTTTCGCGACCAATCGATTCCGTTTACGTTTCAGAATGTGAACCGGTCTCACCTGTTCCGCGGCACGTACTTTCGCGCCAAGTGATTGGGCTCCTCACCACGCAGCACCGATCGACGATGTCATCTGAAACGTTGGCGAATTGTTTCCCCAAAAAAGGAAATTTGGCATTTGCAGTGCTGTTCGATCAGAGGGCCGACGCTCGCCCAGACTTTTTCTTAAAAAGAATTCAGAATGTTGGATTCCCTTCGCCCCCGTTACGCCAAAGCATTCCGGTGCTTAGGATCCGATTGCGACGACACATGCTGCCACGGTCTGGATGTGGTGGTCGACCGGGCGTCTTATGAGAAGTACCGATCCGCACCAGCGTTTCAGGCTCGAATGCAGCATTTTGTTCCGGTTAGCGACGCCAGCGAATCTCGATATGCCAGGATCCAGCTCACGGCGTCGTATACCTGCCCTTTCCTGTCGCCAAACCGATTGTGCGGCATCCAGCAGGAGCATGGCGACCTTTACTTGTCGGATGTCTGCGCGACCTACCCGCGCCTCACACAACGGATTGACGGTCTGCGTGAAACGACGCTCTTGCTCTCGTGCCCGGAGGCGGCCAGATTAGTGCTCCTTAATCCAGAACTCATTCCGTCCGACGGTGCCGCGACTGGCAATCTTCCTCGCTACCATCGTTTCGCAGGAATGGGCAGTCAGCGAGCCCGCGCCAACGGGAGTCCTCATCAGTTTTTTTGGGAAGTGCGCGAGTTCACGTTGTTATTGCTCCGAGACCGTGCCTATCCACTCTGGCAGCGTCTATTTCTGTTGGGAATGTTCTGCAAGCGCTTGAACGAAATCACGCGGAGCCAGCAGCTTGACTTGACGCCTCAGTTGCTCTACGAGTTCGCCGAGTTCATTGCCAAGGGCACGCTTCGCCCGGCGATGGACGGCATGCCCGTGCAAACCGCGCCGCAGCTGCAAGTGGTGCTCGAAATGACGGCGCAGTATCTCCAGATCACCGACCCGAGCCAAGCTCGCCTCCGCGAATGCGTGCAAGATTTCCTCGAAGCCATTCATTACCACGCCGGTGCTTCCATCGAAGCTTGCATCCCCTTCTATGAAGACGCCGCAACCCGCTTTTACCGGCCCTTCATGCAACAGCGCCCGTTCAGTATGGAGAACTATCTCGTAAACTACATCTTCCGGACGCGGTTTCCCTATGGTGTGGATCCGCGGGGCAATCCCACGGATCCCTTTACCGAATATCTGAAAATGGGAGTCTTGTATGCGCTGGTGAAAGCGTTGCTGGTTGGCGCGGCCGGTCGTTGTCAGAAGGAATTTTCAGACCGCCACGTTGTGAAATTAATCCAGAGTTTCGCAAAGGCAGTGGAGCAAAACCCGAATTTTCCGGGTGAAAAACAGCTGCACTTTACCGACGCGCAAGGAATCGCCCTACTGGTCCACCCTTAGCGTTTTCGTGCTCAGGGCAGCGAAAGAGAGCTTTCTCACACAGATCGATCGCGGTCCCTAGACTGCTGACCGCTGAAACGCCGGCAAAATCTCCTTCTTATACGCCTCCAGCGTCGCCTCTTCCTCTCCGCACATCAGGTAGACATTAAATTGCGTCACTCCCAGTTCCGCCAGCTTGCGAAGCTTTTTGCGATGCGCCTCCGCCGATCCCACTACGCAGAACCGGTCGACGATGTCATCGGTGACGAACTTCGAATTACTGCTGTCGACTTCGCAATGCTGCTGATAGTCGTACCCGCCGCGGTTGCTCACGTAGGAAGTCAGCGCCGGGGGCAAGTCTTCTGGCTTATATCGCGAGAGCAAATCCACCACGTGGTTCGACACCAGCGCCGGAAACCAGCGCACCTGCTTGCGCGCAAGCTGCAGGTCATCGGAGATCCACACCGGGGCTGCCGCCATGACTTCGATCTTCTTGTAGTCACGCCCGGCCGCCTCTGCACCCTTTTTCACGAAGCCCAGGCACCACTCGATCAAATCCGGATCGGCAAACTGCAGAATCACTCCATCCCCAATCCGCCCCGCCATGTCGAGAACCTTCGGCCCGTAGCCTGCGACCCATACCGGCGGCGGAACCTGCGCCCAGGTCAGCCGCGTGGGCTGGCCGTCGTAGTCGACTTCTTTTCCCGACATCAATTCGCGCAGCGTCTTGATCGCCCGCTCCAGATCACCCGCTCCCACCGGCTTCTTGCCCAGCACGCGACGCGAACTGTCGCCGCGGCCGATGCCAACCTGCATACGCCCGCCAGAAATCAGGTTCAACGTGGCAAACAGGCTCGCCGTCACCGTCAAGTCGCGCACCGCCGGATTGGTGACGCACGGCCCCAGCTTCATCTTCTTCGTATTGGCCGCCATCAGCGTGAGCATCGGATAGGGCTCGAGCCACAGCACGTGCGAATCGAAAATCCACCCATATTCGAACCCCGCCGCTTCCGCTTGCCGCGTCAAAGCAACGATGCGCTCCACCGCCATGTCGGGTTTGATCGTGATACCGAACTGCATAGAATTTCCTCGATGAATGATACGGGTTTTCTCTGTGACCCTCGCTGTCCTCTGTGGTTGAGATTTTATTCACCACAGGGGACACAGAGGAATACAGAGGACTCACCCGAAGGTGGGGCAGTTTAGCATAGAATGCCTGCTTCGCTTTTCATCGGAGGAAGGTCTAATGGGCTTCGATACCCTCATCGTCAACGGCCGCGTAGTCACGGCGACCGACACCTACCCCAGCGATGTCGCTATCAGCGGCGGCAAGATCGAGGCCATCGGAAAAAATCTCCCGCGCGAAAATGCCAAAAAGATCATCGACGCCAAAAACAGATACGTCCTGCCCGGCGGTATCGACGTGCACACGCATCTCGACATGCCCTTCGGCGGCACCACCAGCGCCGACGACTTCGAGACCGGCACTCGCGCCGCAGCCTTCGGTGGTACCACGACCCTCATCGACTTCGCCATCCAGTACAAGGGCCAGACCCTGCGCACCGCCTTCGACAGTTGGATGCAGAAAGCCTCCGGCAAGGCCGTCAGTGATTACGCGTTCCACTGCATCATCACCGACTTGGGCGCCGCACAGCTGGAAGAGATGAACGCCCTGGTCCGCGAAGGCGTCACCAGTTTCAAGCTCTTCATGGCGTACCCGGGCGTGTTCATGCTGGACGACGCCAGCATCTTCAAAGCCTTCCGTGCTACGGCAAAGAACGGCGGCTTGGTCTGCATGCACGCGGAAAACGGCAGTGCCATCGACGTGATCGTGCAGCAGGCGCTGGCGGAAGGAAAGAAGGCTCCCAAGTATCACGCGCTCACACGTCCCACCACCGCCGAAGCCGAAGCCACCGGACGTGCCATCGCGCTGGCCGAGATGGCGGGCGCACCGGTCTACATCGTTCACTTAAGCTGTAACGATGCGCTCGAAAAAATCCGCGAGGCCCGCGATCGTGGCCTGCCCGTGTATGCCGAGACCTGCCCGCAATATCTTTACCTGTCGCTCGAAAACATGGATGCGCCCGGCTTCGAAGGAGCGAAGTACGTCTTCACGCCGCCGTTACGCGAAAAGTGGCATCAGGAAAAATTGTGGAACGGCCTCAAGCAGGATCACTTGCAGGTCGTCTCCACCGACCACTGTCCGTTCTGCTTCAAGGAACAGAAGGAAATGGGCAAAGACGACTTTACCAAGATTCCCAACGGCGGTCCCGGCATCGAGCATCGCATGAGCCTGATTTATTCCGGCGGCGTCGCCAAAGGACGCTTCAACGTAAACCGCTTTGTCGAACTGGTGTCGACCACCCCCGCAAAGCTCTTCGGTCTTTACCCGCGGAAGGGCACGATCGCCATCGGCAGCGACGCCGATCTGGTCATCTTCGATCCCGACCGCAAGCACACGATCAGCGCCAAGACGCACCACATGCGCGTCGACTACTCGATGTTTGAAGGAATTGAAGTTACCGGCATGCCCGACGCCGTATTATCGCGTGGGCAGGTGATCGTGGAAGGGAATCAGTTCCTCGGCCGCGCGGGAGCTGGAGAGTTCATTCGGCGGGCGACATATACGCAGCAGTGAAAAGATGGAATATCTGTAATGTTCTAATCGGTAAATTGTAATTTGAAGAGCGCCAGCTACTTTTTGCGCGAATCACCAAGTTACGAAATTGCCAAATTACAAATTTGTCTCACTGCGGGAATAGTTCTAACTTGCAAGTACCGTGGCCATCCCCGGATTCGAACGCGGAGTAACTCCCCCCGTGCACCAAATCCACGTTATGGAACTCACAACTTGCGCCAGCTGAGGCCGTCCCGTTCAGGCTCTGCTCTTTGCCGTCGCACCCGATTTGAACTCCCTCCCTCGTCAACCCATCCCCGCCGAAATTGGCCATGATGACGCCGTTCGCAGGAGTATCGCCGCCCGCTTTGAGGTGGATGTCGGCATTACCGTCGTAGTTGTCGCGCCATCCGGCGTTCTTGCAGTACTGGTCGTACGCATGTTGTTTCTTCTTCACTGTAATATTCCCAGCTCCCTCGCCGACCAGATAGCCGAAGGAGTCGGGCTTTAGATGCACGGTGCCCTCAAACTTCCGTTCTTCCTCGTAGTCAACACACTGGGCCCTGCACTGGTGTGAGCTCAGCTTGTAGGAGTAGTTGAAGTTTCCCTGCATCGGCTGGTACTGCCCCGGTTCGAAGCGATCTGCGGGTTTGCATTCGGGGAAGCCCTTCTTGACTTCGTTGATGCGATCGTCCGCCAGACCCTTGAGCGTGCCATCGTTGTACGACGAAACCGGAGCCGTGATCGCGCCCATGGGTCCCTCAACCAGATCGGTTGCGACCGAGGTAGCGAGATTGAGAAAGCGCATCGCGGTCATTTGCATGACGTCCGACCGCGCGTCCTGAAGTCCCTGCAGAGTTTGTTTCTGATAGTTCGGATCTTGCTGGTATGCCTTTTGTGTGAGGGGATTCGTGGGATTATTCGCGCAATAGTCCAAAAAGTTCAACTGATCTATCCAGTCGAGGTGTTCGGTTTCCTTCTTGAACGCGTTCGCAAGGTCCACGAACCGGGACAAAGGAGTGGGAAATTCCTTGCTTAAGTTGCCGTGCTCGGCTGCTTGTTTAAGGACTTCCTTCGTCACCTCAACACCGGTATCGGAGACAACGTCCACACCGAGATTGCCTTCCGCATAGGCGGAGGGGATCAGTTGGAAGAACGATGCGGACTTGTTCTGTAGACGCTGTTGCAG
This sequence comes from uncultured Acidobacteriota bacterium, assembly GCA_963765755.1. GTDB lineage: Bacteria > Acidobacteriota > Terriglobia > Terriglobales > Acidobacteriaceae > Gp1-AA133. Next base: position 125,071 of record CAVXXV010000010.1, on the reverse strand, counting down.
AGCGGCAGGCATGGAAGCGTCGGGGATGAAGTAACGCAGTGTCATGCGCGTCTTCGTCTCCCTTTCTGTTTTTGCGGAAAACTGTACCCGGTAGGCTTGCACTCCACTTTTCTGCGCCCAGGCAATCTCCGCAGGAGTCGGCGAATATGTTTGGCCGGGCGTCAAGGTGATCGTGGTTTCGGATGTAACGCCGTCGGGGAAGGTTAGTGAGTAGCGGACGGAATTGTTCGATTGCGAAAGGACTTGGGCTCTCGCCTGCGCGAGATAGGCTGCAGTGGCCATGCCTACTTGGTGCTTCTGAACAAGCTGAAGCATCGCCATCTGCGCTGCAGGTGAAGGGCTGCCGCCCGGCATCGCAGCCATGCTGGCCAGCTTGGCCATATCCGGCATTTGTGCTTGAGCCTGCTTTTGCGCCTGTGCGAGCGCCTGTGCTTGACCCTGCGCCTGCCGCGCAAATTCCTCCATCGTTTGCTGCGGTGACTTGGGGCGCGCCAGCAAAGCCTTCAACCCCCATCCCGCCAACACGATCACCACCAGCACGACACTTCCCAGCACCGCCAACGTCCGGTTATTCGCACCCATCGCTCACCCCGATTGCAGATTTCGACCGCAGCCAGCATTCCAGCGAAAAAAGGGGCGAAGCGTCTCCCCACAACGCTCCGCCCTAAGTGGATGACTACTTCTTCGCACTGACTTGCGTGAGTACCGTGTTCGCCGTCTGTTGCAGCAGCGGCGTCAGCACGTCTTCGCCGTCCGACTTCGCCTTCCCCTGCAAAGCATTCTGCACGAGCGGCGCGCCCTGGCCGGTTTGGGTGAGCTGATACTGCACGGTGACGTCGTCTTTCTGCTTGATCTGCCCGTTGAAGCCGGACAATTGGCTCATGACCTGGTTCATGGCTTGCTGTTGAGAGGCCTGGGCTGCCGCCGATGCAGCTGCGGAAGCTGCGCTCGCCGCCATCGCACCGCCCATGCCATGCGCCATCGCGCCCATTGGCGTCATCTGTGCCATGGTGCCACCCATCTTCATGAACTTGCCGAAGCCCCCGCTCTGCGGATGCTTCACCGCCACGCTCGACATCAGGATGTAGTCACATTGCTTTTGCTGTGCTTCTGCCTGCAACTGCATAGCGACGCGTGAGTCGAGGGCCGCGATCTCCACTGCCGGACCGTTCATCAGCAGGATCATCGCGTTGCGGATGGGGGTGCTGTAGTCGGCCTGGGCACTGCTGCCCTGGCCAACTTGTGCGTCCGGAGGAGCTACACCGATGCGGATCTTGCCCGGTGCTTTCGGTCCCAGGGCCTGAGGGGCGGCAATCGGTGCGCTGCCTGGCTGATTGGCCCCGCCCAGATGCATCATTCCTGCCATGTTCCCCATGCCGCCGGCCTGCGCCGCATACTGTGACATCATCTGCTGGCTCATCGCGCCGCCGGCCGCTGCCGCGCCGTACGATCCGCCTGGCTGACCCTGAGGCGCGAAACTCTGTCCCGCAGCCTGCTGTTGGGGAACACCCTGCGGAATCTGTGGCAGCCCTTGCAATTCTGCGAACGTATTCACCTGCTTATAGCTGGCTGGCACGTCGAACAAGGCTGCATCGAGAGGCTGCTTGCTGACTTCGGTGACGTTGATGCTTACCACCATCGAAGTCCCGTCCGGGTTATGCATGGTGACGTTCTGCACCAGTGGATAGCCCGGCTTACCGCTGCCGCTGTGGTGCTCAACAACCGCGTCCTGGCATCCCTGACCCTGACGAACTGGGGGTGCCATGGAGGCGCCGCAACTGGCGTTCTCCTTGCCCAAGTCTGCATACCAGCCGTCCACTTCAAACGTTTGGTCGACCTTTGAGCAGGCGTCGTCGGAAGATTTCTCAACCACCTTCGTTTTCAGGTGGCGCGCATTGAGTCCGAATATCTGCTTGCGCTCGCCGGTATCCGTGATGCTCGATGTGATCTCGACGTGTCCCCCAGTTTTCTTTTGTTCTGGAGCCGGTGCGCCCGTCACCAGCGCGGCAGCGCGTGCCGCCGCATCATCCTGGGGATCGTTGACGACCAGGTAACTTTGCGACTGGTCATTGAGAGTGACCGTACGCTTCAGATCGCACTGGCGAAGCGTGACCATGGTGCCGCCAGGACCCTGACTCACGTCACGGGTGCGCGCGCCTTTGATGGAGGTCTCACTGCTCGACACGATGTTGCCGCCAACAGAGATATTTTTTTTGAGGTGCAGGTCCTCAGCCTGGGCCGCCATTGCGGCCGTTAGCAGAGCGAGCATGCAGGAGAGCTGTCGCAACCACTTGCAGCACATAGGGACTCCTTTGGATGGTTTGGCTTTGCGGGGAGCAGCTTTGTATGGGCCCCCCGGCCGACCTCCCCTCAAGCGGGCCGTGCCGGGGAACGACTGCTCTCCTGTGTGGTAATGCGCAAAGCGCTCAGGATTCCCCTCACAACGGGCAAATAATATTTCGGAAGGAGTTCCTTTCTGCAACTGCCGTTCGAACGGTGCGTCTGAGTTCTGTGGATCCGAAAAATGCAAAAATGACGCTTACAACTTGCGTAAGCCACTTCTTTTCAGTGGATTGACAGCCCACACAAAACGGGATATGCTTCGCGGACAAATTCCGCGCCACCCCCATGGCGCACGGGGCGTGGCTGTGCACCAGAACTCTCCAGAGCAAGTGACCCAATTGTTGGTGCGATGGCGCGACGGGGACCGCCAAGCTCTCGATGCTCTGATGCCGATCGTTTACACCGAACTGCGCGGCATGGCGCATCGGTATCTGCAGCGCGAACGCTCCGACCATACCCTGCAAAGCACTGCTCTGGTTCACGAGGCGTACGTCCGCCTGGTCGGCCAGAAACTGCCGGAGTGGCAGAATCGCGCCCATTTTTTCGGAGTCGCTGCCCGTCTCATGCGACAGATTCTCGTCGAGTATGCCCGCGGCCATCAGGCCGCCAAGCGTGGCGGAAATGCCTGCAAGGTGACTCTGGAGGAAGGGTCGCTCCTGGCCCAACAACCGGATCTCGATGTGGTGGTGCTCGACGACGCACTCCAGGATCTTGCGAAGCTTGATGAGCAGCAGAGCCGCATCGTGGAACTGCGTTTCTTCGCCGGTCTGTCGATTGACGACACGTCCGAGGTGCTGGGCATTTCACCGGCCACCGTGTCGCGCGAGTGGACCACCGCTCGAATCTGGCTCCATCGCGAGATTTCCCGGAGGGCACCCGCGTGAAGCCCGAACAGTGGCAACAGGTAAAGGAAGCCCTCGACGATGCCCTTCGCCTCGACGCCGCCCAGCGCTCCTCCTATCTCGACAAGATTTTTGCTGTCGCCCCCGAACTTCGCCCCGAAGTCGAATCTCTATTGCGCTCCCATGTTCTCGCGCAGAGCAGCTTTCTACGCGATCCCGCCATTGCCTTGCTGCCCGACGTGGTCCCGCCGCTGCCCGCGCGCATCGGCCGCAGGGTCGGCGCATACGACATCCTGGAAGAAATCGGTCATGGCGGCATGGGCGAGGTCTATCGCGCGGCCCGCGTCGATGGCGAGTTCGATCACCAGGTCGCGGTTAAGTTGGTTCGCGGAGGCTTCGACAGCAAGTTCATCCTGGAGCGCTTTCGCCACGAGCGCCAGATCCTGGCAGGTCTTGATCACCCCAACATCGCCCGCCTTCTGGACGGCGGCACCACCGAGGACGGCATCCCCTACCTCGTCATGGAACTCGTCGATGGTACGCCCATCGACCAGCACTGCGACGCGCATGCTCTCTCGATCGCAAAACGCCTTGAACTCTTCCAGGCAGTTTGTGCAGCCGTGCAGTACGCCCACCAGCGCCTGGTGATCCACCGCGATCTCAAGCCCAACAACATCCTGGTGACTCGGGATGGCATTCCCAAGCTCCTGGATTTTGGCATAGCGAAGATCGTTAGTCCGTCTGCCGGGCCGGAAATTACTCTTCTCAACCCCCTCACCCCGGAATATGCCAGCCCGGAGCAGGTAAGGGGAGAACTCATCTCGACCGCGAGCGATGTTTATTCCCTGGGAGTCATCCTCTACCGTTTGGTTACCGGGCAGTCGCCGTATCGCCTGACTAGCACGAGCGCTCCGGAATGGGCGCGCACGATATCTGAACTGGAGCCTTTCCGGCCGAGCACCATTGTCCGGAAGCCCGACAACCAGGGCGACGACGTGACTCCCGAGTCTGTCAGCAGAACCCGCGAAGGCTCGCCTCTCAAGTTGCAACGTCGCCTCGCGGGCGACCTTGACAACATCATCCTGAAAGCGCTGCGCAAGGAGCCCGAACGACGCTACGGATCCGTCGAGCAGTTCGCCGAAGATATCCGCCGCCACCTGGTCGGTCTACCGGTGAACGCGCGCCAGGACTCCTGGACTTACCGCACCGGAAAATTTGTCCGCCGCCATACCACTATGGTCGCCGCCACAGTGGTGGTTGTCCTGACTCTCGCGATTGGCATGGCGGTCACTTTGCGAGAGAAGCATATCGCCGAACGCCGCTTCAACGACGTCCGCAAACTGGCCAACTCGCTCATCTTCGAAATCGACAACTCCATCGCAGACATCCCAGGTTCAACGGCAGCTCGCAAACTCCTCGTCGGCCGGGCGCTTGAATACCTCGATAGCCTTAGTCAGCAAGCCAAAGGCGACGTCTCGCTGCAAACCGAACTCGCTACCGCGTATGAAAGGGTCGGGGACGTTCTCGGGTACCCCTTCGCACCCAACCTCGGGGACCAGGCTGGAGCGTTGCAGAGCTATCGGAAAGCGCTTCGTATTCGCGAGTCGTTGGCGAAAGTCTCGCCCAACGACGCGAAACTGCAGACTCAGCTCTCTGAAAATTACTTTCGCATTGCCCACGCGCTGGAAGCCACCGGAGACCTCAACGGCGCGCTGAACGCTGTGCGCAAGACGTTGCCCATCACCCAGAAGCTCGCCGACGCCAGCACCGACCCCGAACTCGCCGATCATCTTGCCGGCAGCCACTACTTCATCGCGGGTCTGCTCCTGAAAACCGGGGACGCTGCCGCGGCAATCGCTAGCTATCGCCAGGCGGCCGCCGTTCGCGACGCGTCGCTGCAGGTGAACCCGTCCAACACTACCCTACGCACTCATCTTGCTGCTGATTACATTGGCATGGCCTCCTGCATGAGATTGCAGGGCGATGTTGCCCAGGCCATGAAGATGCAGGGTAAAGCCGTCGACCTTCTAAGGGAACTGTCCCGCTCTTCACCCAACGGCGTTACATTGCGAGAATATCTCGCGGAAGCGATGATCAAGCTGGGTACTCTTCAGCGGGATCAGGGCAAACTCAGCGAAGCCTTGGCCTCCGAACGTGAAGCCCACAACACTTTTAAGGCCCTGCTCGCCGCCGACGCGAACAACTCGCTGGCCAGGGCTAACTTCGGCTTTACCGATAGCGCAATCGCGGAGATTCTCGTTCAGTCGGGCCAGCCCGCGGCCGCAATGGACGTCCTGCGAGAATCACTTGCGACCTTCCGCGCCATGTCCCCCGAAACCGCCAGCAATCGCTACGTGCGCAGCGGGTTCGCTTCGGCCCACTCTACTATGGGAAGCGCCTATGCGGCATTGGCCACGTCGCGCCATGCGTCCAGAGCAGAGGCAGCGCACAACTGGGGCGAAGCACACTCCTGGTACGAAAAAAGCCTTGCCTTGTGGATCGACAAAAGCAGGCGCGGGGAACTCGAAAGCGATGAGCGCGATGATCAACAGAAAGTCGTCAACCAAATCGCCCGATGCGCCGCTGCCCTTCGCCAGAACTCCCGGAGCATACACTCGCAACCAAAGCAAAAACCCGCTGCATCCCCGCGGCGGGTTCTTTCTGGTTCAGGAGCCAACATCCAGTCCCGTCGATTTAATTGAGGATCCGCTTACGCAAGATGCCGGCCAAACCGATCAGGCCGGTACCGAGAAGGCTCAAAGTGCCAGGTTCAGGAACAGCGAGCTGGTTGAGGTTGGTATCGCCACTGGAGAGCTTCGCGCTTCCACTGAAGAGGCTCATGCCAGTGTTGACGCTGATCTGAGTAGTCGCCCCAACTTGACCATTTGGAGCTACCAGTGCGCCAGTCAAAATATAGTTGTGAGTGCCATCCGACAGCGTCTCCATGGTCCAAGTCGCGGCGCTGAAGGTCCCGCTGAAGATCACTCCGTTGGGAACTCCGCCGCTGCCGTTTCCAGTGATGGTAAAGGTGCCGCCAGCTGCCAGGGTGCCCCCATTCTGAGCGTCCCCGCTCGTGAAGGCGCCGGTAGTGAAGCTAACAGACCCCAAGTTCGCTCCGACGATCGTATCGAACTTGAACATGGTGGAGCCGGTGAGAGATAAGCCGCTCGCACTCCCTGAGAGTGTTCCCCCGGCATTGGAGATGTCGATGCTGCTGGCAAAAGCTGTGAATGGCAGGGCCAGTGCCAGAACGGCTAGCCATACCATTTTCTTATACATAATGGACCGCCTCCTTCGGAAAGCTCCGAACCGAGAACTATTTTTCAACGAAGCCCATACCTTGTTCTGGACGACGAGCAAACGTATCTTCCATCCCCAGATATGGCGGGAAAAGGGTGACACAAGAACTGCGGAGGGGGATACGGTCAATTGTGTACACGCGAGATCCCGTGACTGGAGCGGGTTTTGCGGAATTGTTGGAAAGTGTTCGAAAAACTTTGCGCGGCAGAACCTCTTAGAGTCTCCGTCATTTAATTAGGGGGGCGACCCGCAGCTTTTCTAATTCAAGCAAGGTCTCTCCTGCATGACGCAAGGTGAAGTGCGGCGGCTCTGGCTTGTCATTGGCTTCCTGGTTCTGGCGGGAACGCTGCTAGCGGCCTTAATGTATTTCAACCCTGACGGAAGCCGGAAATCCACCCCCGCCACCATTCAAAATCCGCATCGCTAACTTAGGTGCGCCCAGCGGCGTGAATTGAAAAGCCGAACATCCGTAAAGTGAATCAGAACTGAGACGACGAATATCCGCAAAGTCGTTTGGAAAACTGAGACCGCGGGGTGTCAGCCATATCATCAAGTGTTCGGACACGTGATTGCGATCATCATCGAGGATGTATCTGCCGATCCGCGCCATTACCGGAGTTTCTACCACCGAACACTCCGGTTTTTCCAGTGGCAGGGGTACAATAGAAACTGCACTGCGAGACCGGAAACCGGAATCGCGGCTGCTCCTTGGGGCTCATCTTCGACGGTGGTCCCCTCTTAAACGGAGGTCTCTGAATTGCGGGAACTGACTCTACCCAAGATCAAAAAATTGGCGGGCGACGGGTTCATTACACCCGAGGAAGGTAAAACCCGCCCACCGGTGCCTTCGTAGCCCCAAAGGGCGGCCCTGGTATATGGGTTGTGCCCTGGCTTCCCAAGCCAGCGAAACGGGTTCGAGTCCCGTGGGCCGCTCCAAAAATTACATACTCTTAACGGCCTTACCCCGTGCCTACTCGCAGAGAATCGAAATTTTCCACAACTACATGACAGCCTCGCGCGACGCGAATCACCGGTCTGTCGTAAAACTGTCCTAGTCACATTGTCTGCAAGACCTTCCCAAAAAAGAACTTTCTCACTCGTAAAAGAGAGATTCTCCCGTGCTTTCTCTAATCTGACACCGCTACAAAGCGCGACAATGAAGTTGTGTTAGCGCCGCCTCGTCGGAGACCAGGTCGGCCCATCGTAACTAGAACCTCCGAGTCGAGAGCTTTAAGGCAATTCTTCCCGCGGTCGGACGGCGGGGTGATGACTCCAAATTTGCACCCGGCCGTTTCAAGCTCAAAACCCACTGCAAGAAGTGGACCTGGACCCGTCCGCTCCAAACTCCGTGCGAGGAGGCCCGTCATGACGCGCGAATGCAAGCGAAACTCATCTCTCAACTTCATTGTTATTGTCATCGTAATTGTGATCTTGGCGGTCGCGTTCACAGTGAGAGCTCAGGGGACCGGTGACGGCCAGCAGCTGATTGAGCCCTCCGCAACAGCTGAGCGAGTTGATGCGCAGCAGCCGTCCTTATCGCCGTTGGTTGTTGGTAGCCCGGGCACGAATGAGGATCGCCCGGAGATCATGACGAGCAGTGCCGCGGCGAGCAGTTCGAACGCTCCTATCTTTATGCAGCGGGCGATTTACGATTCCGGTGGGAAGCAGGGATGGACGGTTGCGGTCGCGGACTTAAACGTCGACGGCAAGCCGGATTTGGTGGCCGTGAACTTCAACGAGGGACCTCCTTTCTGGACTGGAATAGAAGGCTCCGTCGGAGTTCTGCTTGGAAAGGGCAACGGACTGTTCCTGCCAACCGTTGTCTATGCCTCGGGCGGCGGAGGACCAGCCGGGGTAGCAATTGGTGACCTGAATGGCGATAGAAAACCGGACTTGGTAGTGGCCAATCAGAACTGCCCCAGCTTTCGCAGTTCTTGTACGGGAGTTTTGCTTGGCAATGGCGACGGAACCTTTCAACCGGCGGTGATCTATGCTTCGGGAGGTCTGAGTTTGACTCGTGGGCTCGGTCATTACAATGCCAGGCTGCCGGTAATGATCTCCGACGTGAACGCCGACACCAAACCAGACATAGTTGTGGTAAGCCAAGCGGGTTTGGACTTCACAGGCAACGGGCGTGTGGGTGTCCTATTGGGAACAGGGAACGGCACTTTCAATCCAGTGGTGACATACGATTCAGGCGGTGTCAACGCGTTGTCGGGTGTGTTGGCTGATGTAAATGGCGATGAGAAAGCCGACGTAGTTGTTGGCAATTGCAGTGGCTACTGCTACACCCAAACCGTGCTTGTGGGAGTCCTGCTGGGTAATGGCGACGGAACGTTCCAACCTGCCAAAACGTATGGCACGGGCCGTGTAGGCGGATTCTGGCTTCCGCTTCTCATGGCGGACCTGAATGGCGATCGGAATCTGGACATTCTCGTGGGGGGCGGATCGCTGGGCGTGCTGCTGGGCAACGGCGATGGGACCTTTCAACCAACGGTTACATATGACGCTAGTCAGGGAGTAATTAATTCGCTAGCAGTCACGGATCTGAATGGTGATGGCAAATTGGACGTGGCGGCGGCTGCCGGCCGACTTGGTGTGTTTCTTGGCAAAGGGGATGGAACGTTTGAGCCGTTTCTTGCAATCCAACCTGCGACGCTTTGGGCATTTCAAGTACTTGCCTCCGACTTAAGCCACGATGGAAAGCCTGATCTTGCGGGGATCTCCCACAACCCGTTTGCACTTCTGGCGAACGGAGACGGCACGTTTCAAGAGGCACAAGACTACAAATGGGGAAGCGTGCAGTTTTCACAGGGAATACTTGCTGACCTAAACCTCGATGGAAAACCAGATCTGGTGACGGCAAACTGGTGCTGCACACCAAACTATGCCTACAAAGGTTCAGTAAGCGTGCTGCTGAATGTTTTCACGGACGCCACCACAACAACTCTTTCCTCAAGCCTGAATCCATCGACCTATGGGCAGAAGGTCACTTGGACTGCAAAAGTGGCCACGTCAGGCTCGATCCCTCCGACCGGCAGAGTGATCTTTCGCACATCTGGCGACGGACAAAACTACGAAATAGGTGCCGCCGCTCTCGATGCCAGTGGGGCAGCTACTTTAACCCGATCGACGCTGAACGTACCTTTGGGCGGTTCCTACCCCATGGTCGCGGTGTACCTCGGCGACACAATGAACTCGCGCAGTCAATCCGAAGTAGTTCTGCAGAATGTTCGGCAGACGACGAGCGTAGCAACCATCACTTCCTCCAGAAATCCTTCCAGCCTGGGGCAGGCCGTAACCTTTACGGCCGCGATTAGCTCGCCAACGGTTACGGTCACTGGTCCGGTGACTTTCACCGCAGGCACCAAGGTTCTGGGAACGGTTCAGCTCAGTCGAGGAAAGGCCACATTCACGACCTCGGCGTTGCCCATAGGTTCGACCAGGGTGCAGGTGACCTACCCATGGAACTCCAACGTCGCCGGAAGTTCGGCTTCGCTCGTGCAAACCGTACAGTAAGGATCAAACAAGGGGACGCGAGCTTGTGGCCTCCCCCTCTCCCTAAGTTTGCTTCGAGCGATACGGATAGGCGCGGTAGAAAGAGCAAGTCCCGCTGGGACGGCACAACGCGATGCTGGAGTTCGCCCTAAGCATTTCCCCACGAGCTCCGTTACCAGCCATCCCTTCAGGGGATCGCTCGATTCCCACTTCCGCCCCATCGATGATATAGTCCTCCGCTGCCATGAGGTACTGCGGGGTAGTCGAAGTCCGAAGTCTCGAGGATGCGCTCGGGGCGACCTGTGGCCGCTCGGCTAAGGCCAAGTGCTCTGATTGCGGAGCCGGGCTCTGTCCCGCGCACACCGAACGCTGCTCGTTGTGCGAGGAGACCTTCTGCCCATCCTGCTTGTCCTTCCATGAGAACGAGCACCCGAAGCCGTCCCACCGTGACCGCGGCGGACGAGAGAAGCGAAAGACCGCCTGATCTGGGCGATCAGATTGAAACCCTCAGCATCCCTGGCCGCCGATATTTCTGTGAAATAGTCTGCCTTCATGCTTGGGAGACATGGACCTTGGTGTAGTGTGCCGATCTCCAAATGTATGCCATCATCGGCCTGCCTGATCTTAATCGCTGTCCGGAGACAATCCATGAAGCGCCTCGCTTTGCGGCTCGGCCTGTGCCTGCTGCTGTCCCTTGCCACCCCTTCAACCCGCGCGCAAGACGGCAACGCCTCCGCCGACGATGCCTCCGCCGTGCAGGCCACGGTCAGAAATTACATCGAGAGCTACTATCAGGGCGACGCCCGTCGCATGGCCCAGACGCTCCATCCTCACTACCTGAAACACATGATTCACGGAACTATCCCCATGCGTGAGAAGACCGGTCAAGAGATGCTGCGAGAAGTGCGCTCGCACGGGCCGGCCGATCTTCCCGAGGCGGACAAGACCGAGCAGATCAGTGTGCTCGACGTTGCCGGCAGCATCGCGTCCGCCAAACTCGCCACTCCAGGTTGGGTGGACTACCTGACGCTGGAGAAGTCGGAAGGGAAGTGGAAGATTCTCTCCGTCGTGCAGCGCATCGACAACTAATGCGGCAGTTCCTTTCCGCATGCAACCGAAAAGGCGAAAGATCACGTCAAGCCAGGTTGCATGAATCCCGCCAACCAGCGCAGACGCGTATTCAAAGCGAGCATGCGCAATCGGTCGAAGTGCTAGAATCCAACCCAGTCCAAGCAATCTCCACGGCCAGTCACAACGCCCATACCAAACTCGCACTCTGCGGGTGATACCGAATGAATGCCACTCGGCCCTCTGTTAACGGCAGGTTTGTCTGTCCTTCCTGCGGGACAGAAACCATCGGCCAATTTTGCAATCACTGCGGCGAGAGGGAAGTTACTGATCAGGACTATTCCCTGCAACAATATGGGCGGGAAATTCTAGCCGCGGCCACGTTGCTGGAATCCAAGGTCTTTCGAAGTGTCTGGCTTGTCTTAAGCCGGCCCGGATACTTGAGCAGCGAATACTTCAATGGGCGCAGAGTCCGCTACATGAAGCCGCTGCAATTGTTCGTCGTCCTGAACGTGCTCTACTACTTCTCGATCACCCTGTTTTACGCCACGACGTTCACGACGCCGCTGGCCACGCAATTGCGCATGAACAATTACTATCCCGAATACGCGAAAGCACGCGTCGAGCAGAAGCTGCAGACAGAAAGCATCACTTATCAGGCGCTTGAACTCAAATACAACGCGCGCACCGGCGTTCTCTCGAAGACGCTGATCTTTCTGCTAATCCCGATTTTTGCCTTGTTGTTCTATGCCCTATTCTTCAGGAAAAGAAAATACCTGGTCGAACACGTGGTGGGTGCCACGCATTTCTGGGCCTTCAACCTGTTGTTGCTGGGCGTAATTCTTCCGGTCGCTACGATTGCGTTGTTGCAGGTGTTCAGGACGGTGCACATCTCGGCGGCGTATGCCACCGACGATGCATTTACGTCGACGTTTCTTCAAATTTGCATTGCGGTCTATCTCTATCGGATGCTGAGGGAGTTTTATGGAATCACTAGGTGGTACGGCCTGCTCACCGCCTCGGTGATTGCATGGTCGTTTTTTCACATCGTGTGGCTGTATCGTTTCTTTCTATTTGAGATCACACTCAGTCTGGTGTGATAAACCCCTTCCGGATCTCAGCAGAAAAAGAAGAAGGGACGCTCTGTGCGTCCCCATAAAACTTCAGCTGGATTTGTTTACGCCGTCGCCTGGCCGTGCAAGAACGAAGCATTCCGTTCGGCAGACGAAGCGATGCCTTGCGTATCGTATGAGGGGCACATGTCGCTGGCTCCGGCATCGAGTGCGGCCGCCCACATTTCCTCGTCTGCGACCCGGTGCGTGCACACGATCGAAAGGCTGGGAAATTCCCGGTGCAAGCGCGTGACCTCCTCCAGGCAGGAGGATTCAACATCGAGCACCGCCACATCGGCGCGGTAGCGGGAAATATCTGTGCGCAACTCGTCGACCGAGGTCGCGACGTGCACAGCGTGATAGTGAAGGCTGAGGGTGGAAGCGAGAGCTTGCGCCAGTCGCGGATCGCGCTGGAACACGATGATAGTCAGGGCCTGCATAGTACCCCCTGATTTCAACCGTATCGTGCACGGTGGGAGGAGGCCACGGTCCCGCTCTCCGGGCTGGAGGAGCGCGTTCGCCGCAGACATTGAGACGTACAAGCTACCGAAATCCCCGCTATCGTCTAGCAGGAAGTTTCTCGGCCTCAGGCTCAAAAACAACCGCCTGAAGCTTGCCGTTCTGCTTCAAAAGGATTTCCACTTTCCCTTCTGCTTGTTCGAGTTCTTTTCGACAGGCCGCCGAAAGCTGCATCCCTTCCTCAAAAAGGGTGAGCGATTTCTCTAAAGGCGCGTCGCCTTTCTCCAAATCCTGGACTATTTTCTCCAGGCGCTGGAGACACTCTTCAAACTTTGGCAAAGGGAGCTCCTGAACAGATTGTAATGCAACTTCCTACAGCGGGAACGCGTAAATTTGTTGTAAGGTCAGATGCGATCTTCGCCTGGTACCCTGCGTAACGGAACGAAATCTATGACATTTCGCGTAAGTTCTTTGCTTTCCTGCTTTGTAATTCTGATGCTGGCGATGAGTTTTTCAGCTGCCGCTCAATCGGCACAAGCGCCAACTTCTGCCGCACCTCCTCTTTCCGAGACTGGCTTGCCGTATCGCCCGAGCCTTGACGCAACCGCGATGGATAAATCCGTCGACCCCTGTGTCGACTTTTATCAATATTCGTGCGGCGGCTGGAAGAAGTCTAATCCAGTCCCACCGGACCGGACATCCTGGGGTCGCTACGGGCAGCTCTACGAAGACAACCTCGCGCTGTTGCGTTCGATCCTGGAACGCGCGGCTTCCGCCCGGCAGCGAGATGCAGTCGACCAGAAAATTGGTGACCTGTACGGTTCCTGCATGGACGAGGCGACCGTGGATCGTCGTGCTGTGTCGCCCATTAAGGAGCAACTCGACGCAGTTGCAGGCGCCAAATCCATGCGCGACCTCGCGCCCGTGCTGGCTCAATTGCAAATGGAGGACCTGAACAGCGAGGTAATGTTCGGTCCAGGGTCGATTCAGGACCCGGACAACTCCGACCAGCAGATCGCGGCTGTGGACCAGGGGGGCCTGGGCTTGCCCGATCGCGACTACTACACCAACGATGATACAAAGTCGAAGGAAAACCGCGCGCGCTACGTCGAGTACGTTCAGAAAGTATTCGGCATGCTGGACGATTCTCCTGCCGCAGCCAAGGCCAATGCCGAAGCAGTCCTGCGTATCGAGATGGCACTGGCCAAATCTTCCCAGACACGCACCGACCGCCGCGATCCTTACAAGATCGTGCACAAGATGTCCCGCACAGATTTGGCGGCGCTCACGCCCAACTTTGACTGGGACTCGTACTGGAAGGCATTAAATCCACCCGCCTTCCAGATCGTGAACGTCTTGTCGCCCGATTTCATGAAGGAGCTGAACACGACTCTTGCGGCCGAATCGCTGGAAAACTGGAAGAACTACTTAAGTTTCCATATCGCCAACATCCACGCTCAGTACCTGTCGAGCGATTTCGAGACTGCCCATTTCGAGTTCTACGAAAAGTATTTGCGCGGCGCACAAGAACAACTCCCGCGCTGGAAGCGGTGTGTTCAACTCGTGGATCGCGGGCTTGGCGAAGCTCTCGGGCAGGCTTACGTCCGGCAGGTGTTTTCGCCTCAGTTGAAAGCCAGCACGCTCAAGATGGTGGAAGAGATCGAGAAGGCAATGGAGTTGCGCATTAACCAGCTCGACTGGATGAGTCCCACGACCAAACAGCAAGCCATCACCAAGCTGCACGCGATTCACAACAAGATCGGCTATCCGGATCGCTGGCGGGACTACAGCACGGTCGTCATCAAGCAAGACGATTTCGCAGGCAACATTCGCAACACTACCGTCTTTGAAGCGCGGCGGCAGTTGAACAAAATCGGCGTTTCCGTGGACCGCGGCGAGTGGCTGATCACGCCGCCGACAGTTGACGCCTACTACAATCCGCAGGTGAACGACATCAACTTTCCGGCCGGAGTCCTGCAGCCCCCGCTTTACGACGCAAAGATGGACGACGCTCCTAATTACGGCGATACCGGCGGCACCATCGGCCACGAACTCACTCATGCCTTCGACGACGAAGGCAGCCAGTTTGATGCCAAGGGCAATTTGAAGAACTGGTGGACACCCGAAGACCAGAAGAAGTTCGAGGAACGCACCAAGTGTGTCGACGACCAGTATTCGCAATATGTATCCGTCGACGACATTCATCTGAACGGAAAATTGACGCTCGGCGAGAACGTTGCGGATCTGGGCGGCGAGATTCTCGCCTACATCGCGTGGAAAGATGCGAATAAAGATAAGAAGCTCGAGCCCGCTGACGGCCTGAGTCCGGAGCAACGCTTCTTCGTCGGCTTCGCGCAGTGGGATTGCTCCAATGAACGCCCCGAACAGTTGCGCGAGTGGGCAATGACCAATCCCCACTCTCCGGCGAAGTATCGAATCAATGGGGTCGTAGTGAACATGCCGGAGTTTGCCGGAGCTTTCTCCTGCAAAGCAGGTCAGCCAATGGTGAGTGCGAAGGTGTGCAAGGTCTGGTGAAACTTCGTCAGTGGAGAGGCGAACGTCCCAGCCGCCTGGACGGCGGCAGCATCTTTTCCCCGATCGTTCTGGTGCTCCAATCTGGGCGGCGGACAAAACGGCGGGCGAGGACGCCCGCGGCGCCATTGGCCATTAGATCTGAAATCTGCAATCTGAAATATTCATGCGATTCACGCCGTAGGCCGCGTCCCGACCCCCAGTGCTTCCAGCACATCCACTGCCGCCGCGTACTTCCCATTCGGCGCGCTGATCTGCGCCCCCTGCACCATCTCGCGCACCGCAATTAACATCTCGCGCGCGATCGCCACGCCTTCCTGCCGCGCCGTCTCGGGGGTCGACGCCCTGGCCATCCGCTCAACGATTGAATCGGGCACCGACACGCGCAGTTCGTTCTTCATGAACTCAGCATTGCGCACGCTGACAAGAGGCCAGATCCCGGCCACGAGCGGAACCCGACAGTGTTCAATACGTTTGAGAAATTTCTCGAGCAGCGCAAGATCGAACACCGGTTGTGTCACCGCATATTCCGCGCCCGCCTCGACCTTGTATTCGAAGCGGCGAATCTCCTCGTCGATGTTTGGCAAACCTGGATTAGCGCCCACGCCGATCACGAATCCCGTGCCCGACCCAATCGCATTGCCGCCAATATCCAGCCCGCGATTCAGGTTGTGCACGATATTCACCAGTCCAATCGCATCGACGTCGAAAACTGCCGTCGCATCCGGATAGTTGCCCATCTTCGGCGGATCGCCGGTAATGCAAATCAGGTTGCGAATTCCAGTGGCGGCCGCTCCCAGCAGGTCCGACTGGATCCCCAGAACGTTGCGGTCACGGCAGGTATAGTGCAGGATCGCCTCGATGCCAACCTCGCGCTGCACAATCAACGACAGTGCCTGGTTCGAAATGCGTGCCGAGGCGCGCGGGCTGTCAGGAATGTTGATGGCATCCACACCCACCGACTTCAGGAAACGCGCGCCCTCCACTTCTTTCCGGACATCTGTACCCTTGGGCGGAACAATTTCCACCATCGTGACGAATTCGCCCGTCGCAATTTTCTTTCCGAGGTTGGATCTTTCTCTCACGGGCACGGCCGGCCCGACAGATGGCGTCGGCTGCGGCGTCGAGACTTGCACGCGAGCTGAGCGGGCTTCGCCAGCTCGCAAAGCCGACTTCATCATCCGAATGTGTTCAGGGGTCGTTCCGCAACAACCTCCCACCAGGCGCACGCCAGCCGCGACAAATTTCTTCGCATAGCTGGCCATGTATTCGGGCGAACACAGATAAATATTCCGCCCATCGACCGAGCGCGGCATGCCGGCGTTGGGTTGCGCCGCCAGTGGCAGGGAAGTCACGGCGCGTACACGCTCGATGGCTTCGAGCATCGCCACCGGACCTATGCTGCAATTGCAGCCGATAACATCCGCGCCCCAGTCGGTTAATTTGGCGGAAAAGGTTTCCGGGTCCGATCCATCGAGGCAGTTCGAATCTTCGTCCACGGTGACGGAGGCGACCACTGGCAGCTCGGGATTCACATCGCGCGCCGCCAGCATTGCCTGGTGAAGTTCTTCCACGGTGCCAAACGTCTCGAGAATCAACAGGTCAACGCCACCCTCAGCCAGCGCGGCGATCTGTTCGCGAAAGGCGGCGCGCGCTTCTTCGAAAGAAGTTTTGCCCAGTGGCTCGATTCGAATTCCCAGCGGGCCAACCGAACCGGCAACCCAGACATCGAAACTCTTGGCGGCTTCGCATGCAAGACGCGCGCCGGCCAGGTTCACCTCGCGCACTTTATCCGCAAGGCTATGTCGGCCAAGGCGGAAGCTGTTTGCTCCAAAAGTATTGGTTTCAATAATTTCTGCGCCAGCCTGCAGGTAGCCCTGGTGCACGGAGTGGATCAGGTCGGGTTGCGAGAGATTCAGTTCGTCGTACGAGCGGTTGATGAAAATTCCGCTCGCGTACAGCAGGGTACCCATCGCACCATCGCACAAAATGGGAGACTTACTGAGCCGGGAAAGGAAATCCGAAGCCATCGTGCTTTCGAGAATACAAGATGACTGCGGGTTTTGCATCCAAGCTCCGCGGTCGCCAGAGAGTACAAGAGCTGTCGCAAAGGGTGGGAGTGCGGCTCTGCTATAATCCGAAGTTTCGCGTACAAATCTTTCTCTATCATGCTCTTGGGAGTGGCCTGTTTGAAGAAACCCGTCCTCGTTCTGGTGGTTTGCGCCTTGCTTGTTCTGATCTTGTCGTGCGGCTACGGCGGTACTTCCTCGAAGACCACTGGTGGAGCGACCGGATTGAGGTTTCGTGCCGTCGTCTCCCAGGACGTGCAAGGCGTCATTTTCCCCGGACTGATCGTCATTGACGCCCAAAAGGATCTGCGAGCGCCCGTTGCGGCGATCGGTAGCGGCTTCATGCCAGGCATGCTGGTGGAATCGAACGACCATAAATTTACGCTTGCGGTCAGCAGCACATTCAATTCGATCGAAGTCCTCGATAACGTCAAGGAAGCCACCTCCCTCACCAACCTCGCGCTCCCCGGAGCCACTGAGAGTGTTGTCATCTCCGTCGACAACACGACTGCCTACGCTGCCGTGCCGACCGCGCCGGTTCCAGGTGACGGGACGGCTGGGGGCATTGCGATCGCAAGTCTGGTCTCGGGAACGCCCACGACTTCGACCCTTCCCATTCCGGGTGTCCATTACCTCACGCAGAATGGTGACGGCAGCCGGTTGCTGGCCTTCAGCGACAACTCGGATACCGTGACGGTGGTTTCGCCTTTTAACATTTTGCCGGGACAGAAAAATGCGACGTGCAACCCGCCCCCCAATCCACCCCCCAACCCGCCGCCCCCGGTGGTTTGCCAGGAAGTGCCGGGCTTCGACCGCCCGGTCGCTGGTTTCTTCAGCAGCGACAATACGCAGGCATGGATTCTGAATTGCGGTCCCGAGTGCGGCGGAGCGCAGGCCAGCGTGCAGGTACTTGATCTGCATGATCCAGCAAATCCGGTCGCCGGAATTGCGACGCCCATTCCAGGCGGTGCCACGGTCGGACTCATCAAAGGACAAACGCTGTATGTGGCGGGAAATCCGGCCTCCGGATCGAATACCTGCGCGAGTGGGCCAACTACGGCCGCCACTGCGTGCGGGCGTCTGACGATCGTCGACCTCACATCACTGTCGGCAACTCCCATCCAACCGGTTGCCGTGATTCCTGATGGCTATCACACCAAGATGGACATCAGCGGCGACGGGCAACTGTTTGTAGGCTCGCGCACTTGCACGAATATCGTCCCGGCGAATCCTGGTGACGAACAACGCGGCTGCCTCGCCATCCTGAATACCAACAACGGCAACCTCATCATCCCACCCGATAACGGTGATGTGACTGGCCTGCAGCCGGTCACCAATCGGACGGTCTTCTATGTTGTCGAGGGCGGCCAGTTTCGCATCTATGACACGACCACTGACAAGATCTATACCGTGGCATCGATCAATATCCTCGGGGATGCGGTGGATGTCAAGTTGATGGACTTCTAGAACAGGTCTTGGGCGTTAGGTCTTAGGGGTCGGTTCACATCGACCATCCGTCTGTCACCGTGATCACGGATGACTCCGCTTCATCTTGTCCACGCATGTCTTCTTCTTACCCGCTGTGATTGTGGAAACAAGAGAATGTTCTGGTGCAGGGCGCATTCTCTTGTGATCATTTGTTTTTCCTATGCGCATTCTTTTAATCGGCGGGAATGGGTTCATCGGGCGGCTCGCCGCGGCCGTACTCAAGCAGCAAGGGCACACGCTGGCGGTGTTTCACCGCGGCACGACGGCCGTGCCCCCTGGCGTGGAGGAGATTCGGGGTGACCGTCATCAAATCAACGCCAGCGCTCAGGAACTGCGGCGCTTTGCTCCCGATGTCGTGATTGACCTGGTCATGAGTTCGGGTCTGCAGGCGAAAGAGCTGATGAACATCTTCCGTGGGGCGGCTCGACGCGTGGTCATGTTGAGCAGCATCGACGTGTATCGCGCGATAGGCATTTCGCACGGTACGGAAAGTGGTCCGCTGCAGGAGGTGCCGCTTACGGAACAGTCGGAGCTGCGGCGCAGTCTGCATCCCTACCCACCGGAGAACATGCAGCTCATGCGCAAGGTTTTCCCTTGGGTTACGGATGATTACGACAAAATTCCGGCGGAGCGCATTGTCATGAACGACCGTGAACTTCCGGGCACGGTGCTGCGGCTCCCCATGGTGTATGGACCCGGCGATCCGCTGCATCGTTTCTATCCCATGGTGAAGCGCATCGCAGACGGACGAGACCACATCATTTTTGAGGAGGCGCTGGCCGCCTGGCGCTCGCCGCGGGGCTACGTAGAGAATGTGGCGGCAGCAATTGCGCTGGCTGCCACAGATGATCGCGCAGAGCGACGTATCTATAACGTGTGCGAGGAACCATCGTTCAGCGAACTGGAATGGGCACGAAAAATCGCCAGCGAGATGCGGTGGAAAGGGGAGTTCGTCGTCCTGCCAGTGGGACGCACGCCACGCCACCTGCTGCAACCCGGCAACGCCGCGCAGCACTGGACCGCAAGTTCGGTGCGTATTCGCGACGAGCTTGGGTACGAGGAGCCAGTAGCGATTCAGGATGCGATCCGACAGACGATACTCTGGGAGCGGGAGAACCCGCCGGATGAGGCGTCACTGGCGCAGTTCGACTATGCGGCCGAGGATGCGGCGCTAGCAGGCCACCAGCATTAAGCTTGATGACCCAGTCGTCTTCGCACTGACGGTTGAATCCAGGTTTGTCCTAAGACCTGAAACCTGGGCCCCAAGACCTAGGACCCAAGACCCAAGACCTATTTCAAAACCAATTCATGAGCCCGTGCCTTCTCCATGGCAGACTTCGAAAACGGCAGTGCAAACGTCGTCCCCTCGTACCACGCATTCCACTGGTCCATGTAATAGGGACTGAGAAAGTTGCCGCCCTGGCCGGTGACGGTGTTCAAAGTGGACTGATCCAGATCGGCAAGGTCCGCAGTGTAGCGTTCCGAAGGTCCGAACGTGAGGCCAACTTGTTTAATGGTGAGGCCGCCGCCGGACTGGTCGTGCAGTCCGGGACCGGTCCAGCGGCCGATCAGGGGAAGGCGGTTCAGCACAGGGTGTTCGATATCGATGGGCGCGAAAGATCCCCAGCGCCATTGAGCCAGATCCTTGGGCGCTTCTGGGTTGTTGACGGCCGCGTCCACCGCTGCCGCGAGCAAGGCTTCGTAATTCGGATATCCGTTCGGCAGCCAGCGTGTCGGCTGCTTGGCTAAGACGTTCTCAAGCCATATCGACGAACTGAACCAGCGATAACTCTTCCAACTGAAAATCCCCTCATCGGCGTGCGCGGGTTTGTCGGCCGCCTGCCTGGGTGCCGGCCCAAGCTTAGGCTCCAGCAGCAGGCGTCGCAGCTCGTATTGCGCGCGATTCTCGATGGTGGCGGCGGCCGAGGCGATGGAAAGGCGGCCATCCCAGTCGCGCATCAGATCGCGGGCCTGCTGAGCGCGCGGCGAAAGATTCTTTACGTGATCGAGCGCGTACACGAAGCGCTCGGCGCAGAAGCGATCGAAAGCGGAATACACGTCGGTCTGCAGCGACAGCATGTCGGCCGCCGAAAACTTCCGGCCGGACTCGAGCACCTGGTAGATGCGGTCGGTGCGCCAGGGCGGGTCCCACTCTGTGCTGATGCTGTAAGGATATTTGTCCGGCGAGATGCGCGAGTTGGCCGTTGCCAGAATTCCGGAGGGTGGATCGTACACGCTAGGCAGCTTGTCGAACGGGATGTACCCCTTCCACTCGTGAAGATCATCAGCCCCGCTCACCGGCAAACTGCCGTCGCCGGCCATGCGGATGGGAATGTGCCCGGTCGTGTGGTAGCCGATGTGGCCGTCGACATCGGCATAGACCACGTTCTGTCCGGGCGCAGGGAGTTGGGCAAATGCTTTCTGAAACTGCTCCCAGTTCTGCGCGGAGTTAATTTCGAAGAACGGATTATGGAGGGAATCGTAGAGCGTCCAGCGCAGGGCAATCCTGCGCGTCTCGCCCGGAATCAGATCCGCGATGATCGGCCCGTGCCGCGTTAGAGCGACGTCGATGGTGACGTCGGGCTGACCCTTTACATGAATAACTTCCTTGCGATGCTCCAGCGGCTGCCAACCCTTCGGAGTCTGATATGCGCCCTGTTCGTTCACGATCTCGACGTAGAGATCCTCAACCGTGGGGCCGACGTTGGTGAACCCCCACGCGACGCGGTGATTGTGTCCAACAACCACGAAGGGAACACCGGGCAGGGTCACTCCGATGACGTCGTAGTCGCCGCTATGCAAGTGCGCCTCGTACCAGAGGTTCGGCATCTGGTGGCCGAGATGCATATCGTTCGAAAGCAGCGGCTTACCGCTGACGGTATGTTCACCAGAGACGACCCAGTTGTTGGATCCCGGCACGAGTGTGGCCCGGCCCTGGGTGGCGATCTCCATCAAGGCTGGCGGAAGGAGTGCGGCTACATTGCTGTCGGCCCCAGAATCCATTTCGTCGTCATCGTCGTCTTCATCCTTCTGATTGCGCGACGGCCGCTGCTCATCGTCGATACGCCGTCCATTCCCCGATGGCGGACGATCGCGCCACGACGTGTTCACGAACAGATCGTTGGTCAGGTCAGGGCCAAGTCGCGCAAGAATCTTCTCCCGGACCAGGGCGCTCTTGTAGGTACCATGGTTCAGGTCCTGTACCATGCGCGCGCCGAGCAGTAGGGAATCTTCAACCTGCCAGGGCTGGGGCTTGTAGCCAATCAAGTGGAATTCGATCGGCAGCCGATCGAGATGCGAATTCAGGAATGCGTTCACGCCGCGCGCATAGGCTTCGAAGTATTGGCGATCACGCGGAGCGAGGGCCGCAGTCTCTTTCTGCGCCGCTGCCCGCAAACCCAGAATTCGCTGTTCGCGATCATGCTCGAGCAGGGCAGGGCCGAGCAGTTCCGACATCTCGCCAGCGGCAAAGCGCCGCATCACATCCATCTGCCAAAGACGGTCCTGGGCGGTCACGTATCCTTGGGCGAAAAAGAGGTCACCGAGCGTAGTCGCTTCGATGTCGGGAACGCCGTGAGTGTCGCGGGTCACCGTCACGGGTGCGGTCAGGCCCGAAACTCGGATGGTGCCATCTAGCTGAGGCAGCGCGGAGTGCGCCACGTGATAAAGGTAGCCAACCGCTCCTAAACCCAGCAGCAACAGAGCCAGGGCGATACGCGGAAGGATGCGACGCCGGGTGCGTGGCGGCGCGGGCGCCTCCGTAGCGGGTGGGGTCCAGGTAGCCATTTCGTGTGCTCTCGATTGTAGGGGGTCGCGAAACGATAAGACAAACCCGAAGGATCAAAGCGGGTAACGCTTAACGAATGAATCCGTTGGCGAACTCAAACACGATGATCAATCCGATGACCAGCCCCACGATGCCGACGATCCGCGCCTTGCGGAGCTGGCTGGTTGACAGGCTATGGTGCGTCCCCAGGGATGCAAACTTCACAAAACCGTCAGGC
Source organism: uncultured Acidobacteriota bacterium (assembly GCA_963765755.1). Classification (GTDB taxonomy): domain Bacteria; phylum Acidobacteriota; class Terriglobia; order Terriglobales; family Acidobacteriaceae; genus Gp1-AA133. Next base: position 102,356 of record CAVXXV010000010.1, on the reverse strand, counting down.
GAGACCAGCAGCCACAACGATCCCCCAAAGAACCAGGCCAGGGAAAACATGCTGACAAAGCGCTCGAAGCTCATACGGGCGATAGCTTACCAAGTTTTCGGCGGCGAAAGAGTATCCGCGCTGAGACCCCAAGAATCCGGGCGGCCAGGCGATTTTGAATTTCATTTTCAAGATGGCCCGGTGGTATCCTGAGCCTGACCGGCAGCGTTTCGAGAGCCGGGCATTGGTAAATCAGCCGGATCCCACAGTCCGCGGCCCAAATTCCAGCCATGCTGCAAAAACGCATCGATGATCAGCCTTCCATCTCCCCCGAAATGGTGCGGGAGGCGCAGGACATTCTTCATCAGCACCTGAAAAAAGTCGGGCTGAAACAGACGGCGCAGCGTGACACGATCCTGCGCACGTTTCTGGAGACGCGCGATCACCTCTCGACCGACGAGCTATTCCGCCTGGTCAAGAAAAAAGATCCGCGGATTGGCTACACCACCGTCTACCGCACCTTGAAGCTGCTGGCCGAGTGCCGCCTGGCCAGCGAAGTGGCATTCCACGACGGCATCGCGCGCTACGAGCATCAGTACAACCGGCGCAGCCATCACCACATGGTTTGCACCGACTGCGGCAGTTCGGTCGAGTTTTTTTCGAACGAAGTGGAGAAGCTCGAGCAAGAGATTGGCCGCAAGTATCACTACATGACCACGCGGCATTCATTCCAGATATACGGTGTGTGCGAAGATTGTCGAAAGAAGAACGGAACACGGCGGGTGGTGTAGGCGGCGGCCAAAGACTGGGAACGCTGATTCGCCAACAGCCGTTAAAGCCGGAAGCGTCCGCACTTCCAGGTCGATTGCCGAGTACCTGCGTCTATCAACGAGTGCAACCGCTTCGACCGCGAGCTTCCTGATGAAATCGGAGCTTCCCCGTTACTGCAAACGTTCTTCCCGCTACGACTCAGGCCTGCAGTTACTCGAGTGCCGGGCGGAGGTTTCCTTCTTCCTCGCTTTTCCTGATAATCTTTAACACTGCTGATGCCGATCTCCTGCGGATACTGCGGTTCATCAATGCCGGACGTCGCCGAGTTCTGCCCGTCGTGCGGGCGGCCGGTGCGGGAAGGGAACTTCTTTGCCCCCGAAGATCCCATCGCCGGAGGCCCGGCGCGCAAGGATAAGATCGCCGAAGCGCCGGTGCCCAGCGGGCCCCCCGTCGACTGGAACGACCGATGGGTCGGCGCGCTGGCCTACCTCACGTTCATTCCCGCGGTAGTCTTCCTCCTCGTCAAACAGTTTCAGGGGCGAAAATTTGTACGCTTCCACGCTTTTCAGAGCGTCTTCTTCTGGGCACTCGTCGTCGTGATGGTTCTGCTGGGGTTGCTCGCGTCGATGTTCGGCTGGCTGTTCGTGTGGATGCTCACGGGCACGCTGATCGGCTTGGCCTTGTTCTTTACTTGGCTCTTGCTCTCGATCAAGGCGCTGCAGGGCGAATGGTTTGCGCTCCCCTGGGTCGGACCGTTTGCCGAGCAACAAGTCGGGAAGTGAACGTTGGGCTCGCGGTCGTATTAACTCCAAGATATATTTCGAATTAGAGAACTTACAGGCGATCGACGAGGGCCCTCCCGACCCAAACCATCATCCCCAGTCCGAGTTGCGCCCTGCAGGCTTCTAATCGCTAACAATGGCCCTTCTACGCAGCCTTGCTGAGGTACTTTTCAATCACTTGCAACGCTCATACCTGTTTTCAGTGACTTAGCTATAGGAATATAAAATATTGACCGGCTGCCGACACGACTTAACATTATCGCCCTCTCATGGAAAAAGTTTCTCACCGCGGAGGGCACGGAGGAACACTGAGGAAGGCTTAATGAAGCGTCTGTGCTTTCCGCCTCCTCGTGGTTGAGAGCCCGATTCCAGGTAGCGAAGGAAATAAGGCCACGGAAGGGTTCCCCCGATCCGTGGCCTTTGTATTGCGGGAGGCTTTGGCGAGAAGTCAGGCGACGTCGAAGCGATCGTGGTTCATCACCTTGGTCCACGCGGCCACGAAGTCTTTCACAAACTTCTCCTTAGCGTCCGAGCTTCCGTACACTTCCGCGACCGCACGCAACTGCGAGTGCGAACCGAAGATCAGATCGACGCGGGTGCCGGTCCACTTGAGTTCGTTCGTTTTGCGATCGCGCCCTTCGTACACGGTTCCGGCGCCGTTGGATTCATTCGACGGCTGCCATTGCGTGGCCATGTCGAGCAGGTTGACGAAGAAGTCGTTCGTCAGCGTCTCGGGTTTTTTAGTGAAGACGCCGTGTTTCGAGTTGCCGGCATTTGCACCGAGGACGCGCAGGCCGCCGACGAGAACGGTCATCTCCGGCGCCGTGAGCCTCAGCAATTGCGCACGATCGATCAGGAGCTCCTCAGGCGCGAGGCGCTGCTTACCGTTGAGGTAGTTGCGGAAGCCATCGGCATTGGGTTCGAGCGGTTCGAAGGCCTCGACGTCGGTCTGTTCTTGCGACGCGTCCATGCGTCCCGGCGTGAACGGGATTCTTACGTCGTAGCCAGCAGCCTTGGCGGCTTTCTCGATCGCCGCATCGCCCGCGAGAACGACCAAGTCCGCGAGTGAAACCTTCTTGCCCTTGCTGCCGTTGGTTTGCGCCCCGTTGAACTCCTTCTGGATCCCTTCGAGCGTCTGCAGCACTTTCGCGAGCTGAGCGGGTTGGTTAACCGCCCAGTCTTTCTGCGGTGCGAGGCGAATGCGCGCGCCGTTGGCTCCGCCGCGCTTATCAGACCCGCGGAACGTCGATGCCGACGCCCATGCAGTCGATACCAGTTGGGAAACGGTGAGCCCGGAGGCCAGGATCTTCGCCTTCAGAGCCGCGACGTCTTGCTCCGAGACCAGCGGATGGTCCACGGCGGGGATCGGGTCCTGCCAGGGCAAAATCTCTTTCGGAACGAGCGGGCCGAGATAACGTGCGATCGGACCCATGTCACGGTGTGTCAGCTTGTACCAGGCGCGGGCAAAAGCGTCGGCAAACTGATCCGGATGCTCAAGGAAGCGGCGCGAAATCTTCTCGTAAGCCGGATCGAAACGTAACGAGAGGTCCGTAGTCAGCATGGAGGGTGCGCGACGCTTGGACGGATCGTGCGGATCGGGCACGGTGCCGTCGCCTGCGCCATTCTTCGGCCGCCACTGGTTCGCACCGGCCGGACTCTTGGTCAGTTCCCAGTCGTAATTGAAAAGATTCTCGAAGTAGTTGTTGCTCCACTTGGTGGGCGTCGTGCTCCAGATTACTTCCAGGCCGCTGGTGATCGCGTCGCCCGCTTTGCCTGACTGGAACTTGCTCTTCCAGCCGAAGCCCTGGTCTTCGATGGTGGCGCCTTCCGGCTCGGGACCGACATTGTCGGCAGGGCCCGCGCCGTGAGTTTTGCCGAAGGTGTGACCACCCGCAATCAATGCGACGGTTTCCTCGTCGTTCATCGCCATGCGCCGGAAGGTTTCGCGAATGTCACGGGCTGCCGCGAGGGGATCCGGGTTGCCGTTCGGACCTTCGGGATTCACGTAGATCAGACCCATCTGCACAGCGCCGAGCGGGCTCAGAAGGTCGCGGTCACCGCTGTAGCGGTCGTCGGCCAGCCACTTGCCTTCCGGACCCCAGTAGACGTCGGTTTCCGGTTCCCAGGTATCGGCGCGGCCGCCGCCGAATCCAAATGTCTTGAAGCCCATCGATTCCAGGGCGACGTTGCCTGCAAGAACCATCAGGTCGGCCCAGGAAATCTTACGGCCATACTTCTGCTTGATCGGCCACAGTAGGCGTCGCGCCTTGTCGAGGTTCACGTTGTCGGGCCAGCTATTGAGCGGGGCGAAACGCTGCTGACCAGCTCCCGCGCCGCCGCGGCCGTCGCCGATGCGGTACGTGCCGGCGCTGTGCCATGCCATGCGAATGAAGAGGCCGCCGTAGTGGCCGAAGTCAGCCGGCCACCAATCCTGCGAGTCGGTCATCAAGGCATGAAGGTCTTTGACAACGGCGTTCAGGTCGAGAGTTTTGAATTCCTTGGCATAATCGAACTCCTCACCCATTGGATCGGAGAGGGGGGAGTGCTGGTGGAGGACTTGAACGTTCATCTGGTTCGGCCACCAGTCGCGATTCGTGTGTGCGGCGGCTGCGCCCGTAAACGGACATTGGCCTTCGATATTCTGTTGGGTTGCCTGGGTATGTGCGTCAACAGTGCCTGTAGCTTTATTTTCCATGTGTGTATCTTCCTTCGAATTAGTCAAAATAGCTGTGACGACCTGCGAATCTCGGGTTGACAGCGTGATGGCACGCCGGTTTGGTGTTATGGGAGGCCCTGCGTACACGCCTAACGGGAAGCGTGACGCGGAGCGCACTTCGTGCAGAACCCGCGAAAAATCAACTCACATTCACGAAGAACGCGTTTCCCAAGCGAGCCCGCAGCCGGGCTGGGCACTTTGCACCACTCAATATCTTCAACATTGCCGCAGCGGTCGCAGATGAAGTGGTGATGGCGCGTGCCTTTTGCATCGAAGCGCGCGGCGCGGCCCTCGACGGCGACTTCCCGCACTAAGCCTGCCTGAACCAGGTCCCGCAGATTGTTATAGGTTGTCGCTCGCGAGGAGCGCGGATCCATTCGATTCACGGCTTCGAAGATTTCCGCAGCCGTTGGATGGCGGTTGCATTCCGTCAGGAATGCCATCACGGCGTAACGCTGCGGCGTGCACCGCAAGCCGCAGTCCTCCAGGGACTGTTTGATCGTTTCGATGTCCACGAGATCTTTAGACTAAATCTAATATGACATTTTGTAAAGGGGGTCGCGTGTGGAAAGGGTTGAGAATCCTGCGACCCTCACTGTGAAGCATTGAACCGTCAAGGTCGCTCTTGAAAACCGCCTAGACCAGTTCTGTGCGGTTCAAACCTTTCTGCAGGGATGCTTACGAATGATTACTAATACTTTCATCTTATTTCGGACACGCGTATGATTCCCGGTGCTGTGCGGGGCACGGATCGCCCGCAGCACCGGAGCTCATATGAACCGCCGCCGCTTCCTGAAGTCCGCCACCGCTACAGGCCTTGCGCTAGGGTTGTATCGCGCTACTGCGAACGCTGCCACTCCCGAGCACAACTGGGATCACTACGACTGGGGTGGCGGGCCGGAGGTTCCTGACAGGCTCTACCAGGGGCCATTCCCGCAATACGGTCCCAGTGCCGTTGTTCCCGATAGCGACGTCTGGATGATCACTTCGCCATCGAAAGAAGTCGTCAGCAACTACGGGATGGGAATGATCGTTTACGTCTCTGACGACACCGGGACGCCGCATGTGCCCGGGCAATCGATGGAGCGGACGCTCGAGGACCTGATCAAATTGCCATTCGCGCAGAAGGTCTACCTTCGTCCGAACTGGCGCGAGGTGCAGAAGCAGCCGGGGAGACTCGAGTTCGCGGAGTGGTGGAAGGTCAGCCTCGATTTGGCGAAACAGTACAACAAGCCCGTGGGTTTTCGCGTTCAGCTCGAGAATCCCGACGTCGCCGAGCCGGGCATGCCAGAGTTCCTGCTCGACAAGGTTCCGTATGTGAAGCTTAAGGGCGAGTGGAAGGGAAATCCGGCCGAGATGCGTTACAAGAGAGACCATCCCGTGCCGCGCTACGATCACCCGGCATATCAGGCAGCCTTCCGCGAGCTGAATGAATTGTTAGCCGCTGAACTCAATGGCCATCCGCAAGTCGAGTTTGTGGACACCATGATGTACGGGTTCTGGGGCGAAGGGCACACGTGGCCTTACGAGGGAAATCCGTTTTCGAGCGACCTGGTGGCCGAACAAACCTGGGCGAGCATGTTCGAACTGCAATTACAGCAGTGGACGAAAGTCCCGCTGGTGACTAACACGCAGCCGGATTTCAGCAACGTCGGCAACAACGAGATGGTCGAGCGCACGATACGCTCGGGTAACTGGCTGCGCACCGATACGATCTTCATCGAGAACACGCAGATTGAAGCGCTCAGTTACCGGCCGCCATGGGCTGCGGCCATCTGCGAAGTGGGCTTTACTACGGGCGAGCCGAAGCAGCTGCGCACCGATGAGGACGGCATCACTTACAACGAGCAGATTATTTCGCACGTCGCCGATGTGGGAGCAAATTATTTGTCGGCCTGGGTCTGGCACAACCAGAACGCGCCGAATCTATTGAGTTATTACGACAAATATCCCGGACCGATTGACGAGATGAATCGCCAGATCGGGTACAGAATTCGGCCGTCGTTCATCTGGACCTTCAAGCGCAACGAAACGGCCGGGCTGGTAATCGGCTTGGCGAACGATGGGATCGCGCCGGTTCCGGGCGTGCTTCGTCTCACGGTGTTTAGCGAGGATAAGAAGGTGAACGTTTCCGGCTGCGTTGACCCGGGTTATCCGAAGCCAACCGGAGTTCATCAAGCGATGCTGATGCTGCCCGCCGGCACGCAACCCCAGGGGTTGCAGCTGAAGGCAGAGCTTGAGGTCAAGGGCGTCCGCCATCCGGTGCGATGGGCGTGCCGGCAGAAAGTGAATGCCGACGGCACGTTGACCCTGCGGCATAACTACAGGCCCGAGGCCCCGCCGATTTAGTGTCGTAAGCCATCCTATCGGAGCAGACCACGGACTGGCTTAACCTCGGCCGGTATCAAAAGCCGGGCGGACGTTGGTCGACTACTGCGAAGCTGCGTTCCAGCGCGATGCCCACGGTTCCGATGGTGCCTTCGTCGAAAAGGCGGCCGATTAACGTTACGCCGTGGGGAACGCGTCGGGGCGTCGCGAAGGTGGCTACCGGATTTTTCGGATCGGGCGCCCAGTCGCTGCGGGCTTTCTTTACTTCGATAAAACCCGCGCGCAGCGTTAGCGACGGGTGGCCGGTAAAGTTGGTGATCGTCAGCATCTCGTCGCGCAACGATGGGACGAGCAGCAGGTTGACCTGGGAAAACAGGCGCTCCATTTCCATGGCGACCTTTCTGCGCATGCGGTCGGCCTGGACGAAGTCGACGGCCGAGAGAAAGCGCGCTTCGCGGAAGATGTTTGGCCACGCGTCGGGAACCTGCGCCTTGAGTTGATTCATTCCGCCACTGAGCGTCAGTTCCTCGAATGCAGCCGCGCCTTCGGCGAACAGGATCAGGTTCATGGAATCGTAAGGCCAGTTGGGAATCTGGACCTCAACGGGTGTCATGCCGAGTTTCTTCACATGCTCGACGGCTTCTTTGTCGACACGAGTGGCGGGATTCTGGTCGAGCCACTGTGGAAAATAGCCGACCCGCAAGCCTTGGATGGGAGCGCCTGCGTCGAAATCGAGGTGGCTCGGCACGCTGGCGAGGTCGCCGGGGTGGGGGCCTGAGATGGCGCGGAGCACGAGCATGGCGTCTTCGACGTGGCGAGTCATGGGGCCGAGCTTGTCGAGAGTCCAGCAGAGCGTCATTGCGCCGGTGCGTGGGACGCGGCCGTAGGTGGGGCGCAGTCCGGTAACTCCGCAGCGCATGCTGGGGCCGATGATGCTGCCACCGGTCTCGCTGCCAATGGAAAAGCCCACGAGTCCGGCCGCGGTGGCTGCGCCCGGGCCCGCACTCGAACCGCCCGAACCCTCGGCCTCGGGGATCCACGGGTTCATGGTCTGTCCGCCGAACCAGATGTCGTTGAGGGCGAGTGCGCCAAGGCTGAGCTTGGCGACGAGCACGGCGCCGGCATTGTGCAGGCGCTGGACGACGACCGCGTCTTGCTCAGGAACGCGGTCGCGGAAGGGTTCCGCGCCGTAAGTGGTGGGGATGCCGGCGGTGTCGAGCAGGTCCTTGCCGCCCCAGGGAATGCCGTGCAGTGGGCCGCGGTAATGTCCGGCGGCGATTTCGGCGTCCGCTTGCTTCGCCTGTTTTAGCGCGAGGTCGCGGGTCAGTGTGATGACGCAGTGCAATTTGGGGTCGAACTGCTGCAAGCGGTCGAGGTAGATGTTCGTAAGGCGCTCAGAGGTGAGCCTGCGGTGTTCGATCCACTGCGAAAGCTGAGTGACGGACGAGAAGGCGATGTCTTCGTCGCGCGAGGGCAGCGGGCCCGGATCGGAATGGCTGCGCACGAAGCGATCCTGGCTGGTCGTGATTTTGATACCGGGAAGGGCGGGATCCCATCGAGTGGCAGGCTGGAGTGTCGTTTCGAGAGCCAGCTTGCGGGGGCCGGTGCGGCGTTCGTAGAGCGACGCCATTGTGCGGCGCCAACTGTCGGCAGCCATTGTGCGTTCGGCGTCCGTCAATTCGACCCGAACGAGCTTTTCGGCTTCGGCAAAAGTGGCTGGCGAGACTTCCGGACCCACCGGAGTTCCCGTGCCAAACGCGGGTGGCTCGCCCGGCGGCAGGTTGCTTGTGGTCTGGGCCTGTGCGCCAAGAGCGGCTGCGCCCAAAAGTCCCAGGGACGTGGTTTTAAGAAATCGCCTGCGCGATTTGGACATGAAACCTCCGAGCGAGATTAGACGCGGCTGGCACGGTTGGGTTACGGCCGGAGGGGGAAGGTAGCATGAGAGCAGGTATCAGTTGTCAGAGGCAGGTGTCAGGAATTCACGCCCGGTACGCGGAGAATGCCGCAGAGGGCGCAGAGAGGTCCTGCCTCCCGGCGATCAGAAATCCGTAAGACAGGGCACGCTCTCTCTGCGATCTCTGCGCAATTTATCTACGTTCTCTGCGTTTTAAGATTTTTTTCAGCCCCTCGACCTGGTTCCTGCGAACTATCACTTGAGGCCTATCATCTGTTCTTGACAGATGTCCCCGGGGACGTAATCCTATACGCTTTTCGTTTGATGAAAATTACGGAGTGGGTAGCGCTGGCTCTTCATTCGTGCAGGGGAAGGAAGAGAATTTGAGAGTTCGGGTGTTTTATCACGACAAGTGCTTCGACGGGGCTTCTTCGGCGGCGCTGTTTTCGCGGTTTTACCGCGAGCGGATTCGCAACGATGTGCAGTTTGAGTTCACCGGCCTGCTCCATCGCGCAGGAGCGTTGTTTGATGAGCGGCAATTTGACGGCGACGAGAACGCGATCGTCGACTTCAAATATTCAAGCTCGCCCAAAATTACCTGGTGGTTCGATCACCACGAGAGCGCGTTCCTGAGCCCCGAAGACGCTGCGCACTTTGAGCAAGACCAGGGCAACCGGAAGTTCTACGACCCGGACTTCAAGTCCTGCACCAGCTTTATCGCCATGGTGGCGGAGCAACGCTTTGGCTTCAACGCCGCCTCGGTCGCAGATCTGGTGCACTGGACCGACATGATCGACGGCGCGCTCTACGAAGACGCGAAGACCGCGGTCGAGATGAAAGCTCCGGCAATGAAGTTGACCATGGTGATCGAGTCGGCGCCCGATTCGAATTTCGTACCCCAACTGATTCCGTTGCTGGCGACCAAATCACTGGCAGAGATTCTGCAAGCGCCCTTTGTCGCGCCTTTACTGCCGCCGCTATTGAAGAGGCACGAGTTGTCGATTGGAATTCTGACGGAACGCAGCGAGTGCAAGGATCAGACGATCTTTTTTGACGTCACCGACCATGAACTCGAAGGCTACAACAAGTTCGTTCCTTATTATCTACATCCGGAGAGTATCTACAGCGTTGGTTTAAGTAAGAGCAGCTTTCGGGTGAAAGTGTCGGTGGGGTCAAATCCTTGGGCGCCAAGCGAACCGACCGTCAATCTCGCCAAGGTTTGCGAACGTTACGGCGGCGGCGGGCATGCGCGGGTGGGGGCGATTTCCTTTGATGTGACCAAGCACGAGGATGCGCGGCGGGCCGCATTCGAGATCGTCGAGGAACTGCGTGCGGCGGTTGGGGCACAGAACAAATGAACTAAGGCACCGGGTCTCCCGCGCTCAAACAGGTATTGCCGGTGCCATCATCGGAGAAACGAATGACCCCTGACTCGTCCGAGCAGAAGGCACGCAATCCACTTTGAGGATCCTCGGGAACGGCCGAAATGGAAAAGGCGTCGACCGGACTTCCGGAACAAACCTCGATCGAGAAGATGTAACCGTCCAGTCTCCCACTCGACAGTCCAGCATCAATCAAACCAGCCGCGCCGGGAGTGGGTTCGCCATCGCCACCCAGGTCGCCAACCTTACAGGCGAATCCCAACTCCGGAAATGTAGCGGCATAGGACACCTCAGCGGTGTTGAGCCTGCGGAGGTGGTTCCGAGCAGTGATCTCAAGGTCCTCCAGTTGTGATGGACGGCGATCCGGAGTCAAGCTGTCGAGAAATTCCTGGTTACCGAGAGGAAGGCGAAGGGTGACTGCGATATCATCCAGGCGCCAAATGTCTTTCTCGGATTTCATCGTGACAACAGCGGTGGGGACGAAAGGTAAAGGATGCGGCTTGCCGCCTCGATAGAGATGGAGCGAGAGCTGTAGTTGATCCTCATCGAGTCCATCAGTCTCGCTTTCGACGGAGATTTCGATCACCTGATGCGAGTATGAATCTTCAGAACGCAGGAGGACAGGTCCGGTGTCGAATGTTTCCAAATTCCGTCCAGGCCATTGCAATTGGCTGAGCGCCCCAGAGACCTCCTGCAAAGGCAAAATGCGGCTGTCGGCTTTCGCCAGTTTCTTAGCATGTTCAGGCAGATGAGCAAAGAACGGAGCAGGATAGCGGGCGAACACCATCTCCAGGAGAGCTTGCCGTGCGGACTGGCGTGGAGGGGCGTTTGGGAGGGCTGGAGTCTGCGCGGCCGCCATCCCCGGAACGCAGAGTAGAAAGAAAAGGGGCACCAGATATCGGCTGCGCATTTGTGCTCTCCCAATGGCGCGCTGGATTGCGCTTCACTCATATGCTCAGACACAGCGCAAGGCTCGCAGGTTCCCAAATCTACCGCTTGATGCAGACTTCCCGCCGCACGAGACCGGAGTTCCATCGACGGGAGGCACCATGACTTCCGACACGCCGCATACCGGGGCGATTCTTCGCGCTGAAAGCCTCGGGCGCAGCGTGCCTAACAAGATTCTGGTCGCGGATGTGGACCTTGAAGTCTGCGGGGGAGAAACGCTGGCCATCGTGGGACCCAGCGGGTCGGGAAAATCGTCGCTTCTGCGGTTGCTGAACCGGCTGGATGAGCCGACGGCCGGGACGGTGTATCTCGATGGCGTTGACTACCGGGAGATTGCTGCGCGCGAGCTGCGACGACGCGTGGGCATGGTGACGCAGCGGCCTTTTCTTTTTCCGGGATCGGTTACGGACAATTTGCGATTCGGGCCGCGGCAGCGCGGGGTGGAGCTCGCCGACAGCGTGATGGAGGAGTTGCTGCACGCCGTTCTGCTGGACGGACTCGGCGGGAGAGACGTCGCGAATCTCTCGGGCGGCGAGCAACAACGAGTCTCGTTTGCGCGGACATTGGCGAATTCTCCCGAGGTGATGTTGCTGGACGAGCCTACCTCGGCGCTGGACGAGACCGCGAAGCGCGAGGTGGAAGCAGTGATCGGGCGGATTGGGCGGGAGCAGGGCATTCCGTGCGTGCTGGTGACACACGATGCGGCGCAGGCGGTGCGCCTGGCGCATCGGGCGCTAGTTCTGGAAAGTGGCCGGGTCGTTCGGAGTGGAGCGGTCAACGAGGTGTTACGTGCTTAAATCACTCTTTCATGGACAACTGGAGCTGGGCCTGGCGCAGGCAGTGGCGGCTGCGCTGGCGGCCCTCTCCGTCGTGCTGGTCGCGGGACGGCGGGGAATTCATCTGGAAAAAGACCTGGCCGTTGCGATGGTGCGTGGTCTGGTTCAGATTGTGGCGGTCGGGTCGATTCTGTTGCTATTGTTACGCGCGCCCAGCTGGACCAGTGTGTTTCTGCTGCTGGCGATGATTGTGGCCGCGGGCGCTACTTCGGCGAAGCGGGCGAAAGGGATGCCCGGCGCTTTTGAGGTGTCGACATGGGCGATCGGATGCGGCGCCGGTTCCATGATCGCTGTCATGACGCTGCTGGGCGTGATCGATACGCCCATTACCACGCTGGTACCGATCGGCAGCATGATGATTGCGAATGCGATGAACACCAACGGACTGGCATTGAATCGCTTTCGCGCCGACGTGCTTGCCCATGCAGGAGAGATCGAGACAGCGCTGGCACTGGGAGCGGACGGGAAGTCGAGCGTCGCGCCCTATGTGCAGGTGTCGTTTGAGGCGAGCCTGATTCCGGCGATCGATTCGCTGCGCTCGCTGGGAATCGTGTGGATTCCGGGATTGATGGCCGGCATGTTGCTGTCGGGTGCGCGTCCGGTGTACGCGGCGATTTACCAATTTGTGCTGCTGGCGATGATTTTCGCCTCCTCGGGGCTGACGTCGCTAGTGAGCACATTGATGATCCGTACGCGGGTGATGTCGCCTGCGGATCAGTTGTTGCTTCGTCCAGGACAGTAAAGTTCGCGGCTTGGTTAGAGGGTCTCGCGCAAGGTTTTGGAGAATTGCTTAATGGCGCGCTCGTTGCGTTGGTACCATCGCCAGTGCCCTTCCTTCTGGGCATCGACCAGGCCGGCTTTTTGCAGGATCGCCATATGATGCGAGATGGTGGGCTGCGAAAGGTGGATGCGCTCTTCAATGTCGCAGGCGCACATGCCGATTTCTTTTCCGAGCGAGCAGGCATTTCTGATTTTGAGCGCCTGCAGGATTTTGCGGCGCGTGGGGTCGGCGATAGCATGGAGAAGTCGCTGGAAGCCCTGATCCTGGGTGGTCATGGACTAGAGATAGAATGAAAATCGATGGATGTCAATGTGGGCCTTCGAATCCCAGATTTTAGATTGCTGATTTCAGATTGGTAAACCGGATTGTTGTGCGCGAAAAGGCGGGGTTCGCGTGCCTGGCTCGGCGGGAGTGCATGGCGCTATTTGAAGGGAACGAGCGGAAGGTTCTTGAGCAGAATATGAAGAGCGAGGGACGGCTGCCGCCGGGGCAGTCACTCACCTTGAAATGGCCTGTACTTCACTACGGGTCGGTGCCGCGCTTCGACCCCGAACGATGGGATTTTGTTGTGTCGGGATTGGTCGAGAATCCTGTTCGATGGAATTGGAAGGAATTCAATTCGCTGCCCACGGTTACAACCCATAGCGACTTCCATTGCGTGACCCGCTGGAGCCGCTTTGATAACGACTGGAAGGGCGTGAGTTTTCGCGAAGTGCTCCGACGGGTGAACCCGAAGCCAGCAGCGAAATATGTGCTGGTTCTTGCCGAACAAGGTTTTACGGCGAACGTGCCGCTGGCCGATCTGGATCGCGACAACGTACTGTTTGCGACGCACCACGATGGAGAGCCATTGAGGGCGGATCATGGTTATCCTTTGCGACTCATCGTTCCGCATCTGTACGCGTGGAAGTCGGTGAAGTGGGTACGCGGGCTTGAATTTCTGGAGCAGGATCGTCCGGGATTTTGGGAACAGAACGGGTATCACATGTACGGGGACCCTTTTAAGGAGCAGCGGTTCGATACGGACTAGCCTGGGTTCCTGCGGCGATGTCATTTTCAATCTCTGAAATCAGTCTTGCATGACAGGAGGAAGTGCATGAGCTTTTCCCGTCGCGATTTTCTGACCACAACTGCGCTCGGATCGTTGGCGCTGGGACTGGACGCGCAAGGAGTCGAGACCCAGAAGAAGGCGGAGTCCGCCGCCGCGCCAACGGCCTCGAACGCGGGCAAGCGTCCGATCATCGTCTCGGCCAATAACGGGCTCGCTTACCTGGATCGAGGTTTCGAACACCTGAGTAAAGGTGGCGACACTCTGGATTCCGCGATCCTGGTAGTGACCGGACCCGAGGACGATCCGAACGATGACTCGGTTGGCCTGGGTGGCTTGCCGAATGAGGAAGGCGTGGTCGAACTGGATTCCTGCTGCATGCACGGGCCAAGTCGGCGCGCAGGATCGGTGGGCGGGGTTCGCAATATTAAGAATGTCAGCAAGGTCGGCAAGGCCGTCATGGAGCACACCGGGCACGTCATGCTGGTCGGTGAAGGTGCCGAGCGGTTCGCGGTGGCGATGGGTTACCCGCGCGAGAACCTGCTGACCGAGCGCTCGCGCAAAGTGTGGCTGCTGTGGAAGGAGTACCACTCGGGTGGCGACTGGTGGGGGCCGGGATTGGCAGATCCGAAAGGGAAGGCACCGGAACCGGACGAAATCAATCGCAAGCCACATGCAGAGATTTGGCGTCAACGTGTCGAGCGGCTCGCAGCGCGCGCGAACGATCTGGGTATCGAGCCGGAATTCTGCATCGCAGCGGCGCACCGGGTGATATTCCCGCCGACCGGAACCATTCATTGTTCCGCGCTGAACGAGAAGGGCGAGATGTCGGGGATCACGACCACCAGCGGCCTCGCATTTAAACTCCCGGGACGCTGCGGGGATTCTCCTGTAATTGGCGCGGGTTGTTACACCGATCAGGATGTCGGCTCCGCGGGTGCAACCGGTAGCGGGGAAGAGAACATCAAGGTGGCCGGCGCCCACACGATTGTCGAAAACATGCGGCATGGCATGTCCCCGCAGGAAGCGGGAATGGACGCCCTGAAACGCATCGTGCGCAATTACAACGGCGATATGAGCCGGCTGCTGTTCATGGATATGACGTACTACATCCTCCGCAAGGACGGGGCTTATGCGGGCGTGTCGCTGTGGGAAGGATACTCAGAGGGGAATCCGCACAAAATCGCGGTGCATGATGGGACGAAGCGATCGGAGGAGTGTGCGCACCTATTGAAAGGATTCTCGCAGGAGTTTCCGCCGTTTCCGAAAATTCCGGAAGAGTTGAAGAAAGGGTCGGAGTATTTGAAGTAGGGTGGAGCGACGGGCGTCCCGCCCGCCGGCTTGGTCATTGGTGGTCCAGTCATGAGAAGGCCGATCCCTAGCTGAACCTCACCTTGATATCCGCGCCTTTTTCCAAATGGATGCTGTCGATGAAGCGGACTCGCCCGGTTTTCAGCGTCATGATGACCGACGAGGTGCGGATGCCTTCGCCGAAGAAGCGGACGCCTTTCATCAAGGAGCCATCGGTCACTCCGGTGGCGGCAAAGATCATCTGACTACCGGGGGCCAGGTCTTCGGCTTCGTAGATCCGGTTTTTGTCTTTGATCCCCATTTTCGCGATGCGCTCTTCGAGTTCCGGCTTGTTGATGACCAGGCGTCCGAGCATGTACCCGTTCAGGCAGCGGATGGCGGCGGCGGTGATGACGCCTTCGGGTGCGCCGCCCGATCCCATTACGCAATGCACACCCGTGCCGATGACGGCCGCGGCGATGCCCGCGGAGAGATCGCCGTCGCCGATCAGGCGAATGCGGGCTCCGGCCTTGCGGATGTCGGCGATTAATTTTTCGTGGCGCGGGCGGTCGAGCACGATGACGACCAGGTCGTCGACTCCGCGCTGCAGGCGGCGGGCGATGTTTTTCAGGTTGTCGGCCACCGGCGCGTCGAGGTCGATGGCATGCTTGCAGGAGGGGCCGACGACGATCTTCTCCATGTAGCAGTCGGGCGCATTGAGCAAGCCGCCTTTTTCCGACGCGGCGAGCACAGTGATGGCACCGGGGGCTCCAGTTGCGCAGAGATTCGTGCCTTCGAGCGGATCGACGGCGATGTCGACCTCGGGAACCTGGCGGCCGTCGGGGAACTCGGCGCCGACTTTTTCGCCAATGTAGAGCATGGGAGCTTCGTCACGCTCGCCCTCGCCGATAACGATGTTGCCGCGCATGGGAACGGTGTCCATGGTCTGGCGCATGGCCTCGGTGGCGACCTGGTCGGCTTGCGGACGGTCGCCCTGTCCCATAGTGCGGGCCGATGCGATGGCGGCTTTCTCGACTACGCGCAGGAATTCGAGAGCCAGATCGCTTTCCATGTTGACGCCGAAGCTTTTGACCTTGGCTTCGGCGCGGGTATCAGTAGCCATGAAGTGCCTCCGGAGTATCAAACCGGCTTGAGAATATAACGCTAACAGGGGGACGAGGGGAAGGATAGGGATCACGTCCAGCACCGGTCTTTCTGCTACGCTTTTCGCCATGAGCGTCGAACGAAAAGAGCCCACCTACCTCCTCACCGACAAGCAGGTCGCAGACAAGAGTGAAATCGCGCGCCGCTTCCTCGACACGCGCACGCGGCTAAATGCCAATGTCGATAAGGCGGATAATTTCCTGGTCAAACGCTTCTACAACATCGATCACAACACCTATCTCGAGGGTTCGGTTCCAGCGAAGTACAAAGAGTTGATGGGGCTGGTTGTGTCGGCAGGACTACGCTGCGATGACTGCATTAATTACCACATCATCCAGTCGTATCGGCTGGGTTGCACCCGGCCGGAGCAGGAAGAGGCTTTGAACGTGGCGCTGGTCGTGGGTGGCAGCATCGTGATTCCACATTTGCGGCGGGCTTACGAATTACTGACCGAGTTATACGGTTAGTGGTCGGCTGCTTACCAATCAATCGGGGTGGCGTCGAACCGTTGTAGACTACCGCGCCATGCGTGTGCTTCCAACCCGGATTGCAGTGGCACTCGCCCTTGGGTTCTCCCTCGCGATGTCGACCGAGGCCGGGCAGAATCCTTCCGAACCGACGACCATCCTCTCCTCCCGTACGGAACTGGTTTCGGTTCCCGTGGTTGTGACCGACAATTTCGGGGCGCACGTCCACGGCCTGAGGAAGGAAGATTTCAATGTTATCGAGGAAGGCATCGAGCAGCCGGTTGCCGTCTTCGAAGAAGTTCAGGCGCAAAAGACTCCGCGGCCGCCCGACCCTGTTCCCGCAGATCATTTCAGCAACCTTCACGCCGCGGATCCGGCGAACCGTCAACTCACAATTGTCGTGATCGATATGTTGAATACGCCGGCGCCCGACCAGGTCTACGCCAAAGACCAGATCGTGAAATATTTGACCGAGCCTGGAAGTGCCGGACAGCCCGTATCGTTGCTGGCTCTCAATCGCACGGGTGTAAAGCTGATTCACCACTTCACTCGCGACAAGAAGGAGCTGACGGTTGCATTGAACAGCGTGCAGCGCAGCCAGCAACCCGTTACTGAGGACCCTTCCGAGGCCCTTCTCACCGATGGCAAGGACAAGCTGTCGAAGATCCTGCAGAGCTTTGGGGAATTTCAGGTTGGCGGCGAGCAGGCGGCACTGTCGTTCGAGAGGCGCAGGATAATCTCGATCACGCTCGACGGCATGCAGCAGATTGCGCAGGCGTACATGGGATACCCCGGTCGTAAGACGCTCATCTGGGCGAGTGGAGGTTTTCCTTTCGCGCTGACCGAAGAGACGATGGCCCTGAAGGAGGGCACCGCGCCAGTCGATACTCCGGCGAACATGCAGCCGCTCTATGAGAGGACCTGGGCCGCTCTGAACCGTGCGCAGATTTCCGTATACCCGGTGGATGTTCACGGGCTGGGAGACTTGCCCGGCCCGGCCACGGCGCCGGTGAAGAAGCCATTGCCTGATCCATTTACGCACGGACAGTGGTTGCATGCTGAGAGCAACGCGACCTTCGAAGCGTTCGCCAAGGCAACTGCCGGACGCGCGTACCTGAATCAGAACGGCTTGCAGCAAGCGATCCATCAGGCGGTGGATGACAGCTCGAGTTATTACCTGCTGGGCTACTACCTGCGCCGCGAAGACAAGAAGGAAGGCTGGCGGAAACTACACGTGGATGTTCATCGCGACGGAGTGCATGTTCTTGCGCGGACCGGCTTTTTCATGACGCTGCTCTCTTCAAAAACGGAAGATACTTCTCCCGACAGCATACAGGCTGCTCTGGACTCGCCGCTGGAATACACAGGCATATCCATCACGGCGAAGTGGCAGGAAATGCAGCCGGCACCGGAAGCGGGAAAGAAGAAGGCGATTTTTACTCTCACGATGCCGGCTGGCTTCGCCCAAGTCGACGAGTCAGATCGCAACCGCTTCGCCATCGATTTCTGGGCGGCGGCACGTACTCCGAAAGGAGCGCCGGGCGGCGACACGGAACAGACTATGGAAGGCCATTTAAAGCCGGAAACGTATGACCGGTTTCGAAACCAGGGAACCGAATATCGGGGCGTGCTCACAGTCGCACCCGGCCAATACACGGTGCGTTTTGTGGTTCGTGACCGGTTAAGCGGACGGATAGGGACGGTGTCTGCACCCTTGAATGTGAGTCCGTAGATTCAGCGGGCCGACTGCTCCCAGTCGGCTTTCAGCATCCCGTAACACTCAATGTCGTAAAACGTACCCCACTTGCAGATGTGCTCGCGCATGAGGCCTTCATACCGCATGCCGATTTTGCGCAGCACGCGGCCAGATGCGACGTTGGGCGTGACGTAAGACGCATAGATGCGGTGCAAACCGAGAGTATCGAATCCATAGGGGAGAAGTGCTTGAGCGCTTTCGGTGGCATAGCCCTGTCCCCAGTAAGGAACGCCGAGCCAATAGCCGAGTTCGGCATGATGCTGCGCTTCGTCGACGCGGAAGCCAATGCCCCCGCAGAGCTGTCCGTCATTTTTTAAGGTGATCGCAAAACGGGTGTTCGGCGAGGATTCTCCGGCGCTTGCGGCAATGAAATCCCTGGCATCTTGCTCGGTGTAAGGATGAGGAATGCGCAGAGTGGTGGCGGCGACTTCGCGCGCTCCGGCGAGACGGACCAGGTCGTCGATGTCGGTTGACGCGTATGGGCGCAAGATAAGGCGAGCAGTCTGAATGTCAGGGCTTGGCATGCGGATGATTACGATCATATCCCGTGGCGAACCTCGCGGACCGTGGTGAGTGGACGGCCAGGTGAATCACAGATTCTCCTTGCTCTCTGCGTTCGCGTACCGGAAGGACGAGTTGCAGGAGGGAACCCAGAACTGAGGGCAACAATCTATCTACGCTGGCGTGTCAGGATCTTTACGGTCTTACGACCAGCGCGATGCGCATGAGCGTCTGAAAGCCATTCCACGAAATCTGCACGCCGATGCACAGCAGGACGAAAGCAATGATGCGCAAAATTCCGTGGGCGGTCTGTGGCGAGATATGTGCGGTAATCCGAGGAGCGTAGGCGTAACTGATGAATACTACAAAGCTGAGCACCGCCACGGCGGCAAGAATGGCGGAATGCGAGATGACATTTGCGCTCGTATTTTTGACCGAGGCATGCGCGCTCAGGGTCAGCATGACCACGATGCAGCCGGGATCGACGGTGACAGGAAAGGTGAGGGGATAAAAGACTTTTTCTTCCAGCGCCCCGTCGTCAGGTTCGGTCACCGCCGCCGCATTTGGATTGGGAACAACCTGTTGCTGGTTGAGAAGATTCCACCCCATGGCCGCCAGAACAAGGCCGCCCGCGAGCTGCACTACGGGAAGCGAGATTCCGAAAAAGTTCAGCAGGGCGGTGCCCACCAGTTCGACGACCAGGAAGAAAACGGTCGTTCGCACGGCAACCTGGCGGGCAAGACTTCGGTAGGTCGAGTCAGGTGCCGCCCCGACCAGACCTAGAAAAACCAGCGCGGAGCCGAGCGGGTTCACCACCGGCAGCAGAGCGCTGAAGGCAAGTCCGAAAAATTTGGCAAATTCCGAAACGCTGTACATGGAGCGCAACAGCATAGCATCGTGGCAAAAGGGTTGGATTGTAAGGGGATTCCGCCCGACGCGGGCTGGTTTACGCGGGATGAGTGGTGGCGGGAGAAAAGGAGCTTACGTTGAAAACCGCCCTCGGCGTGGCCAAAAAGCCCCAGAAAGACGAAACGCCCCTGACTCAAAGAGTCACGGGACGCTCGCCCAAACAGCCCTCCCCCAAGTGCTGCTCGAGGAGGAATGTAATCGGAGCGGCCACAAGTTGGAATGGCACGAACGTGCTATCTGAAAAGCCGCCGACCGCCCGGTCGGATTCTCGGGGGAGGGGCAGCTCAGGTATCTCGACTATTGACAGTCGTAGACAACTTCACAATAATGCGTGGGCCAAAATGCTGATCCTACGGGATGCTCGAAAACAAGCGTCTGACAGGCAGTTTGGCGATCTTCCTTCCGACAGTTGCAAGCACATAACAGACAGACAACCAAGCAAGTCGACAGGAGTGTTATGAAACGAGTTCTGGCGGTGGCGAGCGCCTTTACGCTTGTGATAGTCGCATTTGGATTCATGATCGCGACGCGACAAGTAATCCCCACTAACCCCAACCGCGCACGAGTCGCGAACAATTTCGCGGATGAAAGACGAGATTCTTTCAACGAAGAAGCATCAGAAGCCAGAGAGCAGGGGACACCGGGAGGCGATCGGGACGCAGCTGAAAATCTGCCGCCAGCCTTGCGAGGCCATATTGAGAAACTGATGCAAACGGTGCCGAACGAAGGGCCCGCCGGTTCTGCGGCTGATTGGCGGTTCATGTCGAGAGCATACCCCGCGAGTGACATCTCGATCGACAAGACCGAGGGCGCGCGCGCGGCACACCAGCAACAGGTCGCAAACTTTGCCGCGGTCTCGACGCAGGCATCTGCCGCTCGGGGCGCTGCTGCAATTGCTCCGGCGACGTGGGTATCTCTCGGGCCAACGCGGGCCCTGTATCCGTTATCGCCCTTCCGCGGATATTTCAATTACGTGCCTAACGCCTACGAGGCGGGTGGGCGCACTACCGCTCTGGCAATCTCTCCAATCTGCGTACCGGGAAATTGCCGTTTGTACGCGACGCCGGCCGGCGGTGGCGTGTGGCGCACGGACGACGCGCTGAAGTCGGTACCAACCTGGAAATATATTTCTGGCTCATTCGGAATCAACGCCGTGAGTTCGATCGTGCTGGATCCCAACGATCCCAACACGGTCTGGGTAGGCACGGGCGAAGCGAATGCTTCCGCGGATAGCGAAGCGGGCGTAGGCATTTACAAGTCGACCGACGGCGGCGACACTTGGACCGGGCCTCTTGGCAAGTCTCGTTTTAATTCGCGAGCAGTGGGCACGATCGCCATTGATCCTTCCAATCCCAACACAATCTACGCGGGGTCGACGCGCGCGGTGCGCGGCATTTCGTCGGTTCTTAGTGGCGGTGCCGTCTCACTGTCCCCGGGTGCGCCGGTCTTTGGACTCTACAAGTCGATTGACGGCGGAAACACCTGGACATTCCTGTTTAACGGATCGCAAACCGCTGCGCCTTGCAAGAACGTGACAAACGTAGTTCGGAACCTGACGCCGTGCTCGCCGCGCGGGGTTCGGAGAGTCGTAGTTGATCCGTCGCATCCGAACATCGTCTATGCATCTGCGTTCGCACGAGGCGTGTGGCGATCGAGCGATGGCGGAACTACGTGGACCCAGATCTTCGCGCCCATTGCGGATGGTCCGTCCACCAGCTTCACGGAACGCGCCGAGATTGCAGTGACGCGCCTGGGAGGCGGGAACACGCGGATGTACCTGGGGATTGGTCAGGTCGGCGCGCCGGCGGCGCAGTTTTATAAGACCAACGTAGTCCAAACCGGAACGCCAAGTTTCACATTGCTGACCAGCAGCGATCCTGCGAATCCGGGCTGGGCAACGTACAGCTACTGCACCGGCCAGTGCTGGTACGACAACTTCGTGTACACACCCAAAGGATATCCGGACATCGTGTACGTTGGAGGCTCGTACTCGTACGGCGAATCGGGCGCTGGCATGTCGAACAACCGCGCGGTGGTGCTTTCGACGGATGCCGGAAAGACGTTCACCGACATGACCTTTGATGCAACCGACGCTTTGCACCCGAACGGTCTACATCCTGACCAGCACACGCTGGTGACGAACCCGAACAATCCCTTGCAATTCTTTGAAGGGAATGACGGCGGGATCATGCGGTCGAGCGGAACGCTGGTCGATGACTCAGCGCAATGCGCGGCGCGCGGAGCAACCGGAGTCACTCTTACCCGCTGTGAGCAACTGCTCTCTGCAGTTCCGAGTCAGTTGAGCGGCATCAATCGCGGGCTCACCACCTTGCAGTTCCAAAGCCTGTCGGTCAGCCCGTTCGATTCGACATTGTTACAGGGAGGCACTCAGGACAACGGCACCTGGCAGTCGACTCCGACGGCCGGAGTGTTCCGGAACACCATCTTCGGCGACGGCGGGCAGTCGGGTTTTGACGTGGCAAATCCGAAATTCCGCTTCCACACTTACTACGCGCCCCAAGTTGATGTGAACTTTAACTCGGGCACAACCGCGGACTGGAACTGGATTGCCGACCCCATCGTGGGAACGCCAAGCCAATTCTACATTCCGATCATCAGCGACCCGGCGGTCAGCCGCACGATGTACGCCGGAACCGACACCGTGTACCGCACCAAGACGGACGGCATGGGAACGATGACACTGACCCAGTTCCGCTTCCAGTGCAACGAGTTCACGGGACACTTCCAGGTGCAGTGCGGCGATTGGCTGCCGATTGGAGCGACGTTCCTGACGTCAGCCAACCTGGGAACGCGCGCTGGTGGCAACGTTGCAGCGGTGCGTCGAACAGCTTCCGACAGTTCCACGCTGTGGGCAGCCACGACCACTGGCCGGGTCTTCATTTCGCAGAATGCTAATGCGGATCCAGAGAGCGCAGTCGTATTCACGCGAATCGATACTTCCTCGGCCGCCGCACCGAACCGGTTCATCAGCGGGATCGCCATCGATCCGGCCAATGCCAACCATGCCTGGATCAGTTACAGCGGATACAGTGCCACCACTCCGACAACTCCGGGGCACGTGTTCGAGGTGACCTACGATCCAACTTCACAAACCGCAACCTTCGTAGACCGGAGCGCTAATCTGAGAGACCTTCCGGTTACGGACATTGCGTTCGACCCGGCCACCGGCGATCTGTATAGCTCGAGCGATTTTGGAGTGTACAGATTCAATGCCGGCGGCACGCAATGGGCGCTGGCAGCAAAAGGCATGCCCAATGTTGAGGTCGCCGGCCTGACCCTGGTGCCGGGGGCACGCGTGCTGTACGCGGCGACTCACGGGCTGGGTGCGTGGTCACTGAAATTGCCTTAAAAATTGGGAGAACTGAAACTGGGCCCCCGCCCTTCGGAAGAAGGACGGGGCTTTTTTGATCTGGGAGTTTTGTGTGTTGTGGATGCAACTACTTCACTTGCCCTCAACTCGACCCGAGCGTGTGAAAGGGCATATTATCGATCAGCCCAGACTTTCAATTCGTTTTCTGAGCCAATGGTCAGCAAAAACGTGCTGTCCTACTGAGTGAGGCGGATGGCTTGCTTGCGTTCTTCGCTGGTCATTTGTTTCCAGACCATTTCTGCGTTCTGGCGGAGCGGACCGTTTTCGGGATCGCCGCGCAGAGCCAGCGCAAAGTAGCGGTAGGCGGTCGGCAAATCTTTGGATAAGCAGTGCCCCGTTGCGTAAAGCGCGCCCATGGTGATCATCGCCTTGGGATTCGATTGGTCGGCGGCGGGCTTTACATAATGGAGACCGCGCTCGCAGTTCTGTGGGAAACCTTCTTTCCCGTACAAATAGCGTTCGCCCACCAGGACCGGATCCGTCGATTTTGCAGGCGGCTTCGGAGTTGGCTTGGCGACGGGCTTCGTTTTTACCGGGGCGGGCGGCGGGGCGGCGGCCTCGGCTTCTGACGGCGCACTCTTTTCCACTGTCTCTTCTTTGCTCGAGTCGTGAGTGGGTGAATCGGTTGGACTCGTGGGTGGGGTTGTCGCGGGTGCATCGGCTTTTGAGTCTGGAGTGGACGAAGATGGCCCGGCAGAGTTTGCGGCGGAGTTGGACGGTGTTGTCGGTGTGATGGAACCTTCCGCAGGAGGCGCCGTTGTCTGCGTCGAGCTTTCGGGCGCGCCCGATGCTGTGGCTGCCGTCGGATTTTGCGGATTCTGAGTTGGCGCGGATGAATCCGCCGGCGTCGAATTTTGCGGTGCTGCCGGCTTCGGCTGAGAGGATGATGTCAGCGACTTGAGAAACGGCAGCCCACCATTTCGCCAGCGAAGCCAGCCCAATCCTACGACCAGGATCAACGCAATCAGTGTCAGCAGGATCAAACCTTTATTGGAGGTCTTCTCCTCGTCATCTTCCAAAAGATAGTCGAGATCGCGGTGAGGCTTGTCGGTCGGGGCGCCGAGATTGAACAGGCCGCCGGTATAAGCCGGTGCCGGCGTAACGGGCTCGAGGTCGCGAGCGGATTCAGAACGGCGGGCAGGCGGCTCGGGACGGGTCTCGACGAGCGGTCGGCCACACATTCCGCAGAACTTGTGATCGCCCGGGTTTTCATTCCCGCAATAAGGGCAGCGCACGTCGAACCTCAGCGGCTAAAGCCGCACATCCTCTTCGATTTTCGCGGCCCGACTGAAGCCGGGCCCTTTCGAAGCCACGTCATTAGCGCGTTCAAAGCGATGTGATGCGCTTTTTTAAGGCCAAGCACATCGATCTTCCATGGGCCTGCAAAGTGACAGGCGCGAAACTTACACCCTAGATTACGATAACGCGGGGAAGCGTTGTGCGGCCAGTGGTTTGGCGGATTCGCATGCTTTACACCTTTGTCGCTAACGTGTTACTCTCAATGACGTTACAAAGAAAAACCGAAACTGAGAAGACAGGAGTGCACCAGGTTAAGTGCTAGCCAGAGAGCAAAAGAAATCCCTCATTGACGCCTATGCGACGCATGCCACGGACACAGGCAGCCCGGAAGTACAGATCGCGCTGCTAAGCGAGCGCATCGGACATCTGACGGAGCACTTCAAGACGCATAAAAAGGACCACGGCTCGCGCCGGGGCCTGCTCATGCTCGTCAGTAAGCGTCGCCGCCTGCTCGACTACTTGAAAGCATACGATTCTGAGCGTTATAAGGGCGTCATCACGAAACTCGGCATCCGTAAGTAACGCGTGCTGAACCCCGCCCGGGGATAGTGCATCCCCGCGGCACCTCGCCTTCGTTCCGCCGCCTGGGGGCCGCGAGAGCGATATCAAGGAATCCTTGGATAGTGCGTTCCGGCCACGGCTGCAACATTACTGGCGTTGGCTCACCTCACGCGCAACTTCCCGTTGCGCGCTCGTTGCCCTCCTGCCTAGAAGGATGAATCCATGAAACCCGAAGCAACTGAAATCAGTGTTCAACTCTCCGGTGGTAAAACCCTCAAATTTGAAACAGGCAAGATTGCCAAGCAGGCGCATGGCTCGGCCGTTGTTCGCATAGGCGACAACGTAGTGCTGGCCACCGCAGTTTCTAATCCTGATCCTCGCGAAGGCATCGATTTCTTTCCGCTGACCGTGGACTATCGCGAATACACCTATGCGGGTGGAAGAATTCCCGGCGGATTTATCAAGCGTGAAGGAAGGCCAAGCGAACGCGAAATTCTGACCAGCCGCATGATCGACCGTCCGGTGCGGCCGCTGTTCGCGGAAGGCTTCAAGTGCGAGACCCAGGTGATCG
Organism: uncultured Acidobacteriota bacterium; assembly: GCA_963765755.1. Classification (GTDB taxonomy): domain Bacteria; phylum Acidobacteriota; class Terriglobia; order Terriglobales; family Acidobacteriaceae; genus Gp1-AA133. Next base: position 77,042 of record CAVXXV010000010.1, on the reverse strand, counting down.
CGTTTGTGCTGTCGGCCGATACGGAGAACGATCCGGACGTCGCCGCGATTAATGCTGCCTCGGCGGCGCTGACCATTTCGGACATCCCATTCCTGGGCCCGATCGGCGCGGTGCGCGTCGGCTATGTCGACGGGAAACTGATCACCAATCCGACGTACTCGGAAATGCGCGACAGCCTGCTGAACATCATGGTCGTGGGCTCGGCGGATGCGATCGTCATGATCGAGTCGGGCGCGAAGGAAATTCCTGAAGAGACCGTCGTCGAAGCGATCGAGTACGGTCATAACGAGATCAAGAAGATTTGCGCGGTGATCAACCAGCTGCGCGACAAAGTGGGCAAGCCCAAGCGGACGGTTACCCCTCCGGAGTTCGATCAAAAGTATTTCGACGAGCTTAAGGGCAAAATCGGCGCGCGTCTGGTGGACGCACTCGACACGGCGAAGCATCCCAAAGCCGAAAGCTACACGCTGGTTAAGGAAATCAAGAAAGGACTGGAAGCGGCGCTTCCCGAGGACGACGAAGACGCCAAAAAGAAGCTCAAGGAGTACTACGAGGTCCTGCGGGAACGTATCTTCCGCGAGCAGGTAATCGACCAGAAACGGCGTCCCGATGCGCGCGCGTTTGACCAGATCCGGGATATCTGGGTCGAGGTTGGCGTGCTGCCCCGCACCCACGGCTCGGCGATCTTCACCCGCGGCGAGACGCAAGCACTGGTCACGACCACCCTTGGCACGAGCGACGACAAGCAGCGGCTGGAAGCGTTCGAAGGCGAGGCCAAGAAGCGCTTCATGCTGCACTATAACTTCCCGCCGTTTTCGGTTGGAGAGGTTCAGTTTCTACGCGGAGCTGGTCGTCGAGAAATCGGCCATGGCGCCTTGGCGGAACGAGCTATCTCGGCAGTGCTGCCGACCGAAGAGAAGTGGCCGTACGCCATGCGCGTCGTCTCCGACATTCTCGAGTCGAACGGTTCGTCGTCGATGGCGACCGTGTGCGGCGCGGCCATGTCGTTGATGGATGCGGGCGTCCCGTTGGCGGCGCCGGTTGCCGGAGTAGCCATGGGGTTGGTGAAGGAAGGGGACAAGTACTCCATCCTGAGCGACATTGCCGGCGCGGAAGATCACTACGGCGACATGGACTTTAAAGTTGCCGGCACTCGGAAGGGAATCACGGCGCTGCAGATGGATATCAAGGTTGCCGGGATTACTCCGCAGATCATGCGCGAGGCGCTGGCACAGGCGCAGCGCGGACGGCTCCACATTCTTGACAAGATGGAAGAGGCGCTTCCGGGACATCGCGAAGCGGTTTCGGAATTCGCTCCGCGGTTTTACACCTTGCAGATTCCGGTCGATAAGATTCGCGATCTGATTGGGCCGGGCGGAAAGATGATTCGGAGCATTATCGAGCAGACCGGGGTGAAGATCGACGTCGAAGACTCGGGCAAGGTGAACGTTTCGTCGAACGATCAGGCGTCGGCGGCGAAGGCACTGCAGATCATCGGCGATCTGACGGCCACGGCGGAAGTCGGCAAGACTTACCTGGGCACGGTCTCGCGGCTGGCGGACTTCGGCGCATTTGTCGAGATTCTGCCGGGAACTGACGGCCTGTTGCACATCAGCGAAGTGGCCGAGCATCGGATCAAGGATGTGCGCGATGAACTGAAGGAAGGCGACCAGGTGCTGGTGAAGGTGCTGGCAGTGGAAGGCAACCGCATCCGGCTATCGCGGAAGGCGATTCTGAAGGAGCAGCGCGCGAAGATGGGCGGCGGCGAGGCTCCGGTGGAAGCTCCGGTGCCGGCAGCCGCGTCCATGACCATCGAAGGGGGTGCGGATTTTGAGGAAGGCGATGAGCCGAACTTCAATCGCGAAGGCGCGCCGCACGAAGTGGTGGTCAGCGAGCGGCCCCCGGATCGTGGACCGCGGCCCAGTGGTGGTGGCGGAGGCGGCGGCAGACGTCGCGGAGGTCGAGGTGGTGGCGGCGGTGGCCGTGGCCACAATGGCCGTGGTCACGGTGGACATGGCGGCCACGGCGGAGGCGGCGGCGGGCGTCGTTAAAACATCAAGTGTGATCAAAAAGCCGTGGCGCAAAGCTACGGCTTCTTTTTTGTGTGCCGAACATGTTGGACAGCTAGGGGGTGAAAGTCCCCTGCCCAGCCTGGTGGAGGTGAAGGGCTAGAGAAGCGCAAGGGCGTCGCCGCGAGGCGAGGTCTGAAAGAAGCGTGGATCAAAGGCGCGAGCCGATGAACAAGAACCGGATGATGAGGCCTACGGCGTGGGGCGAGCTGGCAAAGGACAGCGAAGCCCGCATCCACCAAGCACACTGGTGGTAAATCCGGCGGTTGTGCGTCGAAGGCGGTCGAACTTACTTCGGGATGCTCGAGCGTAAAGATTGTAACTATCGTGCCAAGTGAAGCTTACGTCTTTTTTACACTGTGTCGACCAAGGATCGAGTCTAATCGCCTGTCGACAAGCCCTCCCTGATGACGTGTCGGAGCATCGGCAACTAGAATCTGCGGTTGAACTATGGCAGAGACTATGATCCCAAGGGCCGTGGTGCGATAATCCCATCCATTATGCGGCGTCACGGTGGTGACACTGCCGGGGTGCGGTACTCGTAGGGTCGTTCCGAAGCGACCTCGGTGCCCGTGCCGTTTTGTACTCGATTTTGAAGCTGCAGGATCCGGCCAGCACGTGAGTAACTTGCTCCTGAACTCCTCCCCCAGCCAAGCTTGTTTGTCTTTATTCATTGCGATCGCCGCGTCCGCACACGCCGGGGATCGGAAAGAAGTCGCAAAACACTGGAGCCAGCGAATCACAGGGCATCCAGATTTATGCGGCGATGTCTCCAGGAGGTTGCCATGAAGTCCCACGCCATTGCGCCCGTCCGGTCCAGACTTGCCCGGATCGTACCAGGCTATACCAACAGAATGCTCGCCTTGTTGCTCGCTGTTCTGGCCGCTCCGCTGTCTCTGCTCGGACAGGGATCGGCGCCGGGAGCGGACGCCGACAAGCAGACCATCCAGATGCTATTGCAGAGGATTGAACGCCTGGAGGCGCGGGTCGAGCAATTGGAAGGGACGCAAGCGGCGGGGAACGTCCAGGCAGCAGGCCTGGCAGGACAGCAAGCCTCGCGTCCCTCGTCAACCCCGGCGGCGGGTCCCGCAGAAGCGCCGGCCCCTTCGACCGTAGCCCAGGCGCCATTGTCTGACCCAGAGCAAGAGTCGGAGCACCTGGAACCGGAGCGCATGGATATGAGCAAGACCCTGCTGCGCATCCGGGGATTCGGAGACGTTAATTTCCATGGGAGCAACCGCAGCGGCAACACAAATTCTTTTGCGTTGGGACAGTTGAACCTTTTTGTAACGTCGGACATTTCGGAAAAATTCAAATTCCTGGGAGAGATCGTTTTCGAGTCGGGCCCGGACAACTTTTATAACGTGCCGGGAGGCAAGCGGAACGAGTTCGGTGTCGATGTCGAACGTTACCTGGTGCAGTATTCCTACAACGACTACTTCAATCTGGCGGCGGGCCGGTACCATACTGCCATCGGGTTCTATAACACGGCGTATCATCACAGCACCTGGTTTCAGACCACGACGGGCCGTCCTTTGCTATTCGAATTCGAAGATAGCGGCGGCATCCTGCCGATTCACAACGTGGGACTGTCGGCTTCCGGGCGGATTCCGTCGGGGTCCCTTGGATTGCACTACGTAGCTGAAGTCGGAAACGGGCGAGCATCCCGCCAACCGCTCGGCGACGAGCCCGTGCAGAACGTAGTCGACGAAAACAACTACAAAGCCGTCAATCTCGCGCTGTTCGCGCGGCCAGAGTCGATTCGTGGACTACAGATCGGGTTCTCGGGTTATCACGACAAACTGATGCCGTTTGGCGCACCTAGAATTGACGAGACGATCTTGGCAGCCCATGCGGTCTACATGGCGCCGAAGTTTGAATGGCTAAACGAAGTTGTGCTCTTGCGGCACGCTCCCGAGGGAACGTCGCAGGTATTCAATACGCCGGGGTTCTATACCCAAATCGCGAAGCGTTTCGGGTCCTATCAACCCTACTTCCGGTACCAGTACATCAATGCTTCCGATCACGAGCCGGTTTTCCCGGATGTTGGACGAATGGACGGTCCCTCGTTTGGCTTGCGGTACGACGCCAGTGAATCGGTAGCCCTGAAGATGCAGTACGACTACAACCTGGCGCGCCACCAGCAGAACTACAGCGGGCTGAATCTGCAACTGGGATTCACATTCTGAGAAACACCAAGATGAGGCGACTGCTCGGAATACTGACGATGGTGGCGGCGGCAGTCCTGCTGCTGGAGGTGTCTCCAGGCGGCGCGGTGCCGGCTGCATCGCCAGGTGCGCCACCCGGGGCGGATGACGCCCTCGCCATCATCGTGAACCAGACCAATCCCGTTGACGACCTGTCGTTGAAGGAATTGCGAACGGTGTTTCTGGGTGAGCGCAGCCACTGGCCAAACGGACGGCGCATCACCCTGGTGATGATGGACCCGGGATTATCGGAGCGGAGAGCGGTCCTGCGCGATGTGTGCCGGATGAACGAAACCGAGTTCAGCCGGCATTTTCTGCAGGGTTTGTTCACCGGCGAAGTGTTCGTATCGCCCAAAACGCTATCGACCGCGGTCGGCGTCAAGAAGTTTGTGTTCAATGTGCCGGGCGCAATCGGGTACTTGCGGGCGTCGGACGTCGACGGCACCGTGAAGGTGATCAAGGTGAACGGTCATCGTGTGGAGGACACAGATTACCCGCTGCGGATTGAGCTGCGGGCCGCGAAGTAACCATGATCGACGAAGGCAAAAACGCGGGCCGCATGGCGAAGAGCAGCGGGGCAGCGCTATGGACTTGGGTGTCGGAACTGGTTTCGCGCCATACTTCCAGCCTGTTGCTGTTCATGGTGTTTTGTGTGGTGGTAGCGGTGGGCGTCTTCATGATGGGCGACCTGCACACCGCCACCGAACAGGTGCAGCACATGTATGCGGGTTCAGTGCAGGGCTTGCGGCGAATCGGCGAGTTGCAGTACGAAGCGCAGGAAACACGGCGGGCGACGCTTTATGCGCTGACCACCAACAACAGCAACCTGCAGGTCGAATATGCGGATCAGTCGCGCGGAGCCGACCGGCTGGTGACCGAGGGGGTTGCACAGTACCTGATGGAAGCTCGGACTCCGAAAGAAATCGAGGTGGGCAGACGGCTGCAACAGGACTGGGCGGCCTATCTCAGGGTCCGCGATGAAGTTCTGGCGGAAATTCTGGAAGGCAGTATCAAGGAAGCCGTAGATCTGGATCTGACCGGTGGGGTGCCGTCGTTTGAGCGCGTGCGCCAGGACCTGGAGGAGGTCAAGCGCCTTTACGATCAGCAGGCCACGGAACAAATGACTTTAGTGGACACTTCCTCGCGCAGGTCGGTGATCCGCTTGATGGGCGTGCTTTGTTTTACGCTGCTGTTTGCCAGTGCATCGGTATGGGCGATTCAGCGAAGCAAAATGATGAGCGCGATGAAACTGGCGAAGCTGCAGATGGATTTCGTGGCTTCCGTGTCGCACGAGTTGCGCACTCCGCTGGCGGTCATCTCCGCCTCAGCGCAGAATATCGCCGACGGGGTCGTGGAGGAGAAGGAGCAGCTGGAGAAGTATGGATCGGTGATCCGGCATCACAGCCGGCAATTAACGGAACTGGTAAACCAAATTCTGCTGTTTGCCTCGACCCATGAGGGACGCAACCGCTATGTGATACGGCCGTTGCGGGTTCCGGAAATCGTAACGGCGGTCCTGATGAATACCAGGGCACTGGCGGAGGAAGCGGGCTTCGCGGTAGAAGAACATGTCGGAGGGGATTTGCCGGCGGTGACAGGAGACTTCGCCGCAGTCTGCCAGTGCCTGCAGAATTTGGTCGTGAATGCGGTGAAGTATGGGGGCAACCATCGGCGCATTGTGATTCGCGCGTTTTGCGGGTCCAGAGACGGCGATCATGAACAGGAAATGAGGATCAGCGTAGAAGATCACGGGATCGGCATTGACAGCGCCGAACTGCAGCAGATCTTCGAGCCGTTTTACCGAAGTCCGGTGGTGACAGCGGCGCAGATTCATGGCACCGGTTTGGGGTTGCCGCTCGCCAAAGGCATTGCCGAGGCGATGGGCGGCAGAATTTCGGTGGTCAGTAAAGTCGGAGTCGGCAGTCGTTTCACTTTACACTTGCCGCTGGCGAAAGTTTTGGAAACAGAGACTATGGGAGCACAGAGAGTCGCACCGGTATGAAAGAAAATATTCTGTTGGTAGAGGATGAAGAAGCGTTGTGCATGGCCCTGAGCGACCGCTTGCACAAAGAGGGCTATGCCGTGGACTTTGTCACGGACGGGGAAAGTGGATTCGAGAAAGCCACCTCGCTGCCGTTTGACCTGATCGTTCTGGACATCATGCTGCCCGGACGCAGCGGTCTCGACTTGTGCCGCGATATCCGGACCGCAGGGCTGGGCACGCCAATCCTTTTGCTCACGGCGCGCAGCGAAACGGTCGACAAGATCATCGGCTTGAAGCTCGGCGCGGACGATTATGTGACCAAGCCCTTCGACATGCAGGAACTGATGGCGCGCATCGAGGCTCTGTTGCGGCGGGCTCCGATTCGCACCGGCCAGGTGGTGCGGCAGTTTGGCGCGATCCGCATCGAGACCCGCGGCATGACCGATCACCGCGACGTGAAGGTGACACGGGGAGGAGCGCCGATTTACCTGTCAGCTCGTGAATTCGAATTGCTCCGCTATTTCGTCGAACATTCCGGCATGGTGCTGTCGCGCGAAGAGTTGCTGCGGGCGGTGTGGGGATACGAGGCGGGCACCTTCACGCGAACTGTGGATGTGCATGTGGCCAGCCTGCGACAGAAGCTCGAGAAGGACCCCAAGCGGCCGGAACTGATCGTAACCGTGCACAAATCGGGGTATCGCTTTGCGGGTGGCGGCGACTTCTAAGGGAAGGAAAGAGAAGTACAGGCACATGGCAAACGCTCGTGAAGGATCAATCCGGCTGTTTCATTTCGCCGGAGTGGACGTTTTTCTACATTGGTCCTGGTTTCTGGTAGGTGTCTATGAAATCCAGAGCCGGAACACGCGGTACTCCTCTATCGGCTGGAACATCGCGGAGTATCTGGCGCTGTTCCTGATCGTGATCCTGCATGAGTTTGGACACGCAATGGCCTGCCGACAGGTGGGAGGGACTGCGAACCAGATTGTGCTGTGGCCGCTTGGCGGGGTGGCATATGTCGATCCTCCGCCCCGGCCGGGCGCCACGTTGTGGAGCATCGCCGCGGGACCGTTGGTGAATGTGGCGCTGGTGCCGATTCTTTTCGGAATTTACGCGTTGGGCCGGACGTCCGGTTGGCCACTGTCCATGCCCGATTTGTACCGGCTGGTGCGATCACTTCTGGTTATCGATCTGGTGCTGCTCGTCTTCAACATGCTTCCCATTTATCCACTGGACGGCGGTCAGATTCTGCGAGCGCTACTCTGGTTCGTGATCGGGCGAGCGCGGAGTCTGATAGTGGCCACCAGTCTTGGCTTCGTGGGAGTGGCTGGCTTCATCGGCCTGGCGGTCTGGCGTCACTCCATCTGGTATGCCGCCATCGCCTTTTTCATAATGATGAATTGCTGGGGTGGGCTGCAACATGCGCGTGGGCTGCTACAACTCGCGAAATTGCCGCGCCGGGACGGGTTCAAGTGCCCGAACTGCCACACGGCGCCTCCGCTCGGAAGCTTCTGGAAGTGCGGCCAGTGCGGGCAACCGTTTGACACCTTTCAGAGCGGGGCAAGTTGTCCCAACTGCCGGACACTATATGCCGAGACCAAGTGCCTGGACTGCGGGAAGGCGTACCCGATGCACGCGTGGGCGAGTGCAACCATGACGCCCGCAGGCGTTTGAGCGGCGCGTGCCCGCAAGCAGATGTGAAGAAATGTTGCTACGGCATTGGACGCGGGCATGCCTTCGCGTCCGGGTCGGTTCAGTTGTAAGCGACGGCAGGGGACAGCCAAAGACGGCCGTCCCTACGCCATCCGGTTACGGAAGCCGACTACTTCACGCGCTCGGCCATCGTGACCGTCCAACCTTGGGGGTCCATGAAGGCAAATTCGCGCATACCGTAAAACTGTGTTTTTAGCGGCATCACGATAAGTGCTCCGGCCTTTTCTACAGCGCGCAGTACTTCTTCGATGCCTTCACATTCCAGAAACAGCGTCATGGTGCCGCCCAGCGGATCGCGGGCGAGCGGTGGATAATCCTCCGCGACAGCCTTTTGATCATTGAAAAAGATCTCGATGCTGCCGGATGTGACCGACCCAAACACATAGGGCGCCGCATCGGGCACGGTCATGCCTTGCTGGAATCCAAGCACCGATGTGTAGAAGTGAATGGCGGCCTGAACATCGCGAACCACCAGATTGGGCGTGAGCTTCGTGTAGTTCATTGTGTCTCCTCTTTGGATGAGGTGAGCGCGGACTGGGAGTCGGCACACCTCAAGTGTGCTCGCAACTCCTCCATCCACGTCCCTTGCGAGGAGGAACGCAGGTAGGGTCCCTGATTGAACTGCTGACTGCGGGCGGGACCCGCGAGGTACGGGCAGAAGTTTAGCACGAAGAGGCCAGAGAGGGATGGGGGAAGTGAAAGCCGTTGCGGGCGTCGCAGCTGCAGGCCGCTAAGCCGGACAGCTACGACGCGAAGGCAAACAACGGTTTAACTGGCCTTCGCCAGCACGACGGCCTTGGGACCACTACAGGCCGGGCAAGCACCCGCGCCGGTGAACACTACCGGAACGTCAAAGTGCGTGTTGTAGGTTTGCGGTTGCTCCTCGGTCCAGCGCCACTCACACAAGGCACACTGGTAAACGAGGGGGAGGGTACAAACTTCGTTTGCCATATGTGCATTCGATGCCAATTTGGGTAGGAGGTGAAGTTACGGAAGTACAGGTACTCCCCTGGTTACGCGGCCCGGAGCGGCCTGCCGCCTCATCCATTTGCATGCGCAGACTTCGATAAACGCCGCCCTTCTATGAGGGGAAATGTTAGCTCGGGTACCGGATTCAGGGTATCCGAGAAAGCAGCGCAGGAAGGATAGCCTTGAATCACTGGGCGTGCTGGAGTGACTTTTGAAGTGCGCCCTAATTTCGTGAGGAAGAGGAGCGTATGAGACATCGTTCAATCCAAGCGCTGGTTGGAAAGGCTGCGGTGGTTGCGACAGTTTTGGTTGGATTCCTGACATGCACGGCTGTGCCTCGACTGCAGGCTGACGACAATGACTGCCAGCGTCGTATTTCAAAAGCCGATCATCGGCTGCACGAGGCCATCGAACATCATGGGCGGGAGAGCCGGCAGGCGGAACATGCGCGGCAAGAGTTGCGCGAGACTCGCGAACGCTGCTGGAACAATGGCCATCGCTGGTGGGACGAGCACGAGCACAAGTGGCGCACCGAGCGTGATTGGGACGATCGCGATCACGATGACCGGCGCTAGGCTTTGTGCGCTCAGCGCACGGATCCAGTGATCTCCCTGTCCTCTGTGGTTAAAGCTTGTTTCTTGTCAAGCTCCCAAAAGAAAAAGAACAATTCGAGATCCCGATCCTTCGCGAGAAGGATCGGGGAACGGAAGGTTCATCAAAAAGATATTCAGACCCCGCAAGCCCGTTCTAGGATTCCTCTTCGTCGCCCATCTGCATGGTGAGATAACGCTCGTATCCCACTTCCTTGATCTGATGCACCTGCGCTTCCAGCCAGTCGACGTGGTCTTCTTCATCCTTTAACAGAGTGACCAGCAGGTCGCGGCTGCCATTGTCCTTTTCGTCTGTAGCAACCTGCACAGCGGCGTTGTATTGCTTGACGGCGGAGACTTCGAGCGCGAGATCGCTCTCGATCATGCCGCGAACATTCCCACCGACATTCAACTCGAGAGGCTGCATGGAGGGCGAGCCATCCAGAAACAAAATGCGTTCGATGAGGACCTCGGCGTGCTTCATTTCGTCGATCGACTGCTTCTTGATGTAGTCCGCGAGCTTCTTGTAGCCCCAGTTTTCGCACATCTCGGCGTGAAGAAAATATTGGTTGATGGCTGTCAGTTCTTCCTGCAGCGCAGCGTTGAGCTCTTTGAGTACTTTTGCATTTCCCTTCATGGCCACAAAGTATCCCAGAGGGTCGGGAAGGACGCAATCCCTTTAGGGGAGGAAGAGGGAGTGCCGACAAGCCGTCAGCGCTCAACTACCGCGATCGTTTGATGACAAACGTCAGCTGGAGGCGCCACGGCGCTTCGGAAAAATCTCGCCGATGCGGCGAATCTCGGCGCCAAGGCCCTTAAACTTTTCCTCGATATGCTCGTATCCGCGATCGATGTGGTACACGCGGTCGATGATGGTTTCGCCGTCGGCAACCAAAGCGGCGAGCACGAGGGAAGCAGACGCGCGGAGATCAGACGCCAGGACAGCCGCGGCGCTGAGAGGAGTCTTGCCACGGACGATGGCGCGGCGACCTTCGATACGGATGTTGGCGCCCATGCGAACCAGTTCCTGCGCGTGCATGAAACGGTTCTCGAAAATATTTTCGGTCACGATGGACGTGCCTTCGGCCTGCGTGGCCACGACCATGTATTGCGCCTGCATGTCGGTGGGGAAACCCGGATATTCCTCGGTGTTCACGTCGGCGGCGCGGAGGGGATTGTCGCCCATGACGCGAATGGAGTCGGTGGTGTGCGTCATCTTCACGCCGGCTTCCTCCAGCTTTTGCAGCACGGCGGTGAGGTGGGTGGGATCACAGTTGGTAACGTTCACGTCTCCGCTGGTCAGAGCGGCTGCGGTAAGAAAGGTGCCAGCCTCGATGCGATCGGGAATGATACGATGCTTGGCCCCGCCGAGTTTGCTGACGCCTGTCACATGGATGGTCGATGTCCCGGCGCCGTGAATGTGGGCGCCCATTTTGTTGAGGAGATCGGCGAGGTCGGCGACTTCGGGCTCGCAGGCGCAATTCTGCATGACAGTCTCGCCCTCAGCGAGGGTGGCGGCCATCAACAGATCTTCGGTTCCGGTGACCGTGATCTTGTCGAAAACGATTTCGGCTCCGCGCAGGCGTTCGGCGGAAGCCTCCACGTAACCGTGATCCTGCGTGATTTTCGCGCCCAGGCGCTCGAGTCCTTTGATGTGGAGGTCGATAGGGCGGGCGCCAATGGCACAACCTCCCGGAAGCGAGACGCGTGCGTGCCCACAACGGGCAACCAGCGGTCCGAGCACCAGCGTTGACGCGCGCATGGTCTTCACAAGTTCATAAGAGGCTTCGGGAGCGGCGAGATTTCGAGCTTGAATCGTGGTGCGATGCTGGGCGCGGCCGTAGCCGAGCTCGACTTCAGCGCCCATGGCGGAGAGAAGGCGACGAGTTGTTTCAATGTCGCGCACCTGAGGAATATTTTCGAGAATGACGGTGTCGTCGGTGAGCAGGGCCGCAGCCATACAGGGAAGCGCCGCGTTCTTGGCGCCGCTGATGCGCACTGTGCCGAGGAGCGGAGTGCCGCCGCGAATGACTAGTTTGTCCATTGGATCCTGATTATGTCAAAAGCGCCGAACCGCAAAGCCCGCGAGGAAAGGCTGCAAAGAGCGCGAGGGCGTCGATATGAAGCTGTCTGAAGGCTATCGGCTTCTCTTCGCGAACTCTGCGCTCTCTTGGCGAGCATGGCATTTAAGGTCCTAAAGGTGTGCGATCGGCTCATTTCGTTATTCACTTTACAGGATCGAGTCGGTGCTAGCGCTTACTCTTTTGGGCTAGGGCGATGGCTTTGCGGACATGTCCGGCGGTGGATTTGAGGGCGCGAGCGGCTTGAGCTCGCGGCACTCCTGCTTTCAGCATGACGAGAGCCAGAGGGACGTCGTGCCCGGCGGAATTCAGCGTTTTGTGGGCTTGATCACGATCGACGTGCGCGGCATGCTGCAGGATCGTAATCCCCCGCTCCGCCAGTTTGCTGTTCTTCAGGCGCAGGTTAACCATCAGGTTGCCGTAGACGTAGCCAAGTCGCGTCATGGCGCCGGTCGTGATCATGTTCAGGACCATCTTCTGGGCGGTACCAGCCTTCATGCGACTGGAGCCGGTGAGAACCTCGGGGCCGACGTCGGTGACGATAGCGAAGTGGGCGGCGCGCTCGAGTTGCGAATTCGGATTGCAGGTCAGAGCGATGGTTTCGGTGCCGCGGCTGCGGGCGTACTCGACGGCGGCGATGGTGAACGGGGTGCGTCCGCTGGCGGCGATCCCGATCACGACGTCTTTTTTGGTGGGCTTGCGCTTGGCCATCTCGGAGCGGCCCAATTCGCTGGAATCTTCGCTTGCTTCCGCTTCCGCGCCTAGAGCTTTGGGACCTCCGGCGATGATGAATTGGACGAGGGTCGGAGAGGTTGCGAAAGTGGGCGGGATCTCGGAGGCATCAAGCGCGCCGATGCGGCCGCTGGTTCCGGTGCCGACGTAGAGCAAGCGCCCTCCCTTACGGAAATGAGCGGCCACCGTGTCGATGGCGCGGGCAATCTGCGGCAGGGCGCGGTGCACAGCGGCGGCAACTTTCGCATCTTCGGCATTGATGATGCGGGCGATTTCGAGGGCGGGCTTCAGGTCAAAGTCGACGGAGACGGGATTGGCGCGTTCGGTTGTCAGGTCTTGCAACGGGCTTGGTTTCATGCGTGCTTGTTTATTGTACGGCAGTGGAGCATCGTGGTTTCTTTGTTGGTGGAGTGCCGTATTGAGAATTCCGCGGTGGTTGAGATCTGGAAAAACGCAAGGTCCCTCGACTGCGTTCGGCTGGTGCACACGTCGCTTGGGATGACGCTTGAGTTGCTGACGAATGTGATTTCACGCCTTCAGCGCTTCGACGACGGCATCGTGAAATCGCGGGCGAACTTGTTTGATGGCTTTATTCGCGCAATCGGGCCAGGTGCGGTTGGTCAGCAGAGTGACGGAAAGCCGGCGCTCGGGGTCGATCCAGAGGGATGTGCCGGTGTATCCGAGGTGGCCATAAGCGCGCGCCGAGAAGTAACGACCGGATTGTGATGGCGACGACGGCGTGTCCCAGCCAAGAGCGCGCGAAGTGCCTTCGGGCGACGTTTCGCGCGTGGTGAAGAGCGAAATGGTTTCGGGACGCAGGATCGGACTGCCGCCTTTCAGCAAGGTGTGCGCGAAGAGAGCGACATCCTGAGCGGTTGCGAAAATGCCGGCGTGTCCGGCGACCCCGCCCAACACGCTCGCGTTCTCGTCTTGCACCTCACCCTGAATGATGCGATGGCGGAAGGTTTTGTCGTCGGCGGTGGCTGGAATTGTGGGGTGCAGTTCGGAGGCGGGGTTGAACGTGGTGTGCGTCATACCGAGCGGACCCAGGATTTCTCTCTGGCAAAAGCGGTCCAAGGGTTCGTCGGCCAGGCGCTCCAGGGCGACTCCAAGCACGATGAATCCGACGTCGCTGTACTCGGCGTGGGAACCGGGGTCATGGGCTAACTCGGTCGAGAAGGCAGCCTGAAGAAGTTCATCGCGCGAATGGGCTCGCAGGAAAAGCTTCTCGTATGCTGGGAGGCCGGAACTGTGCGCCAGCAGCATGCGCAGGGTGACCTCGTCGCGGCGAGGATCTTCCCCGGAAAACTCGCCGACGATGGAGATGACCGGGATGTCCAGGTCGAGCAGGCCGCGCTCGTAGAGGATCATCGCCATGGTGGTGGTGGCGAGAACCTTGGTAACGGACGCCAGATCAAACAGGGTTTCGGGAACCGGCTGCGGCGAGATGGGATCGTAGGTGAAGCGGCCGAAGGCGCGCAAGGCGATAAGTTTGTCGGCTTGCGTTACGGCAATCGAGGCCGCTGGAAAAGCGCGGCTGGCAATGGCCTGTTCAAGCACTCCAAAGGCGGTGGCGAAGCGCGCTTTCTGGTCGTCGTAGGCGGCGATAGGGAAAGAGGCGGGCTGGGGCTGAGTTTGAGTCAGAACGATGCCTTGGTGGGCATGATGGGTTTGGTTATAGCAAAGAGTGCAGGGGCGGTAAAGCAAAGGGACGGTGGCGGAGATGGCACCTCCGGGTGTCGAGTTCCATTGAGGCGGCCGGGGGGAGTTGTGTACAGTCGAGATATCCCAAATGTTGCAGGGCAAGAGAAGGCGGTGTGGGTGAACGTGTGCGCAGGAAGGGCCGGGGTAGCGTCCCCTGAAAGGGACTCGAGAGTTTTTGGGCAGCGGACCCCGCAGTCACGTACAGGTCTAATCTCTGCCGCCCCTGCGCGACTTTGGCGGGGTGCTTCCCGTGCCGTTTTGCTGGCCGCACTGTTTCTGGTGGGCGCTGCCGGAACTCCGATCTCGGCGATGACGCAGAAGCCGGTGACTTCACTGGCTCGCCTCAGCGTTGTTGATGCCATCGTGCAACATGCCATCGACGAACATCAGATCCCCGGGGCGGTAGTGCTCATTGGGCATGATGGCAAGGTGGTCTACCGGAAAGCCTTCGGGCACCGGTCGCTGGAGCCGCGCCGGGAATTGATGACCGTCGACACGATTTTTGATCTCGCGTCGCTGACCAAGGTAATTGCGACCACTACTTCAGTGATGCAACTGGTCGAGCGCGGGAAGGTTCGCATCAGCGATACGGTCGTGAAGTACCTGCCGGAGTTCGGGCAGAACGGCAAGGAAGACATCACGGTGCGGCAACTGCTGACGCACTATTCGGGACTTGCTCCCGATCTCGATCTGCAAACGCCTTGGCAGGGTAAGGACACGGCCTACAAGATGGCCTTTGCCGAGAAGCCGGAGACGACCCCGGGTTCCGGGTTCGTTTACAGCGACATCAATTTTATTGTTCTGGGCGCGCTCGTGGAGAAGGTATCAGGTCAGAGCCTTGACCGCTACACGGGTGACCACTTGTTCGCTCCCTTGAAGATGGCGCACACGCGGTATCTGCCTCCGAAAGCCTGGCGGGCGAAGATCGCCCCTACTCAGTACGACGATCACAATCACATGTTGTGGGGGGAGGTGCACGATCCGACCGCGTTTCGAATGGGCGGAGTCGCCGGGCACGCAGGGGTATTTTCCACCGCGGATGATTTGAGCAAGTTTGCGCAGACACTGCTGGATGGCGGCGGCTCGATCCTCTCCCCATTGATCGTCGAAAAGATGAGCACCGCGGAGCAGCCTCCGAATGCGACCGCCGTGCGCGGTTTCGGGTGGGACATCGACACGCCCTTCTCTACCAATCGCGGCGAATTGCTGCCCGTAGGTTCATATGGACACACGGGGTTCACGGGAACATCGATCTGGATTGACCCCACGACGAAGAGTTACATCATCCTGTTGACGAATTCTGTGCACCCGCGCGGGCAAGGAAACGCGATCGGGTTGCGCACCAGGATCGCGACCGCGGTAGCGGCGGCTCTGCCGCTGACGGTCGAGGAGAAAGAGAAGCTGCGTTGGGAAAGCATAACCGGATACAACGAGGCGCAAAGCGCAGGGCGCAGAGTTTCCGTTCGCAATGGGAGCGTGAAGACGGGGATCGATGTGCTCGAAGCCCACGGCTTCGATGCTCTGATACGCGGGGAAGGTAACCGCAAGATCGGGCTGGTCACGAATCAGACCGGAGTGGATTCGGAAGGGCGGCGCACGATTGATGTGCTGGCGGGCGCGCCGGGCGTCGCCCTGGAGGCGATTTTCAGCCCCGAGCATGGTGTCACCGGGACGCTGGACACAACCGCAGTCGGCAACTCGAAGGATGCTGCGACTGGAGTGCCGGTGT
Organism: uncultured Acidobacteriota bacterium; assembly: GCA_963765755.1. GTDB lineage: Bacteria > Acidobacteriota > Terriglobia > Terriglobales > Acidobacteriaceae > Gp1-AA133. The sequence goes on along the minus strand of CAVXXV010000010.1, from coordinate 61,267 downwards.
ACAGCGTCTACGGCGCTACCGATGCGGCTCGCCGGCCCCCGCTCGACGTTCTCAAGGGATTGGATGCGGTGGTGTTCGACATTCAGGATGTTGGTGTTCGCTTTTACACATACGAGACCACCCTGGGATATTTTCTTGAAGCGGCCGCCAAAGCGGGCATCGAGCTAGTCGTGCTCGACCGGCCGAACCCGATTACCGGATCGTTCGTGCAGGGCCCAGTGGCAGATCCAGGGCAGGAGCGTTTTACGAATTACTTTTCAATTCCGGTGCGGCACGGCATGACGATGGGCGAGTTGGCAAAGATGTTCAATGCCGAGCGGAACATTGGGGCAAAACTGAAGGTGATTCCGATGGAGGGCTGGCTGCGCGGGGATTGGTTCGACTCGACCGGGTTGGAGTGGATTAATCCATCGCCGAATTTGCGGAGTCTGAAGGAGGCGGAATTGTATCCGGGCGTGGCTCTGATCGAAGGTACGAATGTTTCGGTGGGGCGCGGCACGGACACGCCGTTCGAGTGGATTGGGGCCCCCTGGGTCAAGTCGCGAGAACTGGCGGAATATCTGAACGCGCGCACGCTCGCAGGAGTGCGCTTCGTGCCCGTCAGTTTCACGCCCACTTCGAGCACGCACGCCGACAAGGTGTGTCAGGGCGTGAACATCGTCGTGCTGGATCGAAACACGCTGGACGCACCGGAGTTGGGCGTGGAACTGGCGGCGGCGCTGCTCAAGCTCTATCCCAAGGACTTCAAGATCGAACGAATGAACGAGCTGCTGGTAAACCAGTCGGCTTACGACGCGCTGCTGGCCGGGCAGGATCCGCGGCGAGTTGCCGAAGGATGGCGGGAAGCGCTGGAGAAGTTTGGCGACATGCGGGCGAAGTACCTACTTTATAAGTAGCGCAGCCAAGACTCGGCTCGTGGCAGTGGCGGCCCTTTCACCTGGGCTTTTCTCTCGTGCAGGACACCCTCACAAACGGCTTACTTCATCCAGACACCACGGGCGGGTTGTCCGGACGGCCACTCGGGCGATGTCCCAAGGGACCTTCTGACGGGTGCCTGAGGGCAGGGGTTTCGCTAGAATGGAGGCGACTGGTTTATCCCTCAGGAGACATGGATTGACGAACCCGGGTATCCCGAAGACTCCGGCGAATCCTTTTTATCGCTGTGCCGGTCCCAATTGCGGGACCCTGAAAGGATCGAGCGATCGCTGGTGGTTGATGTGGACGTCGTTTGCCGACCTCAGCATCCCGGTGCTCTATCTTTGCCCGTGGGACGAGGAGATCGCGCAAAAGGAAGGGACGCTGCACGTGTGCGGCGAGCTATGCGCGCAAAAGCTGCAGTCCCAGTTCATGGGGAACGTGCGGGAGAACCTGGTCCGGCGGGGCGGATAGCTGACGCTCCCACAGTCAAGATGGCGTTTCAAAACGGCACACCTACCTAAGTGCCGGACCCCTGCAGTCAACTCCAGAAAGACAGCCTGCATCCTAAGGGAGCAGGCAGGCGCATCCTCGATAAAAAAGCGCGACATAGCAAGGGTGTCGGGACTACCATATCTCGCTCGGGAGATGATGTTATGCGATGGATTACAGGATTGGTACTGCCATGGGTGCTCTTGGCAGCGGCTTTTGGACAGTCGGCTGAAAATACTCCGGCCGTGACCCCGGCCAAAGCCACCACAGTGGAGATTCCCGCGGGAACAAAGGTAGCCTTGCGATTGAAGCAGGCCATTTCAACCAAGACCGCCCGCGAGGGCGATGCGGTGTATGCCGAGACGACCTTTCCGATCGCCATTGACGACCGCATTCTGATTCCTGTGGGAACCTACGTACAGGGCAAGATCAGCCATATCCAGCGGGGCGGGCACGTCAAGGGGCGCGCCGAGCTGCTGATCCATTTCACGTCCATGATTTATCCCAGCGGATACACGGTGATGTTGCCGGGGGCGCTGGAAAACGTGCCGGGCGCGGAACACGCGACCATGAAAGATTCCGAAGGAACGATCCGGCAAGACAGCGACACGGGCAAGAAGATGGAAACGGTTGCGAAAACCGCCGGCACGGGCGCGGCGATTGGCGGCCTGGGTACTGGAACCTGGAAGGGCGCCGGTATTGGCGGCGGGATCGGCGCGGGCGTGGGTGCAGCGATCGGCATGCTGTCGCGCGGCGGGGATGTGCGGCTGGAGCCGGGCACCTCGGTGGAGATGGTGATTCAGCGGTCTGTACCGCTGGACGGAAGCCGGGTGCCGCGGTCTTAGTTGCAAGGTTCGCCAGGTTGATCGTTCCTGGTTCGGGATGGTCTTATTTCAGATTGAACAGCGCGTTCACATGGGCCGTTACAGTCACGGTCTGGGGCGTGAACTCTTCCGTAGGGGCCGGTGCGGCTTCTGCTTTCATGGCCATCACGCGCGGCATGGGCGCAATGGGACGGACGTTTTCATAGGTGTCGACTGAGGCGTAGGAAAGGTCTCCCACCGCGCGTCCGGCGGCTTTGGCCAGGGATTCGGCCGACGCGTGGGCCCGGCGATAGGCATCTTCGACAGCTTTGCTCTTGGCCTCATCCATGTTGTCGAGCGTGTAAGTGATGGACTGGCTTTCGCTGACGGCGGAGTCGGCGAGTTGTTGCGTGATCGGGCCGATCTTGGCGAAATCCTTGAGCTTTAGCGTCACGCTGGTGCTGGCGCGAAAGCCGATGAGTTTCCGCTTGGGATTTTTCCAGTCATAGACCGGCTCGATGGAATAGGAATTGATCTGCGCGGTTTTGGGATCGATTGCGTTGTCGCGCATGATCTGCCGGACTTGTTCGGCTTGCTTTGCGGCTTGATCGTAGGCGGCCTTGGCGTTGTCGGCTTGGGCGGAAATGTTGAACTGGACCAGCGCCGTGTCGGGAGCGCCTTCGAACTTGCCGTCGGCGCCGGTGAACAGCGTGTTGGGGGTTGCGTTCACGTTGGGAGCTTGCGCAACCAACATCGAGGCGGAAAACAAAAGTGCGAGCAGCAGAAGAATATTTTTCATAGGACGTCTCCGTGACTTGAGTCGGAGAAAGTGTATACGGTCAGGGCGCAATTGGGGTATGCGCGAGGCGCCGTGTTTTCCACATTGGCTTTCTAATCACAGATGACACGGAGGGAAATCATTCCTCTGTGTTAGTCCGTGTGTCTGGTTATGGGTTGTTCCAGGAGACTCTCGAGCCGGGCCGAACGGCGCGTCAGTTTTTCGCGTGCGATTTGCTCAACGACGACGTTGAGATCAGAAACTGTCCTTGCGCCGGGTCGACTGCTTCCAGCACGATCGCCGGAGGATGTGTTTCACGCTGCTCAACGGTGGCGCGAAAGTAATAAACCTTGCCTGTTTCCGCCGTAAGGGTGACGGCGGAGCCCTGTTTCGATCGTTCCTCCACACTGGACTGCCAGTCGACGCAGAGGTGATGCTCGCCCGGATCCACGGGGACTAACAGATAGCTTTGACCGTGATTGGCGCCCTGCCAGGTTCCATCGAGGCCAACCCTCGTAGTGACGGCCCCGATGTGGAAGGCTTCGACGTCCCGTTTCTCATACTGAATGACATATACCGCTGCCTTGCCAGATTCGGGAGTGGAAATGGGCTGCGGAGTCTTATCGGATTTGACCTCGTATTGGACACCGGCGGGTCCGCATCCCGCGGATGTGCGCGCGGCATGGTCTTGTGCAAATGCAGAGAGTGTGAAGATCACAATCGCAAGGAGGTTCTTCAAATTAAGGCTCCTCTACATGGCAGGTTGGTGAGAGGCCCAAAAGCATATACGTATTTTTCAATGCCGCAGCCCGGACGAGGGCGTGTGGCCTAACTTTTAACGCAATGGGATCTGCAGCGCATGGTCGAGACGGACTTCAAGCACCGTACCTTTTTCCAGGCGCAGGTCGTGATCGGTCAAAAGGCCGGCGATCGCGCCCACACCGGCACCGGCACCCGCACCGATGCCTGCACCCTTGCCACCACCCTTGGCTGCGCCAGCGGCGGCGCCGATGCCGGCTCCAACTGCCACTGCTTCAATCTCGTGTTGCTTGCTCATCCCCTTCCGCTGCAGTTCGCCCTCCTCGCCCGGTTCTTTCACCGCGTGATCGCCGGGAACGCCGGTAACGGTGGCGATCAGCGGCATCGAGCCGTGGCCGGTGTCGATTTCATCGAAGCTGAGCATCATGCGGGCGTGCAATCCTTGCTCGATAGAACTCACGTGCCCCTTGATCGTCTTGCCGCGTGGGATGACCGCCCCGTTGCCGGCGACCAGGTCCTCGGAGAGCTTGGCCTTGAAATGCTTGCCGGGTTCCAACTTGCGGGTGTCGAGCTTGTCGTTCAGACGGATCAGGAAGCGCGTGCCTTCCGGAATGGCATTGGGAGGAGCCTGCGGAGCAACCATCGTATCCTGCGCCAACAGGGGCGAAGCCATGAGAATGGCGAAAATGGACCATAGAACTTCAGACCGGAAACTGGGCATAGCGGACCTCGGCACAATAAATTCGGGGATGCTCTCGAATTTGGATGTGAGGTTCGGGGAAAGGGCTGCCTGCGGGCGAGCCTTAGGGCGCAGCCAACACATTAAAACGCAGGGACCGCCGAAAACGGCCCGGGAGTTTGCAGAGGGGGGACGGAAGGGGTGGAGCTGGGCGCGGCTACAGGCCGCCTTTGGCCCCGCTGGCGTAGGTAGGGAAGTTGTGGATCTGGGCGTCGATCTGGCGACGGAGATCCATCCACAATTTGTCGGGAATCTCGTTATAGACCTTCACAATTTCAGGATCGAACTGGCGTCCGGACCAGTCCTGAATTTCTTTCTTGGCCGCTGCAAATGAACGCGCCGGGCGATACGGACGGTCTGACGTGATGGCATCCAGCGTGTCAGCAATCGAAAAGATTCGTGCTCCGAGGGGAATTTGCTCGCCCTTCAGACCACGCGGATAGCCGGAGCCATCAAACTTTTCCTGGTGGGCGTAGACGATTTCTGACGCCTCCTGCAGGAAAGGAATCCTCAGCAGCATCTTGTACCCGAGGAAGGCGTGCTCCTTCATGATGGTGACCTCTTCGGGAGTCAGAGCGCCGGGCTTGCGTAAGATGGCGTCTGGAATCCCCATTTTGCCGATGTCATGGAGGAATGCTCCGCGGGCGATGACTGCGATGTGCTCCTTGGAAATTTGCATGGCCCGCGCAACCGCGATGGTGTATGCCGTGACGCGCTTGGAGTGGCCTTCGGTTTCGGCGTCACGCAGGTCAAGCGCATCGCCCAAGGCCTCGAGCGTGATGTCATAGGACTTTTCCAAATCGCCGAGGGTCTGCCGCAATTGCTCGGTGCGCTGCGCGACCAAAGCTTCGAGATTGGCCTGATACGCGCGGTTTTCCAATTTGAGGCGACGATTTTCGAGCGCACGCCGAACCGTGTTGAGCAACTGCTCGCGCTCGAAGGGCTTCAACAAGTAATCGTAGGCGCCGTTGCGGATCGCGGTCAGTGCGACAGAAATATCGTGCACCGCGGTAACCATCACAACCGGCATGTCGGGATAGCGTTCTTTGGTTCTCTCGAGCAGGCCAATGCCATCCAAACCTGCCATCATGAGGTCGGAAAGCATGAGCTCAAACTCCTCGCCGGAGTCCAGCAAGGCGAGGGCTTCAAGGCCGGAAGCGGCCTGACGGCATTGGTAGTTAGCTGAACTCAGCATGGAAGACACAATCTCACGGATTGAGTCTTCGTCGTCGACAACTAGGATGCGTTCCGAGGGCATGATCCGAGTTTGGAGTCTACTGCATAATACTCCACCGGCTATGTTCCGAAAGTAACCAAAGGGAGGAGGAAAACCGATTGGTAACGGGTCGCCGCGTGATATTTACAAAACGAGCGCTCACGCTAGCGAACTGCGATGATTCTTCCACTTTGCGTCTGGTATGCGGCCGGTGAACTGGCCGTGCCGAAGCTGTCAGCCCAGGAGTCTGCGGCCTTCATCATGCTGGCCGCCAGCATCCTGGTCTTCCGCACGTTCCGGGAACGCTTCCTGCTGATCTGGATTCTGGGCTGGCTGGCGTATGGAGTGTCGCAGTGGTTCGGAGGCGACTCATCCGCCTTCATCACGTCGCCGGAACTGCATGCAATTTCGCAGGCAGCGTTCGTACTGGCCGTTAGTCTTTTCGCGGCCTCGATCCTGATCTACACACGCGCCGAAAAATACATCTTCCCATTGTCTGTGATTACCGGGTCGATCATGGCCCTGGCAGTCGCGCGCATGCTCTATTGGCCCGACGAGATGGTGGCGCGCGTTCCATTGGAGATCGCTTACCGAATCGTGGCCATTGCTGCTGCGGTTCAGCTATTGCGTTATCGCTGGGGACGATTCGAGATTGGTCCAGGGCTGATCGGTTGCGGCCTGCTGTTCGTGCATCTGGAATGGCCCGGCGTCACGACCGCGATCCCCAACGGCGTGTTTCTGATGACCGACCTGCTGCTCGGCCTGGGAATGCTCTTTACGGTATTCGACGACTCGCGCGCGCGAACGCAACGGTTGGGCGTGATCAACAGCTTGACGACCGCAATTGCGCGGACCCAGCAGCACGGCCCGATGATGCAATCTGCACTCGACGAACTTAAGAGAGTGATGGGTGCGAGAGCCGCGTGGTTCCGACCAGGGGATGCTGACCAGGCTGTTGCCATCACGAACTACGTCGGAGTCTCGCCGGAATTTCTGAAGGGCGCCAACCTGATCCACCTGGACGAGACGGTAGAAAAAGCCCTGGCCGAGCAGAAGCCCACGGTGGTGAAGACCAGCGCCATGATGCCGTCGGTACAGGCGTACATGCAGGATGAAAAGCTCGATCACCTGGTTCTGGTCCCGTTACAAGGCAAAAAAGGTTCCGTCGGAACGATCGCGCTGGGCAAGTCTCATGCCTATTGTTACTCGTTGGAGGAAATGGATTTCCTCCACACCAGCGCCAGCCAGGTCGGTATCGCAGTCGAGAATCTGCGACTGCTTGAGCAAGTATTGCGGTCACAGCGCCAGTGGATGAACACGTTCGACTCGATCCAGGATGCGATTCTGGCGCACGATTCCGAATTCGTGATCACCAAGGCAAACGAAGCGCTGCTCCAGCATCTGGGGTTGGCGCCCGCCGACGTGATGGGCAATACCTGCGACGATGCGCTTCCGCATGAGTTCGCAAAATGGACCAACTGCCCGTACTGCTCGCGCGGAGATGTGGACTTCGTGGAGGGCCCCGACCCGTGTTTTGGCGGGTTCTCGATGGTCTCGACTTCGTCCTACTCCGAGCAGGGCGGTAAGCAAAAGGGAACGATTCACGTTATCCGCGACACGACGGACCGGCGCAGTGCCGAGGAGCGGTACCGGTTGCTGTTCGAGCAGGTGCAGCAGGGAGTCTTTGTCGCCACGCCGGAAGGCAAACTGCTCGACTGCAACGATGCTTTCGTGCAGATGTTGGGTTACGAATCGCGCGAAGAGTTGATGGCGCTCAACATCAACAAGGAATTGTACGTATCAGCCGAACAGCGCGAGGCCTTCCGCAAAGAAATCGACGCCCACAATTTCGTGCGCAATTTTGAAGTAACCCTGCGGCGCAAGGACGGGGCGCAGCTGACGGCTTCCGAGAGCAGCTTTGCCACGCGCGATGGATCCGGGCATGTGGAGCGGTACCAGGGCTTCGTGCTCGACATGACCGAAAAGAAACGCGTGGAAGATGAGATGCGGCGGCGCAACCGTGAATTAAACGCGCTGAACGCCATGGCCGTGATCGCCACGCAATCGTTTGATCTTGATGAGATTCTGAATTTGACGCTGCGTCAGGTCATTTCGCTCTTTGGCGCGGAGACTGGCTCGATCTATCTCTCCGATTCGGACGAGACGACCTTCCGGAGGCGTGCCGGATGGGGACAGCGCAGCGAACAGCGAGCGCACTTCAACGTCGTGGAGTTCACGAGCGGATTTGGCGACCTCGTGATGCGGTCGCGGACCGAGGTCATCACCGCCGAGTTCCTGCCGCACCTTCCAGCGCTGGTTGCGGACTTTGTGAAGGCCGACGGGCCGGGGTCGTGGATCTGGGTGTTGTTGTGGAGCAAGGACAGTCCCATCGGCATCATGGGGATCAGTAGTCCGGAAGCGCGCGTGTACAGCAGCAATGACGAGAACATGATGGTGGCAGTGGGTCGGCAACTGGCGACCACCATCGAAAAAGTTCGGCTGTACGAAGAGACCTGCCGCGCGTACGAAGATCTGCGCAAAACGCAAGAACAGCTGTTGCAGAGCGAAAAGATGTCGGCGGTCGGACAGTTGATTGCCGGGGTCGCGCATGAGTTGAATAATCCGCTCACTGCAATTTTGGGTTACGCGCAGCTGCTTGAGAGCGAGGGGCTCAGCGACCGGGCGTCTGATTTCGTGCGGAAATTGTTCAAGCAGGCGCAGCGGACACATCGGGTGGTCCAGAATCTGCTTTCCTTCGCGCGCCAGCGTACGCCGCAAAAACAGGAAGTTGACATCCGCAAGGTCGTCGACGAAACCCTGGCTCTGCGCGACTACGATCTGAAGGTCAACAACATCGTGCTGGAACGCGAGACGATGGTGGATGCGTCATCGGTAACGGCGGATCCGCACCAGTTGGAGCAGGTATTTCTTAATATCATCAACAACGCGGTTGATGCCATTCTGGAAGGCGGCAAAGGCGGCAAACTCAAGGTTCGCATTCAGTCGGCGGACGGTCAGGTGCGCGTCGAATTCCTGGATTCGGGAGTTGGTATCAAGGATCCGAATCGCATTTTTGATCCCTTTTACACGACCAAGAGCGTCGGCAAGGGCACGGGCTTAGGTTTGAGCATCTGCTACGGGATCATCAAAGAGCATGGCGGAGATATCACGGCGCATAACCGGCCGGAGGGTGGCGCGGTGGTTGAAGTACGGTTGCCGGCTTCGGGACACGTCATTGAGACCGAGCCAGTGACGTCCACTACGCGCCGGGAACTGGCGATCGAAGGCCGCGTGCTGCTGCTGGAAGACGAAGAGGCAGTGCTCGAGTTTGAGCGTGACGTGCTGGTGGGTGCCGGAGCGCAGGTGGTCGCCCTCATGAACGTAGAAGAAGCGAAGAACCGGTTGAGAGCCGAGAGTTTTGACGCTGTAATCATGAACGGTAAAATGCCCGGTGGATGGACTGCTCCCGATGCGCATCGGTGGGTGGCGGTGGCCTGCCCGGGACTCGAAAAGAAGATGCTGTTTACGTTTTCAAGTATTGCAGAAACTGAGATCCGAAATTATTTGCAGGGAAACGGGATTTCTTCGCTGGTGAAGCCATTTGAGGTGGTTGACTTGATTTCGCAAGCACGGCGGTTGTTGCAACGGACACAAGCAGCAGTCGCAAAATAGGGAATAGGTCCATTCGAACGAAAACCCACAGCTTCTGGCTGTGGGTTTCCTATTGGTGCCTGCCACGCTTGATTTGCCGCTTTTAGCTCTTTTCAGAGGCCTGGCGCAATCCCGCCTTTTCCAGAATTGCTTTGGAGACCGATGCAAACAGGTTGCTCGACTTCGGCGCCTGGCTTGCGGCGAGATCGTTGGTGCCGCGGGCGGTGCAGGCAAATGTCGCGCGATAGTTGTTAACGTCGTACTGGGCCACGTTGGCTGCGGGAATGCCGTAGGCGCGCCCCTGGTCCCATGCGTCGGGGGTGGCTCCCAGGAAGACAAACGTCCAACTGCCTTCACTTTCCTTCTGGCTGATCAGTCCCTTTACGGCGTCGTGGGTCCATTCTCTTGAGGAGTTCTCCTCCCCGTCGGTCATGATGACGGTGACAACCTTATCGACCTGAGGGCGATCGGCGTCGATCTTGCGCACGCTGATCCCGATGGCGTCGTTCAGAGCCGTGTTGCCGCCGGGTTGATAGGACTGGTTGTCGAGTTTTCGAACTCGGGCAAGGGGAATCGCTACATCGCGGTAGGCGACTTGGGTATCGAACAGAGTCAGGGAGAACAGATATTCGACCTTGTCCTCTTGGGCCAGGCCATCGACGTAGGCATTGAAGCCTTCGATCACGTCCTTCAACTTGCTGGCCATGGAGCCCGATTTATCGAGAATCACGTTTACGAGAACGCGCTGCTTTGGACTTAGGGGGACTTGCACTGGGCATCTCCTCGTTGGCGGCGGTCGCTGATGGGAAGTATTTCGTGAACACGCGGGGCGTGTAACCGAGCGCAGCCGAAACGGTATCGCTAGGGACCTTGCGACCATTGTAGATATCGGTCAGATACTGCTTGGAAATACCAATTTCGGCGGCGAATTGCGTGTTGGTCTTTTCTCCCTGGATCTTCTTCATCAGATCCAGGAGTTCCTGGACAGTCAGTGCCTTGTACGCCATATCAGCGTACACAGTACGCCGCTGCGGCGTACTTGTCAAGTGAGGTATGATTTCTTATTAGCAGTCTGGGGGCGAGTTCTGCAAACTTTCCTGCACTCGAACGATCCGCACTCGCGGCAACTCAAGGCTTTGCGCGCAGTCGCGTCGGTGGAATTTCTCAAGGGCATGGTGGTCCTGCTGGCAGGCTTCGGTGTGTTGTCGCTGGTCCACCGCGACGCGTGGGATGTTGCAGAGAGCTTCCTGGAATGGCTGCACATCAGCCCCGATGGCCACTACGCGCAAGTCTTCCTGAATCTTGCCGACCAGGTTACCGACAGCAAGGTCTGGGCAGTAGCGATCGCGGCATTGGCATACTCGACACTTCGTTTCGCGGAGTCGTATGGCCTTTGGAGAGAGCGTCCCTGGGCTGAATGGCTGGCGATGATTTCAGGGGCCATCTACCTGCCGTTCGAGCTCTTCGAACTCGCACGGAAGCCCGACGGGGTACGGCTCGCGATTTTGCTGGTTAATCTGGCAGTGGTCCTCTACATGGTGTTCCTGCGCATGGAGGCGCGAGAGCGGCTGCGCCCAACAACTCCCGTCGCCGACAGTGCGGACTAGCAGGCACGCCTTCCTACAACCGGGGAATTGAGCTACGGCCCGACGGCGGCTACCCAAAGGACATGTCCTTAAGGAGCCTGTCTGAAATGTCGGAAGCGTTTTAGGCTACTGGTGTGCCCCTGATGGATGGAACACGCACCCAGCCCGCGCGCCCGGCTTCACGGGCAGGTTTGCCGGCGCGGCCTGCGCCTGTAAAAGCGCCTGGTTCTGCGCAAGCGGCAGATGGAGCCGTGGACCACTGGAGCGTCATTCTGTTTTACAGCATGGGGTTCGGTGCGATCGCGGTTGCCACCCTGTTGTTCGCCGTTCTAGTGGCTGTCTGGTTCTATGGGCAGTTCATCTGGGCGTTCACGCAGTGGGATCTCGCGAATGTGAGTCTCGCTCCCTTCAAATCACTGGCGCAGTTAATCATTGGCGCGACCTTCGTTGGAGGCACCTGCGTGGGCCTGTGGTGCTTCAGTGGAGCCGCTTGGCGCAATCGCAAGCCGAGGGGCATGGGATCCTCCACCAGTCGCCGCACTGCGCGTTAGTCGATTCAACAGTTTTTCCCTACTCAATCAGCTTGAAGAGTTTCGGCAAGCGCAGCTTTCACGCGTTGCTGGTGGTCAGGGCTGAGCGTTTCGCCATTGGTCGTTAGGTAAAAGACGTCGATTGCCACCTGACCTTCCGTGTCGATGAGTGCAATCTCGATATTGCATTTCTGATGGGCGAGGCAGGAGCCGATTTTGTGCAGCAAGCCGAGGCGATCCTGGGCGATGACCTGTACAAGGGTGCTGCGGGCGGAGCAGGTGTCGTCAAAATCGATCTTGGTGTCCACTTTCACTTTGGTTGCGCCGGGCTTCTCCGCGCGCAGGCGCTCGTGTAGCATGCGATCCAGATCGTTTTCCCCCAGCAATACACCAACAATGCTGCGCTTGAAGCGCTCCCACTCCTGCAGGTTGAGTTCCAGCGTTCGAAAGCGGTCGGTAAAGTAGAAGGTATCGACGACAATTCCGGCCTGGTTCGAAAAGGCACTCGCCTTGACGATATTCATTCCCCAGGCCGCCAGAACTCCCGCTACCGACGCAAAGAGGAAAGGGCGGTCGTTAGTTACCAGGGTTAGTTCGAACCAGTGACGGCCGCGCTCGAGTAGAAGTTGTACAGGATCTTTGCCGAGGCGGCCTGCCATTTCAACGTGAGCGAGCACGTCGGTCGCGGAGTAGGCAGCGAGGTAGCGCTTGGGCAAACCCTCGAGGAAGGTCTTGAGTTTGCGGCCGGCAGTGGGGACGAGGGCGCGAATTTGTGCGAGATGGTCATCTTCGGTGTCGGCGCGAAGAGGCTCGTCGACGTTGTGGTTCAGGTAATTGAAGGTGGCGATGTAGAGCTGGAAGACGTTTTCCGCTTTCCAGGGAGTGAGTGCTTCGGGATTCACGGCCTTGATGTCGGCATAGGTCAGCAGAGTGAGCATCTTGAGGCGCTCGGGTGTTTCCATTTTCTCGGCAAAGGTCCGTACGGTGTCGGGATCGAAAATATCGCGGCGCAGTGTTGCAGAGATCTCCAGATGATTGCCGATCAGAAAAAGGACCGTTTCGCGTTCCGATGGATCGAGGTCGAGACGGCCCATGCAGCCCTCCGCCGCCTGCAGGCTCGCATCGACATGATTGACGTTGGGCGTGCCCTTTCCGACGTCGTGCAGCAACAGCGCCAGATAGAGCAGTTCGGGGCGCTCGAGTTCGCTGAAAAGTTCGGCGTAGCGTTGGTCCCACTCGGCCTCTGACTGGCGGAGACGGTGCAGGCTCTCGATGGCAACGAAGGAGTGCTCGTCAACCGTGAAGCGATGGTAGAAGTCGCGCACGACCAGCGCATCGATGGCCTTCAGTTCGGGCAGAAGCAACGTTAGCAGCTTGAGGGCGTGCATCGCGCGCAGAGCATCGGCCGCGTATGGTTGCGTTAGGATCTCGCCCAAGTAGAGCCAGAGTTCGGCGCCGCGCGGCGGGGTGGCAGCCAACGACGGGAGAACTTGCTCGATGCGGAATTCGGTGGTGGTGCTGAGGCGCAGGCCGTGCGTCGCGATAAAATGGAAAGTGCGCAGCAGCATTTCGGGATCATGCAATGCGTTCGGCTGCTGCAGATAGATGAGACCGTCGACCACGGAAAAGTCGGCATTAGAAAGGCGCGAGCGCCAGTGCTGGAATTGGCGATAGAGCGAAGACCATGCGGCGGGGATTTCCTCGAGCAATTGTTCGCATACGCGATATACGGAGCGGGCTTGTCCGAAGTAAGTTCGCATCCATCCGGCGGTGTCGGTGAGCTCCGCATCCGGCGTACCAATTCTTCGGGCTGCGGCTTCGTCCTGCGACTCCCATAAAAGAAGATTGTCGTCGCGGCCCTGGCGTAGATGAAGGAAGCAACGGACCGACATCAGGAATTCGAGGGCCGAATCCAACTGCTTGCGGGTGGAGAGCGGGAACAGGGTGCGAGGCTCAGGCCAATCGCGCAGCTTGTCCATGGCGGAGATAAGCGCGAGCCAGCAAGCCACGTTGTAGTCCCGCAGACCTCCAGGTCCATCTTTCACGTTCGGTTCAAGGTGGAAGACGGTATTGCCGTACTTGGCGTGACGGGAGCGCGTGACTTCGGCCAGGCTCTGCACCAGCGACTGGGCTTCCCGCATCACGAGCTTGGGAATGATTTTGTCGTGCAGGCGAGTGAAAAGTTCCCGATCACCGAACAGGTAACGGCAGTCGAGCAGGGAAATGGTGAATTCCACGTTCGTGGCATCGAAGCGATCGCATTCGGCCAGAGTGCGGGTGGTGGGACTGACCTTCATGCGCAGGTCCCACAGTTCCTGCGAAAAACGGCGAATGGAATCTTTGTAGGCGGGTTCGGCGTCACTGTGGGCGTGGAGGAACAGGAGATCGACGTCGGAATGCGGAAACAGCCACTCCCGCCCGAATCCGCCGAGGGCCACCAACGCGAAACCGGAAGGTCCGTGTTCTTCAGGCGAGATAATTTGCTGCCACAATCGTTGGCAAATTCCCTCGACCAGCCGGGTACGTTGCTGCAAGGCAGCGCGGCCGTCCCCGGTGGCGGCAAACTGCTGTTGGATCTTTGCCGAAGCGTCCAAGTACAGTTCTCGCAGTTCGCTGCTCAATGTGACCGTCGACATACCCGATGTCCTGTCGGACTCCCTGGCCTGCACAGCGCGGATCGGGGGACGTGCTTCCGCGGCATGTTCATCTGAACGTTAGAGCGCCCCTTCGCCGCGTTCGTCGTTGCGAATCCGGACCGCCTCATCCACTTTCGAGAGAAAAATCTTGCCATCGCCAATTTTGCCGGTGCGGGCGGCGGTGGTGATGGCCTGCACCGCCTTCTCGACGATGGCGTCGGGGAGAACAGTTTCGAGCTTAATTTTGGGGATCAGATCGACGGTGTACTCGCGACCGCGATAAAACTCGGTGTGACCCTTCTGGCGGCCGTGCCCGCGCACTTCGAGGACCGTCATGCCCTCGACGCCGATTTCGTGGAGCGCATCTTTCACCGCTTCCAGTTTGGAGGTTTGGATGATGGCTTCGATTTTGATCATGGGCGTTGTGTAGACCTCGGTGCAGCGGAAACCGACAGGGAAGCGCCCATCACGCAGTCACCTCCCATGAATAACCTTCCTCACCATGTTGGCTCAGATCGAGACCTTGCACTTCCTCGTCCTCGGCGACGCGCAGGCCGATGGTGAGGTCGACGAGTTTGAGGATGATGAGGGTTCCGACAATTGCGAGAACCCAGGCAACGATCACGCCCACACCCTGATTGAGCAATTGGTGGGCATTGCCGTCGAACAGGCCCGACGGCAGAGGATTTCCTTGCGCATCTTTGAAGATGGGATTGATTGCGGATGCGGCGAATACACCCGTCAGCAGAGCGCCCAGGGTTCCCCCAGCGCCATGAACACCAAAGGCGTCAAGGCTGTCGTCGTAACCAAAGCGCGCCTTCACGCTGACAACCATGAAGAAGCAGAATGCTCCCGCGATCAAGCCAATGGCAATGGCAGGCATGGGGCCGACGAAGCCGGCCGCGGGAGTGATGGCGACCAGGCCGGCGACGGCCCCAGAAATCGCCCCCAATGCGCTGGGTTTCCCGTTACGCATCCATTCGGCGCCGCTCCAACCGATGACGGCCGCGGCGGCGGCAAAGTGCGTAGCGACGAAGGCGCTGGTGGCGAGGCTTCCGGCAGAGAGTGCACTGCCTGCGTTGAATCCAAACCAGCCCACCCACAGCATGCACGCGCCCACGAAGCTGAGCACGACACTGTGCGGCGTCATGGCTTGCTTGGGATATCCCACGCGCTTGCCGAGGTAGAGGGCGCACACCAGGGCGGATACTCCGGAGGTTACGTGAACAACGGTGCCACCGGCGAAATCGAGGCACGGAAATTTTCCGCCCAGTGCGGCGTTCAGTAGCCCGCCTTTGCCCCACACCATGTGAGCCATGGGGCTGTAGACGATCAGCGACCACAGCACCATGAAAGCCAGCATCGCACTGAACTTCATTCGCTCGGCAAAGGCACCGGTGATGAGGGCAGGGGTAATGATGGCGAACATCAACTGGTAGACCATGAAGGTCTGGAGCGGGATGGTGGCGGCGTATTCAGGGTCGGGCTGCGCGCCCACTCCGCGCAAGAAGAGATTGTGCAGGCCGCCAATGAAACTGCCTCCGGATCCGAAGGCGAGACTGTAGCTGACCAGCGCCCACAAGATCGAAATCACGGCCATCATGGCGAAACTCTGGACCATGGTGGCCAGGACATTCTTCTTGCGCACCAACCCACCATAAAAAAGAGCGAGACCAGGGCCGGTCATCATCAGGACGAGGGCTGAACTGGTAAGCATCCAGGCGTTATCGGCAGAACTCTTGGCATCGGCTGCCGCCTGCTCGAGCTTGGCCAGGCGTGTGCTATCAGAGCCCGCACCCGGCGGGCTTTGCGCCCACATCGTCGGGGCACCGAGGAGCAGACTAAGCATGAACCCAAGAACCAGCCGCTTGCGCATCAGTAACTGACTCCAGGGGAAGAAGATCGAACCACGCCCCCAAATCTACAGTTTTGGCGGGGACAGTCGGAAATCGAAACTATTTATGGAGGCAATCAGGAATTGTTATGACTGGGGATCGTCGAAGGGGCGACACAAAGAAGGTAGCGAATGGCATACCTGGAGGTCCGGTATCAGGCTGGTTACCGAATAGAGGGTTGACACGGAAGCATATTTGCATGCATGATTATTCATATTAATGCATAAATATTCATTATGAGCAAAGTGGCCAGGCAAAAGACGATTCTCGAGGTGCTGCATAAGGGACCCATTGAAAGCCAGGAAGAGCTGCAGGGAGTTCTCGCAAAACGCGGGTTCGATGTGGGGCAAGCGACGCTTTCCCGGGACATTCGGGAACTTGGGCTCGTGAAGACGTATGACGGCTACATGGCGCCCAGCGGGGTTGCGGTGCCTGAGCCCATGCTGCCTTCCGTGTCGCGGCTGGTGCGAGAGTTTGTGGTGGAGGTACGGCTCGCGCAAAACCTGCTGGTTCTGAAGACCAGCGTGGGTAGCGCACAGCCGGTAGCGGCCTCTATTGATACGGAGAACTGGCCCGAGGTGGTGGGGACGCTGGCGGGAGACGACACGATTCTGGTGATTTCGCCGGACAACAAAACTGCGCAGCAGTTGGCTCGCCGGATTGAAGGAATGCAGGTTTGATGTCAGCCAAGCTGAAAACAGCGGTGTTAGGGGCGACCGGATACTCGGGCTTCGAATTGACGCGCCTGCTGCTGCGCCATGACAAGCTGCAGAAACCTCTATTGATGAAGCGCGAATCGGGGAGCGGAGGATCGGATCTGGCCGAGGCGTATCCGGCGTTGAGCGGCAATGGCGGTTATCCGCTGGTGGCGTTCTCGATCGAGAAATTGAAGAGCTCGGGTGTGGACTTGCTGTTTCTGGCGACTCCGCACGAGCTTTCGCGCAGTCTCGTGCCGGAAATTGTGCGGGCGGGGATTCGGGTGATCGACCTTAGTGGCGCATGGCGGCTTCATCGGGAAGAGCATCGGCGAGTCTATGGATTTGACGACGCGGACGTGAAGGCTGCCCACGAAGCGATGTCAAAGGCGGTGTATGGCTTGCCGGAACTCCACCATGATGCGATTGCCAACGCAATGCTGGTGGCGAATCCCGGCTGCTACGCGACTTCAGTGATTCTGGCGCTTGCGCCGTTGGTGAAGGCGGATCTGGTGGACCGCGGCCGCGGCATCGTCTCGGACTCGAAATCCGGCGTGTCGGGAGCAGGGAAGGAGGCGACGGCGCGTACGCACTTTGTTTCGGTCGCAGACAACTTGTCGGCGTACGGGGTCTTCAACCATCGGCACCTGGGAGAGATGGTGGAGCAACTTGAGCTACGGTCGGACGAGTTGATATTCACTCCGCATCTGCTACCGATTCCGCGCGGGATCTTATCGACCATTTACGTGCATCTTTCCCGAGCGATGACGGTGCGCGAGGTGGAGACTTGCTACCGCAATTATTACGAAGGCCGACGCTGGGTGCGGATGTTTTCGCCGCCACAGCTGCCGGAAATTCAATATTCGCTGCACTCCAATCACTGCGACGTTGGTTTTTGCATGGCCGATGACGGGCGACGGTTGGTGATTGTTTCGTGTGTGGACAACCTGCTCAAAGGCGCGGCTGGACAGGCCGTGCAGAACATGAACGTGATGTACGGCTGGAATGAGGCGGAGGGGTTGCAGTGAAGATTGTCGTGAAAATTGGCGGAGCAGCCCTGGATGACGCGGCCGTATTGCGGAAATGTGCGCACGCGATCGTCGAGTTGTCTGGCGATGGGCACCAGGTGGCAGTCATCCATGGGGGTGGCGCTGAGTTGACCCGCACGATGCAACGACTGGGTAAGAAGAGCGAGTTCATTAACGGCCTGCGGGTCACCGATGCCGAGACGCGCGATATGGCGCTCATGGTGCTCGCCGGCATGGTGAATAAAAGGCTCGTGTCGGCCATCGGTGCGTCGGGCAAGCCGGCCATCGGGTTGTGCGGTGGAGACGGCGGAACGGTTCGGGCGCGGAAAAAGCTAAGCAGCGACGGGGACCTTGGATACGTCGGTGAGATTTGCGCGGTTGAGCCTCGCTGGATTGAAGCCATCTGGAGTCAGGGTGGCATTCCGGTGATTTCAAGCCTTGCGGTGGGCGCTCTGGGCGAGTACTACAACGTAAATGCGGATCAGATGGCGGCGGCCTGCGCGGTGGGATGCCAGGCGAGCGCTCTGATTTTTCTGACTGATGTGGCGGGTGTTAGGGGAGCCGATGGCATCGTGATTCCCTGGCTTGATCTGAGCCAGGTCGCGGCTCTGGTGCAGACATCGGTGGTGCACGGAGGCATGCTGCCCAAACTCGAGGCGTGCCGGCACGCTTTGAACAAAGGTGTCGGACGCGTGCGAATTTTGCCGGCGGCGGAGGCTGAGGTTCTGCCGCAGTTTTATTTTGCCAAGTTGCAACTGGGGACTGAAGTGAGGGTGGCGTAGACCGACGGTCCGTGGGGGCCTCGAAGAAAATTCGCGCTGCAGCGGTCGGCGGTGGATAACGGATTTCTCTTCGTTCGGAAGGAAAACTTTTTTGGGCATGCGAAGGCAAAGTTCCTTGACTGAGTTCGGCTCCGCCTTATTTGCTGGGAATGATTTGCTGGGAATGACAAGGGACGCTCATCAGTAATGTACGCGTCGCGGTTGAGATCAAGGGATTAAGGAGAATATTAAGAATGAGAAGTCAGGTTATTGAAAGGACGCCAGGTACCCCGGTGCCGGATATCAGCAAGCCGGCCATGCGGGACCTGGTGTCCACGCGGGACTTGAGCGCGAGCGAAGTGCGGTCGGTGCTCGACTTGGCGGCGGTGGTTAAGGCGCGGCCATCGGATTTCCGGCGCACTCTGGAAGGGAAACAGCTCGTGATGTTTTTCGAAAAGCCTTCCCTGCGCACGCGCCTGACGTTCGAAGCCGGTATGTCCAGCCTGGGTGGGACTGCGTTCTTCATGGACCAGACCGGTGGGCGCATTGATGCACGCGAGAGCTTGCATGACATCGCGCACAACGTCGAGCGCTGGGTGGACGTGATGGTGCTGCGAACGTTCGCGCACTCTACGGTCGAAGACATGGCGGCGCACGCCTCGATTCCCGTCATCAATGCGTTGAGCGATCTCGAACATCCGTGCCAGGCATTGGCGGACTATTCGGTTCTGCAGGAGCGTTTTGGCAACTTGAAAAATGTGACGTTGACGTATGTGGGCGATGGAAACAACGTTGCGCACTCCCTGTTGTTGACCGGGGCGCTGTTGGGGTCGCGTGTTCGCGTGGCTACGCCGCCGGGATACGAACCGAATTCGGACATCGTTTGCGCGGCGCAGGAAATCGCGCAGGAAACGGGCGCGGAACTGGAGTTCTTCCACGATCCTCATCGTGCGGTAACCGGCGCAGATGCGGTGTATACGGATGCCTGGGCAAGCATGGGGCAGGAGCATGAGTCGAAAGCGCGTGCTCCCATCTTCCAGCCTTATCAGGTGAACGACAAACTGATGGCAAAGGCCGCCGCGCATGCAGTCTTTATGCATTGTTTGCCGGCGCATCGCGGGCAGGAAGTCACCAATGAGGTGATGGACTCGCCGCAGTCCGTGATTTTCGATCAGGCGGAGGGCCGCCTGCACGTACAGAAAGCGATTCTCATGTTATTGCTGTGGGGCGGTGCGAGCCGGTTCCCGGTCAGGAGTGCTCATGCCTAAGAAAGTGGTGCTCGCTTATTCCGGCGGGCTGGATACGTCGATCATCATTCCATGGCTGAAGGAAAATTACGACTACGACGTGATTGCGATGGTGGGGGATGTCGGCCAGGGAGATGACATCGAAGCGGTCGTAAAGAAGGCTTATGACACCGGGGCCAGCCAGGTTCTAGTTGAGGATCTGCGCGAGGAGTTTTTGACGGAGTATGTTTTTCCCGCGCTGAAGGCCGGAGCGGTTTACGAGCACAAATATCTGCTCGGGACATCGCTGGCCCGTCCGGTCATTGCCAAGCATCAGGTGGAAGTCGCGCTGCGCGAAGGGGCGACCGCCGTTGCTCATGGATGCACTGGTAAGGGAAATGACCAGGTGCGTTTTGAGATGACTTACCAGGCATTGGCGCCGGAGTTGACGGTCATTGCTCCGTGGCGTGAGTGGAATTTGAAATCGCGCGAGGATTGCCTGGACTACGCCGAGGCGCACGGCATTCCGGTGGAACAGAGCCGCGAGAAGATTCATAGCCGCGATCGCAACCTGTGGCACATCAGCCACGAGGGCGGGGAACTGGAGGACGCCGCGAATGCTCCCTTTGCGAGCACGTGGCAGTTGACGAAGTCCCCGCAGGAGGCTCCGGACCGCGAAGAGCAGGTGGAAATTGGGTTCGAAGAAGGCGTGCCAGTTTCCGTCAACGGTATGAAAATGGATCCAGTCTCGCTGGTTGAGTTGCTCAACGAGATTGGCGGTCGGAACGCCATCGGCCGGATTGACCTGGTGGAAAACCGGTTCGTGGGAATCAAGTCACGAGGATGTTATGAGACGCCGGGCGGCACGTTGCTTCTGACTGCGCACCGGGAACTTGAGGCGCTGTGTCTCGACCGCGACCTTATGCATTACAAGCAGCATGTCGGGCTGAAGTATGCAGAACTCGTCTATTTCGGGCTCTGGTTTACGCCGCTGCGCGAGGCGCTCGATGCGTTCGTGGCGAGCACGCAGAAAAGCGTCACGGGTACGGTGACGCTGTCACTCTACAAGGGGAACATTTCAGTGGTCAGCCGGAAGTCGGAATTCTCGCTTTATCGTACGGACCTGTCGTCGTTCACGATGGGCGACAGTTACGACCAGAAGGACGCGGCGGGCTTCATCCGGATTCTGGGCTTGCCCTCGCGTTCGCGGGCTCAATTGCGTCAGGAGGTGGCGAAGTGAAGATGTGGTCGGGCCGCTTCCGGCAACCACTCGACCCGGCATTCGAGCGCTGGCAGCGATCATTTCCTTTCGATCGCTGTCTGCTGCCCAATGAGCTGGAGGCAAGCCGTGCACACGCGCACGCCCTTCAGCAGGCTGGGACCCTCTCGTCGGAGGAGTTGTTGGAAGTTGAGCGAGGGTTGACGGAGATTGCCAAGAAGGCGGAAACGGACGCCGCTTTCCTCAACGACGAGGAAGCGGAGGATGTTCATCATTTTGTCGAAAAGCAACTGGTCGCGCTGATTGGCGATACGGGCTACAAACTGCACAGTGGTAGAAGCCGCAATGAGCAAATTGCGACCGACCTTCGTCTCTATGTGCGGGCTTCGATCGATGAGTTGCAGCGCTTGCTGGCCGAGTGGGTCGCAGTTTTCCTCTCACGCGCGGAAAAGGCAGGCGATGCGGCCATGCCGGCGTATACGCATACGCAACGGGCAGAGCCGGTTCTAGTGGCGCACTGGCTGCTGGCATACGTGGAAATGTTTTTGCGGGACTCGGAGCGACTTAACGACTGCCGGGTTCGCTTGAATGTGTGCCCGCTCGGATCAGGAGCGGTGGCCGGTGCGACTGTGTCGCTGGATCGTCGTGCGATGGCAGTGGACCTGGGCTTCGATGGGCCAACTGCGAACAGTCTTGACGCTACCAGCGATCGGGATTTTGTCCTCGAATTCGTACAGGTGCTCTCGCAGCTCTCGGTGCACCTGAGCCGATGGGCTGAGGAGATGATTCTATTCTCAACGCAGGAGTACGGATGGGTAGCGCTGCCGGAGGGGTTCTCGACGGGCAGTAGTGCGATGCCGCAGAAGAAGAATGCGGACCTCCTGGAGTTGGCTCGCGCAAAGGCGGCCCGCGTGATTGGCGCAAATACCACCCTGCTGGTTGCGATGAAAGGGTTGCCGCTGGCCTACAACAAGGACATGCAGGAGACTCAGGAACCGTTGTTTGACGCGACCCAAACCCTGCTCTCAATTTTGCCTTTGGTCACAGGCTGGATGAAGGACGTGGAGTTCGACTTTCCGCGCATGTTAGAGGCTGCGCAGTCGGGGTTCATGAATGCATGGGCTGCGGCGACGTATCTGGTCGAGCGCGGCGTCCCTTCACGACTGGCGCACGAGGCGGTAGGTAAGGCCGTGAAACTCTGTGTTGACCGTGGGTGTGAGTTGCAAGATCTGGCGATTGCCGATTTGCAGGCGATTCACCCGGCATTTGGTAGTGATATTTCCAAGGCACTCACGCTTGACGCGGTACTTAGTATTCACAACGTCGAAGGCGGAACGGCGCCAGGACAGGTCAAGCGTGCGATTCAACGAGCCGAGCAGCGCATCTCTCTTTTGCGAGGTGACGTCCATGCACACGCGTGAAGCGTTACTCCGCGATGCGACACAGATCCATGATCTGATTGCGAGTTACTCCGGCGATGGAACGCTACTGCCGCGCACCTTGCCAGAGATTTGCGAAAACATTCGCGACTTTGTGGTCGTCGAGAACGAAGGGCGAATCGTTGGATGCGGCGCTTTGCATCTCTACGGCCCGCATCTGGCCGAGGTCCGCTCGATCGCAGTGCTGCCCGATGCCAAAGGGAACGGCGCAGGACGCCAGTTGATCGACGCGCTGCTGGAGCAAGCTTCTCGCCAGGAAGTGACCTGCGTATGTTTGTTTACGCGGATTCCGGAGTTCTTCTCGCGTATGGGGTTCACAGTCGCCACCCGGGAAGAAATTCCAGATAAGCTTTACAAGGATTGTCATCGCTGCCCACGGCAGAGCAATTGCGATGAAGTCGCGATGGTACGAGGCGAGTTACCGCAGTTTGCAATCCTGCAGCCGCCGGCTGCGCAGTTCGTGAAGTTAGAGTGGTAAAGGCCCCGCCGAGCAAGCGAAAAGTTACTTCACTTCCCGTGACTCCTTCACAGTTGTTCTGCGGGTCATTAAAGCGCCCTTAAGGCCATCCAGACACATTTAAAGCCGCCATGTTGAGGCAACGACTGGTCTCATCCTGGCGGCTCTTGGGGAAGCGCCCGTTCGGGCACCCGAAGTTCGGCTTCGGGCACGCGAAGAATACCACGAAGGCGACTGTTAAAAGAATAGTCTTGGCTAAGAAATGCTTTGCGATGAGTATCGCTGGGCTTGTGTTCGCTTCCGCACTTTTCTACTTCAGAACGAAAGCGCCTTGCAACGGGGTGTTGTCCGATGAACCTCCAACCAGGATTGCGAATTCATCGGGTTCCGCTGTCCAGTCTTTCCTGTTGACGTCGTAGTAGGAGAATGCGCGGCGATCCAGAGCTATCTGGAGGTGGCGCGTCTCACCAGGCTTGAGGTTCACCTTGGCAAAGCCCTTGAGTTCTTTGATTGGTCTGGGAACCCTGGCGTGCAATTGGCCGACGTAGACTTCTGCGACCTCGGCACCTTCGCGCGCACCTGCGTTGGTTACATCGAACGCGACACCGATTGGACTGGAGAGGTCGCCGGACTGGGGCGTGATTGCCAGGTTGCTGTACCTGAAGGTCGTGTAAGACAGGCCATATCCGAATGGAAAAGCAGGCTTCGATCCAGTTTTGTCGTAGTGGCGATATCCGACAAAAATTCCTTCCGAGTATTTGAGCTTCTTACTCTCGGGCGGATCGGGATAGTAGCTGTGAGCGACGGCGCTCTCCTCGAGACGCCGGTCGAACGTTACGGGGAGTTTGCCTGACGGATTGGCCTGACCAAACAAGACTTCGGCGAGCGCAGTACCGCTTTCCTGTCCGGCGTACCACGCCTGCAGGACGGCGGGGGTCTGGTCGATCCAGGAATTCATGTCGACAGCGCCGCCGGAGGTGATGACGACGACCGTTTTCTTATTGGCGGACAAGGCGGCGGCGATGAGCGCGTCCTGCGCCGGCGGCAGACTAAATGTGCGATCCGATCCTTCAGCTTCGTTCGTGGGATCGAAGCCTACCGCGACAACGACAGCATCAGCTCGAGACGCAAGCGTCTTGACCTCCGGCTTGACCAATGATGCCCCATCCAAGATTCCAAAGCGCAGGTTGGGATCACCGAACAGGCGGCGCAGTTCGATCCGAATCTTGTGCGGGCCCACGGACAAGTCGAGTGTCGCGTGATTCACCAGCGCGGTGGCTCGCTGCCAATTATCGAGAACGATCTTGTCGTCGATAAAGACGTGGTATGCGCCATCTTCGCCCGGGCCTTGAGCGAATACCTCATATTTGCCGGCTTTGTCCGCGACGTAGTAGCCCG
Source organism: uncultured Acidobacteriota bacterium (assembly GCA_963765755.1). Classification (GTDB taxonomy): domain Bacteria; phylum Acidobacteriota; class Terriglobia; order Terriglobales; family Acidobacteriaceae; genus Gp1-AA133. The sequence goes on along the minus strand of CAVXXV010000010.1, from coordinate 37,044 downwards.
TCCATCGCACTGAGCGAAAGCGCGATGGAATGCTGTAAAACGACGGCCATTCAAAGCCAAAATTGAGATGAGTATCGACAACCGTCTCGGCCGGGCTGCCACTGAGGTCATCGGACAGGAATCGTTCGGAAGTCAGGCCCGGTTTGCCGTCGATAGTAGCGGTTGTTGTGAGCGCGGTGGCGTCCGCCATCTCCGAGAGAGTAGGAATTCCCGACGAGTAAGTTACGGTGACGTTATTCCCAGCGAGGTTCCCCACGCCTTCGAGAAAGCTGACCGTATGGAATGGGACGACGCCCGCGCTTCCACCCCCGACAGGCGGCGTGGGATGAGCGTCCGGACCGAACAGCGCGATCGTCTTGATCTTTGATTTATCAAAAGGCAGAAGACTGCCATCGTTCTTGAGCAGGACGATGCTGGAGCGCGCGGCCTCGAGGGCCACCCCTCGTCCGCGGATATTGTATGCAGGAATCGAGGGATCCGTTTGATCCCGATCGAGCCATCCGAACTCGACAGCGCGGCGAAGAATCCGGCGAACATGCTCGTCGATCGTAGCCTCCGTGACTTTGCCCGCTTTGATTGCAGGCAAGAGCGTGGCTCGATTCATGTGCGCGCCCGCCGGCATCTCGATGTCCAGGCCGCCGTTGGCGGCGGCGACACCATCGTAGGTCGAATCCCAATCGGACATCATGATTCCATCGAAGCTCCACTGTTTTTTGGCGACCTCGTTATTGAGATACCCGTTCTGCGACATGTGCTCGCCGTTGGTAAGGTTGTAGGAATCCATCATGGCGCACACGTGGCCTTCTTTTACTGCCGCTTCGAAGGTCGGCAGATAGATCTCGCGCATGGTGCGTTCATCGATCAGGGAATCGACATTGTGGCGATCGTATTCCTGATTGTTTCCCATGAAGTGCTTGATGGTGGCGCACACGCTTTTTGACTGCACACCCTTCACATACGCGATGGCCGTACGCCCGGCAAGGAACGGATCTTCGCCAAAGTATTCGAAGTTTCGACCCGCGCGTGGCGAACGATAAATGTTGACGCCGGGTCCGAGCAGAATGTGGATACCGCGCGAGCGCGCGTCGTCTCCCAAAACCGCGCCTGCGCGCTCCACCAGATCAGCGTCCCAAGTCGCAGCCAACGCAATCCCTCCCGCCAAGGCCGTGGCCGGACCGTCATTGCGAAGGCCCAGTGGCCCATCTGACATCTTGAGAGCAGGCAGCCGCAGTCGAGGGATGGCGCGTACGTAAAAGTCCTGAAAACCTCCGATGTAGTCAATCTTCTCTTCCAGTGTCATCTTCTGAAGAATAGAGTCAACGCGTTTCTCTACTTCGGGAGATCTGGGGGTGCGAGATTGCGTAATGGTTAGCGGCGCGACTAGTAGAAAAAAGAGGACAGCGGTAAGAAGCTTGCGCACGATTGCTTCTCCGAATTGAGATAGCTCACAATCAGGAACCCGCTATCCAAATCACTTCCAGACGAAAGTCGCAAGGCACCGCGGGCAGCGGACACTCAGTTCCAGACCAGGGTCGTCACTGAATCAGCGTCGACGGTCAAGCTGGCAACATTATTTCCCAAGCGCAAGGTCACGGGCCGAGTTGCGTCCGGATTGGACAAAACGACGGCGGTGCTGCCATCAGGGTTCTGACAGGCAACGTGACTTAAAGCAGGGTTATTGCACGTCGAACCAATCCGCTTGGCGTCTCGACGAATGGACCGCGCGAAATGCGCATAGGCCCAATATTGGCCGCTCCGTGAAATCTCTTTCGTCTGCGAATGGATGGTGACGAGCCCACCACACGGGAAAGGTCCAATATTGGGACGGCCCTTTTCATCCAGCGCGAGATTCCACCCGGTAATCGAACCGCACCAGTTTTGCAAGACTTCAATAAAAGTCTTCGCCCACGAAGCCCAGTCTGTCGCATAGGTGGGACTCGTATAATCCGGTCCGCCTTCCGTCCAATACATGTTTGCATCGGGGTGAGCGGAATGCGCCTTTGACATCATGTCGGGGGTGCCGACGTACCCATGCCAAGCGACAGAGTTGCAGTACTTGCGAACTTCAGGATCATCCAACGAACAAACGACCCTGCCCCAAAGGTTGTAGTTGTGATCGAGAAGCCAGATCTTGGTCGAGAGGCCGGCGGTCTGGAGCGCGGGCCCTAGATGTTTCGCGATGAATTCGATTTCGTACTCTTGTCCCCAGAGGCACGCCGGCATGCGGCCATCCTGGTCGGTGTCAACTTCGTTCTGCGAGGTGACAGCCTGAATCTGCACTCCTTCGGCCGCGTATGCCTGCAGAAACTTGACGAAGTACTGAGCATAGACCGCGAGATTCTTCTTTCGCATCGACCCACCCAGCATCGAGCCGTTCGCCTTCATCCAGCCGGGAGGGCTCCACGGAGTGGAGAACAAAAACAAGTCCGGATTGGCTGTTCTAGCGGCGCGAAGTGCCGGCAAGAGGTAGGCCTTGTCGTGATCGATTGAAAATCGTCTTAGATCGGGGTCAGCCTCGCCCTCGTCGAAGCCGTACAGCTCGGTAGAGTAATCGCTGGCGCCGATACAGGTGCGACAAACATTCAGTCCCAGCTCGGTGGGATGAAACAGTTCGTGAAAAAGCTTGTCACGATCGGGCGCCGGAAGCTGCTGGAACATGTAACAAGATGAGTCAGTGAAGGCCGCGCCGAAGCCAAGAATTTTCTGAAACTGCTGTTGGGGCTGAATCTCGACGACGTCTCCCGCGGACTGGGTGTTGGATGCAAGCCACTTTACAGTTGCCGCCGCCTCATATCGTCGCTGTCCGGAAGTCACCCAAGTCTGGATATTGCCTGGTGAAGGTGGCGCGTTGCCGGGCAAAGAGGCAAATGCGGGTATCGTCGTGGTCGCAGCCAACCCGGCGGCTGACAATTTCAGGAATTCTCTACGGGTGCCTCGCGTATATTCCTCCTCGCAACGACAAGTTGAGGAACAGAATCTCACGGGTGTCAAGTTCGCGCATCGGGTTTGCTGCGACGCTGCAAGGAATCTCGAGGAGGAGCGTGCTGCCCACACGTCTTCGCTCCTGCCGGGATGACTTAGGGCTCGACCTTCCGCCAGATGGTTGTTTCAGTTACCCTTAGCGGTGCGAATGATCGTATCCGGTCGAAATATTCCGTTTATTCCGCGGATGCTGACGCGTCGTATTTCCTCGCAGAATCACGTTCGCTACGGTGTCGCGGACGTCTGCGTAGCGCTCAGGAGATTCCACATCTTCGTCATTTACCTCTCCGCCGTGGGGAGTGCTCAAACAACGCCCCAAAAGTTGCCGACCCTAACGCGCGCGGAGGAAGTTCGGAGACTGAGTCCCGAAGATGCGGCCAAAGGATATCCCGTACGCATTCGCGGAGTGATTACGATGGACGCTCCGGCGCCCGATTTTTTCGTGCAGGACCGAAGCGCCGGCATATATGCGGAAGGCAGCATGACGCGGCGATTTGCCCATAGCCTGGGGGACCTGGTTGAGGTGGAAGGAATCACCGGCCCGGGAAAATTCGCTCCAGTGATTCGCGAGCAGACGCTTCGAATATTGGGTTCGGGCAGCCTTCCCTCAGCGCGGATCTTCAGGTTTGCGGAGATCGCGGGTGGCCAGCAGGACAGTCAGTGGGTCAAGCTGCGCGGAATTGTTCGTTCCGCGTCGATTGACAGGACTTCGTGGCGGGAGACCACGCTCGCTCTGCGGGTAGCTTCGGGCGACGGCGATTTCCATGTGCGCGTCCCAATTTCGCATGAGCAGGATTTTTCCTCATGGATCGACAATGAAGTCCTGGTCGAAGGCGTGTGCGGAAGCTTATACAACGTGAACCGGCAGCTGACCGGGATTCTTGTTTACGTGCCACGATTGAGTTACATCAAGGTCGAAGCGCCGGCAGGGCAAATCCCGTTTTCCAGCTTACTGCGATTTTCGGCCGGTGAAGCAACACGGCATCGGGTTCGTGTCCGAGGCGTCGTCGAGTACCAACAGTTGGGGCATGCCCTTTTCTTGCAAGGCGAGGGAAAGGGATTGCGCGTCCTCAGCCCGCAGGACACGACCGTGGCCGTAGGCGACATGGTCGACGTGCTCGGCTTCCCAGCCATGGGAGAATCCGCGCCCATCCTTGAGGACGCTGTCTTCCATCGAGTCAATCACCAGAGTGCGCCCAACCCCGTCGCGCTGAATCTGGACAGCCCTTGGGAGCAATACGATGGCGTGCTTGTGACCACGGATGCCCGGCTTCTTAATCGCACAGAGACTCCAGACGGCCTGCGCCTTCTGCTGCAACATGGAGAGGTCATTTTCGATGCGGCTGTTCCGTTGGGCAGTGCCGCAGCGGTCCTTCACTCGGTTCCCGTTAATGCTGAGGTACGGCTCACTGGAGTTTGCCTGGTTCGCAGCGGCGGGCTGTGGCGGATCCCGCAATCCTTTCGCATGCTGTTGCGTTCCCCACAGGACATCGAGGTACTGAAGAAACCTTCCTGGTGGAATCTTCGACACACGCTTTGGCTGCTTGGGATTACGGCGGCGATTTTGCTGGTAGTTCTGGCCTGGATCTTCGCCCTCCGGCGTCGCGTGCGTGAACAAATGGAGGTCATCCGCCAAAAGCTGCGAACGAGCGCGGTTCTGGAGGAACGAAACCGTATCGCCCGCGAGCTTCATGACACGCTCGAGCAGGAACTCGCCGGAATCACGCTGCAGCTGGATCTCGCCGTGGATAGCTTCCAGGGAGCTCCCCGTATTGCTCAACAGGCGGTGGAGACGGCCCGCAACATGAGCCGGCATAGCATGATTGAGGCTCGGCGTTCGGTCTGGGATCTGCGCTGCCAGCTTCTGGAAAATGGCGATCTGGTGTCGGCTCTAAGTCAGATCGTTGAGCCGCTGGGACCTCGTGACGGAAGTGTCGTGGTCAGGATTGAGGGTGAACACGTCCGCCTGCCCAGTACGATGGAGATGAATTTCCTGCGCATCGGACAGGAAGCGGTGGCTAACGCGGTGAAACATGGCGGAGCCCGTTCCATCCTGGTTGAGCTGTGCTACAGGCCTGAGTTGGTAAGGTTAACCGTGACCGACGATGGCAAGGGCTTCGATGCGAACCAGCCTTCACGCACCGGTCACTTCGGCGTGCAGGACATGCGGGAACGGGCGCAATCGATGGGCAGCGAGTTGAAGGTTACCAGCCAACCAAACCACGGCACCAGTGTGTCGGTGGAAGTTCGCATCGATCCAGAGAAGATTCTTGACGCAGAGCACAAAGCCGATACGTATTCTCGTCGTTGACGATCACTTCATGGTGCGGATGGGCTTGAGCGCGTCGCTCAACGCCGAACCCGACATGGAGGTCGTCGCCGAGGCGGGCAACGGCCAGGCCGCGCTTGAAGCCTACCAACAGCACCGGCCGAACCTCGTCCTGATGGACGTTCGTCTGCCCGGCATGAGCGGCGCCGAGACGACCGCCGCGATCCTGCGATCGTTTCCCGACGCCTACGTGCTCATGCTCTCTACCCATTCAGGCGAGGAAGAAATTTACAGGGCGATGCAGGCTGGCGCGCGCGGATACCTGCTGAAGAGCGTACTGCGCGAGGACCTGCTGCGGGCGATCCGCGACGTGCACGCGGGCAAGCGGCATCTCGACCCAATCGTGGCGTCTCATTTGGCGGAGCGCGTTTCGCATCGATCCCTGACTGCCCGCGAGCTGGAGGTTCTCCGCATGGTGGCTAAGGGATGGGGCAACAAAGAAATCGCCAAAGCTCTCAGCATCGCGGAGATCACCGTAAAGCTCCACGTAAGCCATGTCCTTGAAAAATTGAACGTCAAAGATCGCACCGAGGCCGCGACCGCGGCCGTCCAACGGGGCATCATCTCGCTGGAGTAACGAAAATTAACCTGGCGATCCATGACTCGAGCACATCTGACGCTGTGCCCGAAGGATCTAGAGGCACGGGTGTTTGGGGCGGAGGTCGCTCGCTGAGAATCAGAACGACATTCGTTGCGCCACTCCAGACCTATACGAAAGTATTACGGGGCAGCTGACCGACTGCATAACAGACACGGGCGTTACATTCTTCATAGAATCTGCCGTTCCTTTGGAATAGTATTTTTCCGTTATTGCCACTGTCGCTGGGATGTGGGGCTAGGGCAAAGCGTGGGGCTGGGGTCCAGGTTCGACTCATAGGCGAATTGTGGCTCGGGTGCCGCGCGGAACTGCGTCAGGCTAGGGTAGCAAAACGATTTGTAGGGGGGACGTGCCATGTGGAGTGCGCGCCATTTGAGAACGAAACTTTCGGTTGGATGCTTGATTCTCACGCTGGCCGTGTATGCGGTCGCGCAGTCGGACCGGGGCACGATCGCCGGCTCGGTGGTCGACACAACGGGCGCGGCCATCAAGGACGCGAACGTAACCCTGCGGGGCGTCGACACCGGCGCGGTCTACACGACCAAATCGACGGGCGAGGGCGTCTATCGGATCTCGGACGTGCACATCGGGAGGTATGACGTCACCGTCGAGGCACCCGGTTTCAAAAGCTCCGTACAAACCGGAGTGCAGATTCAGATCAACACGACGGCGGCTCTGAACGTCACGCTCTCTCCGGGCAGCGTGAATGAGCAGGTTAGCGTCTCGGCCGATGCACCGACGCTGCAGACGGAAAGCTCCGACGTTGGCACCGTGGTGGGCGATCGGCAGATTCACGACTTGCCGCTGTCGTTGGGCGCAACAGGCCAGAGCTTTGTGCGTTCGCCGGAGCAGTTCATTTTCCTGACTCCTGGAGCCATCGGGCAGGGAACAGTGGGAGATCATGGTTCGTCGGGTGTTTTTGAAACGAAATTGTCAGGTGGCCAGAACTTTGGCTCGGAGATTTTGCTCGATGGCGTCAGCGTCCAGCGCTCCGACTCAGGCACTGCTTTCGACCAGACCGCACCGTCGGTCGAAGCACTCACGGAGTTCAAGGTCACCACAGCGACGCCCACCGCACAGTACGGGCACACCTCGGGCGGAGTGGAAAGCTTCACCACCAAGTCCGGTACCAATGGATTCCACGGAAGCGTTTTCGAACTGTTCCGCAACGAAGCTTTGGACGCAAATTCATGGAACACGAATTTTGACAACGAGAAAATCAAACAAAGCAATGTCGGATGCCCAACGACCAACCCTTGCACCGAGCTGAAGCCCAAGCCCAGAGACCGTCAAAATGATTTCGGGGGCGCACTGGGCGGGCCGGTAATCATTCCTCACCTGTATAACGGCCGCGACAAGACGTTTTTCTTCTTTGCATGGGAGCAGTATCGGAACCGTCGTGGGTTGTCGAACAGCCTACAAACCTTGCCGACCGACGCAGAACGCAATGGAGATTTCTCGGCGCTGCTGGGCCCAGGTCTGACGACAGATCCCAATAACCCAGCCAGTGCACCCGTCATCAATCCCTGCACGGGAGAACAGGTCCGACAAGGTCAGATATTTGACCCCTCAACTACCCAAACCTTGGGCAACGGGCGGATCTGCAGGTTGCCGTTTCCGAACAATCAGATTCCGAACTTGAGTGGTGTAGGACAGAACGTTCTTGGTTACGTGCCTGCCACGAACTTGACGGGTGAGTCAGCGAACAATGCCGCCGGTCTTAGGAACAATTTCATCAATGAGGCAGTTCTGGATCACGTGGTGACCACGCAAACCAGCTTCCGCATTGACGAAAACCTTACTCAGAAGAATAAGCTTTTTTTCACCTACCACAGCCGCGAGCAGAACTTCCTAAATGGTGGCGACTTTGCACTGCCCGCGCCCATCACGCCTGACAACTACTACAACTACTACTTTACCCACTATCTCCGCCTGGGCTGGGACTTCTTGGCCACCCCCACGATCCTGAATCACCTCACGGTTGGTTTCAACCGCGTGTACACGGCGAGTAAATCCCCAGCCGTCAATGGGACAGACTGGCCCAGTACTCTTGGCATTTCGGGCGCGAGTGGGCAGACGTTCCCAACGTTTGAGTTCAACGGCGGGCAATATTCGATCGGCTACAGCAAAATTGGTGGCAGTGCCTACACCCTGCAGATCCCAAACGCGCTGGTCGTGGCCGACAGTGTTTCCTGGACGAAAGGCCGTCACGCCCTGCAGTTCGGCTTTGACTGGCGGTCTTATCAGTTCTCCGTAGAGAAGCCAGGAGCTTCCTCTCCGCATTACTATTTCGAAGCGCGGGAAACGTCATTCACTCCGCCGTCGCAAGACCCGAATGCCGTCAACGCGGGTGATCCCATGGCCAGTTTTCTGCTGGGCCTGCCGGATCGCGGAACTTTGACGACGTACTCTCACTTTCCGCGTTTGGCGCAGAACTACTACGCGCTTTACGTCCAAGATGATTTCAAGATGCGCCGCAACCTCACGCTGAACCTGGGGCTTCGCTGGGACATTGAAACGCCGCGGAATGAGTCCACTGGTGCTCAATCGGTGCTGTCTTTGACTGCGAACAATCCGCTCACCCCGGGACAGCCTGGTGCACTGATTTATGGCAAGAGCGCAACCGGCGCCGATACCTACTTCAAGAACTTTGGCCCGCGCATCGGCTTCGCATGGTCGCCCTACGGGAATGCGAAGACGGTGGTTCGAGGCGGATACAGCATTTACTACGCTCCGCTCTCCTACTCTGACTTCGGCGATAACCTAGGCAGTGGGACCACCGCTGAACCCAATTTCCAGAATGTCGACAACTTCACGCCGATTCAGTCCCTGGATGCGGGCTTCCCAGCCTATACTCCGCCCAGCAACGCTCAAGATCCAGGTCTGAACACCTTCACGCAGAACACGGTCACGTACGTTGCGCACGATTACGGGCGGCCAGGCATGGTCCAGAATTGGCAGTTAGAAGTGCAGCGCGAACTCGCTACCGATTTGATTTTTGCTATTGGATATGTTGGCCAGCACGGTACACGGCTTCGCTCGAATCTGGCCCAGGTCAATTCGCCGGATCCCAAGTACAACGCTCTTGGGGCTAAATTGGACGACCTCGTCGATAGCCCTGCGGGTCAAGCCACACTCGCTCAGTTGGGAGTCACCGTGCCTTCATGGTTTGTTCCGGGCTGGGGATCGGAAGCCAAAGTCGGCCAGTTGCTCCGGCCCTTCCCACAATATGGCTTCATCACCACGAACTGCTGCCTCGAAAATCTTGGACAGTCTACCTACCACGCTCTCGAGACGAAGTTGGAACGACGCTTCCGGAATGGCCTTAACCTGCTCGGTTCTTACACCTACTCGAAGACTATTACCGACGCAGATTCTGCTCAATCCACGCTGACAGGCTTTAACTCTAATGTTTTCGGAGCGCAGAATCCCTACAATCTTCGCGCTGAAAAGGCTGTCAGCTATCAAGACATTCCGCATGCATTCGTTCTCAGCTATCTCTACGAACTACCCTTCGGACCCGGCAAGAAATATCTCAACCACGGGGTTGCCAGTAAAATTGCAGGCGGCTGGCAGATCAGCGGCATCCATCGCTATCAAGCCGGCTCACCCACGATCCTAAACTCCTATGCCACAACCAACCCGTACTACGGGGGAAACTGGCGGTTTAGTCTAGTTCCCGGCAAACCGTTATTCCCAACCCACGGAGTGCAGTGGACGCCGGGTCTGGATACAGGTTGGAACAGTGGCTGCACGGCGAACAACGGCGTTTTCAGCCCGAATGTTGCCGCTGCCCCGCGCTCGGCAAATTGTGACGCGTTCATCGACCCGAGCGCCGCGGGGCTAGTCTCTGGGGCAGGCTACGTATTTGGAGACCTTCCGATCGCCGTTTCCTGGTGGCGAAGTCCGGGGTTTAAGAACGAGGATTTTTCAATCATCAAGCGAACCATGATTCGGGAAGGTCAGAACATTTTGTTCAAGGTGGACATTCCAAACGCATTTAACCGCCACACCTTCGGGGGCATTGACGGTTACCCAGGAGATCAATACTTCGGGGTTGCAGGGGGCAGTGGTCACAATGTGATCAACAGCCCTCGGCAGATACAACTTACTCTTCGGTATGAGTTTTGAGTTTTCTGAAACCTGTCCACAAAAGGCCGGATCGCTCCGGCCTTTCTTTTTTGCGCCCGGGTGCCGTTTTGCCCCGGTGTAAACTTTTATGGTGTTCAGCAATCATTTCTCAAATCAGGGTGTTGAATCCGCAAGCAGATCCCTCGATCCCATGCCTCAATGTCGTCGTGTGATTCAGTTCATGGTTTTATTGCTTGGAATTTCTGTTGTCAGCACGGCCCAATCCCCGGAGCTGGCGGACATCTTTGCGCGCGCCACGCAGGCCATGCAGGAAGGACATCTTGACGATGCGGGCGTTGGTTTTGCTGCTGTCGTGAAGCAGGCTCCGACCTTTGCCGAAGCACACTTTAACCTCGGTTTAGTTCGACAGGAGCAAGGACGCTTTGAGGAAGCTGCCGCAAGTCTTCAGAGGGCCCTTGCGCTTAAACCACACTTGCACGGGGCCAACCTTTTTCTGGGCATCAGCGAGTTTCGACTGAACCGTCTGGACGACGCCCTGGCCGCCATTAAGAAGGAGACGGTCGGCTATCCCAAAGATGCCAACGCATGGATGTGGTTGGGAGTAGTTAACCTCGCGCACGATCGACCGGATGACGCAGCCGAGGCTCTCGACAAGGCGGACAAACTCAAGCCCGGCGATCCTGACATCCTGTATCACCGGGGCCGCGCGCACCTGCTGGTTTCCAAGAGCAGCTACGCGGATATGTTCAAGGCAGACCCTCAGTCATGGCGGGTGCATCGCGTGCTGGCTCAGGCCAATGCTGAGGCGGAACGGCATGTGGAGGCCATCGCTGAGTACGAGGCGGCGATCAAGCTGGCGCCGACACAGCCCGGGTTGCACGAAGAGCTTGGCTCCGAATATCGGAATGCTAACAAGATTCCGGAGGCCGAGCAGGCCTTCCAACGCGAACTGGAAATCGATCCTAATAATGTCCTTGCCCGGTACAAGCTCGGAGCGCTCGCGGTCGAGCAAGGCGATGGCGCCAAGGCGAAGCAACTGATTGAGGCTGCGCTGCGCGAGAAGCCAGGATTGATCCATGCCGACTACAACCTTGGGCGCGCCGAGATGTTACTGGGAAATGATTCGGTCGCCGCATCTCACTTCGAGCGAACGACGCAGTCGGACTCAGACCCCGAAGTGGTTGAGCAGGCGTGGTACCAGCTCGGTACGGCGTATCGCCGGTTGCATCGGTTGGATGAGGCGCGCAACGCCATGCAGATGTTTCAAAAGCTAAAAGATCAAGAGGCGGAACGTTCCCAAAGCCGCCTGAAGAAATATGAGGCGGACCAGGGGACGGCGGCTACGCCAGCAGTGACTCCCGAACAACCGAAGTAGTCGTCAGTGATCGGCTGAGGGTGTCTTAGGTTGGGCGGCGCGGCTTTGGAGCTCGGCGGTGCGATTGAACTCCGCTTGAGCTTTTTCGAGCAAATGGTTGTCCTTGTATGTCCGCCCCAGTTGGTAATGGGCGACGGCGTTGTCGGGCTCGAGCGTCACCGCCTGCGTCAATTGCTGCTGGCTGTCTTCGAGACGTCCCAGTTGGCGATAGGCGATTCCAAGCTTCAGTCGGCAAAATGCATTGCGAGGAGCAATAGCAACAGCCTTCTCCAGCGCAGAGAGACCCTCCGGCGCACGGCCCTGATCTAATAGAAGGCTTCCGAGGTTGGCATAGGGCTGCTCGCTCGGTTCTTCGCCGTTCTCCTGCCATGTGATTGCAGTTCGGTAGGCCTCCACTGCAGCCTCGGTTTGCCCACCGGTTTCGAGGATCAGCCCCAGGTTGGTTTGCGCTTTGATGTCGTGCGGGTGAATTTCGAGGACCTTCAAAAAGGCGCCGCGCGCTTCGGGAAGCTGCGCCTTCGTGTAGTAAGCCCGGCCGAGGTAGTACCACGCGTCTTTATTCTTGGGATCAAGCTCGACCGACTTTCTCAGCCACTTGATCGCGTCGGCGTAATCGCCGAGCAAGACGTAGTCGAGGCCGACCACCTTCAGGTCGTCGCCGGTGGGCGGGGTAATGGCTGCAGCACGGGTGTACGTCTGGAGAGATTCGGCCGGCTGGTTCTGGCGGTGGAGCACGAATCCGAGAAGGTAGAGCGCGTCGGAAGAATCACGGTGCAGGCGAATGTAGGCCCGCAGCGCTTGCTCGGCCTGCGGAAACTCCTGCAGATGGATCAAGGCCTTGGCCTCGTAGAGAAGAGAATCGGTCGTTCCCGGGGAGGCCTGTTCCAGACGTTCGAAGAGATGGGCAGCGGAAGCATAGTTTCCCGCCTGGAATTCTGCGACGGCGCGGGAGAAATCGTTGCTCGGGGCAGGAGAGGATGTTGAGGTTTGCGCGGTGAGCGGCCAAAGCCCCACACTCCACAGAAGCGCGACGGCGAGAACGCGAATCACTTTTGCTCCAGCTTAGGAAGAGCCGTCAGGGGCTCGTTGATCTCAAGGATCTCGTCAGCCGGAACATCTTTCAGTGTCTGCCGAATCCCGCTGGGCCAACGGATCTCGATTTTCTGGGCAATCTTTTCTTTCCCAAGGCCGAAATGGACTCGTTTGTCGCTGGACGACAAGTAGCTGCTGGAAGTGGAAACTGTGGCGTACTGTGATCCGGAGGCGGTAGTGAGTGCCAAGTCCGCGCCGATCGCATCCCGGTTGCTGCGATGACCAACTAGCTTTAAAAGAAGCCAATGGTTCGAGTCACTGGTCTGATTGTGAAGGATGTGAAGGGGGCCGTCGTTGGTCGTGACAACTGCATCGAGACGGCCGTCATTGTTGAGATCACCAATCGCCATACCTCGAGCGACCCAAGGCAATCGGAATACGCCGCCCGATTGTGGTGAAACGTCGACAAACGCTTTCCCCGTATTTCTTGCCAAGAGCAAGGGCTCGCGGTATCGAAGATTTGGATAGGTCAGTTCGATGGTGTCGAGGTCGTGACCCTGGGCGATCAGCAGATCCTTCCAGCCGTCATTGTCGTAATCGAACAGGCGGACGCCCCATCCTGAGTGCGAAACGGTCATTTGGCCCAGGCCCGTGACCGATGTGGCGTAAGTGAAGGATCCGTCTCCGACGTTTTGATAGAGGGCGTAGCGTTGATTGGCGAGGTTGGTAACGACGATATCGGGCCAGCCGTCATTATTGTAGTCGGCAAAATCGACACCCATGCCGGCAAAGGTGCGCCCGTCGATGTCGACCGCGACCTGGGACGTGAGGCCAACCTCCTCAAAGGTGCCGTCTCTTTTGTTGTGGTAAAGGAACTCCGCCATGGAATCATTCGCGACGAAGACGTCGATATACCCATCTCGGTCGTAGTCCGCGATTGCCAACCCCAAGCCCTTGCCAGGTTTTGCGAAGCCTAATTTCTGACTCACTTCGGCGAACGTGCCGTCCTTGTTATTGTGGTAGACGAGCGGGGCGATGGGCTTGAAGAAATCAGGATGGCAGTATGCGCGAAAGCCTTCTTTGTGCTCGCCGCACCAGATGTCGTCAAAATCCCACTCGAGATAGCGCAGAACGATCAGATCGAGAAATCCGTCTCCGTCGAGATCAACCCAGGCGGCGCTTGTGGACCATCCACCACCAGCCACTGCGGCCTTGGGTGTGACGTCAGCGAAAGTCTCGTTTCCGTTATTGTGGTAGAGGCGATTCTGACCGTAGGAGGTAACGTAGAGGTCTTCGAAGCCATCGTTGTCATAGTCTCCAACCGCCACGCCCATACCGTAACCGGTGCCTTGCAGGCCGGCCCTTTGGGTGACGTCTTCGAAAGTTCCGTCGGGCTTTTGGTGGTAGAGGTGGTTCCAGTACTCCGGTCCGGTCTTTGCAGGAATCGTCTTCTTCGGAGTTGGGTCAGCGATCGGAGCGCCGTTGACTACGAAAATGTCGAGACGTCCGTCATTGTCATAGTCGAAGAGCGCAACACCGGGGCCCATGGTTTCGAGCAAATATTTTCTGGATGTGTGCGAAGCCAGGTACTCAAAGGAAATGCCGAGTTTCTGGGTCACATCAATGAAGACTTCGGAAGAGCCAGGCGTGCTGACTGGAGTTTGTGAAGTTTGGCACTGCACAATGTTCGTAAAGAGTGCAACGTAAAGACATATCGTAAAACCCACCCAGGTACAGCGGCGGAAGACGAGGGCTGAGGTTCGAAATATCACTCTGAAATTCCTACGACACCGAGGATGGAAATGGTTCGCGGATGCATTCACGGCCCAACAACGCCTCGTCCCTCAACAACCTTGAAGATGCGGTCAATAGACGGCACCTGAACTTCTTCCTTTGCGCCGCTGGGCCACTGGACCTCGATCTTATCGATCTTCGTTTTTGAGCCCAGACCAAAGTGCAATCGCGGATCCGAAGACGATGCATAGCTGCCCCCGCTGAAAATATCTCCTCGCTGGCGCACACCCCCGGCAGTGACAAATACTTTGGTGCCGATGGCATCGTGCGGGCTCTTTGGTCCGCCGACCAATTGCAGTTCCAGCCAGTGATTCGAATTCTTCACCACATTTCGCAGAAGAAGCGGTGTCCCGTCGATCACATTCAGAACGACGTCGACTTTTCCGTCATTGAAGAGGTCGCCAAAAGCCGCGCCTCGAGCCGAAATCGGCGTGGCTAGCCCGCTTCCGGTTGCGGGCGGAACCTCTTCGAACTTTGTTCCTTTCACATTGCGAAAGAGCAGGGGGCGCTGGGCCCACGTGGTTCCCCAGTCTTGCTTGTCGACGCCGGGATAGACGTGACCGTTCGCGACAAAGATGTCGAGCAGGCCGTCGTTATCGAAATCGAGAAAGCCCGTGCCCCAACCCAGGAAGGGAATCGTCACGCTGGCAAGCCCAGCCGCAAAGCTCACATCACTAAAACTGGCGTCTCCGTCATTGCGGTACAGGGTGTTGTAGTCGTCGGAGAAGTTTGTAATGTGGAAATCGACCTTCCCGTCCCCGTCATAGTCGCCTACCGCGATGCCCATGGCCGCTTGCTCGCGCCCCTCGTCGCTGAGTGCAAAGCCGGAGAGATAACTGACATCTTCGAAAGCGCCGTCATGCTTGTTGCGGTAGAGGTATTTGGGCACGGAATCGTTGGCCACCAGAAGATCGATCCAACCGTCGTCATCCACATCGACGAAGACAGAAGCAAGCCCGTAGTAGCCTCGCGGATCAGAGACGCCCGCCTTCGCGCTAACGTCGCTAAAAGTTCCGTTCCTGTTGTTGTGGAACAGATGATCCCCTTCGCCCGGAAGACCACGCGGGCCGCACATCACGTTGATGCCGCGAAACTGGCAAAAGCCAGGTGGGAGGTTGCCCCTCCCCGCGATTGGAGGATTCGCGGGATCGAATTTCACATAGCCAGGGACAAACAAATCCAGGAAGCCGTCATGATCGTAGTCACCCCAGGTCGCGCCGGTGGACCAGCCGCCGAGCGTCACTCCGGCGGTCTCCGCGACATCGGTAAATGTGCCGTCGTGGTTATTGTGATATAGGCGATTCTTGCCAAAATTCGAGACGTATAAATCGGGCCAGCCATCGTTATCGAAGTCAGCGACCGCTGCGCCAAACCCCCAGCGCT
Organism: uncultured Acidobacteriota bacterium; assembly: GCA_963765755.1. Lineage (GTDB taxonomy): Bacteria > Acidobacteriota > Terriglobia > Terriglobales > Acidobacteriaceae > Gp1-AA133. The sequence continues at coordinate 21,459 of CAVXXV010000010.1, read as the reverse complement.
GATTCGCGACGCCGGCTTTGTCGGTCACGTCGGTGAAAGTCCCATCATGATTGTTATGCAGAAGCATCGCTTTCGGAGCGGGTTCTTTCCCAGCCAGCGCGGGGAAGGTCGAGCCATTGACGAGATAGATGTCGAGCCATCCGTCTTGGTCGTAGTCGAGCAGGGCGACGCCTGAGCCAGGCGTTTCGAGGATCGTCGTCTTCTCGGGGGTGCCGGATTTGTGGTGAAAGCGGTCAAGGCCCGACGCATGACTGACGTCGGTGAACACTGCGGGCGCGCCGTCGACGAAGCCTCCCGCTGTAATGGGACGGGACTGGGCGTCTTTCACCGCGGGGCGCGCAACACCCGTACTCATCCCGCTTTGTGGTGTGGGGGCAGGCTTTTCAGTCGATACCTGCGCTTGACTAGGACAAAAAAGTGAGAGGGAACAGACAGCGATTGTCAGAATCGTTGGCAGCGGCGAAAGATGCTGTAAGTGAAGTAGAAGCTTTTTCCCGGTTGCTGAAGGCGAAGACACGCAACAAAATTTTCTCACACGCGAAGGGGGGCTACAATCGTATTGGAGATTCGGGGGCAGGGAATTGCCCCGGGTCCGGATCGCTGTCACGGGCCGATGAGATGATTGCTTCCTTCAAGAAGAGCCGACTACAATTCAGAATGTGGCGGTGCGGTCGCACCGAGCGACTGCGCCCAAGCATAGTACATGATCTGAAGATAAAGTGATGCTTTCAGGATTATGGTTAACGTGATGTATAAAGGCCCCGTAGCTCAGATGGATAGAGCGTCGGTTTCCTAAACCGCAGGTCGGCGGTTCGACTCCGCCCGGGGCCTCCAGTTCTAAATGTAACAACCGCAAGGCTTAATTCACTGTTGACTTGCTTGCCTTCGGCTCATCTGGTGCACGCTCTGGTGCACAAACCGCCGAATCCAAAATCGACATGGCGTTGACCGAGTCCTGGGACACCGTCTTGACGTAGCACCGCAAGGTCGTGTCGAGATCCTGATGTCGGAGGATTGCCTGAATCGTCTTGTCTGCGATGCCCAGCCTGTATAGGTTGGAACCTAAGCCGCGCCGGAATGCGTGCCAGCCGTGCCACTGCCCGGGCTTGAGTTTGGGAATGATGTCCCGGTTGGCGACGTTGTGCAGGCTGATCGGCTTTCCATTCGAGGCAGGGAACAGCGGCCCGCTGCTCGGGGAACCTATCCGCTCCCGGTGACGCTCCAGAATAGCGGCCAGCGAGATCAAGACCTTCTTCTAAACTTACTACCGTACAGGCGCTCCGTTTGAGTGCTTCCATCCTGTGCCGAAATATATCAGGACTAAGGAAAAGGGATGGGTCCCAGCGATGTTCGTCTTCCAGCGAAACACCGTGGTAACCCAATACAAGTAGGCGTGAGTTCCGGAAATGACTGGAGGAAGCGAGCTTGAATAAGCCACATGATCTTCCAGTGCTCAGACAGGCCTGTTTGAGAGTTCTTAGCACTGATGCGCCTCCACAACAGGACGCCGGTTCGCTTATTACTAACAAACCTGCAGTTAACTAGGCAGACAAGCGGAGGGACAATACCATTTATCAGACGCTCTGTAAAGCCAGCGATGGAGATCGAAGGCTTTGGAGAAGATCGGGAAAGCCAAGCCCCGCTACGAGGAGACGATGCAACTGTCAGCAAACCTGAGCACAGCGGGTTCGGCAACATCACCTGGATCGCGCCCGTGAATCCCAAGCCTAACCCGGGAGGAGCGCCAATTTCCCCGGCAGCAACCCCCAGACGTTTTGGTGACTGGACCACCAAAGACCCCGAGTGAAAGGAAAACGGAGCGACTCAGCGCACCGAGTGTACTCATAGAGGGAGGAACACTGCCCGTTGCCTAATTCGCTTTTCCGGGATCGAAGCCGGAAGCGCCACCTTCGCGCAATCGACGAATCATTTCATCGAGCGCGTCAAGCGCCATGTCATGCGTCTGACCAGCTGGCCCGCTCGTTAGGTCTTGAACCCGCCTCTCAAAAACCTCGCGGAAGTCCGGCGAGACGCCGGAAAGAACCTCGATGAGCGCTTGATTTCCAATGGAGAGTAATTTCAGGAATTGCTGTTGGACCTTCATCTGCTCAAGTATTCCGATGAGATACTTGCGTAATGCTTCATCATCCATAGCGGCGGCAATTATACGCCGCACCCCCGATGGCGAGCTCGTGCTCCCTGGTTGTAGTCCTCTGCCTCAAGCCCATGAGCTACTGCGAAGTGGTCGAAGTCCGAAGTCTCGAGGATGCGTTGGGATCAACCTGCCGCTCCGCTACGGCCAAGTGCTCCGATTGCGGGACTGCTCTGTGCGATCAACAGACAGAGCGCTGCGAGATGTGCAGCGAGATCTGTCCTTCCTTCCTGCCATTCCACTAGAGCGAGCATCCCAAGTCCGCGAGTGCAGGGTGCCAATCGGAGGCCTCCGAAGACCACCACGTTACTTCCGCGAGGTGTGCTTGTACTGAGTACCCAATAATTTCCAACAGTTCCATTCTGGCACAGCACATTTGGAATCTTTCAGCTGCCGCAGTATTCGCCATCGGATCTATTGGGTGCTGGAAAACGGACGGACGAAGCGCCGTCCACATTCTCTATTCGGTCATCCGAGGAAGCGCTCGGGTGCGAGTGTCGACTTCGATGTCCAAGGACCCGGGCATGCGCACCGAATCATGGAGAAACTCTGCACGACTTCCTAACGGGACCAGAGCGCGAAGAAGGTACGTACTTTGCGTACTGCGAAACGCCCGAGCCTGGCAAGTGAGATTCCACTCCTGGACGGGAGAAGCGCCCGGCAGCTTTTTCAGAACTCGGATTTCCGTTGTTTTCCAACCACTTCATGGATGCACGCCTTGTAACCCGATGGTCAGAGGAGATATTCGCCGAAATTGTGCAGGTCCTACGGCCTACTCGAACTCAAAAACATCTGATTCTGGGCGGGCACGAGACCTTTGTCTCTGGTCAGTCGATTCAATCGGTTAGCGGATCGGGCACAAGAGGGTTTGTGGGCAGCCTTCCAATGAGGACCTTACCAGGGTGGATTTGAAACGTTATGGGGATTTATCAACAGTTGTCTACTTGACAGTGGCTTGCGGCAGCGTCATTTCGCTCGATCAAATGTGCATGAGCTTGTTTAGTTCCGGCGTCGTCACGCATCGTTCGACAAAACCGAACTGACCCCGGTCTTTCACGTCGCGTGCAGCATCGAGCAACCCCGTCATTGCCGCGCGATAAAGAGAGGTCGCCAGGCTGATGCGCCTGACTCCCGCCGCTGCGAGCTCAGCAACGGAAAATGATTTTCCTTTGATTCCTACCATGAAGTTGAAAGGCTTCGATACCGCCTTGCAAACTGCACGTACCGCGCCAAGATCGGGTAAACCAGGGGCGAAAAGAACATCAGCCCCAACTTTCTCGAATGCCTGAAGACGCGTGATGGTCTGGTCAAGGCTCGGGTCCGCGTAGAGGAAATTGTGCGCTCGTGCCGTCAGCACAAACGGGAACGAGAGTGCGCGTGCCGCTTCCGCAGCTGCCGCAATCCGATCCACGGCGAACTGAAAATCGTAGAGGGGGCGATCTTCGTTGCCAGTCGCATCCTCTATCGTGCATCCGACCAAGCCGACGCCCGCCGCTAGCCGGATTGTTTCCGCGACCATTGCGGGCGAGTCGCCAAACCCCTTTCCCAAGTCCGCAGAGACGGGCAAATCCGTTGCATCGACGATCAATCGCGCGTGTGCCAGCATTTCATCGAGCGCCAGCGCATGATCTCTTCGACCAACAGCACTGGCGGCTGCTGCGCTCGATGTAGCCAACGCTTGAAAGCCAAGTCCGGCGAGAATGCGGGCGGAGCCTACATCCCACGGATTCGGAAGTACGAAGGTGCCAGGGCCATCATGCAGCGTGCGGAAGCGATCTACTTTGTCCTGCTGTGTGACCATAGAAGTGCACTTCCCGATGAGAGCTTGCTTGCAGGATAACTGATGTAATCAGACGACTCATTGATCTGGCGGGTAGCAACTACCGGCATCGTTGGTGTAATGGGGATTTTTCGCCAATTGACATGACGAATCTCAGCTGCACTCATGTCGATCCGGTTCAATAAAAATCCACCAATCTACAGTATTCAATGTACCGAACGCCTTCCCAAGGCCTGTATCATTTAGCTTGCCGTTATCTTTCTCGTACGCTCACCTCGCCACAACCTCTCGAGTCGGCTCGCTCCATTGTCAGGGGGGTGAAAATGTCCTGCAAGTCATGCAAATCAGAAAACCAGAGCAATTTCAACGGTGAAAATGCCATTCATTTCCCAGGACTCAAGGGTCTGGACAAGCCCATCGTGTGGGTGTTTCGAAAGCTTGTGGTCTGTTTGGATTGTGGCTTCACGGAATTTGTAATTCCCGAGACCGAGTTGCGCGTCCTAAGGGATGAAACCGCGCGGTCTACGACAGCTTGATGAGTTGCTGCTTAACGATTACGTAGAGCATCCTCGATGGCGTCCAAAAGCTCAGTCGCAGCGTTGGTCTTCAGTACGTAGCCTCCATGGTCTATGCCAAGCGCCTTGCTCATAACCTCTCTATCCTGGTTCAGAGTTAGAAAGATGATTCTGGATTCGGGACATCTCTGGCGAATGGTCTTGGCAGCATCGATTCCGTTGAGGGTGGGCAACCCAAGATCAAGGAGAATGATGTCAGGCTGCAATTCAGTCGCTTTCTGAATGGCGTCTGGCCCATCGCATGCCTCAGCAACGATCTTCCATTCTGGACGCACTTCTAAAATAGTGCGGACCTGGGAACGCCACTCCTCGAAATCGTCGACGATCAGAATGCTGGCCTTGGCGGAATACGGAGGCGAAAACAAAATCGCCAAAGAAGTTGCTGGATGCAGACCGGGCCAGGCTCGCTCCGAAGCGGCCGCCATACGCATCCCAGCCCTGGCCATAGGCTTCGGGATTGTTACGGGCCTGGCTGCCGGCGGCGCCGATGGCAGATGTGAGGATATTAGCTGGAGAGATACTTACATTTAGGAATAGTTTGAATTTTCCAGGTGGGGTCAAAGCCTCCGGGCTGGTGGCTATGTCGGGAAAGAACCATGACTTGTGCGTCACATAACCGATGTCGGAGGCCACGTCAGCAATAGCGCTGGACGCCGTTTGTTGCTGTGCTTGCGGGTTGTCCGGCGGCGAATTTGCGGTTCCCCCGCCAGTTGGTTGTTGGGCAACAAGTGCCGTACTCAATGCCAGAAAAGCGAAGAAGGCGACAAATCGCTTTCGTCGCGCACTGAGAGCGACCGTAGCTGTTCCGCTGTTGCCCCGAGGCCCTGCCTGCAAATCGGTTGGGATCGACATCGGAAGATTGTATCGAACAATTTGACGAGCCACGTAACGGTGTGTTTTCGTGCCCCAAAATGGTCGTTGCCGGGTTGGTCGCCCCGGGGCGTTACAATCGCTGATACTCTCGCAACAAGGGGGATCGCAAACAAGCTAGGCGATAGAACTGGCTGCGAGGTGACAACGCGGGCCGTGTCGTGCCAGCTATTTCTTGTTTTCGAGGCTGGAAGTTCCTTCAAGTTCTATGGCCATTCACGGTGCGGAGATTGCGTAGGTTGCGGTGGTTATAGCACTGTTGCCGTAGCCAGTCGCGACTGCGATCGCTTTGATCGTCTGGCTCGATGAGACGACGACCGGGCCGGTGTACAACTTGGAAGATGATGTGGGTATTGAACCGTCGGTGCTGTAGTAGATAGCGGCTCCGGAAGTCGCATCGGTCATACTGACGGATTGGGCGGAGTTGTATGTTCCTGCCCTGGGCGTAAATGCTGGTGCGGATGCGGAAATCGTGTATGCCGCCGTAGGTACCGCACTGTTGCTGTAACCCGGAGCCATGGCGATTGCCTTGATCGTCTGGTTCGATGAGACGATGACTGGTCCGGTGTACAACTTGGAAGATGATGTGGGTGTTGAACCGTCGGTAGTGTAGTAGATGGTGGCGCCGGACATCGAATCGGTTACAGCTACGGACTGCGCGGAGGTGTAGGTGCCGGCCTTGGGCGAGAAGATCGGTGTCGGAACCGCGATGATATACGCGGCTGAGGCCACGGAGCTATTTCCGTAGCCGGTTGCGACTGCAATCGCCTTCAAGATCTGCGTTGTCGCGACCGTGATCGGCCCGTTATACAACGCGGACGAAGTGGTTGGTTTGGTGCCGTCGGTAGTGTAGTAGATCGACGCTCCTGCTGTTATATCCGTCATGGACACGGACTGTGAGGCGGTATAGGTACCTGCCTTGGGCGAGAAGACCGGCGCGATTGCAGCAATGGTGTAAAGTGCAGTGGCAACTCCGCTATTGCTGTAGCCTGAGGCCGCTGCTATGGCTTTGATCGTCTCCGTAGAGAAGACGGTGATGGGCCCAGCATATAGGCTGGATGACGTCGTTGGGGTGGTGCCGTTGGTGGTGTAGTAAATGGCGGCTCCGGCGGTGGAGTCGGAGATAGTCACCGACTGTGTCGAGGTATAGCTGGTTGGTTTCGGTGAAAACACCGGGACCGTGGCAGCAATAGTGAAGGTTGCTGTCGCAACACTGCTGTTGCTGTATCCACTCGCTGCTCCCATCGCCTTCAGCGTCTCGGTTGAAGCTACCGCGATTGGACCGGTGTACAACGGAGATGCCGTAGTAGGCGTGGTGCCGTTGGTTGTGTAATAAATCGCGGCGCCAGCGGTAGCATCCGTGATCGTCACCGACTGTGCCGACGTATATCTGCCACTTATCGGAGAAAAGACGGGCGTGGCGACGGCTGCGTGACCTACAACCAAGTTCACCGTTGCAGCCTGCTGAATACTTCCACCTCTGAGGGTGATGGCAAGCGGATAGGAACCAATCGGCGTGCTCAATCCGACCGCGATATTCATCGTTGAGGTACCCGCACCGGAGGCGGCAATCGTGGCCGGGTTCAACGTCGCTGTCGTGCCGGAAGGTACGCCAGAAACCGAGAGACTGATGGGGCTATTAAAGCCCCCACTCACTGTCGTTGTAATGGTCGCACTCGCCTGATTGCCTTGGGAAACGCTAACCGAGGCGGGAGATGAGACGCTGAAATTTGGGGGGCCCATGAGTTGAACAAACGGTGCGATAGATGGTACGCCGGAGTTGTTCAAAAGGAAGAGCATGTAATATCCGGGAGGCGCTATGTTGCCGTTGGGTGGAGCAGTAACCGTAATGCTTCCATTACCCGCAGTGAAAGACAGTTCAACGAGACGTTGATCCATCCCGAAAGCGTGCGTCACACTTCCATTTCGCACCAAGGCGACATGGGAAATGTTGGCAGCGTCCGGAGTTTGAACCGTGAAGGAATTGTTGTACGAAATCGAGCCGGGCGCGCCTGTGATTGAGGGCCTGGTCGCCGCGGAATTGTTAGGGTTGAACAGGTATGCGGGTTTGTAAATTTCCTGCTGTGGGACGTAGTAGCGGCGCAAAGGATTTCCACCCGCCGACCAGACGGTGGCATCGGGCAGCAACAAGGCTACCGAGTGATACAGGCGCGCGTACGCATACACACCTGCCGACGAGAAGGTGTTCGTTGCAGGATCAAAAAGGTCAGCATTGAAGCTCGCCGTACTGCTTTCTTCGTCGAACAACGAGCCGCCAAGTGCGAGAACCTTCCCGTTGGGAAGAAGAACCGCATTCATTTCAATGCGCGGTTGGCTCATGGCAGGACCATACTGCCAGCTTGGAGTGGCCGAACCGAGATCGATAATCTCGGTCGTGTTGGTGGATGGATTACCACCACCCATGATGAGCACTCTGGGATCGTAGTTATCAACCGGGGACATTGGAAGCAGAACAGAACTGCCGTAGGTGCGAAGTCCACCGTAGTTGGTGGTAGCGAAGTTTGTGTTCCAAGTGTTCGTCGATGGATCAAACAATTTTGATTTGCTTTGCGAGCCGGAATAAAACACTCTTCCGTCAGGCAGAAGGTGCAAGCGGGGATACAGGTCAGGTGTCCAGGACGCGTTGAAGGGCAAGGTCCAACCGGATCCAATTGTGTAAAGCTCGGTCGCCTTATTTGTCCCCCCTGTCTCCAGAGCGCCAGAGAAAGTCATGACCCTGCCATCACCGAGAGTCAGCAACGTTGGATACCATCGGCCATGAAGTGTGGGCTGTGTATCGGTGAACGTGTTTGTGGCTGGATCGAAGATGGAAGCGTTGGCTGCTCCGTAAAAAGGGTCGTACTGGATGGTGCCGCCGTCAATCAGTACGCGTCCATCCTGGAGCATGACCATGGCATTGCAGAACATGTCCCACGAGAGGGTGAATTGCCGGATTGTTTGCCCGGTCACGGGATCAAGCAGCAGCGCCCCGGACCCATTCGACGGACCGTAAGGAGGTCCAGACGGACACCCGGTTTGTGAAGGAGTACAGTTGCCAGAACCAGCAACGATCAAAACCTTTCCGTTCGCCAGAAGTGTCGCATGGATAGGATTGATAGGAATAGTGTTTGGTAACGTGGTCCATTGGCCCTGCACATTGGCTTGACCCAAGGCAGAAACGACGAAAACACTTATGCAGAGAAAGCAATGGACACGAAGATGAAAAGACGACGAAGACGGAACGCAGGGCCGCATGAAGATTCCGTTGGCGTGCAGCAGGACCAATAGCGATGGTGGAGGACACGCGCAGCTAATTTCGAGACAGCACTACCACGGTCAAGTAACAGCGTACACGAGAGAGAATACCTGTGAAATGAGGCTCTGTCAAAGGACCGGGCGTGTAAATTCGATGAGGTCGAGTTCGTGATTTAACTTCTTGAAAATAAGCGGCAGAGTCATGGGGAGTTGCGAGACTGAGGACGACAAGAGCCAACCGCGAGGCGTTGAGCCTGAGCAGGTCCAGACAGGATCGTTCTTCCTTCCTCAAGCAAAATTGTATATCCGGCTTCGTCTTCGATTCTGAATCTCAGAGAGCCCGTTTTATGGGGGAACATTGATGACTGCTTCGCGAAGGGAATTTCTCCGTTTTAGTGCGGGTATTGCAAGCGTTGCATTGCCCTTGTCGTCGAACGCCTTGACTTTGAAAGAGGGCCCGGCGTCTCTGGTTGATGAAGAAAATGCACCGATTCTTCTGTACAGCAACGAGAACGCCTATGGCCCGTCACTCAAAGTGATCGAAGCGATCCGAGCTGCGATCGGCGGTTCTAATCGTTATCCGCGGTTGCGATACCGCGAGTTGAAGGAACGCATTGCCGCTTACCATAAGGTTGCAGCCGATCGCGTTCTGCTGGGGTGTGGATCTACCGAAATCCTGCGCATGGCCGCATGCGCCTTCTTAGGTAAAGGTAAGCAACTGATTCACGCTTCGCCCACATTCGAGGCCATTGAGCACTATGCTCATACCGTCGATTCCCAAATTGTGGAAGTTCCATTAACTGCGTCGTTTGCCCATGACCTCGAGCGAATGCTGGCTACGGTGACGCCAGCAACTACCCTGGTGTACATCTGCAACCCCAACAATCCCACCGCCACGCTGACGCCGAGGAAGGATTTGGAGACTTTCATCACCAGAGTGCCAGCCTCAACCGTAGTCATTCTCGACGAAGCCTACCATCACTATGCGGGAAGTTCGGCGATGTACGCTTCGTTCATAGACCATCCCATGCACGATGACAAGGTGATCGTCGCTCGCACGTTCTCGAAAGTGTATGGATTAGCTGGGTTGCGTCTGGGATACGCGATAGGGTCGCCGAAAATTCTAGAACGAATGAAGAAATTCGGCACCGAGGACAATATCAATGCGATGGCCACCCAAGCTGCCTTCGCCGCTTTGGGTGATTTCGAGGGAGTGAGCAATTTTATCGAGCATAATGCGAATGATCGGCAGGAGTTCTTCAACCAGGCAATGGCACGCGCATTGAAACCAATCGACTCACACACAAATTTTGTGATGATGAATACGTTTCATCAGGCTGATGAAATCATTGAGCAGTTTCGTAAGCACAATATCATGATTGGACGTCACTTCCCTCCGATGGGTACCTATATCCGGGTGTCCCTCGGCCTGCCAGCGGAAATGCAAGCATTCTGGAGGATTTGGGACCTGCTGCCATATCCCAGAAACACGATGCACCACTGAACGGCGTCGCTACGAGCCAGACCGGCCTTCGCGTTCGATCTGGATACGCCCGTTACGCACGTTAACATCTGGAATTAAAAGCGCAGTTCTCGTATCGCTCAAGTGGACCAGTACCGCTGAAATGGGTGCAGGAACTGAAGTTCAACATGGGCCGCCGGCGCAAGCTGTCAGGTGAATGTCGGGTTCAAGCCAATTGCAGTGGGTGCTACGACAGTAGTTCTGAGCGTTAACCATAATGACGGCGCAAGCCCAGCCAAAGCGAGTTTGAACGGCACGGTAATCTAGGTCGTGTCTCGTAAGGAAGGCGCATCGACGACCTGGGAAACTAGCTGCCCGGAATTTCGAGAAAGTAAAGCCCGTAATAGGGCAGTCCCACATTTTCTCCTTTTTTGTGTGGACCTGTTCGAAAAGGTTGACTGGGATCAACCATTAACATCAGAACCCTCTCATTGGGTGCAACTTAGGCCTTGAGACAATTACGTTCGGCCCGAATGAGTCGCCACATCGGACGCGGCTCTGAATTTATTCTTGGCCATGTCCCCATCGCCGGCTTTACAGAGTCTCCGACAAATGGTATTGTCCCTTCGCGGCCTGTCTGGGTTACCTCCAGGGTTATTAATAATGAGGCAGCCGGAGTCTTGTTTGCGGAGGCGAATCAGTGTTACGAACCCTCAAACAGGCCTGTTTAGGTGCTGGAAAGTCATGTGGCTTATTCAAGATAGCCTCCTCCAGTCGCTTCCGGAACTCCCGCCTGCTTGTGTTGGGTTATCACGGAGTTTCGCTGCAAGATGAACATCGTTGGGACCCATCCCTTTTCCTTAGTGCTGAGGCATTTCGACGCCGGATGGAGGCGCTCAAACGGGCGAGCTGTACGGTATTGAGTTTAGAGGAAGGTCTTCTTCTCACCGCCGAAGGAAGACTGCCCGATCGATCCGTCGTTCTTACCTTCGACGACGGCACATACGATTTTTACAAAATCGTTTGGCCCATACTAAAAAAATTTGGCTACCCCGTGACGCTGTACCTCACAACCTACTATGTAGAGTTTCCCTATCCCGTCCCTCGAAAAATTTGGTCCTACATGTTGTGGAGGAGAGCAGACATTTCAAGCTTGAATGCTCGCGAGATATTGGGGGAAGATGTCATATTCAACCTCATGGACAAGTCTGGCCGCGAAGAGGCACTCCGTAAGTTAGTGTCTTATGCTGATGCCGAGAAAATGGATGGTTATCGCAAGAACGCTCTCTCGGCGAAGTTAGCGCAACTGCTCGGGATTGACTTCGATGCGCTATGCTTCAGCAGGATTTGTCAGTTGCTGAGGCTGAAGAAGTCCACGAACTCGCCCGCAATGGCGTTTCCGTGCAGATGCACATGCATCACCATATGAGTCCGGCCACGCGCGAAGCTTTCATTGACAATCTCCGAGAGAATCGTCAGTTCATCACGCAAATGACGGGATCGGAGCCCTACCATTTCTGCTATCCAAGCGGTAACTACAATCAAGAATCAGTGAGGTGGCTTCAGGACTACGGGATTACATCTGCAACCACATGTGACCTTGGACTTTGCTCAGCGAAGACCGATCCGCTGTTAATCCCTCGTCTGATTGATAGCTCGTACATATCGGACACGGGTTTCGAAAGCTGGCTAGTGGGAGTCGGAGCGCTGATATCTCATGTTGGAGCGCTTATGCCGCGCGCTGCATGATGGGATTGTGGCTAAGGCAGCCCGACTGTGATCAACGTCGTTGCGAGATCGAACAGCATCCACTTATTCCGAACACAAAAGGATGATCTCGGGCGAGGAAGGGCCTGGGCCTCCATGAGTTGTGAAGCAAATGTACGAGAATATCCCATGAACCGGGGCGCCTCCTCGTACCCGACATCAACCGTATGCCTCTCTGGGGTCTCTTGAGGTCTTCCAGATCTCTTGCGGTCCGTAGCATGGATGCTACTCGACTGGCACGTCACGCTTCGATGTCGCTTGCGCAATGGGCCCACTTTCTTCAATTTGTGACGACATTTAATTCAACCTGAGATGTTAAGGTTTAAGCATGACGTCGGACAGATTCAAAACAATTCTTGCCGATCTGATTCATTGTAAGCCCGAGGAACTTCGAGAAACCGACACGCGGGACACGCACGCAGGATGGTCGTCTGTGGCCGACGTCCAGCTCTTAGCATTGATCGAATCTGATCTCCAAATCGAACCCGACGCTAATTTCCTGGACGCCTTTACTGGCTGCGATACTGTTGGCGATCTTCTCAGACTGCTACAAAAGCACAATGCCTTTTCGGAAGTGTAGGTTCTGCCACGTTCTCCTAAGATTTAACCTCTGCTGGACTGCGATCCTCTATGAAACAGGCTTGGGTATTTGCTTCGCGCGCTGTGAGGATATACCGCGTTTCCTCTAAGTTGCTGTCAGTCTCGGAAAATCCCAGGCGAGGATACAAATCCGCGACCTGGGAGTTTTTGGCAGTCGGGCAGTAAACACCAATGATCCGCTCAATTTTGGCCTCGACTGCCGCCTGCAGGATGCGGTTCAGCATGAAACACTCCAGTTGCCGGCCCAGCACCCGACAACTGATCAGCCAGCTATCGATCTCCCATGTACTGCGTTCAACTCGTCTGCAAATCATCACTCCCACAATGCCGTGGTCGCCAAAGCGGTCAGATAATTGGAAAACTCCAGTGAAATTCTTTTCATCGCCGCAGACGGCTTCCACTTGAGACTGCGTGTAGCGGCGCGTAGTCAAATTGAACTGATTTGTTTTGTTCAGAAGTTGTGTAACTCGGGAGATATTTTCGGGAGTGATGCGTGTTGTTATCGCCGCCATCTGCAGCGACTGCAGGAATGCCTCGGCTGATTCGCTACCTTGGCGCAGGGTTGTAACAGCGGCCTGGATCCGATATCGGTCCGCTCTGGCAACATCATCCTGGAAAGCTTGCAGGACATAGAAATAGCGCCCTCGATCAAGCGCTTCCAAATATCCGAAAACTGAAGATCCCGTATTGACGACGGCAACTTCCGGGAACTGCGAGCGTATCCAGGCTCGTTCCACTGGATTGTCGTCCAGGAACACGAAGCTATCCGTGCCTAGAGATAGTTGCCCAGCAATGTAGCGAATGTTGACTGCCTTGTCATCCCAGTTGGCGACAAAGGCAGAAAAGTCTTCCAGGTGCAGACGGGAGTACGGATGTTGCAGAAATGGAAGTTTGGCATCGTCTTCGTTGTTTTTTGAGCAGACTGCCAGCAAGATTCCGCGACGACGCAATTCCAGCAAATAAGCTTGAAGATCGGCATGAGCTTCCCCGACGGGGCTTCCCGGACCCAGCTTGATCCCCCCCAATCCGTCCTCGCCTATGATTCCTCCCCATAAGGTATTGTCCAAGTCACAAATTAGGACCTTGCGAGTTAATCCAACTACAGAACGGACATGGGCCATTTGTGCCTCGGCCAATTCTGGAAGGGCGGCGGTTGCGGGGTGTTGTTGCGCTGTGTACCACAGCAAGGGGTTGTGCCACTGCGATCCGGCGCGTCGCATTACCTCGTCCGTGTCCAACACCGAAACGTAGCTTGGAGCCCGGTGGCTCAGGGCGAGATTCAAGAGCCTGGTAAGCCGGGTCCGTCCGCCCTGGCGCGCAACCGAGGGTAAACCGATGGGGTCTTGAGCCGGAAGCTCGAAGTCGTGCTGAATGATGTGGCAAGAACAGCGTGCCGACAAAGCCGCCCAAAGGGACAGGTACTGCTCAAGCATCCTATCGATCGTTAGATTCTCGTCGTTGTCGATCGGCGCGAAGTTGAAAGCCTCCCGCCACGATGGCATGACAATCACCAAATTGGGTTGGAACTTGTACAGCCCGCTTGAACCATCCAAGATCTCCTGATGCACCGCACCGTAAAGCCCCTCGTAAAACTCTGCGTTGATCCCATCGCGGAAGCACAGAGCACGCAGAACCGGAATCAGGAAGGTTGTCGTGTTGGAACCAAGGACGGCGACTTTCAATTTTCGCAAGCGCGGAGGCCGCCCATTCCAGACATCGTGGATCAGTTTCTCTGAACGAGAAAAGAAAACGTATGGCGGTTTCAGATACATTGCACTCCGCAACGCTTGTGCCGCGAGATCGTACTGTTCTCCCGCCATGAGAATCTGAGCCGCTTCTAACAAGACAATGGGATCTTCGATGGAGCTACGGCTGACAATTTCGGCTGCGGCGTCGGCGGCTTGGGACTGCCCGGAGGCCTGGAGGACCTTCATCTTGAGGTAGAGAGTTGCTGGATTCCGCATCATTGCCGGACTCAGAATCTCGAGGAGGAGTTCTGGGCGTACTCTCGCCACCAGGAGTGTGGCGAGTCTCTCCAGCACAGCGCTTTCCATGCGCGCTGTGAGAGCTCTTACCGCGCTGAGAAGTTCGTCTGTCGAAGAAAGAGGATTTTCAATGACCTGAAAAGCTTTCCACTCGGAAAACTTGCCTTCTCTGGTTGGCCTCCCACTCATGAATTGAATTCCTCGTGTCGTCGCGCCCAATCCAACGCCGCATGTCGCGGCCATAGTACCAACCCGAGCTTGGGCGTGAACTCCTTGTTCTGGAAGCTCTGCATCCTCTCGGGACTGCGCGCAAACACGCCAGAATTGTGGGGCGCAATTCCCATCGTTGACACCCACCCACCGTTTTCCTCGAAAAATCGAGGCATCCAATCGAGGTGTGGACTTACATGACCAATTTTGGGTGAATAGAACCAGGAAGAAGACAGAATTCCTTTAACTGCGGGCTGGAGTTCCAACGACTTTATGGTCCGGTAATACGACTTCTTAATCTCCTTCTCTAGGAACACCAGACGGCCAGGACGATGACGCGCCACGTGCGTGAACAATGCTGGCGAGAATCCCTTCATTCCCATCAGAACAAAACCAAGCAGTCCCGGAACTCTCTTTCTGGGAACCTTGAATAACCAGGAGCGAGGCAGACCGCTCACCTCCCAATCAAGCTGGCCTGCGGGGAATCGCCTCAGGGTGGCGATCTTTGCCATTCCAGAGAAGGAATAATTAGCCAGGTCAAATAATGTTTCAAAGCCACGCCCTGGAGCGGCGAAGAATTCGAATTCCCGATAGATTAGCGACTTTACAACATTGCTCACTGGTAGACCTGCAACCAGTGGCAAAGCAGTTTCTGCCGCAAGCAGCAACAGGTATCGGGAAAGAGTTTTGGGAGAAACCAATCCCTCGGCCGATCCAACCGAACTTGGTACTTTGAGCAAAGAAAGGCGGCTCGCAGCATCATCGCCGACTTCTCGCAGAATCGCGAAAGCATTCACGCCCTTCAACACGTCGTGCAGAGGTACAAATTCCGGCTGCTGCAGAGCCGATCGGCACAGCTCGACGGTGCTGATAACTTGTTGATCTAGCAAGACTTATTTCCTACTCAGAGCAGGATTGAAGCACCTGGTGAAATACTTTCAGGTCCGGTGCCGGGGACGCCTCGGTCAGCCGATATGGTAGAACCAGGTTGCCGGTTTCGCAAACCGGCGACGGTGCTTGGTGCTGATCGCGGCAGCGTCGCCAATCCACAACTTCAAACCGCAACTCGGCGAGCAAACGCCGAACCAACGGGCATGTTTGTTGGCTTCCATGCCGACGCGCACCCTCATGCCATCGGTTCTGAGGTCTTGTTAGAACTGTTCGGCCTCTCCCCTTGTTTTCGAGGCGTTGCTCGTGGAGTTCGCCCGTGTCGGTGTTCACATAAGCAATTTGCCGGAGGGTGATAGTCACAACCTATAATGATCATGTTCGGCTCGTTTCTCCAGAGCTTTTGTTGGTTGTGGCGCCACAAAGTTTTACTCGGGCCTGGAAGCCAACGTTGTTATGGAATCATTACACTCGTCTGGACTCAGTCCTTGGACGGGAGTGCCTTCCGATGAAAGTCTTGTCTGCGCCCGATTCTCGCCTCGAACAGCGCAATCCTGAACTCACCTCTGGACCGTTAGCGCTCGTGATCCTCGCGCTGTGCTTTGTGATTGCGGTTCTCCCGTTTGTCGTGCCCGCGATCCCAGCCGGCACCGACGTTGGAAAGCACTTGATGGTCGCGCGTGTGCTGGCGGACTATTCCGATCCGATGCTCGGATACAACCTCTACTTCACCATCGTCTGGCGTCCCCTTCCGGCCGTTCTCGGCGATTTGGCTCTTGCTGCTTTGGTTAAATTGTCGGAGCCGCTGCTGGCGGTGAAGCTCTACTACCTGGCCTTCGCCGCGGGCCTGTGGATCTGTGCGCGGTTCTACCTCAATTCGCTGCGCCAGCCTGCCTTCGCGGCGATCCTGCTCTTTCCCTTGTTACATACCTTCTACGTGTTTTCCGGTTTTCTGCCTTTCATCGTCACATTTGCCATATACCCGCTTCTCCTAGGCATCTTGATCGGACGTCCTCCCAGTTGCCTGAGATCTCTTGCTCTTGCTCTGACTTTGCTTGTGCTGTACGGCTTTCACCCAATCGGCGCTGCCGTGGGTTGTTTCTCGGTGCTCTTTCTCTCCATTGATCGCGAACGATGGAGCGTCTCCTGGATCAGCGTGCTCTCGGTCCTGCCGGCGTCACTCTTAATGGCTTACTTCTTGTTGACGAAGGTCCGAACGACTCCACAATTTCATTCACCACTCGGGCAGATCAAAGCTTACGTCGCGTACAACGTGTTTTCCTTTTCGCGAAGCTCCTCCTATCTCTTCGTGTTGCTGTTGTTTCTACTCGGAGCCGTTGCGGTCTGGGATGCCCTCCACAATAAGATCTTCCACGGGCGCCTGTTGGTTCTTGCAACGGTCTTGATTGCGATCGGCCTCGTAATGCCTTACCAGGTGGGCGCGGATTTCATCATCGGGTCGAGAACCTTGCCCTTTGCGATCATTACGACAGTGGGTGCACTACGATGGAGCGCCAAGCGACTCCGAGCCGCCGCCCTAGCGGCCTGTCTGTTCCTGGTTTCCAGCGCGGCGCTCAATCTGCACCAGCTGCTTGCCGTCCAGGCGCCGTATCGAGTTTTCTTGTCCGGGATGTCCTCCGTGAAACTCGGGAGCAAAATCCTCCCGATCATTAAAAATGTGCGCTTCGGAGGGAACGAGTACATAGACCCTTTTAACGGCGTCGAGGATCTCTACAATGTCTACAGGGGTGGTGCGAACCCTTACGTCTTTGCAGATCCATTCGTGCGGACCGGCGGCAACCTCCTGCACGCGACTTTCTCTCGAAGTTACACTTCAAAGTTTTTGGGGGGCAGCACGCCGGACTACCGGGGTGTGTCGAACGATTATGATTACGTCATCTGCTGGCGATGCCCGCCCGCCGTGACCGCTGTGATCGAGCGCGAAGCGCCTTTGGTCTTCAGAAATGGTCTTTTGTCGGTTTACCAAGGGTCGAGTCAACGCATGCTTGGCACAAAGCCGATGATTGTTCAGCGGCAGTATCTACCCTGTGTCTTTAATGTAGCGCCACTTGGAACGGGCCCCACCAGTTCAGTGGCCTCCTTAATCCCCAAATCATTCGAGGAACGTTGAATGGCCTTATCGGCCAACAATTTCGTTAGGCGCTTCTGCGTACTACTGTCCTCGATGTGGCGATGCCATGAACCGAGGGCGTCGCCTGCTTTAGAACTTGAGGCTCAACAGGTACTGAATCAGGTCACCCTTCTCGCTGTCGGTGAGACCGAGGTTCATGCACTTGTCGTAGTGGTTGACTACAGCATTCAGATCAGCGAAGCGTCCGTCGTGATAGAAGCCGCCGTTAAAGTGGGTAGAGAGCGCGCCAATGGGCGAAGTGCGATAGCGCATATCCGGCCCACGGTTTGCCTGGAAACTGTCGATACAGACATCGGAGGGCGTGTGCAGATTCCATCCCGGCTCGGTCCAGAGCGGTTCTGCGTGACAGTTGTTGCACCCCGCCTTTCCGCTAAACAGCTCGTCTCCACGTGCGGCAGCCGCCTTATCGACGGGCACTGTCGGGTTCGGAGCGGGGATCGATAGCTGATAGAGCTGAAGGGCGGCAAGTTTGGAAGTAATGAGATCATCATCGGGATTGATGTGAGGCAAATCCCCAAAACCATTCGCAGCGGCAATTGGGAATTGGGCGGCATTATTCAATCGAGGATCGAAGAAGCGGCCTTTGCCGTGCATATCGAGGTTTGCCACGAACGCGTTCCAGTGCGGCACGGAGCCCCAGCCGATCCAAGTGTGAAGGTTCACTCCCCCTAGACCAAAGGCTGGAGGAATGAGTGAGGCACCAGAAACGTTCGTACCCGTCACAACGCCGTCTGTTACTTGCTGTGGATTGAATGCCTTCCCATCCAACAGCAACTCGGCATCGAATTTTCCAGGTCCCCAGCTGTTCAAGACCTTTCTCACTGTGGCCTGATCTGTGGATAACAGGAAGCATAATCCTCCCAGACGGGTCTACCCTGCTCGTGGATGGTCTCGCCAAGCAGACGTTTGATGGTAACGGAAACTTCACGCAAGTTGACGCAGTTGCCGTTGGCGGCAACCTCACCCTGGGTTGGCGCCCTGGCTCGGCACCTACTCCGTGAACCCGGACTGCACCGGAACCCAGACTATTGTGATCCCGGGCAACCCGGACGTGCACTTGCAGCTTATCGTCGCCCAATCGGGGAACACGATCCACCAAGTAGTGATCGATCCGGGAGTCGCAGCCACGGCCGAGGGAGAGCGGGTTAAAGCTCCGGGAAAGAGTAAGGATTAGGGTTCCGGGAAAAAGGCCACTGTCGAACAGAGCGGGGCACATTTCCGCCCCGCCCCCTCTTAGATCCGATCCCTGTCGTAATTCACCATTACACTGATAACCGAGCGGTTATGAGTGTAATGGCCTGGTTATGCAAACTGAGAAACGGCACTGATTCCTGTCACTTTAAGACACATTGTCACTTTCCCTTAGAGATGTTCGTAGGCGATTTCTCCGTGAGAACCGCGAGCAATTTCTTGGCCGATTCTGGTGCCGGGCCTGCACTACCGCTAATGATTTGGGTGGCATCCATTTTTTTGCCATACACCTTTTCGTTCGCGTCGTCATCAGGTCCGAGGGATGTCCCCGCCAATGAGACGCCTGCAAACACACCCTGCGCTCTCGAGTAGGACAGCATTTCTGCGCTCATCGCCGCATTCGTCGAGGCTTCTGCATCTCGTCCGACCGGGCCAGCCGCGATGCTGGCATCGGCACCGAGTTTAGCCTTCCCCTTCATCAGGGCGCGTGCCCCTTTGTCGTTCATTACTAGAACCACAAAGTCCGTAGCCTGTCCGCCAGCCTGAAGGCCGAAGCTGCCGCCCATCGATTGCATCATTGTTGGGGCACTCCAAGGACCTTTGAAATTTTCACCGCCACGGCAGGTCATCACTCCGCGTCCATAAGAAGCGCCAACGATGAATCCAGCTTTCTTCACCGCCGGAAGAACGATAACGCACTCGGCTTTATTCAGCACATTCATGGGAACGCCGCTGGGTGAATCCACTAGTTCCTTGATTACATTGCCGGACTCCTCTACGCGTTCCTGCTCGTGCTTATTATCCGCAGCACTCGCAAAGCTGGGAAGGACAAGGCACAAGATCCCAATGCTTAGGGACGCCATCCGCTGGGCTGTGAAAACTCGGTGTAGATTCAACATAGCCTCCTCCTCTGCCGCACCTCTCGGATGAAAAGACACATAGCAAGTGTTGTCCCTGACCGCCCCCTAGGTAATAGTGGGTACGGACAGAGGCATTCCCGCCGCTAGACTCTTATTAAAGGAGTTCGTCATGCCATCCCCCGACTCCGAGGCACGCGCTCGTGCTGAACTAGTTGACCTGCTCGAATCACAACTGAAGACCCTGGAAAACCAAACTTTCGGCTGCGTCACAGAGCCAGAACTCCGCAAATACGAGGACAGGCACGAGCGCATTAGACGTCTCTTCGCTGAACTCATTGACTGAGAAGCTGCCGCGTAGCTTGGCTCCCCGCTGCCAGGAGGAATCAAGAAATGACCACCTTCCTGATCCTCGCGTTGTGTGCTGTGGTGCTGTGGGCGGGCAGCAAAGTGCTGGATCGCCTCCACAAAGTCTGAGCACAGCGACAACACAATCGCGCAGACGGGTCTCTGACTGTTGCAACATCCCCATTACACTAATTGCCCGCAGTCATCCGAAGGTTTCCAGGGGAATGGGGCGACTGGTGGAAGGTTTTGCTCCTTCCAGTGATAGTTTTCCGTAGCTGTCTAGGTGCGCAGCCAGTACATCGGGCCGGCATGATGCGACAGCACTCAGCGGCCGCAGCGTTCATTCCGAACGTCGTCTAGGGTCGGAATCCGCCGACTCGACAATGCGCTGGATTTCCTCGAGCTGGGCGTCGGTGAGACGTGAGAAATCAACCTGCTCAATCTGGCCTGAGTGCTCCACCTTGTCGGTGAACAGCTTGAGATGGCGTCCTAGGCGCTCGAGGTTGGCGCCCTTATCGGCAAACTTGATCTTGCGGCAGAAACCGGTCTGCTGTCTTTCCTCGCCCTGCCCCTTAAACAAGTTCTCGACTTCCATACCGGTAAGGCAGGCGGCCGTATCGTCATCCAGCTCCGTTACCTGCTTGAGCCCGCCATTCTCGTTGTAGAACTTACGCGGGTCGAGAAATGCCAATCTTGCTAGTTCCTGTAACACTTTTTCAGCAGAAATCTCCAGTTTCGTGCAAGTTTTCGCCGTCAACTCAGCAATTTCGGACGAAATCTTAGCATTTCTTAGCAGGCGATTGCCTTGCACAGCTGCGCCATTTTCGCTGTATCCGGCAGCGATCGCAGCCCTGGTAGCGTTCAGATCTCCGCAGTATTCGCGGATAAAGAGCTTTTGCTTTGGAGTCAGCATTTCACAACCGTATGAGCCTGGGAATGTTGCTCTCAGTCCTTCGCAGAAATGTTAGCATTTGTTAACATTCGCTATGTTCGTACGCTCGCACCCTTCTCGCTATCCTCTAGCGGCTGCGTGATGCTTGGCGAGTCCTCGAGTTCCCGCCAAGCGTCAAGGCAGGGCAAGCACAGCGGCGCTTTCGGGTGATTGTCAAAGGCCGGATTCGCGCATGCGCAGCACTTCATAGGTTCGCCAGGCGGATCGCACGTTCTGCTGACACCGAGGGAATCGTCCTCTGCAACTCTGGAATATTAGCGATTGCATCTTGCAGGAATCGTCCCTGGTGACCAACCGAGTCCGCCTGATGGGGACCGTAGCATTGGTTGTCTGTGGAATACGTCAAATCGGTACAGAAGCGTACCGGGTATTTTTCAGCTTGCGCCTTGCACGTAGGATCGTCTGACGGACAGCG
>CAVXXV010000009.1:0-330027 GCA_963765755.1 uncultured Acidobacteriota bacterium | reverse complement strand
CAAAACCCCTCAATGAGCGCTATGGCCTCCCTTGAAAATAACTGCAGTCAGTCGCTCGATTGGAATGGAGACTGTGTTGGCTCGAGAATCACTCTATGGCCGAGAGCCTCCAGACGTTTTACCAGTCGTCGGGTAGTTCGCAGGAGGTTGCGTTTGTCGAAGTAGTTGCCGCCCAGTTCTCGGTACGTGGTTCCTTGCTTCAGCATATGGTAGCCGATAGTCAGGATGGTGCTCGCCACCGCAATGATGGCGCGTTTGCTGCCACGAATCGCGGCTAATCGTCGAAACTGGGCTTGCAGGTAAGTCGCTTTGGTCTTCGAAGCAGCCCATGCCGCCTCGCACAGAGCTTTGCGCGCCCACCGATTCCCGTTGCGGGTCGTGCCGCTCTTGCGCTTGCCCGCCGTTTCATTATTCCCAGGGCAGATACCGGCCCAACTCACCAGATCCGCGGCGGAAGGAAAGGCATCGACCGTAGGACCAACCTCAGCCACGAGGTTCCACGCCAGCCGTTGCTTCACACCCGGAACCGTCATCCAGGCATCGACTGCTTTCTGATAGGGGCGCATCTGCTCCTCGATCGCCTGCTCCGTGCGTGCGATCTTACTGCCGATGTGATCCAGTTCCTCCAGCATGTCGGAGAGCAGGAAACGATGGTGCGGCAGCAGACATCCCTCTAGCGCCAGTTGCAGCGCCGGGATCTTCTTCCGCAGTTGCTTCTTGGCCAGGTCGGCCATCCGCTGGGGATTCGTTTCCCCGGCAGCTAAGGCACGCAACATGGCCTGGCCACTGACACCCAGCACATCACTGGCTACCGAAGCCAACTTGACGTTGCACTGCTCTAACAGACGTTGAATGCGGTTCGCGATCGAGGATTGGTACTGCACCAGCTTGGTGCGGTACCGGGTTAGATCGCGCAAGACGCGGATCGCCACCGGAGGTACATAACTGCCTGCCAGTCGTCCATCTTGCAGCAGTTCGGCGATCCGTTCTCCATCTTTGAGGTCCGTCTTCTTGCCGCGCACCGCCTTATAGTGCTCCGGGTTGATGAGTAGCAACTCGAACCCATGGGGTTCGAGCACATTCCAAACCGGCACCCAGTAAATTCCGGTCGCTTCCAGGGCAACCGCCGTGACCTTGGCCTCGGCCAGCCACTGCGCCAGCTCTCGCAGGTGCTGCGTCATGGTCCCAAAGATGCGTTTCTGCCGGCTGCTGGTTCCGTCTTCATTCTCGCTGATCAGACACGCGGCGATGGTCTGTTTGTGTACGTCCAAGCCGCAACAATTGCGATGCACTCGCATGGTGATCCTCCTCTGCCACTGGCGAAGACGCCTGCACTGGAAGAATCTCCCTTGCGAACTCTCCGGATGGAGGTATCACTTTGCGGTTCCTACGGCGTCCAGCTCAACCTGTTACGCGGGTTCAACGAACCACACCATTGCCATTATCCGAGCTTGATCGCACAGTGGCGAATTCCATTGTGCGCTCACTCGCCACCATTTTCATGCTTCGTTGTGACCGAGATACCGGTCATGCTGACCTGTTAACAACCACCACTGCACTGTTAACAACCACCACTGCACTGTGAGCCGCGAAGCGGTACTTCTCCCACGATTACAGCTTCGCGTACTCTGGCACGCACGCGCACCGTTACTCGGTATGCGGAGTTTTCCAGCTAAAGTCGTAACGGAAGCCGATAGCCGCGGCCTGCGATACATCTTTGCCCTGCGCATCCACCGAGTCGCCCAGCTTTGCTTCGACGAATGCATAGCCGGATTTTGAGAAATGCCATTCGGCGCCCAGTATCCCGTACCGCGTCTTGAAGTCCGGGTGAATGAAAGGGTTAAGGTCGTGAGGCATATAGTCCTCAAAGCCCAGGATGGCGGCGAACTTCCCGAACTTCAGTCTGGAGTAGATCTCGACGCCGTTGGCGGAGAATCCCGTGGCAACAGATTCCGGGCCTCCTGCCGGGTTGGGTATGAATGCGATGTCGCCATTGGTTTGCCGCGACCAAACGACGCCCCACTCCAGGTTGCGCCAATCGCCTTTCCCGCCCAAGGTCCAGTAATCCGTGTGACCACCATTGAATACCGCCTGCGTAAGCTGCGGGTTGAAGTAGGTCTTGTTATAAGCTCCGCCAATCTTCAGTCCTGGAAGCACCGCCGCCTGCAACGAAAAGCCGAAGCCATTAAAGGCCTGCGGAGTGTCGGCAGTGCGTAACTGTCCCTGCGCGCCAAAGTCGATGATTTTGGCGAATTTCAGGTGGTACATGATGGCTTGGTCAACGCGTCCAGTACCGGATTGCCCGCCATCCGTTCCCGCCACATAGGTTGTGGTCGATGTGCCGCCAAACACATTGAAGCGATCCGTCGTGTAGCCCGCTATGTCGTAGTGGGTAGAGTTCTCTTTACCGAAAGAGAGACGTCCAAGCCGGCCGAAGTCGACGCCGAGGAAACCAAGGCGCGCCTGGAAAACAGACTGCGTGTCCTGACTGATCACGCCGAACCCTCGCTCCGTGGTTGCACCGGCATTGAATGTGGTCTCGCTTCGAACCAGGTTCACCCCCCACTCGCCGGTGGCAAATACCTTGATCGGTCCGAAGGTGGAGAAATTGATACCCACGCGGCTTGCATTGTCCTGTACCTGGGCTCCGGAGTCCGAAATGCTCACAATGTTACGGAGACTTCCGTACGGATTGAACATACCGAAATAGTGAACCTCGGGATTGGTGCCGGTTGTCACCGCAGCCAAGTCCGCCTGCTGCTCCGCACTCTCGGAGTGTGCAGTCACTTCGACAGATATCTTAGCTGCGCGTGATGTGCTGCCGGTGGCGAACTCGCCGCCACAACCCTCCGACACCCAGACTCCCTGCGCGTCATATCCCCAATTTCGGCCAAGCAGGCAGACAGTTTCGCCCGTTGGCCGCAACATTACTACGCCCGCACTGGTGTCGGCGTCACAGTGCTGCCGCTGATCACCCGTAGAAACGCAGGTAACGACTGAAGAGACGGTTACCTGTGTCGAATTGTGCTGTGCACTTGTACTTAGGACCGAACCGAGTACAAGGACTGGAAGTGTGAAATGCCTTCTAAGATTCATCCTCTTTCTCCTAGACGCGAACATTGCCGCCCCTTGCTCAAGCACGGAAGGATCAACAGTGAGGATGGCTCAGCATTTAACGGCCAAACGACTGCCAGTTCTAACAGTTCGCACTGTATGAAGGTGATCTCGGCTGGCACAGGTCTAGGTGAAGGAGTGAAGGATTTATCGCTGTGAGCTTCGTATTCGAGGACGAGGGAGCGCTAACCGAACTCCGAGATTCGAGCTCAGCGCATCGACGAGCGCGTGCTGTCGACGGTGTTGCTAACGCTACGCCGATACCACTGACCTTCTGAAGGAAGCCTCATAATTGGTGAAATATCCCCATTTCACTCATTGGCGGGTCCGAACGTTCTCGGGCAGGCAGCATAGTCGCGTTCTAAGAAGACTGGCCGATACCGCAAGCGATACGAGCCGATTCCTACTGCACAGCCCCTCGGTGATCCCACCGTCACCTCGGTAAAGACCTACGATTCCGCCTTACGTCCGTCAAACCTCAGTAACACCACCTCAGAGCCATTGTCGAGCTGTGGCCTTTGTCTCAAACTGGTCGGTGATTGGGGAGTGAGTGATGAGAGCAAGCAGACGAAGAGTGATGGCTGATCCGAGTAGAGACTGGTATTCCTGGTTGCTGCCAACACTGTGCCTAATCCTGCTCGCAGGTCTCTTGTTGAACCGGTGAAGCTGGACATGTGCAATTGCCACTCCGCCACGTTTATGCGGCATCCAACATGTCCCCGCCTTAAGCTCTACCAGAAAAAGTTAGGACTCACGAACGGTTCCAATTCACTTCGTAAGCTGGAGATGTCCAAATGACCTCTACATGCAAGGGCGGTGGCAAGTTCGTAGGCAAGTGGAGCGTCAGCGTTCGCAACACTACGCCATGCCCAGTCTGCCGCTCGTCTCAACTGGTAAGTCCATATGGCGATCGCTATAAGATAGCGGTCCACCGAGAGCCTGAACCTGAGGCCCGAACAGCACAGGCAGGTCAGAGTTGAGCATTCCTGTTGTCGCCAACTTTCGCAGGAGTAGCAGGGTTTAATTGTTGAACAATCCCCATTCCACGCATCGCCCTTTACCTCGATCTTAGCCCCAACCTGTTCATTGCAATGAACAGGCGGCCCCGATTGGCCGCCTCGCTACCAAATGCTGACCCAAGCCGCTGAGGCTGGCCCCGGACCACCACCCTCCGAGAACCAAGCCGGCTTCATCCCCGTATCACTTAAGGCGGCCGCATCTCCACGCCGCCGGGTTACACCACGTTACGGTGGAGACGACGTATTTTGGTTAGAATCAAAGCGAACAACCACAACCATCCGGTCTACATGCTGGTGACAAAATCTATGAAGCTATTGCGGCCCATCATCCTGGCAGTCTTGCTGGCGGGAGCATTTTTTTACTTCACGACCTGGAGGTCGTCGCCGCTCCACCTGACCAACCTGATCAGCCGTCCCAATAAGCTCGAAATTACCGAGGCCGCCGGCAGCGAGCCGCTCGATTCCGAAGAACAGAACAACATCCTCGTCTACCGCAAGAACATTCCCTCGGTCGTCAACATCACGTCCAAGGCCGTCACGTTCGACTTCTTCTACGGACTCGTGCCCCAGGAAGGGCAGGGCTCCGGTTTCGTCATCGACAAGGAAGGCCACATCCTGACCAATTACCACGTGATCGCCGACGCGCGCCAGGTAGAAGTCACGATGCATAACCGCAAAAAATTCCGCGCCACCGTGGTCGGCACGGATCCGCCGCACGACTTGGCCGTCATCAAGATTGAAGCCCCCAGCCTGACTCCGGCCGTGCTTGGCGACTCGCGCAACCTGCAAGTCGGCCAGAAGGTCTACGCGATCGGTAACCCCTTTGGCCTCGCCGGCACCATGACGCGCGGCATTGTCAGCTCGATCCGTCCCGTCAAAGAGCCCAACGGCGCAACCATCGACGAAGCCATCCAGACCGATGCCGCCATCAATCCCGGCAACTCCGGCGGCCCGCTGATGAACGGCCACGGCGAGGTAATCGGCATCAATACGATGATCCTCTCCAGCGTCGGCCAGAACGCCGGCATCGGCTTCGCCATTCCCATCAACACCGCCAAAGCCGTGCTGAATGACCTGGTCACGCTCGGCCGCGTCCGCCGTCCGGCGCTAGGCGTTTCGACCATCCCGATCGGCCCCGAACTCGCCGAACAAGTCGGCCTGCCCGTCGATTTCGGATTGCTCATCGTCAAAGTGCAACCGGGCGGCGCCGCCGAACACGCGGGCCTGCGCGGAGGCAGCGAGCGCGCCTATCTCGGGAACATCCCAATCATGCTGGGCGGAGACCTCATCGTCGCCATTGACGGCGAAAACGTCCAGGACCAGCAGGACCTTGCCCAAGTCATGAACGCTCACCGTGCCGGTGACTCCGTGAAGGTCACGGTCTATCGCGGAAAACAAAAGATGGAAGTGACCGTCACGCTGGGCGAAGCCCGGGAACAGGTGTAGGAAACAGCACGAGCACCTTCCTCCTAAAACACATGTCGAACAAACGCCGACGTGAACCGTCAAAAGAGAATGGTCGCAAGCGTTGGGAACTCCGGGCCGAGCGACCGTCTACCCTGCCCCCGACTGCGCAAATTCTTAGCGTCCTTAGCGGATTTTCTTGCGACCATCGCGGTTAAAAGCTTTTCTCCGCGCCCTCTGCGGCAGCTCGCTGCGTACTCTGCGTTTCAAAGCCGTTTGCCTAACCCATGCAATCGCCGTGTCCCGTGGTAAGCTATCCACCTTGCCTATGACTGCTGTTCGCTAATTTGGCCTCTCGTGTGGCGCGGGCGCTCTTACCCGCCAGTTTGCGTGGGAGCAGTACGTTCCCCGGCCACGAGTTTGCTCACCAGAGTTAAAACAACGAAGAGAGGATTTCTCCAAATGCAATTCATCGATAAGGCATTCGCGCGTCGGCTCGAGTCAGCGGAAGAGGTCCCGCAAGTCGACTGCGTACGCATGTTTCAAAAGCTTCGGCCCGAAGTCGGCGCGGACTTCGCCTCATTCTGCGGCGGGCACATGATGTTCGCCGGCCTGCATTCGCCCATTGGTCACGCAGCCGGCCTGGGCTTTGACGACCCGGTCACCGCTGCCGATCTCGACCGGCTGGAAGCTTTTTACCGCTCCCACAGGGCTCCCGCCCAGCTTGATCTGTGCCCGCTCACCGACCCCAGTGTCCTGGAGTTGGTCAACGCTCGCGGATACGCTATCGCCGAGCTCAACAATGTATTGTTTGCAGCTCTCGATCCGCATCTGTCCGTCGATGTCCCTTCGGGCGTGACCATTCGTTGCGGCAGTTCCAGCGAGGCTGACGTCTTTTCTGACATCCTCACCCGCTGTTTCTTCGACAAGGAAAAGTCCCCCGAGGGGTTCGCCGATATGCTCGCGCCTTTGTTTCATTTCCCGGAAGCCCTCACCTTCCTGGCCATTGTGGACGGCGTGCCCATCGCAGGAGCAGCCGGGCGTATCATTCCGGAGCACCGCGTGTTTGCTTTATTCGGAGCCGGCACGCTCCCGGATTTCCGCGGCCGTGGCATCCAGACGGCGTTGCTCAGTACGCGCATGAAAGCCGCCGCCGATGCCGGTTGCGATTTGGCGGTGGTCGTCACGCGGGGAGGCACTATTTCCGAGCGCAATTGCATTCGCCTCGGATTCCAGATCGCCTACAGCAAAGCAACCGTCATCAAACGCTGGGATCAGTCGTAAAGTGGCCGCTTGAGTTTGCGGCCGAGGAGGATCAGCTTCGCGCCACGAGCTTAGAGCAATCGTTCGCTCGAGGCTCGTAGCTCGAAGCTCACAGCTTGTTCTCAATGTCTTTTGTGGTAAAAGGAGCCGTCAGTTTGCAAACCAGTTCCGCGAGCGACTAGAGACTGGCGACTAGCGACTAAACTCCATGAATATCGACGCCATCCGCGCCTACTGCCTGAACTTCCCGAGCGCCACCGAGAAACTCCAGTGGGGCGATGACCTCTGTTTCAAAATTCGCGGAAAGATTTTCGCAATGCTCGGCCTCGACAACCCGCGCCTCTGTTTCAAGTGTGCTCCTGATGTCTTTTCCGAACTGATTGAACGCGAAGACATCCATCCCGCTCCCTATGTCGGCCGCTACAAATGGGTCATGCTCGACCGCCTTGACGCCGTCTCCAATGCCGAACTCGAAGACCTCATTCAGCAGTCATACGCCATGGTCTCCGCGAAAGCCCCCAAACGTCTAAAATCCAGAGCCCGACCAACAACTAGGAAAAAGAGAAGGTCCGGCAGGACCTCGACGAAGAGTGGCTCCGCAAAACGCAAGCTCCGCTAGAAACTCAATCTCCCGGCAAGAATCGCTTCCCAGAACTCGCCCCATTGTGCAAGACTTTCCGCTCGCGAGGATTGCTTTGAGCCTTTTCGGTTGCATCGAAGCTGGAGGTACAAAGTTTGTTTGCGGCGTCGGCACCGGCCCCGATGATCTGCGGCTCACCACCATTCCCACCACTACTCCCGACGCAACCATGGAGCAGGTCGTCGAATTCTTCCGGGCACAGAAGATCCGCAATCTCAGTGCCGTGGGCGTCGGTGCTTTCGGCCCGATCGATCTTCACCCCGAATCTCCCACCTTCGGCTACATCACTTCCACTCCGAAGAAGGAATGGCAGAACTTCGACCTCGCCGGAACCCTCCAACGCGCACTCGAGATTCCGGTAGGTTTCGACACCGACGTCAACGCCGCAGCGGCCGGGGAAGCCCGCTGGGGTGCCGGGCGTGGCATTCCTGACATCCTTTACCTGACGGTCGGCACGGGTATTGGCGGTGGCGCAATGGTTAATGGAGAAGTCATCCACGGCCTCTTGCACCCCGAGATGGGTCACATCCGCATTCCGCACGACCTGAAGGCTGATCCGTATCCCGGTGCTTGCCCCTTCCACGGAGATTGCCTTGAAGGCTTGGCCTCTGGGCCTGCTATGCAGGCACGCTGGGGGATGCTGGCGGCGCAATTGCCTCCTGACCATCCCGGTTGGGCCCTCGAGGCCCGCTATCTTGCGCTGGGACTCGCCACTTGGGTCTGCACCCTGTCTCCAGAGCGCATGATTCTCGGCGGAGGCGTGATGCAGCAGCCTCACCTGTTCCCCTTGGTGCGGCACGAACTTCTCGGTTTGCTGAACGGCTACATCAATGCGTCCGCCCTGCTCGAGGGAATTGATACCTATGTTGTCCCTCCGGATCTCGGCAACCGGGCTGGAGTGTTAGGAGCCCTGGTGCTGGCCGAACACATTTATCGCAATCCAAACGCTCGCATCGGGGCGCCGCTCGCGGGGGACAGTTCATGGCGTTAAACGCGACGTTGGTAAAGAGCACCGTGGTCGCGGCTCTCGGCGGTTTGCTCTTCGGCTTCGATACGGCAGTCATCTCCGGCGCTACCAGCGCCTTAGCCACTGCCTTCCAACTCACGCCCAGCGGCCTGGGCCTGACGGTTTCCATCGCGCTTTGGGGAACCGTCGTCGGAGCTCTGCTGGCAAGCATTCCCGGCGATCGCTACGGCCGTCGCGACAGCCTGCGCGTGATGGCCATCTTCTATCTCGTCTCGGCGCTCGGCTGCTCCTTCGCCACCAACTGGTACGCGCTCATCTTCTTTCGCTTCATCGGAGGCCTCGCCATCGGCGGCTCTTCCGTCCTTGGACCCATGTACATTTCCGAAATCGCTCCAGCCAAGTGGCGTGGCCGCCTGGTCGGATTGTTCCAGTTCAATGTGGTGGCAGGAATTCTGCTGGCGTATCTCTCCAACTACCTCGTGGGGCTTGTGCTGCAGGGCAGCGCCGTGGAATGGCGCTGGAAGCTCGGAATCTCAGCGCTACCCGCCGCTCTCTTTTTCGTCATGCTCTTTGGCATCCCGCGCAGTCCGCGCTGGCTCGCACGCAAAGGCCGCATCGCCGAAGCCCGATCGGTTTTAGATTCGATTGGCGAAGAGAACATCGATTCCGAATTGCGCGCCATGAATGAGGCTTTCGAGCTCGAAAAACGCGAAGGTCAGGAACACCTCTTTACCGCGCGCAACCGCCTGCCCCTCTTCCTCGCGTTTTCCATCGCCATCTTCAACCAGTTCTCTGGCATCAATGCCATCCTCTATTACCTGAACGACATTTTCGCCCGCGCCGGATTCAGTAAGGTCTCCTCGGACCTTCAGGCAGTGGCGATCGGTGGAACCAACCTGCTCTTTACGATGCTCGCCATGTCGATCATCGACCGGGTCGGACGACGCACTCTTCTCCTGGTCGGTGCTGTGGGCACCGCCTTTTGCCTCGCGGGCGCGGCTGCCATCTTCTGGACGGGGAAACACGAAGCTCTGCTGGTCTGGTTGCTGATCGGGTTCATCGCCTCCTTCGCCTTTTCGCAAGGCGCCGTTATCTGGGTCTATCTCAGCGAAATATTTCCCACCGCCGTGCGTGCCCGCGGCCAGAGCCTTGGCAGTTCCACGCACTGGATCATGAACGCTCTGATCTCCTGGACGTTTCCCATCATCGCCACCTATTCAAAGGCCGCCCCCTTCGTGCTCTTTTCCGGAATGATGGTCCTGCAGTTCTTCGTGGTGCTGTTCTTCTATCCAGAGACCAAGAACATCGTGCTCGAGGATATGGAGAAGAATCTGACCGCGGTGTGACCCTCTGGATTTGACTGTCTGTCGCGCACTGGGCTAGCCTCAAAGCTTCACGGCCAGCCTTGGCGAGTCGCTTGTCTCCACGGCTTCAAATTCATGGGGTCCCGTCGCAAGTTATTGATTTCGCCGCTGATCTTCTGCCTCACGGCAGCCGCCCCGGCTGCTCCGCTCCGCCCCTTTCACGCCAGGCACGCACTGGTGGTGAGCGCGCACGAATTGGCCTCTCAAGCGGGAGTCGACATGATGAAAGCGGGCGGCAACGCGGTCGACGCTGCGGTAGCCACCGGCTTCGCCCTCTCCGTCGTATTCCCTGAGGCCGGAAATCTGGGTGGAGGCGGATTCATGCTGATCCGCACGGCCGACGGCTCGGTGCATTTCCTCGACTACCGCGAAAAAGCCCCGGCCGCGGCCACCCCGACGATGTACCAGGATGCCCAGGGCAACATCATCGAAAACGCCAGCCTGCTCGGATACAAAGCCATCGGCGTCCCCGGCTCCGTTGCTGGCCTGACCTACGCGCAGAAGACCTACGGTAAGCTTCCCCTCACGCAGGTCATGGCTCCCGCCATCAAGCTTGCCCGTGAAGGCTACGCGCTTACCTGGGAAGACGCAGAAGACCTTCGCGACCGCGAACTCGCTCGATTCCCGGAATCCAAGCGAATCTTCCAGCGCGATGGCAAATTCTTCCAGGCCGGTGAGATCTTCCGCCAGCCCGATCTGGCCCGCACCCTCGAGAGAATCGCCAAGAATCCTGACGACTTCTATCACGGCGCGCTCGCCCGCGAGTTGTCCGCAAACATACAGAAAGGCGGCGGCCTCATTACCGCTGACGATCTCGCCAAATACGAAGTCAAGGAACGCAAGCCGATTCGTGGCGCCTACCGCGATTACGAAATCATCAGCGCTCCTCCTCCTTCTTCTGGCGGCATCGCCCTCCTCGAAATCCTGAACATTCTGGAAGGCTATGATCTCGCCAAGTTCGGTAACCGGTCGGCCCAGGCGATCCATCTGGCGACAGAAGCATTTCGCCGTGCCTTCTTCGATCGCGCCGAATTCCTCGGCGATCCCGACTTCGCCAGAATTCCGGTTGCGCAGCTCATTGACAAACGCTACGCCGCCGGATGGCACGAATCGATCGACCCTGCGCACGCCACCCCAAGCAAAGAGGTGCGTCGGCCGGCAGTTTTCAATGAACTCGAAACCTACGCCGCAGCGCATCCCTTTACCCCAGGCGCCCGGCACGAGCCCAGCAACACCACGCACTACTCCGTGGTCGACCCCGCGGGCGACGCCGTGGCCGTCACCACCACGTTGAACGATTCTTTCGGCTCGCACGTGACCGCAGAAGGCTTGGGCTTCCTGCTCAATGATGAAATGGACGATTTCACGTCCAAAGAAGGGGTGCCTAACGTTTACGGCCTGATCCAGGGTCCCGCGAACGCGATCGGTCCCGGCAAGCGTCCGCTCTCGGCCATGACGCCAACCATCGTTTTGAAAGACGGCAAGCTCTTCCTGGTGCTGGGCGCGGAAGGCGGCCCGACCATCATCACGACCGTTGCGAACATCCTGCTGGGCGTCGCCGATTTCGGCCTCGACATTCAGGAAGCCGTGAATGCACCACGGTTCCATCACCAGTGGTTGCCGGACGAACTCCGCTTGGAGGATAGAATGTCCCCAGACACTGTCCGCCTCCTGGAGAGCAAAGGACACAAGGTTCTGACAGAACATTTCTTTGCCGACGCCGAGTGCATCGGGATTGACCCCAAGACCAACGAGCGCCTTGGCGCCAGCGACGGCCGCAACAACGGCAAAGCGGTAGGATTTTAGTTTGTTTAAAAGAACGACCGCTGCAGCAAAAGGTTCGTATCAGGGCGCGCCTTTAGGCGCACCGTAAGAGTCACAAATCGATCGCGGCTTTAGCCGCTTCGGGCCCGACTTAACAAGAGAGACTTGAATGCAGAAAGCCGTTTCCACCTACGTTTACGTGAAAGAGCGCCTCCACCCCGGCCTGCTCGAAGGCCTGGTTCGCGGCGGAGCCCAAGCCATTGAAATTTTCGCAGCCCGCCAGCACATCGACTACGCCAACCGCAAGCAGCACGTCCGCGAAATCGCCGACTGGTTCCGCTCCACCGGCATTCCGCTGAACTCCGTGCATTCTCCGCTATACGGAGACTATGAATTCGGCCGTGCCGGCGCTCCGCCCGTGAATGTCGCCTCCACCGACCGCGCTGGCCGGATCGAGGCCATGGATGAGATTAAGCGCGCCCTCGAAATCGCCGAGCAGATTCCGTTCCGCTTCCTGATTCAACACCTGGGCACACCCAACGAATCGTTTGACGAGCGCAGGCTCGAAGCCGCGATGACCTCAGTCGAGCATCTGAGGGCATTCGCCAAGCCGCTGGGCGTGCGCATCCTGCTCGAAAATATTCCGAACGAACTATCCACCCCCGATAAACTGGTGGACTTCATCCACGCCGCGCACTTTGACGACGTCGGCATTTGCTTCGACTTCGGGCACGCGCACATCATGTCCAGTGTTGCCGAAGCCTTCGAAATCGTGAAGCCGCATGTGCGCTCCACCCACGTGCACGACAACGCCAAAGACAAAGATTCGCACCTGTGGCCCGGTGCGGGTTCGATCAATTGGAAAGAGGCGATGGAACTATTGCGTTCAGCGCCCCAGACCCCGCCGCTCCTGCTCGAAATCGAGCACGATGACAAAGTCAATCCGATTGAAAAAATGCAGCCGATGTTCGACCAACTCGAAAAAGCATAGCAAGGCAGGAAATGTCCATCCCATTGAAAGTTCCCGGAATCACGGCCCTTGCTGTCGTGCTTGTGACATCACTTGGGTTTTCGCGCCATACCACCGCCCCTCCTGGCAATTGCGGAGTGATAGAGGAAGCATTGCAGGAAACTAGTAAGCTGGCACCCGGGATGACAAGAGATAAGGTCGAAGTTAGTTTCGTCCTCGACGGTGGGCTTCAGTTTGGAAGGACCTCGCGCTACTCGTTCAGAAAGTGCACATCAATCAAAGTGGATGTCGAATTCTCAGAGCATGGAGCAAGCAGTACCGCGGATTTCTCTGCGACTGACAGGCTAGTAAAAGTGTCCCGCCCGTACCTCGAACTCCCAGTGTATGACTAGCGGGTAACGTGCTATGCAATCTAAAATCGAAAAATCAGAAATTGCTCTTATGTCTTCTCCCGTCTCTACTATTTCCGACATCGGCGCCCACGAAGGCCAGTCCGTCACCATCCGCGGATGGCTCTACAATCTGCGCGAGAGCGGCAAGCTCTTATTCCCGATCTTCCGCGACGGGAGCGGCCAGATTCAGGGTGTCGTCCCGAAGAACGCGGTCTCGCCCGAAACCTTCGATGCGCTAAAAGGCCTCACTCAGGAATCGAGCGTGATCGTTGAAGGCAAGGTGCGTGCCGATAAGCGCGCACCGGGCGGCTTCGAACTCGACGTCTCCAGCGTGCAGGTCTTGCAGAAGGTTTCCGAGTCCGAGCCATATCCCATCACTCCTAAAGAACACGGCGTCGACTTCCTGATGGAGCACCGCCATCTCTGGCTCCGCTCGCCGCGCCAGGCCTCGATCCTCCGTCTGCGCGCCGAAATCATTAAAGCCGCGCGCGACTTCTTCGACGATCGCGGCTTCACCCTGACCGATCCGCCCATCCTCACACCCGCCGCCTGCGAGGGCACGACTACGCTGTTCCCGGTCGACTACTTTGACGAGCAGGCCTACCTCACGCAGTCCGGCCAGCTCTACATCGAAGCCACGGCCATGGCGCTCGGCAAGGTCTACTCGTTCGGTCCGACCTTCCGCGCCGAGAAATCGAAAACCCGCCGCCACCTCACCGAGTTCTGGATGGTCGAGCCTGAAGTTGCCTACGGCACGCTCGACGACATTATGGATCTCGCCGAAGGCTTGATCACTTTCCTCGTCAAACGTTGCCTCGAAAAGCGTCGCGCCGATCTTCAGATCGTCGGGCGTGACGTCGCCACGCTCGAAAAGATCGCAGCGCCGTTCCCGCGCATCACCTACGACGAAGCCGTCGAGCGCTTGCAGGAAGGCTTCGCGAAAGGCGCGCTAGAAAACAGGTTCGAATGGGGCGGAGACCTCGGCTCACCCGACGAAACTTACTTGTCCTCGCAATTCGAACGCCCGCTGATGATTCACCGTTACCCCGCCAAGGTAAAAGCCTTCTACATGGAGCCCGATCCCCAGCGCCCTGACCTCGCGCTCTGTGTGGACGTGCTTGCTCCGGAAGGTTACGGCGAAATCATCGGAGGCTCGCAGCGCATGGCCTCGTACGAATTGCTGCTGCAGCGCATTCACGAGCACGGCTTGCCCGAAGAAGCTTTCAAGTGGTATCTAGACTTGCGTAAGTTCGGCGGCGTCCCGCACAGCGGTTTCGGCATGGGGATCGAACGAGCGGTAGCCTGGATCTGCGGCCTTGAACACGTCCGCGAAACGATCCCGTTCCCCAG
Source organism: uncultured Acidobacteriota bacterium (assembly GCA_963765755.1). Lineage (GTDB taxonomy): Bacteria > Acidobacteriota > Terriglobia > Terriglobales > Acidobacteriaceae > Gp1-AA133. Next base: position 315,780 of record CAVXXV010000009.1, on the reverse strand, counting down.
AACGTTGCACCGACTCTATCCGTAGTCACCGGTGAAGCGACGGGCGTCCTCGCCCGTCGGCACGGGACAGCCATGCCGGCCAGAAGCGTGCGATAGACTTGGCAGTTCGATCCGCCGCTGAAGTGCCGATGCGCTGCAGGCACCCGAGTGCCGCTGGCGCGATGTGCCGTTGACGAGATGTGCCGTTGGTTGTAACAGGGCGCGCCTTCAGGCGCGCCATAAAGGACAGACCTAAAAGGCGCCTTTAGGCGCTGTATTTTGCGAAACTCGAAACTCGAAACTACGAACTAGAAACTCTTTCATGACACCAACACCGCAAACCTCCTTCACCAGCGTCACTCCCAAACAGATCCGGGTGATCGGAGTTCCGCTCGACCTCGGACAATCCCGCCGCGGCGTCGACATGGGTCCCTCGGCCGTGCGCGTCGCCGGCCTCGAAGCTCGCCTCGAAGCCGTCGGCCACAACGTGGAAGACGGGGGCAACGTCGCTGTCGCCATTCCGGAACAGAAGAAGGAAGGCGCCGCTCACGCGAAATACCTGAAAGAAATCACCGCCACCTGCACCAAGAGCGCCGAACTGGTCATGAAAACTCTCGAAGCCGGCAAGGTCCCGCTCGTGCTGGGCGGCGACCATTCCGTCGCGGCCGGAACGGTAGCGGGCGTAGCCGAGTTCTACCGCAAGCAGAACCTGAAGATCGGCCTGATCTGGATCGACGCCCACAGCGACATGAACACGCCTGAGACTTCGCCCAGCGGCAACGTGCACGGCATGCCCCTTGCTGCCATCATGGGACTGGGCCCCAACGAACTCGGCAACATCTTCAACTTCTCGCCCAAGATCCATGCGGAGAACTGCGTGCTCGTCGGCATCCGCGACGTCGATGCTCACGAAAAAGAAAACATCCGCAAAGCCGGAGTCGAAGTCTTCACCATGCGCGATATCGACGAGCGCGGCATGCGCTCCGTGATGGAGGAAGCCCTGCGCATGGCCGGCCGCGGCACCGCCGGCTATCACGTCTCGCTTGACATGGACTGGATCGATCCCGAGGACGCTCCCGGCGTCGGCACGCCGGTGTGGGGAGGCGCCACCTATCGAGAGGCGCACCTGGCGATGGAAATCATTTCCGACCACGGCCGCATGTTGAGCATGGAAATCGTGGAGGTAAATCCCGTAATCGACGAGCACAATCAGACCGCCGACCTGGCAGTAGAACTGGCGCTCTCTGCCTTCGGCAAAAAGATTCTCTGATTCGACCTCTTCGGCAAGGGGGTTCAAACTTTATGCTGCGCTCGCTCTCCTTGATCGTTCTTGCTCTTGCAACGGCATGCGTGGCCGGACCGCATCTGGCCGGTGCCCAGGAAAGTGCTTCTGCCCCGAAAGCTGGTCCCGGCTCCCCACAGCCTGTTCAGGCGATCGACGGCGGCGCGGGACCGTGCTCAGTCACGCTCACGGCGACCGCGGATTCCAAGCCTGTGGTCGCGGCCGATGTGAAGGTACACATCGAGTACGGGTTTGCTGGCATTCGCCGCCTCGACCTCGAGGCGTATACCGGCAACGACGGTAAAGTGCAGTTCACGGGACTGCCGTCACGGGTTCACAATCCGCCGCTGGTGTTTAAGGCCTCCAAGGACCCACTCGCCGGCACCGCGGTCTACAATCCCGAGTCCGAGTGCAAAGCCGAGCATGAGATCGTGCTGTTGCGGAAGACGCAGGATCAGAAGTGATCGCGCGCTGCTCCTGAGTGAAACATTTCTATTGGATCGCTTGAGAATCCGAACATTTCGCCTGAGAGTCCGCCGCAAACTACTCCCGATATTGTTTCTCCAACCAGGCCGGCAAATCTCCCACGCCCGGGAGCAAGGCCGTATGGGGCTCCTCTTGCAGACGCTCTTTCCCGTGCAGTCCCGTGAGCACGCCGACCACTCCACGCACTCCGGCATTCGTCCCCGCCTGCAGATCGAGCGGCGTATCGCCGACATTGACGACTTCCCGCACGCTCGTCACACTTGCTGCTTCCATCGCGCGAAAAATCATGTAGGGTGCTGGACGCCCTGCAGGAACGTCGCTGCTGGAAATGCTAGCCGCCAACATTCCTCGCCACCCAGTCGACTCCAGAATCAATTCCGAAACTTCGCGATAGAACCCCGACGTCGTGGCGATCCGAATCCCGCGCTCCCTTAGCCACGCGACCGTGTCCGCCGCGCCGACAATCGGGACGACGCCCTTCTCCCGATAATGCCGCTCCAGTGCGATACGGAAGTCGGCATAGACGATGCCAACCGCACTTTCGAGGACCGCCCCTCCGCCCTGTCGCTCGACGAAATGCCGGATCACCTCCTCCTTGGAGGAACCCTTCCACTCTTTCAGTTCATCATCGGTGTACGGGATTCGGTGTTTGTCGAGCGCACCCGCAAATGCGCTCACGACTTCGCCGTGGTCCTCGATGATCGTTCCCGCAATATCAAAAATCACCAGCTTGATAGCGTCCATGGGAGAATTTCATTCTACAAGTACAGGAACCATCGGCATGATTGACGCCGGATGCCTCTCCCGTCCACACTAAAATGTCATGAAGAAACTGCGCGTGGGAGTTTTATTCGGCGGCCGCAGCGGCGAGCACGAAGTTTCGCTGCTTTCCGCCGCATCCGTAGTCAACGCCATCAATAGAGAGAAGTACGAAGTTGTGCCCATCGGCATCACGAAAGAAGGTCGCTGGCTGACGGCCGCCGCTGCCGAAGCGCTGTTGCAGGGCAAGGCGCCCGACGAATCCAAGCACCTGCGCGCGGGCGATCCCGAAGCCACACCTGGCGCGGCCGTCCTCGCGAGCGGGGAATCCGTGGTCGTGCCCCCCGAGCCCGTGCACCGCTCGTCGCTGGCGCCATTTCAGACTGACGCAACCTTGCGCCGCGCTTCCGATCGCGCCATCAACGTCGACGTCATCTTTCCCGTCCTGCACGGCACATTTGGCGAAGATGGCACCATCCAGGGCCTGCTCGAACTCGCTGACATTCCCTACGTCGGCGCCGGAGTGCTGGGCTCCGCCGCCGGCATGGACAAAGACATCATGAAGGCTCTGTTCCGCTCCGCCGGCCTTCCCATCGTGAAACACGTCACGGTCCTGCGCAGCGACTGGGATGCTGAGCCTAAGAAAGCCGAGAAGACTGTCGACCGTGCACTGAAGTATCCGGTGTTCGTGAAACCTGCGAACCTCGGATCATCGGTCGGCATCTCGAAAGCGCGCACGAAAAAGGAACTTGGCCCCGCGATCTACGAAGCAGCCAAGTTCGATCGCAAGATTGTCATCGAGCAGGGTGTGGGGGGAGCGAAACATAAAGCGCGCGAGATCGAATGCTCCGTGCTCGGCAACGACCGCCCGCAAGCCTCGGTCGCCGGCGAGATCGTGCCCGTGAAAGAGTTTTACGACTACTCGGCCAAATATCTCGACGAAGGTTCCGAGCTGATCATCCCCGCGAAGCTCACCAAGCCTGAGATGAAAAAGATTCAGGAGCTCGCAATCCGCGCATTCCGGGCCGTCGACTGTTCAGGCCTGGCTCGCGTCGACTTTCTCATGGACCCGAAAACTCGCAAGCTCTACGTCAACGAGATCAATACCATGCCGGGATTCACCGCCATCAGCATGTACCCGAAGCTGTGGGCGGCTACCGGCCTGTCCTATCCCGATCTCATCGACCGCCTGATCCAGTTGGGCATCGAGCGGCATGGGGACAAGAAGAAGAATCAGTACAGCCGCTGACGAAGCGAGCAGCAACCCGAAGGCAGTCGAGGCGCAGACGAAGTCCCGCAGGGACGTCATGAGCTAGCCCCGCACGTGAGTGCGGGGAACGGCTCCGCCGGACCACGCCTCAAATCTCCACTCCGATTTCCCGCAGCATCAGCGTCAACCGGCTCACCGGCATCGCCGTCCCAATATTCGGGCTGCCCGACACCCGGTCCGCAAACTTCAGCACGGCGTCGTCTTCAAAGGCCCCGGCAAAGTTCTTTACCGGGTAGGCGCGAATGTAATTCTGGATTTCCCGCTCCAGCAACGGCCGGAACAGAATGTTCGACACTTCAACCGCCGAGAGCATCTTCTGCGTGCCCGCATGCAGCACGGCGAGCGCGGTGACGAACTGGAAGTCATTGTCCGATAGTTCCCGCAAAAACGCCGCCGCTTCGTCGAGATCGCGTGGCTTTTCGAAGATCCGTCCGCGCAGAGCCGCCACCGCATCGCCCGAAACGATCACCGCATCCGGATACTTTTCCGCCACCTTCCGTGCCTTCGCCTCGGCCAGCATGCGCGTCAACACCGCCGCATCATCGTGACGGATGGACTTCTCATCGATCGCACTCGGACAAGTCTGGTATGCAACACCAACCAGATCCATGGCCCGCTTACGAAAAGGCGACTCTGAAGCAAGAACAATCTTCATAGCCAGCTACTCACGCTCGAGAACAGCGATTTGAACTGAAAGTGCCCCATCCTCGTGCGTAATTCTAAACAGTTTTGTACCAGCCAGCGGCAGCTGTCACTAAGGCAAAGAATCGCAATGTCCCGAATCCCACGTCGAGCTGTGCCCGCCGTACCCCGGCGAATGAGAGGCTGCCTCCGTCTGGGCAGCTATCATGGATCCATGCCGGATGATCCATTCACAGCAATCGATCACGTTCAACTGGCCATGCCTCCGGGCGAGGAGGCAAAGGCTCGGCGCTTTTTCGGTGAGATTCTCGGAATGCGCGAACTGCCGAAGCCACCGGAACTCGCAATTCGTGGAGGCTGCTGGTTCGCCAGCGGTCCCGTGCAGTTGCACCTCGGAGTGGAAGAAGATTTTCGTCCGGCCCGCAAAGCTCATCCTGCCTTTCGCTGTCGTGACTACACGGCTCTGCTGGCGCACCTCAGCCAACACGGAATCGAGTTAGTCCATGCAGCGGATATTCCTGGCGTCCAGCGCTGCCATGTGCAGGACCCGTTCGGCAACCGAATCGAACTGATCGCCACGGAATAGCGCCACTCATCGGCTGCGAATTGTTGATACTTTCCTTTAGAATCCTCTTCATGGGTCTGATCCTGGCTTCAGCCTCGCCCCGCCGACAGGAATTGCTGCGTGCGGCGGGCATTGCCGTGACCGTCCAGCCGACCAACATCCCGGAAGTCCCGCTCGATGGCGAGGCCGCCAAAGTGTTCGCAGAACGGCTGGCGCGCGAGAAAGCCTGGACCATTTTCAAGGAGCACCCTACCGACATCGTGCTCGGCGCCGACACGGTCGTCGTCGTGGGCAAGGAAATTCTCGGCAAGCCCCGAAATCCTTCCGATGCCGAGCGCATGTTGCGCTTGATCTCAGGACGCACGCACGAAGTCATTACCGCCGTTTGCGTCATGGGCTCCAAGAGCAATGCTCCGGCGAATCCAAAGCCCGATACCGCGCTTGGCGATACACGCTCGGAGACCACTCTGGTTACGATGAATGCCCTGAGCGACGACGAGATTCGCGCCTACGTCGCGTCCGGCGAGCCCATGGATAAGGCGGGCGCCTACGCCATTCAAGGCATGGCCTCGCGCTGGATCCCTCGCATCGAGGGCGATTATTCAAATGTGGTGGGATTACCCGTTGCCTTGGTCTATCGCATGTTGAAAGAAGCGGGCGGAATTTAGCAGTACGGCAGAATCGAAACGAGCGGAAAAGATCGCGTGCCCGAGCGGTCGCGCCAAGGACGCGGGCCTTGAACTCAGGACTTCTTCTCGGAGTCCCGCTCGCCGTCCTTCACCGCCGACTTGAAGTTCTTGATACCCTCGCCCAGCCCCTTACCCAGATCCGCCAGCTTGCTCGGACCAAAAATCAAAAGAGCCACGGCCAGTATCAACAGAATCTCTGGCAAACCCAGTTTTCCAGGCATGCACTGCCTCCCGTGGGATACCCGCGGCGCTCTCGGGTGGCGCCCATCCCTATGTTTCAGAGTCTAGGCTTGTTATCGCGGGGAGTCAAAAGAACAGTCGTTGCTCGTTCGTGCTTGGTCGTGGACAAAAGCCCAGTTGTCCGGAAGTGCGAGGCGCATGCACGCCAATGATTGGCTTCGTGCCTTGGAGAGCGCGACTTCCGAGGCTGCGGTAAGAGTCTGGTTGCGGCTGGGTCGTTGAAAGGGCACGACTTGAGCCACGCCGTGAGTTCCGCAAAAATGTGCGGCTACCGGCCGGAGACTGTTAGTCGGCCACCCCAACGGCTGTTCATCGACCTATAGGCGCTCGCCATTGGCCAAGATGTCGGAGTGCCTGCGCAACAATGATGTACGCGATCTACTAGCGAGACCGTTGGTGTAATGGGGATACTTCGGCAACTGACGAATCATTCGTAGGCTCTAAAACAATCAGAGACGTTCCGTCTCGATTCGAAATGATCAACGGGAGTCACCCCTCTAGAAGGCTTCTCCGATTCCCATGCTGAATGTGTGGCCGTCTTTGCCCTGGGCAAAATCGACGCGAAAATTGAGTTTGTATTTCTGGCTGATCTTGAATCGCAGGCCACCACCGCCGGCAGGGAGAAGATGATCGCCTTGCATGTCGCCCAATCCGGGCGCGATCTCACCGGCTCCGACAAAGGCGACCATGCCAAATCTCCATGGCAAAGTACGGCGATACTCGAGTTGAGTCGCGATCATATTTGAGTCGATGTATTGTCCCGCCACATAGCCCCGCAGTTCGTTGTTGGTCCCGAAGATACACTGTCCGTAGAAAGGCGCGTTTCCGGCTGTCGCACAATTGAAAAGGTTGTAAGCGAGAACTTGCTTCGTTCCCAGGCTGTGATAGTAGTTAAAGGTGAAACGATAGGACTCGAATGAGTACTTACTTCCCAGTGCGTCGGAAAAGAACATCGATGTGAAGTCGAATAACGTGCCCTGTTCGGGATAAAAGCGGTTCGTCCGTGTGTCACGGTTGGCGTGGAATCCCACGGCAGTGAGTCTGGTTTGGATACCGACATCCGGAGGTGGAGCGACGCCGGTTTCTTTCTGGGACCGCAGGGTGATGTTGGAATTGCCGGTCAGGAAGCGAGGGCCGACCGAGAGCTTCCAGCGCAAGCGATAAAGGAAATCTCCGAGGAACAGCTCGCCATTCTGTTTGAGGGGTAGCTTCTGGCCCGCGTTGCCAGATGCCGTTCCAGTGCCGTAAAAGTCGTAGTTGATGTTGCCACGGAAAAAGATCGTCGTGATGTGGTAGGTGTCCTGCTTGAAGTAGAACTCGCTGCCGAGGCCCCACGCTCGGCTTCCGTTATCGGTGATGAGAACAGCGCCTCCGATGGTTGAAGGTTGCGAGATTTTGTCGGACTTGCGTGGAGCAAAGATGTAGCCGCCTGCCAGCACGACGCCTGAACCAATCGCAGGACTGGTAATGGGAATGGGAGCGGCGATGAGAGAGCCGTGCTTCGCTCCTGCTGTTTTTTCTTGGCGTGGACTCTCAGACGCTTGTTCTTGTTGCGTTTCCTGGTCGATTGGCTTGGCCCGAGTTGAGTTCCTTTCAGAACCGAAAAGTGATTCCGCCAGAAACATCGAACTCGTGGAGATAGTGGTCATTACCCACGACCCAGCACCCCCCCCAGAAGGGGTCGCACCAATATCCGCCATCCGTGGTAGTGAGGTATGTGGGGGACCACTTGGCCTGACCGCGAAAGCCAAGATGCTTGCTGAAGTTGTATTTCGCGCCGCCACCAAGCGAAAAGGCAAAACGAGTGACGCCGTTGACACCACTCCGATCGGGCGACAAGTCACTGGCTCCCATCCCGAAGAATGCAAAAGGCCTCAGCTTCGATTCGCGTTCTGCAAAGTGAAACAGGAAATTGCCCATGTACTGATTCTGATTTAGGTTGAATACCTTACGGTCTTGACCGCCACCCGCGGGCTGGGCAACTGTGTCGGCTTGTGTTTTATTCCATTGGAACTCTATGCCGTAGTGTTCACCAAGCAGGTAGCCTGCCGTGAGGCCGTAGTTCATGCTGTTGCCGACCTCAATTCTATGAAACAGCGAAGTCGACAGATCAAGACCACCGTTAAATTGGCCGCCAACGTGGCCGGTGACTTCAAAATTTTGAGCGGAAGCAGCAGTAAGCAGAAGGATTAAGCACAGAAGCGAGGAGAGGAGGGTCGTCTTTGCGTTCATGGTCATTGCAATCCTTTGTTCTGAAGCGTTTTATTTCTTGACAGGAGGGAAGGATAGAGTGGGTGAGGGGGGACTCAACTGTATGAAATGACAGACTCTGCGGTTTTTGTTTTGTCAGCCCGGACGCATCGCTGCCGCAAGCAGGCCTTAGCACTCATTGACATCATTACGGCTTCCGTTCTGAGGCTTTTCGTTCGATTTCGAGTGCCATCTTCAGGGCAGCAGCCTTCGCTTTCTCGCTCAACCTATTTTCGTCCGGCCCCGTTATCTCGATCTCTGGCCCGGTAGCATGCACGGCCACAACCTTGTAGACGCCGTTCGGGACTTCGGTTAAGTCGAATTGCCAGTTTGGAAGTGGCGAGTTGGCTATCTTCACAGTTCTGAACGATAACTGACGTAACCAGATGGGATGAGAAGGCCGGTCTCCGGACGGGATGCGGAGTACGCTCCCAAGTTATCGACGTGCTCGAAGCACAGATAAAAAGGAGACCGGCAATGAAGAAGGTTAGCACCGTAGCGGCAAAGCCGAGCAAGAAAATCTCGCAGCAGAACTTAACCGTGGGATTGGATCTGGGAGATCGCAACAGCTGGTACTGCGTGCTGGACGAATCCGGCCAGATACAACTGGAGCAGCGCGTGCGCACCAATGCGAAAGCGTTACAGGAAGTTTTTGGCGCCATGCCGCACAGCCGGATCGCGCTGGAAATCGGGACGCATTCGCCCTGGATCAGTCGCTTGCTCAGCGAGTTAGGGCATGCGGTGATCGTGGCGAAGGGGCGCAAGGTGCGGCTGATCGGGGAGAGCCGCAAGAAAGACGATCGGCTGGATGCGCAGACGCTGGGGCGGCTGGCCCGGATCGATCCTGAGTTGCTATATCCGGGGAAGCATCGCAGCGTACAGGCCCAAGCCGATCTCCTGATGATTCGGGCGCGTGCCGGCCTGGTGCGGGCGCGCACGGGGTTGGTCAACACGGCTCGCGGACTGGCGAAGTCTTACGGCGAAAGACTGCGCGGCTGCAACGTGCGCAACCTGAATCCGGAGAAAGCGGAGAGTTTGAGTCCAGAACTGCAAGCCGCACTGGAACCGCTGTTGAACGCAATCGAATCCCTGAGCGAGCGCATCGTGGAATCCAACGAGCGCATCGAGAACCTGGCGCGAGCGAGTTATCCGCAGGTGGCGTTGCTGAAGCAGATCAAGGGCGTGGGCACGCTGATCGCGCTGACGTTCTTGCTAACACTGGAAGATCCGCATCGTTTCCGCAAGAGCCGCGACGTGGGCTGCGATCTGGGGCTGCAGCCCGGACGCAGGAACTCGGGACAGAGTGAGCCGCAGATGCACATCAGCAAGGAAGGGGATCCGTATCTGCGCACGCTGCTGGTGCAAGGAGCGGCAAGAAGCGAGCCATCATCGCCACGGCCAGAAAGCTGGCGGTGTTGCTGCATCATCTATGGGTGAGCGGAGAAGTATACGAACCGCTGCACAACAGCAGCCGAAGGACCCTGGCCGCGGCCGCCTAAAAACGAAACCGTCCCAGGAAGAGAAAAGACAAAAGCCCAAAGCCGAGTTCCGGTGACTGCGTTAATGGCCTGGCCCAGGTTCCACTCTCGAGAGCAGAACCACAGGGCGCCAAACAGATAGCAGCACCGGCTGAAACGAGAACGCCCAACATGCACCGAGCGAAACCAATCGCTCCTCGAGAGTGCGAATGGAAGCATGGCGACAGCGGCGACTCGGCAGGAGAAAAAATCTTGTCTAATAAAAACTAAAATTCGACTTGACTACGACCGGCCTTCTCATGGAAGGCCATTACACCAAAAGCCCCCTTTGATTGCTCGCCCTGCAGCCTGCGCGTCCAGTGACACTTCTCTTCGGCTTTAGCTGCTGAGGTTCGCGCTCGACGGGGTGAGTTACGCGCTCTCAATCAACCCCGCCAGCAGCGCCGCGCGCCGTGGCAGCTCGCCAACTGTTATCGACTCATGCACCGCATGCGCTCCATCGCCGACCCCGCCCAGCCCATCGAGCGTCGGAATCCCCAGCCCCGCCGTAAAGTTGCCGTCCGATCCCCCGCCCACGGCGGCCTCGCTCAGCCTCCAACCCAGCTCCCGGGCAATCACCACCGCCTTGTTGTAGAGCATGGCCACACCCGGCGTCCGTTCCATTGGCGGTCGGTTTACTCCGCCGGTGACTTCCAATTTGCATTTCCGGTTCACCGGACGCAGCGACCGCAATTTCTTATCAATGACCTCGGCATCCTTCATCCGAGTCACGCGCACGTCGATTGCCGCCGTAGCCTCCGACGCCACGACGTTCGTGCGTGTCCCGCCCCCAACCACTCCCACGTTCACGGTCAGCCCGCGTTTCAGATTCACCATCCTGGTGATCGCCAGAATCTGCTGCGCCAGTTCCAGAATCGCGCTCTGCCCTTTCTCGAAGTCGAGCCCGGCGTGCGACGCCACGCCCGAGACCTTCAAGGAATACTCCCCGACGCCCTTGCGCGCCGTTTTCACGGCACCCTTTGGTCCATACGAGGGTTCGACGACCAGTACAGCCGACGACTGTTTCGCAAGCCCCTCCGTGATCGCCCGGGACGAATCGCTGCCAATCTCTTCATCGGACACCAGCAGCACCGTCACGGGTCGCGGAAGCTGCCTGTGCCACGCCTGCAATCCCTGAATCGCATACAGCATCAGCGCAATGCCCGATTTCATATCGAGCACACCCGGCCCCCAAAGCCGCCCATTGCCCAGGCGGCACGGCATTGTGGTCAGCGTGCCCAGCGGGTAGACGGTATCGTAGTGCCCCAGAAGCAGCACGGGTTTTTGTTGGGTCTCCCCGGCGAAGTCCACCTGCAGGTGATTGCCGAAATCGGCTACGCGATGGAACTGCGCGCGCCCGCCCAGCGCCGCGAACTCCTCCGCGGCAAAAGCGCTGCATCGGTCGACCGCCTGTTTGTTGTCACTCGGCGATTCGATCTCCACCAGTCGGCGGATGGTATCGACCATGTGATCGCGCCGCTCCTCAAAATATCGAAGCCGTGTTTGCGCGATCTTGGGAGAAGATTTAGAGGAACTGTGAGCGGCGTGTTTTGTCATCTGGTCTGATTGGTAATTCCCCAGTCGGCAGAGCCACATGCGTCTGGCTCATCAGCCCTTGGGGCGCGGTACAGTATAATCTCCGGGCCGTAAGAATCCAGCGTATGACAGACACGACTCACCCTGAAATCGAGCCCCCCAAGGCGGCGGTAACTACTTTGGATATCAATGACATCCAGAAGATTCTGCCCCATCGCTACCCGTTTCTGCTCATTGACCGGGTCATCGACCTGATTCCGCGCGAGCGAATTGTCGCAATCAAGAACGTCACCATCAATGAGCCTTTCTTTCAGGGACACTTCCCCGATCTCCCGATTATGCCCGGCGTACTCATCGTCGAGGCCATTGCGCAGGCGGGAGGCGCTCTGCTGTTAACCGAAGTCGAAGATCGCGGGCAGAAACTCATGTTGTTTACCGGCATCGAGCGCGCGCGCTTCCGCCGCCCGGTAGTCCCCGGAGATCAGGTCCGCATCGAGGTGGAAGTAAAGTCGTGGCGCATGAACGCCGTCCGCATGGAGGGCAAAGCCTTCGTCGGAGACAAGCGCGTCGCCGAAGCCACTGTCACCTGTCAGTTGGTGGGAAGAACCGTCGCGCAAAGAGGCGCGAGCGAATCGACGGTGGAACCAGGAGCCTGACGGGAAGTGCAGGCTTCCGACCATCCACGGTCGCACGAGGCCCGAAACTGTGCGAGGCCTGGAGTTGTAGAGAGGCATGGAGTTGTTGCGATGGCTAGAGCTGGACGGGCCTGGAGCTTTGAAAGGGCGCGGCTTCAGCCGCGCCGAAAGCGACCAGGAATCAATGCGGCTTCAGCCGCTGAGGTTCGCTCTTGATTGTGTGTGACGGGTTTTTCCCGCAGCCTGTTCGGCCGTACCCATAAAAGCGTGTCTTAAAGACACCCTCAACGAAATCATCCTTCTGAATGACCATCCACCCCACCGCCATCGTCGACCCCGGCGCGAAACTTCGCCGCACCTGCAAAATAGGCCCGTACTGCACGATCGGTCCCGACGTCGAACTCGGAGAAAGCTGCACGCTCATCTCCCACGTAGTCATGGAAGGCCCCACAAAAATCGGCGCCCACAACCGCTTCTTCCCGTTCTCTTCCATAGGCCTCGCGCCTCAGGATCTGAGCTACGACGGCGAACCCACGCGCCTCGAAATCGGCGACCACAATGAAATCCGCGAATTCGTCACCATCAACCGCGGGACTGTCAAAGGCGGAGGCCTGACCAAGGTCGGCAGCAACGTGCTGGTCATGGCCTACACCCACATCGCCCACGACTGCCGCATCGGTGACCACGTGCTTCTGGCCAATGCCGCGACGCTTGGCGGCCACGTGATCGTCGAAGACTGGGCTCAGGTGGGCGCGCTCTGCCCGGTGCACCACTTCGTGCGCATCGGAACCCACGCCTTCGTCGGCGGGGGGACGACGATCACGCAGGATGTCTTGCCCTTCTCCAAAACATCGGCCGAGCGCGGAACCCACGCCTACGGCATGAACTCCGTCGGTCTGGAGCGCCGCGGCTTCAGCAAAGACCGCCTGCGCAAGATCCACCATGCCTACAAAGTCCTGCTAGCCTCCAAACTCAACACCACCCAGGCCCTCGCGAAACTAAAGTCAGAAGGCGACCTGGGACAAGATGTCGAGATGCTAGTCCGCTTCATCGAAGCCTCAGAAAGAGGAGTGATCAAATAACCGAGAACCGAGAACCGAGAACCCAGAACTGAGAACCGAGAACTGAGAACCGCGAACTGAGAACTGAGAACCGACAACTGAAAACTAACAGCTTCCAGATGCTAGACTTTTCCCCGCACCGTGCCCCCCAAAGAAAAACTCGGCCTCATTGCCGGCAACGGCAAGTTTCCCTTCCTGATTGTTGACGCGGCTCGCGCCCAGGGACTCGACGTCGTGGTAGCCGCCATCAAGGAAGAGACCTCTCCGGAAATCGAAAAAAGCGGCGCCACTTCCGTCCATTGGCTCTCCCTCGGCGAGCTATCCAGGCTCATCGAGACCTTCCAGCGTGAAGGAGTGCATCGCGCCATTATGGCGGGACAAGTCAAGCACAAGCAGATTTTCTCCAGCATCAAGCCCGACTGGCGTCTCGCCAAACTCCTGCTTTCTTTAGCAACCCGCAACACCGACGCCCTACTCGGGGCGGTCGCCAAGGTTCTTGGAGACGAAGGAATCACGCTCGAGAATTCGACTTCGTTTCTCGAGCCGCTGTTGGCGAAGCCCGGTGTCCTGACGGAACGCGCTCCCACCGAAGAAGAAAGAAAAAACATCCAATACGGCCGTGCTCTCGCACGCCACCTCGCCCAGTACGACATCGGCCAGACCGTCGTAATCGCCGAGACCGCCGGGGTGGCCGTCGAAGCCATGGAAGGCACCGACGCCACCATCGAACGTGCCGGCCAGATCATGCGTTCCCTCGAAGGCGATGCCTCTACTCTCAGCCGTGCTCTCACGGTTGTGAAGATCGCCAAGCCCGATCAAGATATGCGCTTCGATGTCCCGGTCGTCGGCATCCAAACCATCGACATCATGCGAGCCGCCGGCGCCACCTGCCTGGCTCTCGATGCTGGAAAGTGTCTGCTGTTGGACGGAGAGGGAATACGACATGCCGCGAATGAAGCGCAAATCAGCATCATCGCTGAATAAAGCAAACACCGAAGCTACCCGCCTCGCCGATCAACTCCGCCGCGCTTTCGATGGCGATGCCTGGCATGGTCCTGCCTTGACAGAGCTTCTCTCGGAGGTCGACGCCGCCACCGCCGCCTCGCACCCACTGCCCGATGTCCATAGCATTTGGGAACTCGTGCTGCACATCGCGGCCTGGGACGACGCCGTGAACCGCCGCATCGTTCTTGGCAAGTTTGGCAAGGCTCTTCAACTCAACGACGCCGAAAATTTTCCGCCCGTCACTGACAAGAGTGCTTCGGCATGGAAGAAAGCTGTCGCCCACGTGAAGGGTGCCCACGCAGCACTTCTAAAAACGGTAGCGGGTCTCCCCGACGGGCGCCTGCGCGAGCGGGTTCCTGGCAAGAAATACGACGTCGGCTTCATGCTGGACGGTGTCGTCCAGCATGAGCTGTACCATGCTGGCCAGATCGCCATCCTGAAGAAGACCCGCTTGTAACAAAAGGTACGGCAGAAAAACCCTCATATCGCGCGCCGGTCGCTTCCTGAGTACAATCCACTCGGCGGCAACCGGCTGCCCCGAGAACCCTCTCTGCATTCCTCCAGCATCGTCAATGTCGTGGTCGTCGGTGTGGGCGCATTTGGCCGCAACCACGCGCGCGTCTACAAACAACTCGAACAGCAGGGAGAGCCGCTCCGCCTGCTGGGCGTCGTCGATCGCGACGTAACGCGCGCCGATGCTGTTGCCCATGAATTCAACTGCCGCTCATTCGGATCGCTGGATCAACTGCTCACGACTCATAGCGAGGTCCAGGCCGCCTCCGTCACCGTTCCCACCGTCGACCATCTCAACGCCGCGCGCATGCTCATGCAGGCCGGTGTCGATGTCCTCATCGAAAAGCCGCTTGCCAGCACGCTCGCCGAAGCCGACGAACTCATCACGCTAGCCGCCGAAAATAAACGCGTAGCCCAGGTCGGCCACCTCGAACGTTTCAACCCTGCGGTCCGGGCGACCCTCCCGCTGATTACCCAGCCGATGTTTTTCGAGGTCCACCGTCTCAGCGTCTTCACGCCCCGTTCGCTCGATGTCGACGTGGTTCTGGACCTCATGATCCACGATCTCGATATCGTGCTCTCGTTCGTGAAATCGCCAGTCAAAGAAGTCCGCGCCGTAGGACTGCCCATCCTTTCCGGCAAAACCGACATCGCGAACGTGCGTCTCGAGTTCGCCACCGGCTGCGTCGCGAACTTCACCGCCAGCCGGGTCTCGACCGAACGCATCCGCAAGCTGCGCTTCTTCCAACCCCGCCAGTACATCTCGATCGACTACGGCCGTCAGGACGTGATCGCATTCACCGTGGGCGCCGATTCTGCCGAGGCCACGCCCTCCGTCAATCCCCAGATCGGCATGATCAAACCCCAGGTCACCGCCGAGGAGCCCCTGAGCGCCGAACTCCGAGCATTCCTGAACGCCGTCCGCAGACGTTCCACTCCGGTGGTCTCTCTGGAAGACGGCCGCCGAGCACTTGCCCTGGCCCTCCAGATCGTCGCCGACATCCACCAGCACGGAAGCCGAATCAACCTCGAAAAGCTGACCCGCTCCTAGTCAAAGCCAACATCAGCAATGGACTCAAGGTTGAGGCAACCGCTTTGATCTTGTCATCCCGACGCCCGAGCGAAGCGAGCAGGAGGGACCTTGTGTTTCGCAGAGCCGGCTCCGTCGCCAGCCTGAATCCCTACTCTCCCCGCGGAAAATGTTACATTTACAGATTCATGTCTGCCCCTGATTCTCGCTTCATCCGAGCCTGCAAAGCGCAGCCAGTTGACCGCACTCCTGTCTGGTTCATGCGTCAGGCTGGCCGCTACATGGCCGAGTACCGCGCCGTCCGAAAAAAACATTCCCTCATCGAGATCTGCAAGAAGCCCGAACTCGCTGCCGAGGTGACCATCACGGCAGCCGAAGCGATCGGTGTCGACGCTGCCATCATCTTTGCCGATTTGCTTCTCCCCCTCGAAGTCATGGGCCTCCCGTTCCGCTTCGAAGCTGGTGAAGGCCCCGTTATCGAAAAGCCCATCCGCGAACACAAAGACATCACCCGCCTGCGCACCGATCGTGCTGCCGACCTGGGCTACGTCGCCGAAGCCATTCGCGTCGTTTGCAAGCATTTCGGCAACACCTTGCCCATGATCGGTTTCTGCGGCGCGCCCTTCACCCTGGCCAGCTACATGATCGAAGGTGGCGGCTCGCGCAACTATGTCCACACCAAAAAGATGATGTACTCCTCCCCGGCAGCCTGGGATGAGTTGATGGGCAAACTAGTGGCGGTCACGAGCGAGTACGCCGCAGAGCAAGTACGCGCCGGAGCCGACACCATCCAGATTTTCGACAGCTGGGTCGGCTGCCTCAGCGTGGAAGACTATCGCCGTTACGTCCTCGCGCACGTCACCGACCTCGTGAAGCGGCTGCAGATGACCGGCGTGCCCATCATCTACTTCGGCACCGACAGCACGACGCTCCTTCCGTCCATGAAAGAAACCGGCGCAGAGGTCGTCGGCCTGGACTGGCGGATCCCGCTCGATGAAGGCTGGGCGCTGATGAAGAATCAAGGCGCGGTGCAGGGGAATCTGGACCCCGTGGTCCTGTTTGCCGACTGGAAAGAAATCCAGCCGCGCGCCGAAGACATCCTGCGCCGAGCCGCAGGCCGCCCCGGCCACATCTTCAATCTGGGCCACGGCATCCTGCCCGAGACGCCAGTCGAAAACGTGAAGCGCCTGTGCAAGTTCGTACAGGAGCACTCGGGGAACCATTAGCCACAGAGGACACAGGGTCCCACAGAGGTTTGATTCCTCTGTGCTCCTCTGTGACCTCTGTGGTGAACGCTTTTGACCTTGATTGAAGTGAACCGATGACTGCCCCTCAAACCGCCGTCCTGCTGCTCGCCCACGGCACTGCCGACTCCGTTGACGACATACCGGAATTCATGCGCCACGTGACCGGCGGACGGCCCGTTTCCCAAACAGTCATCGAGGAAGTCCAGCACCGTTACTCCCTCATCGGGCACTCCCCGATGAACGAGATCACCGCCCGCCAGGGAGAGCTCCTCGCTCTCGAACTGAATCTCCCGGTCTACGTCGGCATGCGCAACTGGAAGCCGTTCATCCCCGACGTGGTCAAAAAGATCGCCGCCAACGGAGTGACCCGCGTCATCGCCATCTGCCTTGCGCCACAAAACTCCCGCACCAGCGTAGGCCTCTATCGAAAGGCGGTTGATGGAGCCCAAGGTCCACCATTCCAACTCGATTTCATCGAGTCCTGGCACGACCATCCGCTGTTGATCGAGGCTTTCGTCGAGAAGCTCAAGGCCGGACGCACCGAAGCTTCCGTCGAAGCCGGCGCCAGGCTGCCTGTCATCTTCACCGCCCACAGCGTGCCCGAACGTACGATTGCCGAAGGCGATCCCTACGAAGCGCAAGCCCGCGAAACCGCCGAACTGGTAGCCCGTGAAGCGGGCCTCGAAAACGAAGAATGGAAGTTCGCGTTCCAGAGCCAGGGTATGTCGGGCGGAACGTGGCTAGGCCCAACCGTCGAAGAAACCATCCTAGACCTCAAGACCGAAGGTCACACCGGAATCTTCGTCCAGCCTGTCGGTTTTCTGTGCGATCACGTCGAAGTGCTTTACGATATCGACATCGGCTTTCAGGAATTCGCGAAGAAGCACGACCTGCGCCTGTGGCGCGCCGAGTCGTTGAACGAATCGCCGAAGCTGATCGCCGCACTGGCGGAAATCGTGAAGAGCCGGCAGAAGCGAGAAGCATCTGAAGGCTGAGATCCGTTAGTTCTGAACGCTGAGATCCGTTAGCGTCGAAGTATTTCTCTGCGCCCTCGGCGGAAGTTCTCGGCGCCCTCTGCGTTTTAAGATTTTCAGGTTTAGAGCCTTTGAACGCAGGCCGCAGAGAAAAGCCGCAGAAGTCGCAGAGCAAGTCTCAAGCGATGGGTGCGCGCTCGAAGCTCGCGGCTCGCAGCTCAAAGCCAGAAGCTACCAGACAGAAGCCAGTAGCCGTTTACTGAAAGCTGAGAGCTGACAGCCAAAACCATGAAACGTCTAGCCATCATCGGCGGCGGTATCTCGGGCCTCTCGGCCGCGTACGCGCTCGAAGAAAAGCGCCGCGCCGGCGTCGAGGTCGAGTACGTTCTCTATGAAGCCAGCCCGCGCCTGGGCGGCGTGCTCGTCACCGACAAGGTCGACGGCTGCATCCTCGAAGCCGGCGCCGATTCGTTCCTCACCGAAAAGCCCTGGGCCATCGATCTCTGCAAAAAGCTCGGTATCGGCGATCAGCTCATCGGCTCCAACGACGCCGACCGCAAAACCTACATCCTCGTCCACAGCAAGCTGATCGAAATGCCCGACGGCCTGATGTTCATGGTGCCGACCAAGCTCGCGCCGACGGTGATGTCGCCGCTGTTTTCGATGCGATCCAAGCTGCGCATGGCCCGCGAATGGTTCCACCCGCCGCGCAAAGCCACCGAAGACGAAACCGTCGCAGCCTTCGTCGAGCGTCACTACGGCCCCGAGATGGTCGACCGCCTCGCCGACCCGCTGCTCTCCGGCGTCTACGGAGGAGAAGCTTCGCAGCTCAGCGTGCGCGCGGTCCTCCCGCGCTTTGCCGAAATGGAAGCCAAGCACGGTAGCCTCGGACGCGCCATGCTCGCCGCCCGTGCCGCCATGGCCCGCGCGCCCAAGACGAAGCCGCGTCCGCTGTTCACGTCGCTGCAGGAAGGCATGCAGCAAATGGTCGACGCACTGGTGGCCGCGCTCGACGCCGCCTCTCTGAAAACAGAAACGCCCGTGCAGGCAATTTCGCCCGAGGCGGGCGGCTGGGTGGTCTCCGCCGGATTGCAGTCGGACCAGTTCGACGCGGTCATCGTCGCGCTGCCCACGCACGCGGCCGCCGCACTGCTCCAACGATGCGGCCCCGAACTGGCCGCCGAACTCGGCGCGATTCAGTACAGCTCTTCCGTCACGGTGGCTCTCGGCTACGGCAAGCAGGTGCGCGACGCGCTGCCTCCGGGCTTCGGATTCCTCGTACCGCGCAGCGAAGGCAAGCGCATGCTGGCCGCCACGTTCGTGCACAACAAATTCCCGCACCGCGCGCCCGACGACCGCGCCATCCTCCGCTGCTTCCTCGGCGGAGCCCGCGGCGAGCAGATGCTCGCCCTCTCCGAAGAGCAGATCCTTACCATCGTTCGCGAGGAACTCGACCAGATCCTCGACCTGAAAGCCGAGCCCCTGTTCACCCGCGTCTTCAAATGGAAAGGCGCGATGGCGCAATACGGCGTCGGCCACCTCGACCGCCTCGAGCGGATTGAAACCCTCCGAAAAAAGTTACCGGGATTGGCTCTGGCGGGAAACGGTTACAGCGGAATCGGTGTACCGGACTGCGTGCGGACGGGAACGGGGGCGGTCGAGGAAACGCTGAACTCTCTCGGAATCCTCAGCTCGGAATCAGTAACTGCACGATCCTAGAACGATGGAGGGACGGGCGTCCTCGCCCGGCGGGCCATTACTCTCTTGAGACAAACTCCAAATCTTCGTATTCCTCTAAGTCTTCAGCATGAATGAATGTGCGGCTCGACATCATTGGATCCAAAATCATCACACCTCCGCCAGAGTCGCTCATGTGCCAGGCTATCTTAGGATCCGAAGCTTCTGGATCACAAGCCACGAACTCAATTTGAGCCGGACTCCCATGGAACCGTACTCGATCGCCCTTCTTTATTTCTTGGCCGGAACGATATTTCAAAACAAATGTCGCCATTCGATTACTAGCGTAATCGCGCGAATTGGGCGCAACAACCCCTGTTTCCCGGTGTTTATAAAATCGAGTATAAATGGGGAATTCGATGCGCTTTTTCTTGTTCGCCTTCTTTGCAGTTTCAGTAGCTGTAAGCCTATCTTTCGGCCAGCAGACCTCCCAATCCACCCCAAGCCCAGACATGTCGTCCCACGATATGTCGGACCACGCGCCCGCCTCCGGCATGAAAGACATGCCCGGCATGGACGCCGCGACCAGCGCCCCGGCCATGCACTCCATGGAAGGCCACCACATGGACATGGGACCGCATATGAAGATGACCACTCTGCGCGATGCGAAGCCCGGCGACGAAGAGCGCGCACAGAAAGTCGTCGAGGCCGCGCGCCAGGTCTCCGAAAAATACAAGGACTACCACACTGCCCTGGCCGACGGGTTCAAGATCTTCCTGCCCAACATCCCGCAGAAGATGTATCACTTCACCAACTACAAATACGCGTTCGAAGCCGCGTTCTCATTCCACCCCGAGCACCCGACCTCACTGCTCTACGAAAAGCATGGCGACGACTACAAACTAGTCGGCGTGATGTACACTGCCCCCAAGCGCTACGACGAAGCCGACCTCGACAAGCGCATCCCGCTCTCGATCGCGCAGTGGCACGAACACGTCAACCTCTGCATGCCGCCCGCCGACCGCAAACAGGAAGCGCTCGGCCCCAAGTTCGGCCTGCACGGATCAATTGCCACGAAGGAAGATTGCGACGCGAACGGCGGCACCTTCCGCCCGCTGGTCTTCAACTGGATGGTCCACCTCTACCCGCTGGAAAAAACCGAAGCCGAAATCTGGGATGTAAGCCGAGGCGCGACCCACAACCACGCCGACTGAAAACTCAGCCCTCTCAAGCCTTGTCATCCCGAGCGAAGTAAGGCGAAGCCGAACGCAGCCGAGGGACCTTGCGTTCCGCGCGATACCTCAGACCGTGGGTGCCCCATTTTTGCGCGTTCTCTGCGCAGATATAGGATTCCACGGGTATCGACCGAAGGCAATTGAAACCCTGAAACCCTGAAACCCTGAAACTTTGAAACTCTGAAACTTTGAAACTCTACCCTAATCCCGATGCACGATTCGCCCACCCACAATCGTCGCGACAACTTTCCCCGTTAGCGCCCAACCGTCAAACGGAGAATTCCGCGACAATGACCGCGACTTCGCGACATCAAACGTCCACCGCTTCTTCGCATCGAAAATCGTCACATCCGCGTGGCTCCCGCGCCCCAGAGACCCGCGTCCGCGCAAATCAAAAACCCGCGCCGGACCGCTCGTAAACAACTCCACAATTCGCACCAGCGGAATTCTGTGTTCCCGGTGCAGCTTCGTGATCGCCAACGCCAGCGCGGTCTCGAGTCCCGTGATCCCAAACGCCGCCCGTTCGAACTCAACTTGCTTTTCGTGACCCGCATGCGGCGCATGATCGGTTGCAATCGCATCCACCGTCCCATCGCCCAGCGCCACGATGATGGACTCGATATCCGCCGCCGAGCGCAGCGGCGGGTTCATCTTGCAATTCGTGTCGTAGCTGCCGACCGCTTCGTCGGTCAGCGTGAAGTGATGAGGCGTGACCTCGCAGGTCACTCGTGCCCGCCCGCGCTTGCCGCGCCGCACCGCCTTCAGCGATTCCGCCGCCGAAAGATGTGCCACGTGCAACCGCGCATTGGGAGTCTGCTGTGCCAACTGGACATCGCGGTCCACTATGTCCGCTTCCGCCGACGCTTTCCACCCGCGCAAACCCAGCCGGAACGAGGTTGGACCATCGTTCATCGGGCAATTTTCCGTGAGCCGCGTATCCTCCGCATGCTGTACGACCGCGATGCTTAACTCTCCGCTCAGCCGTAGGCACTCGCGCATCACGTCGTTATCCAGGATCGGGCGCCCGTCGTCGGTCACCGCCACCGCCCCGGCCCGCTGCAACCCACGAAAGTCCGTAAGCACGGCGCCTTTGCTGGCATGCGTCGCGGCCGCCACCGGAAACACATTCACTACTGCTCCGCGTTCCGGCTGGCGCACCCAGTTCACCCACTCCTGCGAATCGAGCACCGGGATCGTGTTCGGCATGCAGCACACAGACGTGAAGCCTCCGGCCGCCGCGGCCCCCGTGCCCGACGCGATCGTCTCCTTGTAACTCTGTCCCGGCTCCCTTAAATGGACGTGCAGGTCGATAAATCCCGGCGCCACCACCAGCCCGCGAGCGTCGATCTTCTCTTCCGCACTGCCTTTGATCTTGTTCGGCGGTGCGACCTCCACCACCTGCCCATCGCGCAGCAACACGTCCATGAGCGTATCAATCCGGTTCGCCGGATCGATCACGTGTCCGCCCTTGATCAGCAACGACGCCGGTTTGTGTCTCTCGTGTGCCATGAAATCAGTTTCTAGTCGCTAGTCGCCAGTCACTAGCTTTTTTCTCGATTTTCAACTCCCTATCATCCTGAGCGAAGTGAAGCGTCAGCCGAACGCAGTCGAAGGACCCCGCGTTCCTTCGCGAAACCACCGGTCGATGGAACTTTTCCGCCACACCCCGAACCGAGGGTGCCCCATGTTTGCGCGCTTTTTGCGCAAACGTGGGATTCCACGGCTGCCGCGCACTCATCTGGGCGACTACCGCCCCTTCTCCGCCGCCCTTGCCAGAATCGCCATCCGCGTCGGCACTCCATTCCGTACTTCTTCCACAATCACCGACTGCGGACAGTCCGCCACCTCTCCGGTCAACTCCAACCCGCGAATAATCGGTCCCGGATGCATCACGATCGCATCCCGATGCGCCAGCTTCAGCCGCTGCATGGTCATCTGATACCGAGCAATGTAGTCATCCAGGCGCAGCTTCAATCCCGCGAGCCGCTCTTTCTGCACGCGCAGCAGCGTGATCACATCCGCTCCGCGCAAAGCCTCTTCCAGATGCCGCGTAATGCTCACGCCCGGCGCCAAAGTCGTCGCCACCTCGGGAACCAGCTCCGGCGGCCCGCACAGCGTCACTTTCGATCCGACCTTCGTAAGCAAATGGCAGGCCGAGCGCGCCACCCGGCTATGAAAAATGTCGCCCACAATCGCGACCTTCAGCCCTTTCAGCTTCTTCTTGTGTTTCAGGATCGTGTAAGCGTCCAGCAGCGCCTGCGAAGGATGTTCGTGCATCCCATCGCCCGCGTTCACCACGGGAATATCCAGGTGCTGCGCCATCAGTTGCGGCGCCCCGGCCAGCGGGTGCCGAATCACGATCACGTCCGCGCCCACCGCCCGCAGCGTGTACCCGGTATCCAGCAGCGATTCGCCCTTCTCGATGCTCGACCCGCTCGAATGCACCAGCGTGGTCATCGCGCCCATCGACTTGGCGGCAATTTCGAAAGAAGATCGCGTCCGCGTGGAAGGTTCGTAAAACAGCAGAACCACCCGCTTCCCGCGCAGCAGCGCCCGCGGCTTCTGCGGATTCATGCGCCGCGCCAGTTGCAGGATCTTCAGGATTTCCCCGGCATCCAGAGGCTCAATGCCGAGCAGGGAACCGCGTGCGACCTTATTCATCGATAGTCTGGGAGACGGAGCCCGTCTGGCCCCGGGGCATCCCGAATTCCGCTCAGCCTTCTGTCCCAGCCCAATGCTGGCTCGTCATGCGCGTGATCTCGGGAAGGATGAACGCAGCATCATACAAGCCCCCAAGCCACCCGGCAAGCATCGCTGCCCTCACCACACCAAGCCACGCCAGTAGCGCTGAGAAGGACGGGCCCAGCCGCGATCCCACGACTGCCAACCGCATCCAACAGCAGGCCGCGCAACCGCGACAAGCTCCGCAAGACGACAGGAGCAAGCGCGCAACCGCGACAAGCAAGCCGCGAGGCGGCGACAGTCATTAGCCCAGCGCGTTAGCGCTGGGTGAAAATCCCCACGACCCGCCAGCCCCGTAGGGGCGACACTTTCGCGTAGCGGGCGTAAGCCCGCGACCCGACACCGACCATGATGAACACTCACCGCACCCTCGAATACCAACGGGTGCACGGCACCGCCTTCACTCTGCTTCCCAGACCCGCGGATCTACGTTCCATGCTTCCGCCTCATACCCCCGGCACGCGCGAACCGGCAATCGCGGATACTTCGGAAAACTCGCATCGCTCACCGACAACTCACATCTCCAAAACACCGACCCGCGATCCGACTCTACCCGCCGCCCGTGTCGACATTCGGCGCACAACCCGACCTTCGCCCGCTCGCTCCCCGCGCCGTCCATCCCTCAAAGATAACTCAATAGGCTCGACCCACGACAAGATGCGACATCTCCACATGTCGCTTGCTTCCCGCTGCCGATTCGACCACACTCGGCGCCGCCGTGCTGACCAAGCTACCAAACGAGAGAGTGCCCCTGCTCGCAGATCAAAATCTTGTCACGCGTACCCGTAACGGCGGTCCTTGCGGCGCCCAAATGAATTTCATCAGACTTTCAACCAATGCTTCGTCACCAGTCACAAAAGGAGCCCGGAACCTATGCGCCACCAACCACGTCTGCCGAGTAATTCTGCCTGCATCCTGTTATCACTCTTGGTCGCGGGGATGATCCTGTCCCTCGCCGCATGTTCCAGTTCGTCCAACTCAACACCCCCGCCCCCACCGCCAACCGGCACAGTCAATTTCGTCTATACCGCCAATGCGGCCGGTAGTCCCTCCACCGTGTCTGCGCTGTCTTCCAATCAGACTTCGGGAGTTCTGTCCTCCATCTCCGGTTCCCCCTACAACACCACCTCCGGTTCTTGGGCCGTCAAGGCTGATCCCGCTGGAAAGTTTCTCTACGTCGCCAACCGCCTCTCCGGCGACATCTCGGCCTTCAGCATCAACCCATCCACCGGAGCGCTCTCTTCGATCGCCGGTTTCTCCGTCGAAGCTGGCGTGGTCGGCATCGCCATTGATCCGGCTGGAACGTACCTCTACGCCGTCAGCGCGTCCTCCGCCAACCTGTGGGTGTTCTCGATCGACAATGCCGGCGCCCTGCACAATCTCGCCAGTTCCCCATTGCTCATCGACGCCGCAGTCACCGATTCCGGCGCCGTCACCATCGATCCCTCCGGCAAGTATCTCTACGTCACATCCGACTCGCCGTCAGCCACGAACATCTACGTCTTCACCCTCGACCCATCCACCGGAGCCGCCAGCCCCATCGCGGGTGCCGTATATCCCATCGATCTGTTCAGCAACAGCATCACCACCGATCCGGCGGGAAAGTTCGTCATCGCAGTCAGCAACGGGAGCAGCACATCCTTCGGCCTGATCGCCGTCTTCGCTCTCGACAGCGCGACCGGAAAGCTCTCGGCCGCGGGCACCGCTTCGCATACCGGTTCCGATCCCTCCTCGGTGACCCTCGATCCTTCCGGTAAGTTCGTCTACGTCGCCGACACGGCCGACGCAACGATTTCCGCGTTCGCTCTCAATTCCACCTCCGGCGCGCTATCTGCTGTATCGGGTTCGCCCTTTCCCAGCGGAGGGCAAGGCGCTATTAATGGTCCGCAGGGAATCGTCGCCGACGCCGCCGGCAAATACATCTACGTCTGCAACGCCTCCAACGACATTTCCGTCTTCACCTTCAATTCGCAGACGGGCGCGTTGACGGCCCTCGCCGGCTCGCCGTTTGCCTCAGGCGGAAACGCGCCTACGGGAATTGCAATTGTGCAGAAGAAGTGAGACAGCTTGGCAAGGCCCGGCCTCGCGGATCGCATCACCTCAACGCCTTTCAACCGCGAAGTTCGGCTGGGCACGACGGATAGCTACGGGTTCGTACCACGGACCGCCTTCACAGGCTGCTAAAGAATCTGCTGGGTGTTTTCGGAAGGCCACGACTTGATTGGCTGCCGAAAAAGTCTGTTGACACTCTGTCTTTGGAAGGGAACCCCTTCAGGCGTGCCGTACGCGTCGCAAAATGAATGTGGCTTTACCCTCTGAGAGTGCCACTAAACAACCCCAACGGCTGTTCATCGACCTGCAGGCGCTCGGCATCGGCCAAGATGTCGGAGTGCCTGCGCAACAAGGATGCACGCGATCGACTAGCGACACCGTTGGTGGAATGGGGATGGTTCCCCAACTACTCTTCGATAGCTTCTTCTTCCGCCTGTATGGCGGCAGCCAACGAGGATGAGCCAACAAAGTAGCAGTTCATGCGAACTCTGCGAATTAGCGCAAATTCCTTCTTGCCGGATTGCTGCCGAACGGCCACAATTCGCTGCCCAACGATTTGTCCACTGGGTTCCCTTTCCACTCGCCGGTAGATCACTCTGGTTCCGGGTCGCAAACAGGTTTGCAGATATTCCTTGGCTTCTTTACGCGAGTGGAATGTCAGATAGTCCACTCGCGCTTTGGTGCCGTCGGGAGTGGAAAAGACTCTAAATACAAATGGTCGACGCGGCTTCCAGAAGCCGTGGCCAGTGGTTTCTAGGGTAAGGCTCCTGTGGGAAGCCGGTGTGGCGGTCTGGCACAAAGCGGCGGCGCACAGCAGCAATGCGAGAGCGCAAAATGACAATTTCACGCTAATACTTTACGCCAAGTTTTCGGCCAACTCGATGATTGACGTAGACAGGCCGTTTCACCAAAATCACCATCAAATGCCTGATTGGTCTAATGGCGAGTTTGCCAATTAAGGGTTGCTACGCAGCGTCGAGAGATACGCGAGAATATCCTCCCAAGCCTTCCGCAGGTCCGGCGTCATCAATTCCCTGATTCGGTCATGTCCGCCGCCTTCACGCGGAAGATGCTCAAGATATGAGACATGGATTGCATTCCTAATTTCTGCATCCCCATCACGAAGAAAGGTCTCGGCAAGTCGCAGGCATTTCGTCACGAGGGTCCAATCCGCAGCGTTGATTGCCTTCTGGGTTATCAGAAGGAACTCCATCATCTGGAGATGTGGCAGGTCGCTCCATTCCTGAACGTCATCCCGAAGTTGGGGAAACTCCGCGAGGAGAAGCTCGGCAAATTTCCGTCCGTCAATTTCAGATTGAGCCATCTTCCGAACTCCTCAATCCAGCACATGGTAGCCGCGTCTAGGCCAACACTCCAATCGAATTGCGAAGCCAAGCTGGACAACTGTCGAAAACAGCCCATTACACCAAAACCCCCTTTTCGATTGCTCTGCCTTCAGCCTGCGGGTCCCACTTCTCTTCGGCTTTAGCCGCTGAAGTGTTTCCGCACCTGGTTAGGCGTGCCAAATGTCGGTCCAGTAATGCTTGAACCGCCGGCTAGGCGAATCAGTTGCTTTTTGAGATCCGGGCCAGCCCCTACCGCGTAAGCTCTACTGCGCCCTCCGTCTCCTCGCCCACGCCGCATACAGCGCTCCGCCGATGCTCGACCCCGCCACCATCACCACCAGCATCACGAACAACCCAAAGCCCACAAAGAACGCCAGCCCATCGGGCGTCTTGACCAGGTCCTGCACCTGCGCCACCTTCTGCGGATCGTACCCTCGCCCCACCATCTGCGACAGGTTATCCAGCATCCCTTGCCGCACTTCCGTTGGACGGTACACCAGCGTCGCAATTGCCATCACAGCCGAGAACAAAAATCCGAACCCGCCGCTTGCCGCCCCGATCTTTGCCCCCACTCCCGGCGCCGGCACTTTCCCACCCAGGTTCCGTCGGTACAGCAACACCGCCAATGCTCCCCCTATCATGAAGGCGGGCCCAAAAATCGCATACGGAATCACCAATGCCAGCAGCGAAAACACTCCCGCCAGCGCCGCTCCCGGCAATGCCTTCGACCACTGCACTCCACGCCGCGCCGGGTACGGTTGCAACAACGTCGAACGGTTCGAGAAATCCGAACGACCCACGGGCGGTGGCACTCCGGAAGTGGGTGGCGGCTCCGCTATAGAGGGAGGGCTGGCCAAAGGCGGAGATGGCAGAGAGTCAGACGAATCTGCGGCGCTCCCGCTGCTCGCCGACGATTCCTCTCCAACCCCCACCGCCACGCGAATCTGCGGCGCCCCGCAATGCTTGCAGAAGGGCAGCCCGTCTTCCACCATCGCCCCGCACTTGTGACAGGAATGCTCCACCGTCTAACTCGCCCCATACTTGCAACAGGAATGGTCTCTCGGGTTTCAAGGTAACGTAGCCCCGCCAATTCAGCAACCAAGCCCACCGCGCTGTCCGAATCCATGAGTCGAGTCCGACATCTTCAGCAACTGGGAAACTCTTGCGCCTAATTCGGACATCCTCAGTCGACTTCGAAAACTCTTGCGGCTGAATCGGCCGACTTCAGTCGACCGATCCAGAGTCGAGTTCGGTCATCCGTAAGTCAGCTCGACCGCCTGCGTATACAGTCTCAGTGCGCAAGCGTCGGATTCGGCTCTCTCAGTTCAACCCCTCAAGCAGCTTGTCATCCTGAGCGAAGCGAAGGACCTGCTTCTCCTCGCTCCCAGCAGGTGCCCCATGTTTGCGCGTTCTATGCGCAAACGTGGGATTCCACAACTCTTTCCCCCTTGGGATTCAAACCAGCGCCACCAGCCCAAATCACCAAGCCGCCGCGCAACAAGAAAGCCCAGCACGAAAGTGCTGGGCCAGCAATTTACCGCCCTCGCGGAGCCGCAAAACTCATCACCTAAATCGAATCCTTGCTCTCCCCCCGCGTCTGCACAAACACCAGCGCGAAATCACTCCCCTTGCCGCCATCCTGCGGCGACACCGAGACGATGTGCTGGTTATCCTCGGTCCCAACTTTCAATTCGACCGTCGGCCCGCTGTCCTGATCGCAGGTCAGCTTGTTGTCCTTCTTGTCTGAATGATGATCTACGTTGATGTTCGGCCCGTCGTTGTTCCGGTTCTTGGTGTGGCACTCCAGAATGCCACCATATTTCTTTAACTGATCGCGGTAGTAGGCCGTCACTTTCTCCGGAGAATCGTCGCTCAGAAACTCGATCACCACGACTTTCAGACCAAAGAATCCCGACGAGATATTTACGTTCGCATGTCCATCGTCGTGATCCGATTCCTTTTTCTTCTCGCGTGCTCCCGGGTAAACCGGCAGGCCCGTATCGCGCACGTTTACGTCCTTATTGACGTGAATCCCGCCCAGCGGCGTCTGGATGTCGACTTTCTTATCCTTACCGTCTTCTGACTTGTCGACATGAATCTTGCACCCGGAAAGCCCGATCACCAGCCCCGTGGCAAATACTGCCATCACCAGAATCCTACTGGCTTGCCATTTTGTGTTCATGCTTAGAATCTCCTTGCGCCAGGCGCGCCTGGCGTTCGATACCGGCGCCCCGCTGCGCCACGTTCGGAATACTGACCGGAAGATGCCCGTGCACCGGGATCTCCCCGAACAGCGCCTTCACCGCGCTGATCTCCGACACCGTTTCATTCGAAAATGTACATAGATAGTTGTCAATCTTAGGAAAATCCGCCACCACGTACGGGTTGCCCAGGGCGAACACCACGGTTTTTGCGGCCGCGTGCTCGAGCAGTTTGTTCAACAGCGTGCCCGTGGCATCGGCCACGGCGACCGAATTCTTCCGGCTCCCCGGCGTCGGGGTCGCATACACCGCCGCCACCACCGTCTGTGCTTCGCCCGCCGCTTTCAGAATTTCTTGCGTCATGCCTTCGGCAATCCGGGGATCGACATAAATCACATTGGCGTCTGGCACACGAGTGCGCACCTGCCCGTCAAAGACCCGGCCCGCGCTCATCCGCACGTCTTCCGAGAAGACAATCACAACCAGACGATTGTGTGTCTCCACTGTGGTCATATACGGAAGCCCGCCCTTCACGGTTCCCACGCCTTGGAGGGGCAGGACCTTGCCATTCTCACGCACCAGCGTCACCGCGTCGTCCGCAACCTGCTGCCCCGCCATCATGTTCGGCGGCTTGCCCACTTCCTTGCCCACGCCAGCCACGTCGACCAGCCTTGCCTTGTTCAGCCCGAGCGACGCCTTGGCCTTCAACAGCTTGAGGACCGATGCATCCAGCCGCGCTTGCGGAATCTCTCCGCTCGCCACCGCCTTCAGCATTGCCTGGTAAGAAGCCTCGAGGTCCGCCGGGATCAACAGCATGTCGTTGCCCGCCTTGAACGCTTCCACCGCGGCACGGCCCACGTCCTGCGCATACAGCCGCGTCAATCCCGCCATGTCGAGGGCATCGGTCGTCACGATCCCGTTGAACTTCATTTGATTCTTGAGCAGGTCAGTCACCACCAGGGTGGAGGTCGTCGCTACCCGGTTCGGATCTGGCTCCAACGCCGGCACAGTCACGTGCGCCACCATGATTGCATCCACTCCCGAGTCGATGGCTTTCTGGAAAGGAGGCAATTCGATCGAGTTGAGGTGGGCCCGGTCGCCGTTCACGCTGGCCACTCCGAGGTGTGAATCCGACGCCGTGTCTCCGTGCCCGGGAAAATGTTTCGCAGTCGCCAGCATCCCGCCCTCATGCGCGCCTTTGATGTAGGCCGCGACCATCTGGCCCACCTGCTGCGGGTCTTCTCCGAACGAGCGCGTATTGATGACCGGGTTCACCGGATTCGAATTTACGTCCGCGACCGGAAAAAAATTCCAGTGGATGCCGATGGCGCGCGCTTCCTGCGCCGTAATGCGCCCGAAGCTCTCCGCGTTCTCCAGCTTGCCCGCCGCGCCGAACGCCATGGCGTGCGGAAAAATCGTGGGCCCGTTCAGCCGCATGCTTAGCCCGCGCTCGAAGTCAGCCGCGAACAGCAGCGGTAGCTTGGATTCTTCCTGCAGATGGTTCAGCAGCATCGCGGCTTCGTAAGGTTCGCTCTTGATAAGGAAAGGACCGTCGACCGGGACGGTCATGGTGAATCCACCGACGTGGTACTTGTTCATGGTGTCGCGCAGCTGCGCGAACGTCTCGCTGTCGTTGTTCAGGAACTGCGCCCGCGCCCACACCATGAACAGCTGCCCGACTTTTTCCTCGGTAGAAAGCTTGCGAAGCGTCTTCTCCGCCCACTTCTCCCCGCCGTGATCAAGATGAATCGGCCCAGGCTTCTGGTACTTCTCTTTGGCAAATGCAGGTGTCATGAGGACAAGAGCGAGCAGCGACGCAGTCATGAAGCGCATAGCCAGACGATAGCATGAGCCGCGAGCCGCGAGCTATGAGCTGCGAGCCATGAGCTGCGAGCTGGAAACTCCACGTGCAGGGCTGGACCCTGACCGCGGTCGCCGACCCAAGATCTGTTGCTGAATCCGCGACTCATCCCCGAACCGTGGGTGCCCCGTGTTTGCGCGCTCTATGCCCAAACGTGGGATCCACACCCGCAGCGTCTTCGATGCATTCCGGGACTTACCACGATGCGATGCATCGACCTCACCATGATGCGACGCATCGACAACACAAACGCAGCGAACGTCACATAAAAGCCGCGGAGCGGCGGCCACAGCTGCGGCGTCTTCGATTCCTTACGGGACTTACCCGGTACGACGCATCGACTCACCACGATACGCCGCATCGACAGCACAAGCGCAGCGAACGTTACACGAGAGCCGCGAAGCGGCGGCATATATTAGCCCAGCACGTAAGTGCTGGGTGCCGGTCACTGATAGGAGCGAGCCCCGTAGGGGCGGCAGACGACGCAGCGGGCGCCAGCCCGCAAGTCCGATGCGCGAGAACCCATCACTTTTGAACCACGGCAATCGCCAATTCCTGCACGCCAGGGTCATCGCCAAACCCCACAATCCACTCTACCCGACTCTCCCGCCGGAACCAGGTGAGCTGCCGCTTGGCATAGTTGCGATGGGCTTGTTGCGCCGCGGTGATGGCGGCGTCGCGCGTCAGTTCGCCGCGCAGCAACTGCACGGCCTGCTTGTAGCCCAGCGATGTGAGTGGACGCGCGGTGTCGCCGTACTTCGCGAGCAGTTGCCCGGTCTCTTCCACCAGTCCGCGTTCGAACATGACGAGCGCACGCTGGTTGATGCGCGCATAGAGCGCTTCGCGATCCGGGTTCAAGCCGAGGCGCAAAATGGTGAAGCCCTGGAGTGGATCTCGGCCTTCACTCCACATCTCGGTCATCTGCCGGCGCGAGCCGAGGCAGACCTCGATGGCGCGAATCAGCTTGGGCGTGTCGTTCGCATGAATCTTCTCCGCTGCGGCCGCGTCGAGACGACGCAAGATTTTGTGCAGGTGCGCGGGATTCTTCTTCGCCGCCCGCTCGCGCAGCCGCTCGCGCAATTCTTCCGAGCGTTGCGGGCCCGGGAACAACCCTTCGAACAGCGCGCGCAGATAGAGGCCCGTGCCTCCGACCACGATGGGCACGTGGACGCGCGCTTTGATATCTTCTAAAACCCGGCGAGCCTGGCGCGCGTACTCGCCCGCCGTCATGTAGCCGGTGGGTTCGACGATATCGAACAGGTGATGGGGCGCGCTCGCGCGCTCTTCGGTTGTTGGTTTGGCCGTGCCGATCTCGAACTCGCGATACATCGCGACCGAATCGCAGTTGACGATTTCACCTTGCAGGGCGCGGGCAAGCGCGAGAGACAAAGCGGTCTTGCCGCTGGCGGTGGGACCTAGGATGGCGACCAGTAACGGGCCCGCAACGTTCAGCGAAGGCTCCAATGGATTGCGTACCAGTATCGGGCCAGCGTGATGGCCAACAGCGTCGCCGCAACGATGAGCAGTCCAGTGGTTTCGAGCGCGTACACGTGATGCCGGTTCCGGCCGTGCGCAGTCTTATCCATAGGGGGAGTGTCTATGAAGCACATTGTAGCGCCGGAGGGCTCGCACGGAATGAAAGAATTTAGCAAGCGAATGCCTGTCTGGTAATCGCAGTAATGTTCCACGTGGAACATTATGTAAATTTCTCTAAGTCGAATATAGCTTACAGCAAAATCTCAGAACTCTCCTAAGTGATTGGATCGGCGTATGTTACCTCGTTTTTCCTGATTGAGTTATCACACTTGACTGTGACCTGCATCGCTCTGGCCGAGGGATCGGCGGAACTGCAGCGGGGTCTGTTGATATCGTTTTTTCGTCAGCGAGTTCTCGACGTGACAAAGAAAGCGCGAAAGCATCTGGCCTGTTTCGGTTGTGCCAGTGTTGGTTCGATGTGAGTGCTAGGGCCTCGTCAAACATGCCGGGTCGCGCGGGTTTGCGATGATAAACTACCGCGTCGTTGGGACGGATATGGCCGCCGAGAGGCTGACGAAGAGCGCACGGTTCGGATTGTTTGAGGTGGATCTTGTCTCGGGAGAACTACGCAAGGACGGCACGCGCATACGGCTGCAGGAGCAACCGTTTCGTGTTCTCGCAATGCTGCTCGATCGTCCGGGCGAGATGGTGACGCGCGAGGAAATGCGCAGCCAGTTGTGGCCGGGAGATACGTTTGTCGATTTCGATCATGGACTGAACACGGCGGTGAACAAGCTGCGGGAGGCGCTGGGCGATGCGGCGGCGAATCCGCGATTTGTGCAGACGGTGGCGCGGCGCGGGTACCGGTTCATCGCGCCGGTGCAGCAGAATGACGGGAGCGCAATGCCTGTTCCGGCTGCAAGTGCCGTGCAGGTGAGCGATGAGCTTGTAAGAGAAGCTGGCGTGGAAGGACTGCATCCGGAACTGGAAGTCCCGGTTCCGCGCCGGAGCTTGACGCGCGGATTGTTTATTCTGATCCAGGCCATGTACCTGATTTTTTATGTTGCGGCGCTGTTTCGCTGGCAAGGCGTGCAGCGGATTGCGGATGGATTCCTGCCGGGATGGAGCGCCTCTGCCATTGTGGTCGCGGTACTGGTCACGGCCGGCGCAGGAATCCCGTTGCGTTGCTACCTGATTTCGGGGGCGGGATTTGATCATGCGCGGCTGGGGGAGAAGTTTCAGCGGTTATTCCCGGCGATTCTCGTTCTGGATGAACTGTGGGCGGTGGCTCCGTTCTTGTTGGCGGAGAAGATTGGATTTGGGGCGGCTTTTGCGGCAACGGCGGGATTGCTGTATCTGCCGTTCTCGGAGCGGAGCCTGGTGCGGTTGGCTTATCCGGAACCAGCAAGGGCTCGCAGTGGTCGTTAGCTCCGAACCTGCACCTGCAGGAGGACCCCAGGCGGCATGTCGAGCAGGCATTCTTTGTTCGACCGGGCAGCACGCATCATTGGCGGGGCGTGCTGTCTGATCCGGGCATCCCTCTCTTGAACCCCTGCCGGGTCAATAAGTGTGATCGCTGGTTTCAACAGTGATTACAACAAGTGACGGATTCTCGCCCTAGTCGCCGAAGTGGGAGACGAAGATGGATAGATACATCAGAGCGACCACGATTCCACAACCGACGAGTGCAATGCGCTGAGTTCCCACGCTGAACAAGCCTGCGAAAAGGGTGACGGTCATAGAGACAATTGCAATGACGCCTATTACGAACCCCAACCCTCCCAATACGGGATCCATGGGGTGGGGCTGGAGG
Organism: uncultured Acidobacteriota bacterium; assembly: GCA_963765755.1. Lineage (GTDB taxonomy): Bacteria > Acidobacteriota > Terriglobia > Terriglobales > Acidobacteriaceae > Gp1-AA133. Next base: position 281,697 of record CAVXXV010000009.1, on the reverse strand, counting down.
TCGGCCAGGATCAATTCGAGGGTCGCAGCTGCCACCGCGATGATGGCGGCGCTGAATCCAACAAATGCGGCGAAGTGCCGACGGTCGATGCCACGCTGTTTCCGGCTAGTCATGAAGCCCCAAACCACCAGCCCCTCTATGACAAGCGCACATGAAAGCATGATGATCATTGTCGTCTTAATCTATAGTAAGTGTCTTGCAGGGCGAGAATCCCCATCTCACCAATTGGGGTCTGGGTGAACAAACGGCGCACGCTGGTGTAATCGCCAGTTTTCGCCAGTTGACTCCCACTCCGCAAACACGCGTGCCGTTGCACCCCGCTTATTGTGGTGTATTTTTGTGCCCCTTGTTCTCAAGGCACGTTTGAACAGCTTTGGAAAGCTCCGGGTCGTGTAGGTTGGCGTCCTTCGGCTTGGGAATTTCAAATAGAGGGTTGTCGGCACCATTTACAATCTGTTGATCGAACTCCTTCGCTGTTTGAGAAGCCGCGTCGGGAAATCCCAACATGGCTCCTCCTCGCTGCAATTCCGCTCTGTAATCGACATCCAAAGCAATATCAGCAGGAATTTTTTCCCTTAGCCTCAAATCCTGGGGTCCGAGATAGAGGAACGCGTCGACTAAGTCTTCCATCGGTTTCTGTAACACTTTCGGGAATCCGTGGTGCACATTGCAGTCCTGATCGATCCGGGTGGGAGGCGGGAGAAAGTGACTTAAATCCAAGGCGCCCAGCCATGTGCCCTTCGCACGTGCCAGGGCGGGGATTGGCCATTTGACGAACTTACTGTCAGACAAAAACTGCAAGTCCGTATCGAAAGTGCCGAGGTCGCTAATGATAAACGTCACGTTTGGATAGTCCTTTTCAAAGATCGACACGGCGCTGCCCCCCACGCCATGCATGAGATGAAAAGTGCCGAAGAGCATGAGAGCTTTGCGATGCCTTGATAAGACTTCTTTCTCCATCACGGCAGCGATGCTGGCATCCCGGTGAACGAGTCGCGAGGCAGCATAGACACCTCACACGATGAGCGAGATGAGGTTTGGGCGACGCCGTGGAATGCGCTTTGGCAATTTCGACAATTGTCACCGTGACCTCCATAACTCGGCGTGAGCAAAGATCCATCCTTGCTAAATCGGACTCGCCTGATTTCAACTGTTGTCACCAAATCCGTCCTATACTCGTACCGTCTGAGTGGCTCCCATGAAACTTAAGCTTTAGCTAATATGAAGATGCTGGACGCAGCGATTTGATGCGCCAGGGTGCGGTAGCCACAGTAATTCAGCAATTGGCACGTGTTGTCCACATCAAAGACGTTATGGTGCATGCAGCGATTCCGCGCATTGTCGCGAGGATCGGCTAATTGTTTGGCGCGCTCCAGCGTCATCCCTTCAGGGAGTTCGAGGCGTGATAGGTCGCTCAGATCCAACACTTCCTGAAGATGGGTAAGGTCGTCTTCACCTACATCCCTCTCGAAATCGGCAATCATGTGGTGAAGGGTAGTGACGAGACGCCGATGATCGAAGGTGTCACGATAGTGCGGCACAATCAGAACGAGATAGCCGGGCGCTACCCTTCGCCAGTTCATCAAAGCCTTGATTGGGTTGGCGATGTGCTCTAAGGAGTGAGAGGAGAGAACGAACTCGTACTCTGAGTCTCTGATTCCGGCAAGGTCAGCGCCATCCACAATGCGGTTGCGTCCAGGCTTCCGCCGGCCGGGCAAGAACTCAAACGGCTCACCATCGCTGCGTTCGCCTTCCCAAATGGTTTCGCTGGAAAAGACGCAGTTATCCAGCGACCTGACTACGCGGTAAACAGGAACGATGTTACGAAAGAAATTGCTCGGGCCACCGATTTCCAGGCCTCTCTTGCCGCGCAAGACAAGTACACATCGCCCAGCAAAACCGACGGCACGCACAGTTCCAACGAGGCCGCGCTTGCGCAGAGAACGTTTCAGGCCCGTCAACATGGCGTACAAACCTTATCAAAAACCCCACAATGATGAGATCCGATCCTTCACTCTTGCCCAATTCCATGATCGTATTCGCTGTACAAATTAAGGTCTGCTAGCTGGCGAAAAATCGCCATCTCTGACAATGTCGGCGGTGTCAAGACTTTTCGAGCACACTGCGGCATGGGCTCCGATTCAACCCCTCCCCTTGGCCGCTGGTTTGGTGTCGTTGTTTTCGCCAGCTAACTTTGGAACTGTTACCCAAACCTCTCCCGAGCGGGCGAACGCGCGTTAAGAGAAATAAATCGACTACGACTGCAAACCCCTGAGTCTTTGATTGTTTTGCGATTTTTGGGTTCGGCGAAACTTATTTTTCCCTCCAGTGTTCAGCAAATGTAGGACCCCATCGAGGCGGTACCCTCCTGGAAGGAGGCGCGTCGCCACGACCACAAGCACGACCGCCAGTGAGCCGTCGCTTTTCGAAGTGCTCGACGAAGGCAAGGCCGAAGTCTCGGTTGCTCTATGCGTATATGGCACTGGGTAATTACCGTTTCATTGCTGCTCACGTTAAGCGCGAGCGCACAGCAGTCGGCGGACTCGTCTTCATCCCCAGTGACGGAGCAGACGCCAGAATCGACCGCGCCTAGCCCGACTTTCTCGCGCCGGCAACCCGAGCCCCCATCGCCGAATGCTTCGCCACAGCGGGTGGTGCCGTCCGCCAGCGTCGCGCCCGTCTCGGTACCGTCTGCCACGATGGACCAAGTAGTGGACCACGCGATCGAGCGCGAGCACGCTCTGATGGAAATGCTGAAGACCCGCACTCCGTTGGTTGAGACGTACCTGCAAAATCTGAAGTCCGACCCGGGAGTTGGTCCGGCCCCGGTGCAAGACCATTACTTCCTCGGTCGCATGGATCTGGGCGAGCGCGTGGACCGCCGCGACTATCTTTCCAAAGACACCAGCTTTGAGAGCCACCTGTTGGGCGGCTTCACCAGGTTGTTTAGGTTCGAATACAAGCCGATGGGTTTCTCATGGATGATCTACGCGGACCGCGACGACTTCAATCGCCAAACGTACGATTTCAAGTACCTTCGCCGCGAGTTCCTGGGTGATGTCCGCTGTATGGTCTTCGACTTGTCCCCCAAACCGGGCACCGGTAAGGGCCGCTTCCGTGGACGAATTTGGGTAGAAGACCAGGATTACAACATTGTGCGCCTGAATGGCTTTTATGAACCGCGCCCCCGCAACGCTTACTTCTTCCACATGGATAGCTGGCGCTTGAACCTGGTGCCGGGCTACTGGGTACCCGCCTACGTCTACAGCGAGGAGGGAGATTTCAGCAACCACTTGAAGGACAACATTGCCTTCAAGGCTCAGACGCGCCTCTGGGGTTATGACCTGAAAGGGGATGCCCAGAGCAGCGAATTGACGCAAATGCTGGTGGACCCCACGGTGAAGGACGAAAGTTCGGCGATGCAGGATGCTTCTCCGCTGCAAGCGCAGTGGCGATGGCAGCAACAGGCAGGAGACAACGTGATCGAGCGGCTACAGAATGCTGGCCTGCTTGCTCCCCACGGTGAAGTGGACAAGGTGCTGGAGACCGTTGTCAACAATTTGCTGATCACCAACAACCTCGAACTGCCGGGCCCAGTGCACGCCCGTGTGATGCTGACTTTGCCGCTCGAGACGTTCAGCGCGGGCAACACCATCGTGGTAAGCCGCGGCCTGATAGAGGTACTCCCGGACGAAGCCAGCCTGGCCATGGTGCTTTCGCGCGAACTGGCCCACATCATCCTGGGTCACAACTTGAACGGCAAGTATGCCTTCTCCGATCGCATGTTGTTCTCGGATGAATCCACCTACCAGAACCTGGGGTTCCGACACGACCCCGAGGAGGAAACTGCAGCCGACGAGAAGGCTATCGAACTACTGAAGAATTCACCGTACGCCCAGAAGCTGAGTACGCCAGGACTGTTCCTGCGCGAGTTGGCGGCGCGAGGCCCGGCGCTGTCCGCGCTCCTGACTCCACACCTGGGCACTGGGTTCGCCGACCGTAAGGGCGGCATGAATCGTATGGTAGCGTTGATGAACTCTGCTCCGGCCCTCGACCCCAACAAACTGGACCAGATCGCAGCCCTGCCTTTGGGCGGCCGCGTAAAGCTCAACGCCTGGAATGACCATGTGGAATTGATCAAGACCACGCCGTTGGCCATCATCTCGGCGCGCTACAAGATGCCGCTGCAAGTGACGCCATTCTTCCCTTGGCCTTTCCGCTCCGGAGCAGTCGTCAACCCGAACACTACAGCAAACGCGGCGCACCCAACCCCAAGCAATTAGAAACGGAAACGGTGCTTGGTCCCACCGGCTGAAGCGGTCTCCTAGGTCTAATCCGATGGTTAACTTCTGCCGCGAGATTTTCCTGCCCTGCTGCGCCGCTCGGGTGCTACCCTTCCTCATTGTCGGTCTTCTTTAATCTGTGCTTCGAGCACGTCGACAACTTGGGGGCGTACACCGCGTCCCGTCCGGAGCCCGGACTTCTTAGCCCATCCGATTACGTCAACAATCGATGAGGAAAGGGGTAGACTCTACGGAGAGGATTCCCTTGAAAGCATCTGATCGCTCGCGCTTACGCGGAATTCTGCGGCTCGCAATCGCCGCATATTTTTGCTTCGGTCTCGCGCTCTGGGCACAAACCTCCGATTCCCAGACAGCGGACGCGAACAAATCCTGGGCAGCAACCACCGAGTCGCAGAGCGACAGCGTAAACCCCACCCGTACCACTGAAAGCCACAGCCAGAGTGGCAATCGCACGGTAGACAAGCAATCGGTCCAGCGCCGTGGGTCTGATGGACACTTCGAACCTTTCCAGGATATCGAAAAGGAGTCAGTGCAAGTAAATGCTGCCACGGTACGAACTGTCACACGCACATTCGGCTGGGCCAATGGGGTGAGAACGCTAGTGCAGGTGACGGAGGAGGAGAGTCAGGGTCTCCCGGGCGAAGACTCGAAGATAGTGCGCGCCACCTCCAGTCCCGATGTGAACGGCAATCTTCAACTGGTTCAGCGTCAAATCGAGGAGACGACGAAGACCGGCAACAACGCGGAAGAGACGAAAACCACGGTGATGCGGCCCAACGTTAACGGTGGTATGGCTCCTGCCCTGCAGGTGCAAGAGCGCCGCAAACGAGGTGCGGATGACACGGTTGAATCTCAAAAAACCACGCTGTTTCCCGATGGCTCGGGAAACTGGCAAGTAAACGAAATACGCCAGGCTACCTCGAGGCAGGAAGGCAAGAACCGAACGAGTGAAGAGCGAGTCTCCCACCCCGACTCTGAAGGCAAGCTAGGTGAAGTCTCGCGTACCCTGAGCAAGGAATCCGAGAGCGCCTCGGGAGAAAAGCGCAACACACTGGAAACTTATTCCGTCGATGTCCCGGGATCCTCTCGAGATGGCAGCCTGCATCTTGTTGAGCGCGCAACCACGTCGCAGCGTACGAGCTCAACTGGTGAGCAAATCACCGAACAGCAAGTCGAGCAGTCTAACCCCGGCGATCCAGGCGCCGGTCCGAGACTGACCACAGTAACCACCGACACGGTGCGCCCGGGCCCTTCCGGAGCGCAGGCCACGCGAACCGTTCAAGCTCGCGATGGGAACGGAAGTTTTGGGGTGGTCTTCGTGGACACCACTAAGTCGGACAACGTTCACGCCATTCAGGTTCAGATAGCACCTTCTCAAAAGCCGAAATAGACCAGAGCGGAAAAAAGTGTGATATCAGCCGGTAATTTGGTCGTCCCTTGCAATGTGATTGGCGAAGGCGGCACCAATCCAATGCAAAACTGTCCACTCGCATCGGCAAGCTGACGAAGTCGTACTCCCACATTGCTGGTGAAGAATCGCCATGAACCAACTACGCCCGGCGGCACGCCCGGTCAGGGTCAATGAGTGTAATCGCCCGTTTTCAACAACTGAGACAGTCCTTCGGGCCTTTAGCCCCCTCGGATATGATTGGCATCACTGCACGTAGACGGAAAACGTCGATAACATCGGCGATGATGGTTCCTCGAATGTACGGAGTACCGACGATGCGTATGACCAAGCCGCGGAGGGCGGTTGCGATTGTGTTGGCTGCAGTCGCTGCAATTGTTCTTTGTGGATGGATGGCAGCAAACTGGAGTCGATTGCGTCCGTATCACTGGCAAAGTATTGAGTTACCAGATGCGACCTTCAGCGTCAGTTTCCCCGGAAAACCAGCGGCTTCACGGCAAAGTGAGATAGACGTAATAGATGGAAGCGAGTTTGTTTCCAGTCGACTTGCCGTTTCGCCCGCTCCTCGAATCGCATACGCGGTGAGTTGGTGGGTGAACCAGCAGCAAACAAGCAAGTCCACCGAGGAACTGTTCGCTCACTTCCGAGATTGCGACGCCAAGGTATTTCGGGGAAATGTCACAGCGCGAGAGATCATCGTCCAAGGATATCCGGCCACCGAGATGACGGTAGTGAATTCTGGGGGAACGGTTGTTTTTAACCGAGTCATTCGGGCTGGCCCTCGCATTTATTCCCTTTGGGTGGTCAACACGTCGGGGAAGTTCGTAATGGACAAAACGAACGTTAGCAAGTTCTTCGACTCATTCTCACTCCACTGTGCTCGTTTGGCACGCTGATGCTCCGGGCCGGTTCCCCCACTTCGGGCCGAGCCATTCCTCTCCCAAGACCTGATTTCTTGTCATGACTGCGCTGTGGAATCAGGCGGGCGAGGGGGTGACTTGAGCGAAATCGCCCGACTACGACAGTCTGACCCGCAGTACAGCCAGGCGACAGAACCACAATTAGCCTTCACAGCCTGCTAGTCGTTTTACTGTGAGGTTTGACAGTTTCCCGGGAATCGCCAAGGGGATTAAGTGTGACAGTCCAACCGCAGTTTCGGATTTACAGTACATGCCCTCTTCCTGTCGGATCGTTCGCCTCAGTTCGTGGCTGGTCGTGCTTTTAATCCTGCCTGGGTGCAACACACTGAATCCCCTCTGCGGAAGTGCCCGCGCCGTACCGGTCCTCAACTCGATCTCTCCAACAAACATGGTTTTTTCACAGCTACCGCCCAGCTTCGTCATCACTGCGACCGGCAGCCATTTCGTGTCCTCCTCGGTTGTGATGTTCAATGGCGCCAGCCTCGCCACCGTCGTGACTAACCATTCCCAGCTTACGGCCACCATTACATCCTCCATGATCCCTGGACCTGGAAGCTTCAGCGTCACGGTGAAGACGCCCGCGGGCACTACAGGCGACCTAGGCTGCTCTAGCGGCGGCACCAGTAGTAGGCAAGTCCTTACCGTCAACTGATCGCCTGCAAAGCACACCTGCGCTCGGTTTTAGCTTGATCGTTGTTGGCGTAACATCCCCATTACACTCACCCCCCCTCCGCGGCGACCGGGCCGGGGGTTGGTGTAATCGCCTGATCTATAAGAGGGGATGTCAAGAACACTCTTGTCCTTCGACCGGAAGTGGAGAGAGCTTGCTTGACTTCCAGCCCCTGTCCGCTATGCGAGGCGTTCGGTTTTGCTTTTTTGCCCTCTAGTGTTGAGTCAGGTCTAACGTTGTTCCATCTCAGTTTCATCTTTATCTAGTAGCGACAACGCCGATCGAGTCCTGAAACTGGCAAGCGCGGCGGTTGCCTGTTGGCAACCATGGATCTATCTGAGGCTCGGGGCCTAGTGCTTTTTCGGGTCGTCCGAGAGGGCATAGGGATTTCACAGAGACTGGATGCCATAGGCACCGTGTCGTCTACAGGCGTTTAGGATGCTCACCCTCGAACCCGAGCGTCTCAAGAACCAACGGACCACCACCAGAGAAAGAATCGCCGGAGATGGAAAGGGCTCTCAACCCGAGACGCTCAAGCGGCTTGCGATTTTAGTTTCTCAGCGTCGAAGTGTTCTCCCTTCTTCCACAGAGTTAACGTAATGGCCGCAATCTTGCGCGCCAGCGTGAGCCGTACCATGGTCGGCTTGAGGCCTTTGGCCAGCGATCGCTGGTAAAAATCCTGGAATGGTCCGGGCTGCACACTCGCCCTGGTGGCGGCAGCTTTGAACAGACCTTTCAGATCATGATTGTGATCCTTGTTGAGGCCGCGAATGGACACCTGCTTTTTGCGGCGCCGCACTTGGCCTTGCACGTAGTGGTATTCCCCGCTGTCGCGAGTTTCCAAGCCCAGTCCGCTGTAGGTCCACAGCTGTCGCTTGGTGCGAAAACGATGCGGGGTCTGGATCAGAGCCACCGCCAACGCAGAGCGAATCGGCCCGAGGGAAGGGATCTGTCTTAGCTTGGCAGTGATGGCATGCGTGCGACTCTCCGCCAAGAGCTCGCGGCGTGCTTGCTGGCGCAAGTGCTGCAGCATGTCCAGTTGCTGATAAAGTTGCTCGGCTCGGCGGCGAGTGCCGGCCTCGGGAATCTTTTCCAACCACTGGCTGCGATGGCGGGTGTAGTAAACGTCCCGGCCGGCACAGGGAATCGCCCAGCTGCGATAGAGAGCTTTCAGGCGATTCATGACCCGGGAAAGATCTTTAACGATGGTCAGATAACTTCGGGCTAGTTCCCGCAGCTTGCGTACGCCGGTCTCGCCGTGATACACCGGCTCGAGATCATTGAGACGCAACAGGTCGGCAAGTTTGCGAGCATCGATGCGGTCACTTTTGTTTCCGTGTTTGAGCAGAGCGTTCTTGCGTGGGTTACACACCACTAACTTGGCAACATGCGGTTTGAGCAGATCGTAGAGCCAGGCAGCCCAGGTGCCTTCTTCGAAAGTCACTGACAAAGTTCCGCGTAGTCCCGCGAAGAACTCCAAAATGGTTGTGGCTTTCGTCTCGAGGATGGATTCCATCACTATCTTGCCCCTGGGATCCATCACCGCTACCGAGATCGTTGCTTGATGAACGTCCAGCCCAATATACTTTTCACCGGTCATTGAGAGTGCTCCTTTCGTAGGTGGTCATGAGCAACGATGACAACCTACTCCCAAAGGGGCGCCCTCTTATAATGCGATTACAACATTTGAGCCACCCGGTGACGTGGCCCACAACGGGGAACAGCATTTACACGAGTCTCAAGGTATTGACAGCACTAACCGCCTGACCTACCTTCTTGGCGTGCAGCTTGACTCATTTGCGCAACTCTATTCATCCAAAACAGACGATGAACTGATTGCTCTGGCTGCCGATCTTGACTCCATTGTCGACGAAGCGCGACCTGTTCTAGCCGATGAACTCCGGCGTCGGAACCTTGCCTCGTTCCAACCTACTTCCGCCGCTGTCGAATATCAGACTGCTACATCACAGCGAATACCGGTTGCCAAGGGATTTCTGACGGTAGGCGCTTTTGTGTCACACCTCGTTGCCGCACTCTTCGGTACAGCAATGGTTGAGTCGTCCATCTGGGCAGTGCTTGGCCGGCCTCGGTCACTGGCTGGAACAGAGGCAAAAATATGGTTCACGAGTCTCACAATTGCTGCTTTGCTGGGCTTTTTCATTGGTAGGTATCGGCCAAGCAAAAGCGCTTTATGGGTATGGGTATTACCGGGGACGATCTTCGCTTTCAGAGTGTTGCTATACGGCTTTGGCCGAACCGGTGCCCTCGTGGAGCACTTTCTTGCCCCGAATTGCCTGCAGAGCAAGACCGAGTGTCAAGACTTCTTAGTATTCACCATATCCGCCGCACGGACAGGTGCCTACTCGCTGGGAGCATGGGCGTCATTGCGCTTCCATGACCGCGCCACAAAGACCGACGTGGCCGCAGTGTAACCGTGCCCACACGACATCCCGACAAGGAAGAATGAGCAGCGTGGTGATTGTTGGTGAAAAATCGCAATTACGCTCCCCGAGTTCAAAAGGCACTCTTCGCAACAGCAGCTTTCAGATTGTATGGATTCGACCTTAGCAGGGGTCTGAACGTTCCGCTCAACGGACTTCGTCCCGAACATCTGAATGGATTCTTCATTCAACTGCCACCCGGATGCCGGGACCACGTACAATGCGCTGGTCAACGGGTTCTCGAAATGGCTGGTGCGATATCGAATGGGGGCTCTGCAGGAGGTGGAGTTTGCAGGGAAACATGATGCAGTATGGACTGACGCTCACATCGTTCCTGGAGCGCGCGGGCACGTTGTATCCGAAGGTTGAAGTCGTCTCCCGCTTGCCAGACAACTCCCTGCGTCGCTCGACTTATGCCGACCTGTATCACAGGGGACGTGCCCTGGCGTCGAGCCTGCAAAACGCCGGCATCAGGCAAGGGGACCGTGTGGCCACACTCATGTGGAACCATGCCACCCATCTGGAGGCATACTTCGGAATCCCCGCGGCCGGTGCCGTGATCCACACGCTCAACCTGCGACTTCATCCGGATGAACTAGCCTTCATCGCGAACCATGCTCAGGATCGATGGTTGATCGTGGATGACGTGCTGCTTCCAATTTACGAAAGCTTTAAAGATAAGGTGCATTTTGAGCGGGTGATCGTCGTGCCGTTCAGCGGATTGCCGACGCCCTCCCAGTATGAAGACTACGAATCGCTGCTGGCGCAAGGATCAGGCAGCCCCAACCCGGTGAATGCTGACGAGAACGCGGCGGTCGCCATGTGCTACACCTCGGGAACCACGGGCAAACCGAAAGGTGTGTTGTATTCGCATCGTGCGCTGGTCCTGCATGCGCTATCAATTTCGTTGCCGGATAGCTTTGCCGTGTCGCGGATGGACACCGTCTTGCCGGCGATGTCGATGTTTCACGCCAATGCCTGGGGCTTACCGCACGCCGCTGTGATGAACGGCAGCAAGCCGGTCTTTCCCGGCCCCAATCTGCAGTCCGATGGGCTGCTCGATTTGCTGGCGAGCGAACAAGTCACTTTGTCGGGAGGAGTGCCAACCATCTGGTTGGGCGTGATTGATTGCCTGGAGCGCCATCCCGACCGGTGGAAACTGAAGGAGGGCATGCGCATTGTCGTTGCCGGATCGGCGGCCCCGGAGAGTCTCTTCCGCCGTTTCGACAAGTTCGGCGTGCATGTGATCCAGCCGTGGGGCATGACGGAGACTACTCCAATCGCAACGACGTCGACGCTCAAGCCCGAGATGGCGAACTGGCACGAAGATCGGAAATACGAAATCCGCGCCAAGCAGGGCTTGCCTTCGCCGCTGGTGGATATGCGTGCGGTCGGCGATGACGGAGAAATCCCATGGGACGGGACAACTTACGGCGAGTTGCAGGTGCGCGGCCCCTTCATTGCCGCAGGCTACTACAAGCTTCCCGAAGAGCAAGACAAGTGGACGAAAGACGGATGGCTGCGCACGGGAGACGTCGTCACCATTGACGCCGACGGGTATATGAAGATCACCGACCGCACCAAAGACCTGATCAAGTCGGGCGGGGAGTGGATCAGTTCGGTCGACCTGGAAAACGCGCTAGTCGGGCATCACGCGATCAAAGAAGCCGCTGTCATCGCGATTCGACATCCCAAGTGGCAGGAACGTCCGCTGGCATGTGTCGTGCTGAAAGATGGAGCGCAGGTTTCCGACGAAGAACTGCGCATCTTTCTTGCGGATAAGTTTGCCAAGTGGCAACTGCCGGATGAATTCGTCTTTCTCACGGAACTGCCGCATACCTCGACTGGGAAATTGCTGAAGTCGCGCTTGCGAGAGCAGTTCAGCGAGTTCGACTGGGGTCGCACCGGCTCGTGATTGCGGACAAGAGCCCCATCCACCTGTCTTGATTCGATCATTCAAGCGAATGCATCTGTCCTATGGAGGACGTGAACCGTGCCATTGGTCACATTGCGGGATTCTCCCCTCGCCGGCGGCCCGACGGAAATTTATTACCGCGAGTCCGGATCGGGAGTACCCATCGTCTTCCTGCATGGCGGCTGGGGATACGACATCTACCCGCTCGACGAGCAAGCGCAGATAGTTAAGGATTTCCGCGTTCTGATCCCAGACCGGTCAGGCTACGGGCGCTCCACCAAACCCGCCATCTTCGGTCCAGACCTGCACAAGCGAGGAGTGGAAGAGACGCTGCGATTTCTGGACGCCTTGAATGTGCCCCGATGTATTTTTTGGGGACACAGCGACGGCGCGGTCATCGCAGCCATGCTCGGGATGAGCAAGCCCGCGCGGTGCCTCGGCCTGGTGCTGGAAGCGTTCCATTATGATCGCGAGAAGGTCAGCTCGCGAAGGTTCTTTCAAACCATGGCCTCGGAGCCTGAGTCATTCGGCTCGCGCGTCGCTGCCATTCTGAAAAAGGAGCATGGCGATCCGTACTGGAATCAGTTGCTGCACATCGAGGGACAAGCCTGGCTCGACATTGCCCGCTCGGCGAATGGAGGAACCCGCGATCTTTTCGACGGTAGACTCTCGACGCTGGGCGTTCCCACGGAATTCATTCACGGGGCGCAAGACCCTCGCACCGAAGCCTGGGAACTCGACGCCATTCGAGCCGAACTGCCACACGCCCACATGCACGTAATCGCCTCTGGAGGACACAGTCCTCACTCCGAAGCTGAGACCTGTAAGGAGTTTAATCACCACCTGCAAGGCGCGCTCACGCGCTGGTCGAATATCAAATTACCATCCACTCCGAGTCATATTGGAAGTACCGGAGGGTCTTAATGCCATATACCCGACTTCTCGACAGCCCGGGAAAGTGGGGAACTCCGCTTACGCCGTTTGCGTATCTGCGTCTGAGGTGGGAGAAGTGTGCCGGGTTCCGACTCGCACCGTGGATGGCGCACGTCGAAAATCCCACGACCCATCCAGTCGTGGATGCCCACCCCTTCACCAGGATGGGGCACCCGCAGTTTGATGAGGCCCTTTGACAGGGCAGAAATTCAGGAGCGTTCTTATGCGGCGATTCAATTGGATGATCTCGGCGTTGTTGTTGCTGTCGGCGGCGGCTTGGGGAGAGGAATGGAATAAATCCTTTACCATCAGCGGGCAGGCTGAGTTGCGCGTAGAAACCTCCGACGCGCAGATTCATGTCGACACCTGGGACGAGAAGAAGATTGATGCCCACATCACGTCGACCAAGTGGGGGTTCGGGCAGGGTGGAATTGAGGTCATCGATCATCAGACCGGAGATTCTGTCGAACTCGAGGTGCGCTTTCCGCACGGCGTGCACGTGATGAGCATGGGCGACCGGCGCACCGTCATCGAGATTCACATGCCGCGCCAAGGCAAGGTGAGACTGCACACGGGAGACGGCGAGATCCAGGTACGCGACCTGAAGGGGCAGATGGATCTGGAGAGCGGGGACGGGCGGCTGGAGGTAGAGGGCGTGGACGGCACGTTGCGGGCTCATTCGGGTGACGGGCACGTGCGGGTGCGCGGGCGTTTCGATAGTCTCGACATCAGCACCAGCGACGGCCGCATTGAAGCCGAAGCTCTGACCGGGTCGTCGATCGGGCAAGGCTGGAACGTTTCGACCGGAGACGGCGGCGTCTCCATGACGGTTCCGGCCAACCTTGCAGCGGACCTGGCACTGCGCACCGGAGACGGGCACATCACGCTCGATGTCCCGATCTCGGTCGAGGGCAAGTACGATTCGAACAATCTTCACGGGAAGCTTAACGGGGGCGGCGGTCTGCTGAGCATTCATACCGGGGATGGGTCGATTCGTTTGGGGAAGTCTTGACCGACTTGAGCTCCGAGCTTCGAGCTTCGACCACAAGCCACGAACCTGTCGGCTCTCGCGGGATCAGATTTCTTGCCCTCCACTAGAACGCGTTTCTGCTAACTTCGCTCGGGGGCGACCGTCGATAACCATGCAGGGATTCCCTGCGTTTTACCAATCCCCATTCTTTTTCCGGCTAGGAGTCGCATGCGCTTTTCGATCGCGGCATTACTCTGGCTTGCTTCCCTTCCGATTCTTCCTTTCACGTGGACGCAGGAAAATTCTGCGGGTGCGCGTCCACAGGTGCTCGATCCTGGGTCGATGGACACGAGCGTTGATCCTTGCGTGGATTTCTACACCTACGCGTGCGGTGGTTGGATGAAGAAGAATCCCATCCCTCCGGACCAGTCCAGCTGGAGCGTTTACGGAAAGCTGCAGGATGAGAACCGGGCGCAACTGCGCGAATTGTTGGAGAGCGCGGCCGCCGGGGCCGCACAACGCACGGCCTACACACAAAAGATCGGGGATCACTACGCGTCGTGCGTGGATGAGGCGGCGGTCGAGAAGGCGGGCACTACCCCGCTTGGGAAGCAACTGGATGCGATCGAGAAGATGAACTCGAAGGCCAAGCTGGCGGAGACGGTGGCGGCGATGGCCTCGAACTGGCCGCTCTTTAAATACCGATCGAACCAGGATTACCGGGACTCAACCCAGGTGATTGCCGAGGTCGACCAGGGCGGATTGGGATTGCCGGACCGCGATTACTACACCAAAGACGATCCGAAATCAGAAGAGCTGCGCAAGGCGTACGTCGCGCACGTGCAGAAGATGCTCGAGTTGCTGGGCGAGAAGCCTGACGCGGCGGCTGCGGGGGCGCAAGCCGTGATGCGGATCGAGACCGAACTGGCGCGCGGGTCGATGACGCGGGTGGAGCGGCGCGATCCGACCAGCCTGTATCACAAGATGAAAGTCAGCGAACTGGAGGAATTGAGCCCGTCATTTCGCTGGAAAATTTATTTGGCGAAAGTAGGGCCTGCAGATCTCCAGTCCTTGAACGTGGAGACGCCGAAGTTTTTCCCGGTGATGAATGCGCAGATCGAGAAAGAAGACCTGGCGAGCTGGAAATCCTATTTGCGATGGCACCTGGTGGATGCCAACGCTCGCTATCTACCCGCCGCTTTCGTCAATGAGAACTTCAATTTCTTTGGCAAGACGCTTCTAGGGGCGCAGGAACTGCGGCCGCGCTGGAAACGCTGTGTGGAAGATGTGGACAACGATCTGGGTGAAGCGCTCGGGCAGGCATACGTGGAGAAATATTTCAGCGCCGAGGCCAAGCAACAGGCGTTGAAGATGGTCAAGGAAATTGAAGCCGCCATGCAGCAGGACATCGAGACGCTGCCCTGGATGTCGGCGGAGACCAAGAAGAATGCGCTCGTCAAACTGCACGCAGTGGCGAACAAGGTGGGGTATCCGGACCGTTGGCGCGACTACAGCAAGCTGGAAATCGTGCGCGGGGACGAGATGGGAAACGTCATTCGGGCGCGGGACTTTGAATTCAACCGGCAGCTGGCGAAGATTGGCAAGCCGGTGGACCGACTGGAATGGGGCATGACGCCGCCCACCGTAAACGCCGAATACGACCCGCAACGCAATGACATTAATTTTCCAGCTGGGATTCTGCAGCCGCCGTTGTTCGATGCGAAGTCGGATGCGGCGCCGAACTACGGAGACACCGGGGGCACCATCGGGCACGAGCTGACGCACGGGTTTGACGACGAAGGGAGGCAGTTCGATGCGCAGGGAAATTTGCGCGATTGGTGGACGCCGGCGGATGGCAAGGAATTCCAGGAACGGGCGAGTTGTATTTCCGATCAGTATTCGAAGTACGTGATCATTGATGACATCAAGATCAACGGGAAGCTGACTCTGGGCGAAGACGTGGCCGACCTGGGCGGGCTGCTGCTCGCTCACAACGCGTGGAAGGAAGAGACCAAGGGGCAGAAATTAGAGTCCATGGACGGGCTCACGCCGGAGCAGCGGTTTTTTGTGGGCTACGGGCAGAGTTGGTGCAGCAATACTCGCGATGAGGCGAAGCGGTTGCGGGCCACGGTGGATCCACATTCTCCGGATAACTATCGGGCGAGCGGGGTCGTGACAAATATGCCGGAGTTTCAGCAGGCGTTTCGTTGCAAGACGGGGACGCCGATGGCTCCGGAGAAGCGGTGCCGGGTGTGGTAAGGAAACGGTCGACGGCGACGAGATCGGGATTGTGGTGGCGAGGACGGCCTCGGGTCCTTTGACTTCGTTCGGCTGTCGCCTCACTGCGCTCGGGATGCAACTCGAGAAGGGGGTAGGGATTTACTTAATTTCGCTGCCATCGGGGTTGAGGTTGTAGAAGAAGCGGAAGCGCAAGCCCAGGTAGGGGCCGGGGAATTCTCTGGGGAGCGGCTGGAAGGGGTCGGAGCCCTTGATGCTGCCGTAGGCGGGACGGTCGAGAGTGATATCACCCGAGGGTTCGACGATTTTTAAGCCCTGTACCGACCCGTCCTTCAGAATATAGAAGTCGATGGTGACCCAGCCCTTCTTGAAACTGGCCGACTCAGGAATGAGTTGATACCAGCTTTCGCGAACATCGTGCAGCACACGATTCAGGTAGGGGCCGAAGTCCACTCCCATGGTGTCGGTGAGGATCTCCATCGGGCCCATGACCCCGCCCGCTTTTCCTTGCGACAAACCCAAATCTCCGCCTTGTCCGCCGTAGCCACCTCCGCGGTTCTGGGCGGCGGCGCGTGCGGCTTGCTCAATCGCCGAGCCCGCGGACATCGAGCCACCAAACTTCACCGGGGGCTTCTCGATCTGCGGAGTCTGTAGCTGGGCGATCTGGCTCGAAGGCGAGGGCTGTGGAGGAGCAGGAGTTCCTTGCTGCTGCGCTTGGATCGCGGGAGAGGGTGCCTGCGTGATCGATGGACTCTGTTGTGGCGACGGACCTTGGGGGCCGGCCGGTCCCGGGCGACCGGGATGCGCAGAGGCAATAATCTTCTTCAATACCTTGGCATCGGGTTGGGGCGTGCGCGTGGTGGCGACGCGATCTTTGTCGGAAATCACGTTCGTATCGGGCCGCTTGGTGATTTTCTGAAGGTCCGGCGGCAACTCGAGATAGCTGAGATCACGCTGCTTCAGTAAGTCCTGCACCGACACTCGGGTGAAC
Organism: uncultured Acidobacteriota bacterium; assembly: GCA_963765755.1. Classification (GTDB taxonomy): domain Bacteria; phylum Acidobacteriota; class Terriglobia; order Terriglobales; family Acidobacteriaceae; genus Gp1-AA133. Next base: position 264,907 of record CAVXXV010000009.1, on the reverse strand, counting down.
GGCTGCTGGTGGAGAAACACCCGGCGGTAGAAGCCTTCCAGGCGCGGCTGGTTGACGAACAGGATGATGACCAGCAGGTGCACGATGACGGACAGCCACGCGGCTTCGCGCCGGCGTGAACGCGTCAGGTCATCCTGCAGATGAAGAAGAAGAGCGGGGACGGCGTCTTCGTCGAAGTGACGGTATGCAGTCTCCCAATGGCGCGCATCGTAAAGGCCGGGCGTCTCCGGTGCGTGTGGCGGGCTGGAATCCCGCGGAGTTGTAGGCGTAATCGACATCGTCGGAGCGCTCAGCCTTTAGACACGAAGCGGAAGATCGGGGTTGCGCGCGACCGACCCCAGCCGACGTGCGGCGGCCCCGTTCAGTCTATTCTCGCACTTTTCCTCAGAAACCGCTAAAGCCCAGAGGTCGCAAGACTTACGAGCACCCACCCGGTAACAAGTAGAACACGGACACCCGCTCGGCAATAGAGAAGATTTGTAAAGGTTTGTAGCAGCGGGAGGGCAGTGAGGAGATTGAAGAAGTGGGGACGAAGTGCCGATGAAATGGGTGGAGCCTGCCATGTCGGAATTTCCCGAGCCCGATGTCTTCCGGGCGGTGGTTGATCGAATCGAGACCGGAGTTTACGCCGTCGATGTCCATCAGCGGATCGTGTATTGGAACTATGGGGCGGAGAAGGTCACGGGCTTTCTGAGCCAGGAGATGTTGGGGAGGCCGTGCGGCAGCAACCTGGTGGTGGAAGAGATCGAGCACAACCCGGCGTTGTGCGCGCACCAGTGTCCGCTGGAGAGCGGGGCGGGGGAACATGCGCGGCGGGAAGTGGTGACCTATTTCAGGCACCGCGCTGGACACGTGGTGTGGGTGCGGCTATGGACGATGGCGGTAAAGAATCGCGCGGGCGACATCGTGGGGGCGGTGAAGGTGTTCTCCGAGCGGGTGCAGGCGGCTGGGTTGAGCGAGGAAGAAAAGTCCAAGCCGCGTCCGGAGGATCTGGATATTGAGACTGGGCTGGCCAGCCGGGCGGCGGCGGAAGTCTTTCTGCGCGGAGAGGTCGAGTTGTCGGCGAAACAGCGGACTCCATGCGGGCTGATCCTGATCCGGCTCGACACGTTGGAGGAGTTTCAGCGGGGACATGGGAAAGAAGCGGGCAGCGCAATTCTGCACGAGGTGTCGCGCACGCTGAAGGACATGATGCGGCGGTCGGACTTTCTGGGGAGATGGGATGCGGCCAGTTTTCTGGCAGTGCTTCCGGGGTGCGGGCTGGTGCCGCTGGAACGGGTCGGCGCTCGCATGAAGAAGGCGGCGGGCCGGGTGGCCATCTCCTGGTGGGGGGATTTGTTGTCGGTGAAGGTGTCGGCGAGCGCGGTGGTGGTGGAGGCGGGTGACACGATAGAGGCGGTGGAGAAACGTCTGAACGCGGCGGGAGATCTGGAATTGAGCCTGGTTGATGGAAACGGGATGGGAGCGTAGGCCGCTATGTTTGTGATCATCGGAATCCTGGTGGTGTTCGGAGCAGTTGTGGGCGGCTACCTGATGGAGCACGGGAACCTGAAGGTGCTGATGCAGCCGGCGGAACTGCGGCGCATGGAAAGTGGCGTATGCGGATTTCGTGACCGCGATGATGGCGCTGTTCATCGTGCTGTGGCTGCTCAACAGCAGCAAGCAGGTGCGGGAAGCGGTAGGGGGATATTTTAAGGACCCGACTGGAACATCGAAGAATGTTGGGTCGGACATGCAGGGGTCGGGGGAGTCGTTCGCGCTCAGCCGCGACGACATGCCGAAACTGAAAGAGGAATTGCAGAAGTCGGTGCGGCAGATTTCGGATTTCGAAAAGCTGAAGGACCACATTGAGATGACGGTGACGGCGGATAGGCTGCGCATTGAGTTAATGGAAGGGGAATCGGGAACGTTCTTCGAGGGGGAATCCAGTTCCCACGTCGAGCGGGCGCGAATTTCTGGTGGCGCTGGCGCACGAGTTGGGAAAACTGCCCAATAAGATTTCAATTGAGGGGCATACGGACGCGAAGCCGTTTGCCAAAGGGGGCAACTACGGGAATTGGGAACTGTCCGCCGATCGGGCCAACGCGGCGCGCAGGCTAATGCAGGAAAATGGCGTCAACCTGGACCAGGTCATCCAGATTCGCGGTTACGCCGACCAGCAATTGCGAAAGCGCGACGCCCCCGAGGATCCATCCAATCGAAGGATTTCGCTGATCGTGCAGTATCTGCCCAAGGGCAAGGACGCGGAGGAAGCAAGCCGGGAAGGCGCAGGTGAAAAAGCATCAGAGCCTCCGATAGGTTCGGAGGCTCCGAAAAGCGGCGAAGCGAACAAGGCTGCCGAGCACTAGGACTTCACGACCTGCAGGTTGTTGGTTACGCCGAATACACCGGAGACCGACTTGGCGCGGATGCCGGCGGTGTTCTTGTCGGCCTCGTTGTCGACGACTCCTTCGAGGGACACGTTGCCGCCCTTCACGATAATGCGGATGGGCTGCTGCACTCCCAATGCATACTTCTGCAAGCTAGGAAAGCCGTAGATGGCGCGGTAGAGGCGGCGGCGCAACTGATCGTCCATGGGCGACGGGGGAAGGACTTCAATCTGGTTGTCGACCTTTTCCACGCCTTCGATCTTCTTGACGACGTTTTCGGAATCGCTTTTGAGAGTGGGACGAGTGACCTGTCCGATGAGGGTCACGGTGCTGCCATCCACCTTGTAAGCAAGGTTATCGAAAACGCCCAGGTAAGGGAGCATGAGCAGTTCGTGGCGGACTTCCCGCGTGATGCGCTCGGTGGAGCGATTCGAGGGCGGCGGGTTTTGTTGCGCAAGAAGCGAGCAAGAGGCCACCAACAGCATCGCAACTGCAGTGAGCAAGCGCTGATGTTTCATTGGATCTCCTTATCATCCAGAAGATTTATTTAAAAGATTTTTGGACCGATGGGTCGAGCGCAGGACGAACGTCCGCGCTGGCGGAAGTTGCCGGACCGGCAGGGACAGCGGCGGCACCAGCGGACAAGCGAACGATAGCGGCTGCGACCATGCAGCGAACTGCGGGCTTGTCATCCTGCAGCAAAGGTTGCAGAATGCGAATCTGCTCGCGATGCCGGCTGACCCCGAGAGCCTGTGCCGCGGCCGCGCGCACGATCCAGTTTTTGTCGTTGAGAGCATCCTGTAATTGCCGCAACGAGTCCAGCGTGGCGTCGGGTCCGAGAAGGATAGCAGACATGGCGCGAGCCGAAGCGGAGCGATCCTGAGTGAGCTCTTCCATGACTCTAATTCCCCAACCCGCCGGGCCGAACAAGGAAGTAGCCGCCTCTTTGGCGCCCATGACGGCCAGTCCCTTGGGATCCTGAAACTTTTTCCTGGTAGCTTGCAATTCATTCTTGATTAGGCCGCCGGAAGAGCTTTTTTCTCCAGCCAGGATCTCGAGCAAGACCTCTCGCCCGGCATGATTACCCATCACCCAAAGCGATTTGGCGGCAGCGAAGCTTACTTCAGCCGATTCATCCTGGAGAGCCGTCGTTAATTTCGGGATCGACGAGCTCGCGCGCATCTCGCCCAGCGTTCTGGCGGCCAATTCGCGAATGGAGGGGTCGCCATCGTTGAGGGCGTGCTCGACCAGGCGGACGACCCGCCTTTGCGTCCCCGCAGTGCCCAAGGCGGCAATTGCCTCGGCACGTCGCATCGGGTTTTTGTTGCTGGATCCAGCGGACAAAATATCCCAAGGACTAAGCTGAGAAGAGTTCATGGAAGCCGTCGCGGCAGAGTCGTTGGCTGGCTTTGCGTCAGGCTTAGGGTCAGGTACATCGGAAGAGGATTGGGCGGCTGCCGAAACGAGCGCCAGGCAAAATGCCAGGATTATTGCGTGAATTGTGCCTCGTTGGAGCGCCTGAGTTGATGCTGCTGACGGCCGTCGAAAATGATTTTCCAGGTTCATGACAGCCGTACGCACGGCATTACTACCGAGGGCGTTGTCCAAGCGGCAGTAACCGTCGTGCGTCTGCTCGCTCGCCCCCGCTTGCTTCAGTGTCCGTTGGGAAGCGTGCCTTCATCAACCGGAGTCGCAGAAGCTGTGTTAAGGCTTTCGGGACCCAGCCTGGTCCGCCTCCGTCCACCGGAACGTCGCAGTTCGTCTTGCATAGCACGGATGGCGATCCACTGCACATCACTGCGCCGACATGGGCTGGCAATCATGTCAAAGGCCCCGAGTGCGAGTGCTTCGTTATAGTGGGCGTCCAGCTCAGCGTCCGCGGAAATCACAACCACCCGGGTCTTCGCGGTTTTGCTGACATCCTGCAAGAGCTCGCGGTAGGTGCCGTCCGGAAGAGCTTCCTCGCAGAAGATGAGTGATGGCCGTGTACTGGGCAGCAAGGTGCGAGCTTCCCGCACGCCACTGCAAGGCACAGCCTCGATCGACCAATGGCTCATTGCGGACGTAACCACGTCCCGGTTTTCGCCGGTGCTGATTACTAAAACTCTGCCTGGTGTAGTCGTAGCTTCCTCCCCCCAGGACATTACCGGACTCTAAGGTCCAAGACCGGGATGCATGCGCCGCCTCCGACGGCGCCGAGCACTACGGTTCCAGTTCCTGGTGGAAACCGCTGCCAGAACGGTACGGGCGTGCGACAAGGAAGCCTATCCGGTTAACGCCTTAGCGGTGACCGGAAGGCTCCGTAGCTGGAGATATGATCTAAGTCTAAGTAGAGAAGGAATTAAGCGACCTGCACCAGCTTGTTACGAACGGCATAGCGCACTAGATCCGCAACGGAATGGAGGTCAAGTTTGCGCATTACATTGGTGCGATGGGTCTCGGCGGTTTTGACGCTAAGATTCAAGACCACTGCGACCTCCTTGCTGCTCTTGCCTTCGGCAAGCAACTGCACCACTTCGCGCTCGCGGGGTGTCAACCGCTCCTTGGAGATTTTGCGGGTATCGCCCCGCCCATCGAGGAAGCCGTTGAGTACCATCTCAGCCACGCTCGAGGTGAAGAATGTCGTCCTGCGTTGCAGCGCCTGGATGGCGGAGACCAGATCCCGCGCAGCATCGGTCTTCAGCAGAAATCCGCGAGCGCCGACCTCCAATACTTCCCGAACGATCTGCTCTGATTCATGCATGGTGAGAATCAGAACTCGGGTTTGAGGAGCGATTTCGACAATCTGGCGCGCGGCGTCGAGGCCATTGAGATTGGGCATGCTGACGTCAACCAGAGCCAGATCGGGGCGCAGTTCGCGCACCTTCTCCACCGCTTCACGTCCGTCGGAAGCTTCCGCGCAGACTTCCCAGCCAGGATGGTTTTCGATCAGAGCGCGAATACCGCGGCGAACGATCTCGTGGTCATCTGCAATCAAGATTCGAAATGCACTCATAATTCACCTCCAAGCCGGGGAGTGGCGCACAACTGGGCATCGGGTAGATGCAGAATTGCGCCAGCCAGTGAGTTGAAAAATTGAAATCCAAGATTGCATTCGGAGCGTTCTGGCAAGAAACTCCTCGCCCGTGACGAGAGAACGCTCGTTGGACCCGAGAAGACTACCACTTCATGCATAACGAATTCTCCTGGTTCGGAAAACAACGTTAACGACTCACTGCACGAAGAAACCCTGGGTTTCGGCGAGAATCGGGGATGAAGTCTAGATTCCCGTCCGCACGGCTATGTAGATGATGACGCGGTTTTCACGCTTCATCAACTGTGCGTTACAAATGTTTACAAGCCACTCGTCTACGCTGAAACCCTAGCATTGCTCGTGCCAAACATGTAAGCGACTGAGTTTTAGGACTTAAGGTATTCCACTCAGTTGGACGACGGGTGTAAATTTTGCCGTGGATTGGCTACGTTCAGGCTCGTATACGACAACGGATTACATCCCTCAACAGTCCAAAGCGAAAGTGCCGCCCTGCAGAAGACGAGCCCCAAAGGTGTCCCAGCGAGTAGAACGGCTTGTCGTCGAAAAAATAGTTAGGGCCGCATCCACAGTCAATTCTGCGCCCGATCCGAGCCGCAGGAACACGACAATCGTAAAAGTTGCGTCTGCCGGAAGCGACGCGAATACGGAATTCTCGAGTGTGCGCTTGCACATTTTTACGTATTCGAGTTTCCGACTCTACAGCTAGCACCCGATGCCCGCATTGAACCCAGCATGTTTTTATTTGCAGCATGACAATGAAGCTGCGAGTTGAAACGCTCTCAGAAATGCAGTTGGTGCGTCAGGCACAACTGGGCGATAAGGAAGCGTTCGCCCAGCTCTATGAAACCCACAAGCGACGGGTGTATGCAATCTGTCTGCGAATCACTCGCGAGCGAGCGGAGGCCGAGGACTGTGCGCAGGAGGCTTTCCTCCAGTGTTTCCAAAAACTCCCGACCTTTCGGGGGGACTCTGCACTGTCGACCTGGCTGTATCGGCTGACAGTGAACGTAGTGCTGATGCGGCTGCGCACCAGTCACGGCAAGCCGGTCTCGCTTGACACGGGCGGAACGCAGCCGGACTCGAATGAGAGCGCGATTCTGAACGCGTGTCCAGTGGACGATCTGCACTTGACGGGCGCGATCGACCGTATTGCGATTCACCGTGCGCTGCGCAAGCTGCCGCCGGGCTACCGGACGATTTTCCTTCTGCACGACGTGGAAGGGAAGGCGCACAGCGAGATCGCACGCGAACTCGGCTGCTCGATCGGGAATTCCAAGTCGCAGCTCCACCAGGCCCGTGTGCGGTTGCGCCGGTTCCTGCGCCGGCCTCTGGGAATCCGGCACAACGCAAGTGCCATGCAGTACGAATGCTCGGTGCAATAGGAGCGGGGAGTCAGGAGAAATGGGACGCCCGTCTCGGGTGTTTACTGGATTCTGACCTGTGAGGTCGCGCCCTACACTCCTTGCTCGACGCGCAAGTTTTGGACGTTTGTTAAATCTCCTTCGGCCGTCAGGAAGCGGCTGAGAAAGCGAGTTTCTCAATGCTTTGGACGATCGCGGTAATTCTGCTTGTATTGTGGGCTCTGGGTATGGTGAGTTCTTACACGCTGGGTGGATTCATTCACCTGCTGTTGCTCCTGGCGATTATTGTCGTCCTGATCCGCGTGATCCAGGGACGCAGCCCAGTCGCTTGATCGGCGTTAGGAGCGTCGCTGCACCGCGTCGGATACCTGATGCGGTGCGGAGTCGCACATGGCTGCCAAACATAGGGAGGTAACCTGATGAAACGAATTTTTTTCAGTTCGTTGCTGATTGCAATGATGGCGATCGCCTGCCTCGTGCCGATGGCGCTCGCCGACGACAAGAAAGACGTGTCGGACGAGGTGCGCCGCATGGATTCCGCGGCTGCCGTGTTGAACGAAATCATGGGCACGCCCGACAAAGGCATACCGCAGGAAATCATGGAATCGGCGAAATGCGTCGCGGTCGTGCCTTCCATGCTGAAGGGCGGCTTTGTCGTGGGCGCGAATTATGGAAAAGGCGTCGCGACCTGTCACACAGCGACCGGCTGGAGCGCGCCGGCGCCGTTCAAACTCGCTGGTGGAAGCGTAGGGTTCCAGATTGGCGGGGAAGCCGTCGACGTCGTCATGCTGATCATGAACGACAAGGGAATGCGAAATCTGCTGAACAGCAAGTTCAAGCTGGGAGCGGATGCTTCGGTTGCGGCTGGACCGGTGGGGCGGCATGCGGAAGGCGACACGGATTGGAAGATGAGGGCCGAGGTTCTGTCCTACTCGCGCGCTCGCGGTGTGTTTGCCGGCGTGGCTCTAAATGGTGCGGCGATCAGCCAGGATAACGATGAAACGCGAGTGTTGTACGGCGAGAAGGCGTCATTCGAGCAGATTCTGACGGGTGGCGTGCCCGCGCCGGCAGGTTCGGATACCTTCCTTTCGACCGTGAAGAAGTATGCCGCGGAAGCCAAGGCGAATGCCAAGGCGGATACCAAGTAAGAGAATTGGGGATGCCTGTTGCGGGCATCTCGTTGGTTTTGCGCTTGCCCCAGCACCGATGGTGCTGGGTTTTTTATTGAGCGGCGCACTCAGCACGCCCATGCTGGGATTTCTGGCGCACTGAGCAACCTGGTGCCTCACTTCGCTCAGCATGACATTGCATCTACGTCGCCTGCGAGCCGTTGCTGATCAGGCGGTCCCGGAGCGGAGCATGTCTTCGATGTCCGCTACCTTTTCGCCAATGTGATTGAGCTTTCCGGCGAGGCCTTGAATTTCGGCTTCAGCGCGACGGTTAACTTCGTAGTCAAGTTCGCCGCGCAGGCGGTCGCGGGTGTCCTGCCGGTTCTGGCTCATCATGATGACGGGCGCCTGAATGGCGGCCAGCATGGATAGGAACAGGTTCAACAGAATAAAAGGGTAGGGGTCCCAGGCACGGCGGCCCAGAGTGATGTTTACCAGGCTGTAGACGACCAGAACCGAAAGAAAGATGATGATGAAGGTCCATGAGCCGCCGAAGCCGGCGACCGTGTCGGCGATTCGTTCGCCGAAGGTGGCTTCGCGATCGATGACATCGTTGGGATTGCGCATGGCGCGCAGGCGTACCAGTTGCTGCGATGCGTGAAACTGGCGGCCGAGGACGGTGAGCATATCCATGCCCGCAAGCGGCTTCCGTTGCAGTAGAACCGAGATGTCGTTGCGGTCGACTTCGAGGCAAACGGTTTCATCGAGCGCGATGGCGGTCGTCTGGTGCGGCGTCTGTTCCAGCATCGAGGCGAAGCCGAAGAACTCGCCATGCTGTGGCTCGTCGATGACGACCTCCTGATGATCCTGGTCGACGGTGGTGACGCGAACCGTCCCCGAAACCATGACATAGGCTTGGCCGCCTTGGTCGCCAATCTTGTAAATGCGCTGACGTGGGGCGAACTTCTTGAGTTCCACCTGGCTGGCCAGGACCTCGGTCTCATCGGCGTCGAGCAAGGCGAACAGGGGAACGTGCTTCAGCACCTCGGGGTTGCAAGCCATCAAACACCTCGCGGTTCATTCTTGTCAGTCCGTGACCGGGAATTCCGTGAAGAGCATGGGCCCCTACGAGGTCCGATCAGGCGACAGTAGTTTATAGGGGGAGGCTACTGGTGTGCACCCGGCGGTTGCGCGTTCGATCCTCCATTCGGGGGACAGCCAAGCCTTCTGCCATGGGCAATGCATTTTTCGCGTGCTACAAAATTGCCGATGCTTCGCGTGGGGACCGTCCCGTCAGTAGGCGAGGAGTTTGCGTGCTTCGCGGATCACGTCACTGACTTTTGGCAGAAAGTATTCCTCCTGCGGAGGGGAGAAGGGCACCGGGGTGTCGAGCGCCGTGAGGCGAACAATCGGGCCGTCGAGATGGTCGAACGATTCTTCATTGATAATGGCGGCGATTTCTCCCCCGATGCCGCCGGTGCGCACATCTTCGTGCACAATCATGACCTTGTTGGTGCGGCGCACGGTTTCGCCGATGGCCTCGCGATCGAGTGGGCTCAGCGTGCGTAGATCCAGGACTTCAAGTTCGATCCCTTCCTTGCTGAGTTGATCGGCCGCCTCAAGGGCGACGTGCACCATGGCGGCGTAAGTGATGATGCCCAGGTGGTGACCCTGGCGCGCGAGGCGGGCCTTGCCCAGCGGCACAAGGTAGTCCTCGTCAGGGATTTCTTCTTTAATACGCCGGTAGAGATATTTGTGCTCGAAGAAGATGACGGGGTTGTTGTCGCGGATGGCGGCCTTGATCAGGCCCTTGGCATCATAGGCCGTGGCCGGGCAGACCACCTTCAGGCCGGGCGTGTGCACGAAGTACATTTCGGGATTCTGCGAATGGAACGGGCCGCCGTGTACGTTGCCGCCGCTCGGACCGCGGATGACCAGGGGCGCGGGCGCTCCCCAGCGGTAGTGGGCCTTGGCGACCATGTTGGTGATCTGGTTAAACGCGCAGCCGATGAAATCCATGAACTGAAATTCGGCTACTGGTCGCATGCCGGTGAGCGCCGCGCCGAAAGCTGCCCCCACGATGGCTGACTCCGCGATGGGGGTGTCGATGACGCGCTCCGGGCCGAAGCGGTCGATGAAGCCGTCAGTCACTTTGAACGCGCCACCGTAGATGCCGATGTCTTCGCCGATACAGAAGACCGCGGGATCGCGCTCCATTTCTTCCCAGATTCCCTGGCGAATGGCTTCGAGATAGGTGAGGGTGGGCATGGTTGGTTGATGGCTTGCGAACAATCCCCGCGGCTTCGAGATTATCCGACCTCTACTACTTTGTCATCCCGAGCGAAGTCGAGGGACCTTGCGTTTGATACCAGTGGGCGGCGAGGTCCTTCCATCCGGGATTGAATCTGGCGATCAACCAAAGCTTCTTCTCGCGGCGCCAGTTCTTCAGCTTCTTCTCGCGATCAATCGCGTTGCGCACGTCATCGAAGCTTTCCCAGTACACGAGGCGGACCGCGTTGTAATCGTCGGTGAAACCTTCGAACGCGTGGTTTTTGTGTTGCCAGACTCGCTTATGGAGGTTGTTTGTCATGCCGATGTAGAGTGCCCTGCGGGATGCGCTCTGCATGATGTAGACGTAGTAGTGACGCTCGCGATACATGTTCTTGTCTCCGGAAAACACAAGGTCCCTCGACTTCGCATTCCGCTCGCTTCGCGATCGGAATACTTCGCTCGGAATGACAAGGCTTTAGAAGATTTATAGAGAGTGGATAGTCGAAGACACGGTGACGATCGTCACAGGTTTGTGGCAAACCAACGGCGTGTGGCTTTGCTTAACACCGAAGGTTTCAACCCCTGCAACATCCCCCAAGCGCTGTCATCCCGACCGGAGTGGAGGGACCTTGCGTTTGCGGAAGGCGAAACTGGCCGGCTGGTAAGAGATCTACTTCAAATGCACTGTACCTTCAGCCCTCTTCTGCGCTGCGGGCTTGCTTGCTCTGGCTTTCGGTGCCGCATATTTCGGTTTGATCTCATGGCATTCCGGATCGCAATAAGGCCGCCCCACGGCGCTTTCCGGTTCCGGCATGGGTGAGGCTACGGCGAAGTCACGATCGGCTTCCAGCTGCGCATCCACATCGGCGAGCAGTCTCTCGTGTTCGGCTCGCGGCAGCCACTTCTTGACATTCACCAGGTAGTTTTCAAAGCGCGCGATCGGATCTCGCTTTTTCCAGTATTCAAAGAGCGGCTTGGGGACGTACTCTGCGGCGTCATGAATGGCATGGCCTTTCATGCGCATCATTTTGGCTTCGATCAGGGTGGGGCCTTCGCCGCGGCGGGCGCGTTCGCAGGCTTCGTGGGCTGAGTCGTAAACCTGGCACGGGTCGGTGCCGTCGACGATCACGCCGGGAATTCCATAAGCAATCGCGCGCTCGGCGAGGTCTTCGACGCGGAACTGCATGTCAGCGGGAGTGGAGTATCCCCACAGATTGTTCTCGACGAACAGGACCAACCCGAGATTCTGCACGGCGGCGAAGTTCAAGCCTTCGTAGGTGACGCCGGTGGACTGGCCGCCGTCGCCGATGTAGGTCATCACGGCGATGTTTTTCCCCTGCATGCGGGCCCCGAGCGCGACTCCCGCGAGCACCGGAATCAGGTCTCCGAGTGTTGAGATCGGTGCAACCACATTTCGATGTTCGATGTCCCCGAAATGTGACGATGCGTCGCGGCCCTTCGTGGGCGAGCCCGCCTTCGCCATGTACTGCATCATGATGTCGCGCGGAGAAAATCCGCGCACGAGCAGCGAGCCCTGGTTGCGGATCATCGGGCCTAGCCATTCGTCTGGTCTTAGCGCGTACGCCGATGCGCACGAGCATGCTTCTTGCCCGAGCCCGAAGTACACTCCGCCGACGACCTTGCCTTGCTTATAGAGATTTTCCAGGGCTGATTCCATCTTGCGGTTCAGCAGCATCCAGCGATAGATCTCGATTGCCTGCTGTTTGCTGAGGTATTTCGATTCGCGGATCGGCGGAACCGGCGCATTCAGAGTACCGGACACTTCGTATTGCAGCGCGTCGCCGTCGCGGACCTGGCGGAGTTTAAAGCGCGGTTTCTCCAGGCGGTAGTCCAGAATGGTGTAGGTTCGCTGGGACGAAGCCGGCGCTTTCGGAGGCAGGACAGCGCGCTTGTGGTTCGATGGGGAGCGCGATGCTTTCGGCTTCGTCTTCTTAGCCATGACAGTCGGAAGGGTGACCGCGAAAAGGAATGCTAAATCGTTTGCCCGCCTTTGACCAACCCGTCAGGCCCAATGAATGTCATCTTCTTTATGTAGCTTGCGGAGTTCTTCCGGCGGCCGCGCGGGCAGATCAGTGGGTTGGGCGAGCAACGCGTCCAGCGTCTGCAGCCACAATACCTGGCTGCCAAACACGCTTCCGAAGTTGCGGGCGACGGAATGCGCGACGTCCTGGAGTTCGATTGCCTGGCCCAGTTCTTTCTGCATTGAGGTCACGGGCTTGTCGGTGATTCCGCACGGAACAATCAGGTCGAAGAAGCTGAGATCCGTGTTTACGTTGAGAGCAAAACCGTGCGAGGTCACGCCGCGTGAGATGTGAACACCGATCGCGGCGATCTTGGCTTGCTCCTTAGTATTGCGATCACTCTCACCTTCCCTGCGGGCGGAGACGCTCGCCGCCCCACCGCCAAAGTCAGTATCGGATAGGGTCCACGCTCCGGTTAGCCCCTTCACGCGCTCGGCGGGAATCCTGAAATCGGCGCACGTGCGAATCAAAACCTCCTCCAGGCGCCGCACGTATTCGATGGCGCCTAGAGTCTTGCGGTGTGTACCTTCCGCGGGGAACCCGCGCAGGTCGAAGATTGGATAGCCGACCAGTTGGCCCGGTCCATGAAACGTAACATCGCCACCGCGGTCGCAGTCGAAGAGTTCGACGCCGCGTTGCGCCAGCAAGTCCGGCTCCGCTACGACGTTTGCTTTCTTTGCATTGCGTCCGAGAGTGATGACCGGCGTGTGCTCAAGCAGGAGCAGCACGTCGCCGATAAGCCCATCCTTGCGCAAATCGACTAGCTTCTGCTGCAACTGATGGCCGGTGGCGTAGTCGATAGTGCCGAGTTGGAGAACGGAAATCATCGAGCGTTGTAAGTCGCCAATAATTCTTTCTTTATCACTTCGAGCCGCTCAGGATGCCGAATCGGCGAGTATGCTGTGGGTGCGCGGCCAACAGCCACAATCGTTGCTAATTCGTCCAGGTCCAAGGCATCTGGTGGCTTCTGGAAATAGAACTCCGATGCCCTTTCAAAACCATTCCCGGCTTCGTACGGGAGATAGTGGCAATAGAATGCCAGCCTCTGCGCCTTGCTGAAATGCCAGCGCAATAAGAGCGTCCACAAGAATGAATGGTAGTGCCAAGCGGCGGCACGCATTGAACCTCGCACGTCGCCCAGCAGTTGCCGTGCCGCGAAGGTATCTATATTTTTACCATCTACCTTCCAAACGAACTCCTGCACTTTTTCAGGTGGTTCCCGATCCTCCCGATCCATGCTCACGTAAATCCCCTGGATCTTGTTGAAATAGGGTCGAAAATCCCGAAGTTCGTAAACCATCAAGAACAAGGCCGTCAGGCCGACGCCCAAAGCGATGATCGCGAATATGCTTCGAAGCAGGGTTCTCAAATTCAAGCGTTGATCGCCATTCCGTACCTACTATTTGGATGTATCCAGCTTGGCGTCGGCTAGCGTCGGATGCGCGTGGATCGTCCACATTAGGGTCCCCGGCCGCAGCCTCGAGTTCCATGGCGGCGACGCTTCAGCGTTAGGCGCAAACGGATGTTACGCGAGCAGCCTGGCAGCTTCTTTCGCGTAGTACGTCAGGATAATGCTGGCTCCGGCGCGCCGGATCGAGGTCAACGACTCCATCATGACGCGTTCGCGATCAATCCAGTTGTTCCGCGCTGCGGCTTCGATCATCGCGTATTCGCCTGACACCTGGTAGGCGGCCAGTGGCACGTCGAATCGTTCGCGCGCGGCCGCGATCACGTCCAGGTACGGCATGGCTGGCTTCACCATGATGATGTCAGCGCCTTCTTCGAGGTCGAGTTCAATCTCGCGCATCGCCTCGCGGATGTTAGCCCCGTCCATCTGGTAGGAGCGGCGATCCCCGAATGCCGGGGCAGAATCGGCCGCCTCGCGGAAAGGCCCGTAAAATCCTGACGCAAATTTCGCCGCATAAGAAAGGATAGGCGTATTGCTAAGGCCTGCCTGATCCAGTCCCTTGCGAATGGCGCCCACGCGGCCGTCCATCATGTCGGAGGGCGCGATGATGTCGATGCCCGCCTGCGCCAGCGAAACCGAGGTCCGCGCCAGTAATTCCAGGGTCGCGTCGTTCACGATCTCGTACTCGGTGGTTGCCGCCGGAGGCGCGGCTACGGCTGCTCCCAAAGATTGGGGTGCGGCCTTCACAATCCCGCAATGTCCGTGCGACATGTACTCGCACAAACAGACGTCGCCCATCAGGATCGCATCCGGAACTTCGCGTTTAATGGCGCGCGCGGCCTGTTGCACGATGCCGTCGGTGGCCCACGCGCCAGTGGCGACTTCGTCTTTCTTCTCGGGCAAGCCGAACAAAATCACCGACAAAACGCCCAGCGAGCGCGCTTCCCGCACTTCTTTGACGGCCTCATCGACCGAGAGATTGAAGACACCGGGCATGGAACGGACTTCCTTGCGGACGCCGGTTCCAGGGCAGACGAACAATGGGTAGACGAAGTTTTCAGGACTGAGGCGCGTCTCACGAACCAGGGACCGCAGCGGTTCAGTCTTGCGCAGGCGGCGGAGACGCGTCACGGGAAACGCCATGCCTCGATTCTAGCAAAGCGCAGGGCCCGGCCATCCCGCAAAATCGACAACCGAGGCCCATCCGGATGGTCACCTGTCTGTGTGACGGCGGTCACCGACTCCGGGGTCATCGATTGCGTTAGATTTGCTTTAAGCCGAGGAACTTAGGGGTGGTGAGAATCTGATGCCACCGGGTCGGCAATGCAGGAAACGCACTTCCGTAACTCACATCTCCTCCTCTGTAATCTATAGAAGAACTACGCGAAACCAATAGACTAGTTGGACGCATGTCCTCTGCGCAAAAAGCCGGATTCGCGGGCGTCGCTGCCCTCACCCTGGCCGTGGCCGCCATGGAGTGGTTCATGCCGCGCGGGTTCGCCCTCACAGCCTTCGGGGACGTGCTGGCCATGGTCATGCTGCTAGCCGCTTCCGCGGCGTTCTTCTGGAATGCCATCACGCAACCGCGGGCGCGAGTTTTCTGGATGCTGTTCGGCCTGGGCTGCATTCTCTGGACGATCAACAGCGCCATCTGGGCTTATTACGAAATCATTCTGCGGAGGGATTTGCCCGAACCGTGTATCGGCGATGTGATCCTTTTTGTGCACGTCATCACGTTCATTACAGCAGTGGCGCTGCTTCCGCATCGTTCGCGCAGCGATCGCAAGACGGTTCTCGACGTGATCAACTTCCTCATGGTGTTGGTGTGGTGGATCTTCCTGTATGCGTTCATCGTCTTTCCCGACCAGTACGTGAATCTCAATGTTCCGGTGTACAGCCGTAACTACGACCTGTTGTACCTGCTCGAGAACCTGGTTCTGGTCTTTGTATTGGGAATGGTGGCAACATCCACCCAGGGCGCGTGGCGCAAGCTCTACTGGAACCTGTTCGTGGGGGCCGCGCTGTATACGCTCGGATCGGAAACCATCAATGCTGCCATCGCCCGCGGACAGTACTACAGCGGCAGCATTTATGACCTGCTGCTCCTGATTTCCATCGGCTGGATCACCTGGACCGCGATCTCAGCCCGGCATGCCGACCTCGCAGTGCAACCCGATACAAAAGCGCCCGGCACCTGGACCAACGTCGCGCCGCGTCTCGCCATGATCGCCATTCTGTCGTTGCCATTGCTGGGCCTCTGGGCATTGTGGGCGAAGGACACGCCGCCAGACCTCCGCAATTTTCGACTGCTGGCGACCATGGCCGCCACCACCGTGCTCGGAGGATTCGTCTTTCTGAAGCAGATTCTTCTCGATCGCCAGCTGATTCGTTTGCTCGATGAATCGCGCCAGAGTTACGAGAACCTGCAGCGCCTGCAGAGTCATCTGGTGCAGAAAGAAAAGCTGGCATCTCTTGGCCAGCTCGTGGCGGGAGCCGCGCACGAAATCAATAATCCTCTGGCCGCGATCCTGGGATACTCCGAATTGCTGGCGTCGCAATCGACCCTGAAGGGCGAGCAGGCCTCCATGGCGCAAAAAATCGGGCAACAGGCGCGCCGCACGCGCGACCTGGTGGCCGACTTGCTCAGCTTCTCGCAGCAGAATCCATCCGAGAAGATCCTGATCGATGTGGGCGGACTGGTGCAGCGCGCATTGCAGATGAATGATGTGCAGATTCGGGGTAAGAATATTCGTGTCGATTCGATACTGGAACCGGCGCTGCCGCGCATCTGGGGAAACGCCAATCAGCTCTTGCAGACTTTTCTTCACCTGACCGAGAATGCGATCGACGCATTGAACGATGTGGGTGGCGGCGCGCTGCTGGTGACGGCCCGTCATATCGGCCACGAGATCGTCATCGAATTTTCCGATTCCGGCCCGGGCATGGCCGATGCCGCACGTGTCTTCGATCCCTTCTATACCACCAAGCCCGTCGGCAAGGGCACCGGCCTGGGCTTGAGCGCCTCGTACGGAGTTATGCAGGACCATAACGGGCACATCAGTTGCCGGAATAAACCCGACGGCGGGGCGCTCTTCACGCTGCGCTTCCCAGCTGCGGCCCAGGCTGCTGCCGCGGTTGAAGCCGGTAGTTGATTCTCTTTCTCTGTCTCTAAATAAATTTGTCATCCTGAGAGAAGTAAACGCCCGCCCGGAGCGGTCGACGGGGACCTCCGCACTCCGCGCGGGCAATCCGCTTCCTGTAACATAATTTGGCTACCGTCATGTCCCTAGCCCATACCAGCGCCCGCGTGCTCGAGTTTGAATCACTCCGCGATCTGCTGCGCGGCTACGTGTCGTCACCGCTGGGCGGAGAGCGAATTGCACGGCTGGCGCCTTCGCAAGATCGTTCCTGGATCGAACAGCAGCAGCAACTGACCAGCGAAATCCGTGAATTCCGCCGCGTCGGCGGACGGTTCGAATTTTCCGGTTTGCTCGAGATTACCGCGTCGCTGGATAAAGCCCGCATCGCCGGAGCCGCGCTCGAGACGACCGACATTCGCGACGTCATTCTGGTCGTGGACCGAGCTTCCGAGTGGCGCCAGATCGTCCTGAGTCCGCCGGCTGCGATGAAAGAGTGGACAGCGGTCCCGCACATCTCTGCCGGCATCGCCGACTTCAACGAATTTCTGCGCGCGTTCCGCAACAAGATCCAGCCGGATGGGACACTGGAAGACCGCGCCTCGCCCGAACTCGCTCGCATCCGCCGCGAGATCGACAAGCAGAAGCGAACCATTCAGGATTCCTTACGCGGCTATCTTCGCCGCCTGGCCGAAGGCGGCACCGTGCAGGACGAACTCGTCACCATTCGCGGCGAGCGCTTCGTCATCCCCGTGAAGATCGAGCAGAAACGTAGAGTTCCCGGCGTTGTGCATGGTTCGAGTTCCAGTGGACAAACGGTATTCGTAGAACCCATCGAGACCATCGAGCAGAACAACGACCTGGTCCGGTTGCTTGATGAAGAGCAGGCGGAAATTCATCGCATCTTGCTTGAGATGACGCGCCGCATCGGGGAGAGCGCGGAAGCGATTCGCAGTGCGGTAGAAGCCCTGGCCGAACTGGAACTTCAATTCGCGAAAGCCCGCTTCGCCCAGGATTACTTCTGCGTGCCGGTGACTTTGACGGGCAGCGCACCAGGCGCTGCAGAGCCCCAGCAAGAAACGCGAGGGGATCAGCAAGAACAAGAAGGGAAGCAGCAAGAACCACGTGGGGACGGACGCCCTCGTCCGTTCAGGTCGGGCGAAGCCCGACTCCCTCTCCCTGCGCTGATCCTGCACAATGCCCGCCACCCACTTCTGGAACGCAATCTGAAATCAAAAGGCGGGAAAGTCATCCCTATCTCGATGGAACTCGAAGGCGAGCGCCGTGAACTCGTCATCACCGGCCCCAACACTGGCGGAAAAACCGTCACGCTAAAAACGGTCGGCCTGCTCGCGCTGATGGCGCAATCGGGCGTCCCTGTTCCCGCGGACCGGGCTGAGTTTCCCATCTTCGATGCCGTGCTTGCTGACATCGGTGACTATCAATCCATCGAGCAGAACCTGTCCACGTTCTCCGCCCACGTCACGAATATCGATTTCATCTCGCGCACCGCTACTCCGCAGTCGCTCGTCCTCCTCGACGAACTCGGTTCCGCTACCGATCCGGAGGAAGGTGCAGCCCTCGCCGTTGCCATCGCCGACCATTTCCGCCGCATCGCCTCGATCACGATCATCTCGACCCATCACACGTCGCTCAAGGTGTACGGCGTGAACACGCCCGGCGTGCTGAACGCGGCCGTCGGTTTCGATGAGGCTACGCTGCAGCCCACCTACGAACTGCGGGTCGGAGTGCCGGGTGCGTCGGCGGGCATCAACATTGCCCAACGCCTTGGACTGAATCCGGAAATCATCGAGTCCGCACGAAGCCGCATCGGAACGCAAACGCAGGACGTTGCCAGGTTCCTGGATCGCTTGCACGCCGAACTGCGTGAGGCCGAAGCCGAGCGCCTTCGCCTGCGTTCTCGCCAAGAGGATCTGGAAAAGGAAAAGGCAAGCCTCGCCGCCGAAGGGAAAAAGGAACAACAGGTTAAGGTCCGCGAGATGGAGAAGAAGCTGGAAGCCTTGTTCAAGGATTTCGAGTATCACGCCCGCGAGACCGTCAATGCCATTCAGGATCGCGCTGCCGCACAGAAGTTATCCAAAGACGCCGAGCGCCGCATTTCCAAACTGCGTCGCGAATTTCGCGAGCAGTTCGATTCCACCGTGGTCGCCCACGCAACCGGCGCCGATCAAGGTGATCCACATGCGCAGCCGGCTCTCGTCAAGCACGTCTCTCAAGGCGACACAGTGAAGTTGAAGTCAGTCGGACGCGCTGGTACCGTGACCCGCCGGATCGACGAGAATCATTTTGAGGTGGAAATCGGCGCAATGAAGATGAAGATTGCGCGCGATGACATCGCCGAGGTGATCGCCCGCGCCGCGGACTCGCCAGTCGCGGCCGCGCGCGCCCGCGGGATCTCCGTTTCGCTCGGCAACACCGAGTCCAGTGTTCCGACTGAAATTAACGTAATCGGCCGCACCGTCGATGAAGCCACCACGGAGGTCGAGAGATTCGTGGATCGCGCCTTCCTCGCCGGCCTCTCGCGCATTCGCGTGGTGCATGGCAGCGGTATGGGCATCCTGCGTAAGGCGCTTCGCCAGTTCCTGCAGAAACACCCGCACGTCGCGTCAGTTACCGAGCCTCCGCAAAACGAAGGCGGCGGCGGCGCCACGGTCGTGGAGCTGCGGGTGTGAACGGCGCAATCAGCGACTCTGCCGCTTCCACCAACTGGTTTCGTTGAGGCTTGCCGACAACGGACCTTTCCGGTCGACATCGATCTCGGTCGCCGCTTCGGTCTTATGCGCTTCGCGTTCCTCAGCGGCCCGCATCGAGGGTTCCAGTTGTTCGGTCCGCTCATTCAGCACGGATGCCCTCTCGGCCTTGCGCTCATCAATTACCGGGGTTCGATCGATCGAAGCTTTCTCGTCCATTAACGGGATCACGATTCGCAGGGCTTCGATCTCGTGGCGCAGCCGGGCGCATTCTGTTTCCTTCTCCTTCAACACATCGTGGATGTTTCTCACAGTCTTCTCCACTTCTTTATTCAACATTGCGTAGGTCGTGCCCCTGGATTCGTATTGCAGCAGCGAGCCTACCGCGCCGGCGCCGCAAGGCGGAATACAGCAACCGCCCTAGATATCCCCAAGTATCTACGCACGAGTCGAATAAAGGAGAAGAAATTGCGAATAGTTAGGGCAGGAACACCGGGACTCCCGAGGAATGAATGCTGGAAGGAAACAACCGTCTGAAAAAACGGAGCCTCAAGAAAAAAGGGCTCGCCTCGAGCGCGAGCCCACATCGTTCGTCGGAATGGTATTCACGAGCCGAACGGCAAAAAAACCGAAACAGCAACTGACGAAATTAAGCGCGCAGCTTCCGGCGTACCAATCCAGCCATGCCGAACAACCCGGTAGCCATCAGGCTCAGCGTTCCCGGCTCAGGTACTGCGGAGCAGGGCGTGTAGCCGATGAACTCTTGCGGTCCGTATCCCGGCCGCGCGCCGATCGCGGTGTAAACTTTCAGGCCCTTGAACGCGCTGTTCGGAGCGGTCGAGGCCAGTCCGAGGTACTGGGCCATGATCGCCTGCACAGCGGCCTCGCTGCTGCCGTTGTTCTGTCCGCTGAACAGCTCCCACACCGCGGAGTTTCCGAGCGCTGCATTGATGGTTCCGTTGAACACGCCCAGGAAGATCAGTCCGGCGGCCTTGTAGTCGAGCATTGCCTGGCCGCTGGTACCGAACATGCCGCCTTGCAGAAGGCTGTGCGCGTTCGCGCTCCAGGTCTCGCCAAACGTGATGTGGTTGTTGAAGGCGTCGCACATCATGGGCGTCAGTGTGTTGCTGCCATTGATTGAGAAATTGTAGGGATAGGCGTAATAGCCGGTGGGCGCAACATTGCCTGGGCCTACGCTTACGAATTTCAGAGAGACGGTATTAGCGAATGCCTGTCCGGCCAGCAGGCATACTGCAAATAGGAATAGTGCAAACTTCCGAGTGGCGCTCATCAATCCTCCGTACCGTGGTGAAGCGGCGATACTGCTTAATCACACAGTACGGGCATGTCGATCGCGCCACAATTGCCCGTCCGTTACACGTCAGACTGCCTGAAGTAACCAGTGAAAGTGGTGACTAACGTGCCAGGAATGGATGGGAGTTGGGCGTCGTGCTAGCTGCGCAGAATCTTTCGCGCCAACGCACGCGCGATGGTGGCGGGATGGGTCGCCAGAATTGTGATTTGTCCAAGCACGCTTCGCGGTTCGTGGAACACGCCGAGTTGCCTCAGAACCGTGCCGCGGTCGTAGTAGATCTTTTCCCCGGCCAGACGATCCTGGGCGTCGAACGTATACACGCCGCAGAGGGGGAACTCCACGCGGCGTCCGGTGGCGGGAAGTCCGCGCCAACCGCCGAGATGCGTGCCGCGAATCGTGACTTCCACCACGATGGCCTCGTCGGTGACATGCTGGCGCTGCACCGAGATTTCCAGATCCGGCAGCGCACTCATTAGCTGCGTGTAGAAGTCGCGCACCCCGTCGCGGCCTTCGTAGTGCTCAGCCCAGGGCTCGTCGTCGTAGCGCGCCGCATCGCCGAAGGTCGCGAGCACGCCTTCGAGGTCATGCGAATTTTCAAGACCAATATGCCGTTCGACCAGCGCGATGCGGGCCGCGAGCCTGTCTTTCAAGATGGGTGCGCTTGCCATAAGGGACCTTCTTGTCTTAGGCGAAGACGGTTTCGAATATTAGCATCGCCAGACTCTCGTTGTGGGGGAAGGGGGATGTAAGGCGGGGTGGGAATTTGCTGTGACCCTAATCCTTCGTAAAGGACGCGAAGGAGTCAACCACCTGCCAAGCCCCGGTTTTAAGTCGCAAGGAAAGCATTCCGGTCGGCGCAACGGTGGACTTTCTGCTTACGGCACAACCGTAATCATCCGGGTGCATGAGCAGCCGGATCCGTCCCATTCTCCATCTCCTGGCAGTTAAAATCTCTTCCAGAGGTCGGAGAGCGGAATGCAGGAAATGATTGCGGCTCGCGTGGTGGAAGGTTCCGCGTATGAGGATCTGGTGAGTGGAGGCTTTGCGCCGGGATACACGTTCCGGTGCCACGCCTGCGAGGTGTCCTATCGACTGTATTCTCGGGCGTTCGGCGGCGCACCTTCGGTGACTCAGCAAGCGGCGCACATCCCTGCGTTCGAAACCTGCGTGGAAGATTCTCACCCGGCCCATCCGGACCGGATCTGGGTGAAACGGCTCTAGTCATGTCCCTCCGACTCTGAAAAAACCTGGATGGAGCAGGGTTCCCACATTTGCGCAAGACCGCGCAAGATGGGGCAGACCCGCTTTTCCTCGGTGCTCCGCGCCAATCCGCGTTTATCCACAGCTTTTCCGAAACTCCCTCACCACCAACTGGCCATTTCGCTTCTTTCCGGTCGTGCTCCAAAATAGAATCTTCATCCCGACATCCCATGCCCGCTTCCGATTTCAAAGACGCCCTCAAGCAGCAGGCCGACATCGTTCGCGTGGTAGGCGACTACGTCAAGCTCAAGAAGGCGGGGGCGCAGAACTATTCAGGGCTTTGTCCGTTTCACAATGAGAAGACGCCGTCGTTTTCAGTGCACGCCACCCGGCAGTTCTTTCACTGTTTCGGATGCGGCGTCTCGGGGGACGTGTTCTCGTTTGTGCAGAAAGTCGAGAACATTACGTTTCCGGAAGCCGTGCGGCTGATTGCGCAGAAGCTGGGCGTGGCCATGCCCAAGGTCGAGTTCTCGAGTCCGCAGGAGGCGCGCGAGGCCCGGCTGCGCATGGCGCTGCTCGATGTCCACGAACGGGCGTGCGCGTTTTTTCAGGATTACCTGAAGCGGCCGGAGGGGGCCGGGGCGCGGACATACCTTGCGGGGCGCGGGCTGGACGAAGAGACGATTGCGCGCTTTCGGATCGGGTATGCGCCCGATTCGGGATTTCTTCTCCGCGACGCGCTGCGGCGGGAGTTCGACGAAGAGTTGCTGCGCGAGAGCGGGTTGTTTTCGTGGAAAGAAGAGGGCAGTGGTAAGTCGTCAGTCCCTTCGCTCAGCTCAGGGCAAGCTAAGAACGGTCGTCAGGAAGAGCAAAAGCAGGTCCCTCGCGCCGCTCAGGATGACAAGAATGGTGAGGGTGAATCGAGAAAGGGGAGAGCCGATGAGAAGGCCGGGGATAAGGCCCAGAGCCCAGAGCCAGGCGCCCAGAGCCTGAGTGCGCCAGCAGCCAGAAGCCAGCAGCTAGTAGCCTTCTATTCCAAATTCCGCAACCGCATCACCTTCCCAATTGCCAACGACGCGGGCCGCATCATCGCCTTCACCGGGCGCACGCTTTCGACCGACGAGAAGGCTGGGCCGAAGTATCTCAATTCGCCGGAGACGGCCATTTACTCGAAGTCGCGTGTGCTGTTCAATCTGGACCATGCCAAGGAGGCCATCCGCAAGCTGGATTACGCGATCCTGGTTGAAGGTCAGATGGACTGCATTTCCGTGTTTGCCGCGGGATTTCAGAACGTGATTGCCAGTTCTGGCACGGCGTTTACCGAACTGCAGGCCAAGTTGCTGGGGCGCTTCAGCAAGAATGCGGTCGTCAATTTCGATCCCGACACCGCCGGAGCCAAGGCCACCGAGCGCACTCTTGGCCTGTTGGTCGAGGAAGAATTCCAGATCAAGGTGCTGACGCTCGAGCATGGATTCGATCCGGACCTCTTCATCCGGCGCAAAGGCAAGGAAGCCTACGTCGAGGCCCTGCGCCACTCGCAGCGCTACTTCGACTACCTGATCGAGCGGGCGCGGGCGCAATTCCAGGTACGCACACCCGAAGGCAAGGTGAAGGCGATCAATCACCTTCTGCCGCATATTCAGCGGGTGCCCAGCCGCATCGTGCGCGACGAGTTGGCCCATGAGATCGCGCAGAAACTGGGCATCGACTCGGCGGTGCTGCGGCAGGAACTGAAGCATGTGGCCGCCAGCCGATCGGCCGCTACGGTGAAGGCGCCAGTCGAGGCGCAGATCACCGATGCGGAGCGGATTCTGATTCGAGCGCTGGCCTCGGCGCATGAGATGCAGGCGGGGCAGGAACATCTGTCTGCGCGGGACGGGGCCGAGGAGGAATTCGATCCGGCGCGGCAAGCGCGGTTCGCGATCGAGAGCGAGCGGCTTCATGAAGGGCTGGCGACCGAGTCGCTGGTCGAGACGCTGCTCGCCGGCGCGCTCGAGGTCGGCGACGTGATGGCGTTGCCGTTCTCCGAAGGCGACCGGAGGCGGGTGGCAAGCATCCTGCTGAAAGAAGATGAAGAACTCACCGCCGAGCGGTTGGAGGGAGCGGTTCGCGCGCTGCGGCGCATTCATCTGCGGCGTCGTTTAGACGACGTTCAGCGCGAACTCGAAACCGCAGGCCGCAGGGACCCGGTCGAGATGCAAGCCTTGCTGCAGGAAAAAGTTCGCCTGAAGCACGCGCTGCGGGATCCCGGCTTGGCCGATGACCAAGCCCCCGCCCACCGGCGTCCCGCGTAAAAATTCTTGGCCTTCCGAGATTTTGCGCCAAACCCGAACGCCCCGGCGTGCGTCTTACTGCCGCCCAGAGGGTTTTCTTCAAAAGGAAATCGGGCAAGCCCTTGAGAAAGCTGCAGAAAATGGAGCAGAGGAAGGGGTTAAGGCATCTAAACGATATGGCGGGTTCGAGGTTTGCGGAGCGGAAGCGAATCGGGTTCTACCCAAACTGCCTGATGGGCAGGGATGTCGCTCGTCTGCTATAATTCATAGTTTGTGCCTTCGGCACAATCCCGCAGTGCCACGTTCCCACCACTGGAAGAAGGAAGCATGCGCCCCTCGGGGCGCTTTGAGGACAATCTTTCTTGGCTCTTGACGACAAGTACGACGATATTAAGAAGCTGATCGATACAGGCAAAGAAAAGGGATACCTGACCTACGATCAAGTCAATGACTTGATCCCGCACGATGTGCACAGCCCCGAAGACCTGGACGATTTGCTGACGACTATCGGCACGCAAGGTATCGATGTGCTCGAAGGCCCCAAAATGCCTTCCTCCGCACTCGATAAAAAATTCGAGGAAGCAGAAGAAGGCGCCGAGGACGTCGAACTCGACTTAAGCCCCGGCGCGCTGGAAAAAACCAACGACCCCGTTCGCATGTATCTGCGCGAGATGGGGACTGTGCCCTTGCTTACGCGCGAGGGCGAAGTGGAGATTGCGAAGCGGATTGAGCGCGGGCAGTTGCGTGTGCTCAAGGCGCTTTCGCGCTCGCCGATTGTGATTCACGAACTGCTGGCCATGGGCGACGACCTGAAAAAGGGCGTGCGTTCGATTAAAGAAGTGGTCACCTTCGATGAAGAAGAGATCACCGACGACATCCTGCAAAACCGGCTGAAGGAATTCACGGGCAAGATCGATGAGCTTGCCAAACATTACAAGAAAGCCGGGCAGCTGCAGGAGAAGTTCGCGGCGGTTTCGCAGAAAAAGCGTCCCAAGGACCATCGCAAGTACCGGATTGCCCTGGGCCGCGGCATCGTTCGCGTATCGCTCGCGGTGCGCAACCTCGGCTTCACCAACAATGAGCGGAAGCGGCTGATCGAACGGGTCAACAAGACCGTCGACGGCATGCGTTCGCTCGACCGCCAGGCCCAGAACCTGGAACGGAAAGCCGACGCCACCCGCAGCGAGGACCAGAAAAAGGAATACCGCCGGCAGGCTCGCTCCATCCGCGCCGAGATGGAGAAGCTTGAGCAGGAAGCGGGCGTGTTGTTCCTGGAGCTCAAGCGTACGCAGCGCGAGATCATCCAGGGCGACATGGACGCCGAGCACGCCAAGCGGGAGCTGATTGAAGCCAACCTGCGACTGGTGGTCTCGATTGCCAAGAAATATACGAATCGCGGACTGCAGTTCCTCGACCTGATTCAGGAAGGCAACATTGGCCTGATGAAAGCCGTGGACAAGTTCGAATACCGCCGTGGCTACAAGTTCTCCACGTATGCCACGTGGTGGATCCGGCAGGCAATTACCCGTGCCATTGCTGACCAGGCGCGTACGATTCGTATCCCGGTGCACATGATCGAAACGATCAACAAGCTAATCCGCACGTCGCGGCAGCTGGTGCAGGAACTGGGACGCGAACCGACGTCGGAAGAAATCGCTAAGCGCATGGATATTCCGGTGGCGAAAGTCCGCAAGGTTCTCAAGATCGCGCAGGAACCGATCTCTCTCGAAACGCCAATTGGCGAAGAGGAAGATTCGCACCTGGGCGACTTCATCGAGGACCGCGGCGTGGTTTCGCCGGCCGAGGCGGTTATCAACGTGAACCTGAAAGACCAGACTTCGCAGGTGCTGCGCACGCTGACGCCGCGCGAGGAGAAGGTCATCAAGATGCGTTTCGGTCTCGAGGACGGAAGCGAGCACACGCTCGAAGAAGTCGGCCAGTCGTTCGCGGTCACTCGCGAACGTATCCGGCAAATCGAAGCCAAGGCGCTGCGGAAGTTGCGGCATCCATCGCGCTCGCGGAAGTTGCGGGCGTTTATGGATGGAGTGAGGGACTGAACTTGGCTGTTAGCTCTTAGCTTCCAGCTCTTAGCAAAGGCAAAGGCCCCGCTCGGGTGAGCGGGGCTTTTTTGTTTGGGAATCCTTCGACCTCGGCATCTTGACCCCACTCAATGCACAAAACGCGATTGAATGGGGCACCCCGAGTGGTGCGGACCACCCGGCTTG
Organism: uncultured Acidobacteriota bacterium; assembly: GCA_963765755.1. Classification (GTDB taxonomy): domain Bacteria; phylum Acidobacteriota; class Terriglobia; order Terriglobales; family Acidobacteriaceae; genus Gp1-AA133. The sequence continues at coordinate 238,452 of CAVXXV010000009.1, read as the reverse complement.
AGAAGTTGCAATCGAGTCGGGGTTGAACTAAAATCTCGCCACTCTCAGGCCACTCGTTAGCGGGGAGCGAAGGACCTTCCGCAAGGCCGCTCGTTCCAATCTTCTACCATTCAACTTCGTCGTGTTGCGGTTGGGGTCCGACGGAGCATGACCAAAGACAACAACCGACTGGGATCGAGTCTCGGGCCGCGCCATCTCTTGAGCCGGGGAGCCGTCGTGTGCCAAGGGACACGATCCACGATCCGAACTCCATTAACGTTCTTTGTGAAGGCACAACGTAGAGAGGAGATGTGGTATGGATCGCATGTTAGTAGTGATTTTCCCCAATGAGAGCAAAGCCTACGAAGGGAAACGAGCCCTTCAACAACTGGACAATGAAGGCAGCATTGGTGTCTACGGGTATGCAGTGCTGACGAAAAACGCAGACGGAAGTACCAGTTTAAAGCAGGGGGATGACGTCGGTCCGATCGGCAGTCTGGTGGGCACTTCCCTGGGAAGTCTCATTGGCGTGTTGGCAGGGCCGGTGGGTGTAGTCGTGGGTGCCGCCGCGGGAATGGCTGTCGGCAGCAGCATCGACCTGAACAACATTCGGGTCGGCTCCGATTTTATTGACGACGTCCAAAAGTCCCTGGTCCCTTCCCGTACTGCACTGATTGCTGAGGTGGACGAGGAATGGACCACGCCGGTGGATACGCGCATGGAAGCCATCGGCGGAAACGTTTTTCGCCGAGCCCTTTCGGACGTGAGAGAAAAGGTGGACGATGAGGACATCGCCGCCATGAAAGCCGATGTCGCCCAACTGAAAGCCGAGCACGCGAAAGCACAGGCAGACCGGAAGGCGAAACTTCAAGACAAGATTAACGATCTCGAATCCAGGATCCAGGCGAAGGCACAACTGGCGAAAGACAGGCTCGAGGCGCTGCAGCGCAAAGCGCAGGCCAAAGTCCGGGCCGTTAAGGCGAGCGCCGAAGGAGTAAAAGCCAAGGCGTCCTAGATCGAGCCAACGCAGGTCTTTGAGGAGTGTGAAGTAAGGGAGGTCAGCCGACCTCCCTTTTTCGATAGCCTATAGTACCACTGGTTAGCTGGTGGAATTGGCTCTGACACAACAGGAAGTGAACGTTTCATCAAGGAGACTCACGATGCCGGGTCTGCGATTTTCGACACCGAGATTCTGGATTGCGCCACTGCTGGCGATCGTCGCCACGCTGAGCGCTGCTCAGGCCCCAACTCCTGAGCCGGTCACCGACCAGGAAACCGAGCTGGGTCAGGAAGTCTACAAGCAATTGCGAGAGAAGGGAGAGATCGTTGAGTCCTCTCCCTTGTACGACAGCCTGAAACCGGTTGCTGAAGCGATCACCCGCGTGGCCCAGCCGCGCTACCCGCATCCTTTCAAGTTCTTTCTGGTACACGAAACGCAGCCCAATGCGTTTGCGACCCCCGGAGGCAACGTCTACGTGGTGGATTCACTTCTGTATTTTGTGAAGAACACCGAACAATTGGCCGGCACGCTGTGCCACGAAGTCTCTCATACGATCCATCGTGACGGCGTCGCTCTCATGGAGAAGGAGCAGAAGATTGAGAGGCGCGAAGTGGCGGCTGCGATTTTGCTGGGACCGACACGAGCTCACATTATCGCGATTGCCTTGATCGGCAAGCTGCACTCGCTGGGCTATTCGCGTGAGGCCGAATCGAAGGCGGATGTGACCGGGTCCGACATTTGTGCGCAGGCCGGTTACAACCCGTGGGGATTGACGTGGCTGTTTCAGGACTTCCAGAATGCAGAGCCGGGGCAGGTCCCGCAGCTTCTGTCAGACCATCCCGGCAATGGTGCACGGATACAAACACTGGAAAAGCACTTTCGAGGGAGCCCTGCGACGTTTTCGAAATTCAATCGTGACCCAAAGTCTGCCACGCCCTTCAGCGTACCGAAGAATGCACCTGAGGTTTTCTTGCGCACGGACATGAAGGGGGGAAACTGACGGCGGATAGATTCTGGTTCCTGAGAGCTTGGCAGCATCGTGACCCCACTCAATCGCAACAAAGTGCGTGATTGAATGGGGCAGCCTCGAGTTGGGTGGGCCACCCGCCCGTGCCATACTTCGAAAGCTGCACTTTGAAAGGTTGTTCTCCGTAGATAGGGCTTCGTTCGCGGGTGGTGATCATCCCGCCTTTCTCGAAAATGGCTGTGTCTCAGCACGACTCAGACGTCGACAGTCTCGCCACGCGATGCGGTATTCACACTAGGACAAATCTCCTGACTCTGCGGAACAGAATTGCACGATGACACAGCGTTCGGAGCATCTAACTCACGGTGCTGCTGCGGCCCAGCTTTGGCCTGGGACGTGCTACTGACAATGAGTGCCACTGAAAACCTTACGAATCGGGGAAATCAGGTGAGTGCAATGACGAAATGGCTGGCTTGGGGAGCGTTGGTCGCGATTCTTTGCGTCTCCGGATTTGCCCAAGAGTCCGGCCATTCAAAACCGATGCCCCTGAACGCGATCGTCGAGTCGCTGGAGCGAGCGCAAGAAGGAGCACCTCCGGTCTCTTACCAGGTCATCCGCGAATACCGCCTGTTCGGTGCGAAGGATACGAAAGCCAACTCGGAGGTGATTGCGGAGGTGAACTTCAGGCCTCCCGCGCGCGGGGACTACAGAATTCAGCAGTCGTCGGGCAGTGAGCGCGGATTGCAAGTCGTGCATCGCCTGCTGGACCATGAAGCAGAAAGAACGTCGCAGAACTACAAAGCTCGAACCGCCTTGAACAGGGACAATTACGATTTCGACTATATCGGCGAAGCGATCCTAGGTGGCCAGTCCTGCTACGTGCTGGCATTGAAGCCGAAGCGCAAAGAGAAAGAGTTGATTGCAGGACAGGCGTGGGTCGACCAGCATTCGTTCCTGGTACGCCACATTGAGGGGGAGCTGGCCAAGAGCCCATCCTGGTGGCTCAATAAGGTTCGTGTCAAACTCGGCTTCGAAGATCGTGGCGGAACCTGGTTGCAGACCGAGATGGAAGCCGTGGCTGATGTACGTATCGTCGGTCCGCACACTCTGCGATCACGCATACTGGACTACCGCACTGCGGACCAGGTTGCTTCCATCCAGACCATTTCACACAAACTGCGTTCCACTCCCTAGGTGAAGGCGGTGTGCCCCCCACAACGAGAGTGCCCTACTCAATCTCGAGGGTGTCTTCCTCCACCGCCTGCCCAGACAGTTCTCGAGCCCCCAATGTGAGAGATTGGCGCGATGGTCATTTGGCCATCCACCCCAACGCGAAGTGCGTGTGGAGGTACAGGCAGCATCGTTACCCCAGTTAATCGCAACGAACGCGATTGAATGGTGCACCCGCCCCGTCTGTCCCCGCATTTCCCTTAAGCCCAGGTTAGCTCCAAAGGGCGGACGCTAACCTAGGGCACCGGGCCACCCGCCAAACAGATGTATTTCATTCATTCCTCCTTGTCTCCTATGACTCGGAGCCGTAGCTCATCGTTCTGTTATCAGATAGTCGTGTGGGAGACCGAAAATCGACAGTTAATCCGCAATTTGTATAATCCACGCATGCAAGGATTCCCCTGGAGCACATTAGCGCTCGGCTCGCTGTTGCTCATCTCAGGCCGCTCAATGGGAGGACAGGAAGTGCAATCTCCGCAACCTGAAAAGTCGAAGCCGCCTGTGAAGATGGAACAGCGCGGGCGCATTCTTGGAATCGGCGGTGTCTTCTTCAAGTCACCTTCTCGACAGACTTTCGTTCACTACGCCGTTCATTCGAACCAATAATCCAGCGTTCCCTCGGAGCCTTTTCCAAAGGCGCCTTCAAAGCCGCCCTCGCCACGCAGTCCGGCGAGATCACCGGTCCCCGATCCGGCAACGACAAACCATGTCGCCTTGATCTTGCCGTTCTCGACGGTCTCCTGGCCTTGAAGCACGAAGCTGCCCTGGCGCCTGCCCAGCTTTCCGCGGAATCGTTGCATGCTGACGAGGCTGGCAGATTGGTTCTTGCCTTGGATCTGTAGAGCCCGAACCGTGGATTCGCCATCCATATCGCCGGTGAACGTTTCGCTTATATTTATCTCCATCAATGCCGGGCCTGCGCTCTGGTCGTAGGGCTTGGCCTCCGAGCTGTGTACGGTAATCTTCGCGTTAGCACGTGTGCGCGCCGGTGACTTTACGGAGGTCACGTCTTCTTGCTCCTTGGATTGCCGGCTCCCCTTAAAAAGGAGAGTGCGAGAGATACCATGGACAGGATCAGAATTCTTGGAGTCCTGTTCAGTACCTCCAGGAATTTGAGTGAAAAAAGACGGCCTCCGTTGTATTGGAAAAATTGCCGGGTGGTGGGTGGGTGGTCCACCTGCGATCATTCCGAGGGTGTGTCCGTCCAAGCTCCGCTGGGGCGGGTGTATTCACACTGAGGAAGGTACCCGAACTTCGCGAAGATCCCGAATCTTGCGGTTCCTCAAACCGGGTGCGTTAATCTTTCTCGGAACTGGTTTGATCGGGCGCGCCGGCATCATCCGGGGTAAGTGGGGCTTAGCCTGAGGACCTGCAATCGGAGCAAGGGCGGTCGGTGCTGTTTCGACAACTCAGTTTGCTTATTGCTAGAGAGAGTCTAGCGAAGGTCGCGGCAGCCCAGCTGATGAGGGCACACTGCAGCCTCCTGAAGGCCACACTCGTGTTGGCTTAGGAGGAGCGCTTCGGCCACTATGGAGTTGCTCTTCCATTGTGACCGTCATTCTTGCTCAGGTGTTGCCCTTCGCCATTGATCCCGCCATAGAGCGCCGTCGTGACCAGCGCATTTGTCCGGATGCGGCTCATCTGCTCATAGAGATACTGTCGAAAATCTGCTACGTCGAGAACGCGCCTGCCATCGTTTAGGCGCGCATAAGTCAGGTCTTCTCTTAGACTCTCGAGTACGGATAGAGCAATCTGCCGTTCGTTTGTTTGCATAAACACATCCCACTGCGGACGAGATTCAATCTGTAATTATAGGGTGGCCTATTTTGTGCACTTTAGGCTGTGCAGTATTGAACACTTTCGCACTTGATGGACGAGGGCAAGATCTCGCGTTTGGCGGTCGCCCAGACAATCGGGATGCCCCCATTCAGTCGCGATCTGTGCGATTGAGTGGGGTAGCGACGCCGTCTGCGATCATCCACCTGGGCTCAGGAAGATGCGCGGTGGTCCACCGTGATGCGGGTTTCCCGGTCGGCGGCCGTCCATTGGGATTCGATCTCCACGGGTCCCTTCTCACGTAGGGCGTAGTGACGGAAGCTGCTCCATTTCCAGTCGTGTGGGTGTTTGACGAGTCCACGGACTACCGGGTTTCGGTGGAGGTAGCGCAGTTTCACCGTGAATTCGTCTTCGTCGCGGACGTTTGGGTCGTAGTAGCGTTTTTGCCAGAACGGGGTGGGGGTGGGTTGGAATTCCGTATGGCCCAGGTTAGCGGCCACAGAACGGCCGCGAACCTGGGCCACCGTCGGGTTCAGTGGATTTCACGGACGAAGTACAACGTCACGTCGACATTCGTGACGTCGCAGGGATACAGCAGGTCCTTCGCTTCGCTCAGGATGACATGGTCTTTAGAAAGCGGACATCCGCGCTCAGGAGTGTGCGCGCCAGACTGTTGGTGAGCTAATCGACCCCTGTAAATATTTGCTTATAGTTGTGATGGCGGTCACTGGGAGTTCTGCGGCTCGAAGGCGTTAGGACGGAACGCGAGATAGCGAGAAACGTGGGGACACCCAGTTAGAGTGGTTACGCAATCTCCGAACCCTCCACGCTCCCCTCCTCATCCACTTATTAGGGAGGGATACGCGATGCCGGCAAAGAGTCCTGAGGAGATCTGTCATTTATTTCAGCAATTCATGGCCGCGGGGGATATCGAGTCGCTATTGAGCCTCTACGATGCGGAGGCTGTCATCCTGGGCCGGTCGCGCGAAATGCAGCGTGGCAGTCAGGGGTTGCGTCAGCAGCTGGCGCCCATGGCCGCCGCGAAGATCAACTTTACGTTCGTGATCGATCAGGTCATCCAGTCGGGCGACACGGCGTTGATGCATACGCACTGGACCGCATCTTCGCCGGAGCCTATCTCCGAACACGCCATTGAAGTTGCGCGGCGGCAGCCAGATGGAAGTTGGCGGTGGTTGATCGGTGATCCCTTTACCGTCGGGAGGCTCACTTCCCGCGAAGGTAAAGCCGCCTAGCAGCAATTGCTTGCGGTTCTTTCTGGCGACCCCTACACTCCGGGGGCTGCGCTTCCCGTTCAACTCCTCTTCAAACACGATGCGGCCGTCGGAAGTCCACACCGGACCCGATGAGCCGCTTTCCGGCCCGATGGGTGGCGCGGCAACTGTCATTTGATTCCCATCATCGTCTACCCATGTTTCGAGTAGTGCGGAACGTGGAATACCCGCGCCGCTCTCTTCGGGGTGCTACTATCTCGGCCTGAAGGTGAGGGTATGTCGCTGGTTGGGCGGCGGTATGGAAGATATCGCGTGGAGGAAGAGATTGGCGCCGGCGGCATGGGTGTCGTTTATCGTGCCTACGATGAAAAGCTGGAGCGGGATCTTGCTATCAAGGTGCTGGCTCCGGGAGCGTTGCATGATGAGGCAGCGCGCAAGCGGTTTCGCAATGAAGCCCGCGTTTTGTCACGGCTGAATCACCCGGCCATTCAGACCATCTACGACTTCGAAAACTTCGAAGGACACGACTTCCTGGTCAGCGAACTGGTTCCCGGCGTTTCGTTGGACATCCGGCTGCGAGCGGGAGCGTTGCCGGAGAAGGAAGTGGTTGCATTGGGTTCCCAGTTAGCCCAGGGGCTGGCAGCGGCGCACGCGGCGGGAGTTCTGCATCGCGATCTGAAGCCTGCGAATCTGCGCGTTACCAGGGATGGACGGCTGAAGATACTGGACTTCGGTTTGGCAACGCTGTCGCGGGAAGCTGTACTGACGCTTAGCATTACCCAGACCATGGTATCGGCGCCTACCGGTATTGCCGGAACTTTTCCTTATATGTCTCCGGAACAGTTGCTGGGGGAGGAAGTCGACGAGCGCAGCGACATCTACTCAGCTGGAGTGGTGCTTTTTGAACTCGCTACGCAGCGATTGCCGTTCACGGATTTGGTGGTCCCAAAGCTGACGAACGCGATCGTACATCAACCACCTCCTGCTCCCTCGTCACTCGCTTCGAAGATTTCGAGCGAATTTGAGCGCGTTGTGCTGAAGTGTCTGGAAAAAGATCCCAAGCTTCGCTATCAGTCGGCGATAGAACTGGCGACGGATTTGCGCCGACTGGAAAGCGCGTCTTCGTCCATTCTTGCTCTGGTTCCGCCGACGAAGCGTGCGCCAGGATGGCGAGTGGCAGCGGCCATTTTTGCAGTCTGTGTGGTTGTCGCTAGCGCCGCGTGGATGTGGACGCGTTTTCGCGGTGAGAGTAGTGCGATACCCGTCCTGCGCTGGGAACAACTTACAAACTTCAACGACTCGGCAGAGATCCCCGCTGTTTCTCCTGACGGAAAAACGGTGGCGTTCCTGCGTGGGCCGGGTAGCTTTGGAAACTCCTCGGACGCGGGGCAGGTCTGGTTCAAATCGTTGCCCGACGGCGAACCACTCGCGCTGACGAATACGCCTCTTCGAAAACAGACATTGAGTTTCTTCCCAGATGGAAGCCGGGTGTTCTTTACACAGATTGAAGGGCCTTTCGCGTGGAACACGTACGAAATACCTTTGCTGGGCAATCAGGCACCCAAGCTGTTTATGGCGAATGCGACGGGATTAAGCTGGATCAGCAAGGAACGCATGCTGTTTTCAACCATCCGGACTGGCGTTCATATGAAGCTGGTGACATCGAATCCCAGCCGCTCCGATGAACGGGACATCTACGTGCCAGGGGACCACGTGCAGGGGATGGTGCATCGCTCGGCAGTGTCGCCGGATGGAAAGTGGGTGCTGTTGGTCGAGATGGACAGCCAGTGGTGGAGGAGATGCCGGCTGGTGCCATTCGACGGGTCTTCGGAAGGAAAGCAAGTTGGACCGGAAGGTTCGTGCACGTGGGCTCAGTGGTCCGCGGATAGCAAGTGGATGTACTTCACCGTAGATACGCGGACGGCGGGATTTCATGTGTGGCGACAACGATTCCCCGACGGCATGCCACAGCAATTGACACCCTCGGGAGCAAGCGAGGAAGAGGGGCTGGCTATGATGCCGGATGGCAAGTCATTTATTACGACGGCGGGCACGCAACAATCGACGATCTGGCTGAACGACGGGAAGACGGGCGAGAAGCAGATTACCTCTGAGGGCTACTCGTTTCTGCCGACGCTGTCGCCGGATGGACGGAAGCTGTATTGCCTACGCCGGGTCACTGGGGCTCACTCGTATTTCAGCGGGGAGTTGTGGGTTTCAGATGTGGTGGGCGGATCCTCGGAGCGTTTGCTGCCGGGAATGGTACTTACGCACTATGCGATATCGCGAGATGGGAAGAAAGTGGTATTCGCGACCGAACAGGGGCAGGTTCGATCGGGGATCTGGGTGGGGTGGGTGGATGGCACGCAGCCACCTCGGCAGCTGACGTCGGGGGGAGAGTACCGCGCATTTTTCGGGAAGCCGGGACAGATCGTGTACCAGGGCAATCAGGCAACTCCGAAAATCATGGAGATCAACGAAGACGGTAGTGGGCAGGCGGTGGCGTCGGACGTTGACATCATCCAATTGCAGAATGTTTCGCCGGATGGCCGGTGGGCGCTGGTGGGTACGACGCCGGCTGGAGGCCACGGGGAACGGAATGCGATGGTGATGGCGGTACCACTTCAGGGCGGCGCACCGATCACCGTATGTGATATGTGCAGTTTCGGTTTTGGCGTGACGCGGTTTTCGGCGCCGCTGCTATCCTGGAGCCCGGACGGAAAATTGGTGTACGTAACACTGCGCGCATTTCCGTTTGGCTCGTCGAAGACGGCGGTCCTACCGGTCAAGGCGGGGGAGGCTCCTCCCAGTTTTACGAAAGATTTCAATATGGAGTCGGATTTTGCGCGGATTCCGGGAGCACAATTGATCAATGAAACCGATGTGTCGCCGGGAACGTCTCCCAGCTTTTTTGTGAACATCCGGCGCTCGGCGAATGCCAACCTGTTCCGGATCTATGTCGAGCCGTGAATCTGACTGTAGCTGTCGATAAATATTCATCTTTAGGTTCCGGAAAGCATTCTTCTCTGAAATTCATTGTCTTTTCTGCATCGTACACGGGCAACCGTCCGGTCGATGCACGGGACGTCGCGTATTATCTCTGAGATTCTGGTTGCGGGGCATGCGCCTCATTTCGAGTCATTGCGTGGTACCGCGGGCAAAACCGCTACCGCTTTTCGGTCGAGGAAAGAATTCATTGGCACGAGATTTGCGAAGATTGCTATGTTGCGTGGTGGTTTCGGTTCTGGCGCTGGCGCTGTGTACATCCAATGCAGGCGCGTACTCGGTCCTCACGCATGAAGAACTGATTGACCTGGCTTGGAACGACACCATCCGGCCCTTACTGCTGGCGCGATTTCCGGGGGCCACTGAAGAGCAGCTGCGCGTGGCGCATTCTTACGCGTATGGGGGCTGCACGATCCAGGACATGGGGTATTACCCTTTCGGCAAGAAATTCTTCAGCGATCTTACGCACTATGTGCGCTCGGGCGACTTTGTAGCCTGGTTGTTCCGCAATGCGCAGACGATGGACGAGTATGCATTTGCGATTGGAGCCTTGTCGCATTACCTGGGAGATTCCATCGGGCATTCGGAGGCGATCAATCCGGCCACGTCGCTGGCATTTCCGAAGTTGCACCGGAAGTATGGGCCGATTATTACGTACGATCAGAGTCCGCATGGTCACATTCGAACAGAATTCGCTTTTGACGTGAACGAACTGAGGAATGCAGATTTTGCGCCGCCGTCGTATCTGAAATTTATCGGTTTGCGGGTGCCGCGGAGGTTTCTGGCGCAGGCTTTCATTAACACGTACGGATTCAACATCCACGAGGTGCTGGGGCGGGCGCGTCCGGCGCTGAGGAGCTATCGCACGTCGGTGCGCAGCTTTATTCCTTCGTTTGCCGAGGCGGAAGTGGTCTTGCATGGAAATGACTTTCCGGCTCCTGCAGATGACGAGGCTTATCAGAAATTTATTGAGCAGGTTGCGCGTACGAATTTCGAGCGGAAATGGAACCACAAAAATCCGGGACCGGGATTCAAGGCGCATCTTTTGGCGATTGTGGTTTTTCTTGTGCCGAAGATAGGTGCGGCTTCGGACCTGGCAATCAAAATTCCGACTCAGCAGACGCAGGGATGGTACCTGCAAAGCGTCAACCATACTGTGGACGAGTTTCGGAGACTGCTGCGGCGGCTGGGGACGGATCCGAGGCTCGGGCTCACGAATATTGACCTTGATACTGGAGACCGGGTGAAGTTGCGGGATTATCCACGGGCCGATCAGGCTTATGCGCGGCTGCTGGAGCGGCTCACTTCAAAACCTGGGGAACCTATTCCTGTCGACCTTCAACAGAACGTTCTTCGTTACTATGCGAATTTATCTCCCACGGTTAAGTCGGAGAAGAAACTGCAGCCGCTTTTGACGGTGTTGCGGGGGATGAAGACGGTGGATGGGTTGGAGGAGAGTGGGACTCGGCCGGAGTAGGGAGCATCCGGCTGAACAACTTTCCACCGCAGAGATCGCGGAGGACTTCAGCGGAGGACGCGGAGGAAGTGGGATCGCACGTCGAAAATCGCGAAATGGGCACCCGGCGTGGAAAACACAAGGTCCCTCGACTTCGTTCGGCTTTCGCCTCACTTCGCTCGCGATGACAATGGAAGTGGATGACAATGGAAGTGAATGACAATGGAGGTGGATGCCATCGGAAGTCGATGACAATTGTGCGGGAGCTATGGATGGGTGCGTTTCGAAAACTTGAAACTTGGCACCCATCCGGCTCGATTTGAAGGGTTGGGTTAGGGAGTGTTCAGTTTGCGCAGGATTTCTGCAGCGTTGCGGTTTTTTGGGTTGAGGTCGAGGGATTTCTGGTAGTTGGCGATAGCTTGGGGCTTGTTGCCGGCGTTCATGTAGGCTTCGCCCAGGCTGTCATAAACATTGCTGGAGTGCGGATAGGCTTCGATGTTGAGTTGGAAGACCTGGATGGCCTCTTTCAACTGCTTCGCTTGAATGAGTTGGTAGCCTAACGCGTTGAGCTCGCTTTCCTCGAAATTGTAAGTGGCGGGTTGGGCGGCCTTGAATTCGTGATACTTCCGCGTGGCCTCGTCGATGCCACTTGATGCGATCGTTGCCGAGAGAGTTTCGGCGATGGATTTGCGCGCATCATAAGCGCGCTTGATCGTGGGCGCCCAGACCGCCATGGTGACAGCGAAGATTCCGGCGGCCAATCCCAGGGTCAGGACGGAGAGGCCGGTGGCCATCGCAAACCGGCTGGGTGCGCCGCCGCGGTCTTGCGTGCGGAAATAGATTTCGAGAACGGCCAAGGGCACGAGGTATTGCGCGTAGGTGATGAACGTCAGGAACGGGCCCGTGAACGTTGACGGATCGAAACCGAAGGGGCCGTGGTTGAGGAGAAGCGAGAGAAAGAGGCCTGCGCGGATGAACAGGGACGCGCTCACCACCAGGTAGAGGCGAAGGGCCCAGCGGCGATGAGTTTTGAAGTCGCGGGCAAGGGCGTAGCGCAGGGCCATGACTGCGCAGAGCATGATGAGGACGGCCATCAGGCTGGCTCCGATGTGCTGGGCAAGATCGCCAACGCTTCCACGAATCCACATCATGTAAAGGCCGGCGAGGCTGACCGTGAACGCGGTCACGACGTAAAGGCGCCCATTCCAGCGATGAAGAGCGGGAGCCCGGTCGCGGATCTGCGGGATCAGCTGAAACATTCCGGCGAGGATGATCGTGACCGCCGAGATGAGGTGGAGAGCAATGGCGAAGTTGCCCATCGTATCGCCGGGGACGATCCCGTGTGTGATGGATTTGCGCCAGGCAACCCAATTCCCGCGAAGGGCCGTCAAGCCGTAGAAGGAAGCTACTTCAAACGCGAAAAGAATTTGACCGATGACGGTCACGGCGAACCAGAAGCGGACGGCGGCTTTCAGGGCGCGGTCGGCTACGGAACTCAGGTCGAGTTGTTCGGTGAGAACGGCTGTGCTCATAAAGACTCCTAGCTTTGTCGAACTGTCAAAATCGTCACGCTTTGCGGGACGTTGGGCGGGATCCTTCGCTTCATTCAGGGCTGGCTGTCCACGACCTCCAACGATATTTCCGCCAAACAAAGGGCCTGGGTACTTCGAGTGCTGCCATCCGCGAGTGACTAAATCGGTCCTTGATAACGGCGCAGCCGGACGGTTGCGAGCAGCAACAGCGCGGCCAGAAGCAAGCCGATCCAAAGACCTGGAGCGCTTAGGAACGTTGCCGGATCGGCTGACATCAGGTGATGCGACATGTGTGTGGGCCCTGCCAGGTCGAACGATTCGGGTCCAGCCAGGCGGTAGCCCAGCCAGTGGGCGAAGTGCGCGGTGTTGAACGCAATCTTTTCGAGGACTCCGATCGCTACCAGCGGCAGAGTGGCCCAGAGGAAAGCCGCGCGCCGGGCCCAGGCGGAGACCAGCAGGAGCCACGCGTAAATTGGGGCGTGCCAGAGCACGTGGACGGTCACAAGGTGGTAGATCATCCCCAGCGACGTCTGAAAAAACGACGTCCATTGGTTGGCGGCGCTCAGTCCGCTGCCGAGCAGAAACAATGTGCTCAGCAAGGTCATGATCAGTTGCGTAACGAAGATGGTGGCGATGGTGATCAGCGGGAGAATCACGAGGGGAATGCTCGCCTTGGAGAGCACGGTCGTCAGATCGGAGACGGGCAGCGATTTCCAGAACAGGATGCTGCGATCGCGACGTTCGCCGTGGAGCGCGTCGAGCGAATAGAAGATGCCGACGACGAAGGCAACGGCCATGATCAGGCCCGCGGCAAAGCCGGTGCGCTCGGACATCACAGCAGCTTTTCGGGCTGGGTCGACGGTTGCCATGGCGCGGCCGATGGTGGCGATCAAGAACCCGAAGATCACGACGGCCCCGACGGCCAGCGGCGCGATATAGACGGAGCGGTTCTCCCAGAGTTCGCGTCGGATCGACCAGTACATGGGGCGAGTCGCCGACGTGGTGGCGGGCGCAATTCGCTGAGAGTCGAGCGAGGCGTTGTTCATGGCATTGGATGAGGTGTTCATTGAGCGAATCCTTGGGTGGCGGCGGACTGATTGCCGACCACCGCTACGAATAAGTCGGCGATGCTTGGGGTGCGCACTTCGCCAAGTGCGGCGAGCTGGGCACGATCGACGCGGTCGAACAGCAGGATGCTGCGCCCGAGCCCCTGACGCTCGTGAATCGGCTTGAGGGTGCGGGCGGCGGCCAACTGTTCGGGGCGCACCATCACTTCGGCGTAGCGCGACTCAACATCCTCCATGCTGCAACTGAGCACGATGCGGCCGCGGTCGATGAACATCACGTCGGTGAGGACGTCCTGAATTTCTTCGACCTGGTGCGTGGTCACGATGATGGTGCGGGTCCGATCGAAGTAGTCGTTGAGCAGGGAATCGTAGAACTGCTTGCGAAACAGGATGTCGAGGCCGAGAGTGGGCTCGTCGAGGACGAGTAATCGGGCGTCGATGGCCATGATCAGGGCGAGGTGGAGTTGGGCGACCATGCCCTTCGATAGTTCCCGCACCTTATTGTTCTGGCGGATCGTGGTGCGAGCGAGGAAGCGATCGGCCTTCGCGCGATCGAAGTGCGGATGCACTCCGGCGACGTAATCGAGCGCCTGGGAAACCCGGATCCAGCGGGGCAGCACGGCGACGTCGGCGATGAAGGAGACGTCGCGCATGAGCTGATCGCGTTCGGTCCAGGGATTGCGGCCGAGCACTCGGAGGTCTCCCTGGTACGGAGTGAGGCCGAGGATCGCGTTGAGCGCGGTGGTCTTGCCGGCGCCGTTGGGACCGATGAGACCGAGAATGCGGCCCTCTTCGACGCGGAGGTCGATGCCGTCCAGTGCGAGCGTTGTACCGTAAGCCTTGCGGAGGCCGCGTGCTTCGATGCAGGCCATAGTCAGGATTTCTCCTCTGTGTCGTTGGTCGATGGGCGAGTTGGGACAGCGCTGAGCAAGTCGTCGGCCGTCAGGCCCAGGCGCTGTATGGTTGCGTGGATGCGCGGCCATTGTTCGGTCAGGAACTTCTGGCGCTCGCCCTTCAGCAGTACATCGCGCGCACCCGTTTTGACGAACATGCCCAGGCCCCGCCTCTTCTCGACCAGTTCCTGGTCGACTAGTTCCTGGTAGCTCTTCAGAACGGTGAGCGGATTGACGCGGAATTCGGCGGCCACGTTGCGTACGGAGGGCAGCGGATCGCCGTCCTTGAGCACGCAGTCGAGAATCATGTCGACGACGCGATCGCGAAGCTGGCGATAAATCGGCTGACTGTCGTTCCACTCGAGATCCATCAGGGTTTCCCAGTGATTCCTTTATGCGAGGTGCAACGGGCTGGCCGGTGAGCAGCCCATTCGCACCCTCCTATTTCTTTATTATTTTGTGCGCTGCAGTTCAAAGTGAGCGTGGACAGGCTTGTCGCCTTCCATAAAGGTCCAATCTTCGGTGTGATGGTCGGCGTCGGCCAGGGCGAAAGTCGCGTGGTGCATGTGTCCGTACTGCGTGCTACCCGCGACGTCGAGAAATTCGAAGTCAACGCTCTTACCGTCGGGAGCCAGCTTGCCGGTCATGCGAGGACGATTGCCTGCGTCACAGTAATGAGTGAGCATCAGGCGGTCTCCGTCGAGATAGAGCATGGTGATCGGATCGTCGGGTCGACCCGCGCCGGTCATCTCATGCATGAGTGCGTTTCCCATAGACGTGACACGCAAGGAAACGTGCATGAGCTTGCCTTCCATCTCAGGATGTGGAGGAACCGTGGTCACGCGGCCTTCCCATGAGCCTGCGAGGGTTTTTAACTTGGTGAATGACTGCTGCGCATCGGACTGGGCGAGAACTGCGGTGGAGAGCAGAACTAGCGGCAGCAGGAAAGGGAGGGTTTTCATTGGCGGTCTCCTTAAAGTATTTCGATCTCAACTCGGGTGCTGTTCGTCCAAGGCTGGGGTCCGGTTGCCGGCCGTGCGCCTAAGCTGTAGTGTTGTAGTTAACTATAACACTAGATAAAACGCAAGCATTTTTTTGAGTAGTGGTTCTGCAGATGTAGAAGCCTTTGTGTTTGTGTGGCTTGGGGGGAAACCGCCGAGTGAGATTTGCGTTGAGGTTTAAGGGTAATGGAGATGCTGGAACTCAACTAGGGTCGGTGCGAGCGGAGTGTATATCATTTGGGGATCCAGCAGGCGAACCCGCTCGCGCCGAAGCTCGAGCGGGAATCCCTCATTGCGTTACGAAATAGCCGGCGATGGTGTAGCCGCAGAAGTAGTTGCCACCGCCCCAGTATGCAAATCCCCCCGCCATGCCTTCCCCAGGATTGCCATACAGTTTCACCTGCTGACCGAAGGCGTAAAAGTTGGTGCCGGGATTTCCAGGCATACTCACAAGCGGAATTGTGTGAGCCAGGCCAAATCCGCCCCCAGAAAAAGCGTGCCTGACCCCTGCATTCAAGAAGTGGGTGTCATCTGCTGTTTGGCAACTTCCCGAGATGTATTCAGACACAAACCGCTTGATGGTCTTTCCTGAAAGGGTCTGCGTGGGGAAAAGGTGTATCGGGTCACTTGTGCAGAACGAGGCCAACGTTCCCCCGGACAGACAAACATAAAACTCATAGGGCTCATTGGCGGAGTTGTCGACATCGCGCGTCGGAACCGGGTTTGTAGTCGCGTTCCCCACAGTGACGGGGTTCGCGATTGTCAAAGCATTGCTGACCGTCACTGGAAGCGAAGTGTTGGTCACGAGCACCGGGATAGCAGGTACAGGAGGCGCCGCTTTGATGGGTGTTAGTTTCCAAGGCTGCAACAACTGAGCGCTCGATGTCAGTGAGCTGCCCAGTGAAAATACGACTGCGCCTAGGATAGTGGACGCTATTGTTTTTCTTAGAATTTTCATTGGAATTGCCCTCCCCTGGGCAAGTTGCCGTCTGAGTTTTCGTGGCCGGGATCGGAAATGTCGGAGCTCGACTCTCCCTCCCGCTGTTCTGTAATGCGCAGAAACAGGGAAAACCTTCTCAGACAGAGAAGATTTTTTTGCGTGCAAAGCACGCACCAGATACCTACTGAGGTCTGTTGAGGCGGAAAGACACGATTACAAAGGCCAGAAGAGCGGAGATTTTGGGGGACACGCCGAAATCGCACATCCGACAAAGTGTGACGGAGCGGGAAGAGTATTTCGTTGCGCAGGCTTTGGCTTAGAATTTCCGGATGCCCACGCAGAAAGATCAGCCTGTTCAAGAACGGCGTGATTTACATGATCTGAAGGGGCTGCCGCGGTCGGCAGCTCTTTCGCAGTTGCGGCAGGCGGCGGAGGCTACGTCGGCGCCGAACTATCCACCCGAGTCTTTGTTTGATCCAAGGGCGCTGTTGAACTGGGTGCGGACATACCTGGCCTACGTGTTTCGCAAAAAACATTATTTTCCGACGTATACGGCTTCGCCGTGTGGCGCCGTTTACGACCTGGTCGGAGAGCACGCAGGCGGCGAGGTGCGGGTCAGCATGGCGGGAGACTGGGGTACCGGAACCAACGAAGCGCAGTGTGTTGCGCGGCAGATGGTGCGCTTTCAGCCGCACTTCACGATTCACCTGGGCGACGTGTACTACGTGGGCGATCCTCCGTCGGTGAATGAGAATTGCCTGGGCATCAAGAATCCGTATAACAATTACGATCCGGTGACGTGGCCGGTTGGGTCCATAGGCAGCTTCGCGCTGAATGGCAATCATGAGATGTACGCCAACGGCGGAGGGTACTTTGATGTGTTTCTGCCGAGGCTGGGGCTGCGCACGGCGGGCGGTATGACCGGGCAACAGACCAGTTTCTTTTGTTTGCAGAATGAGCACTGGAGGTTGATTGCGATCGACACCGGGTACAACTCGATTGGAGTTCCGGTCCTTTCGGGAATTCCGTGGATCAATCGCATTCCCGGGATTGGTGGGGATTGTGAGTTGCCCCCCGAATCATTGGAGTGGCTGAAACAGGTAGTAAAGGCGGAAGGAGATCAGCGCGGGTTGATTCTGTTGTCGCATCATCAAAATTATTCGGGCTTTCAGGATCAGTACACAAAGCCCGCCCAGCAATTGTGGGATGCGGGAATACGGCGGAGCGTTCTGTGGTTCTGGGGACATGAGCATCGGCTGGCGGGGTACGACCTGAATGGGACGGGAGATTTGAAGAGCTACGGGCGTTGCGTGGGACACGGAGGGATGCCGGTGGATGTGGGATCACCAGTGCGGGAGCCGCATCCGAGTTTTTATGATGACCGTCGCGGAGCGCATGGATATGGCGTGAATGGGCATGTGAATCTTGCGTTCGCCGGGCCTCGGGTGACGGCTGTGTACGTGGATCTGGAGGGGAAGGAGTTGTTGGAGGAGTCGTGGGTCGCGAAGGATGGGCACGTGCAGCCGGATTCTCAGCGGCAGATTATTGCGGATCGAGACTTTCATGGGCCGAGGATGGGCTAGACCAAACGTGTGCCGGTCGTGACAACAGGGATAAAGCTTTTAACCGCAAAGTACGCAAAGAAAATCCGCAAAGGGCGCTGAGAAGGATCTGCGTCTGCAGCCGTTATGCCTGCGCTTTTTTCAAAGAGCCGGACAGGGTTGAAAGGCGGACCAATCAATTCCTTTCTGGAATTCTTCGTTCGGCGGAAAAGTTGATTTGAACGTGAAGGCGAACTCGGTGGGGCCATGCTCGTCGAGATAGGCGATGCGTTTCTTGGCTTCGTCGATGCTAGGGCGATGGCCTTGCGGGACCCACCATAAGGCCGTGTAGGAGCCGGCAAATTTCTCGAACCAGTCGTGGCGTTGGCGGAGGAGTTCGGCGTGCATCGTATGGTAGACGTAGTGCTTCAACGTTTCGATATTTTCCCAGACCGACATGTTGAGCAGAATGCGATCGTCGTGATCGTAGGGACGGAAATAGGTGGCGTTGCCTTCGCCGGTCTGCAGACGCCAGACGAAGCCGGAGCTTCGGTCGGCGAGGGCGTTCAATTCGTCGAGGCGGTTCATGAAGCCCGCCATGGTGGGATCGTCGAGCGGGGCTTTGATGCGACCAATGTTGACTTGGGCGAGCTCATATTTGTTCATGGAAGGCCTCGTCTTTGCGGGCTTGTGGGCTTGCGCCCACTTCGCCAGAGTGCCGCCCCTCCCGGGGCTTGCTCTGTTTCGTTTTTTCCCAGGGCTTACGCCCTGGGCTATTGTATTCCGCCGCTTCGCGGCTGGGCTTAGTGTCGGGGGCACAATGTCTTATGCCGTGGGGTTTGCTTCATGAATTCTGCTTCACAAATTTTGCTCCCAAATTCTGCTCCCAAATTCTTTGGTAGATTTTGCTTCGTAAAGTCCCGCCCCTGTAATTTTTCGCCTCCAATACCTTCGCGCAGGCCGAGAATTTTTCACGCAAGTCAGCAAAGGAATTGGGTGGTGTTGAAGATTTCCTGGGAGTGGCCGTGCTGACACGAAAAAGCCCACATTCTCGAAGAAGTTGAGATGTGGGCCTTGGTTGTCGAGTACGGAGATCAGTTTTTCGACCCTCAAACGGGTTCCTAGAAGCGAATTTTCAGGATTGTGCCGTCTACACCGACCAGCCAGCCGGCGCGAGGGCTGGCGAAGGCGACGGCCCAGAAGCCGGAGACGCCGTTGAGCGGGTACCAGGTTTTGCCCTCGTTGGGTGTCCATGCCGCACCGCCCGTGTTGGCGGTGACCACGACTGCGCGATCGTCATCGTCGTTATGACGCGAGTGGCGTCCGCCGTCGACGTAGGCCAGCCCGAAAATTGCTCCGGTGACGGGCGCTGGATTGGTGAGGGTCCAGGTGCGGCCTCCGTCGCGGGAGGTTGCCGTACCGGCGTTGTTGGGATCGGCGGGATCGAGGTCGCCGCCACCGACGATGCCGTGATATGCGTCGCGGAAGGCGACGGAGAAGGCGCCGGCGCTGGGTGAGCTTACGAGCGGCGTGTCATAGGCGTTCCAAGTGTTGCCGCCGTCGGTGGTCGCGAGAATTCTTGCTGCAGTGGATCCGCCGGTAGCGATCCAGGCATTGCGTTCGCCTTCGGTCGCAACGCAGGTGCCGCTGGCTGCGAACGAAGCTTCGCCCGGAAGAGCCGGCGGCATGTTGGCGCTGATGCTTTCCCAAGTGCGTCCATTACGCGTGCGGATGTCAGGGAAGACGCCGTTGACCGAGTCGCTGTGCGAGATCCCGCGCCGCGGAGTCCAGAACGCGAAGCAATCGTAGAAAGCTCCGGCAAGTTGATTCTGGAATTGCATGGTCCAGGTGGCGCCGCCGTCGGTGGTCTTGTAGATGCGGAAGTCGGTGGGGTTGTCGCCGATCGACTGGAGGTAGGCGACGCGATCGCTGATGCCTTCGACATCGCGGAACTGGAGAGCTTCGGCGCCGGGGACAACTCCGGACCGCCAGGTGTGGCCGCCGTTGGTGGTGACGACGAAGGTGCCGCCGCGTCCTGAGGCCCATACGACTCGTTCGTTCACAGGACTGACTGCGATGAGGCCTTGCGTCGTGTTGCTGTTTTGCGGGGTGAGTTTGGGTTGACGAACGTGGTCATCGGCAAAGGTCAGGGTCGCGAGAGTGAACAGAGCGATCAGCAGAATGGCTGGCGCGCGCTTCAACATGGGGATATCTCCGGGAGAATTTTCTTTGGCGGATGGGGAGTATAGGCTTCGGAGAAGTGGGGTGTCAAACGAGGGCGGGCCGAATCGCTTGCTGGACGGGCAGTTTGGGGAGGCTCGGGCCCGAAAGAATCGAACTGGATGTGGTCGCGGCGTAAACGCAAGGTCCCTCGACTCCGTTCGGCTGACGCCTCACTTCGCTCGGGATGACAGAGTTGAGAACGACAGAGGTGAGAATGACAGAGTTGAGGCGGCCGTTTTCACCCACTGGTGTCTAGTGCTTACTTTCAATCGTCGTGGTTGCGAAATGATCGGAAGACGGGCAAGCTGGTGTTGTGCCGGAATTGCCTGATATCTCGGCTTATTTGAGCGCGCTGCAGCCTCGCGTGGTGGGCCAGACCCTTGAGCATGTTCGGATTGCCAGTCCTTTTCTGCTGCGATCGGCGCAGCCTCCGGTGTCCAGCCTCGAGGGGCGCGTGGTGCGCGAGTTGCGACGGATCGGCAAGCGGATTGCGTTCGGCGTTGAGGGCGACTTATGGCTCGTGTTGCACCTGATGATTGCAGGGCGGCTGCACTGGCGTCCGACAGGAGCGAAGCTGGATGGGCGGCGGAATCTGGCGGCGCTGGATTTTCCGAATGGATCTTTGGTGCTCACCGAGGCAGGAACGAAGCATCGAGCGTCGTTGTATGTGGTCAGCGGCGAAGAAGGTCTGAGGTCGATGGATCCGGGCGGGATTGATGTGCTTGCGAGTGATCTGGATTCGTTTCGAACGGCGCTTACGGCGGAGAATCGCACGCTGAAGCGGGCGCTTACGGATCCGCGCCTGCTGAGCGGGATTGGGAACGCGTACTCCGACGAAATTCTGCATGCGGCGCAGTTGTCGCCGATCACGCTGACTCACAAGTTGATATCGGAGGAATGGGAACGGCTTTATCACGCGACCCAGCACACGCTGCAATTCTGGGTGAACCGGCTGCGGGAAGAAGCGAAGGCGGGTTTTCCGGAGAAGGTGACGGCATTTCGCAAGGGGATGGCGGTGCACGGCCGATATGGCGAGCCCTGCCCGCGGTGCGGAGACAAGATTCTGCGGATCCGATATGCAGACAACGAGACGAATTACTGTGCGCGCTGTCAGACGGCCGGGAAGGTGCTTGCGGATCGAAGTCTGTCGCGGCTATTGGGGTCGGACTGGCCGCGGACTATGGATGAACTGGAGGCGCTGAAGCGGAAGTGAGTTTCTTATCTGCATAGCAGTGACGAGTCGCGAG
Organism: uncultured Acidobacteriota bacterium; assembly: GCA_963765755.1. GTDB lineage: Bacteria > Acidobacteriota > Terriglobia > Terriglobales > Acidobacteriaceae > Gp1-AA133. The sequence continues at coordinate 217,362 of CAVXXV010000009.1, read as the reverse complement.
AAAATGGCTCGGCCTCTGGATGACTGGGGTGAGCGATGTATGGGTCCTTCGCTTCGCTCGGGATAACCTCCCACAAAACAACATTGATTGACATCCTGTGACCCCTGATCAGATCGCATTAAAAATGCGCCGCATTCCTTAGGCCGCGAGGGCTGTGCCTGTGCGGTTCAGGCGGAGGGCGAAGTGCTGGGCCAGGCGCTTTTGTCCTGCTTCTGTGAGGCGGACTGCCCGGGTGGCTTTGCGCGAGGCCAGCAGGCGTTGGCGGAACATCCAGTCGAGGAGTGCCGCCCCCAATGCACCTCCGAGATGGGGGACGCGGTGACTCCAGTCGAGGCACGCGTATGCAAAGCGGCGGCGCTTGGCGCGTGCGCTGTCGAGATCGAGGCCCAGGCCGCGCAGGAATCTCTCTCCCGATGGACTGATGCGGTACTCTCCAGCGTGTTCGCGCAGGCAGCCCATCTCTTCCAGTCGATTGCGGATCGCTACGCCTAATTCTCCAGCGAGATGGTCGTAGCAGGTGCGCGCGAAGACCAGTTCAGGGGCGCTATGCTGCGCGATTCCTCCTTGCGCAGTTTTGCCGTGTGCGGCCGCGGCCAGCGATTCCAACGCCACTCCTACCAGCGGGCCGTTCAATCGATAAAACTTGTTGCGGCCGAGGGACTCGACACGCAGGAACTTGGCTTCGATCAGCAGGCGCAGATGGTTGCTGGCGGTTTGCGGGGAGACGTTGGCGAGCATCGCGAGTTCGCTGGCGGGACGGGCTTCGCCTCCCAGGAGGCTCCATAGCATGGTAGCCCGCGAGGGATCGCCGACCAGGGAGCCGGCTCGAGAGAGAAAGTGTGCTGCATCCATAGTTCGATCATACATGAACTATGGATCGTGGGGCAGCGGCGAAAATGAGTTTGGCGGCGAGAAGAGCTGCCGGGAGGATGGCATGAACAAGGTGGTGTTTGGTTTGCTTGCTTTGATCGCGAGCGCGAGTTTTCTTTTCGGGATCGAGAAGCCGGATGATGCGCCGACCACGAGCGTTGTGGGGTATGTGCGGGACAGCGGATGCGTGCACCGTTTTCATGAGGTGGTGAAGCCTCTGCCGAATGGATGCATGGAGGCATGCGTGAAAGCCGGGTCGCCGCTGGTGATTCTCAGCAAGGACGAAGAGGTTTTTCACCCGGTTTCGGAGCAGATGCCGGATGTGGATGTGCGTTCAAAACTGCTCCCGTTCGCGGGAAAGCTGGTGAAGATCACGGGCAAGGTTTATGACCGTGGCGGTTCAAAGGCGATCACGTTGGAGCGAATTGAAGAAGTGAAGGAATGACGATCAAGACGGCCGTGGAAGCCGCCGAATTCCTCGCGAACTTCGCCGCGATCCTTAGCGTTCTTTGCGATTGAGTTTTTTCTGGACCAGCGGAAAAGCATTTAACCGCAAAGTTCGCTAAGGGTTTCGCGAAGATCGCAAAAGAATCGACAAGCTTCACTTCACCTGTTTGGCGGCTTGTTCGACCTGGGCAAGCAGGGCGTCCAGAGTTTTGCGGTCGAATAGCCTTCCGTTGGCGATGACGCCGCTGATTTTTCTGGTGTTGTGAATGTCGTCCAACGGGTTGGCCGTGAGAAGTATGACGTCTGCTGTTTTGCCGGGGGCAATGGTTCCGAAGTCGTTTTCCTGATTTAGAAACTTCGCCGGATTGCTGGTCGCGGTTTGCAGGGACTCCATCGGGGAGAATCCGGCCTCAACGAAGTTGGCGAGTTCGTCGTGGAGGCTGAAGCCGGGCATCACGTAGATGCCAGGGGCTGCGTCGGTGCCGGCGAGGAAGGGCACTCCGGCGTGGTGCATGGCGGCGACGATCTGCAGGTTTCGCTTGAAGTATTCCTGACGCAAGGAAAGCGGATCGCGCTTGAGATCGGGCATCATCTCGTCGGCGAAACGGCGCCAGGTCACCTCGCGCCAGGGAGCGGGTACGTACTTCTCGAGCGGCTGGTGCTTCCAGTCGAGTTGGTCGAGGAAGGTTCCGCCGCGCTGCCAGGCCAGGGTGGGACACTGCCAGACCTGGTGCTGCACGAGCGAGTGGATGATCGCATCGCAGCGGGACTGGTCTGTAGTGGTCAGCAGCAATTTCAGATTGCCTTCGCCGCGAATGAATTTGTCTTCTTCGGGGGAGCAGCCTTCGAAGATTCCCATCAGATGCTCAATGCTTTTCTGGCCGGCGGCGATGGTTTCCACGATGCGGACTTTGTCGGGGACGTGCCCGACGATCGGGATGTTCTGCTTGTGAGCTTCCGCGGCGGCGGCGAGGTAGGCGTCGTGCGAAATCACGGATTGCACTTTGATGAAGTCGGCGCCCTGCTTTTTAAGCGAGTCTACGGCAGCTACGGCAGTCCCGGGCGTAGTGATGGGGACGGAACTTGGGAAGCGGAGTTTTCCGTTGGGAAGATAACCGTCCAGCATGGGACCGGAAACAATCATGCGCGGCCCCGGGATCTCTCCCGCCGCGATTTGCTTGCGCCACTCGAAGAGCGGGAGGAGGTCGCCGCCCATGTCGCGAACGCCCGTGACGCCGTTGGCAATGAGCAGGGGCAGGATGACTTCGCGGCCACCAGGGAACCAGTCGCCGAACGCGGAGTGAACGTGCATATCCCAGAGGCCGGGAATGAGGTACTGACCGTGTGCGTCGATCACGCGCGCATCCTTGGGAGGTTGGAAGGAGTCGCTCGCGGCCACCGCGGTGATCTTAGTTCCCGTAATCAACACTGAGCGGTTCGGGAGAACTTCCGCGGGTCCCGGATTGATGACGGTGACGTGGGTGATGACGATGGGCGTGGACTGAGCGCAGGCAGGCGTAACGTTGAAAGATGCCAGCAGCAGGATGGAGAGCGGGACTGCCAGGTGAGAGAGGAGGCGCATGACGTCAGAGAGTACTACGAAATGGGACGCGTGGCAGCGCGCAAGGAGGGGCCGTTGCGTCCTGACGGCAGTGATGCGAGTCACTGCAAAATCTCGGCATTCGCGGTAACAGATCAGGTATCAGGAGGTTCCCCCAATGACCACGACTCGGGACGTTCAGGATTTTCTCGGCCTTCATCGCATTGCGATGGTGGGCGTATCGCGTGATCCGCAAAGATTTCAGCCGCAGTTTGTTTCGCGAGATGTGCAATCGAGGATATGACGTGGTGCCCGTGAACCGCGTTGCGACAGAGATCGACGGGCAGGAGTGCTTTCAGTGCCTGCAGGCAATCCGGCCGGCAGTGGAGGGTGTGCTGGTAATGACGCCCGCTTATGAGACGCTTCGTGTTGCGCAGGATTGTGCGGAGACGGGCATCAAGAAAATGTGGTTCTATCGGGCTAGCGGTACGGGCGCGGTGAGTGATAACGCAGTTGCGTTCTGCAAGCAAAACGGAATAAGTGTGGTGGACGGGTGTCCGTTCATGTTTTTTCCGCGCACGGGATTCGTGCATCGAGCGCATGGATTTCTTCTCAAGATTACGCATCGGTATCCTGTTGCGGCGTGAAGGTAATGAAATTTGTTTCTCAGGATCATTCCATCAGAATCCTGCGTTAATGACGCGAAAAGCCGGCGGGCGAGGGCGCCCGCCGCTACACTGGCAAGGTCCATTACGGGGACGGCCTAATTTTCCACGAGCTTCCACAAGGAAACGCCGGCATCCACAGTTTCTGCACAAAGGCGCTCGGGTTTTTGCTTGATGCGAACGCGTGGCTGGCGCAAAGTGCTGACATCGAGCGAGATGTTCTGTGTGCCCTGCCAGAGCATTGCGGCAGAGCCGGCGGTGCCCAGCGATTCTCGAGGGTGAATGGCTGGGAGGGTTCCTCCAAGAGCGTGCTTCGGCACGCGCCTGGTTGCCCGGGCGTTGCGGCCTCCTCACAAGTCCTCCACACATGGCAGGACTGGCCGTCGGCCACCGTGGTGTTGCAAGTCGACTTGCAAAGCTTGCTTTGCAGGTGGCGATTTGCCGAGTGCATCGTAACAGGCGCTTTTCGGAGCGCATGAGAGATGAACTCCCCCATGCCTCGTGCGTGGACAAGGGTCACAGAACAGAGCGCCAAACCAATGCGGTCCAGGTGGCTGGCCTGGGCCGCATTTGTTTTTAGGGAGCTCTCTCTAGCTTCTAGCTTCTGGCTGTGGCTTGCTGGCTTGTGGCTCCTAGCTTTACTAGGTGCGATTTTTTTCACGTGGTCTATTGGCACGGCTCGGATTGTCATTCGCCATTTGTTCGCCTATAATATGTGCCGTGAAAGCCTCTGCAAGTGGGCGGCCAGAAAAAATGAGGCGGTGCTTGGTTTTCCACGCGAACACTTCTCGTCCACAACGTGCATCCCGGGTATATTGCAGATCGCTTCCAACAAAAACTGATCGGACCAAGTAGGCCTCGAGAATTGGCGACCACGGATTACAACCTGAGCATGCTTCCCGCGAATGTGGAAGCCGAGCGCTCCATCCTGGGAGCGATTCTTCTCGACAACCTCGCGTACAACCAGGCGGCCGAGCATTTGCGGCCGGAAGATTTCTCGCTGGATTCGAACCGCCGCATTTACTCGCGCATGATCGACCTGGCCGAATCGTCTCGGCCGATCGACATCGTTACGCTGGTGGAGGAACTCTCCCGGAATAAAGAATTACAGGCCATCGGCGACATGGCCTACGTCTCGTCGCTGCTCGATGGCGTGCCCGACCGGCCGAGTATTGAGCACTACGTCAAGATTGTGCGCGACAAGGCGCTGATGCGCGGGCTGATCCATGTGGCCAATGCGGGCATAGCGCGAGCTGCCGACCAGTCCGAGCCTGCCGAAGACGTTCTCAACGATGTAGAGGCGGCGATTTTCGGGCTCTCGGAAAAGCGCATTGGACGCGGCTTTCTGGGCGTGCAGGAAATCGTCAAGGATTCGTTTGGTTCGGTCGACGCACTGCTGCAGCGCGGACAGCGCATCACGGGACTGGCCACGCACTACAACGATCTGGATGAGATGACGAGCGGATTGCAGAAGTCGGACCTGGTCATCCTTGCCGCGCGACCGTCGATGGGCAAAACCGCCTTTGCGATGAACATTGCCGAGAATGCGGCGATCGAGGAAGGGAAGGTGGTTGGGATCTTCTCGCTCGAAATGTCGCGGGAAGCGTTGCTGCTTCGTCTTTTGTGTTCGCGCGCGCGCGTGGATGCTCACAAGATGAGGACTGGCTCGCTATGGCGCGACGACATGCAGAAAGTTGTGCGCGCCATGGAAGAGCTCGCGAGCTCCCGGATCTTCATCGATGACACGGCGGGCGTTTCCTTAAGCGAGATGCGCGCGAAGGCGCGGCGCTTGCAGCAGTCCTGTGGTTCGCTTGACCTGATCGTGGTCGACTATCTCCAGTTGATGTCGGGTGGCGGCAAGCGCTATGAGAATCGCACGCAGGAAGTGTCGGCGATTTCGCGTGGATTGAAAGCGCTGGCTAAAGAACTACATGTCCCCGTGATCGCACTTTCGCAGTTAAGCCGCGCTCCCGAAAGCCGAGGCGGCGATCACCGCCCCCAACTTGCTGACCTGCGCGAATCGGGATCGATCGAGCAGGATGCGGACCTCGTGATGTTTATTTTCCGCGAGGAAGTCTATAAGCAGGATGATCCCGATCTGCAGGGCCGCGCAGAGATCATTATTGCCAAACAGCGCAACGGCCCAATCGGGCGTGTGAACCTGGCCTTTATCAAGCAATCCACCCGCTTTGAAACGCTGGCTGAAGGCGGCATCGCGGCCGACCAATAGCAGCAGCCAAAAATGTCCCGCGGTCAGCCGAATCACTCTCACTTCCACACCGACGCCCTGTGGAAAAGCTTGTGGAACCCCTCTACTTGGTTTCCTGTAGCGCCTTAAAGCGACCGCATGGTCGGCGAATTTCCGGCGTTTAGTTTCCTGTAACTGGTTTATTTAAAAGCGTTTGTATGGAGGCCAAGGCTTGCGGCGAAACACCACTGGCGAACCATAAATCTAAAGCAACCCTTGAGATTTGCACATCTAGAGGTAATCACCGATTCAATCTTTGTACTTGCACAGACAATCTGAAATCGGTTTGGCGGGTCAGACTTCTGGAGAAAAGCGCAGTTAAAAAGGCTCAAAATGCCGAGCTTTACGAGCTGCTTTCGCCGACTTTGAGGACCGCCAGGAAGGCCTCTTGCGGAATGTCGACGCGGCCAATGCGCTTCATGCGACGCTTGCCCTCTTTCTGTTTTTCGAGCAGCTTGCGTTTGCGCGTGATGTCGCCACCGTAGCACTTGGCAAGGACGTTCTTGCGGATGGCGGCGACGGTTTCACGGGCAATGATTTTTGCGCCGACGGCAGCCTGGATGGGCACCTCGAACATCTGGCGCGGGATAAGTTCGCGCATCTTGGAGACCAAGGCACGGCCGCGTTCGTAGGCAAAGTCGCGGTGGATGATCAGGGAGAGCGCGTCGACCGGTTCGCCCGCCACCAGAATGTCGAGCTTGACCATGGGCGACTCCCAGGCGCCGGCCAGATGGTAGTCGAGAGATGCGTAGCCACGGGAGACCGATTTCAGGCGATCGTAGAAGTCGAGAACGATTTCGTTGAGCGGAAGTTCGTATTGCAGCATGACACGTGATCCGCTGACATACTCAAAGCTTTTCTGCTTGCCGCGTTTTTCCTCCACCAGTTTTAGAATCCCGCCGACATATTCCTCATTTGTGAGAATCACGGCAAGGATTACAGGTTCCTCGACTTTTGCGATCTCGCTCTGATCGGGCCAGCGGGAAGGATTGTCGACCTCGATGATTTTGCCGTCGGTGAGCGTGATCTTGTAGCGCACGCCCGGGGCGGTGGTGATGAGGTCGAGGTTGTATTCGCGCTCGAGGCGCTCCTGAATGATTTCCATGTGGAGCAGGCCGAGGAAGCCGCAGCGGAAGCCGAAGCCGAGCGCGACCGAACTTTCCGGCTCGAAGAAGAAAGAAGAGTCGTTGAGACGCAGTTTTTCGAGAGCTTCGCGCAGTTGGGTGTGCTCGTGGGCGTCGACGGTGTAGAGACCTGCGAAGACCATGGGCTTGATCTCTTCAAAGCCCGGCAGGGGCTCGATGGCGGGCCGTTCGTCGTCGGTGATGGTGTCGCCAATTTTCGTGTCGGCAACGTTCTTGCTGTTGGCGATGACGAAGCCCACTTCACCGGCAACGAGTTCCTCGACTTCCACCGGCTTGGGCGTGAGTGTGCCCAGAGTTTCGACCTGGAGAACGCGCCCGTTCCACCACAGGCGAATTTTCTGCTCTTTCTTCAGGGTGCCTTCAAACACGCGGGTCAGGACTACCACGCCCCGATAGGGATCGAACCAGGAATCAAAAATCAGGGCTTGCAGGTGGCGGGTCGGCGAACCCTTTGGAGGCGGCACGCGCTTCACGATGGCTTCCAGAACATCGGGTACACCCTGGCCCGTTTTTGCGCTGATTAGGCAAGCGTTTGAGGCATCGAGACCGACTGCGCCTTCGATCATTTCTTTGGCGCGCTCGATGTCGGCGCTGGGCAAGTCGATCTTGTTGATGACGGGAATGATTTCGAGGCCATGGTTGATGGCGAGGTAGGCGTTGGCAAGGGTCTGGGCCTCAACACCCTGGGAGGCATCGACGACCAACAGGGCGCCTTCGCAGGAGGCGAGCGCGCGCGAAACCTCGTAGGAAAAATCCACGTGGCCAGGTGTGTCGATGAGGTTGAGTTGATACAGCTGCCCGTCCTGCGCGGGGTACATCATCCGGACGGCGTGGGCCTTGATGGTGATTCCCCGTTCGCGCTCCAGGTCCATGGAATCAAGGACTTGCTCCTGCATCTCGCGCATTGCCAGGGAGCCGGTCAGTTCCAGCAGGCGATCAGCCAGCGTGGATTTTCCGTGGTCGATGTGCGCGATGATCGCGAAGTTGCGGATGTGAGCGGGGTCCATGTTTAGGGGGTCAATCTTTGATTCTAACAGGGGGGTGAGGAGGGCGAGTTGAGGCAGCGGGTTGGTCGGGCGCGCCTAAAGTTTGCGAGCAGAGCCGCCGATGGCTATGACACGTGCTGAAAACTGCTCATTCCTTCGTCTGGTGCTGGAGTTCCCGCCTTCACAAAAATGTGGCCGTCGATGCGAGAAGATTTCCTTCATGAAGCCTGAAGTGGAGAAATCGTCTGAGCGCGGATTGCCGCCTGCGACCCGGTTGTGGGACTTCCTGTTCCCACAAAAATCGGGAAAGTCTGCGACCGACGATCCGATTCGCTGCGAGGTGCCTGCTTTGCGGGCCGCGGAGATTGCGGCGGTGTATTGCGATCAGAGGCGCGCGGGCGATTTTTATGAATTCATGCGGGTCGGGCGGTCGCGCCTGCTGTTCGCCCTTCTCGACATGGCAGGACGACGAGCTGACACGCGCGAGATTTTGCGTGCGGCACAGAAGACATTCCGGGAAATCGCAGCCCTGCGCTTTGGACCCGCGGATTTGAACGAAACCACCGCCATGATGGATCTTTGCCATGCGCTGAATCGCACCATCTTGCAAGGAGGGATTCGCGCGTGTCCCGGCTTTCTTGGCTGCTACAACGAGGATCTGGGCACCCTCTGTTATGCCAACGCCGGTCATACGCCAGCGCTGGTGCACGACCAGAGCGGAATCACGCGGCTCGAGGCGACCGGCCTGCCATTGGGATTGTTCTCGCACGTTCCCCAGGGTGCTTCGACCTGCGTGCTGCTCCCGGGCGCGGCGCTCCTGGTCGTCTCGCGTGGGATCGTCGAGGCGGAGCGTGCGGGGACGGAATTCGGGCTGGAGGGAACGGTTCGTAGTCTCCAGGGCACTAGAGGCTTTGGTGCGCATGAACTGTGCACGCGCGTTCTGCAGGCAGCCGAGGAGTTTACGGGCGTACCCTTGACCCATAATGACGTCACCGCACTTGCTCTGGTGCGGGCCGGAAGCGTGGACTGACTCCCAGTATTGGATCTGGGGTAGAAACTGGAGACCCGGGTCCGGGATCATCCGTTTTCTTGACAGAACCCCTTTGGACCAGTAGGATCTATCTCCAAGTCGGCCCGTTCGCGGGCTGACCTTGAATTTCATGCAGAGTGGCTGAGGGACGAGCCCTGTGACGCCACGGCAACCGGGTCGCGATCATCTATCGTGACTGCTTGGTGCCAACTCTCTCCCGGAGACGGGGAAACATGAGATTCGGGCACGCGGCTTTTCTATCCGCTTTCCCGTAACCTCTTTTCCTTTTCCGGAGAAGAGGTCTTCGTGTTTAGGAGACTTTTTCTCCAGGGACGCTCGTCCACAGCTGCTCGCAAGAAGGCGAGTAGCAAGATGGCTCACTACGAATTGCGCTGTCGGGAATGCGGCAAGAGCTGGGGAAACCAGCCCCGGTCGATCTGCGACGACTGTTTTTCTCCCCTGGAAGTCAGCTACGACTACGATGCGGTACGCGCCGAATTTACGCGCGAGAAGATCGCCCAACGCCCTCCCAACATGTGGCGGTATTCCGAGCTCCTCCCCCTCCCCCAAGGTTTTCAGGCTACGTTGCCGGTGGGATTTACGCCGCTGCTGAGCGCGTCTAACCTGGCGAAGCAGCTCGGAGCGCAGAAACTCCACATCAAGAACGATGCGGTTTGCCTGCCCACGCTGAGCTTCAAGGATCGCGTGGTGGCGGTGGCACTGTCGCAGGCGCGGGCGTTCGGATTCGATACGGTGTCGTGTTCATCGACCGGCAACCTGGCGAATTCTGTGGCGGCCCAGGCCGCACGCAACGGATTCAAGGCCTGGATCTTCATTCCTGCCGACCTTGAGCCGGCCAAGATTCTCGGCACGCAGGTGTACGGCGCGAAGGTGGTTCGCATCGCTGGAAGCTACGACCAGGTGAACCGCCTATGCTCGCAGATTGCCGACGAGCATCGCTGGGGATTTGTGAATGTGAACCTGCGGCCGTATTACGCGGAAGGATCGAAGACCGTCGGGTTCGAGATCGCTGAACAACTGGGGTGGCGGCTTCCGGATAACGTTGTCGTGCCCATGGCCGGCGGATCGCTGATCACGAAAATCAAGAAGGCTTTCGATGAGTTGATCACGCTCGGCCTGGTTGAGGCGAAGCCGGTGAAGTTCTTCGGCGCCCAGGCGACGGGATGCTCGCCAATCTCCACTGCCGTGAAGGCGGGACGCCCGGAGATCGAGCCGCAGAAGCCCGCGACCATCGCACGGTCGCTTGCGATTGGAAATCCGGCCGACGGGCATTACGCGATCAAGGCCATCACGAAGAGCGGTGGTTGGTCGGAGGATGTTTCAGATGCCGAGGTCGTAAAGTCGATTCAGCTTCTCGCGGAGACGGAAGGCGTCTTTACGGAGACGGCGGGTGGCGTGACGGTGGGTTGCGCGCGCAAACTGTATCGCGACGGCCGCATCTCTCCCGACGAAACCACTGTTCTCTGCATCACCGGCAACGGGTTGAAAACGACCGATGCGCTTGCGGGTAAGTACGAAGCGGAAGCGGCGATTGCGCCGAAGCTGGCGGAGTTCGAACGCTATCTTGAGAACACGCTCGATGTTCCGGAAACGGTGGAGGCCTGAGATGTCAATTACAGTGCAGATTCCAACCGCGTTACGCAGGCTGACGGATGGCGTCGGCAAAGTGGATTGTTCGGTAGCGAATCTAGGCGAGTTATTTACCGTGCTCGATCAGAAATTCCCGCAATTGAAACCTCACCTTCGCGATGAGGCCGGGGAGATTCGGCGGTTTCTCAACGTGTATGTGAATGAAGAGGACATCCGCTTCCTGGGCGGGCCGGCCTATGCGTTTCAGGATGGGGATGAGATTCTGCTGGTGCCTTCGATCGCGGGAGGCTCGCAGTAACAAGGACTACCTTGGTCTCACTTACGCAAAAGTCTAAGGCTAGCTAGCCTTTACGCTTACTCTACGAGACGTGGCGGGTGGTTTCTAAGAGCACGGTGCAGGCGGCGGTTCTGTTCTCGCATCAGGGCCCGGTCGCGTCGAGGAACGTTGTAGAGTCCCATCGAAAACTCCACCATGCTTCGATCGAGCGCCAAGAGGATGTCCAGCGTCCCTTTGGGGTCGCCCCGATGAGTTATTGGATTGCGTGATTCGCGGCGTTTTGCTCTGTTCAGCTTTGTCATGTGAGTCCACCCCACCGATTGCCAGATCCGGCAATCAACCTCAGCCATACAGATACCGCTCCGAATGCGGAAATGGAAACTCAAAGAATTGATCGTTTCAATAGGTGCGGCTGATTTCCGCAAGTGTAGTAAAACCGATCACTTTCAAAGATTGTAGTGGACGGTTGTTTGTTGGATGAGAGCGATCACTTCTTTCCATCGCCTCAGGCTTCGTCTTTCATTTTTGCCGTACGGTGAGCACGGGGCACTCGGCCAGCCGGACGACTTTTTCTGCGACTGACCCGAAGACCAGGCGCTCGAGGCCGGTGGAGCCGTGGGTGGAGATGACGATCAGGTCGGCGCCTTCGACCTTGGCGATGAGGACGATCTCGTCGGCGGCAGAGCCGTGGCCGACCTGGGTGCGCACTTTCACGTTCTTGCTGACCAGTTCTTCGCGCACCTTTTTCAGGTGTGCTTCCGCGTCGGCGTGGAGATAGCGCTCGTATTCCGGGATTTTGAAAACGTAGTTGGGGTCGGACGGAACGCTGGGCACGGCAGGCACGATATTGACCAGCAGGAGCTCAGCGCCGAAGTGTTCGGCCAGTTCGCTGGCGGCTTGCACGCAGGTGCAGGCGGGACCGCTGAAGTCGGTCGGGCAAAGGATCAGCTTGACGGGCAGCATCGATAATCTCCAAGGGGCGAATTATAGAAGGTTGAATGATTTGCCGGGGAGAGACGCAATTCGTTGGGCCTGTAGGGAATGCCTCAAAGGGATTGCTGTCCGAATACATTTGCCGCACCGCCAGTGGTTGTTTTATAATCTAACTAACTGGTTAGTTAATAGAGTCGGCCGGTTGAGACTGCGACTTTCGAGGTGCGCGGAATGGCCACAGGACACGCACGGGGGCGACTAGGATCGCGGGGGAAGCCGGAGGAGAGCCGGGAGGCCATCCTGCAGGCGGCTATCCGCGAGTTTGCCCGGGATGGTGTGGCCGGAGCGCGCACGGACGCGATCGCCAAGGCGGCCAAAGTCAACAAGGCGCTCCTTTATTACTACTTTCGCGACAAGAATGCGCTCTACGCCGCGGCCCTGGAACAGGTGTTTCGCGAGCGCGACGCGGTTCTGATGCCCATCCTGAAGGAGAGCACTCCTCCTGCTGAAAAACTGCTGCGGTACGTGGGCGCGTTTTTTGATTTCCTGGCGAGTCATCCGCAGCACCGCGAGATGGTGCAGCGCGAGATGTTCATGATGCCCCGGCACCCGCAAGCGCTGCGCATTGTGAAGTCGTATATGAAGCCCCTGCTGGACGAGTTACTGAAATTGTTTCGAGACGGAATCGCGGCGGGTGTGTTTCGTCCGGTGGACCCGATGCAGTTCATTCCCTCGATGGCGGCGGTGGTGGTGCATTACTTCGGCAGTGCACCGTTCATAAAGCTGATGACACAGCAGGATCCGTTGAGTCCGGAGCGGATTGCCGCGCGGCGTGCGGCCGTGCTTGATTTTATTTCCGCAGCTCTCTTCCAACCGACGGCGCTGCCGGTCGAAGGAGAATCCAAGTGAATCCGCGTAACAAGTTTTTCATTCTTCTAGGAATCATCTTTGTGATTGCCCTGGGCTACTACTTCTTTTCTACGCCCAGCAACAAGGATCTGGTGCTGATTGGCACGGTGGACTCGAACCAGGTGATCGTGAGTCCGCAGACACAAGGACGGCTGCAGAAGCTGCTGGTCGATGAAGGCACGCAGGTGAAAGCGGGCCAGTTGATTGCCGTGATTGATCCGGCGGAACTGCAGGCGCAGGCAGCGGCAGCCACGGCCACAATTTCGAGTTTGCGGTCGAAGGTTTCGGGGATGCGTTACACCGAAGAGTCGACCAAAGGTTCGACCACCAGCGACGTTGCGAATATGCAAGCCAAATTGCGGTCGATGACTTCGCAACTGGGGCAGGCGCAGGCCGCGCTCGAACGGACACAAAGTGATAGCCGGCGCATGATTGAGCTTGCCAAGCAAGGCGTCGCCTCGGACCAGGAGCGCGTGCAGGCGGAGACCAACCTGGCGGCATCGAAGGCGAATGTGCAGTCATTGAAAGACCAAGTCACGGCTGCGGAAGCTGATTTGAATGCGGCGATCGCACGCACGCATCAGGCGAATGCTGCGAGCAGCACGGTGGCGTCGACCCAGGCTGACTTGAAGAATGCCGAGGAACAGAAGCGGCAGGCCGAAGTCCGGCTGGGCTACACAAATATCTATGCTCCGGTCACGGGAACTGTGTCAGTTCGAGCGGCGCGCGAGGGTGAAGTGCTCAATGTTGGGCAGCCCATCGTAACAATTGTGGACCTGGGCGACACCTGGGTGCGGGCGGCGATTCCGGAAACGCAGGCCGATCACATTGGGTTGGGAGACACGCTGAAGGTGAGATTGCCGGGCGGGACAGAGGCCTCAGGAAAAGTCTTTTACAAAGCGGCTGAGGCGGACTTTGCCACGCAGCGCGATGTAAACCGGCGCAAGCGCGACATCAAGACGATTGTGCTAAAGGTGCGGCTCGACAATCCCAAGGGCGCCTATGTGCCGGGTATGACGGCCGAGGTTCTGGTTTCTCCTGACCAGTTGAAAGCTACGCCGAAGCAGGATGCGTCCGCGGAGAAGCGGCCATGACCGGGACGAACGGACAAAAGGTCGTTACAGGGCACGGATGCGAAGGTCCCGAAAAAAACGGTAGTAATGCCATCGATGTCGAGCACATCGTGAAGAAGTATGGCGACTTTGTCGCCGTCGATGACGTTACGTTTCACGTCGCTGATGAAGAAATCTTCGGACTGCTGGGGCCGAACGGGGCCGGGAAGTCGACCCTGATTCGCATGATGACGACGTTGTTGCCGATCACGGCGGGGCGGGCGGTGGTGGCGGGGCATGATGTGGCGAAGGATGCGGATGGTGCGCGGCGGTGCATTGGCGTTATCCCGCAGGCGCTGACCAGCGATCTGGACCTGACTGTCGAAGAGAACATGAACATCTACGCGAAGCTCTATGACGTTCCAGCCAAACGGCGAAAAGAGGCGATCGAGGAATTGCTGGAGCTGGTGGACCTGACCAAGTGGCGTGGCGCACAGACAAAGACGCTTTCGGGCGGAATGCGGCGCCGGTTGGAGATTGCGCGCGGGTTGGTGCATAGCCCGCGGATTTTCTTTCTGGATGAGCCGACCACCGGTCTGGATCCGGTATCGCGCGTGGCGGTGTGGGAAATGCTGACCAACATCAAGAAGAACCGGCAACTCACGATTCTGATTACGACCCACTACATGGACGAAGCCGACCGGCTGTGTGACCGCATCGCGATTGTCGATCACGGCAAGCTGGTTGCGCTGGATACTCCGGCGGCATTGAAGGCCAGCGTGCCCGGATCGAACGTGATCGAGGTGCAGTTCGAACACCCGCCCGCCGATATGGAAGAACATCTGCATAAGCTGCCCGATGTCACTTCGGTGCAGCATGAAGGTGCGGGCATGTACCGCGTACTGACCGGCAATGGATCCGGCACCACGACGGCGCTGGTCGAGATGGCAGTGCACGCAGGCATTCCCGTGAAATCGTTAACGGTCCAGAGCACAACGCTGGACGATGTTTTTGTGCACTACACCGGTCGCCAGCTGCGCGACGAGTTGGTCAAGGCTTACGGATTCACGATGCCACAGCGTCCAGGATTGCAGCCATGAACCGCATGATGGCGATTGTCGAGCGCGAGATGCGCAAGTTTTTCCGGTCGCCGACGCTGATGCTGGCGTCGATGATCTTCCCATTGGTGCAGTTGATCGTGCTGGGCAACGCGTTCGGCGGAAAAATCAAAGATGCGCGCCTGGGCGTGGTCGATCAGGATGGCGGCACGCAGGCGCTGAAGATCCGGCAGGCGTTCGATTCGGTGCGCGCCAACATGCGGACGTTCGTCCCCGTGTACTACGACGACGAGAAGAGTGCGCGCGAAGATGTGCGCAACGGAAGAATTCAGGGCGCGGTCATTATCCCACCGCAGTACTCGCGGCGCGTGTACGAGCAGGACCGCCCGCAGATCGCGCTGGTGGTCGACAACAGCGACAACTTCATGAGCTCAACACTCGAGCAGGAGCTGGCCGACATTACCCATGCGCTGAACCAGCCGGCCATCGAGCCGCGGCTTTTGCAGCAGACCGTGCTGCAGATTGTGGAGCTGTATCCCTATATCGAGTACATGAAGTACCTACTGCCCGGGTCGATCACGCTGGCGATGTTCGTGTCGGTGATGATTGGCGGCGGCATGTTGTACATCGATGACAAGGCCCGGGGCATCCATGAGGGATATCTCGTCACGCCGATCACGAAGGCCGAGATGGTGTTCGGGCTGAACCTGGCGGGAGCGATCAAGGCGGTGCTCACCGGCGTGGTGATCACGGTAATCGGAGCTCTGCTGGCAGGTGTAAGCACGATCTTCGATCCGGCAACGGCGTTGGGACTGCTGCTGATGATCGTGCTGACTTCGATCGCCTTTAACACCATGATGTTCCTGCTCATGGTGCGGGTCGATGATCCGCTGGTGCCGCGCGCCATTTTTGGAATTCTGAATACGCTACTGTTTTTTCCGAGCGGGTCGATTTATCCGATACAGGCATTCCCGCCCTGGCTGCGTGCGATTGCGAAGGTGGATCCGTTCACCTACGCGGTTGCGGGATTCAAGGCTCTGCTGCTGAAGGAATCAGGCTTCATCGCGATCGTTCCCGACATGTTGTACCTGGCGATTTTCGGCACGGTGGCGCTGGCGCTGGCGACACCCCTATTCAAGCGGACGCTATAGAAAGCGCTCCCGCGCGTGCCCGCTGACTGCACCGATTGACATATACACGTGTTGACTCCCCAGGGAAAAAACCTGCCTATCAGAGCGGCGCAGACTCTATAGCATTACCTTTCCAGTCTTGCTTCGTCTAAGCAGCCATCGTCTCGCCCCTCGAGAGCCTGTCGGCAAGGAAAGCGCAATCGGTTACGCGACCGTACTCATGCTGCCTACCGGAGGAAAGCTATGAATCGACGTCTCGCTCTCATCGCTCTGACTCTTCTTTGCGCCGTCGCTGCGCGCCCGCAAGCGGGGGAATCTCTTTCCGTGCCTCCCGAATCTCCCCGCTGGGATCTTGAAGGTAATGCGAAACCCGCCGAGCATCAGGGCCGCAAGTGTCTCCTGATTGATGGCGGCGCCGCCGTCCTCAAGGATTTCGAAATGCGTGACGGCGTGATTGACGTAGACGTCGCAACTCCTGCCGCCCGTGGTTTTTTCGGCTTTGACGTCCGCCTCTCCGCGGATGGCTCCAACTACGAAGAAATCTATCTTCGCCAGCACAAATCCGGCCAGCCCGACGCCATGCAGTACACGCCTGTTCTCAAAACCGGCCGCAACTGGCAACTCTTCAACGGGCCGGGGTTCACTGGCGCGGTCGACATCCCGAAAGACGAGTGGTTCCACCTCAGGCTCGAAGTGACGGGCGCACAGGCGAAACTCTACGTCAAAGACATGGAGAAGCCTGCTCTGGTGATGGACGATCTAAAGAGTGGCGTGCAGAAGGGACAGGTGGCCTTGTACACGCTCACGGGCGAGACGTATTTTTCCAATTTTTCAGTCAGAAGTACGCCAGACGCGCCCTGGGAACGCCACCTTCCCCCCATGCCTTCCAACACGATTACAAAGTGGCGGATCTCGCCCGCTTACGATGGTCTCGCGCGGAATCTTGAAACTCCGCTGAGCTCTGCCGAGAGCAGTTCCATTCAATGGCAAGATGTCGAAGCGGAGTCGCCGGGCTTTGTGGTGCTGTATCGCTACCGGGACGCGCCGCACCCGCGGGTCACGTTTCAGGGGGATTTTTCCAAGCGCCTTGAACCGCAGCCTGGAATGAAAGTTCTGTATGCGCGCACCACCATCGATTCGGACCGCGACCAGGTGAAGAAACTTTCTATCGGTTACAGCGACGATGTCAGCGTGTTCTTGAACGGAAAGATTCTGTACCGCGGGCGCAGCGCGCAAGGCTTCCGCGACCCGGGGTTCCTGGGAATCGTCAACCCGGAGAATGATGCCGTGTACCTCCCGCTGAAGAAAGGCAGCAACGAACTGCTGTTGGCCGTCAGTGAATTGGGTGGAGGGTGGGGATTTGTTTGCCGCCTGGAAGATGCTCCGCAGAACTAGTTTATGTCGGATGAACTACCGTTCCCGTTGACTCCCGGGCAGAGTGTGTCTTTCTGACGCGAAAATCTCCGAAAGCCGCGCTTGACGCGGAGTTCGGGCGCAATTAATGTGAATAAAAGTACCCTCCCATGCAGTCTTTACAGCGCTTTTCACGACACCGGGCCCATTTCTGTGTGCGTATCTCGCGAGCGGTTTTGATCGGATTTCTTCCCCTCGTCAGCTTTGCGCAGGTTCAACCACCACCCGAACAACAGGTTCCGTTACAGACGGAGGAGCAGTCTTCATCGAAACCTTCGCCGGAGCTGCCCTCCGCGCCGGAGCCGCAGCCGCCTGCGCCGTCGGGGCAGTGCGCTCTGTGGGCGCCTACTCATTGTTTCGTTGGAATGGCACGGGACCAGAAGGCAATGTTTACAAGCCCATTGCGGCTCCGTAAAAAGGATCTAGTGTGGATCACTCCGGCGGCCGCCGCAACCGGGGTTGCGCTGGCCCTCGACCACAGCGTTGTGAACAATGTCAGCACCGATCCTTCGCGAGTGTCGGATTTCCGCAGAGCCTCGAATCTCACCGGGATCTATATTCCGGTTGCCTTCGCCGGATCAGCCCTGGTCGGCGGCGCGATTCGACACGACGAACATTTGCGTGAAACCGGGGCGCTGACCATGACGGCCATGGCCGACACCCAGTTGTTGACCACATTCTTGAAGTACGCGACGGCCCGCTCCCGCCCGCAAACCAACGGAGTCGACTCCGGCGAATTCTGGCCCGGTGGTTCTCACTTTGCCTCCGATTCGTTTCCCTCCGGACATACGGCAAATGCATTCGCTGCTGCCCACGTAATTGCCAAAGAATACCCGGGATGGAAGGTCAAGCTAGCCGTGTATGGCTTGGCGGCGGCCACAGGATTCGAACGGGTACAAGGACGAGAGCACTTCCCGACCGACGTGCTGGTAGGTGGCGCCATCGGCTACCTGGTCGGTGGCTATGTCTTCGACCATCACTCGGCTCGATCAAAGAGCCATGTGTCTTTCGCGCCAATGGTCGGCCGCGGAGGCGCGGGCGTTTCCGTGCAGATCACTCCGGGTCAGAATTAAGCCAGGTCCGAACAAAGACTGACTTAGAGGGGAAGTGCGTCCCCGCTGATTGAGGATGCTCTGATTCTTGTTGGGAGTTGCCGCCGAGGAGCGCCAACTCCCTCAGGACCCCGGATACTGCTTACTCACCTCTAGCTCTGCCTGGTCACACTGTCCGGAATGTTATTCGTCGTCGTTCGAACCGAGCCTCTGCAGAGGGCCTTTGTCGTCCGGGAAGTTCTCGGTGCTCAGAACCAGGATGCCGGCCACACCATCGCCGTCAAATCTGGTGGTGATTGCCGAGCACCCGGCATTGGCGGCATCCTGCGGATCGGCAAACCACATGGCGACGTGGCTCATCTGCACGGCGGTGTCGGAGAGGATGAAGGTTTCCGGACCGAAGATCCCGGTAAAGTCGCCGACCCCGTTACCTTTCTTGTCGGTTGAGATTTCCCCCTGGTACCAGCTCAATCCAAACGGCCGGGTCGAGTGCTGGGTAATGAAGAGGGTGAAATCATTGTTTGGCGTGAGGCCTGAGACTTCCACGTGCATGTTCTGCACTGAGCCCAGGTCACTGATGGTGACCCGGCCGCGCGCCTTGTTGGAAAGACAGGTAGCGCCCGCCGCGCGCACCATGCTGAAGGTTGTGTTATCGCCCGGTGCCGCGACCGCGCTCGGAACTATCGCGCCCAAGCCCGCCACGGCAGTCATCGCTACTGCAAGTAAAGTGCTTCTCATTGCTTCCTCCTGATTGTGTTGGTTGATTTTGTAATTCACGTCCCGACTCGTCGTGAATGGACGAACTCTCGCCAAGCGTGCGCGGATGGCTCGCTGGGAACTTCGCCTCGTTATCGGGACTTCTACTGCATGAATTACGTTGGGGAAGGAACAGTCGACACAATACTGAGGGTGCAGGAGGAGCTTGTCACAAGGTGGTCACATGCTTGCACTTTTTCGTGCTCGCCGAAAGCAAAATAGCGACGCTTCTCGTGAACGGCGGTTGTGCGCGAGTTCACGTCGATGGCGCCGCACAAGATTCGTCCCTCCCATACAATCACGCAGGCTGGCTCGACGCGGGGCTGAGACTTGCCTCTCATTCAGCGGGAACTTTTGGAGGTCTGCCGCTTTCCGATATGCTAGAGGCCTATGACGCTGATGGACGCGAAGGAATTCGACGAGGCAGGAGCGCGCCGGAAGAAGGTGCGAATCGTGGTCGTCGTCGTGACGCTGCTGGTGCTGGGATTTCTGGTCTACCAGTTTCGCTTCTGGCCGGAGGAGCGCTTAGTCGACAAGTTTTTCGCCGCGCTGCAACGCCAGGAATATGAAACGGCTTATGGGCTGTACATGGCAGACTCGGCGTGGAGACAGCATCCCCAGCAGTACCCGCTTTATCCCTACAACGAGTTCTATCGCGACTGGGGGCCGGGCGGCGAGTGGGGACTGGTCAAGAAATACAAGATCTATGCGACCGGCGAATGCCCGAAGGGCGGCAGCGGCGTGATCGTGGAAGTGGTGGTGAACGATCGCGCGGAACACGAGCAGATTTACGTGCAGAAGAAGGAAAAGACCTTTAGTCCTTCGCCGTGCAGTTAGGGACAATAGAGTTTTCGGCAGCCGTCTAAAAGACGTTTCCTCATTAAGTAGGGACGGTTCGTTTTTAGCCAGCTACTACGTCAACAACTCCAGCGTCTTCTTCAGCGACGCCTCGTCTCCTACGTTCGAGCAACTCTTCGAGCGATCGATCTGGCGCATCAGGCCGCAGAGCACTTTGCCGGGGCCGACTTCCACGAAGCGCTCCACTCCCTGCGCGATCAGCAGGTGGATGGACTGCTCCCATTTCACTGAGCCGGTGACTTGGCGCACGAGCGCGTCGCGGCTGGCCGTTGCGTCTTTGACCAGGACAGCGTCGACATTGCAGGCCACCGGGATCGCCGGATTCTGGAATGACAGCGCGGCCAGTTCCGCAGCTAGCCGATCTTGCGCGGGCTTCATCAGCGAGCAATGGAAGGGTGCGCTGACCGGAAGCATCACGGCTCGCTTGGCCCCGCGTTCGCCGGCCAGCTTGGCGGCGCGTTCCACCGCGGCGGTGTTGCCGGAGATGACGATCTGCTCGGCGGAATTAATGTTGGCCGGATCGCAAACCTGCCCTTGTGCCGCGTCGGCGCAAACTGCATTCACTTTGTCGAGTTCCATGCCGAGGATGGCGGCCATCGCCCCAACTCCAACGGGCACGGCTTCCTGCATATATTTGCCGCGGTTGCGGACGGTGCGAACGGCGTCGGGGAAGCTGAGGGTTCCGGCCGCGACGTGAGCGGAGTATTCGCCGAGGCTGTGTCCCGCGACGAACGAGGGCTTCAGTCCCTTCTCTTGCAACACGCGCCAGGCGGCAACGGACGTGGTGAGGATTGCAGGCTGCGTGATCTCGGTTAGCCGGAGCTGATCTTCAGGGCCTTCACAGCAGAGCTGCGAAAGTTTGTAGCCAAGGGCTTCATCGGCTTCGTCGAAGGTCTGGCGGGCGACGGCATAGTTGTCGGCGAGTTCTTTGCCCATGCCGACAGCCTGCGAGCCTTGTCCGGGGAACAGGAATGCGATTGCTGTCATGATCTGGTGAGACTACCTGAGAATTGGATTTGGAGTTCGAATGAAGTTACGTTGCACAAGATTGAAGGCTGCGAGCATCGAGCGACGAACTTCGAGTAATCGCCCTTCGTCGTGCTTGCTCGCAGCTCAAAGGGCGGAGCTCAAAGCTCAATCAGGTGCCGGCCACTGTCGCTGATCGCAGTGCGGCGATGCCTTTTTCGATCTCATCATTTACGCGGCTCTCGGCGAATTCGGACGCGACACGGATCGCGTTCTTGATGGCGTTGGCGTTCGAGGACCCGTGCGTGATGATGCAGACACCCTTCAGTCCGAGCAGCGGCGCACCGCCATATTCGGTATGGTCGAGCCGTTTCTTGAAATCTCCAAATGCGCTGCGCGAGAGCAGATATCCGACTTGCCGGGTCACGGTAGCTTGCAGGGCTTCTTTCAGAGCAGCGCGCACCAGGTTGACCACGCCTTCCGAAATCTTCAGCGCCACATTGCCAACGAAGCCGTCGGCGACAATGACGTCGACGTTGCCGTTGTAGAGATCGCGTCCCTCAACGTTGCCGACAAAGTTCAAAGGAAGCTGCTTGAGCAGTTGAAAGGCTTCGCGCGTCAGCAGGTTGCCCTTGCTCTCTTCCTCGCCGATCGAAAGCAATCCGACCTTGGGACGCTTCGTGCCAAAGATGGATCGGAAATAGATTTCGCCCATCAACGCAAACTGCTCGAGATTGTGCGCGTCGCAGTCGACGTTCGCGCCGACGTCGAGCAGCATGGCGCCGGTTCGAATGGCAGTAGGAAAAACCGCAGCCAGGGCAGGGCGGTCGACCCCGGGCAAGGCACCCAGAATCATCTTGGCAGCGGCCATCGCCGCGCCGGTATTTCCAGCGGTCACAAAGCCGGCAGCTTTGCCTTCGCGCACCAGGCGAATCCCCACGTGCATGGAAGATTGCTTCTTGGCTCGGACCGCTTGCGCGGCCTTGTCTTCCATGGTGATGACTTCGTCGGCGTGGACGATTTCGATGGGAAGCTGCGAGATCCAGCGGTGGCGATCCAACTCCGGCCGGATCCGGCTTTCCTGTCCGACCAGCAGTACGTGCGCGCCGAGTTGACGGGCAGCTTGAATCGCCCCCTCCACTTCCGGCCGAGGGGAGCGATCAGAGCCCATGGCATCCAGAGCAATGACGCTTGGCATGGAGTCGCTTGTAAGGCGTTAGCTGGCTTCTTCGACTTCCACCACTTCGCGTCCTTTGTAGTAGCCGCACTTGGCGCAGGCGCGATGGGGCATCTTCTTCTCGTGGCAATTCGGACACTCCGAGAGCGAGTGCTTCGACAAGGCGTCGTGGGCGCGACGGGTAGAAGTGCGTTTTTGTGAGTGTCTCCGTTTTGGATTCGGCATGAAATTCCTCGCTGAAGCCGGGCCACGTGGGGCACAGCAAAATGTTTATATCGTGAATCTGGTTGGCTACGTCTTTACTTTCGCGATGCTTGCCGCAAACTTATTGTTCGAGTTTCTCGCGCAGTTCCTTGAGCGGCGACCAGCGCGGATCGCCCATCTGCGGAGCGCACGAGCAAGGCTCCGTGTTACGGTTTTTGCCGCAAACCGGGCACAGGCCTTTGCAATCTTCCCGGCAAGTCACCTTCAATGGAACTGCCAGCAATACCTGTTCCCGAAGAACATCTTCCAGAAGCAAGCCTTCGCCCTGGTAATAGCCAATCTCCGCCTCGGCTGCGGTGACCGATAGTTCTTCGTTGCCCGCGTCAGTCCCCAGTGGACGATACAAAAGATCAAACGCTCGTGCGATTTTCTGGATCACCGGATCAAGGCAGCGCGCACAAGGCAACTCCAGGGTCGTCGCCAAGTCGCCCTGAACCCGGATGTCCTTGATTACGTTGCGTTTTCCTTGATGTTCCTCGACCAATTGCGCGCGGCCACTGGTCGTGAGCACCGTGGTCTGACGCACATCGGCTCCCAGACCGATGGCGTCCGGAGGGAACTCCTCATCAAAATCAACAGGGTGGAGTTCTAGCTCGGCAATTTCAATCATCATCGGGAACCTCCGCGCCCACCTTTTGATACCGCGAAGGCCCGCGGAACACGCCCAGAGGCGTAAGTTCTCCAGGGAGCAACACTTAAGAATAACGGCGGTGGGAGGGGGTGTCAAGAAACGGGGTTTAGCGGCGCGGTTCCGAAGTCTAGCGATTTATACCCGGATGTGTCAGGATCACGATATGCCAAAAGATCGCAAGCTGACGTATTCGGACCGCCAGGCGCAAGCCGCGCGCGACAACAAGCAGCCCAAAAAGAAAACCGTCCCGAAGAGCACAAACCGCGCTCGCTGACGGTTCCCAACCGGCTTCCGGAAGGTCACGCAGACGTAACCTGAAGCTTTTTCAGCGTGCTAGATGCTCCCAGGTCACGCGACATCGCGTGATGCGGGTTGGAGTGGCACGACCGGGTTTGACAGTTGGAAAGCCCTCAACTGGTGAAAAATCGCGATTACAACAGTTACTTCCTAATAGCCCGTCATCCGGCACAGTAGGAATCGGCTGCCGAGGACGGAATTGTTGTTTATCATATTTGGCCATGAAACAAGTCAGCTGTTTCGTGCCCGTGCTCTGGTCCGTGCTGTGGTTCGCGAACACTGTCCATGCGCAGGAAAATCCGCCGCAAGGCCCGCCCGCCAAGGCATCCACAACACGGACGAAGGTGGTGCTCCTCGGCACCGGTACACCTATTCCCGATCCCGACCGTTCCGGTCCTGCGACCGCCATTGTTGTTGATGATCGCGCTTACCTCATCGATTTCGGACCAGGTGTTGTGCGCCGCGCTGAGGCCGCAGCCCTCAAAAGAGAGCTTCCGGCAGTCGAACCCGGAAATCTCAAAGTGGCATTCGTGACACACCTTCATTCCGATCACACTGCTGGTTACGCGGACCTGATCCTCGGTGGATGGACATCGGGCCGGACAGTCCCGCTCGAAGTTTACGGCCCAACTGGTCTGCAATCGATGACCTATCACATTTTGGAGGCTTATCGCGTGGACATCGAGACGCGGACGAACCCCGACGGAAACCAGCGCCGATTCCCCGATGGGTGGAAGGTGAACGCCCACGAGATCAAATCCGGAGTCATTTATAAGGACGAAAAGGTCACTGTCACGGCCTTTCCGACGAAGCATGCGATGGAGAGTTACGGATATCGCTTCGAAACGCCGGACCGCATAATTGTGATCTCAGGCGACACGAATCCAGTCGAGGAGACGATCAAGGCCTGTAATGGCTGCGATGTTCTCGTCCACGAAGCGCAGCCCCTCGAGCTGCTCGCCAAGATGCCCGAAAGCATCCAGTCGTTCGATGCGAAGTACCACACGACGACGAAGCAGCTGGCGGAATTGGCGACGAAAGCCAAGCCAAAATTGCTCGTTATCTATCACACCGTTAGCTTCCCACCAGGGATTGCACCTCCCAGACTTCTACGACCTACAGGTGGTCGGGACGAACTCTACGCTTCGCCTGAGATGCTCGAGAAAGAGATCGGCTCGCGATACTCGGGAAGATTCGTAATCGGAAAGGACCTCGACGTGTACTAGCATCATCCCGCAAACTTTGCATCCGATTCGATGGTCGTGTCGCAACTCGGAAACCTTGCTTCGTAGTTGGCGAAACATCCCCATTTGACCAACGAGGCCGATAATAGAACCATCAGGCCCAGGGAGCGAAGGTTTGCCAAACCGCCGATCTATTCTCCTGTCACACGTGTGTCCTGCGCGATTTTAGCTAGTAAGACCGCGCCTTTCCTGTGGTCTAGGTATATGCTAGACTTATGCTATGGCAACGCTATACGTGGAAAATATTCCGGACGAGCTCTACGACGCATTGAAAAGGCGTGCCCGGGAAAATCGAAAATCGATCGCAGCCGAAGTTTTGGTCTTGCTCGAGGAGAACGTCCCGACCGAGATGGAACTCAAGCGCCGGAAGAAGCTTTTCGAAGAGCTTAAGAAGTTGCGAGGGTCGGCGTCCCCGGCGGGTTCTTTTGCCAGCAGCGAACAGATGGTCCGCCAGGATCGGGAACGGTGAAAACTCTCGTGCTGGATGCCAGCGTGGCTGCCAAATGGTTCTTGCCCGCAGCGGGCGAGTCGCTGTCGTCAGAAGCACAGGATCTGCTGGCGCGCTTCACTCATGGGCAGATTCGCTTTTTTGTGCCCGATCTGTTTTGGCCGGAGTTGGGCAGCGTGTTGTGGAAGGCTGCGGCGCAACGGAGAATCACGCAGCCACACGCCGAAAAGTCGATTGCACTGGCCCGGCAGTTGGGGCTGCTGATTGTGCCGGGAGTCGATCTCATCGAGCGCGCCTTATCGCTTGCCCTGGAGACAGGGCGCTCGGTTTACGACAGCATGTATATCGCGGCAGCCATTGAGAGAAGCGTTGAATTCGTCACTGCCGATGAAAAACTCGTTCATGCGACGGGTTCCCGTTTCCCAGTGCGCTGGCTGGGAGCGTTGGGAGGCGTTGCCTAGCTTCGGTCCTGCACTTCAGCTCAAAATCGGCAATGCCCGAATCCGCTTCTTGGTCGCCGCATAGATCGCGTTGCAAATGGCCGGGGCGAGTGGGGGAATCGGCGGCTCGCCCGCGCCTGTGGGTGCCTCCGAGCTCTCAACAAAGTAAGCCTCCACCGCGGGAATCTCGTTCATGCGCAGGGGAGCATAGTCGTCGAAGTTTCCCTGCACGATACGTCCTTTTTCTATGGTGATCTTGGCGCGCAGGGCGTTTGCCAGCCCGTAGATCACGCCGCCATGGATCTGCTGTTCAAGGATGTTTGGATTGACGACCTGCCCGCAATCCATGGCGCCGACTACCCGG
The DNA here is from genome assembly GCA_963765755.1 of uncultured Acidobacteriota bacterium. Classification (GTDB taxonomy): domain Bacteria; phylum Acidobacteriota; class Terriglobia; order Terriglobales; family Acidobacteriaceae; genus Gp1-AA133. The sequence goes on along the minus strand of CAVXXV010000009.1, from coordinate 191,551 downwards.
TGGATGCGAGGCTGATCGCCTTCCATGGAAAGCTCGACGACTTGCGCCATGTACGTGCCGAAGGAGCCGAAGCAGGCGATGCCGCGATAGTGCGTCGCCGGCAGCGGCTTGCCCCATCCCGCCTTTTCGGCGGCCAGTTGCAGGACGCCGCGCATACGCGCCGTGCGCCAGGTGGCGTCGAAATACTTGATGTCCTCGTCTTTCTCGAGGAGATGAAGTCGATAGGCCATGGGATCTTTCCCGGCCGCCGAGGCGAGTTCATCGATGAAACATTCGCTGGCGAACCCGACCTGAAGCGCATAAACCGAGCGCATCCATCCCAAGGGCACGGGAGTTTGTGCGTCAATGTATTCGACGAGTGCGTTAGGGAAGGAATAGACGAGGGAGGCTTCGTCTTTGAGATCGGGATCGACGCCGCCATCGCCCGGAGAACCTTTTTGCGCGCTGATAGAAGGCGAGACGAAGCGATGCGTGAAGGACACCGGCCATCCCTGACCGTCAAGCACCGCGCTCAGCTTGTGATAACTGGCAGGGCGGTAGACGGAATTGCGCATATCGTCTTCCCGGCTCCAGATCACCTTGACCGGGCCGTTGATGGCCTTTGAAACCTGTGCGGCCTCGACTGCGTAATCGTGCTCGAGGCGGCGACCGAAGCCTCCACCCATCAGCAGCACATTGACTTTCACGTTGTCGGAGTCGAGTCCTAGCGCCGCGGCGGCGGAGTCGCGCACGTCTTGTGGTACCTGCGTAGGGGACCAGATCTCGCACTCCGATCCTTGAAAGTGCGCGGTCGAGTTGCCGGGCTCCATGGCAGCGTGCGCCATGAAGGGCAACTCATAGGACGCTTCGATGCGGCGTCCGGAAGCCTTCGTGACGTCTCCGGTCGAGTAAAGCGTCGCGCCTTTCTTGCTGACGCTTTCCCGCAGCGACTGCATGATAACGGCGGTGTTCAGGTCTTTGTTCGGACCCTCATCCCAGTTCACCTGGAGAACGCGCCGTCCTTCCATCGCGCCCCACACGCTATCGGCGACGACGGCGATCGATGAATCGGTAATCTTCCCGACGTAACGGATACCTGAAACTTTCTTCGTCTCCTTGTCGTCGAAGCTGGCGATCTTGCCGCCGAAAACGGGGCAACGGGCAAGGACGGCATACTTCATGTCGGGCAGGTGGAAGTCGATGCCGTATTCGGCGGAGCCATTTACCTTGGCCGGAGTATCCAGTCGTGGAATCGGCTTGCCGACGATCTTGTAGTCCTTCGCTTGTTTCAGGATGACATCGGTGGGCACGGGAAGGGCGGAGGCTTGAGTCGCAAGCTCTCCGTACGTCGCCTTGCGATTCGATGCCGCATGCACGATGGTGCCGTTCTCCGCCTTGCACGATGCCCGGGCCACGCCGAAATGCAGTGCCGCCGCGGAGATCAACATTTCGCGCGCGGCAGCCCCGGCTCTGCGCATCGGGTCCCAGGTGGTGCGCACGCTCGCGCTGCCGCCAGTCGTCTGATCGCCGAACAGCGTGCTGGCGCCGGCTTGCTCGATCTGAATTTGCTTCCAATCGGCTTCGAGTTCCTCCGCCAGGATCATGGGCAGCGACGTGCGCACTCCCTGTCCCATCTCGGAGCGCGCCACGACGATCGTGACCTTATTGTCGGGAGTGATTCTCAGATAAGCGTTCGGCGAGAACGCATCGCCCGACTTGCCGATGGATCCATGCGGGAGGTAGAAGCCGATTACGAGGCCCGCGCCTGCGGCGGTGCCGACCGCGATGAAATCACGCCGGGAAAGTGGGCTCATCGCGCACCTCCGCTGTTGGCTACGCGTTGAATCGCGCGGCGGATTCGATCATAGGTTCCGCAGCGGCAGATGTTCGCCGACATGAACGAGGAGATCTCCTCTTCCGTGGGATGCGCGGTCTTTGCGAGCAACGCAGCGGCGGCCATGATCTGTCCGGTTTGGCAGTAGCCGCACTGCGGAACCTCTTCGGCGATCCACGCGGCCTGCAAGGGGTGCTGGCCGTTGGAGGCCAGTCCTTCAATGGTGGTTACGTTCTTACCCGCCACCTGGGACACCGGCGTGGAACAGGAACGGGTGGCCGCGCCCTCGACGTGTACGGTGCAAGCGCCGCAGAGTCCCGCACCACAGCCAAACTTTGTGCCGGTGAGTTGGAGAGTATCGCGCAGAACCCAGAGGAGAGGAGTGTCCTGGGAGACGTTGACCTTGCGTTCGCTCCCGTTAACCCGAAGAGTGATCTCTGCCATGGAGGCCTCAGTTGTCGTGGACGAAGCCCATCATGGTAGCGGAAACTGCGGGAAAGGGAAATGCTTTGCGATATCGGCGGGCGCGTTTCGGATTGCGGCGCTCAACTTCGCAGCGGTGCCGCTGTCGAAGCTTTCTGAAACAATGACGGTGTTGTCCGGCCATTGCTCCACGATCACGGGGCCTTCCTCAGTCGAGAACCCGCTACCCGAATTACCAGCGTAATTAATCGTTGTCAGGGTTAAGGCGGTCAGATCGCCGTTACGCACCTCTTTGTCGTTCTTTCGATTCGCTGCACTGCTACACTGCTGCCTATGATTGCCGGGTTCGCCACCCCCCAAGGCACAGCGCGGTATCGGAAACGCTTTCCCCAACTGGCCGAGGCGGACTTTTTTCGCCATCCCGAGAATGTGCCATCCGCCCGCGAGCTGTGGCTGTCCTCGATCGGTCTCGGCACCTACCTCGGCGAGCCCGTCGACGAAGCCGATGCGGCTTACATCGAAGCAATTTCCCTTGCCGTGCGTTCCGGCATTAATGTGTTCGACTCCGCGATCAACTACCGCCACCAGCGATCCGAGCGAGATATCGGCGCCGCCTTAGCCGCGCTGGTTGCTAGCGGAGAGATTTCGCGGGACGAGGTTTTCGTCTCCACCAAGGCGGGCTACCTCTCTTTCGACGGCAATCTCCCGACTGATCCCCGGGGTTACTTTGTGCGGGAATATATCGAAAGCGGGATCGTCGATCCGAAAGAAGTAGTGGGCGGCATGCATTGCATGGCGCCCGATTACCTGCGCGATCAGATCGACCGCTCGCGCAAGAACCTTGGGCTCGAGACCATCGACCTGTTTTACCTGCACAATCCGGAAACGCAGCTGTCAGAAGTTTCGACCGAGGTCTTCCGCGACCGGCTGAAAAGGGCTTTCGCTTTTCTGGAAGCGTGTGTGAAGGCCGGGAAGCTGTATTTTTACGGGCTCGCCACCTGGAACGCTTTTCGTGTGGCCGACGGGGCGCGGGACTACATCAGCTTGGCTGCCTGCGCCGAAATTGCGCGCGAGGTTGGAGGCCCAGCAAATCACTTCCGCTTCGTCCAGTTGCCCTTCAATCTGGCCCTGCCCGAGGCCTACGTGCTGGCGAATCAGACAGCCGACAAAAAGAGTGTGTCTCTGCTTTCGGCGGCCGCCTATTTGGGAATTGCGGTGATGGGCAGCGCGACACTTTATCAGGGCAGGTTAACGCAGGGCCTGCCCACTTTTGTGACCCAAGCGCTGGGCATGAAGGATGACAGCGAGAACGCTCTCCAGTTTGCCCGTTCCGCTCCCGGTATCACCACGTCGCTGATTGGGATGGGGCACATTCAACACGTGACCGCGAATCTCCGCCCCGCGCTGCTTCCTCCGACCAAGCTGGAAGACTGGCAGAGATTGTTTACGAGGCGGGAGAGTTAACTCCCGGGTATCTCAGAGCCAACTCCCGGGGGTAAGTCTCGGCCTACTCGACCGAGTCGGCATTCGTGAAACCGGGATCAGTCTGGACTTCAGGAGCGGAATGACGGCCTAAGCTAGACGCAAGGTCAAGGACAGACCTTATTTCATGGCGCGCAGTTTGGCTTGCGCCATCGACTCTGCTTCAGTCTTGGGATTTTCCTTCACGATCTGCTCGTAGATGCGCTTGGCCTCCAAGGGCTGCTGCGCCGACTCATACATTGCCGCGAGCTGCATTTGGGCCATCACTTTGCTGACCGTGGTGGTGGGCTTGTCGATCAATTCCTTGTAGACGTCCGCCGCCTCTTTCGCCCGGTTGTTGTTTCCGTAAAAAGCTGCGAGGGCCATCTTGGCAAGCCCGGCGAGGTCGCTGTTGCGAGTAGAGGCGACTTCCTTCAATTCGCGCTCGGCGGTGGCCTTGTCTCCCAATTCCACAGAGGTCGTTCCCAGCAGGTAGCGCGCGATGTCCGCGGTGTGGGTGTGAGGATACTTGTCGATCACGGCCTGCAACTGCTTCTTCGCTGCACCGGCTCGATCCTGGGAGGACACGTACGACGGTGCGTTCGGTGTCTCTGGAGCTCCCGCTGGACGCACCGGAGTTTGCAGCGTGCGCACGGCCTGGGTTAGTTCGAAGTTTGCCTTGTCGTCCTGCTGGCCGAGGTAGTACCACCCTCCTACGACTGCTGCGATCACGATCGCGGCAATGGCGATTCCGGCGATCAGTTTTGTCTTGTGCTCGGCAGTCCAGTGCGCCGTAGCTTCGGCCGCTCCGATCGTTGCCTGCGTGAATCGGTCAGTCTTCAGTTGATGGCGAGTCTGTGCGCGCACGTACTCCTCTTTGCCTGTCTAGAATAATGATTAGGGCTGACGATTCTTCAGTTTATAGGGGAAACACCGCAGCGTCAAAGGTTTGCACACACGCCGCGCACACGAAAAACAGGTTTAAATACGAAGCCGCCAGCGCTTTGGCCGGCGGCTTCGTTTTCATGCCTGGGTTCAGACATTCTTGCCGGAAGCTTCTTCCAGAAGTCCCTGCTCCATCTTCTCCTGGCATTCTATGCAATACCGAGTCCACGGCACGGCCTCGAGCCGCTTGGCATTGATCTCCTTGCCGCAGTGAATGCATTCGCCGAAGGTGCCTTCGCGGATCCGCGCCAATGCGTTCTCTACCATCTGCAGGAGTTGGCGCTCGTTGTTGCTCTGGTGGAAAAGGAATTCCTTGTTGTAGGAATTCGCAGCCTTGTCGGCAATGTCCTGCGTAGTGTCTTCGTCCGCCGAGCGCCCATCCTGTTCCGTGCGCGACACGGTATGACGCAGTTCCTGCTGGCGCGTCTCCAATCGTTTCTTGAAAGCTTCCAGTTTCTTTTTGTCCATGGTCGTTACTCGACAGCCCTCAGTCGTAGGCCCCAGACCGGCAATGGGTCTGAGGCCAAACGAAAATGATATGCGCCCAAATTCACGCCCGTCAACAGGGGTACCCTGTAGCGCCTTACACGATGGTCTGTAGTTGGGCTGGTTCAGAGTAAGGAGTGCGCCGAGACGCAAAATGTTCAGCGCGGCAGCGGCTCGTCAGTACAGGCCAGCGCGTAGCCCATCACTGCCATGGCCGCGGCATTTTCCCGCAAGGCGCGCGGCTCGACCTTGTCGAGCGTGTCGGCCGCGGAGTGATGGTAATTGAAGTACGTGCGGCCATCCTGCATGATTCCCAGAGTAGGAACGCCAGCCTGAGCCATCGCCGAAATATCAGATCCTGGACTGAATGGAACCGTCTTAATCATGTTCGCGCCGATGCTTTGTAGGACTTCTTGCACCGGGAGCAGAAATTCTACGGCCTGCTCGCTCACTTTCACGTTGAAGCCGAGCGGATGCGCGGCGCCCAGATCGCTTTCGATGGCCGCAACGTGATTCGCAAATTCCGGTCCGTGGGCCTTGGTGTACGCTGCTCGCCCACGCCCACCGCTTTCTTCGTCCACCCAGGCGATCACACGCAGTGTGCGTTTGGGACGATAATGCCGTTCGACCACCAACTGCGCGGTCTCCATCGCAACCGCCACGCCAGCCGCATCATCGATCGCTCCCGTTCCCAAGTCCCACGAATCCAGATGACCTGAGACAACCACCACTTGTTCGGGATGCTCACTTCCACGCAGATCCGCCACCACGTTGTAGCCAGTCGTATCGGGAAGCAACTGAGAAGCCAGCGTGAGATGCATGCGTACTTTGCCCTGCGCCGCCAAGTCGGCAATCAGGGTGGCGTCCTCGGCGGCCACGGCTCCGGCCGGAATTCCGGCGGGCACGCTGAATCCGGTGTGAGGAAGCCGGTAATCCGCGCCGCCTACCGAGCGAATCAGGGAAGCAACTGCTCCCAGTTCTGCTGCGGCCTTCGCCCCAGAGGTTCGGTAGATTACCGCCTCTCCATAGGCATCGAGGGCGAGTCCGGCATCAGCTTTGCGCGTGTCGAAGGGAAAATTGAACAGGACGATCTTGCCGGCAACTCTATTGCGGCCCAGCGCCGCCAGGTCATTGAAGTTCCGGACGACTACGACCTCTGCGGTTAATCCATCCGCGGGAGTGGACGTGCTTCCACCCAGTGACGTCACCACAACGTGCTGGATGGTGCCGGGCGTTTGGCCGGTGTATTCGACCACCTCCGCCGTTTCGGTGCCCCGAACCCAGTGAGGCACCGTGACCTCTTCGAGCCGGACGTCGAGCCCGAGCTTCCGCATTTCATCCGCAACGTATTTCGCGGCGTTTACCGACTGCGGCGAGCCACTTGGACGCGGCCCGATATTTTCTGTGAGGTGCGCGACCTGTTTGTAGACATAGTCATCCTCGAGCGCGGCATCCCGCAGTGCGACCAATTGCTCTTTCAGTTCCCGAGGAAGCGATGCTTCAGCCTCGTGTGCGGTGGCAGGTTCGTGCCGATGTCCCCGGTTATTCTGCGCGACGGCGTAGAGTGCCAGGAGAATTACGAACATGAAACATTTTGAAAGGTTGCTTTGGAAGAATGGCCTCCGCACCCGCAAAAGGATCACGCGACGTTCAACCTCAAAGAGGATTTTGTTTGCCCATATCCGCGGGCCAGACTTCCGTCTGCACCGGCTCGCCGGCGTCTTCCACGGCAACCGATGACGCTATTCTCGGCTGACGGCCTGCAGGTGGGGATAGGCCGGCGCATCCACTGGCAGGTCGTCCACCTCTTCCGTCAGCAAGGGAAGGATCGAGCGAAGAGCGGCGATCTCATGGCGGACCCGGGTGATCTCAACTTCCTTTTCGCGGAGAACCTCGTGAACGTCCCGCATGTCCCCTCCCAAGTTGCTTGATGGCAAGGAAGCATACAAGAAGCCCGCGCTCGCGGCGCGTCAAAAGCGCAAAAAAAGGGCCCCATCGCTGGGGCCGCTAATCAAAGAGGCAGAAAGGCGGGAAGTCAGGGAAGACTTTGCAAGGTGTCACTCTGACGAGCAGAGTGACTATTCGGAAGTTGTCGAGAACTTTGAGTGGTGGTGAAGGACATTGCTGTGTGCGGCCTCTTTTGTTGTACAGAAATTAAGCACTTGCCGCACCAAAAGAAATTGTCACATGCCCCTGTGACATGGATCACTGTAACCCTTTGCGCGCAAGGGGGTTAAAATCTTGCCCAGTATGGCGCTCAATCCTCGTCTATCAGAATCCGCGACTTCGCAAGGTGCAGAATGCTGCACATTCGTTGCAGGACACTGCTTTCCTTCTTCCCAAAAAGTGAAAAGCCCCCACCCTGTGGCAGGGGCTCTGATTCTTGCGGCCCGCTAGAGCAATGACTTGGACTTAGCTGTTTCCTGCGACCGTACGTAACTTGCCGGGCAGGAAGTGATACGGAGGCCAAGGTCCGCTGATCACCAGTTCGCAGTTCTTCAGCTGCTTGGCGGCCATGTTGTAGCGATTCTGGTATTTCTCCACCGACTTGGAGTCGATCAGGTGGGCAATGTCGATCAGCATGCCGTCGGAGGCGACTTTCTTGCAGCTGACTTCCTCTTCCAGAGGATTAAAGAGCTTGTGAACCTGGACCGAAAGGGCGCGCGCTTTGGTCTGGCGTTCCCGTTCTTTCGAGGCCTTCTCCCGCAGCTTGGCGAGATACTCCCGTCCCACGGTGTCGGGCAGCTCGACGTTCATCATGGCCTCGCGCAGAGATCCGTCACGAATCACCAGTTTGAGCCGCATCTCGGACTTGCCGCGCAGCTTCTCTACGCTTACACCGAAAGTCCGGCGATTTGAGCGGACGGCTTGCCGCAGCGCATCGTCGGTGTCGAATATCGTGCCGAAACGGAAAGGCAACACGGTGCCGGTCCGGAAGCAGACGCTGACCACACGAGCATGCTCCAGAACGGTTTTCTCGTCTACTTTGTGGGTAGCGCGATCGTATTCGCTGACGACCACAGCGAATTCTCCGCTGGGGTAGCTAAGGACTGGGGCGCCATTTACGCCCTGGATGCCTTCCAAGAGGAAGGGACGCCGGGCACGGGTACCATTGGGGAGTGCCTGATGTTCCGTCAGGCAGTAAGCGTACCACGCCATATTGATCTCTCCGAATCTGGGCAGAGACGGTTAGCCGCCTCTTGAATATTCGCGAAAGTGGGTCCGACTCTGAATCTGGAAGAAATGGGCAGTACTTACGAGAACGGACGCGAATCAGGTTCGACTGCGTCCATCTACATATTACTTCGGTCACCTGCTAAATTGCAACAACTTCGTGGCATTGATTCGTTTCAATAATTCGGTGTTATGCCCTGACTGGGGGTCAGATGAGATGAAATCTGATCTCCAATTTCCTGGAGTCGGCACTGCGCGCGATCGAGGAAGGGGATGAAACGAATGCGCAGTCTGGTCTAACTACTTCTTCACTGCGGCCTTGACGGCTCTATCCTGCAGGGCAATCGTCACCACCCTCAGCATGTCGTCCCATGGTGCAGGTTTACCAGTCCAGATTTCAAACTGGCGTGCTGCCTGATGCACAAACATCTCGATGCCCGGAATGATCTGTGCGCCCCGGTCTTTGGCCGCCTTCAAAAAGCGCGTCTCCGCCGGGTCGTACACCATGTCGAAGACATATTTTGCGTTAATCTCGTTCTCGTTCAAAGGTGTTTCACGCGTGTTGGACATTCCGACTGGCGTTGCGTTTACGATCACATCGAAAGTCAGCTTCTTGAGGTCAGGCCGCTTGATGGTGCGGGCCTTGGCCTGGCGCGCCAGTTTCTGCGCCGGAGCCACGCTGCGGTTCAGGATGAACACCTCGCAGCCGCGCTCCTTCAGTCCGAAAACAGCTGCTCGCGCGGCGCCGCCGGCCCCCAGAACCAGCACTCGCGCGCCTTCGAGAGCCAGACGCTGTTCCAGCGGACGCACCACGCCCGCCGTATCCGTGTTGAACCCGTAGAGCTTGCCGTCCTGCGCGCGCACCACCGTATTACAGGCGCCGATTTTCGTGGTGTGAGTGTCGGTGTTGTCAAGGTGCGGCAGGATCGCTTCCTTGTACGGCATAGTGATGCTGAGGCCATGGATCGGAATATCGCGAACACAGGCCAGCAGATCCTTCAACGCTTTGGCGTGCAAGGCGAGGTAGACGGCGTTCACATTCTCGCGGCGCAGCGCTGTGTTCATAATGATGGGCGACAACGAGTGCGCGACGGGATCGCCGGCAACTCCGTAGACGCGGGTCGCGACGTCGACTTGCTCGATCCGGTACACACTGCGCAGGTCCTGCGCTGTAACCTGCCCCGGCGCGGTGCGCTCATCAGGGCTGACGGCAGCAAACGTGAATGCACTGCCCGCCCGCACGCCCAACACGCGGCTGATGATTCCCTGTTCGCCCATGCACAGGGCTACCAGCGAGTGACGGTCGCCGTGTTTCTCCAGGAACTTCATCATCGCCACGCTGTCATAGAGCGTGGTAGCGGTGGAGACAATCTTGTAAAAATCCGCTGGGTAGTGCTCCATCTTGGCCAGCGTTTCTTCCAGCTTCTTCGTCGCGTGAAAGTCGTGGAAGGACAAGACGACGGCGGCCCGGGCGCGCAGCTTTTGCAATTGCTCGGGTTTCATCTTGGTCGCCGTTTGCAGTTCAACGTCGACCAGTTGACATCCAGCCGCTGAGGCTTTGGCCAGCACATCGAGCTGAGCCGCCACGGTCCCCTTGAACTTGCCCCCGCTCGGCGCCCGCCGGCAGGTGGCAATCACCACCGCATGGGGATACATCTCGAAGAATTCGCGTATTTTCGGTAGCGCCAGCCCAGGCTTGGGAAGGTAGTCCAACCTGAACTCCAGGAAGGGGTTATCCCGAACCAGGCTCTCGGCCTTGTCGATCAGATCCGCCGGGTCTTTGCCGGTCACCGCAACGCACACGCGGGGCATCCGGAGGGGAAGGAGGCGGGGCACGTAGTGGGAGGGGGCTGAACTCATGGCGCGAGCGAAGTCGGGCGCGATATTACAGGGGCGTAATTCCAGATGCAACAACGGATTAACTTTGTTGGCGGCTAAACTTTTTCCGAAAACTGGCTAACACCCTCGTAACCTTGACCCACCCCCACCCCCTTGTTACCTTCCGGCTGAGCCCCTGTGTGCGCGGCGGTTATGGGGAAAGACCACGGATCTTGAGGTGGCCTCGGAGGTAAGATGAAGAAAACAGGATTGTTACTGCTATTGCTGGCGATCGCGGCGAATGCGCAGGACGCGAGCAATACTGCGGCTGACGCCAATGCGCCGCAAGGCACTGCGCCCACGTCGGTGAGCTTCCCCGTGGAACGCGTTCAGACCCCGACCTACGCGGATATGTATTGTGCCGGGTTCATCAGCAAATCAGTACTGCCCGACGCGAACTACGTGGCAGGCGGCTTGCAGACTCCGAACACGACCAAGTTCGTGACTGGCGATATCGTCTACCTGGCCGGCACGGGTTACACCACCGGCGGACAGTATTCTATTCTCCGCGAGCTCAAAGACCAGAACCGCTACGAAGTCTTCCCCGGACAGGCCAAGATGCTGGCGTCGACTGGGCAGCCTTACGGCGAGATCGGCCGCGTTCGGATCGTGGATATGCGCAACAAGATGGCCATTGGTCAAATCGAGTACAGCTGTGACCCGGTCAATCCTGGTGACATCGCTGTGCCGTTCGCCGAGAAGCCGTCGGTTTCGTTCCACCCTCCGGCTCGCTTTGACCGCTTTATCCCGAAGACCGGCAAGACCAGCGGCCGCATCGTGCTCGCAAAGGATTTCGACTCGACGCTGGGTACGGGCATGAAGGTCTATTTGAACCTCGGCACGAATCAGGGACTTAAAGTGGGAGACTACTTCCGCGCCGTCCGATCCTATACCTCGGACCTGGCGGACCCGGTGGACTCCCTCTCATTCGCGGCGTCGACTGCGGAAGACACTCAGAAACGGCCCCCGTCGATCGAAGGCAATTGGATGACAAAGACCAAAGGCCCGAACATTCACGTGGGTGATTTGCCCCGCCGGGCAGTTGGTGAGATCGTGATCATCGGGGCGACTCCGACCACGGCCACGGGCATGATCGTGTTCTCTCTCGAAGACGTCCACGTCGGTGACGGGGTGGAACTGGACGACCAGCAATAACGTCATCAGTCAGTAAGGGATCCCGACCGGGGAGGCCAAAAGCCTCTCCGGTTTCGTGTTGGGGGTCCAAAATGTCCGGGAACGACCTACGCGAGGGCCACCAGGGTGGCGCGCAGTCTTCGGCGACTTGTTACGGGCATTCGCTGAGCGGAGCCAACGGCAGAGGCTAGCGGAAGAATACGACGTGGTAATCGCCGGGGATTTGCGACGCCAGCACCAGCACAACGACAGTAAGAATTCCCAACTCCATCTTCAACCCCCTTCTGAGGACTTCAGCACCATAGCGCGAAACTGTACTGAGCCCAATATTACTTTGGTGGCACTCCGAATAGCACGACCAGTCCATAAGATGCGTTGTTGGGAAATTGCGTGACGAAAAAATGGCTGCAGCGGTGTCTGCTTCTCGTGAATCGAAACTCAGAAGAGCTGCCAACGGCTTTGCTATTCGCCGACGCCCGGATCCCCAAAGACCTCGGCCGTGAAACTCTGCAACGTTGCTCCGGCGTTGCATGCGTCCGAGAACAGTCCAGCTTTGCGGCAAGTCTGCTCGAGGAAAGTATCGCGATCCCATCCGTGCTCGACGGGCACCTGCGGCAGCAGCAAACCGCGCCGACCTCCCATCGAAACGACCAGCCCGTGCTTGCCAATCTCCACTTCCTCAGGTTGGATCGGCCGGAGCGGAGACAGAACGCTGATTGAAACCCGAAGATCTTGAACCTCGTCCGCAGTGACGGGCACGAAACGTGTGTCCTGGGAGGCGGCGGCGCGCGCCGTTTCAATCACGGCGTGGGAGAGCGGCGAAACAGGCAGGACATAGCCTACGCACCCTCGCAACTCTCCGTGCCGGTAAATCGTGGTGAAGACTCCTCGCGGTTCTTTCAGGTGGGGACCCGCCGTCGGGACGGGCGGTTTTCGGCCCAATACCAGAGACTCAATGGCATCGTGGGCCAGGCGCAGGAGAAGTTGACGCTCTTCTGCGGAATATTCTTGTGCCTGGTCGACGCTGGGTTGAGATGGGTTCGACTGTCCGGTGATCGAATTATGAGGTAGGGACGGCATTTCGTTTCCGTCGGCTCAGAACGAACGCACGCCGCCGGGTTCTCACTACCTGGCGGTCTATCTTCGACCAGAAGGCTACGAAATAGTCGACGGCCGAGATCAGCGAGAGGCACACCATGAACCATATGGATGACCACGCGATCCAGTGCACAGGAAAGAAGTAGCTTCCAAACAGTGGCCATTCTTTCCAGCGATGATCCAGAATCACCGCGACCACCGAGACGATCTGCACGACCATCTTGAACTTGCCGAGTTCGCTCGCCTCGATGGTGAAGCCTTCACTGGCCGCGATGCTGCGCAGGCCGCTGACCAGGAATTCGCGTCCGATCACGATCACGGCCACCCATGCCGGAACCAGGCTGGGATTGAATTGCACCAGCGTGATGTAGGCCGACGCGATCAGCATCTTGTCGGCCAGCGGGTCGAGCAGGATGCCCATGGTCGTAATCTGGCCGCGCCGGCGCGCGAGATAGCCGTCAATTCCGTCGGTGATTGACGCGGCAATGAACAGAGCCGATGCGAGCAGTTCCTTTTCGCCGTGCGCGCTGCTCAAGCGTCCCGTCGAAAGGACCCAAATCAGCAGAGGGATACTTAGAATACGAACAAACGTGATTGAGTTCGGCAGATTCACGGGGACATGAGCGCCGTCGGCGGCTGGTCGAAATTACTAGATTAAGTTGATTATCCTCCACGCTGTGTGGGGAAAGCAATGGAGCAGAACTAAGGATTTACTTCGTCGTGACAAGAGAAAAGGCGGACCCGTTCGGGTCCGCCTCGAAAGTGCGATGTTAGCTTAGGCGGCGTTTCCGGGTTTGAGGCAATTCAGGATGCTCATGCCGGTTTCCAGCAGGCTGGAATGCTGTGGCATCTGGCCGTTTGGAGTCAGTTTGTCAACGAGCGTCGGAAGCAGTTGGGAAAGGGCATTGCTGGCGATATCAGGAGAAATGCCCGCTTTTGCCGCCAATTCCTTCACTTGATCGCTACCCAACACATGCTGAATCTGGTCAGCCGAGATGGGCAAATTCTGGCCGGTCCCCACCCAGGACGAAACCAGGCCGCCCAGTCCCTTGTCGTGGAAGGACTGCAGTATCCCCGACAGGCCACCCGGAGTGTTGTTAATCATGTGGAGCAGCCCGGTGGCGAGCGGATTCGAGCAATCGCCCAGCATGCTATTGGCAGCTTTACTTCCCAGATCGTCGATGAGACTCATGTGACCTCCTCAAATTTTTGCATAAGCGGAAGTGCAATTCGAACCCGCCTTATTGTTGTTTGGCGATGACCATGTTCTTGATCTTGTTATAAGTCGCCTGGGGAAGAACCTTCTTGTGGACCAAGTCGGTCTTGGCCTTGTATGGACGACCGTCGATGATCTTCTGCGAATACTTCTCGCCGATTCCCGGCAGTGCATCCAGTTGTTCCTTGGTGGCCGAGTTTAAGTCAACCAGGTCGGCAGCAGGCGCGCTGGACGCTGGCGCGGCCTTCTTCGACGAGGCTTGCGGAGCCGGCGAAGCCAGGGCCATGCTTGCAATCAGCAGAATTACAAAAAATCCAACCAGAACACGTGCGATCAGATTGCGTTTCATTCGTTCTCCTTAATCCTTCTTGGATTCTTTGTATCCGGCCGCTTGGGCTTCGGATTCGGTCATGAACTTGCCGTTCTTGGTTTTGCCATAGAACTGGCCGCTCTTATGGTAGATGCCGCTGTCCAGATTGACCCAGACCTTGCCGGTCGACTTGGCCGAAGCGATTGCCGGATCGGACGCGGCTCCGGTGGGCGCGGGTTTGTCGGCTGATTTTTTCGCCGGCGCGGGCGCGCTTGCCGGTGGAGCACTAGGCGCCGGGCTGGCCGGCATCGAGGATTTGCTGGCTGCGGTAGTCGCAGGAGCCGCAGCAGGCGCCGATGAGGCTGCGCTGGTGTCTTCAGCTGACTTCTTCTTCCGGCTCTTCTTCGGAGTGGCAGCATCGGTGCTGGCGGCTGCTGTCTGATCACCAGCCGCGGCTGCATCAGCTGACTTCTTCTTGTGGCTCTTCGGCGTCGCGGTATCGGTGCTGGCGGCGGCTGTCTGGTCTCCAGCCGCAGTTGCGTCTGCTGATTTCTTCTTCCGGCTCTTCTTCGGCGTCGCGGTATCGGTGCTGGCGGCGGATGTCTGATCTCCAGCCGCAGCTGTGTCTGCTGATTTCTTCTTGTGGCTCTTCTTTGTAGTGGTTCCTGACTCGGTGCTCGTGCTGGCCGATTGATCGGCAGCAGCCGCGGTGTCTGCGCTCTTCTTCTTCCGACTCTTTTTCGTGCCGGTGTCGCTGGACGCAGCGGAGGTATCTGTCGTGGCGGTGTCAGCGGAGGTTTTCTGCTTGGACTTCGACTTCTTGGCGGTCGTGCTGGAAGTCGCGCTATCGTCCGTGGCGGCCGCGTCCTTCTTTGGCTTCTTGGATTTCTTCTTGGTAGTGGTGGTGTCGGTGCTCTGGTCGCTGGAACTCGCCTGTGGTCTGGCCAGTGCGGGGACAGACAAGGCCAGCAACAGGCACAGGGCTGCCATCCATGTCGCAAGCTTTATGGGGAGTCTGCTCATCTGGGTCCTCATTTATGAGGGGCGGTCGAACGGCCCCAAGGTTATAGAACGGCGAAGTACGCGGTTAGCCGGTTCGCGCTGGGATGGGATGCGGAAGCGGGTAGCTAAACCTCGAGACTGTCGCGGGCAGCAATCATGCCAGTCCGGACCCTCTAGGTCAACCCTGGGTCACAAGAAACAAGCCCTCTCCGGGGCGGAGAAGGCTTCTTCAGAATATCTTTGAAGTTCCTATGCGTAAATTCCGCGCTGCTTGATGGTGTAGGCCACGCGGTCAATCGCCAGCATGTAGGCCGCAATGCGGTTGTGCACGTGATGGGTCTCCGCGTAGTGCACCACGTCGTCAAACGCGGATACCATGATGCCCTCAAGCTGCTCATTTACCAGCGCTTCTTTCCAGAAGTAGCCCTGGCGGTCCTGCACCCACTCAAAGTAGGAAGTGGTTACGCCACCCGCGTTCGCCAGGATGTCGGGAATCACGAAGACGCCTTTGTCAGCCAGTACCTCATCGGCAGCGGCGGTGGTCGGGCCGTTCGCGCCCTCGGCCAGAATCTTGCACTTCACGCGATCCACGTTCCGGCTGGTGATCTGGTTTTCGGTGGCTGCCGGGATCAGGATTTCGCAATCCTGGGTCAGCAATTCCGCAGGGACAGTCTTTTCGGCGCTGGGGAAGCCTTGAATCGTTCCGTTCTTCTGCCGGTATTCCCAGAGCGCTTCTACATCGAGGCCGTTCTTATTGTAGAGTCCCCCGCCCACTTCATCGATGCCGATGATCCTGTATCCGGCGGCCGCCATCAAGCGCGCCGCGTTCGAACCGACGTTGCCGAATCCCTGCACGATTACGCGCGAGCTCTCGCGGCTCAATCCGAGTTTCTTAATAGCTTGATCGCACACGATGAGAACGCCGCGTCCCGTGGCTTCACGACGCCCGCGTGATCCACCAATATTGATCGGCTTGCCCGTAACGACGGCCGTCACCGTCTGCCGCATGTGCATGGAGTAGGTGTCCATCATCCACGCCATGATTTGTTCGTTTGTGTTCACGTCAGGAGCAGGCACATCTTTTTCGGGTCCGATGAACTCGACCAGTTCAGCCGTGTAGCGCCGGGTCATGCGTTCCAGTTCACCCATCGACATGCGGTGCGGATCGCAAATCACCCCACCCTTGGCGCCGCCGAACGGGATGTTGACGACCGCGCACTTCCAGGTCATCCAGCTGGCCAGCGCTCTTACTTCGTCGAGCGTAACGTCAGGCGCGTAGCGGATTCCGCCCTTGGCCGGGCCGCGCGCGATGGAATGCTGTACGCGAAAGCCCGTGTAAACTTCCAGGTGCCCGTTATCCAACTGCACCGGGATGTGCAGGATGATTTCGCGCGTGGGATAGCGCAATACTTTCCACAATCCTTCATCCAGATTGAGCTTGTGGGCGGCCAGATCAAATCGGGCCGCCTGCGATTCCCAAGGATTTGTTTCCTGCTCCATCGCGACGCTTTTCATTCGAATCTCCAGAAATGATTGCTGTTATATAGATGCGCTTTCCCGCCTGCGCGCACAAATCGAGCAGTATATGGGGCAGGGAGCATCGTGGCAAGCGAGATGGTTAACGGAAGAGTAATCAACGGGCGGGCTCAGATTCTCAACGCTGGACTTTGATCTCCATGCCTTCGGCGGCCGCACGCACCCGAGGATAGTGATTGCGCGCTTCCGCGACCACCTTGTCGATCAGTTCGTCGTCATGGTCGGGATCGTGATGAAACAGCACCAGTTCCTTGGCGCCGCTCTGCATCACGATGTTCACCGCCTCGCGCCAGTGACTGTGTCCCCAGCCTCGCCGCCGGGCCGTGTACTCTTCAGGGAGATACTGCGAGTCATAAATGAGGACATCGGCGCCCTCGGCAAGCTTGCGAACGTTTTTGTCGAACGTCTCATCGCCGGGTTCGTTGTCGGTGGCGTAGACGAGGATGCCGTCCTTGGTTTCCAGCCGGAACCCCATACAGCCCTGCGGATGATTCAACCACAGGGCGCGTACCGTGGCGGTGTCGACCTGTGTCTGTCCTTCTTCTATGTCGTAGAAGTCGCGCTTGGCTTTCATCTCGCTGGTATTCACCGGAAAGTACGGCGAGGCCATTTGCTCTTCCATAACCCGTTCCAGGGTGCGCGTGCGTCGCGAGGAGTGAAACGCGAACTGGTTGCTGGGGTTCTCGTAAAGCGGGCGGAAGAACGGAATTCCCTGGATGTGGTCCCAGTGGAAATGCGATACGAAGATGTGAGCCCGGATCGGCTGGCCGTGGGCTTCGCTCTCCAGTTGCTGGCCGAGCGTACGGAAGCCGGTGCCGCAGTCAAAGATGTAGCGGCTATCCCCGTGGCGGACCTCGACGCACGAGGTATTGCCACCGTAGCGCAAGTTCCCGGCTTGGGGCGTAGGCGTCGATCCGCGCACTCCCCAGAACTTGACCCGCATACTCCCCCGTTCTGTGGACTTTAGGCTGAATCTTAATCTTCCGACGCGCGTAGTCTGCCGTCAATTGTTTCGCTGGTTCCGGAGGTAACGGAGGTGTGGTGTGGAACCGATCGGAGGTTGGAGCGGTGGAGCGCCGCCCCACAGCAGAAGACTTAAAGAGGCGCGGATCGCGGTCTTCATCCGCGCATTCTAGACCCAGGTCAGTTCGTGTTGGGATGGTTCGAGGTGCTACGGAGCGGTCGGTGCCTTGTCAGCCTCAACCGCTCGAGGCGGTCGAGCTTCCAGATCCCTTAACAGCGGCCACCCTTTGCGGAGCACGTAGTCAAGCCATGCTCCAGCCACTTGCGACGTGATCACCGCGGCAACTACAAGGGTGGTATAGAACGCGGCGTTGATGATTCCCGCATCGAATGCCACGCTCGCCAGCACAATTCCGGGGCCACCGCGGGCGTTGGTGGTGAGAGCCAGATTGATCAGGTCCAGTCCGCGGAATCCGGCCAGGCGGCCTGCAAGGGACACGGAAAGTATCTTCACAACACAGCTGCCGGCCAGGAACGCCCCCAGCATCGACCAGGACAGGCCCTTCAGCAAATCCAGCTTTAATCCGACAATCGCGAAATACACAGGGATAAAGAATCCAAATGAAACTTTCCCGATGGCGTCCAGCGCTTCGGCGAACAGTCTTCGCTTTTTGTGAATGACTGCGAATCCCGCGAGGAAAGCTGCAAATACCAGGCTCACATCCAGCGCTCCTGCCAAAACGCAGTAAGCAAGCAAGACGGCGAGAGCATAGGCGACCGGCGTCTGCCGTGCAAACACATTCATCTTCGCCTTGTTGATTCGTTTCACTGCTCGCGGCAGCAAGGTAAGACCGATTGCGAAGAACGCGAGAGTTGTCGCCAGGTGATAGGCCATGTGCCGGGGATTGAGCGCAGCCTTGCCGGCCAAGGCCGTAGCTACAGCGAGGGCAGCCCACAGGACGATGTCTTCGAGGACCGCCACGCCGAGCACGATTCGGGCAAAGCGCGTGTCCATGATCCGCAGGTCGGCGAAGATTTTCGAGATCACCGGAACAGAGGTGACGGCCACAGCAATCGCGAGAACGATGATCAGGGAAAGCGTCGTCCCGTTCGGCCCCGCCAGGGCAGGTCGCGCGAGCCAGGGTCCCGCGGCAAGTCCCACCAGAAAGGGCATCCCCGTCCCGACAACCGCGATCCAACTTACCTCACGACGCTCTTCCCGCGTGAACAGGTCGCGGATCTCTGCGCCCGACAGAAACATCAGGAGCAGCAGGCCGAGCCAGTACACAAACGTTAGGACCGTCTCGTGCCGGCTGGTGAGATCCATGAAGGTGACGGACCCGAACCTGATCTTCCCCAACAGCGCAGGTCCCAGGACGACTCCGGCCAATATCTCCCCAACTACCTTGGGCTGCCGCAGCCGGGTGAAGAGGTACCCGAGCAACTGGGCAAGGCCAACAAGCAGCAAAAGAACCAGGAGGATTGAAGTCAGGTCCGAATTCGACATTAGGCTAAACGGCTGCCCCCGGCCTTTCGATGCAAACCGGCTAGCCCAGCGAGGGAAAAGATGCCAGCTCTAATGCAAGCGTCGCGGTGGAAAGTCCTAGCCCTGGGGCGGTCGCCTGGCCGAAAATGCATACCAGAATGAATGCTGCTCCAGCGCCTGCCTTTTACTTCCTGGCCTACAAGTTCGCCGCCGTGCTCGGCATCGGCCTGCTGATCGGTGCGGAACGCGAACGCAGAAAAGGCGAAGGCCCCTCGCGCTCCCCGGCAGGCATCCGGACATTCATGATCGCCTCCCTGGCGGGCGGAGTGAGTTGGGCGTTGGGGGACATGCCACTGCTGGCGGTCACGTTCCTCGGAGTAGCTGGCTTGTGCGCAGTCGGATACATGCGGACCGGAGAACAGGATCCTGGCCTGACGACCGAAACCGCTCTCTTGTTGACCGTGCTGCTCGGCGGCTTTGCGCTGAAGGATCCGATTATGGCTTCGGCCTTGGCCGTGACCGTGGCCATCGCCTTGATGGCCCGCGCCCGGTTGCACCATTTCATTCGTGATGTGTTAAGCGAGGAGGAACTCACCGACGCTCTGATCTTTGCCGCGGCCGCCCTGGTTGTGCTTCCGTTGGTACCCGATCGCTACCTGGGTCCGTTTAACGCCATCAATCCTCGGACGATCTGGAAGATCGTGATTCTGATCATGTCGATCAGCGCCGGCGGCCACATCGCTGTTCGATGGCTCGGACCTCGATTCGGCCTCCCCCTGGCAGGGCTGGCTTCGGGCTTCGTCTCGAGCATCGCGACGATTGCATCCATGGGAGCCCGGGCGCGGAAGGATCCACTGATTTCGAGACCGGCAGTCGCAGCAGCTGTGCTCTCCACGGTCGCTACCGTGATTCAGCTGGCGGTGGTGCTGGCTGCGACCAGTTGGCGCGTATTCTCCGTCTTGAAGGTATCCCTCCTTGCTGCCGGACTTGCTGCGATTATCTATGCGGGGTTCCTTACGTTCAGGAACACCCGGCAGGGAACTCCCGATTCACTGCAAATGGGAAGAGTTTTCAGCCTGAAGACAACGTTCATTTTTGCGGCCACGATCGCATTGGTGCAGTTGGTATCCGCCGCACTCGCCTTCAGGTTTGGCAGATCAGGAGTGACGGCGGCGGCTGCCGTCGCAGGTTTTGCCGATACGCACTCCCCTGCGGTAGCCGTCGCCTCTTTGGTCGCATCGGGAAAGCTGGTTGCGGACGAGAGCGTGCTGCCCATCCTTGCGGGATTGACCACCAACACCGTCACCAAGATGCTGGTGGCCATCAGCAGCGGCGGCAGACGCTTTGCCTGGCAGATCATTCCAGGATTGATTCTTGTGATCCTGGGAGCGTGGCTCGGGGCGATCTCAGGCCTTCTTCATTCGTAAGGTGTTCGGAGGACGTTCGGTCGTTGAGTCCTTCCACGGTTTGCAAAGCTTCTGTCACCAAATTCTTACTGCCTCACAGCGCGTAGTTTCCGTGACTTCCCCTATAATTCCAATACTCTCCGGAAAGCCATTCACGCTCCCCCTTCGGCGCCGGACGACCATCATGCTGCAGCCTGACTTTAAGGAGTTCTCGCGCCTGGCGCGAGAGGCGACCCTGGTGCCGGTCGTCAAGACCGTAACCGCCGACCTGCTCACGCCGGTGTCCGCCTTCCTCGCGGTGGCTGCCAAGGAGCCCTATTCTTTTCTGCTCGAGTCGGTCGAGCGCGGCGAACAGATCGGCCGCTACACGTTCGTGGGCGCCCGGCCGTACATGCGCCTGTGGTCGCAGGGCGACGCAATTCACATCGAACGCGGCAAGATTCGCCAGCGTCGTACCGGAGATGTCTTTGCCACCGTCAAGGAGTTGTTGCGCTCCCATCGGCCCGCGCACGTTGCCGGACTGCCGCCGTTCACCTCCGGAGCAGTTGGTTATTTCGCCTACGATGTCGTGCGCCGCCTCGAATCGATCGGGGAGCACGCCACAGCGGATGTGCCGGTTCCCGATTGCGTGCTCATGTTCTTCGACCGCCTGCTCGTGTTCGACCACCTGCGCCACCAGATCCACATCGTGGCAGCCGCCGACGTCACGTCAGAGACTCCGAAGCGCGCCTACGATCGCGCCCTGAAAGATATCGCGGCCATCGAGAAGCGTCTCGCCGCCGGATTGCGCCCCGGGACCTGGCAGAAATCGAAGAAGAAAAGCGGCCCGCTCAAGGTGCATGCGGGAACCAGTCCCAAAGATCACATGAGCAGGGTCGAGCGCGCCAAGGAGTACATCGCCGCCGGGGACATTTTCCAGGTCGTGCTTTCGCGGCGGCTCGATTTTCAACCCGACATCCCGCCGTTTGATCTCTATCGCGCCCTGCGCACGGTGAACCCGTCCCCGTACCTCTACTTTCTTCGCATGGGAGACATGCACGTGCTGGGGTCCTCGCCCGAAATGCTGGTGAGGGTAACCGATCGCAAGCTGGAGTATCGGCCCATCGCCGGCACGCATCGGCGCGGCAAGGATGAAGCCGAGGATCGCGCCCTCGAACAGACGATGCTCGCCGACGAGAAGGAACGCGCCGAACACGTCATGCTCGTCGACCTGGGACGTAACGATCTCGGTCGCGTCAGTGAATATGGCTCGGTCAAGGTGAAGGATCTGATGTATGTGGAGCGCTATTCGCACGTGATGCATCTGGTGTCTGCTTTGGAAGGAAAACTACGCCCCGAACTCGATGCCATCGACGCCTTTGCTGCCTGCTTTCCCGCCGGCACCTTAAGCGGCGCGCCCAAGGTGCGCGCCATGCAAATCATCGAAGAACTGGAACCCACTCGCAGAGGCGTTTACGGCGGCGCCGTCTTTTACGCCGACTTCGCCGGCAACGTGGATTCCTGCATCGCGATCCGCACCATGTTCATGAAGGGCAAGCGCGCATACCTGCAGGTGGGAGGCGGGATCGTCGCGGATTCCGACCCGGCAAAAGAATTTCAAGAAACAGTGAACAAGGCACAGGCGGTCTTGCGAGCCGTCGAGATCGCCCGGCGCGGGCGATAGATGGAAGACCGTTACCTTCGTAAGATGATCGGTCCGGGCGATTGATTTTTAATGGAGACTGAGTAGAGCGAATTCATACGATGAATTGGGATATTTTTGTAGTCGCGAATTTTTCTCTCATCTTTGGCGTCGCGGGCCTGCTGTGGCCGGAAAATTTTCTCGTGCTGTTCGACGTCCTGATGTTTCCCTGGCCGGCTAGTTCTCGCGTGGTCCGGGTCAATAGCGTGACCGCCATTCTGTTCGCCTTGCTGCTGGCGGGCCGACTGATTGTGCACTAGCCAAGTCCGGAACAGCCTTGGACCGCAAAGCTCGCGCAGTCATCGCGAAACAGACCCAGGCAGGACCGTCCGATCACTCCGGTCCGCCAAGCTGACGAACACCGCCGCCCCATACAGCACAAGAATCTCAAGCCCCCAAAATTCCCCGTGCAGGCCGTGAATGGCAATCGCCAGCGCGAAGATCGCCAGCAGAGCGTATCCGGCGACCAGCGTCATGACTGGCACAAGGAAGACCAAGGCTGCAATGATCTCGGCTCCAGATAAAGCCAGGCGCAGCGAGACGAGCGCACCCGCATGTCCGGCTGAGTGCAGGCCTGCGTGCGCGCCGAGAAATGTGCGGCAGGATTCCAGCAGCACCACCAGTCCCACCGTCCAATGCAACAGGCGAATTGCGAAGGCCGTGCGTGGCGCCGTCATTTGGATTTGCGCTTCTTCTGTGCCGCCGCCGGAGCACGGGTCTCGGTCAGACGGTGGCTCGCGCTGGCGTCCAGGTCGAGACCGTAGAACTTCTTCAACTCGCGAATCCGCCGTAGCGAGTCGTCGCCGAAGGGACACTTTCCGTCGAAGGCATGCAGAACGATTCCCTCCAGCAGGTCCCCCAGTGTCAGATCGTGATAGTCAGCGAAAGCCTTGAGCACCTTCAACAGGCGTTTTTCCATGCGTACGCCTGTCTGCACCCGTTGCACGATGAGTCTTGCGGGTTCGTTTACCATGGTACGAATGTACCAAGATACCAACGAAAAGCAAGCATGGGCAGGCCAATTTCAGCGCGTCTGAATGCGCCCGGGTTCATTTTTGGGAAGGTTCCTGCCTTGGATTAAAGACCTAGGAAATTCTCAACCAGCTTCTTGCCTTCGTTGGTAAGCACGCTCTCCGGGTGAAACTGCACGCCTTCGAGAGGGAACTTCCGGTGCCGCAAGCCCATGATGACCCGCGTCCCGTCGCTCTCGACCGTATGCGCGCTCACTTCCAATTCCGCGGGCAGGCTGTTTTCGGAAACGATGAGGGAATGGTAGCGGGTGGCGGTCATGGGCGAGGAGAGCCCTCGAAAAACTGTCTTGCCGTCATGCTCGACTTTGCTGGTTTTGCCGTGCATCAACTGCTTGGCCCGCACCACTTTGCCGCCAAAGGCCTCGCCCAAGGCCTGGTGCCCCAGGCAAACGCCCAGCACAGGGACCTTGCCGGCAAACCGGCGAATCAGGTCCACGCTGATACCCGCATCAGACGGCGTGCACGGCCCGGGCGATATCAGAATGCGCTCCGGACGGAGGGCCTCAACATCCTCGACGGTCAACTGGTCATTGCGGCGTACCTCGACCTTCGCCCCGAGTTCCCCCAGGTACTGCACCAGGTTGTAGGTGAACGAGTCGTAGTTGTCCAAAACGAAGACCATGGAACCCCACTTAAGTCAGTTTAGCCTGAATCAGGCACTTCGTGGGATTGCCCGCCCAACGCGGGAATTGCCCTCCCACCCCCGAAGTGCTTGATGCCAGAAGGGTTTATTCCCGAAAGGTGCCGGTCCTATCCCCTATTAGTGGGCTTGACAGTAAACAGTGTCCAAGCCATGCTAACTCAGCTTTTTCGGAGGCAATTCATGGCTGAGGCCCAGCAGGAGAAGCGGGCAACCCGACGATTCGCATTGCGGTTGCCGGTAGCTGTGACCTATGCCGACAATGGAACCCAGGAGCGATCCGCCCAGACGCGTGACGTCAGCGCGCGCGGAATCTCGTTTTATGTGGATTCGCCCATCGCTACCGGGTCTCCGATCGAGTTCACCTTAACTCTCCCGGCCGAGATTACCCTCACCGAGAGCATTCGGGTTCGATGCAAGGGCACGGTGGTGCGCCTCGACGATGAGGCGCAAAACGGAAAAATGGCCGTCGCCGCCGTGATCGATGAATACGAGTTCCTGTCCGAGGTATAATCTGCGGAAGCCGATTCCCCCCGAGCTTTCTCGATTTTGAACGGACAAATGATATTGTCAGCCCAGCATGTGGTCTGGGCGGGGTGGATTCTTGCCGCAATCTGCTACAAACTGGATCTTGTCGTTCTCGCTCGGCGCCGGCTGCGCGCTGCTGAGTGGTGCCGCGTACGCTCAAAATTCTGACAGCCAGCCTCCTCAGCAGCAATCGCACTCGGCGGTCATTCGGCAGATGATTCAGGCCGAAGCCGCGCGACGGAATGCTGCCCGCCAGGGTGCCGCGGTGACACCGGGCACGCCGGACGCAACTGCGCCCGCGGCTCCGCCTGTGCAGACCGCCCCGGCACAGGCTACTCCAGAACCAACGACTCCAGCACAGACCGTCCCCACGCAGGCAGCCCCTGTTTCAACACCAGCCGTTCCCGCCCAGGCGCCATCTACTGTTCCGGTTTCGCCGGCCACTCCATCGACCACAGCCACCCCGCAGCCGCCCGCTTCTGTCAAAAGCGTGAAGATCGGCCGCGACAAGACGGGAAGCGTGATTGAGATTGTGAACAGCCGAGCCATCGCTCCGGCGTTGCAGACTCTGTCGCACCCGCCACGACTTGTGATCGATCTGCCAAACGCCAACGTCACGGCAAAAGACAGGTTTATCGTCGGCAAGGGAGACCAGTTCACCGAAGTCCATGTCGATCAGTACCAGCAGTCGCCTCCTGTGACCCGCGTGACGGTCGACCTGGTCGAGGCGAAGCCCTACACGTGGGATGCGGCAGGGAACCGGCTGACGATCCGACTGAAGCCCGCTGAGGATCCCGCCGCTGCCAAGGCCGCGCCGCCTCCGGCTCAACCGACAACGATCCCAACTTTCTCCGCTGCGTCGAAGCCCGCTGTTGTACCCGTGTCATCGACCAATGCTGGGTCCGCCGTCATCGTGGGCAGCCGCATCGGTTCCGGATCATCCGTCACCGCCAGCACCGAAACCGCCGTGCTGCACATCGCGCGCGGAGGCGAACTGCATGTCTGCCCGAACAGCACCGTATCGGTGACCGCCTCCAAGAACGGCCAGGAATTGATGTTCGGCATGAGCACGGGCACGCTGGAAACTCACTATCACCTTGAAAGCGGCTCTGACGCCGTGCTGACTCCCGACTTCCGCATGCTGCTTGCCGGGCCCGGCGACTTCGACTACGCCATCAGTTCCAACTCGCATGGCGACACCTGTGTCCGGGCTCTGCTCGGCAACACGGCCTCGCTGCTGGTTTCTGAATTGATGGGTGACCGCACCTACCAGGTGAAGCCCACCGAACAGGTTGTGTTCCAGCAGGGAAGAATCGACCGGATCAGCAATGACCTGCCATTTGACTGCGGCTGCGCTGCGCCCCCGCCCCCTGTGATGCGAGCCTCGGTGCCCGAACCCACGCAGGTCGCGGAAGCTAAGTTGCCGCCTAACCTGCAGATGCCGTCGTCCAGTTCCGGCACTACGCCGCGAGCTGTCATTGATCCCATGTTGCCGCCGCTGCCTACCGCTTCGCGGCCTGCCGTAGCGGGCCGACCCGGTTCGCAGACGCAGCGTGCTTCCCCCGCTCCGGAAACTGCGCCGCCGGTGCCTTCCAAGAAACAAGATCTCCACGTGCAGATCGAAGCGCCTCTGGTGTTCCGCGGTTCGGATCGGGCTCGCACAACGCAGACGGCAACTAACATGCCGCCCAAGGCACCTGCTCAGTCCGCGCCCGTGCCTCCAACGCCACCGCCCTCTCCCCAGGCGAAGTCCCCAGCGCAGGAACCGAAGGCCGAAACCGAACACCGGGGATTCTTTGGCCGGGTAAAGGGCTTCTTCTCGGCAATCTTCCACTAGATCTTTTCCGCACAGAACTTGGGCGGCCCCAGAACGAGGCCGCCCAGAACACCCGCAAAGTCCGCGGATCCGCAATCTAAAATCTACAATCTGAAATCTGCGTTCAGTTCAGTCCCGCTTGATCGCCTTCGCGATAGGCGCCGCCTTCTCACGCGCCACATCCCGCAATTCCTCCGCCCAGTCCGCGCTGCGGTCGACGACGTCATTGACCCGATCCATCGCCTCCTCCGACCAATCCTGCAAGGTGTCGCGAGCGTCGTCGTACTTACGACGCAGGTCCTTGCGCATCTGCTTGCCCGTTTTCGGGGCGAGCATCAAGGCGATGAGCGCACCGGCCCCCACGCCAATCATCAAAAAGGTAATCGCGGTACCGACATTGCTCTTATTTGAGCTTTCGTAATTTCCAATCCGCATAAAGGCAATCTCCTAACATGGAATCCATGAAATGTTCAGCTTCTACTTTATTGTATTCCCGGGTCGAGCGCTCTAAGGTGGATTCCCCATGCGCATTGCGGTCCGTTTGGACGTAGCGCCATCTCCGTGTAAACTAAGGCGTTTGGTCCCCGTGCCCGGCGAGCAAGTGGCTCGTCCCCGATTCGCCGGTCCTAGCGATCGCAATTTTTCGAGGAGACTTTCAGCCGCATGTCGATTCCTGCCACCCAACTTCGCCCGGGTATGATCATCAAGCACAACAACGATCTGCACTCGGTGTTCTCGGTCGAGCACCGAACCCCGGGCAACCTGCGCGCCTTCATCCAGGCCAAGCTGCGCAACCTGCGGACCGGCGCCATGTTCGAGCACCGCTTCCGCTCGCCCGATCCCATCGAGAAGATCACCGTTGACGAAGTCAACATGGAGTTCCTCTATAACGACGGCGATGACTACTACTTCATGAACACGGAGAACTACGAGCAGACACACCTTACGCGGGACACGCTCGGCGACGCGGTCGATTACCTGACCTCAAACCTGCAGATCAAGGTGGAGTTCTTCGACGGCAAGGCTGTCGGCATCGAACTGCCGCAGACCGTCGTGCTGACTATCGTGGAGACTGAGCCCGGCCTGAAGAGCGCGACCGCCTCCAGCGTGACCAAGCCTGCCAAGACCGAAACTGGACTGATTGTCCAGGTGCCGCCCTTCATCAACGAGGGGGAGAAAATCAAGGTGGACACAGCCGAGGGGATGTATTTGTCGAGGGCGTAAATCAGCTGCGAGCTACGAGTTATGAGACACGAGCCTTCCGAGCATCATAGCCGCGTAGTTCGTTTTTTTAGTTTTGGTTTGCACGCCTGAAGCTCATTGCTCGCAGCCCGAAGCTTTATGGTTTCTGATCGAGATCCATCGTCCATTCAAGCTCGCCGTTTTCTCGTGCGCGGACGCGTGCAGGGCGTCGGGTTCCGCTGGTTTGTGGAACGCGAAGCGCACCTTTTGGGCATCGCCGGTTGGGTGCGCAACAATGCCGACGGAGCCGTGGAAGTCTTGGCGCAGGGCACGCGGGACCAGATCAACCACCTGCTTGCCCAGTTGCGCCGGGGTCCACGGGCGGCGCGCGTCGATGCAGTTGATGAGTCTGAAGTGCCGCTGTCGCAAGGTCTGAAAACTTTC
Organism: uncultured Acidobacteriota bacterium; assembly: GCA_963765755.1. Lineage (GTDB taxonomy): Bacteria > Acidobacteriota > Terriglobia > Terriglobales > Acidobacteriaceae > Gp1-AA133. Next base: position 163,898 of record CAVXXV010000009.1, on the reverse strand, counting down.
CGCATTGAAGGAGCCTGGTAAATGTCCAAGTCGGGCCTGAATTCCGATGAACTCAAGAAGCTGATCCGCGAAGTGCCCGATTTCCCGAAAAAGGGAATTCTGTTCTATGACATCACCACACTTCTGAAAGACAAGGCCGGATACGCCACGCTGATCGACGTACTCGCCGAGCGCTACATCGGCAAAGGGGTCGATCTCATTCTCGGCATGGAGGCGCGCGGCTTTATCTTTGGCCCGGCGTTGGCGTACCGCCTGAGTGCCGGATTCGTTCCGGTCCGGAAGCCCGGCAAACTCCCCGCGGCCACCGAGCGCGTGGAGTACGACCTCGAATACGGCAGCAATATTCTCGAGGTGCACAAGGACGCGATCGAGAAAGGCCAGCGCGTCCTGATCGTCGACGACCTGCTGGCCACCGGCGGCACCGCCGAAGCCACCGCCAAGCTCGCCACCCAACTCGGCGCCGACATCGCCGGTCTTGCCTTCGTGGTGGAGCTCGACTTCCTCAAGGGCCGCGACAAACTCAAGCCCTACGACGTTTACTCCGTCTTGCACTACGACAAGTAACTTCGACGAATCCTCACCCCCGGTCTTGGCGGATTTTTCTTCGCGAGCATCGCGGTGAAAAGCTCGTGCGCAGGTCGTACGGACTTTTAGGCAGGTCTTTGGAGCCCACCCAGGCGGGCGAGGACGCCCATCTCTCCACGAACCAGTCGACCTAGAGTCTCCTCCAGGCGCCTCGGCGCCCTCTTAGGCACAGTCCTTTCCCGCTTTTCCTAGATTTACTGGACGAAAAACGGCCCTTTCTGCTATTTTTGGCTCGCGTTTGAGCAGAATCGGTTGTGAGCAGTTTCAGCTTTACCAGCTTGTACCTGCCCTGCAGTACCCTCCGACTCGCATTCAGCGTAAAAATTCACCGAAAGGTATTTGCCCAACGAGATATGGAACAAGGAACAGTGAAGTGGTTTAACGATGCCAAGGGTTACGGGTTCATCAGCCGCCAGAGCGGCGAGGATGTATTCGTGCACTTCTCCGCGATTCAGGCCAACGGCTTCCGCAGCTTGCAGGAAGGCCAGAGCGTGGAGTTTCAGGTGACGAAGGGCCCGAAGGGCCTGCAGGCCGAGAACGTTCGGCCTCTGTAAGAGTCGAGTCTGGGTGATTAAAAAAGGCTCCGGCGTGCCGGAGCCTTTCTTTTTGTCGAGTGCTTCTGAACCGTGCTTGCCTTTTTTTGCGTGCACTAGCTCATCAGCGTGAAATAGGTGCCGACCGCGGCGCCGTAAAGCCCGAAGCTCACGAGCATCAACGCCATCATGCCGAGAATCGCGTTCCAGTTCAGATCTTCCTGTTCTGTCCGTGATTCCTCTCTCACAAAACCTCCTTCGCTCTCGTGGGAGCGATCCTGCAAATTAAGAGCGAAGCGGCACGCTCGCGGCCAGAAAGTTGCATTGCCGAGATACATTGCATCCCCTCTGCCATCTTGTCCGGGACTGCACAAATGAGTGGTTCGGTGGCTTGGCCTACGGTAGGTTGGTCGACACTCTCCGTGTCCAGCGCTGCAGTTGCTGCACCGACCAGCGAAGCTGTGAGCGATACCCAGGGGGAGGGCGGACGTTTCGCGGTTGAAATGTACGAGCGAGATGTACTTATGGGCGTCTGAAGTACAGCAAAAAGTGAGGTTACAACTCAGTAACGAGTAGTTTTGCGCCCGCCGGCAGGTAACTTTTTCTCCGAAACCAATCCTCCATCGCGACACGCAATTCGTCGATGGGGACCTTGGCGCCGACTTCAATAAGCCCGTCCGCGGCGGGCAACGTGTCGTCGAATACGCTGGCATTGGTGAAGTTGCGCATGCTGAAGCTGTCCATCCACTTCATGGGACAGGGAAGCCGCGAACCGTTCTCTTCGTAATCCACCCGAATCTTGCGCGCGAACATACTTCAAGATTTAAACACAAGCCGCATCTCAATCCGCGAGAGCGATTTTGGCCATTGATCCGGCCCCCTGTTGGTAGCAAATTAAAATGTCCGGTTTTTGTAGCAAGTGAAATGTCCGGTTTAGGTTGCTAAGCCAACCGCAGTCGAGGCTGTGGGAAAGTGGGAATCCCGCGCAGTTTGCGAGATTTCCAAGCCAGGCGGGAAAGTCGTTTTTTGGACTTTTCCGCCTGGCGTCTTTTCCACAGCCCGTCGCGCGCCGATTTTGTTGTTCTCCCATGGCACTCCTTCCGCACTGTAGTGACCCAAGCGATGGGGACCATGGGTAAGGGTGAATGTTCCGTCCAAATGTTGATGCACGGTGACCGAACAGCCGGCCAAGGTGGCGCGCCAGCGCACCGGTTGGATTTGTAAACGCAGGTTCTGAATGCTTACCGTGTTGTCTCGGTTAACCGTACGTTCGAACTGCAGCGCGAAGATCAGATCCAGATCTCGGCTGGAGCGGCGCACAAACGCGGTGCCCCGTTGCGCCGCCGGCACTTGAAAGCGAGCGTTGAACTCGTCGATATAATGCTCACGCAGGAAGCGATTGGCAGCCTCCAGGCTGCCGATTCCGCGCAGCCTCAGCTCCTGCGGCAAGCGTCCTTGCCAGGTGCCGAAGTTGCGTTCCGAACGACCACGCGCCTGCGGCGAATAGGCCGGAATCATCGGCACTCCCAACTCGCGCAGCGCACGGCCGACTTGTGTCAGCCGGTGCGGATCGATCTTGCCTCCAGCCTTCGGGGTAAGCCAGAAATGGCTGCCGCGATCGCTGTACAACGCGCAGAAGACGCCCTTACGCTCGATCACTTCCTTCAGCCCCGCCATCACCGTCAAGGTCGACTCCTCCTCCGTCAGCTGCGCATAATAGATCTCGCTGGTGGCATCGTCCAGGATCACGATCAGGTCATACCAGCGTTCGTCCTGGAACCACTGATGCTGGCTACCGTCGATGTGCAGCAGCATGCCCGGCAAAGGACGCCGCGGCCGGCGCTTGCGATGGGCACCACGCTGGCGCTGGCGCGCCACCAGCCCCGCCCCTTGCAAGGCCGACTTTACCCAGGTGTAACTGAGATCTATGTCATGCAGCTCGCACAACTTCTCGTGAAAATGCCGCACGTTCAGATCGAAATACTTCTCCCGATACAGTGCCAGCACCTTCTCCACGGTGGCCACCGGCACGCGCTTGGGCGAGGGTTGTCCGCGCCGCCGATCCAACAAGCCGAAATAGCCGAACTTCTCGTAGCCCTCGCGAATGCGCCGCAGATGCCGGTCACTGATGCCCAGTATCTCTGCCGCCTGCCACCAGCTGATCTTTTTGGCCCAAGCCCGCAACATCACTTCCTGTACTTTCATCGCCCGCTCCACGGCGGCCTTCGAGTAGGAATCCATGCTCCGCATGGTCTCCTACTCTCGCCGCCTGAAAAGCGGACATATCACCTGCTAATTCGACCGGACATTTGATGTGCTAACGACACGATGGATCCGATCCCCTGTTGGTAGCAAATTAAAATGTCCGGTTTTTGTAGCAAGTGAAATGTCCGGTTTAGGTTGCTAAGCCAACCGCAGTCGAGGCTGTGGGAAAGTGGGAATCCCGCGCAGTTTGCGAGATTTCCAAGCCAGGCGGGAAAGTCGTTTTTTGGACTTTTCCGCCTGGCGTCTTTTCCACAGCCCGTCGCGCGCCGATTTTGTTGTTCTCCCATGGCACTCCTTCCGCACTGTAGTGACCCAAGCGATGGGGACCATGGGTAAGGGTGAATGTTCCGTCCAAATGTTGATGCACGGTGACCGAACAGCCGGCCAAGGTGGCGCGCCAGCGCACCGGTTGGATTTGTAAGCGCAGGTTCTGAATGCTTACCGTGTTGTCTCGGTTAACCGTACGTTCGAACTGCAGCGCGAAGATCAGATCCAGATCTCGGCTGGAGCGGCGCACAAACGCGGTGCCCCGTTGCGCCGCCGGCACTTGAAAGCGAGCGTTGAACTCGTCGATATAATGCTCACGCAGGAAGCGATTGGCAGCCTCCAGGCTGCCGATTCCGCGCAGCCTCAGCTCCTGCGGCAAGCGTCCTTGCCAGGTGCCGAAGTTGCGTTCCGAACGACCACGCGCCTGCGGCGAATAGGCCGGAATCATCGGCACTCCCAACTCGCGCAGCGCACGGCCGACTTGTGTCAGCCGGTGCGGATCGATCTTGCCTCCAGCCTTCGGGGTAAGCCAGAAATGGCTGCCGCGATCGCTGTACAACGCGCAGAAGACGCCCTTACGCTCGATCACTTCCTTCAGCCCCGCCATCACCGTCAAGGTCGACTCCTCCTCCGTCAGCTGCGCATAATAGATCTCGCTGGTGGCATCGTCCAGGATCACGATCAGGTCATACCAGCGTTCGTCCTGGAACCACTGATGCTGGCTACCGTCGATGTGCAGCAGCATGCCCGGCAAAGGACGCCGCGGCCGGCGCTTGCGATGGGCACCACGCTGGCGCTGGCGCGCCACCAGCCCCGCCCCTTGCAAGGCCGACTTTACCCAGGTGTAACTGAGATCTATGTCATGCAGCTCGCACAACTTCTCGTGAAAATGCCGCACGTTCAGATCGAAATACTTCTCCCGATACAGTGCCAGCACCTTCTCCACGGTGGCCACCGGCACGCGCTTGGGCGAGGGTTGTCCGCGCCGCCGATCCAACAAGCCGAAATAGCCGAACTTCTCGTAGCCCTCGCGAATGCGCCGCAGATGCCGGTCACTGATGCCCAGTATCTCTGCCGCCTGCCACCAGCTGATCTTTTTGGCCCAAGCCCGCAACATCACTTCCTGTACTTTCATCGCCCGCTCCACGGCGGCCTTCGAGTAGGAATCCATGCTCCGCATGGTCTCCTACTCTCGCCGCCTGAAAAGCGGACATATCACCTGCTAATTCGACCGGACATTTGATGTGCTAACGACACGATTGATCCGTCCCCCTTGACACGCCTCGCGCCCGAATCGTACCCTGCGCACTCAATGTGGAAGGTAGCGCGGGCGCCCTCGCCCGTGTTCAGGAGAAAGACCAATGATGTGGCTTCTATGGGTAATCATCGTAGGTCTGATCGCAGGCTGGGCTGCCGGCAAAATCATGGGCACGGGTGGATACGGCCCGGTTATCGACATCCTGCTCGGGATCGCGGGCGCAATCGTTGGCGGATTTCTGTTTCACCTGTTCGGACTGTTCTCCTCGGGCGGCCTGATGCCCGGGATCGTAATCGCCACGGTCGGCGCCGTCTTCCTGATCTGGCTCAGCCGCAAACTCAAGAAGGCTTGAACGCACTCCCCATGGTCTACCGCAGGGTGATCACGCGGGCCTGTGACTCCGGTGGGAATTCTCCGCCTGCCGGTCACAGACCGGCGGACGGGTTCAGCGCATACTGGCGCCGCTGCAATCCATGCGGAGGTGTGCCCGAATGGAAGTCACACGAAACGAGTTTCTGAAATGTTGTGCCGGCGTTTGCTCCTGTTTGGCATTGATCTCGCCTGAGCTGGCTTCAGCCGAAACGTCCGCCCCCAATCTCGAACAACTGCAGGGGCAACTTGAGGCGGTGCGCATTCGCTATGCCAAGTTGGTCAGCATTCTTGAGAGGGATCTCGACGAGGCCACGCGTAAGAGGGTTTTCGACAGCCTCGGCCGCGAGTGCGCTCGCCAGTTCCGCAGCCGTACTTTCGACAAATACCAAGGAGACCTCCCTGGTTTCCTGAAGTACGTGGAGGGCCCCGAAGGTTGGGCCGTGAAGACCGAGTATGACGAAAAGGCCGGCATCATTCGCGTCTTCGACCGCGGCCCGCGCTGCAGTTGTCCGCTGGTCAAAGAAGGCCTGACAGCCGAGGCGCAGTGTGATTGCACGCTCGGCTGGCAGCGGGAAACCTACTCTGCCATTCTCGGGCTTCCGGTGGATGCGGCTGTCGAGGAATCCATACTGCGCGGCGGAAAAAGATGTGTCTTCCGCATGACAGTGCTGGCGTAAGAGAATTCATGCCTCGCGCACGCAAGCGAAGGCGTCATCGACTGGCGGGCGGGACGATTCCGTTGCTTCGCAGATAGATCACGATTTGTCCATAGTGATCGAAGCCATGGGATGTGACTACGCCGCCCAACTCGAGCCGGCTGGAGGGACGATCGCCGAACGGCCACTTGACGGGCGTGAGAAAGTTTTTCTCGTTGATGGTTCCGATCGCCTTGTGTGCGTACTCGAATGATGCTTTCAGGTACTTCAGAATGTCTGCTTTCGTGGTGATCGAGTCCGGTCCTGATTCTCCGGCGACGTCTGCTGGAGGTTTTTCCTGAAGAATGGACGCCCCCACGATGTAGTTCACAGCGGCAACATGTTTGACTTGCTGCGCGAAGGTGCGGACTCCCTTGAATTCGCCGGAACTCGGAGCGAACCCATACTTCTCCTCGGGCATGGCCTCAGCGGCGGACACAAACTCCCGTTCCATGTTCCCTGCTGAACCATCAAGAACCTGCGCCACGCTACGCGGTTCATCGGTTGGCTTCGCCGCCTGCGCGACAGCGCCGACGCTCCCCAGCAGGAAACAGCACGCTCCTATCTTCAGCAGGTGCTTCATCGTTCCTCCGACCATCTTGAAGTTGAATTTGTCCGGAAAAGGCAGCTAAGCGCCTTGCGACAACTTGGAAGGCGACGCCATTGTAGCGTAGCCCGGCAGGAAACGCCGGTTCCGTCCACTTCGTATTCGTAAAAGGAACATTTATTTCGCTTCGTCCAACCGTCGTGCCAGATTCTTCACTTCCTCTTTCAACCCGTGCGGCAAATGCTCGCCGAATTGCGCGAAATGCTTCTCGATGAGCGGCACTTCAGCACGCCAACCTTCAACATCTACGCTGAGCAGCTTCGCCAGGTTCGCCGCCGGCATCTCCAGTCCTGCCAGGTCTAGATCCGCCACCTCCGGCAATCTTCCCAGCGGGGTATCTTTCGCGTGCACTTTGTTATCGCAGCGCTCGAAAATCCATTTGAGCACGCGGCTGTTCTCGCCGTATCCCGGCCAGAGGAACTTTCCGTTTTCATCGGTGCGGAACCAGTTCACGTAAAAAATCCTGGGTAGCTTCTCCGCGGTCGTTCTCTTTCCGATTTCCAGCCAGTGACCGAAGTAGCCGCCCATGTTATATCCGCAGAAGGGCAGCATCGCCATCGGGTCTCTTCGTAGCTGGCCCACCTTGCCGCCGGAAGCCGCCGTGGTCTCGCTGCTGGCGGTGGCTCCCAGAAACGTTCCATGCTGCCAACTGTAGGCCTCAGTAACCAGGGGCACGATCCCCGCCCGGCGTCCGCCGAAAAGAATCGCGTCGATGGGCACGCCCTTCGGATCTTCCCACTCCGGCGCAATGCACGGACACTGCGCCGCCGGCGTCGTAAACCGCGAATTCGGATGCGCGGCCTTTCGCTCGGCAGCCGGTGTCCACGGCCGCCGCAGCCAATCCACCAGTTCCGCCGGCTTGGGATCGGTCATCCCTTCCCACCAGATGTCGCCCTCAGGCGTGATCGCGCAATTGGTGAAGATGGAATTCTTCATGGCCGTCAACATCGCGTTGCGATTCGACTTCCGGTTCGTGCCCGGCGCTACTCCGAAGAATCCATACTCCGGATTGATCGCGTACAACCGCCCATCCGTGCCGAACTTCATCCACGCAATGTCGTCGCCGATCGTTTCTACTTTCCAGCCCGGAATCGTCGGGATCAGCATCGCAAGGTTCGTCTTCCCGCACGCCGAAGGAAACGCGCCCGTGATGTACTTCACCTGGCCGGAGGGATTCGTCATTTTGAGAATGAGCATGTGCTCCGCCATCCAGCCTTCGTCGCGTGCCTGCACCGAGGCGATGCGCAGGGCGTGGCACTTTTTTCCCAGCAGCGCATTGCCGCCGTAGCCCGAGCCGTAGGACCAGATCTCGCGCGTCTCCGGAAAATGACAGATGTATTTGTGTTCCGCATTACATGGCCAGGCTGAATCCGGATCATTCGGCCCAAGCGGCGCGCCCAGCGAATGCAGGCCGCGCACGAACTCGCCGTCTTCTCCCAGCACATCCAGCACGCGCGTTCCCACCCGCGCCATGATGTGCATGCTGGCCACGACGTAGGGCGAATCGGTAATCTCTACGCCAATCTTCGCGATCGGCGATCCGATCGGCCCCATGCTGTAGGGAACCACGTACATGATCCGTCCCGCCATCGAACCGGCAAACAGGCCGCGCAGTTTCTCCTGCATCTTCGCGGGATCTTCCCAGTTGTTGGTGGGACCCGCCTCATCTTTCGTCCGCGAGCAGATGAATGTGCGATCTTCCACCCGGGCAACGTCCGCCGGATTCGAACGCACTAACACGCTGTTGGAACGCTTCTGCTCGTCAAGCCGGATCGCCGTTCCCGACAGCACCATCAACCGCAGCATGGACTGGTATTCTTCCGGCGATCCGTCGCACCAGTGCACGCGCTCCGGCTTGCACAGCTGCGCCACCTCTTCCACCCATCGGGCCAATAGTTTGTGCTTGTTTTCGCTGCGGGATGTTTCAACATCGATTGTAAGACTGGACATAAGAGCGTCTCCGCGAATTGGACGGGCTTTCGAACGTGCCGCGCTGGCAGCGGATAAATAAACGGCAAGCGGCGTGAAATGCCTGGCCGGGTTATGAATTGACTAGTGCCAGGTGCATCTTTAATTCGGCAAACTTCATATTCTCCCTCATTGAGCGGAGGGATTCCAAGTCAAAATGCCCGCGATGGCCTTGTGCGCTCACCGAATGCTGTTCCAGTATCGTGAGAAATCCGACCTGCGAATATCACAACTCATTACCATGCACTCACTTCGCCAGCACTTCCGGACGGTCGGTTTCTTGCGCGCTTGGTGGTTAACGAGTAGTGACCGAGCCCGCTTCAACCGGCGCGACTATGGCATCAAGATGACGCAGAGTCTCATCGACCGTCAGCGAGTACATCTCGCGGCCAACACCTTCCCCGGATTCGAGCGCGGTCTTCAGGTAGTGTCCGGCAATCTCGATGGCGAGCGGATCGGTGATCAACTGACCGGTACGGTCCTTGAATTCGACCCACGCCGGGTGCGGCAGCGCTACCCACACAGGTCGCCCGTCGACCAGGAACTTGATGTCGATGGCATCCGCATGCCGCGTAGCGATCGCGACGATCAGCGCCTGGTAGATGCAATGTACTTTCTTCTTCGTCCAGCGGTCGGTCGCTTCAAAATTGCTGTACATAGTCATTCAAACTATAGCGGACGACAACAGGCGCTGCAAATCTCGCGCAAACCACGAACTCCACTACTCCAGGACGTCTCCCAAAGGATTCTGAGGTGTTTCTCGCGACCGCGCCCGTAGTTCTCGGCGACCTCTACAGCAGTTCTCAGCGCTCTCTGCGTTTTAAGATTTTCCCATCCAGCTTCTGGGTCAAACGAGATCCTCAGGAAGAAAATCCCGCAATCAACTGATCGAGTTTCCGAAACAACGCCGAATTATCTTCCCGTGGATACTTCGCCAGCTTCTCGCGGTAACTCTCCAGGTTGAACAGAAACGATTCCACCCTTTCTTTATTAAGATCATCCCAATACGCGCCGTAGCCGGTCTCGCCGATATAGTACGCGTTGAATATCTGCTCGAACTGGCGCTTCACGGGCCATGCGAGGTATGGCTTCCCGAGGTATAGCGCCTCGCTGATCAGCGAAAAGCCTGCATTGGCTACGATGGCGCGGCACTCACTCAGGTCGCGGAGAAATCCATCGAGCTCCGGTTTGCGGAAATCGAGGTTGCCGTCCTTGCCTTCCCGGTTGAAACCGTAGCAAACGAATTTCTGCCGGACGCTCCGCAAGATGTCCAGCAGATCTCCCGCCTCTGATGTCACGTACACCAGCACGTAATCGCCGTCCGTCGGGCGCACCTGCCGCACCTCCTGACGCAAAATGGGCGGAAACAGGAATGTCGACCTCTTCTTCAGGCGCGCTTCAAAGAAAGAGATGACGAGATATGCGTTCGCGCGCGGCGTCATCAGTCGCGTTATCAGCTTCGCCGCGGCAGCCTCCTTGCGGCAGGAGCGCGGGTAGGTAATCTCGGCATCGGTGAGCAGGTGCTGGTTGTCGATCGCAATGATCGGCAACTTCAGTTTGTGGCCGAGATGGCAGGTGATCGGTTCGTAATCCGTGATGACGAGATCCAGATTCCAGCCTTCGGCCTTACGCCCGAGATCGCGGACCTTGCGCCCCGTCTGCGGCACATGCAGCAGGTTGCGGATGACAGTCTTCCGATAGCGGACGCGATTTTCCACATAAGCGAGCCGCAGCCCGTCAATCTCGGTGACATCAAAGTCATCCTTGAGATTGCGGTAGCCGCGATCGAACGACGCGACATGCACGCGATGCCCGCAAGCCTGAAGATGCGTGATGACCTCGCGCGCCCGGCTGGAGTGTCCCGAGCCTTCCCCGTTTACGCCATAAAGAATGTTGGCCATTGATTTCCCCGGACCGCAATCGTGCCCTCTTCGCGATCGAACGGACAAGTACGTAAGGAGTGCCGCAGAAAAGAATCTCTGCAGTTAGGAGCCTTCCTCCGCGCGCTCTGCGGCTGCTCTCTGCGTCCTCTGCGTTAAGAGCTTTTGGCTCTGGAAGCAATCTGCCCTCAGGAGGTGACGTCCAGGCCGTCCGCCGGGTGCCCTTGACCCCTTTGGCCTTAGCCTGTTATCAACATCGTTCCTCGGGAGGCTCTGCTTGTTTACTCGATCACTGTGCCGGTACACGTTCCTGCTTGTGGTGGTGGCCGCTGCATCCGCCTTGTTCGCTCAATCTGGTGGCTTGCGCTTCGAAGTCTCTTTTCCCAAGTCGGCCAGCGGGGCGCCCCTCGATGGGCACGTCTTCCTGCTTATCTCAACCAACAACCACGACGAGCCCCGCTTTCAGATCGCCGAAGACTTTGCCGATTCGCAACAGGCGTTCGGCCTCGACGTGGACGGCCTCGCGCCCGACACGCCTGCCACGGTCGACGGGAAGACCTTCGGCTATCCCACGCGCAGCCTCGCAAATATTCCGCCCGGCGATTATTACGTGCAAGGCCTCCTCAACATTTACGAAACCTTCCACCTCTCCAGCGGCCAAACCGTGAAGCTGCCGCCCGACAAGGGCGAAGGGTCGCATTGGCAGACCAAGCCCGGCAATCTCTACAGCAAGCCGCTGAAGATGCACATCGATCCGAAATCTGATCAAGTCATTCGCATTTCACTTACCGAGAAGATTCCGCCCATCGAGAAACAACTCGCCCAAGTGGACAGCGTGCTCGACTGGGGCCGCGGTCTCGGCCAGCCGGTTTCCGAGAACAAGTGGGTGAAGCGCATTCATTTCCAGAGCGATGTGCTCACGAAATTCTGGGGACGCCCGACTTATCTCGGCGCGATCCTTCTGCTGCCCGATGGTTACGACGAGCATCCCGACGCGCATTACCCGCTGATCGTCGAGCAGGATCACTTTCATCGGGATTTGTTTTTGCCCAACTCCTTTCGTGCCGAGCCGCCGCCGCCCGGACTGAAGGGCGCCGCGCTCGAGAACGCGCGCTACGGCTACAAGTTCTATCAGGACTGGACTTCCGGCCGCCTGCCGCGCGTGATCATGATGACCATCCAGCATCCCACGCCCTACTTCGACGATTCGTATGCCGTGAACTCCGAGAGCCAGGGGCCTTACGGCGACGCCATCAACAAGGAACTGATTCCGTACATCGAAAAGCAGTACCGCGCGATCGGCCAAGGCTGGGCGCGCACCGTCTATGGCGGATCGACTGGAGGATGGGAAGCGCTGGCATCGCAGGTGTTCTATCCCGATATGTACAACGGGGCATGGGTGTCGTGTCCTGATGTCGTCGACTTCCGCGCCTACACCACCACGAACTTGTACGAGGACAAAAACGCGTACTTCATCGAAGGGCACTTCGGCCGTGTCCCGAGGCCCGAAAAACGTCAGGCCGACGGCCTGGTGCTCGCCACCATGGAGCAGGCCAATCATTACGAGCTCGTGGCCGGCACCCATGGCCGCTCGGGCGAGCAGTTCGACATCTGGCAAGCAACCTTCAGCCCGATCGGCGCCGACGGCTATCCCAAGCCGATCTTCAACAAACTCACAGGCGAGATCGATCCCAACGTTGCCAAGTACTGGAAAGAACATTACGACCTGAGCGCCATCATGCAGCGTGACTGGAAAACGCTCGGCCCGAAACTGGCCGGCAAGCTGCATTTCTTCGTCGGCGAGTCCGACACCTGGTATCTTGACCGCGCCGTCCACCTGCTGCACGATTTTCTGGAATCGACCACCGACCCCTATTATCACGGCACGTTCGATTTCGGAGTGCGTCAGCCGCACTGCTACTCGGGCGCCGGCGATTCCTCTGGCCCCGCAGGCTCGACGCTTCCGCAACGCTTTCTTCCGGAGATGGTTGAGCACATTGAGAAGACGGCTCCCAAAGGCGCGGATCTGACAAGCTGGAAGTACTGAGCGGTTCTCGGAAAAAGACTTGTGATTTTCGGGAAGGTCTCGCCTTGAGCAGAGCTGCGGAACAAGTCTGCTTCAGGCACCGCTTCAGCGGTGCCGTTCACCATTAGAACCGGGAATGCAGCAGCTCCATGAGATGCCGGAGTTTAGCCAATTGAACGCAACTGCTGGAGGTCGTAGCTGTTGTGAGAGCGATCACACTCATTGACCCCAGCTTGGGGTTTTGGGCGTAATCGCGATTTATCCACGGTCAGGAAAAATGGCCGGGTCGCGATTCATTTCCTCGGAAAGTTCGGATCGTTCTTGATCTCGCGAATCTGCTGGATATGGCGCTCGGCGTGGGTGGAGATCTCCAGCATCCACTGCCAGCAATCGATCGGCTGCCGATCTCCGAAGCTGTGGGCGCGCATATCGTCGTTGGTGGTCTTGATGTAATCGATCATGGTGGCGCGCAGCGCCTGGAACTTCCCGAGAGCTTCGCCCAGGTCTTTGTAGGTGTCGACTTTTTCGTGCCCACCGCCGGTCTTGGTGTGTACCACACGATCAATGCCGTACCAAAGGATGTCGGCGTCGGTGGCGGTCGATTTCTTGTCCTTCATGTCGGGCGCGGCCTTCAGGGCTTCCTTGATTTCGCGCCAGTAGTCCGGTTCGGCCACGGCCAGATGGGAAACGACTTGGCGGATGCTCCAGCGCTCAGGTGAGGCCTTGTACTCAAGTTGCGCCGGCGATAAGCCACGCACCTGCTCGGCCACCATTTGCGTGGTCATTTCAAAGTGCACGAGGAGGTGTTCGCGGTCGTCGTCGGTCATGGGCGCGGCGAACAGGGGCGCGGCCAAAAGACAGACAGTCAGTAGGAGAATCGTCCAACGCCGGAGCATATATATTCGGAGCGTGTTCATCGTGGAGAAGGTGATCATAGGAAACACTTCCCAAACACATCACTTGGACGATCAAAGGAGAGGAAGGTCATCACACGCCGAAAGATGAAGGAGGAGAATTGGATACCCGCGTCGGTCATGCGGCGGTCACACATACCTCGTAGAAATTGCGCAGGAGCCTCCCGGCAACTTCTGGTGTGAGCCTTGGTGCCCTGGATGGGCCTTGCCCCTACGCTGGTGTAAATGGCGAAAGTGCGCCACGTTCAAGGCCGCTTTGGAAGTCGCGCCGGAAATGCCAGCGCACGTCTCGAATCGCGGGAGACTCAGTTAGAATCTGGTGAATTGCCTGCGCTGCCGAAGCTTGAATTCCGCGCCTGCGCGCTCCGAGTATTGAACCGATCAGGCCGCGTTTTCGCTCAAGCCATCCAATCCAAGTACCCTCTTCCGTTTCGCCATGGGGGCGATGTCCGATTAGGAAAGTGTGACCGATACCCGCTGCTTCGAAATTCAAATACCATCCGAAGTCTTCCTGGCCTGGTTTTTCATCAGTCCCCATGCCCTGTTTGCGAAGTTCCCCGATGAGCCACTCGGCCAGATCATCTCCGAAACAGCAGTCATTGATGAAATGGTCTTTTGGTTTGCTTATGTTGAAGGCCGTGCTTTCAAAAGTGACGACCGTCCTGATTTGTGAATCCATGCGTCAAAGGATTTTATATCGTGGGAACTGGAGAGAATTGTTGAGATGAGCGGTCTACACTCAAAATCCCGAGCGCGGCCCGTAGTTGGTTTCATGGCAGACACACTGAACTCGCTTGCCTCCGGTGAAGAACCCATTCAAGGCATGACGTGGTCAAGGGCACGAAAAGTTGGCTTAACAGCCAGCGCTACAGGGAAGAGAGAACGGAAGAATAGAATGTGGCAGAAGGGGGGGAGGAGGAGACAATGCCGACGATTGAGGGGAAACAGGCGGGGATCTGGATTAATGATTATGTGAAGGATGCGGGGAAGTTTGTGGGCGTGGCGAAGGCAGTGCGGGTGCTGGTGAAAGATGCGGTCAAGGGAGTTGAGGAGTACGTTAATCCGTGGAAGATTCCGTCGTTTGATTCGAACGGACCACTGTGCTGCTTCATGGTCGGGAAAGAGCATGTGACGTTTGCATTCATGCGCGGTGCGGCGCTGCCGGATCCGGAGAAACTGCTGGAGGGAACGGGGAAGGGCGTGCGGCATGTCAAATTGCGGAGTGTTGCCGATGTGAAGAGGCCGGCAGTGAAGAAATTAATTGCGGAGGCAGCGAAACTGAATAAGAAGGACCCGCCGTCGGGAATGATGGTGGGGATGGAAAAGAGAAAGCGCAAAATGAATTGAAGAGGTAGCGAAGTCAGACTGAAGGGACGGTCGCCGTCGTCGCCCTCCAGGCTGGCCCTCGGATGGTTCTGAGTGGAATGAGGATCTTGCAACAGTTAGAACTTGATCAAGATCTACGACTCGATGGAAGCTCTTAAAATAGCAGCCACTTGCGTCGTCGCTGCCGTCCTTTACGGAATTGTTCACGACCAATTCACCGCACGCATCTGTATCGAATATTTCACCATCTTTCATCCCCCAGTCTTTCACACGCAGTCTCCAACTTTGCTCGGCATCGGATGGGGAATACTTGCGACATGGTGGGTCGGGGTCTTTTTCGCTGTGCCGATGATCCTGGCCGCACGGGCTGGTTCCCGCCCGACGTTACGAGCATCGGAACTGTTGCCCTCCATCGTGTGGTTGCTTGTCTGCATGGCAGCCAGCGCGGTGCTCTTCGGAATCACTGGGTATGTCCTTGCTCGAAAGGGAGTGCTGGCCACGGATTGGCTTACGTTCTCCGATTCACCAAGGATGCGCTACCGTTTCATGGCGGACTGGTGGGCACACTCGGCTTCTTACGGGGCGGCTCTCGTTGGGGGCGTGGTGCTCTGCGTGGCGACGTATCGCAGACGACTTCGGCCAAGAGTTCGCTGACCGCGATCGTCAATAAGTGAAATAGGGATGTTTCAACACTCACGACTGTCCGGCGTCATCACTGTCCACATTTTCATGGAAGGTCCAGGCAAACTGAACGATACAGACGAGTCCCTACCAGTCGGTCCCTAGGATCCGCAACCCATTCTTTTTTAGGTTCAACCGCAGCAAACTCGAATGCCACGTAGACGACCTGTTCTTGGCAGACCCACCCTGCCTTTTCATGCCCAATGTCCACTAGGTCATCAAATGTCCCACGCTTTGGCCCAACGCAGCATTCCTGGCCAAACGAAACATTACTTTGACGTGATGAAGTAGTTTTCGACCTCGCTTCGTCTCATGCCTGGTTTTAGTACGTCAGAGTATTCTTTCAGGACGCGACGGTATTGCGCGTTCCGGCGTGCGATTCCAACGATGTGTACCACCACAAAGATCGCAACGATGGCGGCGACTGATGCTGCCCAACGCCGTTTTGTTATCCGAAACAAGTTCGCCTCGTTGACTCCAAGGAACGCCCGGCGAGTCATGACCGCCGCATGATTCTAAGGTTTTGCTAGGTGAACACACACCGGAAAATCGAGCAGCTTCCCTAACTGATGAAATCGCATTATAAGAGGGCGCCCCTTTGGGAGTAGGTTGTCATCGTTGCTCATGACCACCTACGAAAGGAGCACCCTCAATGACCGGTGAAAAGTATATTGGGCTGGACGTTCATCAAGCAACGATCTCGGTAGCGGTGATGGATCCCAGGGGCAAGATAGTGATGGAATCCATCCTCGAAACGAAAGCCACAACCATTTTGGAGTTCTTCGCGGGACTACGCGGAACTTTGTCAGTGACTTTCGAAGAAGGCACCTGGGCTGCCTGGCTCTACGATCTGCTCAAACCGCATGTTGCCAAGTTAGTGGTGTGTAACCCACGCAAGAACGCTCTGCTCAAACACGGAAACAAAAGTGACCGCATCGATGCTCGCAAACTTGCCGACCTGTTGCGTCTCAATGATCTCGAGCCGGTGTATCACGGCGAGACCGGCGTACGCATGCTGCGGGAACTAGCCCGAAGTTATCTGACCATCGTTAAAGATCTTTCCCGGGTCATGAATCGCCTGAAAGCTCTCTATCGCAGCTGGGCGATTCCCTGTGCCGGCCGGGACGTTTACTACACCCGCCATCGCAGCCAGTGGTTGGAAAAGATTCCCGAGGCCGGCACTCGCCGCCGAGCCGAGCAACTTTATCAGCAACTGGACATGCTGCAGCACTTGCGCCAGCAAGCACGCCGCGAGCTCTTGGCGGAGAGTCGCACGCATGCCATCACTGCCAAGCTAAGACAGATCCCTTCCCTCGGGCCGATTCGCTCTGCATTGGCGGTGGCTCTGATCCAGACCCCGCATCGTTTTCGCACCAAGCGACAGCTGTGGACCTACAGCGGACTGGGCTTGGAAACTCGCGACAGCGGGGAATACCACTACGTGCAAGGCCAAGTGCGGCGCCGCAAAAAGCAGGTGTCCATTCGCGGCCTCAACAAGGATCACAATCATGATCTGAAAGGTCTGTTCAAAGCTGCCGCCACCAGGGCGAGTGTGCAGCCCGGACCATTCCAGGATTTTTACCAGCGATCGCTGGCCAAAGGCATCAAGCCGACCATGGTACGGCTCACGCTGGCGCGCAAGATTGCGGCCATTACGTTAACTCTGTGGAAGAAGGGAGAAAACTTCGACGCTGAGAAACTAAAATCGCAAGCCGCTTGAGCGTCTCGGGTTGAGAGCCCTTTCCATCTCCGGCGATTCTTTCTCTGGTGGTGGTCCGTTGGTTCTTGAGACGCTCGGGTTCGAGGGTGAGCATCCTAAACGCCTGTAGACGACACGGTGCCTATGGCATCCAGTCTCTGTGAAATCCCTATGCCCTCTCGGACGACCCGAAAAAGCACTAGGCCCCGAGCCTCAGATAGATCCATGGTTGCCAACAGGCAACCGCCGCGCTTGCCAGTTTCAGGACTCGATCGGCGTTGTCGCTACTAGATAAAGATGAAACTGAGATGGAACAACGTTAGACCTGACTCAACACTAGAGGGCAAAAAAGCAAAACCGAACGCCTCGCATAGCGGACAGGGGCTGGAAGTCAAGCAAGCTCTCTCCACTTCCGGTCGAGGGACAAGAGTGTTCTTGACATCCCCTCTTATAGATCAGGCGATTTCACCAGCGTGCGCCGATTGTTCGCCTTTTCGAGGGTCAATTGGTGATATGGGGATTTTTCGCCAACCATCAAAGCGCCTTGCGGTAAGATTTGGTCCCGATGAAGTTCGCACTTCCAGTTCTGCTTGCAGTAGGCCTGCTCGTGGCAGTATTCGTAAGACCGCCGCATATTTTTCTTTTACTCGGCGTCGTCTCAATTTCTGCGGCTGCGGTATTTACATGTACTGGCAAGGCGTGGGTCCGTTTTAATGGCTGGGTCTACCGCGCTTAAGAACCGGGGTGGTTTTGGTGGGAAGTCGCACTCGATTATCTTATTGGCGTTTGTTTCATCGCATACTTCTTTTACATCGCGACCTGAATCCATTTCCGCCCAGCCGCCCAACTGTTTCAATGATTGGCGAAAACAGGCGATTACACCAAAAACCCCGATGGGCGCGGAAAGCCTTGTGATGCAAAGGGAGTTTTCGCCAATAGACGGAACACCAGCCGCTACCTGTCCCTTCTCCCTCGACGTGCTTCGACTCGCTGCTGCGCCTCTTGCAAACGGCGCTCACCATCTGCCTTCAATTCCTCGTTGCTCGGTTTGCAGCCGTGTTCTCGCTCGTGTTGGTGCAGTTTCTCCGCGCTCGCGCGTGCCGCAGCGTTCAACTCTTTGTTCCTTTGTGCTCCACCTGGACGGTGCGTGTCGGTTCTCTCGATTGCTCTGGCACTTCTTACGAATTCAGCGTGTAACTTCTTCCAAACAGAACAAATCATAAAGATCAACGCTAACAGTCGTCAGCACAAGCTTGCACCGTTTGTTCGCCAAAATCTTTGGCTTAGGGCCTTGGCGATGCCCCACCCAAACTCCCCATGGGTGAGACTTGCGGGCGCCCGCGCTCGCAGGAACTTCGCAGGCTTTCTTGTCCCAGGGATCCTTCCGCTAATATGAATCTGTGCCGACCCGGGTCCCTGCCAAGTCCAAACTCCAGATCCTCGAAACCGAGCGCCTCGATAACATTCCGTGGCTGATCCACGGGTTCTCGACTCGCCAGGGCGGCTACTCGCGCGCCTACGGCGGCCACGCCCTCAACCTCGGCTTCACCAAGACCGATTCAAAGGCCGCGGTCGAGCGCAACCGTGCAGCGTTTCTGGCCAGCCTCGGAGCCAATGGCCGCCCATGGGCGCTTGTGACCATGCGGCAGGTTCACTCCGATGTGATTCACGCCATCTCGAAGCCCCCTGAGGAACCGCTGATGGGCGATGGCATGATCACCAACGTTCCGGGATTGATTCTGGCCGTGCAGACCGCGGATTGCCTGCCGGTCGTCCTCGTGGATGTGAAAAACCGAGCAGTAGGAGTTTTTCACGCAGGCTGGCGCGGCACCGTGAAGCGCATCGTCGAAAAAGCTGTGGGCGCGATGCGCCTGCATTTCGGAAGCCGCCCCCGCGATCTGGAAGCTGCCATCGGTCCAGGCGTCCGCAATTGCTGCTACACGGTGGGAGAGGAAGTCCGCGACAAATTCCATTCCCAGTTCGCCTACGCGAACAAGTTGTTTCACGAGATCAAGGAGTCCGATCCCGTGCGCGAGAAATATCCCATGTTGTTTCTGACAGCACGCGCGCCGGGGCATAGCACGCTCCCCGTGAACATCTTCCTCGACCTGGTGGAAGCCAATCGCCTGCAATTGATCGATGCAGGTGTCTCCGCCAAACGTATCCAGACCGTGCAGTTCTGTACTGCCTGCAACACGGACTTGCTATTCTCCCATCGCGCCGAAAAGGGAATCACGGGCCGGATGATGGGAGTGGCCGGTATCCGCCCGATGGGTGCTCGGAGAGGCGAACGATGAATCGCATAGCTTGCCGTACTGCTGTTTTCGCGGCGATGTTGTCGTCGTTGTTGATGTTCGCGGCTGATCGCGACCCAGCCTCGCGAGTGAATGAGTTGTTTGCCTCCCTAACCCCGTTGGATCCAGGCGCGGCGGTTGTTGTCCTGAAAGAAGGCCATGCCGTCTACCAACGCGGTTTCGGGGTAACCGACCTGCGCACGCACCACAAGATCGATGAGCACACCAACTTCCGCCTTGCCTCGCTCAGCAAGCAGTTCACCGCGATGGGGATCATGCTTCTGGTGCACGACGGCAAACTGCGCTATGACCAGACGCTGACCGAAATCTTCCCGGAATTTCCCGCCTATGGAAAAACCATCACGCTGCGCCAGATCCTGAACCACACCTCCGGCCTGCTCGCCTACGAAGACCTGATGGCGAAGCAGTACGGCAACACGCCCGACGAGCAGATTCCCCAGATTCACGATGCGGGCGTGCTTGCGCTGATGGAAAAAGCAAGCGCCACCAAGTTCCAGCCCGGCTCGAAGTGGGAGTACAGCAATTCCGGATACTGCGTTCTGGCCATGGCCATCGAGAAGGCGTCCGGCAAGAGCTTCGCGGAGTTCCTGCAGGAGCGCATCTTCGTCCCGCTGAAGATGACGCACACCATCGCCTACGAAAAGGGAAAGAGCGAGGTGGCGAACCGCGCCTTTGGCCACACGCCGCAAGGCAATACTTTCCGCGAAACCGATCAGAGTTCGACCTCGGCCACATTGGGTGATGGCGGCGTGTACACATCGCTAACCGATCTGGCCCGCTGGGACGATGCCCTGCAGCATCACACCCTGCTCAGCGCAGCGGAAATGCAGCCTGCGCTGACGCCGGTGCACCCGACCGCCGCTCCCGCGGAAGAGAATGGCCATCCGGTCAGCTATGGCTTCGGATGGTTTCTCGATCCCTACCGCGGGCACGAGCGCATGTGGCACTACGGCGAGACAATAGGCTTCCGAACTTCGATCCAGCGCCTCCCGAAAGATCACCTGACGGTGATCGTTCTCTGCAACCGCGCTGACTTGAGCGCAATTGATTTGGCATTGCAAACGGCGGAATTGTATTTGAAGTAGGAAGAAGTTGTGAGGTGCAGATCGCAGCTCAAGACCGAAGCTCTCGAAGTCTGCAATCTGAAGTCAATCTGAAATCTGCAATCTGCAATCTGAAATCTGAAATGTACCTTCACCCCCAGCGGTTTGAACTTCCTACACCATGTATCACTATGAGCTAAGTTGTTGAAAACTGGTGTACCCTTGTTTTTGGATCCCAAAATACCCGCGACAATCTCGTAGAGTGCAAGTTATTAGCGGTTAGAAGCTGCAGGAGCGCGATCTGAGGCCCGGATGGTGCTCAGGGTCACCCGGAGGCTCAGCGGCGCCAGCCTGGGGCTCCGCATGTAAAATATTATCATTAAGTTAATATGTGAAGGGCCGTCGAGACTTGTATAACATGCAAGTCCGTTGCTGGACCGACGACGCCCCTTAAAACTGCAGCCCCTGTGCTCTCGCCAAAAAGCTGAGCAGCGGCGCCATCTTCTTGGCGGCGGCCGTGACCTCAGTGAGAAACCGTGGGCTGCATACCTGCGTGTTCGTGAACCTCATGCTCACCACGAAGTCCTGGCGCTTCAAATCTTCGATCAGCGGATGCGTCTCGGCGTAGCCACGGGGCGCGCGCGTCAGGCTGTCTCCTTCGAGTGTCCATCCGCGCTTCGCCTTCTTCCACTCTTCAGGCTTCCACGCGATCGCGTCGCGAATCTTGGCGAGCGAGCGGCGGTCCGGTTGCCACGTGCCGCCGTATAAGTAGTTTCCTTCCACCTCCAACTGCAGGTAGTAGCCGACGGCGCGCACTTCGTCGGTGCGGCTGGCATGCGGAAAGGTCATGCCCAGCCAGGTTTTGTAGGGACGCTTGTCGGGCGAGAAGCGGACATCGCGATAGATACGCTGCAGCGATCCGTGATGTGGCTTCGAGTCAACCACGATCCACGGGCTGATTTCTTTCAGGCGGAACCCGAAATCGACCACGAAGCGCAAGCCGGGTTGGCGCGCAACTTCTTCATAGCGCTCGCGATTCTTCAGAAACCACGGCCGCCGGTTATTGCGCTTGATCTGCTTCAGAAACAAAAACAGTTCTGGATTGAAATAGGCCTTACCCATGACTCACCGCAAGGGGACTTCGAGAAAAGAAAAGGGCGCGCCCGAAGCGCGCCTCAAAAGTGGTCGCCAACCCTTACTGAGCGGTGGCGGGTGGTGCGGGAGGGGCCGCGGCGGCTGCGTGGGCGCCGTCTCCGTGATTCACCAAATCCTTCAACTCCTTGCTGGGCTTGAAGAAAGGAATCTTTTTCGCGGGAACTTCCACGCGGTCCCCGGTTTTGGGATTGCGTCCGACGCGCGGCTTGCGTTGCCGGGTGCGAAAACTGCCGAAGCCGCGGATCTCGATCTTGTCGCCCACGCGCAGCGATCGCACGATGCTGTCAAAGATCGTCTCTACAATCACTTCGCTGTCTTTCCGCGTGAGTTCCGCCAGACGCGAGACCTCATCAATCAGATCCGCTTTTGTCATACGCCTCTAGGCTCCGTGATGAATTTTGACTTGGGGCCGCCCGGCCATGCGACCTGGCCCTCTGCCGGGGCCTTCATAACTCTCTCAAATTTCAGGTACTTCGCGCAAGTCGTGGATCAGGCTCCCAAAAGCAACCTCTCGGCTTCAGGCTCTGGGCTCTAGCCAAAAACATTATCCGCAGCTTCACTTCTAAATTCTACGACTGCCTTGGTTTTGCCAGAGCCAAAAGCCTAGAGCCCAAAGCCTGTTTCATCGAGCCCAAAGCCTGCTTTTTCACTTCCACATGTAATAAAAGCCAACATGTTGATCCATAAGCTTTTCGCGGCTCGGCAGGAACTCCGAAACATCCCCAAACAGCAGGTCGCTGAGTGTCTTCCGGTCCTTTTCCGGCCGGACCAGGACCGGCTCGCCCTTGATTCCGACGGACTTGGCGGTATCGTCGACAGCGGACTGAAAATCGGCGAGCTGATCGACCAGCTTCATGGGGAGCGCCTGCTGGCCGGTCCACACTTTTCCGTTAGCGATCGACTTCACATCTTCGAACTTCAGCTTGCGCCCGTCGGCCACCGCCTGGATGAATTGCCCGTGCATGTTGTCGATCATGCCCTGCAGATACTCGCGCTCGGCGGGCGTCATGTCGCGGGTGGGCGAGCCGGTATCCTTGAATTCGCCGGCCTTCATGGTGATGTCTTTGAGTTTGGCCCACTGCAACAGTTCGGCGTAGTTGACCCACTGCGCGATCACACCAATGGAGCCGACGATGCTGCCGTTGTCGGCATAAATCTTGTTTGTCGCCGACGACACGTAGTACGCGCCGCTGGCGCCCACGGTCTCAATCGAGGCGACGATGTGCTTCTTTTTCTCGTCGCGAATGCGCTTTACCTCGCGGTAAATTTCTTCCGAAGCCGCCACGCCGCCGCCGGGCGAATTGACGTGCAGGATGATGGCCTTGATGGAATCGTCGTCGGCAAATTTTTTGAGCTGCTGCACCACCGGGTTGGGCGAGAGGATCACGCCCTCGAGATCGACTACGGCGATCTTGTCGCCGAAGGCGAGGGAGGTGTCCTTGCCGGCATGCAGCGTCACGTAAACCAGGGCGAAGACCGCCAGAACAAACAGGAAAAAGGCTCCGCCCCCGATGACGATCCAGAGAAATGTCCGCGAACGTTTTTCTTCAGTCATAAATTTCTGGTGTAACAGATTTCTTCGGTCAGAGATTTTCCGACGATCGGCTGGGGTAGTTTAGCACTCCGGGCGCGCCTCCACAGGACCCCGCTGCCAGTGCATAATGCCAGTATGCGTCACGTGATTCTTGGTGCGGGTGGAGTTGGCGGTGTGCTGGGCGCCTGCCTGGCACATATTGGGGAGAAGGTCACGATGGTTGTGCGCGCAAGTGCGCTCGAACAATTTCCCGCAGAACTGCGGCTGGAGAGCCCGCTGCTGGGAAGTTTCACGGTTCCGGCGGAAAAGGCAGCCCAGGCCCCACCAGCCGATGTTTTCTGGATCACTGTCAAGGCCACGCAGTTGGAAGAGGCGCTGCGATCCGTGCCGGATCCGTCGGCTGCGAAAATGGTCGTGCCCTTGCTGAACGGAATCGACCACGTAGCCCGTCTGCGCGAGATCTTCGCGCGCGACCGCGTAGTTGCGGGAACGATCGCGGGAGAGATGGAGCGAATTCAGCCTGGACATTACGTGCATCCATCCCCGTTTCTGATGCTCAACGTGGCCGGCAGCGGCCGCGCCATTCTGGGGGCCACCTTCGAGAAGTTGCTGGGCCTGAAATTCTCTGGCCGGTTCGTCGACGACGAAAAGACTCTGCTGTGGAACAAGCTGGTCTTCCTGGGCCCGTTTGCCCTGGCCACGTCGGCGTTCCGAGTCCCGATCGGCGGAGTGCTCGCCAACGACGAGTGGCATAAGAAACTCGAGGCCTGCGTGCGGGAAGTTTGCTCGGTGGCGGTGGCCGAGGGAGCCGACGTGCACGTCGACAAAGTGTGGGCGGCATTCTTCAACGTGCCCAAGGATATGAAGAGCTCCATGCAGAAAGATGTGGAGCGCGGGAATCCTCCGGAGGTCGAGGCGATCGGGGGACCGGTCGTGCGCGGGGGCGAGAGGCACGGAATGCGGACGCCGGTCACGCGGAGTCTGATTGCCGCAATCGAGGGAGATGGTGGGAATGGCAAGACGGTAGCGGCGTCGTAACCCCGCTCCACCGCAGAGTGCGCGATTGAAGTTTGGGGGCATCCACAACCGCATGGCCACCGCCCGATCACCTGTTCCCGACGGGCGCCACCATTACTTCGCAATCCACGCCGAAGTCCACCTTGACGCAGTTCGTGAAGTAGATTGTCTTTCCGTCAGGCGACCACCGCGGCTCAGTTGCACGGCCCTCTGTATTGGACACAAGCCGCACTCCGCTGCCGTCCGCATTCATGATGTGAATCTGATAGTTCGCGCGCCGATTGGAGGAGAATGCAATCTGCTTCCCGTCGGGCGACCATGCCGGCCACCCGTCGAACGCCATGTGATTGGATACATTCCTGGGGTCCGAACCATCCCCATTGGCCACAAATACTTCCGAGTTCATGTCGCCAATCATCCTTCGAAACGCAATGCCCTTCCCATCCGGCGACCACGAGGGATAGGTATTCACTCCGCCTGTGATCAGTGTCTTCGTTACCTTGGACTGCAGATCGACACTGTAAATCGACGCATCGTTTTTCTTTGGCGGATGCAAGTCGTCGTCCGCGCAATAGATCACCCGCCGGCTATCGGGCGACCAAGTCGGATGGATTGACTCCGCGCTCTCCGGCGACAAACGTTCCAACCCGCTCCCATCCACATTCATGATGTAGATGACCGAATGCTTGTTCTGATCGGAGGCGAACGCGAATTTCTTGCCATCAGGCGACCACGACGGAGTGTCGTGATTCCACGCATCGTGCGTGACCTGCGAAATCTCGGAACCGTCCGCATTCATCGTGAACAACTGGTAGTACCCGGCAACCTTGCTCTCGAAAACAATCTTCTTGCCGTCGGGCGACGGGAAAGGTTCGCCCGTGTCCACATGGGTCAGGTGGTAGGCGAGCGACGGCTTCTCGTCCTGCGCAACTGCGAATAGACGCATTACCACACAAACCGTCGCCGCACCAAGAACAAGAGAGGAACAGCGCTTTCGGCTCTTCGTCACAAAACACTCCCGCCAGAATCTGGACCGCCAGTTCCCTTGGACGTGGTGAGAGGACGAAAGTTTCGCATCCTCGGTCAAATAGCCGATATGCAAGAGTCAGGGAAGGCCGTCCAAAGCTGCTTACGGCGCTCGTGGTGGCTAGCCCACTTTGTTTTGATATTCAGGAAAAACAGGGAAGGTTGTTCAGCTGGATTGTCGCAAAGTCGCCATTTCAGAGATTGACGGGGATTTAAGCATAAGCCGTTTGCGTCGACTTTGACATACGATGCACCGAAACCGAATCAGTATTCAGCCACACGTGAGATTTTATTTCTGCTGAACTCGAATATAGATACGCCCTTGCGGCTGACTTTCTTGCCTTCGACCGTGTATTCAAGAACGAACTCCACAACCGCAAGATCATTCACAAAATGAGCGCTGCCAATCGTGTAGCGGGCATTTTTTCCTTCACGCAGGTGGGCGAGCATTCCCGACCGAGCTTGGTCCTTCGTCATCACCACCGAAGCGACAGGATGCTCGTACTTCGCATCCTCCGTTAATAGCGAAAGAAGACTGTCGACATCTTGTGCGGTTCCTCGCTGATCCAAGGTCTTCTCACGAAGCTCATAGAAGCGGACGATGGCGTCCTTTTGCGAACTGGCCGCGGCGAATGTGGACACCAATACGACCAGAGCGATCAAAATAAGTGTCATCTTCCACATTTGCATGCCTCCATTCGTAAGTGCATCGAGCCGGAGAATCCTGCTACTTCCTAATATCAAGGCGAACTTAAGAACCCTATTGCGCAGGGAGTTTAGCACGCTGATGATAAGTTGCGATCTCACCCATAGAGCTCCCGGCCTCAAAGAATCGAATTGCCCTTTATGCCAGTTCGGGCCAATCGCGATGCTACCCCCGCAGCTCTCCGTGTTGCAAAGACTAAGGACGATTGTCATGATGGAGGGTATGCAAACGGTCTTCGAGGCAGCGGGTGGCATCAATGGCTTGCGACATCTTGCCGCTGCCTGGCACCGTCGGGTGATGGCCGACGAAGTGGTGGCCCATGCATTCAGCCATGGCTTTCACCCCCAGCATACCGAGCGGCTCGCCGCTTACTGGGCCGAGGCGCTCGGTGGCCCCAGCACATATTCTAAGACCTATGGCGACGAGACCTTCGTCGTCAAGATGCACAGCGGCAACGGAGAACACGACGAGATGGATCGCCGCGCGATTACCTGCTTTGACCAGGCTCTTGCCGATGTCGGGCTAGCCGACGATCCGCTGCGACAAGTGCTACACGACTACTTCGCTTGGGCGACGACGACAACGATGTCCCGCTACCACCGGTCCGCCGATGATGTGCCGAACGGGCTCAGCATCCCACGCTGGTCGTGGGACGGGCTCCAGTCGTAAGACGCCTCGGCAGACCTGCAGCACACCGATATCGGCCCAACTTCGAGTCTGTTTTGCGACTTCATAATTCTTAACCCATGCCGACCGCTCTTGCTATTCCTGACCAACTTCGTCTTCAAGCCGGCTGGTGCGAGCACTTAGGTTCATCTCTCTATAAATATCTTCCTGGGCGCTGTGCAGAGGACTATGAACGAGGCGGTCCGATGCATGATCTTCTGTTTACACATGAAGGCGATGCGGACGCTTCGGCGTTGCCGTTGCGCCTAATGGGAGCAGTCCACCGGCTCGTTCTGGAAGGAAAGGCACCCGAGCTAGGGAAATTCTACCCGTCGGTTGGAGGGATCACCAATTTCGAGCGAGCCTGGAGCGCGTTGAGGCGGTTAGTGCAGGAAGATGGGAGCCTTGGGGCGCTCATTGAGAACCCCGTTCAGACCAACGACGTTGGCGGTGCTGAGCAATGTCTTACTTGCTATCGGCGACCCTGTGGGAGCGTAGGCTAGGCCGCCGAACGTTTTTTCCTGGCGAGGGCGGCGATGCTTGTCAGTCCCGTGCCGATTAACACCAAAGTGGCAGGCTCAGGAACCATCACCGGTGGCGGGCCTTGCACGAAGTCGCTGGGGTAATAGAATCCATTCGAAAACTGAAACCCAATCCATCCGCTGTCGCCGCCACTGATGTTGATTCGTTGTTCGGTATCGAAGTTGAATCCGCTCGCACTGAAGCTGATATCGACGGGAGCAATGAAATCCCGGCCATTGGTGGGCAAGGTAAAGCTTGTCATGAAGATGCTGGCAGAATCGAAAAAGAATTCAAGCGGGTTCCCATCAATCCACAGAGTGGTGCTGTCCAGGAACAGGCCGCCTCCACCTCCCACCGTTATGCCTGCGGGATAGCCGCCTCCGTAGAGGAAGAAAGGATCGGTCCCGCCGGTCAACAGCAGGGGATGACCATTCATCTGTGAGACGAAAGCAAAATTTCCCCCACTACCGCTGTTTGGAAAAAGAGTAATGCCGTCCGCCAATGCAGGAATGGATTGGAGGGAAACGAAGAGGAGGGAGAAACAGAGTAGCGAGAAACAGAGGAAACGCCCCATAAAGCACCCCGTGAGACCGGGGATATTACACTTGTTTATTCAAATTTCCTACATCAAAGGTTGTTGGTTTGCCCGAAAATTCAGTCGCAGATCAGTGGTCGACGCCCTCAGGTAAGAACCTGATTGCTTCGAAGCGCCTCGTTGGAGCAGCCACTGCCTGAACGCATGGGCGTTGGATCATAAAAGTTCCAAGGGACAATCTTCCGTGGAATCCCACACCTTCGACTCCGCTCAGGGCAAGCCTGGCGCACAGAGCGCGAGGATGAGGCGCCCGGCGCTTTACCAGCAGGTGACAACCGACACCCCTGCGCCGTGAGAATATCGAAATGTTACTGTGCGCAATGTCGACGCCTAGTAAAAGGTCTGAAGGGATTGCGCGCACCGCGACATCCTATATTTGAAATCCGAAGAGTCGCATTAGGGTCTGGTAAAAATGTTGCGCATCGCATTTGTAGAATGGCCCGAATCACTGCTGACAGGGGATGCCCAGTGGGGCGATGTAAGAGACTCGGTCGTCGCCGCGCGTCCCGACATCCTGGTCACAAATGAGCTGCCGTTCGGCCCTTGGATCGCCGAGGGCGCTGCCTTCTCGCAGGGCGAGGCGCAGAGCAGCATCCGCGCGCATGAGAAGGGGCTTGAAGGACTGATCGAGCTTAATCTTCCCGCCGTCATCTCATCGCGGCCTGTGTGGAACGGAAAACGGCTCGCGAATGAGGCATTCGTGCTTGCGGGTGGAGTGGCTCGCCCGCTGCACCGAAAGCAGTATTTCCCCAACGAGCCGGGATGGTTTGAAAGCGAATGGTACCGGGGAGATGCTTCAGGCTTCGACGTTGCGGAAGTGCTTGGAATAAAAGTCGGCGTGCTTTTGTGCACGGAAGCCATGTTCAACGAACGCGCACGGGCTTACGGCAGGCAAGGAGCTTCGCTCCTGGTCATACCCCGCGCGTCTGGGACCGATATCGATTCCTGGAAAATCGCGGGCGCGATGGCATCGCTGGTTTCAGGCGCTTACGTGGTCAGTTCGAACCGGGTCGGCCGATCCAGGGGCGGTACGCTTTTTGGTGGAGGCGGCTTTGCCTACGCGCCGCATGGCCGAGTCCTGGCTGTGACGGACTCGGCCAATCCTGTGCAGACGTTGGAACTCGACCCAACCATGCCTAAGGTTGCTCAGCAGGAATACCCGTGCTATGTGCCCGAACTTGAATGAGAGAGGCTTAGTCTTGACTGGCGCTCACTTCGGCGGAAGGAGAGCTTCCCTCACCAGCACCACAACCGCTGTAAATACAATTGCCCACAACGCTGCCAGGATCACCATCGTGGGCGGACAATACCACGGACTTTGAAAGCCCAACGTAAACATATTGCAAGCTAAGCGTTTACATGCACGTCTTCGTATGAGATCCAGAGAACGCCGGGATGAGGTGGGCACCCCCGTTTTGTGCAATCAGGCATTCGGACTTGCCGTGGTATGCTCGCGCTCCTGTGCCTGCCCCTGAAGAAATCCTACAGCAACTATTTCCCCAGTTGAGAGCCGAGGTTCCTTGCCTCGCGTCCTGAGATTCAGCGGAAGCAGACGCAGCGGCCACCTGCTGCGCATTCTTGGCGTCGGTTTTGGGCTGGCGGTCGGTATCGGGAACACGATCGGGTCTGGGATCCTCCGGACGCCGGGCGAGGTTGCCGGCTACCTGGGAAGCGGCTGGCTAATCTTTGCGGTCTGGCTGCTCGGAGGAATTTATGCGCTGCTGTGCAGCAGTTCGGTTACCGAGCTGGGCTGCATGCTTCCCCGTGCGGGCGGCTGGTACGTTTACTCGCGTCGGGCATTTGGGGAGAAGACCGGATTCGTGGTCGGTTGCTGCGACTGGACTGTTCAGTCTGTCGCGAATGCGTATGTTGCCGTCGCTTTCGGAGAATTCGCCGGCGAACTTCTGCCCATGCTCGCGGGACACGTAAGGCTAGTGACGGCGTCGGCCTTAGCGTCGCTCGCCCTTCTGAATTGGATTGGTCTTAAGGTGGGCAGTCGCGCGCAGGAGATTACCAGCCTGGCCAAAGCTCTCGGCCTGATTGCAATCGTGATCGCTGCATTCACAATGCCAGTGAAAGAGGGCGCGGCTAGTTTGCTCCCCAACAATCTATTCCTCCACCCGCACAGTATCTTCCTCGGGTTTATGTTGGCTTTGCAGGGGGTCATCGTTACGTACGACGGTTGGTACGCGCCGATCTATTTTGTCGAAGAAGACAAGGACCCTGCGAAGAACCTGCCCCGCTCCATGATCGGCACGGCTCTTTCCTGTATCGCAATCTTCCTGCTGGTGAATGCGGGACTGTTTCACGTGCTGCACATGGACCATCTTGCCGGATCGCCCATGCCAACGGTGGATGCGGCTATGCTGCTTTTTGGGAGCTACGGAAGGCGGCTCATCCTTCTTATTGCCGTAATTGGAACGATCAGCTGCGTCAACGCCGGACTGCTGTTTACACCACGCATTCTGTTTAGCATGTCCAGAGATGGGCTCTTGCCGCGCAGCGTCGCTTCCGTGAATCGGGGTGGAACTCCTTCATGGGCGCTGTTTCTTTGTGCAATCGCAAGTATCGCCGTGGTCCTGAGCGGGAGCTTTGATACGTTAATTGCGATCGGGTCGGTATTGTACGTTGCCGTTTACCTGTCTGGTTTTGCGTCTCTATTGATTCTTCGCCGGAACGAACCGGACCTGCCCAGGCCGTACAAGGCGTGGTGGTATCCATGGAGCACGTTGTTCGTTCTCGTGGCTTCTGCAGGTTTTCTCCTCGGGTCGGTGATCGGCGATCTCAAGCACAGTTTGTTCACCGCAATCCTTATCCTGTTGAGCTACCTTGCCTCGATTCTGATCGTGCGCGAGAAAAGCCAGCAACCCGCCTGACAATTTACGATCGTCCGTTCCGCACTGACTCAGGGGAGCTTAAGAAGCTCACCGCGAATCACGGGATGATTACTGGCAAGGCTTTCGGAGCGACACTGATTTCAACGGGGGTGCGGCCAACGTGTTCTCCGTCGGCGTAGACATCGAGAGAGCGATCCGTCTCCACCTGAATATCGGCAGCGGGGAAGTAGTCGACTTCGCGGATGCCGAGATGACGGCCGAAATAGACCGAAGGGAAGACGGTGAGCAGTTTGAGTTTCGAGATGTCGCGGATCACGCACACGTCGAGGTGGCCGTCGTCCAGTTGAGCGCGAGGCGCGACCCGCATGCCGCCTCCGTAGAAGGGTGTGTTTGCAAAGACGGCGGCTATGACAGGCTGCTGGCTGCGCGAGCAAAACTCCGGAGGTTCCCCCTGTGGAACGCTGAGCTTCAGGTTGAATGCCCGGAAGCTTAAGAGCGCGGGAGGCAGGCTGAAGGCGTAGCCGCCGTGCGCGCGCATCCAGCGGGGGAGTGCGTTGGCGCGGCGCGCGATTTCGCCGTCGAGGCCTACACCGGCCGCGCAGGAGAAGTAAATTGGTTTCTTACCGGAGCTCGCCCGGCGGAGTGATGGGAGTACCGGGTCGTCGGGTCTCGAGTCCCTGGATCCTACAACTGGCGTGATCAAGCCTAAGTCCACCTGGCGTACATTTCGCTGGTTCATTACGAATTTGCGCCATGCCGCCAGGGAATCTGTCCCGCGCTGGAGTCCGAGCGCACGGGCGAAGTCGTTCCCGCTGCCGACCGGCACAACCAATACGGGGCGACCCAGTTTCACCAAGGCGCCGAGGTGGCGGTGCACGGTGCCGTCGCCTCCGAACACGAGAATGGCATCCAGACTCTCGGATCCGGACGGGAGACCCATTATCCATTCCACGTGCGAGTCCTGCTGAAAGGGCTTCAGGTGGCGGGTCAAGGTTCCCAGCCCGAGGATGGCGGCAGCACGCATTTTGGCCGCAAGAGCGTAACAGAAAAATCATTTGGCGGCACTGCAGGACGGTCGCGTGGAAGATGAATCAACCACGGAGACACTGAGACGCGGAGGAAAGAGTGTACATTGCAGATTTCGCATTTCAGATTGCCCTTTAGCCGGCACGGAAACCACACTCGTTATAATCGAACGGCATGCCCAACTTCGCCCCGGTCGACGAACAAATTGCGTATATCAAGAAGGGCTCAGCGGAAATCATCCGCGAGTCTGATTTGCGCGCCAAGCTGGAAAAGTCCCGTGCCACGGGCAAACCGTTGCGGGTGAAACTGGGCATGGACCCGACGGCTCCTGACCTGCACCTCGGTCATACCGTCGTTTTGCGCAAACTGAAACACTTTCAGGATCTAGGGCACCTCGTTATTTTCCTGATCGGCGATTTCACGGGAATGATTGGCGATCCCACGGGCAGGTCCGCGACGCGGCCACCGCTAACCCGAGAGCAGATCGACCAGAACGCCGAGACCTACAAGGCACAGGTCTTCAAGATTCTCGATCCGGTGAAGACAGTGGTGGACTTCAACAGCCGCTGGTTCTCGGAGTTCAGCGCTGAGGATTTCATTCGACTGACCGCCAAGTACACCGTCTCGCAGATGCTCGAGCGCGAGGACTTCCACAAGCGGTTCAAGGAGGAAAAGCCGATTGCCATGCATGAACTGATTTATCCGCTGGCGCAAGGCTATGACTCGGTGGCGCTGGAGGCCGACGTCGAGTTAGGCGGCACGGATCAGAAATTTAATCTGCTGGTCGGGCGCGAGCTGCAGCGCGCGTATGGGCAGGAGTCGCAGATCGTGCTGACCACGCCGATTCTGGAGGGGCTCGACGGCGTAAATAAGATGTCGAAGTCGCTGGGGAACGCGATCGGCATCCACGAGCCGCCGCTTGAAATGTACGGGAAAATTATGTCGGTATCGGACGAGATGATGTGGCGGTATTACGAGCTGTTGACCGACGTTTCGTCGGCCGACATCGCGAAGATGAAACAGGACGTGGCGTCGGGTAAGGCACATCCGATGGCGCTAAAGAAAGAACTGGGCCGGACGATTGTGGCGGATTTTCATTCGGTGGAAGCGGGAGTTAAAGCGGGGGAGGACTGGGCGAAGCAATTCCAAAAGGACGAAGTGCCCAGCGCTGCAGAACATGTCACAGTGGAAATAGACAAGGTTCAGTTGAAGACCACCAGGGATTTGTCCGATGAGAGTTCGTACTTCCCGCTGCATAAATTTCAGAGTTCCATCTGTACACCTGACGAACTGAGGCTCGTAGGCGTGGACAGGTTGCTTGCTGAGGCTGGGTTTTGCGCGTCCCGAACAGAAGCTGGGCGCAAGGTGAAGGAGAAGGCCGTTCATATCTCCGGCCAAATGGTTGACAGGCTAGCGATTCTGGTCTGTCCCAAGGACGCCCTGATCGTCCGGGTCGGCAAAAAGATAAAGCAAGTGATGTTGTCCGAAGCAAAGTAAGCAAGAGAGTCGCGAAGCGACGTCAGAGGCTAGCCCCGCACGTAAGTGCGGGTGGGGCGGGGTCGCCAATGCGTAGAGTCCCCTTCAGGGGGCGCCAGGTTCGACCTCGCGAGGTTGTGCAAATAGCCGCCGCTCTTGTGACAGATTGCACAGACCAGTCGCATGATAAGCGCTACTTCTGGGACAAGGAATATGTCCCACACCTACTCCGCCCAATTCACGCACGTAGTATTCAGCACAAAGGATCGCCGAGGCCTGATTCCGATCGAATTGCAACCACGACTCATCGCGTATTTCGGAGGCATCGTGCGGAAGCTAGGCTTGAATTCTCTGGCGATTGGTGGAACGACGAACCACGTGCACATCCTAGTGAGCCTTCCCCCGAGCGCCCGCCTCGCTGAGGTTGTGCAGAAACTCAAAGCCAATTCTTCCCGCTGGCTGGGAGAACAGGGGCTGGCATTCGAATGGCAGAAGGGCTACGGAGCGTTCAGCGTTAGCCCATCGATGCTGGACGTCGTGAGGGCATACATCGAAAAGCAGGAGGAGCACCATCGAGTGCGATCGTTCGATGAGGAATTCCTCACGCTCCTGCGAAAATCCGGCGTCCGATTCGAAGAGAAGGATGTACTCGGGTGAGTGCCGTCCCTGCGGGACTCTTTTTCACGTGGCCGACGGTTCCCCGCACTGACGTGCGGGGCTAATTTCTGACGTCGCTGCGCGACTGGACCGGACCCGTGGGTGTAACAAGCCGCCGGCCCACAATTTCGTACTTCCCTTCCAGCACGATCCGTATCGCTTCCGAGTAGGCGATGTGTTCCTGCTCCAGGATGCGGGCGGCCAAGGTGTGCTCATCGTCGGAGTCGTCGACGGGCACGGTCTTTTGCACGATGATCGCGCCGTGGTCAAGTTCTTCGTCGACGAAATGCACCGTGCAGCCTGAGACCTTTACGCCGTAGGCGAAGGCTTGTTCCTGCGCTTCGAGGCCAGGGAACGCGGGAAGTAAGCTCGGATGAATGTTCAGGATGCGCTGCGGGAACTGTTGCACGAACCAGGGAGACAGCAGGCGCATGTATCCGGCAAGACAGATCAGCTCCGCTTTGTGCTCTTTCAGGGCGGCGACCACTTTGCGGTCGTGCTCTTCACGCGCGACACCTTTGGATGGGATGGCCAGCGCTGTGAGTCCGAGGCGCTTGGCGGTTTCCAATCCGCCAGCGTCGGGTTTGTTTGAAATCACGACGGCGATCTGCGCGCCGGGGATTTTTCCTGCAGCAATGTTTTTGGCGATGGCTTCGAAGTTCGAGCCTCGGCCGGACAGCAGGATGCCTAAGTTGCGCATAGGTCTTGGGTCGGCGTCGTAATTGCACGTTTATTATTTTCCACCGACTGAAAATCTACCACGGAGGCACGGAGAGACAGAGGGGATAACACTTCATACTGTACTTTATCTGTTGTGGTGGGAAAGTGGACACGGTCGTGGTGCTTCGAAGGAACGCAGGGCGCTTCGACTTCGCTCGAATGGCACTTCGCTCAGGATGACAGAGTGGGAGAGCCTGGTTGTAAGTAGATCGCTCCGGACGACCAAGTCAGGGGCTCAACTACGAGTACATCACCTTCCGCTCGCCCTTTACGATTCTGCCAACGTTGAAGAATTTTTCTCCGGCACGCTCGAGGAGCGTTTGGGCCTTCTTGAATTTTTTGGGATTCACGACCAGCAGCATGCCTAAACCCATGTTGAAGGTGCGCAGCATTTCGTCCTGGGGGACATTGCCCAGCACTTGCAGATGTTCGAAGATCGGCAAGGCGGGCCAACTGCCTAGTTCGATGACCGCTGACATGCCGCGCGGCAGCACGCGCGGGAGATTTTCGGTGATGCCGCCGCCCGTGATGTGCGCCATTGCGGAGATGACGTCAGCATCGATCATTTTTTTCAGCGCGGGCCAGTAGCTCTTATGGGAGCGCATCAGCTCGTTGCCGACTTTGTTCTTGATTTCGTTGACGTAGGTTTCCGGCGAATACTTTGCGACTTCGAACAGGAGTTTGCGGGCTAGCGAATAACCGTTGGTGTGCAGGCCGTTCGAGGGGAGGCCGAGCACGATGTCACCCACTTCTACGGTTTTGCCGGTGACGATCTTTTCTTTTTCCACCACGCCGAGGATGAAGCCTGCGAGATCGTATTCGCCATTGGGATAGAAGCCGGGCATTTCGGCGGTTTCACCTCCGATCAGCGCGCAGCCATTGTGTTTGCAAGCTTCGGCGATGCCCTCCACCACTTTTTCGGCGACGCTCGGTTCGAGCGTCCCGGTGGCCAGGTAGTCCATGAAGAACAGCGGGGCGGCGCCCTGCACTACGATGTCGTTCACACAATGGTTCACCAGGTCCGCACCCACAGTGTGGTGAACGTTCATCTCGAACGCGACTTTAAGCTTGGTTCCGACGCCGTCGACGCTGGAGACCAGCACCGGGTCAAGATAGGTCTTGGCGATGGAGAACAGGCCGCCGAATCCGCCAATCTCGCTCAACACTCCCTTGGTGAACGTTTTATGGGCGAGATACTTGATCCGCTGCTTGGTGCGGTTAGCGCGATCGATGTGTACGCCCGCATCGGCGTAGGTCACACTGGCGGTCTTCGTGGGTTCCTGGGCCAAGCAAATCTGTCCGTTGTAAGCAAGAGTGCGGGAAGCCGCCGATCAGACCACAACTCGGAAGCATTAGATAAAACGCGGGTCATTGTAGCACGCCGGAGTGTGGATT
The DNA here is from genome assembly GCA_963765755.1 of uncultured Acidobacteriota bacterium. Lineage (GTDB taxonomy): Bacteria > Acidobacteriota > Terriglobia > Terriglobales > Acidobacteriaceae > Gp1-AA133. The sequence continues at coordinate 128,132 of CAVXXV010000009.1, read as the reverse complement.
ATGGATGTGTCCAGTTCGCTAGAGACACCACAACGCTCAATCGCGCGCACATTGTCCACAGCCGCTACGCGAATGAGATCTAGTGAGAGACGAAGTCGCTGAAGTAATAGGCGAGTACGCCGAACAGTGCCAGTCCCGAGATTCCATACGCAGTCAGCACCCAGAAATTGCGTCCTTCATGGGCGTGAGACTTGGCGCTCGTGGATGGTGAGACGGCGGAAGACATACTTTCAGGGGCCCGTGATTCCATGCACCCTCCTTACTGAAACGTCGCGCTCAAGAGATGGATCGCGATCGCTTTACCCCACACCTGCTACCGGGCAGGTTGTTGTTAGGCGGGATTTTACTACGGTTCCGGCCGGGGCAGATGTCAAATCTTTGTAGGGAGTCCGACTGGGGAGCAGCAAAAGCTTGCGGTTTATAAGGATCGGCGATCCATTTTCCTGCAAAAACAGAGCCCCGGCCAGTGCAGCCGGGGCGCGGTGAAGACGCTGGACGCAAGCTATTTCTTGTCGTCCTTCATCTTGTCGTCCTTCATCTTGTCATCCTTCATCTTGTCGTCCTTCTTTTCCTTCTTCTCTTTCTTGGCCTTCTTTTCCTTCTTCTCTTCCTTCTTGGTGTCGTCCTTCTTGGCCGTATCCTGCGCGAAGGTGGAAGTCGTCAGAGAGAGGGCAACGGCAACCGCGAACAGCAGCGTGAGCAGCTTCTTCATTCCTAAATTCTCCTTGTGGAACTTAGTTCAGGGTTTTAGCCGCCGGACACAAACACCTCCGAGGTTCGTTAAATTGGAGTTGTATGCCGGGGACCGGGAGATTTTAGCGGAGCCGCGAACAGAAGCAAGTGGAAAATGAACTTCCGATTCAGCGGGGTGTTTTGTTGAGTAACTTGTTACTGCGGCAAGGGAAGTTTCTGAGTCACACACGTAAGTGGAGGCAAGCGGTACACTTCCCAGTGATGAGTCCGCTGAAGGCATCCGGAAAGGCTAGCAAAGTCAGCAAGGCCAGCAAGGCGGCGAAGGCCGAGCCTACGCAGGATCGCGCGCATGACGTGTTGCGATCCGAGCCGCATCCGCTGGATGCGATCTTTGCGCCACGCAGCGTTGCGGTGATCGGCGCTTCGGATCGAGCGGGAAGCGTGGGCCGCGCAGTGTTATGGAGCCTGGTCAGCAGCCCGTTCGGTGGAACGGTGTATCCGATCAGCGACAAGCGGAGCAGCGTGCTTGGCATCAAGGCATACAAGAGCGTGGCGGATTTGCCCGAGGCCGTCGACCTGGCGGTCGTGATCACGCCCGCGGTGACCGTGCCCGCGATCATCGGAGAGTGCGTGCAGGCTGGCGTGCACGGCGCGATTGTCATCTCCGCCGGCTTCAAGGAGCACGGCGAAAAGGGCAAGGAGCTCGAGCGGCAAATTCTGGAGCGCATTCAGGGAACCGGGCTGCGATTGATTGGTCCGAACTGCCTGGGCGTCATGAATCCGATCAGCGGGCTGAATGCCACGTTCGCGTCGAACATTGCGCGGGCCGGCAATGTGGGATTCATCAGCCAGAGCGGTGCGTTGTGCACGGCGATTCTCGACTGGGCGCAGAAGGAGATGGTGGGGTTCAGTTCGTTTGTGTCGGTGGGATCGATGCTCGATGTGGGTTGGGGCGACCTGATCGACTACCTGGGAAATGATCCGCGCACGCAGAGCATCATCATGTACATGGAGTCGGTGGGGGATGCGCGGTCGTTCCTGTCGGCTGCACGGGAAGTCTCGCTGAACAAACCGATCATCGTGATCAAGGCAGGACGCACCGAAGCCGCTGCACAGGCCGCCGCGTCGCATACCGGATCCCTTACCGGCAGCGACGAAGTGCTGGATGCGGCGTTTCGGCGCTGCGGCGTGCTGCGGGTGCAGACTATCGCCGACCTTTTTTATATGGCGGAAGTCCTGGCCAAGCAGCCTCGGCCGAAGGGACCTCGGCTCGCCATCGTGACCAATGCGGGTGGTCCGGGTGTGCTGGCCGCCGACGGATTGCTTTCGAACGGTGGGCAACTGGCGCAGCTTTCGGCCGAGTCGATGGAGGCGCTGAATCAACTGCTCCCGCCGCACTGGAGCCACAATAATCCGATTGATGTGTTGGGTGATGCGTTGCCCGATCGCTATGCCAAGGTGATCGACATTGCGGCACATGATCCCAACATCGACGGCCTGCTCGCGATTACCTGTCCGCAGGGCATGGCTGAGCCCAGCGCGACCGCTGAGCATTTGAAGCCCTACGCGCACTCCACGGGAAAACCGGTGCTGGCAAGTTGGATGGGCGGCTCCGCGATTGCTGCCGGGACAGACATCCTGAACCACGCGGGAATACCGACCTTCCAGTTTCCCGATACCGCGGCGCGCGTGTTCTGCTACATGTGGCGTTACAGCTATGCGCTGCGCGGTTTGTATGAGACCCCGGTGTTGCGGGAGGAAGCTGATGAAGGCCCCGACCGCGCGGCCGCGCTGCAGATCATCGAAAATGCGCGGCGGTCCGGGCGCACGCTGCTGACGGAAGTCGAATCGAAGCAGTTGCTGGCGGCATACGGGCTGCCGACCGTTCAGACTGAAGTTGCCAAGACCGAGGATGAAGCCATCGCTAAGTCGGGAGTGATCGGTTACCCGGTGGTGTTGAAGTTGCTGTCGGAAACCATCACGCACAAGACCGATGTTGGCGGAGTCCAGCTGAACTTGCGCGACGAAGCGGCCGTGCGCAACGCGTTTGTCGCGATTCAAACGGCGGTGCGGGAAAAGGCGGGGGATGGTCATTTTCTTGGCGTGACGGTGCAGCCGATGATGAAACTTGAGGGCTACGAGTTGATTGTCGGCAGCAGCATCGATCCACAGTTTGGGCCGGTATTGCTCTTCGGCACGGGCGGTCAACTTGTGGAAGTGTTCAAGGATCGCTCACTAGCCCTCCCGCCGCTGAATACCACACTGGCCCGCCGGATGATGGAGCAGACCCGCGTGTTTACAGCGCTGGAAGGTGTGCGCGGACGCAAAGCGGTCGATTTGGCCGCGCTTGAGGAGTTTCTGGTGCGCTTCAGTCACCTGATTGTCGAACAACCGCGCATTCGCGAAATCGACATCAATCCGGTGCTTGCTTCTTCGGAGCGACTGATCGCGCTGGACGCGCGAGTCGTGCTACACGGCGCCGAAGTTGCTGATGAAAAGTTGCCGCGTCCCGCGATCCGTCCGTATCCAGTCAAGTATGTGCAGTCCTGGAGTATCAAAAACGGTGATGCGGTGACAATCCGGCCTATACGGCCCGAAGATGAACCGCTGCTGGTTCGCCTGCACCAGGTGCTCTCGGAGCGCACGGTCTACCTGCGCTATTTTCAGCCGTTGAAGCTGAGCCAGCGCACGGCGCACGAGCGGCTCACGCGGATCTGCTTCATCGACTATGACCGTGAAATCGTACTGGTCGCAGAGCGTAAGAAAAAAGACGACGGGCATCCCGAGATCATCGCCATCGGCCGGCTTAGCAAACTGCGAGGGGGTGGAAACGAGGCGGAACTGGCGGTTCTGGTGGATGATCGCTACCAGGGGCAGGGCCTCGGTACAGAACTGTATCGTCGGCTGATCGCGGTCGCACGCGACGAGAGACTGAAGCGCGTAGTCTCAACGATTTTGACGGAGAATCGCGAGATGCGCGCGATCTGCCAGAAGTTGGGGTTTCGCATGGAAAGCGATCTCGAAGACGGAACGGTGCGGGCAGAATTGGATGTATGAAGCACCCGAAGTAGTATTTTCACGGCTTCCAACGTCTATGCGCAGAAGCGCGGAGTTTTCGATTCACTGAGAAACGGAACCGTTTAAGAATGCAGCGGGCCAGACTATCGCCGGCCCGCTTCTTCATTGCTCGTGATTTTTTCTTGGTGGCTTAGCGCCGCTCGTCATGGCCTCTGTCGTGCTGCCCGCCGTTGCCGTGCGGTCCATCATTGCTATGAGCTCCGCCATTTCCGTGGGGCGCCTCGTTGCCATGCTGGCCACCATTGCCATGTTGTCCGTCGTTGCCGCGCGGGCCAGAATTGTCAGGATGATTATTTCCTGGGCGCGGTGCTGCCTCGCGTCGCGAGTTGTTGTCTGGCAACGGCCCGCGATTCCCGTGCATATCCGGACGGGTCATTGGGCGATCCTCATGACGCCCGGAGTTTTCCGGCCGTGGGATGGGGCGAGTCGCCGGACGGTCGAAGGGATCTGACTTCACACGCGCTGGCATAACGTGCGGTCCGTGAAATTCTCCCGGACGCGCGGTAGCTGCAACTGAGGGGCGGCCGTGATTCTCAGAAGCGAGGAATGCGCGATTGTTGCCGGCTCCATGCTCGTGATCACGCTGCCGGTTGGTCATTTCGAAATGATGCTCGCGCTCCGCCATTTCCTGTTCCCGCGAGGCGTGCGCGTTGATTCCGCCGCGGCCGCCGCTATAGCTGACGCGGTTCACGGTGACATTGTTGATGACGGTCCTGTTGTAAATGTGAACGTTGGTGATGTGCACGTTGTTCACGCTGCGGTTGTAGTAGAAGTGGCGATCTCTCCAGTACCCGCCTTCATAACCATTGCCGAAGTATCCGAATCCATAATTCACGCCGCCGTAGAAACCAATGTGCGGTCCCCAATAGCCGGCATGCCACACGTATACTCCGTCACCCCAGCCCCAATATCCCGGCGTCCAGAGGACACCAACCGTGGGAGGCGTAACCCAGGTTCCAGGGACCCAGTAATAACCTTCCAGCCCGTAGGCCCAGTAGCCGGGCGTCCAGATGTAGCCGTCGCCCGGGCAAGGCGGCTGCGTGTAGACGGGCAGCACGGGAGGTGCGATCGTCACCGAAACGAACACTCCCGCGAACGAGGAAGCGGGAATGATAAGAAGCAATAGAGCCAGCCAAAAATATCGAACAAATCGTAGAGAGCGCATGCTGTTTCCTCCTGCCCATTCGTCCCTGGCTTCTTTACGACAACTTGCTCGCGGCCAGGCGGATGCAAAGGGAGTTGGGCTCAAAATATCTACCTAGAACGAGAGATCACTCTTGTGAGTACTAACCCGAATTGGAGACGAATGTTGTTTGGACGCGCAGTATGCTGATTCTAAGCGCCTAGTGGTCGATCTTCGGGTGAAAGGATGTACGAGTAGTTACGTCGGTAATAGGCTCAGGGCTGGATTCGCAGTGGAGGTACTTTCTGCGCTACGCTTTGGCGAGCAAACTTTTCACCACCGAGGACCCAGGGAGGCGCGGAGGATGAGCTTCTTATTGCGAGCGGATAACTAGCCTAATCTCAGGATTGAGACGGAAGTTGGGAGGGGTTGACTGGATCTGATGCGTGGGTAGTCTCCCGCATAAAAGCGATTTGCATGGATCACCACACCGTTGCAGCCGTCAGCATTACCGGAACTGGTCCGGATGTGCTGGGGAGTCTTTACCTGGCGTATGACCTGCTGGGCGGGCAGCACGGGCCGCTACGGTTCCTGACGCGGGCGGTGACGTATTCGCTGGTCTTTGCAGTCGGGTATGGGCTCGGCCTGGGCCTGGTATTCGGTCTGACTGCAGGGATCGCGAGTGGCATCACCCTGGCGATTGAATTTAATCGAGCGGCGCGTGGACTGGAGCATTACTCCCTGCCGTGGGAAGGGGTGTTCTCGGCGATCCGTGGACTGGGCTTTGGGTTGGGACTCTACCGGAGCTTGGGCTTTGGATTTGCAATCTCGTTTGCCATACTCATCACCCTTGGCCAGGTCCTCGTGTATTCGCGCGGCATGCGGCCAGCGATGGATTATGTAGTTTCGCGCCGTCCACGTCTCAGCCGCCGACTGTTTTGGGGTACGGTGGTACGGGCGCTCGGTTACATGGCGACGGCTCTTGTCTGCAGTGCGTTCATCCATCACGTGGACCACACCTGGGCTTTCGCGCTGCGCGTCGGATTCGTTACGGGCGTGGTTACGGGCGTCGGCATCACCTTATATCCCTTTATCGAGTACTACGCTGACAATCTGCCGGAACGGCGACTGGGAGCGTTCGGGATCGCGCTGATCTTTTTCGGCTTTCTCCTGCAGTCGTTGCAGTATTGGCTGGCGCTGTTTGATGTGCGCTTGACATGAGCGCAGAGTTAGTTCCCGGGATTGTGCAAAGAATGCGCCTTGACAAGAGTCGCCCCAGGCATAGAATGGCCGCCGTTTGAAACCCAACGGAAAGCATGTTGATGAGGAGAGACACATGAAGACGAAAACGATTGTTTTGATTGTGGCTCTATGTTGTGCTGCAGTGGCGTTTGCCAGCGATGCGAACTTGGGTACCTGGAAACTTAACGAGAGCAAGTCGACAATTCCAGCTACAGCACCTAAGAACAACACGGTTGTCTACGAAGCTGCCGGCGACAGCATTAAGGTCACGGTAGATGGCACGGATGCGCAAGGGAAGCCTTCGCATAACGAGTGGACGGGAAAGTTCGATGGCAAGGACTACGCGCTGGTGGGTGATCCGTCAGGTGACATGCGCTCTTACAAGAAGGTTGACGACCACACGCTGGAGCTGACCAATAAGAAAGATGGCAAAGTAACGGCCCATGGCAAAATCGTGATTTCAGCCGATGGCAAAAGCCGCACTGTAACGATTACGGCAACCGATCCTGCGGGAAAGAAAGTCGAATACACCGCCGTGTACGACAAGCAGTAGTCAGACTCCAACAACGGTCAGCGCAAGCGGATGCCCTCTCGTCCAATTCAGGTCGAGAGGGCATTACTGCGCAGGCGCTTCGGATCCCGGTCACATGCTGGGCGACCCTTCTTTTCTGAGTTACCATAGGTACATTGGCTTCGCACCGCTCCCTCTTGCGCCCTTCTCTTGCATACGGTACAAACGCCCAAGGACTAATCTATGCGCCGTTCAGCAGTTCTTGTCTTCCTTCTTTCCAGCCTCTTTTACAGCCTGGCCGCCCAGCAACCGGACGTTACGATCCCCGGTTCGTCTGCTCCGCAGACGCCTTCGGAAGCCAAGGCTCCTAAGCCAGCAGGTGATGACAAAGGCGCTAAAACAACAGATCAGAGTAAAGATCAAGCCAAGGACAAGAAGGACTATTCCCAGGAAGGTTTTGTCATTGAGCAGGTCCGCACGCTCTTCCGGTTTGAAAGCGACGGCACGGGGCGAAAGGAAACCATCGCGCGGGTACGAGTGCAGAGCGAAGCCGGCGTCGAGCAGTGGGGTCAGGTGGTCATCGGATACAGCTCGGCGAATGAGCGGGTGGAGATTCCTTACGTCCGCGTGCTGAAGAAAGACGGCACCGTGGTTACCGCGCCTGCCGACGCTGTGCAGGATTTGAGCGCGCCGGTGGCGCGCGAGGCGCCCGTTTACACCGACTACCGGCAGAAGCACATTACGGTGCCGGGGCTGCGGCCTGGCGAAGTGCTGGAATACGACGTGGCTACGGTGATCCACACGCCCCTGGCGCCCAACCAGTTCTGGACCGAGTACGACTTCGACAAGAACAACATCACGCTCGACGAACAGCTTGAAGTCAACATTCCCAAGGACCGCACCATTAAGCTGAAGAACAAGCCCGGCTTTGAGCCGAAGGTCACCGAGGAAAATGGGCGCCGCATCTATCGCTGGACCAGTTCGCACCTGGAGCGCGAGGACGACGACAAGGACAAAGATAAAGACAAGGACAAGAAGAAGAGAAAGAAGAAAAAGCCGGAAGACGAAGTACCCGCTGTGCAGTTGACTACGTTTGCAACCTGGGAAGACGTCGGGAAGTGGTACGCAGGGCTCGATCACGACCGGCGCCAGCCGACGGCCGACATTCGCGCGAAGGCGGAAGAACTGACCAAGGGCGCGGGCAGCGATCTGGACAAAGTCGAAGCGCTGTACGATTACGTCGCCAAGAATTTCCGGTATGTGAGCTTGTCGCTAGGGCTGGGGCGCTATCAGCCGCATGCTGCGTCGGACGTGCTGCATAACCAGTATGGCGACTGCAAAGACAAGCACACGCTGCTGTCTTCCCTGCTCGAGGCTCAAGGGATGCACGCTTCGTCGGTGCTGATCAACTCCAGCCGGAAGCTCGATCCCGACATTCCATCCCCCTCGCAGTTCGATCACGTCATCACACTGCTGCCGATGGGCAAGGAAGAAGTCTGGATGGATACGACCACCGAGGTCGCACCCTTCCGTCTACTGTCGTTCAACATCCGCAAGAAGCAGGGACTCGTAATTCCAGTCATGGGTCCGGCGCACCTCGAGGAGACGCCAGCCGATACGCCCATGGCGAACACGCAGGTGCAGACCATCGAGGGCACGATCAACGAACTCGGTAAGCTGAACGCGAAGGTCAGCTACGTGGTTCGTGGCGATACCGAGCTTCTGATGCGAATCATCTTCCGCCGCGTGCCCAGTGCGCAGTGGGAGCACCTGGTTGAAAACATCAATGCGATGGGCGGACTAGACGGCGACATTACGAATTTGAAGGTGGGCGATCCGGCGGCGACCCGCGAGCCTTTCCAGTTCTCGTACGAGGTCTCGAAGGCGAATTTTCTGGATTGGTCGAAGAAGAAATCAGATATCGATCTGCCGTTGTCGCAATTCAGCCTGGCCGATGCGGATGAGGACGAAACGGCGGCTGACTCGGACCCCATCAAGTTTGGGCCTCCGGGAGAATTCACCTATCGCATAAAGCTGACGCTTCCGGCCAAGTTCACCGCGCACGCACCGCTGCCATTTGCGATGAAGCGCGACTACGGGCAGTACGCGGCCAGCTACAAGCTCGATGGTTCAGTGTTTACGGCCGAGCGCACGATGATCATGCGGGAACGTGAACTGCCCGCCACCCGCGCGGGAGACTACCTCTCGTTCCGGCGCGCTGTGCTGTCGGACCTGGGGCAGCACCTGGCTGTCGAAAACAGCGCGGCCAGCATGGCCACGCTACCGACGGATATGAAGGCCGACGACCTGAATGAGAGTGCGCGCACCGCCATGCAAAACGGGAATTTCCCGATGGCGATTCAGCTGTTGAAGCGCGCAGTCGAGGTTGAGCCTAAGAACAAGTATGCGTGGAACAACCTTGGGCTTTGCTATCTCTCGATCCGGCAAAGCACGGATGCGGTGGCTTCGTTTCAGAAGGCGCTCGAAATTAATCCCTACGACGAATTTGCCTACAACAACCTGGGGCGGGCCTACTGGCAGGATCGGAAGTATGACGATGCAGCCAACGCCTTCCACAAGCAGCTGGAGAACAATCCTCTCGACAAGTTTGCACACGCCAACCTGGGCGCCATGTATGCCGAGTGGCACAAGTATGATCTGGCTGCGCCGGAACTGGAGAAAGCCGCCTCGCTCACGCCGGATGACGCCGGGCTGCAAGTCAGCTTGGGCGATGCCTACTTGAACCTGGGCCAGGATGACAAAGCACTGGCGGCGTTTGATCATGCGGTCGACATCTCGGCGTCGCCGCTGGTGTGGAACAACATCGCTTACCAGTTGTCGTTGAAGAACACGCATCTCGATAAAGCGCAGCAGTACGCCGAATCGGCCGTGGCCTCGACCGCCGCGGGCTTGCGCAACCTTTCGCTCGATCAGCTGAACCAGCGGGATCTCGCCTTGGTGCCATCGCTCATTGCTTACTGGGACACGCTCGGCTGGGTGTATTACGCGGAAGGGAATCTCGATAAGGCTGAGAAATATGTTTCCGCGGCCTGGAGCCTCGGCCATCACGGCGAGGTGGGCGATCACCTGGGACAGATTTACGAGAAGCGCGGCGACAAGGAAAAGGCGATTCGGACCTACGCCATGGCTCTGAGTGGGCTGCGCCCCGTGCCGGAAACTCGCGGCCGGTTAGGCGGCCTGCTAGGCGGAGAGGACAAGGTCGATCCCGTGGTGCGTAAGTATCACGACGAACTGCAGCAGATGCGCACGACCAAGCTGAATGACAAGCCTCCTGCCTCGGGCAATGCCGAGTTCTGGGTGCTGCTGGGCACGAACAGCAATGGAGCGACGGTCGATAAAGTGAAGTTCATCAGCGGCGAGGAGAAGCTGCGGACCCTGGAAGGCGCTCTGCAGCATCTCAAATACACGATCAATTTTCCCGACGATACGCCCGCAAAAATCCTCCGGCGGGGAACGCTATCGTGCGCGCAGGACGGCTGTACATTTGTGCTGATGTTGCCAGACGATGTGCGCACGGTGAACTGAGTCCTACGGGGAACTTGAAAGCGTTCGGCAGTCGTGGCTCCGCTTCATTTCTGTCCATCCGAATACGCTCTCGCAGGCGTACGCGAACCGCAGGAGCATGTCCTCGCGTCCCGGTGGCCCGGCGATTTGCAGTCCGATCGGAAGGCCGCCGCCGGTCAGACCGCAGGGTATGGAAATCGTCGGCACTCCCCAAACGTTGAAGGGGCGGGTATTTCTTAACAGGACCAGTTCGCGCGGTCGCAGCAAGTCGGGATTTTCCTTAAGTTCCGCAATTTTCGGAGCGGGGATCGGGGTGGTGGGTGTGACGATCACGTCGACTGCCTCGAAAATGCTGCGAACCTTCTTCCGCTCTTGTTCAAGTTCAGCGTGCTTGCGCGCGTAATCTCCCTGCGAAATCTTCTCTCCCGTCCGAATGCGACGCAGGGTTTCCGGCTGATAGAGTTCGGGAGTTCTGGCGACCGTTTCCGCGTGAAACGCGTACGATTCGGCGGCCTGCACGGTGCGGTCATTGTCTGGAGTGAGCGATATTTCACGGACTTCGGCGCCGAATGCTGCAAGTGCTGCCAATGATTTCTCGATCGCATGGGCGACTTCGGGGTGTAGTTCTTCATAGAAAAAGGAACGGGGAACTCCAACGCGGAAACGGGTGTTCGATCGCGACCACACTGCGAGAAAGTCGCTGGGAGGCAGGCCATCTCCGTCTGAGATGGCGCGCAACATCAGCACTGCGTCTGCCACACTCGCTGCGATCGGACCGACGTGGTCCAGTGATTCTGACAGCGGAATCACCCCGCGAGTACTCACCCGCCCATAAGTCGGCTTCAACCCCACCACGCCGCACAGCGCCGCCGGTTCGCGAATTGAGCCTGCGGTATCAGTGCCGATGGCGCCATATCCGAGTCCTGCGCTGACGGCCGCCGCCGAGCCGCCGGAAGATCCTCCGGCTATATGAGCCGGACTCCACGGGTTATGCACTTCGCCGAAGGCGCCGATCATCGAACTGCCACCGTAGGCGAACTCGTGCAGGTTCTGTTTTCCGAGAAAAACGGCGCCCGCGCGCTCCAGTTTGCGGACAACCTCCGCACTCGCGGTTGGAATGCGCGTTTTGTACAGGCGGCTGGCCGCTGTAGTCAGAGTTCCGGCCGTGTCAATCAGGTCCTTAAGCCCAATCGGAATTCCGTGCAGCGGCCCGCGCCAGTCTCCGCGCAGGATTTCTTCTTCCGCCGCGCGCGCCTGGGCGAGCGCCTGATCGGCGGTCACGGTGATAAAGGCGTTCAACACCGGATTCAGGTCTTCGATTTTCTTCAGGCATGCGCGCGTGAGTTCGACCGGCGAAATCTTGCGGCCGCTCAGCGCTGCGGCGAGCGCAACTATCGTTTCCGTCTGCGAGTCTGGCATCGGTCGGAATTTTATCGCGGAAGTCCGAGCCAAGAGTGCGGACGGGAGCCTATAATCGGAAATCGCACCGGGGTGGAGGTCCACAATCTTTTCATGGCACAGATGACCCTCGCGGATATTGCGACCCACGGATTCCTGGTCGATGGCAAGTGGATTGAGGATGGCGACACCGTTGAGGTGAAATCCCCTTACGACGGTGCGGTCGTGGGACGCGTGTTCCAGGGCCGTCGCGCGCATGCCGAAGCCGCCATTGCCGCGGCGGTCAAGGCGTTCGGCACCACCCGGCGCTTACCTGCCTTCGAGCGCCAGCGCGTGCTGCGCCAGGTCGCCGAGGGAATCAGCAAGAGAAAAGAAGAGTTCGCCCGCATCCTGTGCCAGGAGGCAGGCAAGCCCATCAAGGCGGCACGCACCGAGGTGGAGCGCGCGATCTTTACCTTCACAGTGGCAGCGGAGGAGAGCACCCGCATTTACGGGGAGTACCTTCCGCTCGACTGGCAGGAGTACACGGCCGGGCGCTGGGGCATCGTGAAGCGCTTTCCGCTGGGGCCGATTGCCGGCATCACTCCGTTTAATTTCCCGCTGAATCTGGTTGTGCACAAAGTCGCGCCGGCGATCGCGGCGGGGTGTCCGATAGTGTTGAAGCCGGCGCCACAGACGCCATTGTCGTCACTGCTGATGGCGGAGGTGGTGCAGCAGACAGGATGGCCGGATGGCGGGCTCAACGTGCTGCCGCTCTCGAATGACGATGCGAGCCTGCTGGTCACCGACGACCGCATCAAGCTGATCAGCTTTACGGGCAGCGCCGCCGTTGGGTGGCAGATCAAAAAGAATTCGGGCAAGAAAAAAGTGATCCTTGAACTGGGCGGCAATGCCGGCGTCATCATTCACAACGACGCCGACCTCGATTATGCCGCTGGCAGATGCGTGGCCGGTGCGTTCGGTTACGCTGGACAGACGTGCATCTCGGTACAGCGAGTGCTGGTGCAGCAGTCGGCGTATGGGAAATTCGTCGACCTGTTTCTGGCAGGAGTGAAGGAACTGCGTTGCGGCGATCCTCTGGACGAAACCACCGATGTCGGCCCGTTGATTCGAGAAAGCGATGCGACCCGGGCGACGGAATGGATACAGGAAGCGGTGCGCGGTGGCGCCCGCGTGCTGTGCGGGGGCGGCCACAAAGGTTCTTTGCTGGAACCGACGGTGCTCACGGGCACGCGGCCCGACATGAAGGTCAACTGCCAGGAAATTTTTGCGCCCGTGGTTACGGTGGAACCCTACGTCGAATTTGACGAGGCGATACGATTGATCAACAGTTCGCCGTATGGCCTGCAGGCGGGCATCTTTACCCGCGATGCGAAACTGATGTTCCAGGCATTTGAAGAACTCGAAGTGGGCGGACTGCTGGCGGGCGATGTGCCGACTTTCCGCATCGATCACATGCCCTATGGGGGCGTTAAGGATTCCGGAATCGGTCGCGAAGGGTTGCGCTACGCGATCGAAGAAATGACCGAACCCAAACTCATGGTAATGAATCTGCGTTAGGGACGAACCTCGCCCGGAAGCGCGGAGATAGGTTTTGCGCGATCTCCGTTTCTCGTTGCCGTTGAAAAACGAAACATTGTTTTGCCCGGCAATCAAGTCTCCAATTTTTTTTTCGAGTAGACGGCTTCCGTCGGATTACAAATCCGACTCAACTGCTATAATCACAAGTTTCCGTGAGCGCCATCACATCAATCTGTACCACGCAGGCTTGACGCCAGCGGCCCGGCGAGTAATCCGCCACGTGGTTCCGCTGGAATAGATTTTTCGATGCAGATTTTTCATCGCAGCACGAACACAATGTCGCGGGCGACGATTTACGGCGCCGTGTTCGTCGTCGCCGCCTTGGGTTGGGGCCTGAACGAGCTCCAGCGTTCGCCCTACATCACGTATGCAGGTGTCGTGAAGCCCCAGCCGGTGCCCTTCAGTCATCAGCATCATGTGACCGGGCTGGGTATCGACTGCCGTTACTGTCATACATCGGTGGAAGTCTCGGGGTTCGCCGGCATTCCGCCCACCAAGACCTGCATGAATTGTCATTCGCAGATCTGGACCAATGCGCAGATGCTGGAGCCGGTGCGGGCCAGCTACCGCAGCGGCGAGTCGCTGCAGTGGACGCGGGTCAACCAGTTGCCTGACTTCGTGTATTTCAATCACAGCATTCACATCAGTAAGGGCGTCGGCTGCAACACGTGTCATGGACCGGTGGACCAGATGCCGCTGATGTATCAATACGCGTCTCTGCAAATGGAATGGTGCCTGGGATGCCACCGCGAGCCGCAGAAATATCTGCGCCCGCGCGATCAGGTGTTCAACATGCGCTACCAGGAGCCCTCATCGGCGCGGCCGGTGGAGTTCGACGGGCAGAGCTTTACGGATCAGGAAGCGCTGGGCAATGCGTTGGTCGGGAAATACAAGCTGCGCACCGTGAAAGAGATCACCAATTGCAACACGTGTCATCGATAGCGATGAGGAGGTTGCGGGCGGCTTGAGGCCGCCGGAAATCAAGATGGAAGAGGCACAGAAAACCAAGCGCGCGGAGCCTTCGGCTGGTCCAGCGCAAGATGTTTGCCCGAGCAAGAAGCTGGACCGGGCCGCCGTCGAATCGCAGATCCGGCAGACGACCGGGCCCGAATACTGGCGCAGCCTCGAGGAACTGGCCGGCACTCCGGAGTTTCAGGAGATGTTGCACCGGGAATTTCCGAAGGGCGCGTCGGAGTGGGTGGAGTCAGTATCCCGGCGCGGATTCCTGCAGTTGATGGGCGCTTCTCTGGCGATGGCCGGAATGACCGGGTGTACCAAGCTACCGCTCGAGCCGATCGTTCCTTACGTCAGGCAGCCCGAAGACGTCATTCCCGGGCGGGCCCGATTTTACGCGACGGCGGTGACTTTGAGCGGGTACGGCAGCCCGGTGCTGGTCGAGAGTCACCTGGGGCGGCCGACGAAGATTGAAGGCAACGACAAGCATCCGGCGAGCCTCGGCGGGACCGATGTTTTCACGCAGGCTGCTCTGCTTGGCATGTACGACCCCGACCGCTCCCAGACCATTACACGCCTGGGAGAAGTCAATTCCTGGTCGGCGTTTGTGCGGGAGACCAAAGGCGCACTGACGGTACAGAAAAATCTCGCCGGGGCGGGCATCCGAATTCTGACGCAAACGATTTCCTCGCCGACGCTGGCCGACCAGCTGCGGGCATTCCTGAAGATCTATCCGCAGGCCAAGTGGCACGTGTATGAGCCAGTGAATCGGGACAACGTGCTCGAAGGGGCGAAGCTTGCGTTCGGGCAGCCGGTCGAGACGCGCTACGACTTCACGAAGGCGGATGTCATCGTCTCGCTGGACGCGGATTTCCTGTATGCGGGATATCCGGGGAACACCCGCTACATTCGCGATTTTGCGAGCCGGCGCAATCCTGATGGGAACATGAGCCGGTTCTACGCCATCGAGAGCACGCCGAGTTCGACGGGGGCGAAGGCGGACCATCGGTTGCCGGTACGAGCGAGCGAGATTGCTCCGATCGCTCAGCTTTTAATTGCTGGAAATTCCGCAAACCTCTCGAATTCGCTCTCACCTGAGGTTGCGAAGTTTGTGGCAGCCTTTGGGAAGGACTTGACGAACAATCGCGGCAAGAGTCTTGTAATCGCCGGCGATCATCAATCCCCTGAAGTTCACGCCCTAGCTCATGCGGCGAATCGCGAGCTCGGCAACATAGGCAACACGGTGTTCTACACCAATCCGGTCGATGCCAATCCGATTAATCAGACCGAGTCGCTGCGCGACCTCGTCGCGGACATGCGCGCGGGCAAAGTCGATTTGCTCGTCATTATGGGTGGCAATCCTGTGTACGACGCGCCCGTCGACCTGGGATTTGGCGACGCGCTCAAGAGTTCAAGCATTTCGCTTCGAATCCATCATGGCCTCTACCAGAACGAGACGGCCGAGTACTGCCACTGGCACGTGAACGAGGCGCACTCGCTGGAGGCCTGGGGCGACACGCGAGCTTACGACGGCACGGTCAGCATCGTGCAGCCGTTGATTGCGCCGCTTTATGCGGGGAAGAGCGCGCACGAATTAGTTTCGGCGCTATCGGGAGTGTCGGATGCCGCCGGATACGACCTGATCCGCGCGTACTGGCAGAAGCAACAGGCGGGCAGCGATTTCGAAACGTACTGGCGCAAATCACTGCACGACGGTTGGGTGGAAGGCACCGCCTACTCTCCGAAGTCAGTTTCCGCGAACACTTCGATCCCAGCCGCTGCTCCGGCGGACGAAAAATCCCTCGAAATCAACTTTCGCCGCGATCCCTCAGTTTATGACGGCCAGTTCGCCAATAACGGCTGGCTGCAGGAACTGCCCAAGCCCATGAGCAAACTGACTTGGGACAACGCGGTGCTGGTTGGCCCGAAGATGGCGGAGCGCGAGAGCTTGAAGACCGAGGACATGGTCACGCTCGAACTGAACGGGCGCAAGATTTCAGCGCCGGTCTGGGTGCAGGCAGGACATCCGGACAATTCTGTGACGGTCTATCTTGGCTATGGACGCACCCGCGCAGGACGCGCAGGCACGGGCGCCGGTTTTGACGCCTACCCCCTACGCGCCACTGCCGCTCTCTGGTTTGCCACTGGCGGCAAGCTGACGAAGTCCGGGGCTACTTACAAACTCGCCTCCACCCAGGGCTACCAGACGATGGAAACTCCTGACGGGGCGAGCCGTCCTCTGGTCCGCGAAAACACGCTGGAGGAATATCACAAGGAGCCGAGGTTCGCGCAGGAAGAGCAGGTTCCGCGCGAGTGGACCCTCTACCCCAACATCGACTATTCCAAGCATCAATACTCCTGGGGAATGGCGATCGATTTGAATTCGTGCGTGGGTTGCAATAACTGCATCGTTGCCTGCCAGGCGGAAAACAATATTGCGGTGGTTGGCAAGGAACAGGTAGTTCGCGGCCGCCACATGCACTGGCTGCGCGTCGATGCTTACTACCAGGGCGATCGCGATCATCCCAAGGCTTATTTTCAGCCCGTGCCCTGCATGCAGTGCGAGAACGCTCCCTGCGAAGTGGTCTGTCCGGTGGGCGCAACTGTACACAGCACCGAAGGCTTGAACGACATGGTCTACAACCGGTGCGTTGGGACGCGCTATTGCTCAGACAACTGCCCGTACAAGGTGCGTCGCTTTAACTTCCTGCTGTTCCAGGACTGGGAAACCGAGCAGTACAAGATGATGCGCAATCCTGATGTCACGGTTCGCAGCCGCGGCGTCATGGAAAAGTGCACGTATTGCATCCAGCGCATCACCGAGCATCGCATTGACAGTGAGCGAGCCGATGAGAGCATCAAGGACGATGGCTCGCTGCAAACGGCATGCCAGCAGTCGTGTCCGGCGGGCGCGATCATCTTTGGAAACCTCAACGACCCCAACAGCCGGGTTGCGAAACTGAAGGCCCAGGATCGCAATTACGCGCTGCTGGCGGATCTGAATACTCGACCTCGCACCACTTACCTGGCTGAAGTTCGCAACCCTAACCCCGAACTGGAAGCGGAGCGCAGTTAAGCCATGGCTGAGCGCATGGACGACGTCACAGTCGCGAACCAAAAGGCCCCGGTGATCGAGCCTGGGTACACGTTCGGCACGGTGACCGACAAGATCAGCGCGATCGTGCTGAACCGGCCGACGTCGACCGGATGGTTCATCGGCTTCGGAGTGGCGTTTCTGGTCACGATGATGCTGCTGTTTGCCCTGGGCTACCTGTTCTTGAAGGGGATTGGGATCTGGGGCAACAATATTCCGATTGGCTGGGCATTCGATATCACCAACTTTGTGTGGTGGATCGGTATCGGGCACGCCGGCACTCTGATCTCGGCCATCCTTCTCTTGCTGCGGCAGTCGTGGCGAAATTCGATCAATCGCTTTGCGGAAGCAATGACCCTGTTTGCGGTGGCCTGCGCGGGACTTTTTCCGCTGGTGCACACCGGGCGTCCGTGGCTCGCCTACTGGCTGGTGCCTTATCCGAACACGATGCAGTACTGGCCCCAGTTCCGAAGTCCGCTGGTCTGGGATGTGTTCGCGGTTTCAACCTACTTCACCATCTCGTTGATGTTCTGGTTTGTCGGCCTGATTCCTGATCTGGCGACCTTGCGCGATCGATCGGAGAATCGCTGGGCGCAGATGATTTACGGGATGCTGGCCATGGGTTGGCGGGGTTCGGCCCGCCACTGGCACCGCTACGAAACGATGTACCTGTTGCTCGCCGGTCTGGCCACGCCGCTGGTGCTCTCGGTGCACACTGTGGTGAGCTTCGATTTCGCGATCGGCATTGTTCCCGGATGGCATACAACCATCTTCCCGCCCTACTTTCGTCGCGGGAGCCATATACTCGGGCTTCGCCATGGTCCTGATGCTGGCGATCCCGATTCGCAAGATTTATGGCCTGGAAGACTTCATTACCGATCGCCATCTGCAGAACTCCGCCAAGGTCATGTTGGCGACCGGATGGATTGTGGCTTACGGCTACGGGATCGAAGCGTTCATGGGATGGTACAGCGGCAACCGGTACGATTCGTTCCTGTTGTGGAACCGTCTGCATGGGCCATACGCCTTCTTCTACTGGATGCTGCTGCTCTGCAACATCGGGATCCCGCAGGTACTGTGGATCCGCAAGCTGCGTACCAGCACCGTGGGACTCTTCCTGGTTTCGCTGGTCATCCTGGTGGGCATGTGGCTCGAGCGGTTCGTGATTATCGTGATCAGCCTGCACCGCGACTTCCTGACCTCGTCGTGGGGCATGTACTACCCAACGCGCTGGGACTGGATGACCTTCGTGGGCACGATCGGCATGTTCCTGGCGGCTATGTTCCTGTTCGTGCGCATCCTGCCCATGATTTCGATCTTTGAGATGCGAACGCTGTTGCCCGAGGCGGAGGTGAAGCCCGAATGAAAACCACCCGCATCTACGGCATCATGGCGGAGTTTGATTCGGCCAGCGACCTCGTGGCAGCCGCGCGAAAAACGCACGAAGCGGGATATCGAAAAATCGACGCGTACAGCCCGTTCCCGGTAGAAGAGCTGGCCGAGGCGATCGGGTTTCATAGTAACCGGGTGGCATTCGTCACGTTGATCGGCGCCATCACGGGCGGGCTTACCGGATACCTGATGCAGTACTGGATGAACGCAGTGGATTATCCGGTGATCGTCGGCGGCAAACCTCCCCATTCATGGCCGGCGTTCATCCCGATTACGTTCGAGATGACGATCCTGTTCGGCGGTATTTTCGCCGTGCTCGGCATGCTGGCATTGAACGGACTGCCGATGCCATATCACCCGGTGTTCAACGTCCCGCGCTTCGCCATGGCGACCAAGGACCGTTTCTTCCTGATCGTGTTTTCGACCGATCCCAAATACACTCCCGCGGGCACGAAACAGTTTCTGGAAAGCCTGGTACCGCGCTCGATCTCGGAGGTGCCGAGTTGATGAGGCGCCTTCAGAAGATTGCTCCATTCGTACTGGTCATGCTGCTGGCTGGTTGCCGTATCGATATGCACGTGCAACCGCGGGAGAATCCGCTGTCGAAAAGTGATTTCTTCGCGGATCACCGTTCGGCGCGCCCGACCGTGGAAGGGACCGTGGCTCGCGGAGAGTTACGCGCGGATAAGTATTTCTATACGGGCAAGCTGGGCAACAATCCGGGCGATTACATGCCCTTTGCGGTGACGCGCGACGATCTGGCGCGCGGCCAGGTTCGCTTCAACATCTACTGTGCACCGTGCCACTCCCGGTTGGGTGATGGCAATGGCTATATTCCGTCGCGCGGATTCGCTCGCAAGCCGCCATCGTTTCATACCGAGCGACTGGAGAAGGCGCCGGTGGGCTACATCTACGGCGTGATTACCGAAGGTTTCGGAATCATGCCCGACTACTCGTCGCAGATTCCGCCGGACGATCGATGGCGGATTGTGGCCTATATTCGTGCGCTTCAGTTGAGCCAGCACGCGACGCAGGCCGATGCCGCCGGGCACCAGGTTCCATCGCCGGCTCCCGCCTTGCTCGATCCGGGCACGGGAGCGACCTTGCCGCGTGTGAAGCCCGCGGAGCCCGCGCGCGAGGAGTCCAAATGAGCACGACGCACATGACCAACCTCGACCTCTCGGCACCTCCGATCATCAAGCAAATCGGCCGGCGGTCGCTCGTCATCGGGGCAGTATGTTCAGTGATCGCGATCGGGTTGGGCTTCGCGAATCCACAGGTTTTTTTCCGAGGCTACCTGGTTTCGTTCATGGACTGGCTGGGCATCTGCCTGGGTTCGATGGTGATCCTGATGGTTCGCCATCTGACCGGTGGCGGGTGGGGCATGGTGATTCGCCGCATCCTGGGGGCAGCGATGCGGACCGTGCCGTTGATGTTCGCTTTCTTCCTTCCCATTGCGTTCCTCGGCGTCCCGAAGCTCTATCCGTGGGCGATGCCGCTCGAGTCGATCGCGAATCCGACTATCCGCGAGCATCTGGCGAAGAACAAATTCGTGACGAGCGGTTACCTGAACCTGCACGGGTTCATCCTTCGGGCGTTCATTTACTTCGGGATCTGGGCACTGCTGTCGTACCTGTTGAGCCGCTGGTCGAAGGAACAGGACACTCCGCCGGTGCGCGATAACAGTTTGCGCTTCAAGGTGATCAGCGGGCCAGGCATCATCTTGTATGCCTTCACCATTTCTTTTGCTGCGATCGACTGGGTGATGTCGCTGGACCCTACGTGGATTTCGACTATTTACGGATTGCTGTTTGTGGCGGGAGAACTGATCTCGGCTTTGTGCTTCGCAGTGGTCATTGAGCGAATTCTTTTCAGGTACAAGCCGATGTCGCTGCTTCTGCGGCCTGACTTCGTTCACGATCACGGCAAGTTCATGCTGACGTTCGTGATGGTCTGGGCCTACTTCTCGTTCTCGCAGTGGCTGATCATCTGGGCCGGCAACCTGCCGGAAGAGATTACCTGGTACATCCGGCGACTCAACGGCGGCTGGGGATACGTTGGCCTTTTCCTGGTGATTTTCCAATTTTTCGTGCCGTTCTCCCTGCTGCTGTCGCGGCAATTGAAGCGCGACATCACGCGACTGGTCTGGCTGGCGGTATGGCTGATCGTGGTGCGCTACGTAGATTTGTTCTGGCTGGTCGAACCGAATTTCTCGACCACGTTCCACGTGTCCTGGGCGGACCTTCTTATCCCCTTCGGCATGGGCGGCTTGTGGCTCGCTTACTTCTGCCACAACCTGAGTTCAAAGCCGCTTCTGCCCGCTTACGATGTGTATGCGAAACAAGTGTTGGAGCCCGAGCATGAGTGAAGAGAAGATCGGCGGGCATAACGCGGATACGGGTTTTGAGCACGAAGACCTCAGCCCGCAAGGCGTCTTTTACTTCATGGGCGGAGTGGCGGTACTCGGCGTGGTCATTTATTTCATCCTGGCCGGGATGTATCGCTATCTCGACAATTACGATCGCACGCACCAGCCACCGGCGAATCCCATGGCGGCGACGACCGGCATTGATCCGCAGACTATGACGTATCCGCAAATCCAGGGCCAGGTGCAGAAGACATTCCCAAAGCCAGTGCTCGAACACAGCGAGCAGACGCAATATACCGAGGAGTTGGAAAAGCAGAACGAGGTCCTGGAAAGCTACGATTGGGTCGATCAGAACAACGGCGTCGTCCGCATCCCGATCGATCGTGCCATGGATCTGGTGGCGCAACGCGGACTGCCGGTGTTGCCCGAAAGCCCAGTCGCTGGCGCGAACAGCGTAGACAAAGGAAAGGGAGGCAAGACCGCGAAGGCGCCCGCTCCCGGCAACAAATAATAGGGCTGTAAGCGTCCGGCGCGTCAGCGCTGCGTAACACAAACGGAAGCCCCCAGAGGGGGATTGGAAACGAAAGGTTGGCAGTGAGGAGTATCTTCACAATTCGAATCATGGCCGCGACGCTACTGTTGGCCGCGTCCGCTTTCGGACAGGGCATGACGAACGGCATCATGTCCCCGCCCGCGAACGTTCGTCCGCCAGGATTAAAGAACGTCGGCATTCAGCAGAACCTGAACCAGCAAATTCCGGCTGACCTGTCTTTCACCGATGACCTTGGCCGCCCGGTGCGCCTTGGCGACTATTTCGGCAAGAAGCCGCTGATTCTGAACCTCGTCTACTACAACTGTCCGATGCTCTGCGGGGAAGTGCTCAGCGGTTTGGAACATTCGCTCCGCATGATGAAGTTCGATGTCGGCAACGAATTCGACGTCATCACCGTGAGTTTCGACCCAAGCGAAACACCCGAGATGGCGGCCAAAAAGAAGGCCGAGTTTCTCAAGCGTTACAAACGCGCGGGTGCCGAACAGGGCTGGCATTTTCTGGTGGGGAAGCAGAACTCCATTGATGCGCTGACCAAGGCCGCGGGCTTTCAGTACCAGTATGACGAAAAGACCAAGCAATTCGCTCACGCGACCGCGATCATGGTGCTGACGCCTGGAGGCAAGATCGCGCAGTACTACTACGGTGTGGAATATCCGCCGAAAGATTTGCGGCTCGGCCTGGTCGAGGCGGGACAGGGGAAGATCGGCAACCTGGTCGATCAGTTGTTGCTCTATTGCTATCACTACGATCCGGAGGCGGGAAAATATAGCGCAACCATTCTCCGCGTCCTGCGCCTGGCCGGTGTTGCGACGATGTTGTGTCTGGGAACCTTGATTTTCGTAATGATTCGTCGTGGTCCGGCACACGGCGATGCGGGAGCGGGACGGGCTCATTAACTATGTTTCAGAATATGCCATTTTGGCCGGCACGCGCTTCGACGATGGCGAACAACGTCGACGCGCTTTACATCTTCCTGCTCATCGTGTCGGCGATGATGACCGTGTTGATCTTCACCATGGTCATCTTTTTTGCCGTCCGTTACCGGAAACGTCCCGGCCAGCGTGCTGAGCAGATCGATGGCTCGCATGCGCTCGAGATCACCTGGTCGGTCATTCCGTTTTGCGTCTTCATGGTGTTCTTCGGATGGGGTGCGGCGCTCTACTTCAAGGAGCGCAGGCCGCCACAGAACTCCGCCGAGGTTTACACCGTCGCCAAGCAGTGGATGTGGAAGTTTGAGCACATGGAGGGGCAGCGCGAGATCAACGAACTGCACGTGCCGGTTGGACGCGACGTCAAGATGATCATGACGTCCCAGGATGTGATTCACAGCTTTTACGTGCCCGCGTTCCGCATCAAGCAGGATGTGCTGCCCGGCCGGTACACGGTGGCGTGGTTCCATCCCACCAAGCCCGGCACCTATCACCTGTTTTGCGCGGAGTATTGCGGGACCATGCATTCCGGCATGATCGGTTCGGTGGTGGTGATGGAGCCCAAGGACTATGAGGCGTGGATGGGCGGCGGAGGCAGCCAGCCGCTGGCGGTGACGGGCGAAAAACTGTTTGCAGAACTGGGTTGCGTGACCTGCCACCGCAGCGATACCCAGGGGCGCGGCCCCAATCTGGTCGGCTTGTTCGGCAAGCCAGTTCTTCTGGAGGACGGCCGCTCCGTGGCCGCAGACGAAAATTATCTGCGCGAATCGATTCTGCAACCGACGGCGAAGATCGTGAATGGATTCAAACCGATCATGCCGACGTTCCAGGGACAGATCAGCGACGAGCAGCTGAATGCACTGGTGGCTTACGTCAAATCGCTGGGGCAGCCGGCGAATCCGGCGGCCGGACGCAACCTGGCGACTGCGACGACGCAACCGTAAGAATTTCAGGTGACGAGCATGGCAACTGCAGTATCGGAATCCGGCGAACGCGAAACTTACTTGAACCGTGAGTACGGCATCAAGTCGTGGCTCCTTACGGTCGACCACAAGCGTATCGCCTTGCTGTACCTGATGGGGATCACATTTTTCTTTTTCGTCGGCGGCTTCTTCGCGTTGCTGATCCGGCTGGAATTGCTGACTCCTGCAGGCGACCTGGTGCAGGCCGATACCTATAACAAGCTGTTCACGATGCATGGCCAGGTGATGGTTTTCTTTTTCCTGATTCCAGCCGTACCCGCCGTGCTCGGCAATTTTCTGATTCCGATCATGATCGGGGCCAAGGACCTGGCCTTCCCGCGCATCAACCTGCTGAGCTGGTACCTGTACATCATTGGCGGCATCTTGATGGTTTACACCATTCTGAATGGAGGAGTGGACACGGGCTGGACGTTCTACACGCCGCTCAGCACTGAGTTTCTGAAGACGAACGTTGTGACCGCCGCGCTGGCAGTCTTTGTATCCGGATTCTCTTCGATTCTTACCGGCCTGAATTTCATCGTCACGACTCACCGGATGCGCGCGCCGGGCATGACCTGGAATCGGCTGCCGTTGTTTGTGTGGGCGCACTATGCGACCAGTATCATCCAGGTGCTAGGAACGCCCGTGGTTGCGATTGCCATCGTGCTGGTGGCGCTGGAGCGTGTGCTCCACCTGGGCATTTTCAATCCTACCCTGGGCGGTGACCCGCTCTTGTTTCAGCACCTGTTCTGGTTCTATTCGCATCCCGCGGTTTACATCATGATTTTGCCGGGCATGGGAATCATCAGCGAGATTGTGTGTTGCTTCTCGCGCAAACGCGTTTTTGGCTACAAGGCGATGGCCCTCGCCCTGCTCGGAATTGCCGTGGTTGGCTTTCTGGTTTGGGCGCACCACATGTTTGTGGCAGGTATTTCCCTGTACGCCGCATTGATCTTCTCGTTCCTGAGCTACTTCGTCGCCGTTCCCTCAGCCATCAAGGTCTTCAATTGGACCTCCACCATGTACAAGGGTTCGATCACTTACCAGACCCCGATGCTCTACGCCTTCGGCTTCATCGGTTTGTTCACGATCGGTGGGCTGACTGGCCTGTTCCTGGCATGCCTTGGCATCGATGTGCACGTGACCGACACCTATTTCGTGGTGGCCCACTTTCACTACATTATGGTCGGCGGCATGGTGATGGCCTACCTCGGCGGAATGCATTTCTGGTGGCCGAAGATTTCCGGACGCATGTATCCCGAAGGTTGGGGGAGGCTGGCAGCGTTACTGGTCTTTGTCGGGTTTAACCTGACATTCTTCCCGCAGTTCATTCTCGGGTACATGGGAATGCCGCGCCGGTACTGGGATTACTCCCATTCGCCGGAATTCCAGATCCTGAATGTGCTGTCAACTGCGGGGGCCACGATACTTGCGGTCGGCTACTTGCTGCCAATGATCTACTTCCTGTGGTCGATGCGCTATGGCAAGCCCGCGCCTGACAATCCATGGAATGCCACCGGACTGGAGTGGATGATTCCGTCTCCACCGACCACGTTCAACTTCGAAGAGCAGCCGGTCGTAACCTGGGAAGCTTACAACTACGACGAACTCGACAAGCGCAGGGAGGAGGTCCCCGTTGCACACTAGCCCGCCGGCTACGGTTGAGGGAGAAGCCCACGAGAACCCCGCCCTCCTGCATCACTTTGCGACCGAGGAGCAGCAGAAGAACGCAGCCAGTCTCGGCATGTGGATCTTCCTGATCACCGAAATCATGTTTTTCGGGGGCATGTTCTGCGCGTACCTGGTATACCGCTTCTGGTATTTCGGAGACTTTGCGGCGGGCAGTTCAAGTCTTAACCTCACGCTGGGCAGCGTGAACACGATCGTTCTCATTGGTTCGAGCTTGACGGTCGCCATGGCGGTACGTTGCGCGCAGGTGGGCAAGCAGAAAGCCATCGTGGTCTACTTGTTGCTTACCCTGATCCTTGGCCTGGCTTTCCTTGGTATCAAGGCCAAAGAATACAAAGACAAGTTTGACGAACACCACATCCCCGGCGAGGCCGCCTTTCACCTGGAAGGCCATGTGCCGCGGCACCCCGATATTCCCGTCAACCAGCAGCACGCGCAGATTTATTTTTCGCTCTATTTCGCGATGACGGGCATGCACGCCTTGCACATGATCATCGGCGTCGGGCTGTTTGTCTTTTTGACGTACAAGGCCCACAAGGGCGTTTACCACCCGGGCTACTACACCCCACTTGAAAACGCTGGGCTGTACTGGCACTTCGTCGACATCGTGTGGATTTATCTATTTCCGTTGCTGTACCTGATCGATCGTCATCCGTGAGGCGCCATGTCTGAACACATTTCTTCCGTCAAACTTTATGTGGGGATCTGGCTCGCCCTGATGGTGTTCACGGTGCTGACCGTATTTGCGGCGACGCTGGATCTTGGAGTGTTCAATCCCATTGTGGCGCTGGGGATTGCCACCACCAAGGCGGTACTGGTCGTGTTGTTCTTCATGCACGTGAAGTACGCGCACGAAAAGCTGACCAAGCTGGTGATCGTCATCGCGATCTTCTTCTTCCTGATTCTGCTGGCCCTGACAATGGCTGACTACGGAACCCGACTCTGGACCTGAGGTTGAGGCATCTCCAACTTCCCGGTGGAACGCGGAGCCAGAACCGGTCCCTTCTGATTTGGGTCCTTGGATGTCCCTAAGTCGACCACAGTGATCTTTCCGTCGCTGAGAATGTCGTCTCCGGTCGCGTTGGCGGCCTTTTTGGGGGCATGCGGCCGATCGAAGTCGGCATAAGCCACCGCCATCCCGGAAAACAGCAAGTCAGACTGGATCCAATCGCGCTCGCGGTCCACGTGGGGATCGATGCGGTGCGTCCACTTGGTATAGCCGCGGCTGTTCTCGGTGGCAATGTCGTGGGTGGCGGCGCCGATCCACACATCCTGGCCCTTGTAAGTATTCTTCAGCTTCCAGATGCGAATGTGGTGCCTCTTCGCAAACGTGTTCAGCGACTTTTGAAAGACAAGGTCGGGCGGCTGCCCGTTCAGAAGCAAGGTCGAGACTGGGGCTGATGTGTAGCCCGTGTTCCGCATCGTGGCCTGCGCCACCTTCAAAGCCGCTTTCACGCCCAGGTCGTCAGCTTCCAGCCAGTGCGATTCCGCAAATGAGGAAGTGATGCGCTGTTTGCTACCCAGAAAAATCAGGTTGGTCAGGTCCGAGGGAACCTTGTTTGTCGCCGAGGTGCGCAACGGCGCAGCCTGCACAATCTGCTGCAGATCCGGATCGACCTGGAGCAATGGCCAGCCAGGCCAAGTTTCTTTTTGCTTAAGCATCGAGGGTCGCACGATCTGAATTTGCAGGTCGGTGCTGGCGGGGAAAAGTATCTCGCGGCGAATGGAGAGGCCGTAGACCGTCGATACACCTTTAATGGCATATCCCGCGAAAGGATTGGCGGCGCTCAACCCGGCAAAGATTAATGAGGCCTTCTTCGAAGCATGAGGCTGAATGATGCCGAGGATTTCATTGTTGCGGACGGTTTCGCGGGCGTTGTCAACGTCAAGTACACGCGCATACAGCGGGGAGAAGGTTCCATCCTTGTGCACGATGTTGGAGAAATCCAGCACCAGGCGGGGCCGCGAATACTTGTCCGGCGCCTTGGTAGCGAACAAAACTGTGCCATTCACTCTGGTGCCGGGCGGCACCAACAGTTCGCCGCCGTTGCAGGAAATCTTCTCGCCATCCCTGCAGAGTGGATAGGTGACGACGCCTTCAATGGGGTCGCCGGTTCGCGAACGGTCGCTGTACACGGGCGTGGTGAGCCGCACGCTCAGGGTAGCCCCCGGGGAAAGGTCAGCCCGGCGGGACAAGTTCACAGCTTTGGGTACGTTGGAGGCGGGAGACTGCATTTCCATCTGGTCAAAGAAACGGAAGGTGGCTACCAGGAATCCACTGGTCGCGCCGCTCTCCAGCAGCAGGGTCTGCATCTCAAAGGACGGCGAGTAGAGCATGTAATCGAGCGCTGTATCCTGGTAGATATCTTCGTGGTTGACGTCGATGCCGCGTTGGATCATCGCATCGGCGAGTTCCTCGTACGCCACCGTCACCGAAGCCTTTGTGCTGTAGCTGGAGCCGAATACCGCCCAGTGCAACGCAGTGCGGCCTTGCGGATCGGTCTCCTTCAAATCTGCCCCGGACTGGATGAGAGCTTTCGCCTCGCTCACGCGCGACAGGATTTCCTTCTCCTTGGTCTCGCGCGTTGCTTTATAGAGAACTTGCAGAAGCTGTGATTCCTTCGAGACGTCGATATCCACCGCCGCCGGGGCTAGTTCGTCCTCGGCCGGTTCGTCTGGAACCTCGGCAAACTCGGCGTTATGGACACCCTGTTGCTCGAGCGTCTGCGCTTGTTGAGCGGGATCCGCCTGGGCCGCGGGAGACGAAGAATGTCCCGCCGCGCCGGGCGTCTGGCGAAATGCCGTGATTCCTGACAGGAGAATGGAGAGAGCGAGAAGAAGGGGCCCACTCTTCGGCGCAATAAACATATATTTGCTTTCCGCGAAATTAATTTTTAATTTTCTCTTTAAGGGGGGAACTAAAGCACGCCCGCGTTCGTTTGCGGCGAACCTGAGCCTGCTTCATTTAGCGTCCGAGATTATAGCCCAATTGGCAAATGGGAGTGATCGATTGGCCAAGCTTTCATCTTGATTCAAATTCCGGCAATATCCTTGCCACACGCGGAATTTTCCTCGAACATGGAGCTTCACCGAATCCCAATGCCTCCCACCGATCCATTGCCTATTCTCTCCGCCGAGCGTGCCGGTGCATTCGCGCAACGCGCCCGCGATTCGCGTGACGCTCGTGTTGATGCGGATGCACTGGCGTCTGATCTCCGCGCTCGCGTTGCCGGCGAAGTTCGTTTCGATAACGGCAGCCGGGCTCTGTATGCGACCGACGGCTCCAGCTACCGTCAGGTTCCCATCGGCATCGTCATCCCGCGTAATTCTGAGGACGTCATTGCCACGATTGCGACCTGCCGTGAGCACGGTGCTCCTGTTCTTTCGCGCGGGGGAGGCACGTCGCTGGCCGGGCAATGCTGCAACACGGCCGTCGTGATGGATTTCAGCAAGTACATGGCCGGGATCCTTGAGATCGATGCCGCCCGCAAGGTCGCGCGCGTGCAGCCTGGAGTTGTTCTCGACCATCTTCGCAATGCAGCCGAAAAGCACCACCTGACGTTTGCGCCCGATCCTGCCACCCACAACCGTTGCACGCTGGGCGGAATGATCGGCAACAATTCCTGCGGCGTGCACTCGGTGATGGCCGGGAAGACCGACGACAACATCGAAGCCCTCGATGTCGTTACCTACGATGGCGTTCGCATGACCGTGGGAGCGACCACGCCGGAGGAACTCGAGCAGATCATTCAAGCCGGCGGGCGCCGGGGCCAGATTTACGCGAACTTGAAGACGATCGCCGACACCTACGCCGAACTCATTCGTAGTCGTTATCCAAACATTCCACGAAGGGTTTCCGGCTACAACCTGAATTACCTTCTGCCAGAAAACGGCTTTCACGTTGCCCGGGCTCTGGTCGGGTCGGAGGGCACGTGCGTCACGGTGCTTGAGGCTACTTGCCGGTTGGTGGAAAGTCCGCCCGAGCGCGTCCTTGTGGTGGTGGCGTATCCCGATATTTTTCAGGCTGCCGACCACGTTCCCGATGTAATGGCCCACAAGCCGATCGGATTGGAAGGCATCGACGACTTGCTGGCCGAGTACACGCGACGGCGTGGCATCAACTCCGAAGGGCTCGCGCTGCTGCCTCCGGGAGGAGGTTGGCTGCTGGCTGAATTCGGAGCCCAAACCCAAGCCGACGCCCAGGCGCAGGCTCGCGCGATGATGGAAACACTCAGCCGCTCTGCCACGCCGCCCAACATGCGCTTGTGCTCGGACGCGGAAGCCCGTCACGTTTGGATCGTCCGCGAGTCGAGCCTGGGAGTCATTTCGCACGTTCCGGGCGAGCCGCTGAGCTGGGAAGGTTGGGAAGACTCCGCCGTCGCTCCCGACAAGCTGGGCAATTACCTGCGCGATCTCAAGCGACTGATGAGCGAGTTCGGCTATCACGGTACGCTGTACGGGCACTTCGGGCACGCGTGCGTGCATACACGCCTGAACTTCGACTACGAAAGCGAAGAGGGAATTGGCCGGTTCCGGCAATTCATGAACGAAGCGGCGGACCTGGTCGTGACCTATGGCGGATCGCTGTCGGGTGAGCACGGCGACGGTCAGGCCCGCGCCGAGCTATTGCCCAAGATGTTCGGCCCTGAGCTCATTCAGGCTTTCAACGAGTTCAAGGCTGCGTGGGATCCGGACTGGAAGATGAATCCCGGCAAGGTCGTCGAGCCTTACCGCATGGACGAAAATCTCCGGCTTGGTCCCGGCTACCATCCGTGGCGTCCTCCCACCCATTTCAGGTTTCCTGATGACCATGGCAGCCTGGCGCACGCCACTCTGCGGTGCGTGGGAGTGGGGAAGTGCCGCCAACAGGAAGGCGGAGTGATGTGCCCAAGCTTTCGGGCGACGCAGGAAGAGGAACATTCCACCCGAGGACGGGCTCATCTGTTATGGGAGATGGCCAAGGGAGACATCATTCAGGACGGCTGGCGGAGCGACGAAGTAAAGGATTCCCTCGACCTCTGCCTTTCCTGCAAAGGCTGCAAGACCGAATGCCCGGTTTCGGTCGACCTTGCCACCTACAAAGCCGAGTTTCTATCGCATTACCATGAAGGAAGGCTCCGGCCGCTCAGCCATTACGCGTTTGGGAACATTGATTTTTGGGCGAGGTTGGCTTCGAACGCACCCGGCCTGGTGAATATCACCACGCAGCTGCCCTTCCTGCGCGACATCGCGAAGGCGCTCACAGGAATCCCCCGACAAAGAAACATTCCAGCCTTCGCGCCGCAGACGTTCAAGAGCTGGTTTCGGCGCCACCGGCCGCTGCATCCCGATGGCCCGATCGTGGTTCTCTGGCCGGACACGTTCAACAACTATTTCCTGCCGAACACGGCCAGGGCTGCAGTCGACGTCCTCGAAAACGCTGGTTTCCGCGTGGAACTACCGCGGGGAAATCTCTGTTGCGGTCGTCCTCTTTACGATTTCGGAATGCTCGATCGCGCCGAAGACCTGCTACTCCAGATCCTGGACGCGCTTGCCCCGGAAATCGAAGCCGGCGTGCCGATCGTGGGCCTGGAGCCAAGCTGCGTGACTGTGTTCCGCGATGAACTCTGCAATCTGTTTCCGCGGGACGAGCGCGCGCAAAGGCTTTCGCGCCAGACCTTCCTGCTCAGTGAATTCCTGGAGAACTATAAGAACCTGATCCCTCTACCGCGTCTGGAGAGGAAAGCGATCGTCCACGGCCACTGCCATCACAAATCCGTCTTGAAGATGAATGCGGAGGAGGCGGTTCTCAGCCGCATCGGCCTAGACTGCCATGCCCCTGCCCCCGGCTGCTGCGGGATGGCGGGGTCGTTTGGTTTTGAAGCCGACAAATACGACGTCTCCATGACCATCGGGGAACTGGAACTGCTGCCCGCCGTTCGCAAGGCTCCGCCGGACTGGTTGGTCATCGCCAACGGTTTCAGCTGCCGTGAGCAAATTGCCCAAGGGACCGATCGCCAAGCCCTGCACCTGGCCGAGATCCTGCAGATGGCCCTTCGCGCCGGACCAAAGGGGGTGGAGGGTTCCTACCCGGAACGGCACCTGGTACGCGACCGGGAAGCGGAAATTCAGCGGTCCATGAAGCGTGCCAGCCTGGCTTTAGTGGGTGCGGCTGGAGCAGGTGCCGCCCTCTGGCATTTCTACAGAAAGCATTGATTGTAAACGGCTTACTATCTATAGCCTTAAGTGTATTCCGGCCTCTCGCCAGCCCCCTGACTTTCTGGGACAATATTGAGTGCCACACCCTCTGGGGCCGCCACCCGTCAACGGTGCCCTGGTCTTGCTCCCCGTCTCTACCTCGGGGAACTGAGTGAACATCATGGAACGCGAAACCATCGTCGAAGGAGTCCCTGGGGACTTCGTACAGCTCGAAGCCGTCCCTGTAAAAAAGCCGGACACCTCACTGCAGGGGTCGATTCTTGTTCTGATTCAGTTCGATGTGGCGGAGGAAATCCGCCTCGATGAGCTGCGCAAGATTTTCAGCGCCCGTACCGCCGGGGCCAGCTTCAAGCACCCCGCACCTGGTTATGTGCAGTACCAGCGGCCTCCCGTAGTTGAGCCGGTCGAAGCCTTGGTACTCGACACCGGCGAGCGTCTGGATGGCCAAATCAAGTATTACGACTACGGTGTGTTAAGCGTGGTGTTCGAGCTACCCTTCGCCGGAGAGTGGGAGGATCTGATCCGACTGTCTGGACGCTGGGTTTGGGACACCGATTTTACGGCCCTGGCTTCGCGCATCGTCAAAAAGCGGTTGGAGCGTGCCCGTCCCGCGCTGATCAAGCCGTACGAAAACTGGCTGCACGAGGACTATTTCATCTTCCACGTGCGCGAAAAAGTGGGAAAGCCCTCAGCCAACGAGATCTTGAAATCGCACGGGGATCAGATCGCCCAGATCGTCCGCGGCGAGACCTTGCCGCTTTCCGATGGCGAACGCCAGGAAATTCTGCAAGGACGGATTTCTTATTACCCGAACGATCTGACCGTAATCGGCTGGAATGCGGCGTTTTTGTACGACTCAGCCTCAGGCGCGGAGACAGCGATTCAATTGCTCGAGTACGCCAACTCCCAGCTGCTCGAATTCCGCCACTACGACGAACTTCTGACACGGGAGTTGGAGGGCGTCTACGATTTCCTGGAGACTGGAGGCAACAGCCTGTGGTCGCGCTGGCGTACGGCGCGCGCCGCCACCAAGTTGCACACCGTCCTGCTCGACGTGGACGAACTGACCGAACACGCCGACAACGCCATCAAGTTCTTGAGCGACATGTTCTCCGCCCGCCTTTACAAGCTGGCGGCTTCCAAGATCGGCGTGCCCGACTACAAAGACCTGGTCCAGCAAAAACTCAAAACCGCCGAGGAGCTCTACCACTTCATGGTGGACGAGTTCAACCAGAGCCGGGCGTTCGTGCTGGAATTGATGGTGGTGGTGATTCTGGTGATTGAGCTGGTGATGCTGTTTCGAGGGAAGCCAGGGTTCTAAGAAGATTGGGTAATTGGGAAATTGAATCCCAAATTAGACGTGGCCAACGGGTTTTCCAATTACTCAATTTCCCAATTGCTCAATGCTTCTTCACCGCCCTCCTCCCACTTCCAGGATCGACCCCGTCACATACGAAGCCGCCGGGGACAGCAGCCATATCACGGCCTCTGCGACTTCCTCAGGCCTTCCGGGTCGTCCCATCGGAATCGTGGGCTTCAGTCGATCGAGCCTGCCAGGCTCGCCGTTGGCAGCATGAATTCCTGTCTCCACCAGCCCTGGAGCGACCGCATTCACCCGAATCCCTTCGGTCGCAACTTCCCGCGCCAGCCCCATCGTGAAGCTATCGATAGCCCCCTTGCTGGCCGCGTAGTGCACCCACTCCCCTGGCGATCCCGTTCGTGCCGCCAGCGAGGAAATGTTGACAATTGCGCCGCCTTGTCCGCCGTGGCGCGTGGACATGCGTTTCACCGCCTCCCGTGCGCACAGAATCGCGCCGGTTACATTGACTGCGAAGAGCTGCTCCAGGGCCTGGGAGGAAACGGCTTCCACGCGCGCGAATCCTCCGGTGAGTGCGGCGTTGTTGACCAGGCCGCGTACGGCACCGAGTTCGCGCTCGGCCTCGGCAAACAGGCGCAGGATGTCCTGCTCCTTCGCGACGTCTGCCTGGATCGCAGCCGCTTTTCCGCCTCGCTCCCCGATGCTGCGTACTACTTCTAAGGCTTCGGAGCGTCCCGAGGCGTAGTTCACAGCAACCGAGAAGCCATGGGCCGCCGCCAGCCGCGCGGTCGCGGCGCCAATGCCCCGGCTGGCCCCCGTGATGATGACCGTGTTGGCTTGCTTCGCATTCATGGGCTCGATCTTTTACACAAGACAAATCAGCCTACATGCGAAAAGCTTCTACCGCAAAGTCCGCAAAGGAAGACGCAAAGCTCGCGAAGAGGAACGCGCTGGTTTTGCAGGACCCCTCAGCCTTTCTTAGCGTA
Organism: uncultured Acidobacteriota bacterium; assembly: GCA_963765755.1. Lineage (GTDB taxonomy): Bacteria > Acidobacteriota > Terriglobia > Terriglobales > Acidobacteriaceae > Gp1-AA133. Next base: position 94,538 of record CAVXXV010000009.1, on the reverse strand, counting down.
CTTTGCGGCTGGGCTTGGCGAGATTTGCGCTAAAAGCTCTTCTTTGCGCGGAAGCTTTTCTTTGAGCCGTGGCCCACTGTATCCTCACTGTTCCCGGAGGCCACATGCGCGGTCTGCAGAACAAACGGGTCTTAATCACCGGAGGCGCGAGCGGGATTGGCGCCGCCACGGCTGCCCGCTTTCTCGAAGAAGGATCGCAGGTCGTCGTGCTCGACCGCGACGAAAAGGGCTGCGTCGAAATTCAGCGTCAGCTTCCTGAATTAGCGGGAACCGTCACCGCCGACGTTTCAATCCTCGAGCAAGTTCAGACCGCCTTTGCCCAGGCCGTCCAATTGATGGGAGCCGTCGATGTCCTCATCAACAATGCCGGAATTTCCATCCGCCACAACTTCCTCGATATCACCCCCGCCGAATGGGACAAGATCCTAGCGGTGAACCTGACTGGGGTCTTCTATGTTGCGCAGACCGCCGCGCGCCACATGTGGGAGAAGGGGAGCGGCGTGATCCTGCAGACCGCTTCGACCAACGGATTCGTCGGGCAGCCCTTTTACGCCGACTACAACGCGACGAAAGCGGGCGTGATCGAGCTCACGAAAACCATGGCCTTGGAACTCGCCCCGAAGATCCGGGTCTGCGCCGTCGCTCCCGGGTATGTGCTCACGCCCATGCAGCGGGCGGAGTATACCGACGAAATGCTCGAAGAGGTAAACAGGAAAGTCCCGCTGCGCCGCCACGCCAAGCCCGAAGAGATCGCCGCGCTGTTCGCCTTCCTCGCCTCCGAAGACGCGGCCTACATCACCGGCCACGTCTACACCTGCGACGGCGCGGAAACGGCGGGAGGACTGGCGAGCCGATGAGGGCGAGGTAGTGAGGCGCTACTGGCGGCATCGTTACTGATCGGCCGGGATGTCGGTGATTTTATGGCGGCCTCCGCTTAGAGTCGCTGTGGCGCCATTTTTCAACAATCGCAGCACGAAGTACTCGTTTACCGGGCGGTCATCGTGCATGGCCGACGTCTGCGGAGAATCCGCCAGAAATCGGTTTATTGGCAGCTCTGACTTCAGCATGGCTGCGAACTGCAGTTGCGGCGACGCCCCCGGTCCCCATTCCATCATGTCCGTGACGGCTGCGGCCGGCATGCGCTGTACCAACTCTTCCGGACTTCGCCGGGGCAGGGGCCGGTCACTGGCAATGAAATGAATGCCCCATCCCCTTAGACTGCGGAAGGCGCGCACTTCAGTAAACGATTCTTGCAGGGCGCGCGCTACGGCAGCACGAACTTCTTCATCCCCGTTTGGAAGCCACTGCTGAAGAATTCCACCCGGCTTCAGTTTTTGCTTGATCGTCGAATAAAACTCCTTCGAATACAACAGACTCGATCCAGCAGACTCCACCGGAGGCGGGGGATCAATGGCAATCACGTCGAATTGTTGCGGCGTACGTTCCAAGAATCGCCGTCCGTCGTCGATCTCCACATGTGCTAACGGAGAATTGAGCACTTGTTGTGCATCGTCGTGGAAGTACCAGAACAGTCGGGGCACACTGGGAACTAACTCGACCGCGGTCGTCTGAATACCCCAAGATAGCATCGATCGAAACGATGTCCCGGCTCCAAAGCAGACGGCCAAGGCGCTCTGCGGCGGGTGGTCGAGGAACGCTAGAGGCAGATGAGCCATCATTTTCGTGATTGGAGTTAGGCCCACCATGCCGCGTCCGTTTACCAGCAAATTCCGCCTCATTCCCTCACCCACAGCCAAACTGGTTGCCGTGTGATCGCGAAGAATGGCGTGTTTTGCAAAGTGAGTTTCGTAGCCCCTCGTACTCAGCACCAGCACAAGCGCCAGGCCCGTTAGCACATAAGCTGGCCTGAACGTCGAGGCGCGCAGCGGTTTCTCATGGCTGGTTTCCGTCCACCAGCCCGGATTCAGTCCTACAAGCAGCCAAGGGACAGCGCAGATAAAAAGGACCCACCGTTCATTGATGAAAGGTAACAACAGGAATCCGGACACCAGGGGTCCGAGTATGCATCCGATCACATTCACTGCGTACGCGCTCCCGGCTTTTTCAGGATTGCCCCCTGACCACCGGTCCACCAGCATCGGTGTAACAAATCCCAAAAGCCCGCAGAACGGAACAATTCCCAGCGCAAGTCGTACTCCCCCCATGAACACGCGAAGCTGGGAGACGTCCTGCCATAAGTCGAGATGCGGATCGGCGGTAAGCACCGGCAGCAGAAGCGCCAGCCCAATCAGCGCCCAAAACTGTGGGTCTTTAACGCCGCCGCGCCCGCGCCAGAGTCGATACAACCAAGAACCGATAAACGTCGATACCAGATAAATGCCAAGAATTGATGCGAACGCGTAAACCATAGTACCCAAGTATGGAGTGAACTGCCGGATCCATACCACTTCCGCACCCATGCTGGTGAGACCACCGATGAAGAGCAAAGCGAGAAGCCTACCCCTGCCAGATGTATCGCCCAATTGTTCCCGAACGTCAGAGACCTCTGGTAAGGGAATGGAGTCTCGAACCGGGTTGCGGCGCCCCATTGCCAGGACCGTTGCAGCGAGCAAGCCGTTCAGAATCGCACCGATCTTTAGCGTGGCGTGGAACCCATATAGCTCAATGATGAGTGGCGGGAGAATCGTTCCGAGCGTCGCACCTAAAACGTTCGCCGCATAGAGGTAACTGAAGGAGGTTTGCGATTGCTGGAAATATCGGTCCCGGATCGCCAACATGACCAGCGGGATGGTTGCTCCCATACAAGCGCACCATGGGACTAAAGTCAGCGCCACCCAAATTCCGGAACTAAGATAATAGCCCCATGAGGAAGAGAATCCGAGATGCTCCAAGAGACTGCGCCCATAACTTAGTTGATAGGGCACCAGAATGGCCGAGACACCGATAAGCAGTTCTGTGAGGGCATAGAATCTTAGAGCTGAACGACGAATGCTATCGCCGCCGACGCGGATGAGGTATCCGGCTCCCCAAGCGCCCGCTCCCAGTCCCGCCATAAAAACAGAAAGTACAATCGACACCAGTGCACTCGTGACCCCGAAAGCAGCCATCGCCAGGCGTAGCCAAATAATTTCGTACAGGATGCTGCAGAAACCCGAGACGCAGAAGAACGCAAAAAACCAAGACATTGGGAAACTGCCAGCGGACTTATCGTCATCGCGAGTAGCGCCCTGAGGTCTGTCAGGGGCGGCGTTTACAGTCTGACTAACGAAGGTGCTGCTTGCCTTAGGCATATTTTCCTCCGTTAACGGGAAGGAAATGGCGCGCACTGCGGCGTAGAGAATTACGGTGTAGAGAGGAACCTTGTGGCGTATAGCTGACTTGGGCTCTAACTCATCCGCAGCCTAGGGGTTCAAGCTTTAGCACCTTTCGAAGGCAGAGTCAACTTTGGTGTTGCTCACATTCCTGAGCTCTTGGCGGTTTCGATGAGACAGAGTTAGATCCACGCGAGAATGGGGGAACTGACATCTATGTGAGCGACGACTCGACAGCTCCTGGGAAAAGGCGGAATTATCTTTGAAACCTAGACTTTGTCAGCGCCAGTCCGAAACTTACTGTTTGGATGCACAAACTGATGTTTGAGAATGGCCCCTACTGGAAAGATAACTGGGCAAAGCTGTGCTCTGTCTCTCACAAGTGAGGCGCGCTTCATTCTGTAGGTTCAATGCGATATGTCACCCTCATGAGAAACAACTCGAATACCATTGAAAATATCACCGACCTAAGGCGTGCCTGACCGTAATTGACAAAATCAAGCAACTACACCAACTAGGCCAAGCGCTACGTCAGTGAGGTTCCGTGTAAGCTGCTTTGTGGCTACTCCCAAGTCCTGTTTGCATAGGCCCCCGGCGGCCCGCCCGTGAGTGCCGGAATCGAGTTGACCACCCCACACCCTCGCGAAATTTTAGTGGTGGTGGGCACCGTCTTCGCGACGTCGTGTCCTCCCCTTTCAAGGATGTTCGCTTACGCGCACGGGCGGCAATGCCTCGTCTGCCCAGTCGAGCGAAGCTCGACAGCCACCAAGGCCGATCACAGGGAAAAGAGTTATAGGTTTTTGTGGGGAACGGCGATGCTCTCACTGCTGAGCACGCCCAGCATCGTCCGCCAGCGCAAAACCTCTTCCTGCTCGTGGTCACTCTCGGCAACGAATTCCATTCCGTAGCGATACCCCTTACGGTTCCGAACTACGCCACGGATGCGAATGGGCAACCCGGCGTAGGGAGGGGTGAACTCGATCTCGGTTTGATCGCCCAGTTTCAATTCAACACCCGCGGTTAACGCCATGCCGCCTTCATTCAATTCGTTTCCTCGTCCGACGATCACCGTAGTCTTACCAGGGCCATGAACGATCACGCGAAGGGGAACGTCAAGTCGATAGCGTGGCCAGCGGCGAGTACGCTTTGCTGTTTCAATGGTCATAAGATCTCGGTTTGTCGATCACCGTCCATGGCTGGTAGCCAGTGCCGGCGCTGCGGGAAGGGCACTCTCCCACGGGCAGGGCATCGGGCTGATTTTGTGGATCGCTACCTTTGCTGATCGGCGATCTCCAAGGTTAAGGACCCATACGATTCGGAAGTCCGCCTTATGGCCCCCATATTCCACGGTCAGAAGATCCCCACAGCGCAACTCGGCCTCGATTCCGCGCAATAAAGCTCCGCTGCGACTCAGGCTGGTTGCCTGCGCATTGGCTGTGAAGCGTTCGCCGTCCGTATCTCTGCCCGATACGGTCACGGGCAGAGACAGTCGAATCCTCGGTTCCTTGCGCCGTTCAATCATGCATGCAGCTCCACCTTCCTACTTCGGCTTTGGGTGGGAAGCACTTGAGCTGTGAATTGGGTTGGGAAATTTCCCGTTGCGAGATTCTTTGCAGGATTTACGCGCCAAGCTTATGATTCCACGCGTCCGCTGATGGCAATCTGGATGGCAATGGAAGAATTCGTTGCCGAATGCCATTCGTTGAACTTTAGTGATGCCGCATGACGGCGTCATTGCGTCTTGATCTCGATCCTGTATGCGTCTGCCCGACCAAGTCGCCCTGATTACCGGAGGAACCTCCGGCATCGGGGAGGCGACCGCGCTTCTTTTTGCACGCGAAGGCGCGCCCGTCGTCATCACCGGACGCAACGAGAAACGCGGACATGCGGTCACGGCGGCCATTCTGGAAGCAGGCGGCAAGGCAGCTTTTATTCGCACCGATGTCCGCAAAGCCGCCGAATGTGACCGCGCCGTGCGGGAGACGCTGAACTCCTTCGGACGGCTCGACATCCTGTTCAACAACGCCGGCATCTTCTACCCGCATGACACGCTGGAGTGTTCCGAAGAAGAATGGGACGAACAGATCGACATCAACCTGAAGGGCACATTCCTAATGTCGAAGGCCGCTTTGCCCGGCATGATCGCGCAGGGCCGCGGCGTGATCATCAACAACAGTTCGGGCTGGGGCATCGTGGGCGGCGACAAGGCGGTCGCGTACTGCGCCTCGAAGGGCGGCGTGGTGCTGATGACCAAGGCCATGGCGATCGACCACGGTCGGCAGGGCATACGCGTGAACTGCATCTGCCCGGGGGATGTCGAGACTCCCATGCTGCCGCAGGATGCCAAGATGCGCGGCCAGAAGTGGGAGGACTACATTGCCGGCTGCGCCAACCGGCCATTGGGACGCGTGGGAACGGCGGAGGAGATTGCGAAGGCAGTGCTCTTTCTGGCTTCGGAGGAGTCGTCGTTCATGACGGGCGCGGCGCTGGTGGTGGATGGAGGGGGAACGGCGGATTGATGAGCCTTCAAAAGGCCAGACGAACGTGGCAATGTCTAGCTTTCGTACTGGGCGCTTTTGTGTTGCTTACCAGTTCATGGATGGTGGGAAGGCATTACGTCGATCAGTTCGTAAAGGATCGCGCGCAACCGTGGGCAGTATTCCAAATTCCCGTCCATCCAACCGTGCTTGACGGTCTAGAGGTAAAGCTCGCGAATGACACTGTTACCTTTTGCAACCGTACCAACAGCGATTGGGACGACATCCTCGCGCAAATCGATCAAGGCTACCTGGCGAGGTTAGATCGGCTGCGCGCCGGAGAATGCAGGGCGATTCGGGTTCAAGATTTTGCCACAGAATCTTGGAAGCGAATGCCTCCCCCTCGGGACCTCTATGTTTCCAGAGTAGCGATCATTACCCACATTCCACAGGCTGGTTATGCGGAAAAGCTTCTGAAGGATGAACAGCGAGTTACTCCAACGGCAAACGAGTAAGGCGACAATGACACGTGACCGCACTCGCTCTCGCGAGTACTTTTCCCGCGCCCAGCAGTCGCTCGTCGAAGGGGTGAACTCCCCTTCGCGCGGCGCGGCTGTCTACTCTCCTGGCCCCATCGCGCTTGAGCGTGGCCATGGCTCACACGTCTGGGATGTGGACGGGAATGAATACCTCGATTTCATGATGTCGTTCGGCGCACTCATTCAGGGACATGCACATCCGAAGATTGTGGAAGTTGTTTCCGATGCGATTGCGCAGGGCTCGCACTTCGCGGCTGCCACGCCCGCCGAGAGTGAAGCGGCTGAGCGCTTTCGGAGCATGGTGCCCACGGCCGAGGTGGTGCGCTTCGCCAATACGGGAAGCGAAGCCACGATGCTGGCGATGCGCCTCGCCCGTGCGCACACTGGCCGCACGAAGTTCCTCAAATTCGAAGGCCACTATCACGGCTGGTACGACCCTTACTGCCTCAACGGGCACAGCCATCCTTTCGAGCAACTCGGGCCGCCGGAAAACCCCACGAAGATCCCAGACTCAGAAGGCATCCCTTCGTCGGTCTTCGATGACGTAATCGTCGCGCCCTGGAATGATGTGCCGAAGCTCGAGGCGATCCTGCAAAAGCATGGCCAGGAACTCGCCGCCATCATCACCGAGCCCATCATGGCGAACATGGGCTGCATCCTGCCGCGCGATGGCTACCTGCAGTTAGTTTGCGATCTCGCACATCGCTACGGCGCGTTGTTCATCCTCGACGAGGTGGTCACAGGGTTTCGCTATGCGCCCGGCGGATGCCAGCAGTTCTATAACCTGAAGCCGGATCTTTCGACGTTCGGCAAGGCACTCGGCGCGGGCTTCCCGATCGGCGCCGTGGCCGGCCCGCGTGCCATTCTTGATCGCATGCGCTGGTCGGACCACATGGTATTGCACTACGGAACGTTTAACGGACATCGCCTGACTATGAAGGTGATCGCCGCCAACCTCGATTTGCTGAATGAACCAGGCACGCACCGCAAGCTCTTCGCGATCGGGGATGCCGCCATCGCTGGCTTGCGCGAGGTATTCGGCCGCCACAAAGTCAAAGCCATCGTGCAAGGTTTCGGACCGATGTTCCAGATCTACTTCACCGAGCGCGATGCCATCCACGACTACCGCGACTACTGCCGGTATGTGGACACCAAAAAGTATTCCCGCTTCGTTCACCATCTACTGGACCACGGCATTTACATGACGCCTTCCAACGGTCTGCACTGGATCATCTCGACAGCACACACAGAAAAAGACGTTGAAGCGCTGATTGCTGCGGCCGACCATGCTTGCGCGGAGCTCGTGTGAAGGCCACCGTCTTCCTCGGTGGAGGTCGCATCACAGCGGCGCTGCTCGCCGGTCTTCGCCTTGCCAGATATAAAGCGCCGATCGTCGTACACGATCGCAATCCGGGAAAACTGCGTGCGATGAAGAAGGAGTTTGGAGTGAGGGTCGAGGGCGACCTGCTCACCGCTGTTAATCAGGCTCGACTTCTAATCATCGCAGTCCGACCGAGCGATGTTGGCGGCCTCTTGAAGACCATCCGGGAAAGCATCCGGACGGCGACCGCGCGGCGGGGTAGTTGCCGGCTCATTGCTTGCAGCCTGGCTGCTGGGATTCCGCTTTGCAACTTGCAAAAGATGCTCGGGCGGCCGGTTCGCTGGGCTCGCGCCATGCCTAGCCCCGTTGCGCGATCTGCGCAGGGTCTGACCGCCGTGACGTTTCAGCGTGGCTTTCCGCAGGCAGATCGGCTCCTGGTGCGGCAGTTCTTTGCGCAAGTAGGCGAAGTACTCGAGGTTTCCGAGGGCAAGTTCGACGCGTTCACCGTGACTTATTCGGCCAGCCACGGATACCACGCGCTGGCCGCTCTCGCGCATTCCGCGCGAACACTGGGACTCGACCAGAAAACGGCTTTTATCGCCGCCGCTCACGCGTTGGGAGACGCGATCATCTCGTGGCGTGATGGGCAAGAATCCCTTAATGCCTTATTGCGCGAGGCTGCTACTCCCGGGGGGATTGCGGCGACGGTTATGAAGTCGATGGACGCGGACGGCTATTCAAGGATCATTGAGCGAGGTTTGCGGGCCGGGGTGAATCGGGCTCGTAAGAATGCAACGACGCGGCGTGCGTCGCGAATGACGTAGGAGTGGTTCTGACATCCAAAGTCGGCGGGCGACGACCGCCGCCGCTACATTGACCTGAAAGCGAAGATTCGGAGATATTTGTTAGCTACAGACTAGGCGTTTTCCACTCAATCGGCCTGTGAGCGCAGCATCCTTGCACCAAGGCGAAACATTCGGATCACTCGATAGAGCGGAAAGAGCGGCGCCGGCAGTCGAATGACTCTCCATTCGCTGACGCTCGGTGTAAGTGCCAGCCGGCACAGAAACCGGAATTGATCACTTCGGCGCTCACGCAAACGCATCATCAATCGAAAATATTGCAGGGACTGAGGATTGTGTGCCTCGGCGTCAGGCAGCCCGCGCAGGACTTCTTCCGATAGCCTCTCAATTTCAGGGTCGGCATTCCAGAGATTCCTCATTAAGTCCGGAACGTTCGCGTGCAGCAAGTGATATGCCAGTCGAAGGCTGACGCCTACAATGCGTGCGATGCCTAACTTCCTGGCTTGCCGTTCGAGCCCTGTCCAATCAATCGTTTGTGATTGCACGGCACCTGCGATGTCGCGCAACCAACAGAGTCTGATCCATGCATGCTTCCCAGCATGCACGCAAAGAGTCAGAAGAAGATCTTCGGGAGACAAGGTGCGTACCGCGCGGCCGCAAACTGGAACGGTTTGCGTTCGCCGGAAGAGTTCGCAGCAGTCAAAGTTCACGGCATAAAACCTGGGAAGAATATCCCACTGAATTTCGAGCAGGTTGCGCCCGGCCGGCCCATCGAGAGTGTACTCGTATCCAGTGACGAGATAAGCGCGTTCCTCCGCTTCTGATAGTTGAGTATTCACTGCGTACCCGAGCGTTGCGAGCGCAGTCTTCGCCTTGAGTACATGCTCCCGTCGAACCAGCACATCGAGATCCGAGAAGTCGCGCAAGGCCAGGTCGCGGTACACGGTCTCGGCGAGGACTGGCCCTTTCAGCGGGATCGCCGGGATCGAGTGCGCATCAAGGCAGTCGAGCACACGAAACAGTTCGGCGGTGAACTGCAGGCTCTTCCGCGCGTTGTGTTGATAGTGATTCCCAAGTGTCTCCAACGTCGAGGGAGGCACGGATTCTGTGCCGCGCAGTGCGTGATAAACCAATGGCGTGACGCCATGGTGGTCTGCGAGTTGAATCAGCCGTGGCCAGTAGATGCCCCGCTCGATCAGCGTTTGACGATCCGCCTCCGAGGCTGCGTGATCGGCGACCGCACAGCAGGCCAGCAACAAAGCAAATTCCGCGCGGAATGACGAGCCTGCAGCGGTTCTCTTCTGGTCTGAATCGGACGGTGACGAGGCGAGGGAAGGCATGCCGGCCGGGGCTTGGAGCGCGGATGACGCGGGCTCCGCCGCGCGCACACTATAATACAGAGACTCCCGCTGTTACGTTTCCCGGGTCTCAAGCTGCATGCCTGCAGTCATACTCGAATCCGTGAGCAAGGTGTTTCGCCATCGTCCGGCGCTCTTCAACTGGCTTGGCCGGGAGCGGGCCGGTGAGACGCGCGCGCTGGATCGCATTTCTCTGGAAGCTCCATCGGGCAACGTGTTGGTTTTACTCGGGCCTAACGGCAGCGGAAAGACCACGACTCTCAAACTGATCTCTACCATGCTGTTGCCCGATGAAGGCCGCGTGCAGGTGCACCAGTTCGACACGCGCACTGACGCGCGAGCCGTCCGTGAACGTGTGGGATTCGCTGTCGCCACCGAGCGCTCATTTTTTCCGCGGTTGTCCGCCCGCGAGAATCTTGACTTTTTTGCGACGCTCGATGACATTCCGCGAAGAACGCGCGCCGAGCGAGTCGACGAACTGCTCACCCGCAGCGGCTTGCGCGATGCCGCCGATACGCTGGTCATGAAATTTTCGAGCGGCATGTACCAGCGGCTGGGCATCGCGCGCGCCTTGATGAAGCGGCCCGCCGTTGTTTTGCTGGATGAGCCGACGCGCAGTCTCGATCCGGGATCGGCCGCGCAGTTCTGGAATCTGGTCCGCGAACTGCCCGCGCAGGGCGCCACCGTGATTCTGACCACTCACAATTTCAACGAGGCCGTCGCTGTCGGCAACCAGGTAGCGATCTTGTTTCACGGGAAGGTGGCGGCGGAGCGCAGGCTATCAGCGACCATGCGTGTGGACGAGCTGCGTTCGTTCTACTTCCAGACTACCGGCGAGCTGGAGGAAGTCGAGCCGCTTGCGTCCCGGAGCCTGCGATGAACCTGCCTCCGGTGCTCGATAAGACCGCAGTCATCGTTCGCCGCGACCTGCTCACCGCGGTGCGCTATCGTACAGGTTTCTTGTTGAGCGCTGTCGGAGCCGTCACCGAACTGGCCGCCTTCTACTACCTCTCGCGCGCGGTAGGCCCGGCCTTCCGTCCCGAAGGGCTGGAATACTTTTCGTTTTTGTTGGTCGGCACCGGCTTCTTCACATTTCTTCTGATGGGCGTTCACTCTTTTCTGCAGACTGTGCAGGAGGCCCAACAGACTGGCACGCTGGAAGTATTGATGACGACTCCCACCTCGCCCTCCGTGCTGGTGTTTCTGAGCGCCATGTCGGCATTTGCGGCAAACACCGTTGCGTTACTGTTTTATCTGGCGGCGGGCTTGTTGTTCGGGGCGCCGCTCCATTTTAACCTTGCCGCATCCGTTCCGGTTTTTCTGCTTTCTGTCATCATCGCCATTTCCATCGGACTTCTCGCGGCCTCACTGCAACTGGCCATTCAGAAAGGTTCCGCCGTAGTATGGGCGCTGGGCTCAGTCTGGTTTCTCACAGGGAGCATGTTTCCGGTGCAGACTTTGCCGAAGGCATTGCGGGATCTCGCGCAGTTGATTCCGATCACTCACTCGCTCGAAGGCATGCGGCTGGCATTGCTGGAAGGAGCGTCCTTTCGCGCGGTGTCTCACGAGTTGTTGATTCTCACGGCGTTTGCCATTGTCCTGTTGCCCGGCAGCCTGCTGTTCTTCTCCTGGACGTTGCGACGCGCAAGGATCGAGGGCACGCTTTCTTTTTACTGATCCGTTTGAGATTTTCAACGAGTGAAATGCCCCGTAATTGCCTGGGCATCGCTTACACTCTCGATCCCACCGTAACCCCGATGATGGACGGCGACACTTCGAACCTTCATCTGCGCGTCGATGACGGCAATCTGGATGAACTGTTTGCCGACCCGGAACTGGTCGGGGACGTGGAGGACTACTGCAAGGCTCCGACCCCGTGGCTAAAGACCTGCCAGTGTGCTCGACCTGTTCACATGCGGCCTCCTGTTCGCGTTGTCCGGGGCTCGCTTACATGGAGGGAAGCATGCGCGGTCCCTCGACCACCGATTGCGAGAAATCCTTCCATCGCACCGGCATCCCTTCGGCCAACATGCTGCGCAAGGCCAGCATGGCATCGGCAGGCCTCTGATCCAGATTTTGCCAATGTCGATGTAACGGTTAGGAATGAGGCCTGGTTACTTTAGTGACCTCTACTTTCTCGATTGCTGCCCGCAAGCCCTCCTGAATTTGGCACACTGAATTGTTAAAGGCAGATTTTCGCTTTCGTTTGACCAGATGACGAACGTCTCACAACCCGGCGCTCCTCGACGCATGACGCGAGTACGAGTCGAGATCCCGGTGCGCCTCGCGACGCTTTCTCCGGCGGAGGTGTACGCCGAACAGACGCATACCCTGGTGGTCAACCCGCAAGGCTGTGGCATCAAGATTTCGCGGGCGCTTGATCCTGGCACACGCGTGCTTTTGGATGGCCTGCCTGGTGGCGCGCAGGTGAACGCCCGCGTGGCCAACTGTCTCCCGCTGGGTACCGACGGAAAAGCATTTTTGCTTGGTCTCGCACTCGAGACGCCTGGAAATGTATGGGGCATTCAGAAAGCACCCGCCGACTGGGAGGGAGAAGACGCAACAGTCCCGATTCCCGCAGCCCCGGCACAAGATCCCATCAAGAAAAAAAACTGGCCTTATTCGTTGTTCTCCGAAAAAGGCGAGGCCCACCCGGGCCGGCGGTAGAGCATCTCAGATTGCAGATTTGAGATTTAAGATTTCAGATTGAAAATCCCAAAAATCCTGGCAGCCTTAAGAAATCGCATGAAATCTGAAATCTGAAATCTGAAATTGCCTTCCTACTTCCTTCCCAGCCTCGCCAAATACTCCGAATCGTAGGCTCGCGTCTTGCGCTCGACATAATCCAGGATTTTCTGGAGGTGAGCGCGGTTCTCGCGATTGCCTTCCTTGAACTTAATGGCAAGCCCCACGCCGGGATCAGAACGCACCACGCTGCCTTCGGCCTCCAACGGGCCGTCATCAATTGCAAAATTCAGAAGCAATCGGCTGTCTGGCGCCATGATGACGCTCGTTTCCACGTAACATCCGCCCAGGCTGATGTTGGTGAGATTGCCCAGCACGGGAATGTCGCTGCCCTCCGGCCGATATTCGATCGTGATCCGGCCCTTCATGCGCGGATACAGGCGGCGGTTCTTGCGGCTCGGCTGTTGCTGCTTCTCGAGATACATGCGCCGGTCGGCTTCAGCGAGTAGCTCTTCAGCGTCCAGTCCGTCCTCTGGATACATGGAGCGGCCCACGCTGAGCGACAAAATGTCTTCCTGGCAAATTTCCTGTCCCACCTGTCGCGCCAGATCGCGCAACTGGTCGGCCTTTTTAACCGCAGATTCGGCAGCCAGATCCGGAGCAATCACGACGAATTCGTCGCCGCCCATACGGGCCACATAATCGTACTCGCGGCAGGACTGTTTCAATGCCTGCGCGAACATGCGCAGCACGCGGTTGCCCTCCAGGTGACCGAAGCGGTCGTTGATCTGCTTGAACCCATCCATGTCGCAGACCATGACGGTGAGGGATGTCTCTTTGCGCTTGCAGCGCGCCAGTTCACGGTCCAGTTCAAGAAACAGCGAACGCGCATTGGGTAGATCGGTCAGGAAATCCGTGGTCGCCGAGTTTTCCGCCTGCTGGTACTTCAAGGCGTTCTCAATGGCCAGCGCCATCTTCGACGTAACCGCCAGCAAAATACGCAGGTGGTCGGAGGTGAACGCATCCGCTTGCGACTGGTACAGTGCGAGGACGCCCACTACGCCGCTCAGCCCTTCCAGCGGCAATGCCAATGCAGAGCGCAGCGTGCTGAATTTCGTAGGATCGTTCAGATAGCCCGGTTCCACCGACGGATTGCCGTTGATGATCGGCTTGCGGTTCTGTGCCACCCAGCCCGACAAACCCTGCCCCAGCGGAATTCGCAGCGACTCAAACAGACGGAAGTTGTCGCCGCTGACATGTTGCGGGTACAGCACGTCATCGTGCCGCACATAAATGGCGATCGAGTCGTAAGGAACCAATCGGCGCAGCTTCACCGAGAACACAGAGAGCGTTTCGTCGAGGCTGAGCGAAGCGCCCAGGTCCTGGCTGAGTTCGAACAGCGTCTGCGCCTCTTGTCGGGCGGCTGCGATGGACGCAAGGAACGTCGTTTCCTGGCTCTTTTTGCCGCCTGTCTCCACGAATCCGGCGGCCGGAGCAACCCCGCGCTCTACGACCATATCGGTCGAGAGCTTCGACCATTTCACGGTTTCGCACCGCTCCGTTACCAGTTTTTCAAGGTCACGATAGCGTCGGCGCAAAACATCAACAACGCGTGGATCGAACGATCGGCCAGATTCGCTCTTGAGCCGATCCATCACTTCCTCGAGTTTCATCGCCCGCCGGTACTGACGGTCGGAAGCCAGTGCATCCAGAAAATCCACGGCACTCAGAATTCGTGCCCCAATCGGGATCTCGTCGCCTTTCAGTCCATAGGGGTAACCGGATCCGTCGTACTTTTCATGGTGCGCCCGAACGATGGGCACGACCGGATACGGGAAGCGCACGCGCTCCAGAATCTCCGCTCCCACCACCGGGTGGATTTTCATCTTTTCGAATTCTTCAGGAGTCAGCCGGCCGGGCTTCGAAATGATGTGTTCCGGCACAGCTAGTTTGCCGATATCGTGCAACAGGGCTGCCGCCTGCAGGGCTTCCATCTCCTCGGGATTGACACGCAGATCTTTCGCGACCTCGATGGCATACACGCGCACGCGTTGCAGGTGATCGTGGGTGGTGTGATCCTTGGCTTCGATCGCCAACGCCAGCGCCTCGATCGTCCGCATGTGGAGGTTGGCCATCTCTTCGACATGCCCTTTCTCGTCCTCCAGTTTGGCGAGGTACAGGCGGTACGAGCGGTAAATCAGGTACACCGCGGGCAGGATCAATAGCGAAGTCTGCCACTCGACAATGCGGTTCAGCCAACTCACCAGCCCGGCCACGCCGGCGCCCACCAGGTAGTAGGGGAACGACCAGAAATAGCAGTCTGCCCAGATGCGGCGCAGCGATTTATGCTCGGTGAGCGAGATGATGGTCGCTACCGGAAGCGTGTTCGCGGCGAAATACATGGCCGCCGTCGCCACCAGCAGCACCGCAGGATTGTTCTGCGCTTTGAACAGCGGCACGTGGTAAACGCAATAGGCCAGAGCAATCGCAAATGCCGTCGCGCAGGTATTGAATACCACCTGTACCGTGTTTGGACGGTCGCGGTAGAAGCATTGCGTGAGGATTGCGGCGCAACCGAGCGCCAGCGTCTCCGCAAAACTTAGTTCTAGAATGCCGAGCAGGATGAACAGGAAGTTGACCGACATCGTGCCGGTAATTCCCGGCAGATTGACCTTCAGCCGCGACGCCAGCACCGCCACCAGCAGGTAGCAAAGGAACCTCATGGGCTGGTGACTGCTCGGATGCATGGCTCCGACAGCCAAAACCGCCGTGCCCAGGGCAACGATCACCCCTACATACAGGCGGGCGCCCAACGACATGGAATTCCATGATTGTGCTTTGCTTGCCATCCTTGGCTTCGACAGACTCCCGCTCCCGTCTCCCCGGGGCCGGGAGAGACACGGATGCTCGCTCTAGAACTAGCAGCTAACCTGTGCAAATCCAATCAATTGCGGGAATAGTAGAAAACTTTCGTAACCGGTTTTTGCACTCGAGTGCTCATGCCGAAAGCAGGCATGGAGGATAGCCCGAAGTGGGCTCATGGCAGGCAGACTGACTGCCGTAAGGTCGGCAGCGGGTCGTTCGATAGTGGGAAGAAGAAATGCGCCAAAATGCGTCATCCCTCCCCTCGGGGACCTCTACTTGCTCGTTTTGGTCAAATTGCCCCGAAAGACCGACATTGAGGCAGCTGGGAGATCAAAAGTCGTGTCCCCATTCGCTTCGATTGAGCCCTTCACGGCGGGCCCATCGGGATCGGCGCTGCCACCCTTGGCGCCCGGACGCCACCGGTATTGGGCCTTCCCGAAAGTCGCCGTTGTCACCGCCCCCGCGAACGAACGGTCCACATGGACTTTGTCATCGTGGAAAATGATTCGTACCTTGTGGGCGTTCCACTGGTCGCGATTCATCACGAGCAGCGAATACTGTCCGTCCGGACGCAGGGTCGCGTAGGCAGTCACCAGCGAGTGCCCGGCCGGGTCTTCGAGATCACCGGTGGCTCGGAATAGGCGATGCTCTCCACTTCCCGGCTGCACCCATTCCAGGTTGATCAGCTGGCTCGCGAAGTACTGCGACGTCGGTTGCTCGATCTGGTAGTCCTTCTCGGTGGTGGTGAACATCCCGAACGTGCCCATGGAATTGTTGCAGCCGTGATGCACGCCCATCGGCAGGTAGTGGAAGTAGTAGATCGCATCTCCACCCGCGGTCAGAAAAGCGCCCACGTAGTCGCCCAGCCACAAAGCTCCGAAGATGTCGACGAACGATACGTCGGTCTGCCATGAGATGTTCGACTCGGTAATGAACAGGGGAACGTCTGCGGGCACGCCGTCGTCGCGCCATACGTCCACGATATGGCTTACCAGGCGCGGTTCGTCATACAAACTGTTCCAGGTCACCGTGCAGGGGACATACGGGTAGTGTTCGAACGAAAAGAAAGCCAGGTCCTTGAGGTGAGCATGATCCCGCAGGTAGTCGACGAACCGCCGCGTCCACGACACCCGTCCCTGTGCATCGGGCCACACGATGATGTCTTCGTTCTGGCCGGTGAAAACCGGGCCGCCCAATTTCAGCGCGGGGTCCACCTTATGCAGCGCGTCGGCAAATTGAACATAGAGCGCTGCGTAATCCTCGGGCAACATGAACTGGCCGTCGGGTTCTTCGCCCATCTCGACGTAAGAAATGGGATATTTTCTCTTCTCGAGATACGCGATCTGGGCGGCCGCGTCTTCGGGGATGTCGAACACCATGGCGATCGGGATCATCGCGGGCAGGCCGCGCGTCGCACCGCTGGTGTAAAACAAATCCAGTCCAACCTGGTCCCCGAGGTGGGTGTCGAGGTTCGCTGGCTCATGCCACGGGTCGACCGACGAGCACCAAGTAGTTGTCTGGCCCTGATCGGGCGTGTGCAGGACGGAATCGTGGAATTCCCCGTTCGCGCTAACTGTCCCGACGTAAAGCTCGCGGATCGCATATCCCACACAGTTACGCTTGTCGGCCGAACCATGCGTATCGCAGGTGTTTGAGGACTCCGTCATCCAGATGCGCAGGTAGCGTACCGGCATCGGAACGGGCGCGAGAGAAAGAGTCACTGTGCCGCCCTGTCCGTTGTCGATCGCGCCGCCTGTAAACGTGATCCACGTACCCTTGTCGGGGTGCACAATGGGCTGCTCTCCGGTCCAGTACTGCACGCGATAGTGCTTGGCGTAGGGATCGGCCCATGCAATCCGGATCGCATTGATGGCCAGCGGATTCGCGAGATCGACGACGATCCACTGTGGATGGAGAGAATCATCCTCTCCCGTAAACGTCTTCGTGAGATACGGATTGCTTTTCCAATACGTATTCTCATCGCCATCCGTAATGCGCCCGTAGCCAGTGGCGTCGGTTCCGTCGTTTCGCGTGGCCCCGCGATGTGGCAGCGGGTAGCCGTAGGAATTGCGGATCAGTTCGGTTGGTGTTTCGCTGCCGGTGAAATATCCCTTGCCGGCCGGATCGCTCCACGTTCCCTTGGAATTCCAGTGCCATGCTTCGATGTGTAGTTCCGTGTTCTGCCGGTAGGTGACGGGTTGCCAGCCCGCGCTCAGTACGCGGTCGAGGGCGGCCGGCGTGAACAACTTGTCGATGGCAGCCGCCGACATGCGGTCAATTCCCGCGCCCAGCGCCTGGTTGGGAACAAACTTGTTGGCCACATGATCAGGCGTGATGTCGACGCGAATGGTCTGCCCGTGCGCACAGGGGACGGCCATCGTCAGGGCCAAGCCGCCCAGGAAGGTAAGTGCGAATCGGATGGTCGCGAGCTGAAGCTGGAGTATCGCGCGACCGAGTGATCGGAACGGAGAAGAGAATCTCGAAGTCAGGCGCAAGGCATTCTCCTGCACAGTACTTTTACGTTTCAATACTGGGAAATTGCATGAGTTTTAACGCGCCCATTGTACCTGAGTCCGATGCATTCATCGGTGTCGCCATCACAGACGTCGTGTGGGAAATCGGCGTGCAGTAAAAGTCGCACGCGGCCCGCGAGGTTGTCATTCAGTCCTCGATGCAGTCCACTCCGGCGGTTTCGTTCTTCATCAACTGTGAAACGCAGGCCGAAATCGACGAACTATGGGAGAAGCCTTCCGCCGGCGGCAAGCAGGAACGATGCGGCTGGTTAAAAGATAAGTACGGGCTTTCTTGGCAGGTCGTCCCGTCGATCCTTGGGCAGACTGCTGCCAGGCCAGGGTAAGGGGAAGAACGTCATGCAAGCCCTGCCGCAAATGAACAAGCTCGATATCAAGGGTTTGCAGCGGGCTTTATGACGCGGCGTAGTCGTTTGGGAGTGCTGCTTTCGTAATCTCCTCACGCCTGCGCGGGGGGTGCGATAGTAGATAAGCATGTCCCAGGCGCCACAAATGCAGCGTGACAAGCGCGGCCCGCGCGTGAAACTGGGCGGCTCGGTTCTTGCTTTGTTGCAGTTGCAGAACCGCCGCCAGATCCGTACCCGGCTGAACCAGTTGTCCTCGAATGGCGGCCTCCTGCAACTGGAGAAGCCCCTCGACGAGGGCATCGTGGTCGAAGTGCTGTTCCATGTCGGCGCCACAACGGTGCGCAGCCGCGCCGAAATGTTGTTTCCGATGTGGGCGACTAAAGGCTGCCTGCAGCCCTTCCGCTTCAAAGACCTTGATGACGAAACGCGCGCAAGTCTCGAAGAAGACCTGAATTCGTTGCTGAAGATCACCCCCAATGCTCCCGCCGACGAACCGAGCTTACCGTAAATCGCTTCGTGGGGCAGGTGTCTGCTAATCTTCCAAATTGCTACACCACAGAGTCACGGAGCGCTCAAAGAACGGCTTCACCTTTAATCCAGGATGCTCCTCGATTTCTTCAAGGCCGCCCAACGGCTTAACTTCTACACTCCGTCGATCATGCCTTCATCTTCCCACTGGTAGCCGCACGAGTCGCACGTCCATGCGAACCTCGCCCCGGACTGATCGGCCTCATCCACTGACTCGCGGGTCAGTTTCTCGAGGATGACTTCCTCGGTGCGGCATTTCGGACAAGTGACCGAAATCTCGCTCCATGTCTCTTCTTCTTGGTGTGGCGGTTCGTTCGCGGGCTGGTAGTCCTGCATCGCCTGCCAGGTCCAAGGCAAGCCTACGCGCATCACCTGCACGCTCAACCCCTCACCGAAGTTCAACGGCCCGGGATCCACGCCTGTGGCCTTGTCTGGTCCGATATAGAAAGGAATCCCGGCGCGGTCGAGCAACCACTGAAGCTGCAAAGCGTCCGACAAACTCCACACCTTGCAAATCTCAACAAGCTCGCGGTCCTCAGCGTAGGCAGAATCGGGGTCCGGTTCCGGCGGAGGCGGAGCGCCCCTGGGTTCTGGAGGCGGAAGTTTCAATCCGCGAGTAGAGAGTTCTGAGGCCAGAGTTTGCTGGGCCGCTTCCGTCAGTGCTGATGGATCGCGGGCGATCTGCAACAGTTCGCCTTCGCTCATGCGGCGATAGTGCGCCGAGAGCCGCAGCCACTCCGATGCCAGATCTGCAGGACCCACGATAGCCGGGCATGATATACCGGCAGCGATTTCCCGCCAATCGTTGCCGCCCGCATTGTCCTCCTGAGCAAGGTGGGGCGGCAGCCGAGCGCAGTCCCTACTCGATCTTTTCCCTATGCGCCTGCTCCCAAGCCCTCATATTTTTGCGCGACTGGTCGAAGAGCCGAGTGTAGTTATCCTTCGCGACCTGTTGCGTCAATTGAGGTCCCAGTTCCTTCCACAGAGGAGCCCAGATCGCATAGCTCTTCTGTACGTTTTCCCAATCACTGGTTGCACCCTGATCGCTGCCATATAAGAACCGGTCGGGATACTTTCGCACCAGGTCGGCTGTCATCTTTAAGTGCTCGGGAGTATCGATGAAGTAGGGCGCAATCACCGGTCCCCACGAGATGTCGATCGAAACATGCTTGAAATCCGGATCCGCGAGCATCGCCTCGAGGTTTTTCCAGTGGTCCGGATACGGCAGCACGCCGCGTCCATTGCCCATGAAGTGAGCCCACACCATGGACACGTTGGGATGCTTCTTCAGAAACGCCTTGAACGGCTCCAGGTATTGCGGTGTCGGCTTCTTGCCGTGGAAGATCATCGCGTTGGCCGCGGAGTCGCTCTGCAGAGCCAGGTTGTACGGCGTGTCGTGATCGCAATGCACGACGGCCACCGCCCCCATTTCGCCGATCACGTCGAAGATTGCGTCAAGCGACGGGCTGTAAAGACTTGGAGGTCCACCGGCAATCTTTTCCGAGACTTCCTGCTTCTTGAAGATGACCTCGCCGAATCCGCTCCAGACGCCGGGATACATGTGAACCATCTTCTTGATGTATTCTCCGGCGCGCGCGTCTTTCAAATTGAAAGCACTCATCAACGGATCGACCCGAGCACGATCCTGATCCGGCAATGCCAGAAACTTGTGCGCCACCAGCACGTCCTGAATCGCGTTGTAGTAGATCACCTGCCCATCGGTTTGGGTGTAGTACGCGGGAGCAAAGTCGCGGTCGATCAGAGGATCGTGGCCAACCGTGGCGGGCAGGCCCATCAGCACGCTGCGGCACACGTGAC
The DNA here is from genome assembly GCA_963765755.1 of uncultured Acidobacteriota bacterium. Lineage (GTDB taxonomy): Bacteria > Acidobacteriota > Terriglobia > Terriglobales > Acidobacteriaceae > Gp1-AA133. The sequence goes on along the minus strand of CAVXXV010000009.1, from coordinate 73,994 downwards.
CGTCCATCATCTTCGTGACATCCGCCAGTCTGGGACCGTCCGCCTTGAAGTCCTGAATGTGAAAATGCTCATCGTTATACAGGCACGCGCTCGACTCCTGTGCCAATGCCTTGTATGGTGCAAACGGGACAGCGAGCAGCGCAGCCACGACTGAACAAAACACGATTCGCATTGCTGGAAGACCTCCTGTCGGTTCGGCTCTAACATTCTCTTGGCTTCAAACAACGATGTGCACGCGAAGCCCACCAACTTTCGGTGTGACCGCGCGTGCACTCTGCGTCTCCTCGGTTAAGGATTTCTGCATGTACTCCTCGGTTAAGGATCTTGCTTGTTACTCCTTCACAGCTCGAAAGAAGAAGTAATCCGCCGTGTAGGGCACCAGTTGCGTCTGACCCGCCGCGCAGGCGGTCGTCGGAACTGCGCCTCCAGCGGTATTTAGACGTTGGATGAATGTGGTATTGGCCAGGAGATTCCCGCCCGTGGGTCCCTTCTTGTTCCCGACGGACTGCAACAAGAGGCATTGAATCGAGCCGCTGTTCTTGCAGCTGTCGATCGAGGGGTCTGGGTCAATCCCCTTCACCTTTACCGCCCACACCCGGCTGCTATCGAACGAACTCTGCCACGTCGCGTTCCCGCTGAGGGGGACAGTGACGTCCGGCTTAGGTTTTTCGTTGATGCTCTGGAAGTGCGTGATGATCTGGAACTGCTGTCCGAACACATCCGAAAAGAGGGTGGCCTCTGGACGGGCGGTGGGGTTCCAAGCAGTTCCACCTGTAGCCGTGGGCAAGCACGTGTAACCCTGGCTACCGAAGGCATGGCCGACCAAAAACGCGGCGTTCCCTACCGGTACCGCAATGGTGTCAGGGGTCTGGGGAGGCGTGACTTGCGCCGCCGCCGGGTTGACTGTGCCAATTGCACATGCGAGCACGAGAGCGGCCGCGAACAGATTCCGCACTTGCGCAATGTTCTTGAATTGCTGATTGAAACCGTAGCTCATTGATCTTTTCTCCAGTGCTCGTGTTCTGTCGCGAGCGGAGGCCCTCATACAAGCAAGCTCGAAGCTGTCACCGCTTCCACACGTAATGCATCACCCAACTTCGTGATTGCCCGTTAGCGTCTGTTGCTTGCCCTGTATCAGTGGCCTCACTGGTTAGGACGACATCCATCAGCATTTTGCTTTTTGTGGAGGTTAACGAGGGCTGCACTCCGCTGCGCTGCATCACACCGCAGCCGACACACGCTCGCCGCAACCGCAAATAGGACAGGCCGAGAGATCCGCCGAGTAGTACAGTCTGCAGTTTGTGCACGGCAGGCCATAGCGGAGGGGAACGGAGAGTGCAGGCTTATCCGTTTCGTTTTCGCTCGAGCCGGCTGTCACGAAGCGCACTGCATTCAGAAATTGTTTTGACATAAGAGTATTCATTGCCAGACTGGCTCGGCGGAATCTCGAAATGACCGCAGCGGTGTCGACGTATTACTCAGGTCGCGGTCTCCCATCGCTGAGTGGCAAACCATGCAGGAGCGCTGGGTCGTGTCGTCTTCTTGCGATACCAAGGTGTAAGTCAAACCGTGCGACGACCACGTGACGACCTTGTAGCCATCAACTCTCGAGTAGTGGAAGCTCACTTTCGCGAACCTGGCCTCGACTCCTCCAGTCGCGACGGCCACTGAATCGGGGGTAACCGTCAGGCTCGCGGAGGCCAAGTGCGTCTCGGCCCCTAAAATCCGATATGCGACAAAAGCGGCCGTTTTGCCGCCAACCGAAACGAGGCGCGCGCCTTCGAGGCTGTACGGCCTTTGCTCGCTGGGAGCGGGAGCAGATGCCGGCAATGACAGCGCAAACGGCAATTTCGTTTTGAACCACTCGTTCAAAGCCCACTGCGAGTCTGTGCGCATGTCGAGTGGAAGAATTCCTTGAGCATGCTGCCGGTGCGTAGCGACCGCGAATTCTGCAATTTGATTCCCGGTAAGTGGTCGCGGCGATAGCGACGACCTCGCAGACCACACCCCTGCCAAGAGAATGAGCGCCATGGCTGCGGCGAACCACTTGGCCGAAAACCAGATCGGCAGACGCCGAGAAGATGGCGCGGGCGCCCCGTCGTGCTGCCTGACCGTCAATTCCGACACCATTTTTTGTTCCGCGGGAGTCGGGTAGTGCTCCATACGCGTGGCCGCGCGGAGAAGGGGCCCGCAGTGGTCACATAGTGCGGCGTGCTGGATGAGCTGCGCAGCTTTCAGCTCTGGCCAAAGTCCGGCGGCCAGTTCAAACCAGTTCACGTCGTCATCCTTCGGACAGTCCCGTCCGGCAGGTGCTACTGCAGACGTGACAATCGAAAGGCGATTGACCAGCAGCCAGTATTTCCAGACTTTCTTGCCGCAATCCAGACAAGAGCGAACGTGCAACTGCGCTTCCCGGATCACGTCCGGAGAAAGGCCTGGGCTTTCGCGTCCCGCCTCGGGACGCGAGGGCACAAGAGCGTTAAGCTCCTGGTTATCAATATGCTTACCGAATGGGCGGCCCAAAATCCGACACTCTCCTGCTAATCAATACGAGTTCTGGAGGGTATTTGCTTTTTCGCTCTCTCCCTGGTCGAATGCGCAATCCGACCCGGCGCCAAGCATTTGGTCTCGAATGGAATGCTTAAGGCGTTCGATGACGCTGCCGACACCCTTGGTACTTAGTCCAATCGCTGGTAAAGAAGCAATTTCTTTCGTGCTCATCCCTTGCCGGAAGTAGAGCCAGAAAATCATGCGATCGCGTTCCTGATCCGGCCCCGTCAAGCAATCCTTTAAATGCTGATCGATCTCACTTAGAAAGATTTCAAAGGCGATTTTTTCCTGGCTTCCCTGGGCGTCCTGCGCAGCCTCGGGTTCAACGTCGAAGGTAGAAACATGAGGCGCGTTCCCGCCAGAGGACTGGCTGTGGCCGTGCTTAAAATAGTCGTGAGTAGCATTGGCAGCAGTCTTCTTCAGGTAACCGAGGATTGCTTCTGGTCGCTCGACCGCGAATTCCCGCAGGAGGTTTCGCCCTCCTTCCCACAATTTGAGGTACGTCACCTGGACCAGGTCTTCTATCAGGAATCGGGAGGGTGTCCCCCACACCGATGCTGTGCGGCGAATGACGAGGCTGAGAGGCTTGCCCACTCGCGCAACGAATTCCTCCCACGCCTCCTGGTCACACGGTCCCGCGCACAGGCAGACCACGTCTTTCAGGGGCAACGATGCATACCGCGTTGATCTGGTAGTGTTCGGCATCCTTAGTTAGTTCTCACCGAGTTGACTCCTGCAAATCTCCGACTTCGGTTCTTCGCAGGATGATTTTCAATGTCCGTGGCTAAGACCTGTGTCATCGACGTGTTAACAATCAGTAATTTGATCCCGACTTTTCGGTGCTGTTTCTGCTCTACGCTGAAAGCCCGTGGTCCGCGATGCAGCTCCGACTCTTGTGAGACCCCAATGCTTCCACTAAAATCATGCCGAATCGCCGCCCGACCGCCGGGCCAAGTGCAAGTTAGGCGGCGCCTCTCGGAAACGTCCTTAAGAATTTCTAGGAAAACTCCAAAGAAGTTCCAAAGACAGTCATGTCCCTGGAAACACAGCTCTTGTATGAATTCGGAAAGTTCCGTTGCATCCCTCGCGAACACTTGCTCCTGTGTGAGGGCAAGCCTGTTTCTTTGTCTCCCAAATCGTTTGAGATCCTGGTCGCCCTGATTCAGAGCAACGGGCGCCTGCTCACCAAGGACGAACTCATGCGGCAGGTGTGGCCTGACAGCTTCGTGGAAGAAGCGAACCTGACGGTCAACATCTCAGCCCTGCGCAAAGCTCTAGGAGAAGTTCTCGGCGGCCAGCAATACATCGAGACCGTGCCGAAGTGCGGATACCGCTTTGTGGCGGCGGTTCATGAATTCATGGATGACGGTAAGAGCAGCCCGGTCGTGTCTGCGGCGGCAGTTCAGCCCTCGCACGAAGCCCCGTCGCCCGCAAACCAAAAACACCGAGCCCTTCGCTGGTGGCTGCTCGCGACGGGGCTGTTGTTGGCCGCGTCCCTGATCTTTATGGCTGTCATTTCGCGTCGTTCAGCCAGATTCACCGGCAAGGATGAGGTCGTGCTCGCCGACTTCGCCAATACCACCGGCGACGCCGTCTTCGACGATGCCTTGCGGCAGGGACTCTCGTCGCAACTGGAGCAATCCCCGTTTCTGAACCTGGTCTCCGACGAACGCGTCGCCCAGACGCTCTCTCTGATGGCTAAGCCCAAAGACTCGCGGCTGATACAGGACTTGGCTCGTGATGTTTGTCAACGAACGGCCGCCGCCGCTGTGTTGAATGGTTCGATCGCGCAAGTGGGCACGCAGTACCTTCTGACCCTGAAGGCGATCAACTGCTCGAGTGGGGAATCGCTGGGCAGCGCGGAGGCGCAGGCCGCGGACAAAAATCACGTGCTGGAGGCCCTGGGAAACGTAGCCTCACAAATCCGCAACCAACTTGGCGAATCGCTGGCGTCGGTTCAGAAGTACGATGCTCCGGCGGAAAGCGTGACCACGCCATCGCTCGACGCTCTCAAAGCCTATAGCCTCGGGTATCAGGACATGGTTGTGAAGAGCGACTACGCCGGCGCGATCCAGCAATTCCAGCGCGCCATCGCCCTCGACCCGAACTTCGCCATGGCCCATGCGCGCCTGGGAACCAGCTACTCGAATGTCAACGACATGGTGCGCTCCGCCAACAGCGCCCGCCGTGCGTTTGAGCTTCGCGCGCGCGTGAGCGAACGCGAACAGTTCTATATCGATTCGCACTACGAAATCTTCATCACCGGAAATCTGGAGGCGGCACGCAAGGTCGCCGAACTTTCAGCGCAGACCTACCCGCGCGACACTTCGTTTACCAACCTGGGCATCATCTACAGCGAACTGGGCGAGCACGACAAGGCCCTCGTCGCCTTCAAAGATGCGCTTACTCTCAACCCGGAGACCGGGTACCGCTATGCCAATCTCGTGAATGGCTATCTTGCCCTCAACCGGCTCGATGACGCCAAAGCCGCGGCCCGCGAAGCACAACGCCACAAGATTGATTCTCCGGAGCTTCACCTTAGCCTCTACTGGGTTGATTTCCTTCAGCACGATGACGCCGCGATGGATCGAGACGCGGCAACTTTGATGGGCATTCCTGGACACGAAGACCAGATGCTCAACTACCAGGCCGACACCGCCTTCTACGGCGGGCAACTTGCCAAGGCGCGCGAGTTCACACGACGTGCCGTGGAGTCCGCACAGAAGGCTGGAGAAAAGGAAGCATGTTCGCTCTATCAGGCCGAGAGCGCGCTGCGCGAAGCGCTAGTCGGCAATGTCGACTTGGCGAAGGCCCAGGCGCATGCCGCCCTTGGCCTTTCTACCAGCCGAGACGTGCAGGCGCTGTCGGCTGTTGCATTAGCCGTGGCAGGCGAGTCAACTCAGGCGGATCGTCTGGCGAAAGATCTTGCGAAGCGTTTTCCGGAAGACACGATTGTGCACTCCCACTATCTACCTGCGATCCTGGGCGCTACTGGGCCTCGAAGCGATGATCGCGGCCAGACTACGGAGGGAGTCGTCGCGCCCCTCGCTTACGAACTAGGCGGCAATCTGGGAGTCGTGCATTTCGTTCTTTACCCCGCATACATCAGGGGCAAATCGTATCTGGCCGCCAAGCAGGGCCCGGCGGCGGCTGTTGAATTTCAGAAGATTCTCGATCACCCTGGTCTGGTCCGCAATGAGCCTATCGCCGCCCTGGCGCGCCTCGAACTAGGCCGGGCCTACGCTCTTTCGGGAGAAAAAGCCAGGGCGAACACCGTTTATCAGGAGTTCTTCTCCCTGTGGAAGGATGCGGACCCCGAGATCCCGCTACTGCGGCATGCAAAGGCGGAATTCGCCAACCTCAAATGAACGCGGCCAAGATTCACACCGAGCCGCGTATGCGCAAATGCTGAGCCGATTAGACGGCACGCTATTTACTGGCGGGAGGCACCACCCCATTCATGCGAGCGTATTCCACCAGTTGACCGTAGTGATCGGAGATATGCCACATGGCCGCGGTCATCGACGACAGCCGGTTCACTCCCCAGTATTCTCCGGGCATTGGCTCCAGCAAATTGTTGACGTTCATCGACGCGATGGCCTTATCCATTTGCGCGAATGATTCACGCAGATAAGCGAGTAGCTCAGCCTTTGATTTCGCCGGACTCGGCCCGCCCACGTCGCAATGCTCCGGCTGTTTTTCTCTCATGATCTGCGTCGCCCAGGCTTGATTCGCGCAGGCAACGTGCTTCACCTGTTCGGCGAAAGTGCGCGCGTTGGTGAATGCGCCTTGCGTGGGCTTAAAACTCCATTTTTCTTCCGGCATGGCTTCGGCCAAAGCCGTGAAATTGTTCCCCACTCTCTTCCAGACGAGATTGATGGAGTCGGGAACCGGCTTGAATTGGGGAGGCTGCTCCTGCGCTGAGGCAAGACCCGCTACAACAACTGCGATCGCAATCATTAGAGGGAAAGCTCTTCGCATGACGATTTCCCCCCTGCGAAGTTTACAGGGCGAATCTCGCTACGCAAACTGGACTTGGCCGTCTATCCCGAAAAAAGACAGGGGGCACGCCCCTTCCCTTGAGCGTGCCCTCTCCTTCACCACTTTCATCGAAAAGTTACCCGAGATACGACGTCTTACGCACCTTCCGACGAATGCAACACCCGGAACGTATTTCCGCCGTTCGACCAGACGAGCAACAGCGCGTCCTGTCCCTTTGGAACACTTCCCAGGTTCTTCTGAACGTCGGCCACGGACTGCACTTCGTGGCGGTTGACGCTCAAAATCACGTCTCCCGGACGCAGGCCGGCATTGTCGGCGGGGCTGCCGGGCAGCACTCGCTCGACGACGGCTCCCTTCAGGTCATTGCCGCCGCGCAACTGCTGGCGCACGTCAGGAGTAATTTCAGCGAGGCCCAGGCCCCAGCGTGGTTTCCCGGTTTCAGAGCTTGCGGACTCGTCTTCGCCCTTGTCGCGCGCGCCCATTTTCTCGAGCGTGACCGGAACGTCCATGCCCTTGCCATCGCGCATCACTTGCAGCTTGATGGTTGTGCCGGGACGAGTCTGTCCCACTGTCACCTGCAACTGGCTGGCATCGCTGATCTCGCGTCCATCGAGTGACGTGATCAGGTCTCCCACTTTCAAACCAGCCTTCGCCGCCGGCGAGTTCGGTTCCACCTGCGTCACGATCGCGCCGCGATTGTCCTTCGAGTCGAAGAATTTCGCATTTTCCGGAGTGACGTCGGTGATGCCGAGGCCCATGAATCCATGGCTGACCTTGCCGTCACGAATGAGGGCTTCGACCGTCGGCCGCACGATCTGCGTCGGAATTGCAAATCCCATCCCCGAGAACTGCCCCGAGCTCGAGATCAGGAACGTGTTGATCCCGACCACTTCGCCGCGCGCATCCACCAGCGGTCCACCCGAGTTGCCCGGGTTGATCGCCGCATCGGTCTGGATGAACTGTCCCGGCTTGCGGGCATCATTGGGCGACGGATTTGCACGGTTCAGCGCGCTGACGATTCCGCGGGTCACCGTGAAGCGGAATCCAAACGGATTGCCGAAGGCCAGCACGGTCTGTCCCGGATGCAGCTTGGTCGCATCACCCCAGGGAGCGTTGGGGAAGTCCTTGCCTTCGATCTTGATCACAGCCAGATCCGTCAGCGGATCAGTCCCGATCAACTTCGCGGGCAGTACCCGGCGATCGCTCATCGTCACCCGCAAATCCACCGCCCCATCCACGACGTGGTTGTTCGTAACAATGTACCCGTCCGGCGAGATGATGACGCCGCTGCCGATGCCGTGCTCGATCTGGGGTTGCTGCTGCTGGCGGAAGCTAAAGCCGGGGCCAAAGAACCGCCGCATCTCGTCGGGGATCTCGGCTTGCGTCTCGTCGTCTGCCTTCGGTTTGGAGGTTACGGCTACGTTGACGATGGCGGGTGTGACGCGGGCCGCCAGCGTCTCCATGGCCTTATCCATTGCAAGCAACGCGCTGACGCTGTCGTCATCGAGTGGGGCGGTGCTCGGAGCAGCCACTGCCGCTTTCGCGACGACCGGTTTCGCTGTGTGATACGCCGCCAGCGACGCGGCCATACCGAATGCAAGTACGGGCGCAATCGCCAACCGGCCAATTTGTTTCCAGTTGATCATTGTTGTTTCCTTTCCTGAATACTCAATCAGTGTCAACTAATTGCTTAGTTGCTAGAGCGTAAAAATCGTCCCGGTCGTTCGCCAATGTCTTTTAGATGGACTTGGAAGAACTCTCGGGAATGACGCGGGGAGCCGTGTGCGGCACCACCGTGAACTTCCACACGCTAACCCGCCAGAGAACAGGAAAACCGTTGCCCCAGGGATCGTTCTGCACCATGACAAACACCGTCTGCTGCATCACTGCGATATCGGCGGACTCGATCGCGCTCGCAGGAATCACGGTAGCAGTCTGCTTCAAGTCGGGCTGTCCTCGGCCCTGTCGATTCGCAGGCGGAAGTGTTTGAGCAAGTGATGTAGCCGGGATGGGTGCTTTATAAACGGACGGCTCGATATCAGCCTTGAGAACGTTCTTTGCTTTCGGATGCGAGACTGGCTTTCGTGAGGTCATCGGACTCGCGGCACTTAAGCGGTCACGCAAGGTGTAAGAAACGGGCACAACCGGCGGCGCATACTCACGCGCTCCCGTGGAAAACCCGGCAGCAATGCTCGAATCTACCCGTGAGGGCGTGAAGTCGCTGAACGCGATTAACCGGGGCGCGTGTTCGGCGCCGACCAGGCACGCGACCGAAAAGCCTGCCACTACCCAAGGCGCAGGCTTCCATACGCCAACCGCCTTGGAACGGCGAGAATCCAGAATCTGAAGCACGCGCAGCGACGTTTGCCGCATCCGCCCGACAGCAGCCTGTGCCAGCGCAACTCCGCGCTGCAGGAAGTTCTTCTCGGCCAGCGATACCAGGCACTCCGCATACGCCCGGGGGTTTGCGGTCTGCGCCAGCACCAGGTCGTCGCAAGCCATCTCGCGTTCGAGCGACAGCCGGCTCTCCACGAACCACACCGCCGGATGGAAGAAGAACAAAGCCCGCAAAAACTTCTGCGCGAGATTGGTCCAGTCATCCCAACGGCGCAAATGGGCCAGTTCATGCAAAACCACTGCATTCAACTCCGCGGAGGAAAGTTCCCCGAGGGCCCATCGCGGAATCACAACCACCGGCCTGAAGAATCCAACGGCCGTGGGAACACTCAACTCCTCGGACGCGCAAAGTTCGACCGAACGCACAGAACGGAACTCGGCCAGCGTTTGCCCGATCGCCGGATCGAGATCGGCGAGATTCACTGCCTGGCAGTTCTTGCGAATCGCGCCCAGATGCCGCAATCCCACTACCACCCGGGCCATGCCCACCGCGGCGATCAGTGCCCAGCCGGCGAACAAATAGGAAGACCATGCCTGGGGCATCGTAAAGGCCGCGCTTGCGGGATGGGTCATCGCCGCCGCAGCGCCGGGCAATTCGACGAGCGGTGCCATCGCAATTGCCAGTAGCGCGCTGAACCACACCGCAAACCGCGTCCCGGAATTCCTGCGCCCAATCAATCGCAACATGAGCCAGGCGAAAAGCGCAATTGCCGTTCCTTGCCCGAGACCATTCAGCAGCCTCTCGATCGACATCTGCGCGACGAAATGCATGTCCAAGGCGTTCATCGTGGGTTAGCGATTCTGATCCAGTATCTGCCGAAGCCGGGTCAGTTCCTCTGCGTCAATACCTTCTTCTTCCAGAATGTTCAACACCAGCAACTCGCGTGAGTTCTGAAAAAACCGGTTCAGCAAGTGCTGAATCTCGGTGCGCTTCGCTTCGTCCTGCTTCAAGATCGCCCGATAGATATGCGCGCGCCCATCTTTCACGTGCCGCACACAGCCCTTCTTTTCCAGGATGCGAATGATGGTCAACACCGAGTTGTAAGCCAATGGCTTTTCGAGGGGGAGGGCGTCCAAAACTTGCTGAACGGTGGCCGGACCTTTGTCCCAAAGCACCTGCATGATCCGCAGTTCCGCTTCAGTCAAAGTCGCCGATTGCGTACGGGCCAAAACGTCCTCCAAAAGTGAATCTGAGAAGGCTTGCCTGGGTACCGCAAGCGCCTCACGCTTCCGCTGATTTTGACGCGGCGAACCGAATTACGTCAACTAACAATTTAGTTGCTTAAAGACGCTTGCGAGTTGCCTAATGACTAACTGATTGAAACCAGGTTATTTGGGCGAGTCCGTGGGACGATCCAAGAGCCCGCCGCGTCCGACATGGAAGGCGTCACCCCGAAGGCGCTTGTGCTACATTCAGCGCAGGCGGGCCCGTAGCTCAGCGGTTAGAGCAGGGGACTCATAATCCCTTGGTCCGGGGTTCGAATCCCTGCGGGCCCACCAACTTAGCTAGGCTTGACCCCGGTAGCGGGGCTGTTCGCGGGGCTGTGAACTAAACGGGCCTGCTCGATCTTCGCCACGGCGTCCTGCTGGTCCGCACTGCTAACGATGGCATAGCGCCGAAACATTGCTGCGGTCTTCCAGCCTCCCGCAACCATAATGACGGATTCGGCCACACCCGCTCGCCGTGCTGCTTTGGCAGCACTACGCCGCAGGTCGTGGGGTCGCAGCTTGGGCAAGCCTGCCTTGGTGACGCAGGCTGTCCACGCCTCGCGCAAATCAACGATCGCTCGGTGCCCCGGCTCCCGCGTGAGTACGTGATCTGTGGGACGTTTGCCGGCGAGGCACATCTCCATCAGTGCTCGCACCGTGGCCGTCATCGCCACCTCGCGCCCCTCCTTATCTTAGTGGTGCCGGGATCCAACCGAATTGTCCCCGCCAGCAGGTTGACCTGCTCCACTCGCAGGCCGAGCAGCTCGCCTTTGCGCCAGCCGTAGGTGTACCCCAGCTCTAGGAACGTACGCAGCCAGAGCTCGCGGGCGTTGGCGACTAGCAGCGCGAACTGCGCGTCCTCTACGAAGCCCTGGCGAACGTTGTTCTCCGCCAACATCGGTATGTAGGGTGGTGCGGTGACCAGGCGGGCCGAGCGGTGGGCCAGAGTGAACATTGAACGCAAGGCCGCCAGCTCGCGGTTGATGGTAGCGCTGGCCGCACCCTCTTCCCGGCGCTTGCTGGTGTAGGTGACGACCTGAGCCGTGGTCAGTTGCGCGGCAACCGTGTACTGGAAAACGGGCGCAAGGTGGTCACGCCACTGCCACTCTAGCCGCTTGGCCGTAGTGGTGCGACGGTCGTTCAAATAATGCTCCCGCAGCGTCGTGTACAGCTCCTCCACCCGCACGGGCTTGGCTTTCGGTTGATAGGCCGCGACCTCCACCTGATACAGACGCTTGTTGAGTAAGGCCTTGGCCTGACGTTGATCTGTCAGGCCTGTGGCTTCGCGCTTGCGCACACCGTCCACGTAGAACTGAATGGTGTAGTTGGGTTCGGTGTACGTGGTCCCGTTGCGTTTGTAGGTTTTGCGGAACACGCTGCCTGCGCCTTTCACGAACGGCCTCCTTTCTTAAACTCAATGAAGCCGCCTTCAATCAGACGCGGCCTCACCATAAAAACGACGTCCTTCAGCCCGAGGACGTTTTTTGTAACGATGCGGCCCTCCATCTCCTTCAGCAGTTCGGGCAGGGGCATTGGGCCCTTGTGGGCCTTGAGGATTTCAAGGATGGTGAGCGCCTGCCCGGGTTTCAGCTCGCCCTCTTTGGGCATTCGGAGCAGGGTTACGGTGGGGGCGGCAACGGGCTGAGCGGCCTTCGGCGTGGCCACTTCGGCCTTGGTCGCCTTCGCGGATTTTTTCGCGGCCTTAGGTGCTTTGGGAGTAACAGCTACTTCGACGGTTGGGGTGGTGATTGCTTCAACGGCCTTAGGAACCTTCGCGGCTTTCTTACCTTTTTTCATAACTGCCTCCTGCCCCGAATCATTCGCCCGACGTGCAAATAAGTAAACCGTTATTTATAGCTCTGCGCATAGTTGTTTAATCAGCTTCGCCGTGCGTTATTTTTTCGCAGCTGAGCTTTGGCCTTCTCTTTTTCTGCGCTAGTAAGTTGCGAATAATGACTTAGAGCCCCTTCCACCGATAAAACTAACAATTCGCGATACTCCAAGCGAGGTATGTACGGCGCAATAGTTTCCTCGAACAATTTCAGCGTCATCATTGGTTGACCCGGGCGGAGTGGCTCGCCCATCACTTGACAGTAGTAGAGGGCACCCGCCGCACCTTGCAACCATTCTTTGAGCTTCTTTTCGGGCAATCGGCCTGAATTCGATCTAGCAATTCATTAAAGAGTGGTGGAATCATGGTTCATTCTCCCTTCAAAATTTTGGCTTCTTCTCTGGCTCTGGTGTACCTCGGATCCAATAACGTTTGGGGTGGGCCCTCTTTCCCTCTCCTAGGGACTGCACCACGCCGTTCTTTTCCAATGCCTCCAGCGCTCGCTGTACGGTAGTGCGCGAGGTGCCCTCGCCTAGCTTTTTTGTAAGTTCGGTCAGGCTCATTGCTTCGGCCTCTGTTCGCGCCAGCTCTTTCAACAAGCGTTCCTGGGTTGCTTCTCTCTGCACGGCACCGGTGAAGCCAACGAACTCATAGTCTTTGCCGTTCCAAGCCGCCACTACTTTGAATTCCCCACGGCGGCCCACCACGTGAAATTCGCGATAGCTGGGGTGGGACGCTACGAGCGCTCCGCCCTCAGGCTTCCGCAATGTAATTACTATGCTGCCGTTGCCTTCTAACGCAGTACTGCCCCGGCGATGCCCGGAGTACCCGGCGTGCGCCTCCACCAGTACGCAGAGGCCGTCAGCTACGGCACGGTCAATTTCAAGGAATACTTCGTTGGTCTCGCTGGAATCATTTTCATTTTCAATGCGGGTCCACTTGGAGAACGTGTCAATCACTAGCAGGCGAGCACCAACTTTCTTGGCCACGCGCCGAGCACCGCGCATTGCTTCTACCCAGGGATACTTGAGAGCGCGGTGCCAGAGCAGCACGATCAGGTTTGAGTTATTCCACAGCCCGCACACCTTCAATTCGTACTCAAGGTCGGACTGCGGCATCTCCGTCAGGTAGACCACTTTTCGGGGCAGCTTGTCCTTGCTGGTGGGATAGCGCCCCAAGAATAGCTTGCCCTGTAGGAAGCACTTGATACAGTCGTGAGTAAGTGTGGACTTACCCATCTTGTTTCCGGCTGTTAGTACGGTAGAGCTGCCTGCCGCTAGAAAGTCTTGTATTAACCAGTCTTCTTGTTTGGGAGGCTCTGCCGCCAGCTGTTCGCAGGTGAGGAACAGCTTTTCTATGGGCAGCTGATACTCGGGAGCGGCGAGCAAGCGTTCCAACAGCTGCTTCCCGGTGGCTCCGCCTGCTAGGTAGTCGCTCACGTCGCCTTTCTCGGGCAGCTCCGTGAACGGCACCACGCGCACGCGAGCGGCAACCTCGCTGGCGGCCTCTGCGAACAGGGCGGCATGCTTGCGCCCCGGCTCGTCGTTGTCCTCCAAGACGAACAGGTCTTTAGCTGCGAGCCAGACGCCGTACTGATCCCGCCACGGCCCGCTGGAGCCGTCAAAGTTGGTAGTGGTCGCCCAACCCGACGGGAGCACAGCCTGCACGTTGTCCGCGTCCTTCTCGCCCTCGCACAAAACAACGTGCTCCGACTTCAGCACGGCGGGCAGGTTATACAAGGGGCGTGGTTCTATACCCTCTAGTCCTTTAGTACCGTCTGGTGCGACCGCAACAAAGTGCTTGCCGGGATTGCGCACCTTGCGGAACACCACTTTCCCCTGCTCGTCCACGTATTCGTACGTGGCCTCGGCCACTCGCCGTAGGCCCAGCTTGACGGGCGTCTCTGCTGGCTCCGCCACGGCGTGCCCGTTCAGCTTCGCGACAAATGTCTTGCGGTTGCCGCTGCCGCAGCCTGCCTTACAGCTCCACAGCCCCGTGTCTAGGTTGACGCTCAGGGAAGCACGTCCGTCAGTGTGGAACGGACAGCGGGCACTGCGCTGCGCACGTCCCTCTGGTTTCAGGTGCAGTTGGGCTGCGAAGTAGGCACGCGCCTGGGGATCACGCGTCATTTCCGCCTCCGCGCACGCTCCGCACGCTTGGCGGGGGTGTCGGGGCTAGGCAGCGGAGTCAGGCTGTTGGTTTTCAGCTTGAGTTTCACCTCTTCTTTGGAAAGCAAAACTCTGCGGCCAGCGTGCTGTGCGTGAAGAACACCGGCCTGTATGCAAAGGTCAATCCATTGCACCGAACCTCGAAGGTATTCAGCGGCCTCTTTGCGAGTGAAGAAGTCGGAGGCGGTCTCAGAGGTCGCCATGATCCACCCCCGCTGCCTGTACCTTCTTCACCTGTCCCAGTAGGTAGCCACGCACTTCATACAAGGTGCGTGCGTTTACCAGCTCGGCTGCTCCCGCGTTGTAGCGCAGCAGGAGATCAGGACCGCGTGCCTCCGGATCGTAGAAAACAAAATCCACATCCCGGCCATTTGCGGCTAGCTCTGCGCCCTTGAAGCGGAGCAGGTTGGCGGAGATCAGGTAGGCCCCGAAATTGGAATTCGGGTTGCGATACAAGGGGGTGTCAGAAGGTGGTGGTTCGGCTGGCTTAGAAATTTCATTACGGGCGATTGCTCTGGAGCGTGACATCCGCGACATAAAGGTAACCAACCTTCGGTGGATTTCCCTTTAGCGGGATGGCTCACGGCTACTTCGGAACTCGGTATTGCATCGGTACTACGCCGTGGTGGCCCACCACCTTGACTTGCAACGGCCCGATTTGTTCCTACTCCGTGACTCCCGGGATTCATCAAGGTTGCACGTTCCCGGGCCACTAGGTCACTTACGAGTGCCGCAACCGACTAAAGCCTAGCTCGACTGCTGCGCAATGGGCAAGCTAACTCGCGCACAAAAAATAGCTGATCCTACGCTTAAATATTGCGTTCGAATTGGTATGCGTGCGGAAAATAATTTTCGTGGTGCGCGGGGCTTGGATCTCGGGTGGGCGGCAGCATATTTACACGGGGTGGGGGTACCTAAAAATCATTCCGCCCTTTCCGCCCTCTCCCCCTAAAGGGGGAGGAGACGGGCGGAATAATAGGCAAATACCGCCCGACCAGGAGAGTAGTTCGGGCGGAATTTAGTTTGTGGTCCTTTATTGCCCTAAACCGCCAGCGGAGCACCACGGGCGGTATTTTTAGGGTGAGAAATTAAATTCCGCCCGCGCCCTAGAACGGGCGGAATTACTCGGGCGGTATGGGGTAAAACCACCGCGAGCGTGCACGTAAAGCCCGACGCCGCGTCCTTGTGTTTAGCATTACGTCGCGCTCGCTAGGTGCCCGAAGATCTATAACGCGGGCAGCTCCGCGCAACGAGGCGCAACGACAAATCCCCTCCGCCACCCCCGGGCACAGGCTAAAGAGCGTAGCGCTCCTAGGCACGCTCTCGGGGCTACTAACCCCGAGCGTAGGCCCGAGTGCCACGCACTCTGTGCTCCGCACAGCATTTGGTGCGGCCCACAAAGGCGCGGGGCTGAAGCGGGGCTGATACGGGCCCCATCACCTACCTCGGCATACCTCGGGTATTTTGGCCCTTTCGCGGCAGCTGCGGAGCACCAGATGATTGGCTCGTGGTTAAGACCATTAGTGACTATATGCGCGAGTGGGGCCGGAAGGGCGGATATGCCACGGCCCAGAAGCTGACACCAGAAGAGCGCAAGGCCAATGCGCTGAAGGCAGCTGACGCAAGATGGGCCAAGCAACGCCGCATCAAAAGCTTAAAAGACATAAATGAAGCTAACAAGCTTCTGTGGAGGCGTAAGTCATGAAGATCATCACTCGCGCTGCGCAGTGTAAGGCCATCAAGAAAGATGGCACTCGCTGTCGGGGCAACGGCTATGGCCCAAAGATGCTTTGTTACTTACACACCCATCCTGAGAACGCGGCTAAGTGCGGCATCAAGGGCGGAAAGCGGAGAGCCGTGTACGACCTGTCCGAGCTGGCCGAGGTGCCCAAGCCGCGGACGGCTGCCGAAGTTCTGAATTTGCTCTCCACCACAGTTGTAGAAGTCCGTGCCGGAAAAATGGAGACGAAGCTGTCCGCCAATATCGCCTACGTGTGCGGGCACATTCTCGCGGCCATAGAGTTAGAAGACCTTGAAAAACAGGTCACCGAGATCCTGAAAGCACCCGCGCAGCCTACCCTGCGGCTGCCCCCCTTGCCGAAAGGCGCTATTCGTGTGGGCGGGAAAGACGATGACGGAGGGGAAACAATCAACTGACGTGGCCTACGACAAACTGAAATCGCTGATTGAAAAGCTGAAAGAGCAGCGCGGCATCGACGCCCCCGTGCCTACACCCATCAAAGTGAATTTTTTCAAAGTTACGCCCGAGGGCCCGAAGCGTGTGCCCGGTTCGCTGCTATTACGCCCAGACGGTACATACCGTGTACCCGAGATGAAGAACCGCCAGAAGACAACGAAGAAGAGGAGGAGAACGAAGATGAGAACGAACGACCCATCGCTCCAGCCGGGCACAGACGAACACGGAGACAATTACAACGACCTGCCCATTGAAATCAACAGTGACGACAGCACCGTGCTCGACTTGGGCGACACCTACGGCACGGATTTTGAGGCGCTGGCACGCACTGGCTGGTCGGGGGCGGAAAGCCACCTGAGCGCATCAAGACCACGCCAGCGGCTCCAAAGAAGGGCGAACCCCTCCACACCTCGCACACGGGGCTCACGACCGTGATCCGACCCCAACACGACGCGGGCACGGACTACGAGCGCCACTATAAGACGCTGATGAGCGACCGCAGTGTTCACGGCGACGCTATCGACGAGGTGGGAGAGCAGGAGCTTGAGCAAGTGGCAGCCAACCCGGCCGGGGTCCTTATTGGTCTCCTCACGGACCCAGCAGGCGCGGTGAAGTCGCTCATCTCTGCGGCGAGCCCTCCTGAAGAGCAAGTCAACTATGGGAAGGGCGGTACAGACGCGTCGCCCGTTGCTGGCCTGCCCAACGGCGTGAACGCACTTGAATGCTACAACCGCAAGTTCGGAGGAGGAAGAACCGATGAAAAGTCTTAGGCCGCTTCAGGTTTATGGACTCTCCGAATGCGGGAGGGACTGCGGGCTTACCGCCTCCGCCATCAGCCCGACGAGGAGCAAGAGGCTACCCAGCGGGCAATAGCGTGTCACGCCCGGGCGCAGTTGACCGAAGCCTACAAAGAGGTTGAGCGCGACCCCGGGAACGCAGAGGCCCGGGCAAAACTCGAGCACTTAAGATTCGTGTATCGAAGACCACGCGCCCAGCCACAGCGGTCTAGCCTGAAAGCGTATGCGGCAGCGGCTGCGGAATTTTGGCAACGCAAATGAACAGCCACATGGGCTTACGCGGCAGCAGTGGCTGATATCGCAAACGGTAATGCTGCGGCAGACGCACAGCGAAAACTAGGAGGAAGCAATGAATTTAGCATTAGCCGAGCGAGCAATTACGGGAGGCCAAGGCCCAAGAGGCCGCGAGGTACGGAAACATTGCGAAAAGCAACTGGCGCAGTCCGCGCCCCGATCCGACAGGCTAGGGCCGATTATTCTAGCTTGACCGAAAGATCAGGAACGGTAGCAACAGGCGGCCGCCCGTCTGCAAGCTCAAATAGATGAATTAACTGGGGAGCTCACCGCGTCAATGGAGCAGCGCCCAGAAGTAGCAGATGCACTTCCCCACGATTCCGAGGTGATTGAATGGCGCGAGTCTCACGCTGCGCTCGTGGCCCGCCGTGAAGTGCTGGTACAGCGCAAAGGCATGGTGACCGCCAGCACGCCGCCCCTGCTGGAGGCGGTTAAGTACGAGGGCAACAACGGAATTGTGGCGAAGCTGGAGGCAGCGCAGACCAACCTAGTCCGGCGCTTGAACGGAGAGCCCATTGGCGGCAGTTGGCAGGGAGGGTTTACAGAATTTTATGAGTTTTGCGGCAGTCGGTTCGGGGGCTGCCCCCCGGCGACCCGTGGGCCAACTTCCCCCACGGATTCGCCTGCCGCGAACAGGCGGGGAAGGTTCACTTCCTCCCTTCCCCGCCGCAGAGTCTGGCGGAAGGCGCAGGCATCCGGGCTTCCTTTGAGGCAGTCCTCCTATTTGAGCGCAAACACCGCGTGTCCGACCGCGAGTTGGTTGATGCTGATGTCCACCTGGTACGTCCCTACTCCCAACGAAGACGCAGCAAGGTTGTAGACGTACTGGCAGGAGGATGGGTCAATTCTGAAATTCGATCCGCTATCCGCTTGCATCGAGTAGGTGCTCTCATCAACTGCGCCTAGCGTGCCTCCCGCAATTCTGGTCACGAAAATGGTAGCCGGTTGCAGACTACAGGTCGGCGTGTCGTACTGAGTGAGCGTGAACTTTATCGGAATGACCCCTCTTTCGCTGAGAAGACGCTCGTACCGTCAGCGTTAATGGGCGACCTAACGACTCCTTTGTAGATCGGGGTGAGCAGGAACCCGTGTGCCTCTCCATTCGTGTTACCCTCTCCACAATTTGCCCCCAGCCGTTGATGTCGGTGGCTGAGTTAAGCACCCAGCCCGAAGCAGGACTTATCAAGGTGTTCAAGTCCTTCATTCCGTTGGAGGGGGACCAAACGAATCCACGCCCAGAGACGAAGAGCCTGGGATCCATTCCGTCTGAAAATGGGTGCCAATCTAACACCGATCCCGAAGCTCCAATAACCTGACCGTAAAAGTTGATTTTAGACGCGGCACTGAGTGGATCACCGGCTAAGGTGCCTAAATCGTGAATTTCTCCATTTGCTGCCCACAAGACTGCGTGAGCCGGAAAACCTAAACCTGCAGAGATATCAGCATAAGACGACGACCACCCGACAGCCTGACCAAGATCGTTTACGCCATTCGCAGCAGCACCGCTCCAAGCCTGGGTAGCTTGGGCAAAGTCGTCACAGCGCCCGCCTTCCAAGATACCGGGTCATACCAATATCCGTTCTGCCCGACGATTTGGCCAGCATTGTTGATTCCGTTTGCGGAGCTATCAAGCCAGTTTCCAAAAACTCTCCTCCAACCATCAGCACCGTCCCAAACGAATCCGTACGCATACGTACTTCCGCCTGCCCACGAGTATCCAATTATTTGGCCTGACAAATTGATTCCTGTAGCGAAATACGGGATCCCGCAGTAATGACCCGATACCTCGTTGTTAAAGAATGCTGGTGTCCCCAACCCCCGCATTCCTTCGCCGGGGGTCCAAAGGAAGGGTTGGACGAGATTGGCGCAATCCGGCCCATCCACGTTGAAGCTCTCGCCGGGGGGCTCCCACATTGTACCGGGGCCATCAGCCGTGCCCGTTACCATACCAAGATCGTTAATTGCAGCGGCCTTGCTGAAAGCACCGCCGACCAGCGTTCCTAAATCGTGAAACCCATTGCTCTGCGTCCAAAGATATGCATGTCCATTGAAATTTCCGACAACTTGCCCCACTAAATTGATTGATGTCGGACTCATCGTTCCGAGGTCGGTGACTGTATACATCTGTGCCATGCAGGTGCTTGCGGCAAACAGCAGCCCTAAGCACCAAAAGAGCTTGTTTAATTTCATTTTCGTGAACTCCTTGTGCTGGAATCCTGAGGGACCTACCTCAAAGGAGCGGCTTTGTCTGACAGACCGGACTGATGAGGGTCTAGCTGCGCTGGGGGGAATGCGCCACAAATAGGTTAGGCGGGGATGTGCGTCAACATGCGTGACTGGCATCACGAGTCAATGTGACGAGGTTCTGTTTCGGAACGTTTCCCACTGGGTTTGAGCTCCTTCTCCGCGCCGCGCGGGCCGACGGCAGATGAAATCCTCGCTTTCTATTCGCCCCCAGTGCGCGAATGTCGCGATCTTTATGCAACTGCCCCCTACCGACTTTTCCAACGGTTTCAACATTTTAGTCACAGACTTCCACAGCTTTTCCGTCGTTAATTGACGCAGACTCGCTTGACGCAATTCTCTATTACACCGCAGGATGAAAACTAGAGGCCCCATTCTTTAGGGGACTGCGGATTGAAGGTAACCAAGAGACGCGGGGCGGGGAACATGAAACGTCTGGCCGATGTGTGCTTGCAGGTCAAAATGATCGCGGTCGAGCTCGTGAGTCTGATCGGCTTCCTAGGTATTCTTGGAGTCGGTCTGTATTGGGAGTGGCAGCATCTTGTTGCGTTCGTACACAAATGAGGGAGCCGTGGGGTGCGGCTCCCCCCGTTGGGTCAGGTCTAGGCTACCTCAGCCCCAGCTGCGACCCATCTAAGTTGCGTGTTAACCTTCCGAACGGCCTGCTGTGGAGTTACGTTGTCTCCCAGAATCACTTGGGCTGTCCGTGCGCGAAATTGACCGAGGTACATTAACTTGTCTGTTCCCCCATCACATTCCTGCACGCTTCCGGAACGCAAGCATGTTGGCGTAGGTCTTCGCTGGTAGTTCTGTTTCCGTTATGCCGTTGGCTGCGCGACGCTGCCGTAGGCGACGTTCATTTTCCTCCAGGCTCAGACCAAACCACACATAAACGGCTGGGACGGGCTCTGGTAGGTTGCGCACCCATTCTACGTCCCAAGTGCGACTACAGCGCACGCCGTCCAGTATCACGCAATTGACGTCCGGTCTGCGGAGCAGGTCAAGCACGAGCGCAGAGCGAGTGCTCATCACGCTGACGCTGTCGCTCCCATTCTTCAGGCTGCCGGGCGCGGCCCGTCCGTTGTCGCCGAGCGCGTATTTCACGCCTAGCTCGGGGTGGACACATCCTTGGCCGCAGGGCCAAGCAGGTTGCGCGTGAGCGTGCTCTTCCCAGTCGCTCCCGCGCCGAGAATCACGAGTATGGTTTTCATTGCGCGGCCTCCTGTTCGCGACTACGCTGGCCGTTTTAGCTGCTCGTTCACCTGGGTTACGAACGCCTGTATGCGTTCGGGCTCAGGCACGCCTATCTCGCGCAGGTACTCCGGATCACAGGGTTCGAGAATGCCTGCGATGGCACTAAAATAAATTTTGAGGTTCTCCTGCAACGAGAACACACTGTTCGTGGCGCATCCCACTCCCCGCAACCAACGTGGTAGTTTCCTGTTTGGTCAATGGAGTTGGGGGAAAGTGTATCCACGGCTCACCGATAGCGATTGGCTTGTTACATCCGGGGCATTTCATTTGTTGCTTCCTCCTAATTCGCAGCCTAGGACGGACACGGCCTCGCTTGCTAGCAGTGCATTCCGAGGGTATGCCGGGGTATATCTCACCCAAATTTATTTCCTAATTTGGGTCAACACTAGCGGGGCTGCAGCGGGGCTGAAAGGGTATTCCGAGGTAGTCCGAGGTAGGTCTTGCGCGGAAGCTAAGTACCAGGAAACGCGCATAAACACAGGGGCGGAAGGCCCGCCCCTCGAGGCTCATAATCCCTTGGTCCGGGGTTCGAATCCCTGCGGGCCCACCAAACCTTTAGAAGTTATCGGGGAAATTCGAATTGGCCCAAGTCGCACAGTTCTCGCGGCGTGTCGCTCCAAGTGGCCATCGTGGTAGCTCCCAAAAGAGCCATTCGGTGGTTGGTGGGATGGGGCTTTATGAACAACAACGTTTTCGAATCTCGGCAATTAAGCAACAGGGCGAGTCTTCATTTCTGGTATTTCAAGCCAAGCTCGCCATCGAACTGTCGGATAACCCCGTAGCACTCGCAGGCCGAGTCCTCAAGTTTCTTGCGGTTCACGATCTCCACTGCGCCACGGGTGTACTCGATGAGTTCCTTTTTCTGCAAAACACCAGCTGCCAAGCTCACGGTAGGTCTATCTGTCCCTAGCATCGTTGCGAGAAAATCATGAGTGATGGCCAGCGACCCCGAATCCACCCTATCCTGAGTCATTAGCAACCACCGCGCGAGGCGCTGCTCAATATCGTGCAGCCGATTACACGCGGCTGTTTGTGCAACCTGCATACCCCGAATTGCGGTATAGCGGCTCAGCATCATTTGAAGGTGCGCAACGGATTCTAAAGTGTTTTGCAGAGCTCCGATCTCTACCCGAAACCCATCCCCCGTGATTTGTACCACCGCCTGAAGCGGGCTCCTGTTCAGGCCAACAGCCGCCAATGTTCCTGTAAAGCCCTCATTCCCGACAATGCCAGCTTCGGCCGTTTTCCCATCTTTCATTACGACGACAAGAGAAATCAAACCTCGATTCGGGAAATACGCAAATTCCAGCTTTCCACCCGCCTGGTGAAGGACGAGATGGTTTGGCAAGCTGACGTATTCGAGATGAGGGCGAATGGAGCTGTAGTCGCTATCGGAGATCGATAGAAGTATCTTGTTGCTGACTTGCTTCCCTGCGGTATTCGTCCGCTCGCTAGGCTGGGAATGAACTCGCCCATCATGGGCTACGGGAGAGGAAGTCTGGTCGGGCATGGTGTGAACCCCTACTCGAAGACCTATCAACACTATGCTGGATATGACCCTGATACTGAGCAATACCGACCGCTTCAAGACAAGCGAAACGTGACCCTCACAATGGTATGTAGGATGCCCGACAGACGATCAAATGTGGCGCACGTAGACTTCGCCCATTCAGTTTATGCATCTTCCGCCACGCCCAGACTGGGTGAAGGTTTTGTTCTGCAATCAGGCAGTTCGCCGCTGCGAAAGGAGCCGTTCATGGCGAACCAAAGCGTTTCGTCCCTATGACAGCAAGCGGGTGCTGGCTGGCACAGCGACAGAGGCGGCCATGAGCCGAAAACTGGTGTGGATTGAGCAACCACTTTTTCGGGGTTTTGGTTGCTCCGAATGTGGCTGGCGTTTTAAACCTGCTGATGCTCCCACCAGCACATCTTTCGATGACATGATGCGCAACTTCGAGTTGCAGCGTGACAAAGAGTTTGTATCCCATGTTTGCGCCGATCACTCCAAAGACGGTTAGGTACCCATCGGCACGCCGCACCGATCAAACGTAAGAATATGAGGTTGCGCCGCCTTTCGCGCAGGTGGGGTAGCTGTTGCAATCAGGCGTGAGTGTTGAAAAAGTGCGTCAGCAGAAGGTGTTTTCGGCTGCGAGTATGCCTTGTCGGCTTTTTTCCTCTCCGTTCGGCTAAGGGGTGGCTGGCAGCAGCGGTCTCGTTGGTTGGCAGAGGAACCGCACGAGTCGCTTGATGTTCTGCGCAGCCGCCGCCAGGAAGAACTGCTCCCGCACGAACTTCAACCTGCGTAGGCGTACCCGACGCAGACCAATCTGATTCTTGAGTTCCGCAAACAGGGCTTCTACTTTTTTTCTTTGCCGCTGTGCGTGGGCAAACTCTGGTGTGTTGGCCAACTCGCGGGCACGTTGCCGGGCCAGCTCATCCATGTGGATCGCAAGATATTTGTATCGTCCACTCGTGCATTGTGGTTTTTGCGAGCATGTCCCACAACGTTTGGCGCTGCCCATGTAAGCGTGAGCACGATTGCGAACATTCAAGCCAACGTAGTTGAGTTGTTCTCCCGCCGGACAGCGATAACTGTTGCTTTCCGGCTGATAGGTAAAACTCTCCGGTCCATAGAAGGGGCTGTTCTTGCGCTTCGCACTCTCCCGCGTCCGCATGTACGGAGTGATTTCCCGCTCCGCCAACCATTGCAGAAACTCCCCGTTCCCGTACGTCGTGTCGGCCCCCACCGATTCTGGCTTTCGTCCTTGCCATTGCGCGAAACGGGTAAGCATGTCTTCCGCGGCTATGGTCTCCTGGCTCAGTCGCGCCGCCGTGGCCTGCACTCCCACGATCACACAGCTCTGGTTATCCACGAGGTAGTTATCGTAATAGCCCAGGCGCGCCGGCGTGCCGCCTTTGGTGGCGTAAGTCGAATCCGGATCGGTGGTCGAAACCTGATCTTGTGTATGCACCGGTTCTTCCACCGGGTTCTGCTGTTCCAGTTCCTGCAGATACTGCCGCACCCTGTGCTTGACCTGGGCCGCTTCCACCAGCTGTTCCCGTGGAATACGGCTTTCCTTCGCCGCATTGGCTTCCACGAAACTGCCATCCACCGACAGATGCTTGCCCTCCACCAATCCCACTTCTACACACTGGCGCACGATCTGTTCAAATAACCCCTCGAACAGGTTCGACTCTTGAAACCGTCCATGACGGTTCTTGGAGAATGTGGAGTGATGTGGAATCTCCTGATCGAAGCCCAACCCCGTGAACCAGCGCCAGGCCAGGTGCATGCGCAGTTCTTCCACCAGCTTGCGCTCGCTGGTGATGCCGTACAAATAGCCAATCAGCAGAATGCGTAGCAGCAGTTCGGGATCAATCGACGGACGGCCCATCTCGCTGTAGCGGTCCTTCAGTTGTTGCCGCACGAAGGCAAAGCTGACGTGCTTTTCAATCAAACGCAGCAGGTGGGTTTCAGGAACCTGATCTTCCAATCGAAGTAGTGGAATAATGCTTCCGAGCGATCGTGCTGTCCCATCATGATCAGCAGGCCTCCGACGATCAAAATTACACCGAGCATGGTAGATGCCTTCTTCTAACACGCCTCTGTTGAATCTGAGCCTGCTAATCGACGTGACTTTTTCAACACCTACAGGCCATTACACTCATTGACCCCCGCACTCCCCCCGTCGCGCTCAACTTCGCGGTTCGGGCCGTGAGCGGCGGGAGGTTCCTACATGGAGACTGCTTTACAGCTAACTGTTCTGCCTGATGGACACCCGCAAGGTTGGGGGCGTAGGGTTGAAGTGCAGTTCACAACCTCTCTGCCGCGCTCCCTAAAGCGACGGGCATCTTGTGGATTCCACAGGAGGTCAGGAATGGCAGATCAGTTGATACGCCCACCGTTAGTCGCTGAAATCACTGAATTACAAAAACAGCAGTCTGAATCTCGCGTTAACGACATTTATCTCGGTTGGACAGCCGAAGGGCAGGCTGCGCGGGAGAAGCGAGAGACCGATATCACCTCCCTACGGCTCCAATTGGCTGCGCTCGACGCAACTCCGGGGCTTATCCGCGGGGCACCTCATGCACGGGCGCTGCGTCGTCGGAAATAGAGGTCCCGTTCAACGCCTCATCGTGACCGGCGCCTGAGCGCGCTCACTTCGTGGTTCGGGCCGTGGGCGGCGGAAAAGAACGCAGAATTTCCGCGACCGAGGGGTTGACTGACATGCGGGAACGGATTTAGCATGCTGGGCGACGTGAAGCGCGCGCAAGTCGAATGCGTTTGGGTCGCGTCCCGGTGTTCGAACGTCGATGACTTCCGCTGTCCGAGCAAGTAAGTCGTTCAGAGAATCGTGGATTCGATTCTGCGCGCTGGCGGATACCTCCTACTCGTAAAACCAATTTAAAACTGAATAGCAACTCTGGGATAGTTCTGCCCGCTTAAATTTCTGGCGGCAGACTCTTCCACTTGCCTGTGTGCGAAGGTGAGTTCCCCTTCCCGTGCGGGAGCGTTGACTTCTTTTTTGATATGGAGACGAGCAATGGCTGACAACGAAAAGAAGGTCGTACCATTCCCAACCCCTAACCCTGTAAACGAACCAGTTCGTCCCGGCAAGTCACTCACGGTGACCTTATCTCCGAAAGGCACTTTTATCAGGGGCCTGTCGGGGTCGGCGAAGGAAAATTTGATTCCAATTTTGTGCGTCATCCTCTTCCTATGGTGTGAAGAGGACCCTCTGCTGGAATCCGGCTCTTTCACTCTGAGCGCCGCCAACTGGGGACGATCGAGCCGTATGCGCAAGCGGTCCTGCGCCATCTCCAAGCGGTCGTCGAGAAACACGGCCGTGTGTCACTGTTAGATGAACTTTCCTCCCAAATGTACCTCGCGGGCGCGAATAGCCGCGACCCAGGCGATGATCGAGTTTTGATGCAACATCTGGAAAAGACTTTCTTCCTGCTCACTGAGATGGTTGTTCGTGATTTTCTCGGCGATGCCCAGTCGCCAGAAGAAGTACAACGATGGGACGAAATACACCTGTATATCGATTGCGTCCTAGGTAGACCTGTGACTGACGAGCAGCTAAAGCAAGAAGCAGACGCTCGTATCCCGTTGGATGTCAAGCTTGCCGCAAGAAAAGGCGAGCTGCCTGAGTTGTTGCGTCTAACCCAAGCATTGCTCGATCTCAAAGACCGACGTGATTTGCACCCGGTTCAGGTGTAGAAGCGTGGACCCCAATATGCCGGGCGGGGCAGGTCCCGGCATTGATTTTCAACCTGTGGAAATGAATTTACTTATGCCTAAGGACCCCTCTGTTGATCGCGCTTGTTTCCTTCTGGATCAATCGCAAAGCCACCGACTACTAAAGTCGAGTGGATCGCTGAACTCCACTACTTGCGTAGCATTTTGCACGCTCCTCCTCTACCAGAGATTGACGACTTTCAGGACTTCGCCTTTTTGACTGCGATCTATGTAGTCATACTTAAGCGTCAAATAGGGTTACAGAAGCGGATAGACGATCCGGATCGTATTACCCTTGGAGGTATGGAGCAAGTGATCGTCGCTCTGGAAGCTTGGCTAGATAGCATTATCGAAGGCAATTTTTCGGGGCTGCTGAATACAAGAGAAGCGTTGAGCTACTTCCTTGAGAAAAAAGCATTGGCTCCTTGACCCCGCACCCGGTTCAGGTTATAGACTAGTATTGGTTTTTACTCGTTCCGCGTTGGTGCGGGAACTGCTGCGAGGCGCAGGCTCTCGGGTTGTGTACGCGGAAATGAAAGTCCTGTAAAGCTGGCCCAGCCTCGCGGCAAAGGGCCAGCTTTTTTATCGTCCGCACGTTCGATAAAAATATTTTTTGTTGCAAAATAAAAATCGGGGCAAAGCCGGTCGGGTATTGTTACCGGCTCCGCCCCAGTCCTCATCCTCATCCCACCTCGCCGCAACAACTCTATTGGACGGAAGACTTGTTCTTCCGTGCGAGATTTACAATGTATGCCAACTTTGTGTAAACGTCTGACGACTCGCTTTGTTCTTCGGGAGCCTCTTCATCAGATACCATACTTACCTTGCCTTCGGCTCTATCGCAAACTTCTTTGGCCGCCGCAACGTCACCTTGGATGGCTTTTCTCAACATTGATTCTGCCAGGCACTGGGCGTATGTTCGGTTTTTCGGATCGCCGGGTACATGCTCTTCCAGCTTCTGGCAAAGTGCCTGGGTTACCAATCTGCGCGGCCAAATTGCTGAAGAATCTAGCCGGTCCGGGACAGGAGCCTGGAACTCCCCTACCGAACTTCGATCCCAGTCTAGGCGGCGGTGGTGGTTTGTTCGAGGAAACGTCACAGGACCAAAGCATTAACCCTGGTGACAGTCCCGAGGAGCCCGAATCGCAGCTGCCTGCATACCTGGGGCCTTTTATGCAGGAGATCGTCCACGGGGACTCCATGCCGGAGATGGATGAGGTCTTCGCGGGCCTGAACACCCTCACCGACACCGCGATGCTGGAAGGATTCGTCGATAGCCTCGGTCCCTTCAACAATGCGGGCATACTCAACGAAAGCATGAATGACGGCGATGCGCCCCAGATGGGCACTTGGCCAATCGTTAACCGCGTGAGCAGATTCGGAAGCTTCAAAGCTGCGCCTTTGCGCGAAGTGGAGCTAACCGGCCCCTACTTCCACAACGGCGGCAAGCTGACACTGCGCCAGGTCGTTGACTTCTATGCGCGCGGTGGTGATTTCCCCATCAGCAACGCCATGCATAGAGATTTCAACATCGTCAACCAGAACGTTGAAGTCCAATCCAACCTTTCCGAAAACGAGAAGGTTGCGCTGGTCGACTTCTTGCTCGAACTCACCGATGATCGCGTCAGATTCGAGCAGGCTCCGTTTGACCATCCGCAGGTGATTCTGCCTCTGGATGGCGCAGCGCCGGAGAACCCCGGCAGAGACAATATGTTGACGGCCTGCAGTACGCTGCCGGTCGGCAATATCCTTGGACCGGGACAGCAGTCCTGCGCAGGTGGCATGTTCTTGAACGTTCCGCAGGTGGGCAGCACCGGTAACCCAGGTGGCGCCATCCCGAACTTCCTGGGCATCGCCGGCAGGAATCCCGGCTTGAACGGGCAACCGATTCGGAGACTGACCGGTACGGCAGCCAACGTCGGTTCAACGTTCTGCCCGGCCAGTGGCGCCACTTCGCAGTACTGCCACTGAGTCAGTCGGTTGTTCCTTGGCTCATCCCCTCCCTTAAAAAAGGAGGGGATGAGCAAATTTTCAATTTGGGCGTTGTCAACCTTAGATGTGAACTCTGAGAAGAAAGCATTTAGGAATCAATATGAGCAGTACACATCAAATGTTTAGGGCGTTCGCAACGACTCTCCTGATTCTTCCATTCGTCATTTCATCCCAGGCACTGCAGGGAACTGAGCAAGAACAGACTAGCTACCGCAATCATCGAGAGCAAGCCCCCGACGGCTGCGAGCGATGCCTCTCGTGCAGAACTCTCGACCGAAAAGGAGAAGCAGAGCTATGCGCTCGGCATGAATGTGGGAACTCAGGTGAAGGCCCGGTCCATTGAAGTTGATCCGGAGCTGGTCATTCGAGGGCTGAAGGACAGCCTTGCGGGGAGCATGACGCTCCTTAGTGAACAAGAGGCGAGTGCGGAGGTCAAAGATCTGCAACAAGAAACGAAACAGAAGACCATCGCGCTGCGACGCGAAAAGCTGCACAAGAACAAGCAGGAGGGCGACGCTTTTCTCGCCGCCAATAAGACCAAGGATGGTGTCGTGACCCTGCCGAGCGGCCTGCAATACAAGATCCTGAAGGCCGGGGACGGGAAGAAACCTGCCGCGAACGACATTGTGTTCTGCAATTATCGGGGAACACTGCTCAATGGAATGGAGTTCGATAGTTCTTATAGGCGAGGGGAGAAGCCGTCGCCTTTCGCGTTCGCGCGGGTTATGAGAGGTTGGAAAGAAGCCCTGCAGCTTATGCCGGTGGGCTCGAAATGGCAGATCTTTGTTCCATCCGACCTGGCCTACGGTGCGAGTGGCGCCGGCAAAGTAATCGAGCCGAACTCGACCCTTATTTTCGACTTAGAGCTCGTGTCCATAAAGAGCAGGGTCACTAATTCGCAAGAAGCACAAAGCGAAACGGCCACTGATTCGGAGGCCGGGATTGTACAGCAACTGGCGGCAGATCCAATTCCCGCAAATTCTACTGCTCCCCTCGGCGATCTCAGGATCTCCTTCAAGCTGGATACCCGTCTCAGTGGAGCTACTTATGGTGGAGAGCGGTGGATTGCTTCCACGCCTTTCACCAGTCTGGCGCAGGTCGGGACACAGGCGACGGTAGAAGTCAAGGCTGACGGAGTGGCCAAGAATGGAGCGCCTATTCGCGCTGCTGTCGAATGGAGACCGGCTGATCCCGAGATGATCACCGTGGCGCCCGGTGAAAATAGTCAGGCCAAGATTACGGTGCACCACGCGGGAGAGAGCAAAGTGACGGTTGCCTCAAACGGAGTCTCGAAGCAATTGCTCGTCAAGGCAAAGTACATCGGGAATGCGACGCAAGTAGAGATAAGTCAGTAGTCAGGATCAAGGGGACCTAATGAATAAGGGAACGAAAACGATAATTGCAGGATTGCTTCTGGCCGGGATCGCCATCGCACAGGAGACTCCAACGACAAAAGCTCAGTCAGTTGCGACAAACGTTTCCGCGGCGCAAAGCCAGAACTCGCCTGCAAAAAAGGCCTCGTCAAAGGCAAGTAAGACGCAGAAAGGTGCAAAAGCGCGCGACCAGCAGCAACCGCCGATCAAGTTCAACAGCGCAAAGGAGAAAGTCAGCTACGCGCTGGGAGTTGAGCTTGCTGCGGGTTTCAAATATCAACGAATGGACGTTGATTTGCCCCTGATCATTCGGGGCATGCGCGATGCCTTCGCGAATGACAACACTGAGCTTGCCATGCCCCCGAAGGAAATAGCCGACACCTTAAAGCAGTATGGGGAGGACCGCAAAAGAGGCCTCGAACACGCCATGCAGATGGTGTCGGACAAGAACAAGAAGGCCGGCGAAGACTTTGTTGCTCAAAACGCCAAGAAAGATGGTGTGGTCACTTTGCCGAGCGGATTGCAGTACAAAGTCTTAAAGGAAGGCGACGGTAGGAAGCCCACGCTCGAGGACAAGGTTGTTTGCAACTATCGCGGTACGCTGGTGGACGGTACCGAATTTGACAGCTCTTACAAGCAAAATAAGCCGGTAACGCTTCCGGTAAAGGCCGTCATTAAGGGATGGCGCGAGGCGATTCAACTCATGCCGGTTGGTTCCAAGTGGCAATTCGTGGTTCCTCCGCAGCTCGGTTACGGAGCCCGAGGGGCTGGTGGGCAGATTGGGCCAAACGCAACGCTCGTTTTCGAGATGGAATTGATTTCGATCGGTGATACCGCGGACGCTAGCGCACAAGCCCCCCAAACGACAGAAAAGAGGGCGGCGGCTGAGGCGGATGCTACGCAGCCCTAACGCTGAAATAAGGCGAAGGAGGACCTACATGTTTCTGATGCGCTGCCAATTCGTGTTCCTCCTGGCAGTAACCGGCTTGCTTTCATTTCCGTCGTTGAGCGGAGCACAGGAATCGCAATCCCAAGGGCAGGCAACCGCAGCGACGGATCCCGAGTCTCTCGCCACCCTTGCAGAGATGGCCCCAGGCCAGACTATGGCCATATACCAGAACGCTGCACTAACAATTGCAGCTCACGGTGCTCCACTCATCGATGTCTTGCGCGAGGTATGCAGTCAACTCGGCGCCGAGCTGGACGCGCCGTCGGAGGCGAATGAACCGGTGGTTGGAATTTTTGGCCCCGGGCCTGCGCGAGAGGTGCTTGTTTCTTTGCTGAATGGATCGCACTACGAACTTGGGACAGCAGGGTCGGTGGAGGGTGCCCAAGCTCTCGTCCGGGTCGTGGTTTTTGCTAAGTCCAAGAATTCCGACAAACAGGAAGCCAAGACTCCAGGCGCAGTGACTGCGGCAGCTGAGTCCGTAACTCAACCCCAACCAGACTCGACTCGCAGTGGCGAGAAGGCGAGCGCTCAAGAAATGCTGGAACTTCTTAGTGAGGCAAAAACCAACTTCGTTGACAACGAGGCTGATCCGGAAGATCCGAGCACTGCGGTCGTGAAGGGTCAGACAGGCGACATATTCAAGGCGCTTGAGGCCATCATTAAGAATGCTGCTGCTGCGGAAGGCAATAGCACTACCCCTTCGACGACTCTGCAAAAAACGGGTGATGCATCCATTCGTCGCACACCAACGCACGGGAGACGCTAGAGCTAGCCACGACAGCACTGCTGTCGTCACAGGAAATCAGAAAACGGTGAAGCGATGCGCGTTGCTCCGAACCTGACCCTCGCGCCGTGTTTGAACAGTCCTCCCCATCCCCCGCGAAGAGCGGGTGCACGAAGGAGCAATCAATTGAGGCAATTCTTTCACCTCGCGGTGTTAGTCACAACGCTGCTGGCCAGCGGGGGAGCCTGGGCAGCAGCGCTCAGGGGTTCCGTCATGAATGGCACCACTAACCAGCCAGCCGTTGGCGATGAGGTGGTGCTGCTCACGTTGTCGAACGACGGGATGAGCAAGAGCGCCCGCGTCAAGACCGACGGCGCAGGAAGTTTTGTGTTCAAGGGCGCGGAATCGCCAGGTTCCCGTGTGGTGCGCGTAGTCCACCAGGGGGTGACGTATCACAGCATCGTCCCTGCTGATGGCAAGCGGCTCGAGGTCAGGGTGTATGACGTCACCGAGAAATTGGGCGGCGTTAGCGCGGTGATGGACGTCCAGCGCTTCGAGGCCACCGAAGAAACCCTGGAGATTAAGCAGTTGGTGACGATGCGCAACGATTCCAAGCCGCCCCGCACGCTAATGAACGACCGCCCGTTTGAAATCCAACTGCCGCCCAATGCGAAAATGCAGTCCGGATTGGTGCAGTTCGAGGACGGGCAGCCACTCAAGCAAAACCCAGTGGCCGATGAGCAGGGCCAGTATCACTTTGTCTTTCCGCTGCGCCCTGGCGACACCCGCTTCGCAGTCGTTTACCGAGTGCCGTACACCGGTGAAGCTTTGATTGATCCCAAGATCCGGGATGCTCGAGAGCAATTCGTCATCATGTTGCCCAAGTCGATGAAGTTCGAACCGAAAACAGCAGGCATCTATAAACCCAGGCCTGGTGCTACGCCGGATCATGTCGAGGGAACGGGCCCTGTCACGCCCGGGCAGACACTCGCATTTCGCATCTCGGGGACCGGCATGTTGGAAGAACTGCAGGGCAGCCGGAAACAAGCCCAGGACGGTCAGGCGGAATCGAAGAAGGAACGCCCCGGTGGTGGTCTGGGAGCACCTATAGACGCACCCGACCCGCTGCACGAGAACCGGTGGCAGATCCTCGCTGGACTCACAGTGTTGCTGGTAGCTGGCGCCCTGTCTGTGGCGAGAAAAACCCGGGTGTCGTGTGCAGGAAGAGAGCCTGTCCCCTGGCGAGTACCCACCCGATCTCTAAAAAAACAGGCTCCGCTTAGTAGGAATGACCGTCATCGGCGACGCGTTCGTGCGTCACAAGAGAGTTCTCACTAAGGGTGCATTGGGGAACGTGGATGTGATCGGCAAAGGCCATTACCTGTTACCCCGGAAGGCCTGGGTATAGTATTCAGATTCATGCCGAGACCCTGGAGAGGTTGAATTATCCCAGCGGTGACATTTGGCGAGAGACACAATAAATGATGTTCGTAGCACAACTTTGGAAGAATTGGGTGTGACATTCTCGGAGAAATCGAATCGTGAAAGCCAAACGGATTTCTATCCTGTTGGCACGCTGGACCATGAATGCTTCAGACTTGTGGACCTCGGTCCCGAACCAGGGGATTTTTTCTCCGAGATGGAAGTTTGGAAGTGCTAACTGAGAAGGAATTGCTGGACGAGCGTTCACGTGCCGCGCTTGACCTTATCGAGGCAGTTTTGGTTTTGGAGCGAGAGAATAGGTAACGTTTCTTCTTCCATGCCGTTTACATACCGTTCGCACTGCCTTGCGTCGAAAACACGGTACAACATGCCGTCTGCTGCGCTGTAAGTTATTGCATTTACGTTCTAGCGCGGATTCGACTCGCACACGCTTCCGCCATCTAAACCCGCATGGTTACTGAAGATCTGCACTTTGGTGCTTTTTCGACAGAAGTTGACGATAAGTTGGGGGCATTCGGGGTGAAAGTTCTACGAACACCCGTGCAGGCGCCAAAGGCCAATGCTCACTGTGAACGGCTGGTGGGAACGATCCGCCGTGAATGTCTGGATTACGTGATCCCGTTGAGCGAGAAGCATCTTCGGACGATCTTGCGGGAGTGTCCCAAGCTCGCGTGAGGTCCTCCCCGATTGTAGTGGCCAACGGCTTGCCTGGAAAAATGTTCACCGCGATGGTGACGCGTGAGTCGGCAACCTGCTTCCGTTGCGATCTGACTTGATTGCATGCGCGGCCTCAAAGGGAAGGCTCGCACCCAGCCCAGTTACTTCAGAGGTTCCTGTGTAAGAAAACAAAGAAGAATTTCCGTTTGCAGGCCGGGCATAGGGCGGTGTACTGTGCAAAAAGCGCCCGGCAGCACGGGACGCGTTGCCGTGAATTGCTGTAACGCGCTACCCTCCGGGATGGTTGGTAGCACATTGCGCAAGGCGCCAGTTGCTCAATTCACCCCAACAGGAGTTGGGGCGCATTGAGTAGCCCCAATGCGAGGCGGGAAGCCGAACAACGGGCCATCAGATCGTAGCTTGCGATCGGAGGCCTCATGTTTGTTCTTGGCTGTCTCTCGCGGTTCCTCGGTCTGCGTCCGCCCTGGACGCGGTGTGCATTCTGTAGCGGATCAATCGTAAAAGACACCGGAGCGGGAGTTGCTCGTCGACACTCACACCTACAAAGTGGGGTAACCCTATGAGCGCGCCGCAAGTTGGAAAAAGGGGAAGGCCTCTAGGCCTTCCGAAAACGGGCGGCCGCGAAAAGGGAACTCCAAACCGAGACACGGCGGCAGTCCGGGAAAAACTCGTTGCTCTCGGCTGCGATCTCACGGAGGAGTTGGTAAAGCTCGCACGCGACCCAAAGACCGAAACTGGAACGAAGGTAAGCATCTACTCCTTGTTGATGCGGCACACAAGCCCTATCCCGAAACCAGTGGCCGATTCAAGTCAGGACCTTGGTATCGGCGACGAGTCGGCACCCACCATGGAGGAGGTAATCAAGCTGGCTCAGTATGTGTTGGAGCGCTTTGGCGCCGACGCCGGGCCGAAACGAGAAGGTTCGACGCCAGAAACCGGAGGCCATACTAACCCGACGAATGAGGAGCCACCCGATGAGCACTAATCTAAGCTATCCCAGAAGATTTGCCTCTGCTCGAGTTCGCGGGCGCACTGCGCCCGCTGGTGGCGGAAGGTTTGGCGAATGATCTCCCTGGCTTTATGAAAGAAGCATGGCCCATTCTTCATCCGGGCCGTCCGCTAATTTGGTCCTGGCACTATGACTACCTGTGTGAGCTTCTGGTGCTGGTCAAGCGGCGTGTGTTGCGGAAGCTGATCATCAATGTTCCGCCGCGCACTCTGAAGTCTACGCTCGTCACCATCATCTATCCGGTTTGGGTGTGGCTCACCGAGCCGGGCCACCACTTCCTCATGGCCAGTTACAGTCAGGATCTCAGCGGTGAACACTCGATACTAAGGCGGAATCTGCTGCAGGACGAATGGGTTCGAGAGCTCTGGGGCGACGTGTTTCAGCTTTCGGGTGGTCGTAATCAGGTCGCTCAATTCATGAACAACCGCGGCGGTCAAATGATCGCGACGAGCGTAGGAGGGACGGTGATGGGTCGGGGCTATGACACCGGAATTCTCGATGATCCTCTGAGCGCCGATCAGGCATTAAGTGATGTCGAACGGCCAAAGACGAACAATTGGATCGTTACAACGTTCCGCAACCGGGCCAACGATCCGGCCACAAGCGCGACCATTCTGGTGTCGCAGCGCCTGCACCAATTAGATCCCACTGGATTTTTGCTTGAGGAGGAGCGCGGCGTTTGGACCCATGCTTGCATTCGACTCGAAGCGGAGGAGGACGAGACGTGGGTCTTTCCAAGCTCAGGGAGGATTGTTCGGCGCAGGACTGGGGAGATCCTGATGCCCGAGCGCTTTACTCAGGACGTAGTGAAGGAAAAGAAGTCCTGCCGGATGGTCTTCGCGGCGCAGGACCAGCAACGGCCAGCGCCGCTAGAAGGGAACATGATCAAGCGCAGCGACACTTGTTACTTCGGTGGCATTGACCCCAAGACTGGCCAACCAGACGAAAGGTTACCGGAGAACTTCGACTTGAAGCTGATGTCGGTCGATTGCTCTTTTAAGGATTTGCCGACATCAGACTACGTGGCCATCCTTGTTATTGGCGTCAAAGGCAGGAAGCGGTTCATTCTCGAAGCGATAAACGAGCACCTCGATGCAACCACGACGGAATCCAAGATCAGGGGGCTACGAGATAAGCACAGGCCAATCGTCGCGGTGCTTGTTGAGGACAAAGCAAACGGGCCGGCAGTTGTTGAGCGTCTCAAGGCCAACATTCCGGGGGTCGTCGCGATCAACCCTAAGGGCGGTAAAGTTGCACGCATGTTCGCCGCTGCTCCCGAGTGGCAAGCGGGCGATTGGTACATCGACCGTAGGGCAGCGTCGACCGAATGTCTGGTCGAGCAACTCACCATGTTTCCCGCAGGCCGCCACGACGACATGGTGGATGCGATGACACAGGCTGCGTGCTGGCTGGCTAGCTACCAGTTCCCAACAGTGGAGAGCCGAAACGCCTTCACCGGAGAAGTCAACTGGTCATTGAATTCGGGCGTTTGGCGAACTCATGGCTAGGCGACAATGTGAGGAGAAATCTATTTATTTCTACTTTAGATAATGTCTTCGGCGAGTATAAAAAAGCGATGGGTGGTCTGACATACCCAACGTCGCACTGGGCCCGCCGCAGAAAAGTTCATCCGCGAGCACAATGCCGCCTCGTTCCAGTCCGTTCGATCAGTGACAGGGGGAACGACCTGCGCTCCGGGGCCGTTGCGGAGAAAGAGTCACCACAAGCAGCCAGGGTCTGCGAGGCCAGTTCGCGGACCGGCTTGTTTGGAGAATAAGAGCGCCATTCCGTTTTCGAGATGGTGCGGAAAGGGACGAAAACTGCGCGCCATCCTCGATCGGTATTCGACTTGTACTCCGACCTTTGCGGGAGCGAATTACGGCATCATCGCGGGCATTGGTTCTTGACTGCAGCAGGGAACTGAGGCGTACGTTTGTGCAACCTGGTTGCACGGGCTTTTGTGCACCCTGAGTGCACACTGACGGCATGCAGTCCAGCCTTACTCTGATCCCGCGGGTTCAGTCGCAACGAGACTCGGTGCTGCACACTCGGCCCCCAGACAAATCAAGACGCTTGACGATGATGGGTTCGTTCACCGACACTGCTAATCGAGGATACAGATATGACCATGGTATAATGACCATGATTATGGAGTCCTGAATGAAAAAGATGGCTGCCGGTTCTTTTAAGATCCATTGTCTTGCGGTCATGGATGAAGTGCAGGCCAAACGCGAGACCGTGGTGATCACAAAACGTGGCAGGCCGGTCGCGAAGCTGATTCCGGCCGACAGCGACTCCGATGACATCTACAACTTTCTCGCCGGCAAGGGTTCGATTACCGGCGATGTCGTTTCCCCTGCGCTTGGGCGTGAAGAGTGGGGGAAGCTCAAGTGATTCTGGTCGACACGCATGTTGTCGTCTGGCTGGCGTTTGACCAAGCTCAGCTCTCCCAGAAGGCCAGAGCGGCCATCGACGATGCGCGTCGCAAAAGCGACGGACTGGCCATCTCTGATATTACTCTCCTAGAATTAGCCACGCTCGCGAGCAAAGGACGCATCCGTCTGAACATCAGCCTCGAGTCTTTCCTGCGCGAGATCGAGGCGCGCTTCACCATCCTGCCGATCAGTGGCCGCGCCTGTGTGCGGGCCCTCGGGCTTCCTGCAGCGTATCCAAAGGATCCAGCGGACCGCATCATTGCAGGCACCGCTCTGGTCGAAGGACTGTCGCTGCTCACTGCGGACCGCGTGATCCGACGGTCACGGGCTCTCCCCACCATTTGGTAAGCATAGCTTGAACCACGCGCTTCGACGATGCTTGCAGAATGCTGTGCCCTTACAAGCGCGCGACAATAAGGCCCATCAGCAAATTACGAAACGAAGCCAAGAAGTCCTTTTGTTTTTGGTGGTTATGTTTTTCTGGAGTCGCGAAGCTGGGGCAAGTGGGGGGAGGGATGAACGTAGCTGATTACTCCTTTTACGATCTGGCGACCGCGCGAAACCGGACATAGACCTTCGTAATCGGCAATCAGCCCGATTGAGCCACTCCCTCCACTCGGGCAAAATCTGATTCGCGCGCACTCGGTTTCACAAAATTTCCTTTCGGAGTCCCCCATGCCGGCGCAACAGGCAAGCTTGATGACCAACCTCTTGAATCTTGCGACACCAGATTTCTTCTTGTTCGTGTTGTCTTCTGTCGTGCTGTCCCGCACCGCCCCCAACGAGAGTACCTGGGATCTGACGAATCGCATCTGCGATCGATATTTCGCTGGATCCTGGAAATCCAATCATCGATCAAGCGGCATGGCAAGAATTGGGTAATTCACAACTGATGAATTTGTTCGGGGCCAGGCGAAGTCGAACCCCGACGAAATGTCCACAGCAAGAATTGCACGTTAGCGCTCCCCGTGCGGTTCTGGCTGACCTTGCCGCCTGGCCGCTGAACAAATCCGAGTTTGTTGTACCTGGTCAATGGTCTAACCATGGCAAATGAAGGCGATGGGGAGCACGGCAGTTCTGACGCGCACAACAAAGGAAAAGAGCGATTGTGTACACATCGGGTCACTCGTTCTGATTGCTATCTCACTGCTCGGCATGGCTTGCATTGCTTGGACTCGCTACGGACATTGAATCGGCAAATGTTCGCTGCTCTTTGGCTCAAAACGGCCCCGCCCTGGACATGCAGTTCGGTGAGTTGGATCACGGCACATACGTGCGGGGTGCAATGGGCAATGAGCCATAGATGACCCTGTGACAATTAAATTACAACGACGCGGAAGCGAGTCACGATTTCCTGAATCAAATGCACTATAGATTGGAAAGCAGCTTTTCGAGGCTAACCGGCTTCGCCACTTTCCAAGCGGTGACAGGGATAAGGCAGAGCACACGGGAGCGAACCTGCTCTCGTGTAATGCGGCAGGCCGGTTGCAAGCCCGGGCGACGAAGCGCAGCTTTCAGCGCGAAAGGCAGCACAGCGATTCATGGCAAAGGTAATCAACTTTTATGTCCCTAACCGTTTTCGGAGAAAAGTGGGATGGGTTCCTCCGCAAAGACGCGGAAAGCTGATCGAGTTCCCTGTCCAAGTAAAGAAGTCTGCCTAGCCTCCTCATTTTCTAGCTGTGATTCTCTACCTGTGTTTCGTCTTCTACTGGAGCGTATTGCCGCGCTTCACCTCAATAGTCTGCACCCTTCGCTGGCATTGACGCGCGTGCATGACGGGAGTAGCGTTGTGTTCTCTCGAAAATTGGGGTGACGTCGAGCGCTCAGTTCTCGGCAGATTGACGAGATATCGGGTCAATCAGCAAGAATGCGTTTCGCGGCTTCGGCAATCCGCGTGCGTTAGAAGGGAACCGGCGCGATGTGGACCGCGTCCGCCGGAGAAAAGCCCAAGATTATGCGAACTCGACTTGAAGAAACTGCTGCCGGAACTCCAGGCAATGAACTCTCGGGATCCGGACTAAACCTTTGCCAAGATCAAGTACTGCCGCCGCCGCAGTAGTCCAAATGGACCATGGAGCGGATCGAATTGCCGCGAGTATCCTGCGGAATCTTTTTCACCTCGCCCAGGAAGAGGGCGGACCGCGCGTCGCCATGGTAGCATCTCCGCCGGCCCCTCTCGGGCTGTCAGGCGCATCTTGATTGTGCTCGCGGGGTTGCTGTCTTACGCTGTGTTCATCGTTTGAAACTGCAGAAAACATGTTGATTTCCCCACGAACATCTCAGTACTAGATGTTGTCTTAAGGGTTCGGGCCGAACCGCGTCGAACCGGGGAGAGACAGGAATGCGCATAAGGTACCAAATGGGGACGCTCTGCGGAAGTGGCATGCCAGCGTTTGCCCTCTTGTTCTTATCTTCATTGCTTTGGGGGCAGGGCATCCCGAAGTTCGACCTGAGAACAAGTTCCCTGGAGTTAAGCGGGGGGGCGGAGCCCTGGCGCTTCGTAAACGCGGTGGGAGAAAAAGCTGGAATCTGGGGATTCGAGAGCGGGGTCCTCGAGGGATGGGTTTATCCGCTGAAGGTGTTCCATGATTTCAGTCTCGCTTTCCAGATGGAAGGGTCGCCCACGATCTATCCCGGAGATCAACTGGTGCGCGCCGTGCGAGTTCGTCCAGAGAGCATCGACCTGCAATATTCGGCAGAACGGTTCACGGTCACCGAGACTCTCTACACCCCACGACACGAGGCCGGTTTCGCGATTCTACTGACAGGGCAAGCCTCGGTTCCTTTGCGGATCTTCGTGCGATTCAGACCCGATCTCAACCTGATGTGGCCCGGCTCCATTGGAGGCCAGACGGTTACGTGGGACGCGAAGAAGAAATGGATGGAAACGAGCGAGCCGTCCGGCAATTTCTCCTTCCTGATAGGCTCGCCGGCGGCCATCGGTTCGACGGCCGTGGGATATCAACCCTACCTCAGCAATGAGCAGCCGTACGAGCAGATCGAACTACGCCTCGACCCGAAAGCTGCGCGGCAGGAATATGTTCCCCTCATTGTGACGGCCGGTATCCGCGACAAGTATCAGGCGCGTCCAACGTATGAGCACATACTCGGGCACCTTCCTGAACTCTATGCCGAAAGCGCGAAGCATTACGCCGACCTCGATGCCCGTGGACCTCAGGTCGTGACTCCTGATCCCGCGGTGAACTCGGCCATGCGCTGGTCGCGGGTGTCTCTGGATCAATTGAAGGTTTGCAACCCTTATCTCGGTTGCGGCTATGTTTCCGGCTATGGCTCCTCCGGAACCGGTACCCGTCCGATGTATGCCTGGTTCTTTGACGAGCCCAACGTCACCGAGGTTGCATTTGTTGAACTGGGTGGGGCCGAGAGTATGCGCGAGGCGTTTCGTTTCATTCAGAAGTTTCAGCGAGACGATGGTCAGATTCCGCATGAGATATCGCAGAGCGCGGGCGCGATCGAATGGTTCAAAAACTATCCCTACGCTTATATCCACAGCGACACAGCTCTCTGGTATCTGGTCGCGATGGCACATTTTTACC
This sequence comes from uncultured Acidobacteriota bacterium, assembly GCA_963765755.1. GTDB lineage: Bacteria > Acidobacteriota > Terriglobia > Terriglobales > Acidobacteriaceae > Gp1-AA133. Next base: position 33,649 of record CAVXXV010000009.1, on the reverse strand, counting down.
GCTTCACCGGAGACCGCGCTTTTCTAACGGAGAGCTGGCCATCGATACGGAAGGCCTATGCCTACTGCCTCTCCATGCTGAACGCCGAAAACGGTCTTCCACAGATTCCGCCGGGAAATTGGGGATCAATGGAGACGGCGGGAGTCGCCACCCAGGACTCAGCCATGGCAGGGGAGTGGATCGCGGCGGTGCGGGCGGCGGAGGAGTTGGCAACAGCAATGAATGATTCGGCCCTGGTGCAGGAATGTCGGACACGCGGGAAACTCGCGTCTGACTCGCTGGAGAAGCTGTTTTGGAACCCCCGCCTCGGCTATTACAACTACGGGATGAAGCAATCTGGAGAGGAAGTCACCTACCTGAATCCGACGATCGGCTACAGCGCGTGGTTCGGCAGCCTGCCGGAAGAGCGGTCACAGGCTGTTCTGGAGCGACTGGCGACAGCGCAGTTCTTTTCCGATTGGGGGGAACGCAGCATGTCGCTGGAAGATCTCCGCTATGACGAGAATTCGTATCAGGTAGGCTCGGCATGGCCGTTCTTTACGGTCGCGCCCATGCTTGCCGAGTATCGCCATCACAATGCGGTGCAGGGCTTCATCATATGGATGTCGATGACTCACCTGCGCATGTTCAATGCTCGCGGAGCGATGCCCGAATCTCTCTCAGGGTCCTACTATCGTCTGCTCGACAACGGCGTGCCCCATCAGATGTTTTCCGAACTAGTCGGCATGCCGGGGTTGATCGACGGGGTTCTCGGGCTGGACCTCGATGTTCCCCGCAGTGTTCTTCATGTGACGCCGCATCTGCCACCCAGTTGGCCCGAAATCACAATTCGGCGATTTCCTTTCGGACCCGGCCAGTTAGACGTGGAACTTCACCAGCAACCCGGACGCTTGACTGCCACCCTCAGCATCACCGGCGTCGCCCCACTCCAACTTGAGTTCTCTCCTGCACTCCCCGCGGGAGCAGCGGTTGACTCAGTCACGCACGAAGGGAAGTCCGTGCCGTTCAAGACAGAGGACAACGGCAGTGATGTTCATGTCCACGTCACGCTGAGTTCCGTTGCTAAGACAACGATCGAAGTCCGTTATCACGGGGGAATCGGCGTCGACGTTCCCTGGCAGCCGCTCCTCGAAGGAGATTCGAGCAGGAATCTACACGTTCTCAAGACCTCCTTCGATAACGATCAACTTCAAATGCAGGTAGAAGGTCGCCCCGACATTCAATATGAAATCCGGCTTTGGACGCCATGGCGCGTGGCCGCCGCCTCTTCCGCAAAGGAAATTCTTCGCGATGGCGACTGGAGCATCTTGCGCGTGGCTGCGCCTGCCGAGGTAAGGGAGCATCTCGACAAAGCGGGCTACGTCCGCTGGACCGTGACCTCGACCGTGCAGCGAAATCAGAAATAGACGGCCTTAGTTCGTTTCCAGTTCGTCCTTTGAGGGGAGTTTCGGAAACGCCGCGTGCGGCTCGGTCTGATACCAGAACGCAACCGAAGAGATGTCATCGGTGAGTGGCAGGTATCTTCCTCCACCCCTCCATCCCAACGCCTGGATTGTCACGCGCAGATCAGAGCCGAAGCGGATCGGGTCGGGGATGTGCCAGCGGTAAAGTCCAAACCTCTGCTGCGATTGGTAGAGGCCGTCGGGCTTGAGAACCTGCACTAGGCCGGAATAAGGGCTCGTGAATTCTTCGTACTGATGTCTCTCCGGATTCTCAAAATCATATGACCCGTTGAAGTAATCCTCGGTACCAGTCCCATTGATCGTAGGAAGCTCCCGGTCTCCGTCCATATAGAACTTGATCTCGCCCTCGCCCCACCAGCCGTTATTGTGTACACCCCACGCCATGTAGGTCCCAACGTACTGGCCCTGGCCCTTGATGCCGTCCACGATCGTGAACACCTCCTTGTAAGGAAGAGGGTTGACCCGGCGAAACTGGGCGTGGAAATACGCGGCGTCCGCGGGCACCGGCGACAGGGCGTAGTCCACCTGGTAAAAAATGGTCATAGGTTTTTCATCGAGATTTTCGAGGGTGATTCTCGCCTTGTGCCGGAACGGCATAGGCCAATACGAGTTGAAGGCACTGCCCGGATTCACGCACACGGCAAGTGAAGAAATTCGGGCGTATTTTCCCCAACCCATAGCGAAGAAATCGCCCAGCGGGACTTCCACCGATGGCTCTTTCTCATCGTCCCAGTACATCCGCAAAATGGAGAACCGCCAGGTGCCGGTGGGCGTCATCCAGATGTGCTGGATCGCTCCGGGCCCCATGATCTCGGCGACCGTGTACGTAGTTCCCGCCGCGATATCTACCGATGGGCTGATCTTCCAGCCTTTGCCCAGATCGCGGGCTGCTTTCGCCCCGGTTCCTTCCGTTGCGGCACCGCCTTTGCCCTTTTCTCCGGTCGGGTTCTCCGGACTGATGGACAAGGTCCGGGCATGGGAAAGGCGGTAAAGACTGCTCAGGTGATTATCGAGTCCGTTGTAAGACGCGTCTTGAGCGAGCACAGCAAATGGAATGAACAGGCACAGCAGTGCAACAAAGCAGAGTTTTTTCTTCATCGCTAGCTCCACATTGCCGAGATGGATGGTGTGTCTGCGGCTGGCAGCCTTGTTCACTCCTGACCTGGGTCAGTGCCGCATGGCGCTCGAAGATTCTTGCACAATCTCAGGGAAAGCGGTGATCCGCAGCTTGGCCGCCCCGTAGGGCACGAGCGTCACTGTTTCTTCGGGAGACAAACTCTTCACTGGACTTTTTGGTAACGGCCCGGCTGTGTCGTCGACCGCTTGCCACTCCGGCACAAGCCGCGCTCGCACGCTGAGCTCGACGGGAGCCTCACTCTCTGAGAATGGATAGGGACCGATGGGGGCCTCAATCACCTTGATAGACGTTGCTGGATGGCTGTCATCCACCACCAGGCCGTAGTTCCACGGGGTCGTGGGCCTTACTTCCCAGTCGGGTGCCAGAGAACCTTCATTCAACTTGGACCAACTCTCGCCCATCTTCAAGGAGAAGACGAGGGGTCCTCGCTCGACGGCAATAGAATTGTTCTCCCAGCGCGAAATGCGAGGCGACATGGGAAACTTCGCTTCCACTCGATCGCCTTTTTTCCACTCCCGATTAATAATCAGATAGGCCCCGCCGTGCACGTCAGCGACGGAGGATCCGTTGACCGAAACGGTCGTTGCGCTCGCCCAGGCGGGAATTCGGAGCTTGAGAGGAAACTTTACGGGAGTCGCTGGCTCGATCGTCAACTGTACAGTTTCACGAAAGGGATACTCGGTATCCTCGGCGATATGAACCTTGACGTCGCGGCCCACGACAGCATCGACTTCGCTGGGCGCGTAGGCGACCGCTGCCAGGCCGTTATCCGCGGTGCCCATCCACAAGCTGGATGCAAGTTTCGGCCACCCTTGGTGCATGTTCGCGGTGCAGCATCCAAATTCAGGCGTGAGCCCGTACAAGTTCGCATCTACGCCGTTGGTGGACCATTGCCGCGATCGGCGTGTGCAGGCGATCTGGTTGGGCTGCTGGTCGTACTGGTGAGACCACATGTCGTCGCGGAAGGTGCCGGGCAGGGCATTAAATGCAACTTTTTCGAGGCGATCCCCGAAGAGAGGGTCGCCCAGGTCGGCTGCAATGAGTTCGTAGGAAAACATGGATTCGACAACCGCGCACAATTCGATTCCCTGCGAGGGATCAATTCCGGCGATGTGCTCATCGGCGCTAAACATACCATTGGGAATGCCATGGTATTGATCCAGCATTTTGATTTGCTGGTAGATTGCTTTTCGATCTTCCGCCGAACCTGAAACCATGGACCATACCGTGGACATCTTGAGCGCCATGGCATTGTTCACACCATGAGTTTGCATCGCGCGGTCGGGAAGTCCGCCGCCGCCTCCCTCCAGAATCGAGCGGTTTGTCTTTAGCGTGTACTCGAAGTGATCGAACTGCTGCTTCCAGTCGTAACCCTGATCGTGCAGCGCCTTCGCCAGATTCAAAAGGGACGCATCGCCAGTCCGGTTGTAGAGCCACAGGACACTGACGAGTTCATCGTGCCAGCGATACTTACCCCAATCTTGCAAGGGCTTCTTCGGCAGTTCACGGGCCTGAAAAGCAAAATAGCGCTGCATCAAAGGAATCACTCGCGGATCCCCCGTCGCTTCCTGGTACTGAGTCAAGGCTTTGAGCATGACCATCCGCGGCCACCAGTCCTGATTTGCGAGGGGACCGATGGAGCCATCCGGGCGTTGGTGAGTCAGAGTCCAATCGACCCACTTCTGCACTTTTGCTTTCAGTTTTGTGTCGTCCAGGAGATACGCCAGCGGAACCAAGCCATCCAGAAAGTATGGACCGCGCTCCCACGCCTCCCCGGTACCACCTAACCATGCACTGTTGGCGCCTACATCGGACCAAATCTCATCAAGGTGACCACTCAATCCGTCCGCCTGAATCCGTAGTTGCCGTTCGAGCCAGCCTTTGGGCCGAATCGAGGTGAGCGGCAACGGATACAAGGGGGCCGACTGCAGCGGCGGACGGTTTTCATACGCCTTCTGTGTGCCATCCGGTTGGCCATTAGCTCGTTGCCCTGAGTTGAGGGGGGCCACTCCTAAACCGGCCGGTAAACGCAGAAGGATAAATACGAACAAACCGAACAGTAGAATGCTTGGTTTCATTGCGTGCTCTTTCCCTTCAGGCCTCAGAGGATGCCCACAATCCGGACAAGATATTGTTGGTGATTCCCACCTTCGAACTGCCAGGCAGATCCCGTTCCCTGCAGGGCAACGTTGGCTCCTCTGCCATCCTTCACGGCAACACTTCGCACCGATCCTGACCAGGTTCCTTCCACCCGGACGCGCTGTGGATCCAAAACATGAATCGCCAATTCGAGCAACGCTCCCCGGTATTGCAGGTTCACAATTCGGTAGGCTCTGCCGCTCACCATGAATGAATCCGGGAGATTGGGTGCCAACTGCAATTCGTCTGGCTGGCGCGGGTCGCGGAACCCAATCAGACTTCGGATGATGTGGGCCGGAAGCACCGCACCCCAGCCATACCCCTCCCCACCGTAGGCGCCATGGCCTCCCCAGACTTCGCAACTGACACCCGGCCAGCCTAGCTTTTCGCCGGACGCGAGTGGTTTGCCCTCGGCCGACGGGTTCGTCACTGATCGGCGGTCTACGCTGGTGTAGACTCGCTCGGCGATCGCCTGAATTACCTGCGAAGCGAGTTCGTATTCTCCCGCAGCCCACAAAGACTCGACGTAAGGCAGCACCAGGGACGACCAGTGCAATCCGTCCTGCCAATCCTCTGCTCCTGGCACGGCCTTCCTTCCTTCCAGGGAAGCCGAGAGAAATTCTTGGAGAGCAGAACGCATCTTTTGCTTCTGGTCATCGCTCGCAATGCCGCAAAAGACGGGAGCTACCTGCCCGACGTCCCGGCCGACTGAGGTCACGAGTTGGCCGTTGCGGGTATCGAAGTCATAGAACCAGTCTTCTTTCCACAACGACTGCGTCTTCGCAGCGTAGACCTTTTGAATCTTCTGCCAGTCTGCGCGCGCACTCGTGTCTCCCAACACTTCGGCAAAGTGATCCAGGATTCCAGCAGCATGCGAGGTGGCGGCCTGCAATTCCACGATTCGCAGGAACTCAATCAACTCGCCCCCGGTTGGCTGGTGGATGAGAAATCTCCGGGAGGCATCCATGCCCGTTTCCCAGCTGCATTTCCCGATTACAAAGCCGTCGGCATCCGTCCGGTTCTGCAAGGTCCAGCGCAAAAATCGCACCAGCCAGGGGTAGAGTTTTGCGACCCATTGCTTGTCGGCACTCCGAGCGTAGATCGAAGCGGCGCAGAAGAACGGATAGCACCACGAGATGGACGTACCGCATTCGGCGCCGTCCGCCGCCACCATATTCATCTCGCCATCTTCACGAGAGCAGGGAACACCGTCGAAGGGCGCGTTGGCGAATAGCCCGAAGACTACTTCCTTCGCAGCGGCAGGATCCGCGTAGCTCAACGCCCACATATCGATGGAACTCTCCGCCAACACCGTGCGGGGCGCCTGGATTTGCATGGCGTCCCACGCGTGCTTGTAAATTCCGATCGGACGCCGGACCATCATGCGCAGTGTCTCCATGTCGTAGACCCAGCCATGCTTCCAGTGGATCGGCCAATCGCCTTCGAGACGCGGAGCTGTATTCCAGAACGCTGCATCCTCCGCATACTTCGCAGTCGCCTCTTCGTTCGTCTTTGCCAACGATTGATGAGCTTCCTCGCGCGCCAGCGCAAGATTGTCCGCTCGCGCCAAAACGATGGTGTGTTCTACCTTGCCGGCGGCGGGAACGTCGATGTTGAAAAGCAGGGCCGCATGAAGCGGGTCAGGATGGTAACTGGGCCCCTTTACGATATTGGAAGGCGAGGCTAACCAGGACTGAAGATCGGCTTCCTCAGCTCCCACAAAATGTGCCGTGCTGGAGACGTCACTCGCCACTGTGAATACCTTACCTGCGGCGAAAGAGCGAATCCATACCGCATTGATCGCTGAGTCGTAACCACCGACCAGGCCATCGCGCCCCCACCATGCAGCTCCGCCGAGCCTGCAATCGAGCACCGCCATTAGTCGCACGAATTGTGGGCGCGTGCCCCGCACCACTACCTTGGTTGCCAATGAATTTTCGCCAACCTGCAAAAACGTGCTGTCCACCTTCGTGTCGTCTAGCGTGAAGGCAAAGGTTTGCAGGTTTTTGCTGTGGTAGGAGGCGGTCAACTGTCCGGGTGCAAAGTCCTCGGGCTTCCAATACTGACGTCCGTTGATCAGGAACCCCAGCCGGAGATGGGCCTCGTAGACACCATTCTTTGCGAAGTCGAAATACCCTCCTGGACCGGCGGGGTAATAGAAACCGAACCCAATGCCCGGAGAAGAGCGCAGTACTCCGCTGCGATGCAGGTTCCAGCAGTGAAATGGATTGTCCAGATAACCGTAAGGGGTGTAGTCGCTGAGCGGGAAACCGCTCCCGCTTGCCGGAACTTCGCTTGGCGTCGGACGAGCAGCGAAGCGAATGCCCGACGTGATGACCGGTACGGCCAAAATGCTCCTGCAAAAATCGCGCCGATTGAGCACAGGTTATCGTCCTTATGAATTGTTTTGAACTGGACAAACCAAAGCGAGCCGTGGTCTATCCTTCCGGTCGAGTAAGCCCCACGCGCTCGAACTCCCGGCTGCGCTGCTCGATCTCTTTCAGCTTCTTGAGCATCTCGGCCGCCTTTTCCGGTTGGTTCACTTTCTGATAGTCCCTGGCAAGGTGATAGTAAGAAGAGGGATTACGGGGACCGAGAGCCGCCGCTTTCTCAAAAAGGGGAATGGCTTCGAGCACCTTTCCTGCCTGTTCGTACATCTTTCCCAGCTCGATGTAGGGGTACGGCAGTTTGGGATCGAGCCGGATCGCCTTTTGAAAGACGGTTCGAGCTTCCGTATATTCCGGACTGCCCGGCTGCGCGCCGTTGCGAATCAGCGATGAGCCTAACAAGTAACACAGGATCGCACTATCGCCCTTCTGCCTTAAGTTGCGACGTAGCTCCTGAAGGGTATCCTTGTGCCCATTCTGCTGGATATCGGCAAGTTCCAAAGCTGCGACCGGCAGGTCTTTCCCAGGAGCCAGTTTGCCCGCCCTCTGGAATTCGTCGCGCGCCAGATCAAATTCACCCGACAAAGCGTGAAGTACGCCTAGCTGAAACAAGAGCTTCTCGCTTCCGGGTTTGTTCTTCAGGCCGAGTTGCACAATCTCGATGCCGAGCGGATACGAATTGTGATCGATACAGATGGTGGCAAGATCGAGATAGCTATTCTCGTCGCCCGGAAAAAGAGTGATGGCTTCCCGCAAGCGGTCGATCGCCTGCTGGGTCTGATGGTTCTTTTCGTAAGCCTGAGCCAGCAGATTCAGATCATCAAGGGAGTGTCCGCGCGATTGAGCCTTTTCGAGGGTATGGATGGCGTTTTCGTAATTGCCCGCCAAGTATTGGGCGAGCGCCAGGTTGTAGGTCAGTGTGGAGCTCCGACCGCCGCGGGCCGCAATGTCCTGATAGACGCGAGCCGCTTGCGCGTACAGCCCGTTCGTTCCCAGCAGATAAGCCAGACGCATTTCGATTTCAGGAGGCATGGAGGAAATCGCGTTGCCGGCAAGTTCCAGATGCTGGTTCGCCGCGGCGACGTTCTTGCCCTTGAGGTCGGTGAGCGCCGCATAAGAATTCAGGACCGGATCCTTGGGTTCAATCTTCAGTGCTTGCTCGGTGTGCTGCGCGGCTAAAGGCTTCTTCGTTTGCCATTCCAGAACCGCAAGGTTCTTAAGCGCCGGAAGGAAATCCGGTCGCGTGACCAGAACCTGCTGAAATGCCATCGCCGCCCGATTTGAGTCCCCGCTGCCGAGTAGAGCGAGTCCTTCCAAGTTCCCCACCTTCGGATTGCCGGGATATTGTTTGCGCAGGTTCTGAATGTGATCGAGCGCTTCGGCCCAATGCTGCTGCTGAACCAGTTGTATCGCTAGGCTATATTCCGGTGGATCCTGTGCTACAAGATCCGCCGGAACCAGCATTGCAACGAGGGAAAACGCAAGTACCCGGAGCAGCATCAAAATTCCAGACGGGCTCCAAGCTGGATGGAACGGGGCGTAAACACTCCAGTCGCTTTGCCGAAAGTGCCGCTTGTGATATCACCGTCGAAATTGTTCAGGTTGACTCGGTTGAACAGGTTGTAGATTTCCGCGCGAAATTGAAAATTGGAGTGTTCGCCGCGGAACCATGGAGTCCTGAAGTTTTTCAGGATTGAGAAGTCCACTTGCGCCATACCGGGCCCGTGCACCGTATTCCGACCGACATCGCCCGCCTGTCCCAGAGGTGGTGCCGGGAAAGCGGATGCGGGGAAGAGGCCCGTCAGGTAGTCCGAACGGCTGTGACTTTGGTTCAGGCTGAAGGATGGCCGCATTGGCAAGTCATAGGTGTTGCCATCAGCATTGTAGTCACCGCCGCTGTTGCCGATAACCTGGCAGCTCGGTGTCAGGGTTGTGGCACAGGCGGGATCATTCCACACGGGCACGAAAGTCGCGCTGGTGAAAACGGTCGCTGGCAGACCACTCTGGAAGATGGCTAGGCTGCTTGCCTCCCAGCCACCAAACACATAACGGACCGGTGCCGCCATCCCGCTGAAAGAAGGAAGATGGGCGACAAAGTTCAGGGCAACTTTCTGGCGAACATCGTTAGGAGAAAGGCCCCGTTGCGCCGGTACGTTGTAAGCATCAATCACCTGGGCGTACACGGCACCCGATCCCGGTCCCACTGCGTTCACCAGATCGATCGCCTTGCCTAGGGTGTAAGAGGTCTGGAACGTATAGTTCCCGCTAAAGATTTTACGCACCGACAGGGTCGCGCCATTGTAACTGGAGGATGCACTGTTATCGCCGTAATTGACAGTTGCAAAATAGGGGTTCAGGCGGTGCAGGGTATCCTGGTTCTCTATCAAATCTCCGGCGAATCGATTACGGTCGATGACCGTATAAAGGTGCCTGCCCACCGAGCCCACATAATCCCCTTCGATCACCCAATCCCGCAGCGGGCTGTACTGGACCCCTAGGAACCAATTTTCCGCATATGCATACTTGATCGCCTGATCAGCACCGCCGACTGTAGCAAGGTAGCCAATCGGACCGCCAGCAGGGTTCAGCCCAGGGGTGATCGGAGGATAGACAAAGCCGTAGGGCGCTATATCCGTTGTTCCCAGTGCATAAACGGGTTGCGGACCGCTTGGATTTTGCACGGAAGCGGTAGCCGACGCCACAAACGGAGGATTATTACGGGTCGCGTCGCTCCATACCTTATTCGGCCAACGGTCAAAGAACACACCAAACCCACTGCGCACCGAGATTTTTCCTTGTCCTGTAGGGTCCCATGCGAATCCCACGCGTGGCGCAAAATACCCTTTTCGAGCATCTGTGTACATGTGCTTCACGCGGATGATTTTGGCGCCAGCAATTTGCTCTGCCAGCGTGGAACCGGGGCCCAATTGCAGGTTGGTCATATCTCCGTTGACTTCAGTTGGGTTTCCGGAGAAGTCCCACCGCAAGCCCAGGTTTACCGTCAAGTTCCGCTTTACTTTCCAGTCATCTTGTCCGTAAAAGCCATAAGTGGTGGACCGGTAACCAAAATTCTGGAAGGGCAGTCCGCCGGTCTCCGCATTGAAGTTAATTCCGTTTTCCGAGAAAGGCGTGTCGGTTGCAAAGTCAAACGCATTCTGAAAGTTGAAGGTCGGACGGTACAGAGGGCCGGAGAAAGGAGCATTGTCCTGGTCTCGGTAAATGTCAAACCCGAACTTGAAGGAGTGGGAACCGCGGTTGTAGGACAACATATCGCGCCAGTGAAAATCGTTCTGGACAAAACCAGCCGGTCCCCAGCCTGCGCCGAATCCACTCATCCCGGTCACGTTGATCGCAGGCACGCTGGGATGCGCGACCGGCGAGGCGCCATAGTCAAGTGTGTAACCGATGGCGGCTTCGTTCACCAGTCGTGGCGAGAAGACGTGTGTAAAATTCAGGGTCGCAAAGTCGGCCTCAGCGGGAGGATTGGTGTCGAACGCCGGACGCGGAACGGGGCTGCTCTGGCTAGCCGTCATCCGGAAATAGTTGGCGTAAATGCGATTGGATCCGTCGCCGAAAATCTGGTCGACCCGTACATTCCACTGACGACCGTTGCGGGGACTGCTGGTAGAAAGCACTCCGGGCTGAAACAACGGCATGTCGCACGGCATACCAACCGAGTTCGTTCCTGAGCACGTGCCCAAACCCAGGGTAGTCATCTCCTCAGCGACAGTAATGGGCGTGCCGCTCGGAGCCACAGCCGCGGGATAGGATGTAAGTAGCTGCGTCGCTATGTTGTTCGGAAAGTTGGCCTTCATAAAGCTGGTAAAATCCGAAGTCTCTACCGTGTATTTCGCGCTAAAGGCCTGGGCGGACTTTAACTGGTCATAGCTGCCGAAGACGAAGGTGTGATCCTTCCGGATGGGAAGACCCACCGATCCTCCGAACTCGTTTCGCCGGGAAACCGGGATGATCCTGCCGGTAATCGGATCCGGGGTGTTTTGGAAGACGTTGCGCGCAGTGAGCTTATTGTCGGTGTGATATTCGAACAGGCTGCCGTGGATCTGGTTCGTCCCAGACTTGGAGGTGATCTGCGTCAGAATTGAGCTGTTCCGGCCGTACTGCGCCGAGTAGTTGTTAACCGATACACGGATTTCCTGAATCGATTCTGGATTGGGAGAGAGCTTGGCGCTGCCTCCGTCAGGGTTGTCGTTGACGGAGGTATCGTCCAAATAGAAACCGTTGGAGGAGCCGCGCTGACCGTTGGCCGTGACTGAGGGAGCGTTGGCGGCGTTGAAGATGTCATTCGCTCCGGCCCGATCTGAGACCAGACCACTCCCGGTCACTCCGGGTGTTTGTGCAATCACGTTGAGGGCATTGCGGCCTTCGAGGGGCAGGGCCACGACCTGCTGGGCGGTGGTTAGTTGGGAAATAACAGCCTCAGAGGTCTCTACCACCGGCGCGGCTCCCGTAACGTTCACCTTTGTGTTCACCTGGCCGACTCTGAGTTGGAAGGGAACCGATTGCACCTTGGCAACTTCAAGGACAACCCCCGACTGAACAACCGTATCGAATCCTTCCTTCGAAGCCTCAACCCGATACTGACCCGCCGGCAAGGTGGGGACTCGGTAATATCCATTCGGCGACGTCTTGGTGGCGAACATCAACCCCGTGCTTTCGTTGGTCACCCGAACATCTACGTCTGCGACGACGGCGCCACTGGCGTCTGTTACTGTCCCTTCGATGGAACTGTTGAATTGTGCCGTGGCGGGAGTGCTCGCCGTAAGCGAGAACAGCAGAACCCAGCAGAGAGCGCTCAAGAATGGGAAAACAAGACGGAACGAACAACATTCGCCCACACATCGCTTCATGTCTTTAATCCTCACGTTTTCTGAAGACTCCCGCTGGTGGAGGTTCTTTGCGGATTGGACAATGCTCTGTGAATGAGAACGTAGGCCGGAGACTAGCGGATGTCGCGTTTTAAACAGACTATTGACATGCCCCCTTGATTTGCATAAGTTATATTGTTTTTGCTGAAATCAGCCTCGCCTGCCCACCTGCCTTGCCGTAGACAGATGAAACCTATCCTTCCTTTTGAGCCAACTCCCCCGAACCAAGTCTGTTTCTTGGGGAAAGCCGCCTAGTTGCTCGGGACCACAATGCCGCGCTGTAAGGCGGCGCTCACTGCCTCGGCTCGATCGCTTACATACAGCTTGGCGAAGATGCGGATCGTATGATTGCGCACAGTATTCTCACTATTGCCCAGAACCTTGGCAATTTCCCGATTCGTGAGGCCGCGGACCAGCAACTTGAGCACCTCCAGTTCCCGGGGCGTCAGCTCATGGCGGTCTTCCCGTCCGGCGAGAATCGGCCGGATGCAGGATTGAATCCATTCCCGGCCAGCGTAAACGTGCCGGATCGCACCGGTGAGCTCATCTCGTCCAACGTCTTTCAGCACGTACCCGGAAGCTCCGGCCTGCAGAGCTTGATAAACCTCCTCCTCATTCGCATAGCTGGAAAGCACCAATATCTTGGCATCGTCGCGCGCCTCGCGCATGCCAACCAAGGCGCGCATTCCGCCGCCATCTGGCATACGCAAATCAAGCACAACCACATCCGGTCGGAGGTCTTTGAATTTTTCGATGGTCTGGGCTCCGGTACCTGCCTCGCCTGCAACCACGATGTCGGGTTCGTTATTCAGCAGGCTTTTTAGCCCCAGCCGAAAAATGAGGTGATCGTCCGCGATCAGCACACGAATTGAAGTTGCCATAGCTTATTTCCGCACTACTCAACGTCATCGGGAGAGCCACGATCTGAGCGGCTCCCCGAGCCGATGAGTCCAGGGTGGCACCGACTTCCAGAATTTTATGCGACGGGGAGGAATGGGCACCGTTAAAGATACTTTCGTCCCGTGGCTGCCGGAAAGGATTGCCAAATCCGCCTTCATGCTGGCCGCTCGCTCGTGCATTCCAGTAATGCCGAAATGGCCATCCTGAGAGGCAGGAGCTGCAGAGACTTCAAAACCGTGACCGTCATCCACGATCTCCATGACGAGCTTTCGGTCATCAAACAGCAGGCGCACGGTGATCTGCGTGGGCGCCGCATGTTGAATCGCGTTGGCCACCCCTTCCTGGGCAATGCGCAGGACTTGCGCTTCGGCCTCACCAGTCAGCCGCTCGGGTGTTCCTTGACTGCAAACTGACAATTCCATGTGGGTTTCGGAGACCTGCTGCCGAAGCACCTTGCGCAGCATGTTCTCCAGCGATTGGTCGGTGTGCAACGTGCGGAGCGCGGCGATGGAGCGGTGTGCCTCGCGCCGGCTTTGGCGAGCCATCTGAAGAGCCATGGTGACAGGCGCACTCTCGTCCTCGGAACGGAATCCATGCAAGGCAGACTCTAGTTGCAAAGCGATCCCGGCAAAGCTTTGGGCCAGCGTATCGTGAATTTCACGAGCCATGCGCGATCGCTCTTCGACGACCGCGCTCATTCTCCAGTGCTCGGCGTGAAAATAGATGAATACGGCGGCGATCACCAGGATCATCAGAACGAATGCGCCCTCGACGAGGCGGCGCATGTCCCACCACGGCGGCCCTGCCACAACCCCAACATCCTCGCTCGAGCGAAGCACCAGGGCAAAGGACGTCAGGTTTTCCGTAAAAGTTGGATCCGCAACACAAACGCCTCGCAATCGCAGAAGGCTGTTTGGTTGAAGCCGGTCGAACATGAGATCATGGCGTGCCCCCTGCAGAATTGCACGGTAAGGCTGATGCCCGCTTTGCATGTCAAGCACGACCGATTGCCCCTGCACCCGATTCTTGGCCTGCAGGCGGCCCTCGATTTCGATGAGCATTCCGTCGAACGCGCCAGTCACCGCTTGCGAAGCGGTCACCGACAGTGGCGGGGCTGGACCCCGTGACCATAGCAGACGGAGAGTGGTATTTCGCAGGACCACTCCGACGGGGCGGGCATCCACGATTCCGGTAACCTGCAGTTCATCTCCGATCTTCACGGAGGACACGTGCCGAGACTCCACGGCAACGCCGCCCGAAGAATCCTCAATGTAAAGTACGGGTTCGGTCAGGACAACGCTGCCTCGAACTGTGACCGGCGACGACTGAATATCCGACACAAAGCGCAAACTGCTTAACGGAGGGGTGTGAATGTCCATCGCCGGATTGTTGGAAGAGGAGTCGGTCGGCCCTACTGCCTTCCCGCTATATGGGAGCAGGGAATTGAAGCCCGTTTCCGTTTGCATGCGCTCCGGCGAGTCGGCAACCTGCGTTCGCGCGCCTAGGGCTGACAGGCTGGCGGCTCTAGCAGGCTCCACCCGCACGTTCTTCCAGAGGCCACCCGAGGAATAGGATCGGAGGCCAATTCGCCCTGCTCTTGCGCAATCACTTTCGCGCATGGCCACAACCGTCTCTTGCTGATTTTCAGGGTCGGAGGCTAAGGCTGCGATCTCGCACCCTACCGCGATCACCTTGAGGTGATACCAGTGAAACGGTTCGAGCGCCTTCTTCACCGAGACCGCTTGGTATTCCATCCAGCCGTGGTCGGCACGGCCGATGACCATGGTATTGTTACGGTCGCGCAGGCCAACGTAATAGCCGTTGTAGGCGTCGACGCCCTCTTCCTCATCACTCGAGCGGACAACGACACCGGCATCTCCGTTGTGCCCTAACAACAGAAGGTCGGCCTCTACGGTGTAATCTCTCCATTCGGAAGAACCCGTAATCAGCTTGGCCCCGCGCTCGTCGGAATTGTTCCGGATCGCGCCTTCGTAGGAATCCCAGCTTCCTCCGTAAGCACGCCATTCGGACGTCCCGCCGGAGGCGAAGGAGTCGCGATAGTGGGGGTCCGGCCGGGAACGGAACCAATAGGCAATCGCAGCTGTGGCGACTATCAGAGCGAGGCACAAAAGCGTGCCGAACCGGCGATCGATTCGATTAAGGCACCTCAATGCGAGACTCTCCAATTCACCGCAAGCATTTTCTGGACCTCATCGCTGTCGATGTTCGCCTTGGTTACCAGCGCGGGCTTGAGCTCAATTTTGTCAGGCACGGATTCCCCGCGCAGCCGTGCGGCGATCGACTGAATGGCACGGAACCCCATTTCATAAGTATTTTCGACAATGACGGAATCAATGTCGCCGTGCCGGATGCCCGCCATCAGGTCCACTTCTTGTTCACATCCTATCAATTTCACCCTCTTGCCTTTTCCTAGCGAGGTTAAGGCCGCCCAGGTCCCCTCGGTCGCTGTCACATCCAGTGTGACGATCGCGTCAAGGGCCGGGTTGTCGATGAGAATCTCCTGCGCGATTTGCTGAACCTCGGCGGTGTTCGAGGATCCTGATCTTTTTTCTATGACCGAGACACGCGGGAAACTCTTGGCCAGTTCCGCTTCGATGGCGCGTGCGCGGAGAACGCTTCTTGGCCCCGAGGGGTCCAGGCCCAGTACGGCAACCTGACCTTTCCCCGCCAGCAGCGTGCCGAGGCGTGTGGCGGCAAGGCGGCCTGTCTCATGGTCGTCATTCAGAATGTAGGAGAGGCCCCGTCCGGGTGGAATCGGCAGGGATGAGCGGATCACCACGGTAGGAATATGCTTGGACAGTGCTTGCCGAACCGAACCGACGAGCGCCAGGTAGTTGGTGGGGGCAACCACCAAGCCGGCGTAGTCGGAGTCTATTGCCCTCTCCACCAGACCGATTTGTCTCTCGACATCATCTTCCCGGGTCGGAGCGTTCCAATAAATACGAAACCCAGCGTCGCGTCCCGCAGCTTCGGCTCCGCCGTGCGCGGCCTCCCAAAACTCGGTGGCCGTAGTTCCCGGAATAACGGCAATCGTACGCGAATTTTCAGACCGGCAGCCACATGCGATCAGACACAATAACAATGTTGAGCATAGGCGGCGCGCGACGGAACCGGTCACGATCCGTCGTGCGAATCCGCCCCGTCTGGAGTGAGCCCGGGGTCTAAGCCTGCTCCACTCTCGCTTTTTGATGGGCGCAACCATGTGGAACCCACCAGAACCTCTTCCTTCATCTCTGCGCAGCGATTTCATGCAGCAGGGCTGGGTCCAAGAGGATCCCTAAGTTTACCTTTTCGCCCACCCTTTGGAGGGAACAATGCCCGCACCCTCTCGCAGGGTCACCAACTGATTGGCCTGAACGCCCTTGAATCGTTCATGGAGGCCATTGGGCCAATAGACTTCGATATCGACTAAGCCAAACGAACCCAGGCCGAAGTGGAGACGGGGATCGTTGCAGGAATAGAAACTGGACTGACTGAGCAAAGCTTGCGCCTGAACTTTCCCCCCGTAGTGCACCAGGACGCGCGCGCCAATTGCGCTGCGGTTTGACTTAACGCCCTCCAGCTTGACCTTGACCCAGTTCTGTTTTCCCCTTAGATCGTTCCGCAGGAGAGACGGTGGTTCATTCAGATTCACAATCAGAATGTCCAAGTCCCCGTCGTTGTCGAAATCTCCGAAAGCGCAACCGCGGCTGCAGTGTGGTTCCAGGACACCAGGACCCGCCTGTTCCCCCAATTCTTCGAACGTTCCATTACCCAGGTTGCGAAACAGTGCCCGTGGTGTTTTGTTGGCAAATTGTGGCAACTTGCGCTCGACTTCGGGATACACATTACCCGTTACCATAAAAATATCGGGGTTCCCATCGTTGTCGAGGTCGACCATGCCAGCGCCCCAGCAGATATAACGGGTCTCGACCGCCAGGCGCGAGGATCGGGTCACGTCATCGAAATTGCCCTTGCCGCTGTTGTGATACAGCCCATTTGCATCTTCAGCAAAATGCGTCTTGAAAAGGTCCAGGTGGCCATCGAGGTCATAGTCCCCTACGCCCACACCCATTCCGGCCTGCTCCATGCCGTCGTCGCTTAGGGCGACGCCCCGGACCACGCCTTCCTCCCGAAAGGTGCCGTCATGATTATTCATGAACAGCAGACTGGGCGTGGAATCACAGGCGACAAAAATGTCGGTCCAGCCATCCTCATCGAGGTCAGCGGCCACAACGGTCATACCGTAGGATTCCGTCGCGCCCGCGATTCCCGCTTGTTTGCTCACGTCGGTGAAGGTACCGTCACCGTTATTGCGGTACAACGAATGCAGGCCGGTAGGCAGACCGCGTGGACCACATTCCACCGGGACGCCCTTCCAGTTGCAATTCACGTTTTCCCCGGGCACCGGCGCGTGTTCGAGCGAGAAACGCACATAGTTCGATACGAACAGGTCGAGATTGCTATCCCGGTTGTAGTCCAGGAAGCTGCAGCCTGCGCCCCATCGTGGCTGGTCGTTCCAAAGTCCCGCACTCTTCGTAACGTCCGCAAAGGTTCCATCCCCGTTGTTGCGATAAAGATGGTTTTGACCGTAATACGTACAGAAGATGTCCTCGTATCCGTCGTTGTTGTAATCGCCAATGCAAACGCTTGACGCCCAGCCCGTTTCCTTCAGACCAGCCTTTTCGGTGACGTCTGTGAAGGTTCCGTCACGATTGTTCTTATAGAGTCGATTGGTTGCACCCGGAGGATCTCCCGTCAGGCGCGTGCCCGAGAGTAGAAAAATGTCCACCCAACCGTCGTTGTCGTAATCAATAAAGGCGCAACCACAACCCGTGGCTTCGAGAATGTACTTCTTGCTGTCTACGTCTCCATAGATCACCGGAGCCTGCAACCCAGCGCTGGGGGCCACGTCGACAAAGTGCGCATTGAAGGGACGTCCAGAGGGCGCCGGTCGCGCAACCGGCTTCACGGTGTGCGACGTGACACCCTGCGCCGCCAGTCGTGGAACTGCCGCCAGGGCCGCCGAACCAACTGTCAGTCGCAAAAAAGCTCGGCGCGTGGTAGTCAACTATTGCACCTCCATCGAAGGCTTTCCCCGTCAAGTCGTGGATGGCAAGATTGCAGGGAACGAACTCGCCGCCGGCGTACGGCGGCCCCTGCAGTCGCAGAGCGTTACCGAATTTTATCAATTCGATACCTGTTCCGCGCGCGGATATCTCAGGTGCACAAGACGCAGCGCCTTCTCACTCATGAGATCGTTGAGTTGCCGGCCCAAAATGACCTTTTGAAATCTGGCATGGATGGCAAGCTTCGAAAGCGAACAGGCAGCTTCGGGAAGTGTTCACGATGCGATTCACGAGGTGACACCGCGCCGCCGTTTAACAAATTGCGGACTCCGGCGCGAGTACGACAACGCAGAAGCAGAACTCGCAGTTCTACGTCCGCGCTCCGGCTCAGAACGAATCTAGGGCTTGGATTCTTGGAGCAAGACGACGTCCGAATCGGTGTGGCCGCGGAGGATGCCAAGACGCTTGCCATCTGGCGACCAGTGAAAAGAGAGGATGCGCTCGGTATTGAAGTGGGTGATCTGGTGGCCGGGAGTGCCTCCGATAGGCTGAATCCAGACGTTATCCACGCCATTCTCGGCGATAGGGTAGGCTACGAACTTCCCGTTTGCCGTGAATTGCACGCCTTTGGAGATTCGTGGGTCGGCGTCAAAAATGCGCGGCGAGCTGAGAGTCGCAACGTCCAGCAGAGCGATTTTCGCAATGCTCCTCGGGCCCCCCAGATTCATAAGTCCAATTACATAGGCGAGGGTCTTTCCGTCGGGCGAGATGCCGATGCCCCTTCCGGCCAGGAATGCACCTTCAACGCCACTGCCAGGAAGCGGTTCTGGTTTGCCGGAACCGTCCAGCGGAACACGCCACAACTGTCTGACCCCGGGCCAGTAGTACACCCAGTTGGAGTTGGCTGAGCATACCGGGAACGTATCGAATTTCTCATCCGCCAGTTTTACGGGATTGGCGCCATCCGCACCGACACGCCAGATGCCCACCGTGTTGGTGTTGTTATGAAATGCCCAGGGGAAAACGATCGATTGGGTGCCGCACGGCGAAAGACTAAGAATGCCGGCCGCCGGGTCGCTGACTAGCTGGACTGGATTCTGCCCATTGGCATCCCAGCGAGTGAGTTGCGTCAGGTCCGATGTCAATAAGCCACCGTCACCTGTCCAGTTGAAGAACTGAATGTGCTCACCGCTGGAGCCGAACGGCGTGATTTCTGCGCTCGTGCTGCCCTCGCCCGGCAAAATGTAAAAGTTGCTCGCCACCTTCTGTTGCACTGTGGCCAGCGTCTTGCCATCTGCCGAAAGACTCAGAGTCGCATAACTATTGGTATCCCTGGAAATGGCACGCAACTGTCCGTCAGCAATGGCTACGAAGCCGATCTGACGGCGGTTGTAACTCGGCCCTTTTTGCTGATAAATCACAAACAAGCCATCCCCACTGGACGACCACATCATTTCCGCAATTGTTTTGTCGGCAAACGTAAGGGTTTGAATATTCCCTGTATTCAGGTCGTAAAGGTTGATTCCACCGAGCGCAGTGCCAGGCTGGACCTCAGGATAGGCGAGCTGCTTGCCGTTGGGGGACCAGGCCAACCAGCGAGCGAGAGACCGCATGGCATCAATGTGCAGTACCTTTTCATCGCTGCCATCCAGATTTGCATGGAGCAGGCGATACTTACCCGTTTCTGGATTGTTCGCGCGTATGTAGGCCATCCGTCGTCCATCGGGAGAAAACGCGAAGGCACTATCCACATCATGGACCACGGATTTAGGAGTGCCACCCAAAACCGGGGCGCGATAGATATTGAAGTCACTGGCGATCGCATTTTCAGCTTTGCGGAAGAAGATGTAATTTCCGTCCGGCGAGAACGCAACATTGGCAATCGCGGCCGAAGGGGGGACCACTTGCGTGTCGCTTCCAGTCGCCACGTTGCGCAGCCATAGACTGTTCAGCCCCTTGTCGTCCATTACCGTTAGGACATATTTCCCATCGGGAGATATAGCAGTAACCAGGGCCCGGCTGGAATTGGTGACCTGCGTGATCGCGAAGTTCTGGAATGGAGTCGGCACTGCACGGTGCAGGAACCAATACAAGCCCACTCCAGCCGCCAAGAGAATTATGAGCGCTGCCATGCCTACTGCTCCATACCACCATGGGCGCTGTGTCGCGGCTGCTGCTGCGGTCGAACTGCTGGCGGTCTGAGTCGGCTTAACCGCTAACGGCGCCGCGGTTGCCTCTTCTCGGCTACTGGCTGAAATGTGTCGATTCGAATCCGTATCGCGCTTGAGTCGTTGTAGTTCCGCCCGCATGTCGGAGGCATGCTGGTAGCGCAGGTCGCGATCCTTCTCGAGGGCCCGGTTGATGATTCGTTCCAGTTCCGCGGGTACGTCCGGATTGAGGCGTATCGGAGGTACGGGAGCCCGGTTCAAGACAGCTTCAAAGATCATGCCCGAGGTGTCTCCCCGGAAGGGCAACGCGCCGGTCGCCATCTCATACAGCAACACACCAAATGAGAAAAGGTCGGTGCGGGTATCCAAGTCCTTACCACGCACCTGCTCAGGAGACATATAGGCGACGGTGCCGAGCGCTGTTCCCGGGCTCGTGAGATGAGGCTCATCGAGGGTCCCAGTCTGTGTATAGCTCTCTACAATCTGAGTTGAAGAATTGGCCACCGCTGTGACCTTGGCCAAACCGAAATCGAGAATCTTGGCGTGTCCGCGCTTGGTAACGAAAATGTTGGCGGGCTTGATATCACGATGGATGATGCCTTCGCTGTGAGCCGCGTCCAGCGCGTCGGCAATCTCAATTCCCAAACCGAGCAGAACGTCGGTCTCCAGCGGCTTTCCCGCGATCCGATGCTTCAGGGTAAGCCCGTCCAGAAACTCCATCACGATGAAGGGCTTGTCATCTTCCTGTCCGATTTCATAGATCGTGCAGATGTTGGGATGGTTGAGGGCCGAGGCGGCTTGCGCCTCCCGCTGGAAACGGGCCAGTGCCTGGGGGTCCTGGGCGACGTTATCAGGCAAAAACTTCAAGGCCACATACCGGTGCAGAGTTAAATCCTCGGCCTTGTAGACGACGCCCATCCCGCCGCCACCGACCTTCTCTACAACGCGGTAGTGTGAGATTGTTTCGCCGATCATTCAGGTGATGCCTGGCTTTCGGGTGGCCTCATATTAATAAGTCTCACCCAGGTAGGCAAGCTGGTCTATCGGCTCAAACGACTTGTAGGTGAGCACGAACTCCTGGTGTCCGAGGCTCTCGAAAAGGCGGTGTGCCTCGCCAAAACTCTGTCCGTGCTAAAATCAGTCCGTAAGTCTGCGAATTTGGCATCATCCTCCGGAATTGGCGCCATCCTTCCCGCACAGGTCTGTTTCCATCGTTTGTGTTTTGCTCTCCTGGAGGTTCTGCGTGAAGGACCTGTCTTTATCGGCGCCAAAGCGCCGCCCGTCGATTGTACGCACGGCCGGCGAAGCCCTCGAGGACGGAACGTTACTGGAACTGCTTAGTCCGCAGCCCCGATCCACGCAACTTGCGCTCCTTTGTCGGCAGGGCAAGCGTTCCTGGACTGGACGTCGCATTCGGTTGGGGAGCCGGTTGTACACGCCCGCCGATATTCCCGAGAGCGTGCTACGGCAGATGTGCTTGCCTGCTAAGCCGGCAAGCTGCCGATCCGCACGCGCCCTTTTCGATGCACTTGTTCAAAACTTTCGGGACACACTGCGCCTCCCCACCCGCGAGGCGCAGGTTTCGGCCTACTTTGATATTTCAACCGCTTTTGTGGATTGCCTGCGCATCGCGCCGTGTCTCACCGTGTTCGCCGCCGAGACAGGTGACGCCCTTCAGTACTTGCAGGTCCTCGGTGCGTCATCGCGCCACGCCCTCACCTTGGCGGATCTGCAATCGGGAGGCGTCAGCCAGTTGCCACGGGGACTGTATCCCACCCTCCTCTTTTGTCAATCGGCCTTTTCGTCGGCCGCCGTACGCAGTCTGTTGGCGTCGCAGCACAGGGGTTTCGGGGTCTTACAGCGGGCCGGCATCGCGGACTTGTATTGCGCCAAGGCCATGATCGTCGACGAAGGCACCCCTGAGGATCTTGCCGCAATGCCCTGCGCTCAGATTTATCTGGCACCCGACCGTGATCTTCCCGTTGTGAGCGATGCGGCCTTGAAGAAAATAGCCATGACCTTCCAGCCGCGGTTGCTGGACTATCGCCTCAAGAATCATGTAGCAGTTCGGAACTCTACTTTCGACGTGCCCCAGTTTGAAGGTCCCATCAGAGAAATGGCCCGGGCTTTCGGGGCCTGCATCGTAGACGATCCAGAACTGCAGGCGGGCGTGGTTGCGGTTCTGAGAGCAGAGGATGAGGCGACGCGCGGTGCCCGCTGGATCAAACCAGACTCTTTGGTAGTCGAGGCGCTGATGGTGGTTTGCCATGAGCCGGGCAGAACGAGCGTCTATGTCGGGGATCTCACGAAAGTCCTCAACGGAATACTCGCGGGTCGCCAAGAAACAGTGGAGTTAGAGTCCCGAAGGGTGGGCCAGATACTCCGCTCCCTGAACTTGGTTGGAGGTCGCGACGCTAAGGGTTACGGATTTCTGCTCTTGAACGAAGTCAGACGCAGAATTCATGCCCTAGCCCGTAGGCTCGACGTTCCTCAGTTGCGGGAGAACGTCGAGCGTTGCGACTATTGCGCTGCAGCGTTGGACGGATCCGGGTGAAGTTGTACTTCGTGAACGTCAAGTACGTTATGTACGTTATGTACGTTATGCATGTGTCTCGATAAACAGCAAACGAAACGAGGACGACTTTTCATGTGCCATTGCAACTCGCGAAGCAAGCAGGAGCTTTTCCGGCGAATCAAGGCGTCAGGTTGTCCCATTGAGGTGGACATTCCGGCGGACGACCTCTCAAGGGAGCTGACTATTACCCAGACAGGCGAAGCCACACTTTTCGACCTGGGTGACGGTGGCACTGCGCTTAGTCTCTGGATGCGCTTTGGCAGAAAAATTCCGGGACAACTCGCGATCGCAGAGTTTGCAGACGTGTTCCTCCCATGGGGACCACTGTCCGTGATTTGGTTAGATCCGTTGCCACAAACAGGCCGGCCAACCTACCGCTTGCCCAACGGCTTTGATTTCCCGCGTGATGATGTTTTGAATGATCGTCTTGGCGGAAATGGTCTCTGCGTGCGGTCAGGCCGATTCGTCGAAGGCTTTGTCCTCGGTTCGACAGAAACACGAATCCCTGCGCGGTACAGCACCGGCGACTTCTTGGATGCGGAGTTTGCGGTCCTTGATGGGACAGGCCGCGACTTTCGCGGCGAAGTGCAACTTGTCGTAGATAGAAGTACCGCGACAGCCACCCGCCCTCGTCCGGCGCGATCAGGCGGAGGATTATATGCGCCGAATGAGCGACCTCTGCGGGTTGAGGGCGTCCCGAATCGAATTCAACCACGGCGCATGGGAAGTCTCTATGAACCAGCAAAGTATCCTGCGAACGGCACTGTTCTGCCAACTACCGATCGGCATCTCGAGAAACACCACATAGCGAGGCTGCAGAAGGACGAAAACCAGACGTTGCGGGAAGGGCCGGAATCAGACTAGTTGGTGCTGGGAACGTCACTCTTGTCCTTGTGAGCAGGCGCTCCCGATCCAACCCGCGGCTGGGGAACGGGCAGACGAACACCAGGGCTGATACGAGGCTTAGCATAGCCTATACTTCGAGTTTATATCGTAAAGCGATGTATATGTTTCGTGGCAATACGGTCCTGGATTCGCGTGCATGGTCAGACTCACTGGTAAGATCTGATATCCAGACCTGCGTAGAGGGCACGGGGCAGGCGACCGAAAGAGTGGGTGTGTTAATGGTGTCCCGTCTCGAGTTGTACCAGGACCACAAAAACAGTGCCCGCCTTGTTCACTGCTACATTGCGATATCCGAACAAAGCTCTCTAGCATCTACGGTGGAACGGAGTAATACTGACGGCCGGACTACGGAGGCACACGTGCCCTATCTAAAGCCGGTTTTGGCCGGACTGCTCGCCTCGGCAATCGTCTACCTTTGCTTTCTCACTTGGCTGCACTGGAAGGCTGTCTCTCTCGTCAAGGAACAAGGAGCGACGGGCTTAATCGCTGTCACAGGTGCGCAGGTCTACGTACTGCATTCGCCCTCATTTTGGGCACTGGCAATCATCGCGTTCGGAGTTGTGTTTTTCTTATTTCGTAACGCGTAGGTTCAGTCGAGTCAGAGATTTGGTGGGCGGAGATTTCGGCAGATTGACGAGATATCGGCAACGGAGGTCGTGCTCCAGAGTCTTTCAATCAGCAAGAATGCCTTTCGCGGCTTCGGCAATCCGCGTGCGTTAGAAGGGAACCGGCGCGATGTGGACCGTGCGCCGGAGAAAAGCTCGAGATTACGCGCAACTCGACTTGAAGAACTACTGCCGGAACTCCAGGCAATCAACTCTCGGGATCTGGACTACCCTTTGCCAAGATCAAGTACTGGCGCCGCCGCAACGGGGCCTCGGCTGTCCTCGGTAGATTTCATCTTTCAGCCGCGCACAGGTGCGGTGCGATGTAATCGGTCTTTACTGCTATTAGAAGTTCGGCTTCCTTCCGCAGCCGTCGCGCAACAGCATCAGCAGCGTCTTTCCCCACCGACAGTCTGACTCGCTTCGACCCTTCGCGCCACTCCAAGTAATACGCGCCTTCCGGGTGACGTTCGGGCTGGCCGTTTACGATTACTAGATCGGGCTTAACGCGGCCATTCGTGGAGAGGACCACAGGGCAATAGCGCGGCCCCTTGCTGGTTTGGACTCGTTTGGTGAGGTTTACTTCCTTGCTTTGGGTGGTCACACTGATAACACCTCCGATTCAACTAGGAATCAGTGTAGGTATCACCAGCTTGCAAGCCCAAGATTATAAAGGTAATGGCGGAGAGGGAGGGATTCGAACCCTCGGTACAGGTGTTAGCCCGTACAACGGTTTCGCAAGTGTATCGATTTTCGCGGTGTGCAATCATGTCAACCGCTTACAGTCGGGCCGGAGGCTCGGAATTGGGTGCAGCAGGCCTCATTCGGCATTTTTTGTTCTCCACTTTGTTCTCCAATGCGAGAGGGTGCGTACTCTCAGGCAGCCTTCTTTGTTGATGCGCGGGCCTCAATAAGTTTCCCTTGATTCTCCGCGTGACCCGACCACTCCCATCCACATAGGCAACGGACCGAATCCCACAATAGCAACTTTCTTAAAAGTGCCTTGCATATGGGACACGATCTCATCCACATGGTTCTTCTCCATCGTGAACTCGACGCAGGGTTGGGCTCGGTGAGCGTGACAGAAATGTCGTTCGATTGTGTTTTCTGACTCCACGCTGGCGGGTCGGGTTTCCCGTTACCCTATTGTGTGCCGACTGGAGCAAGGCCGTTTCACCCTGAGAGTCCCAGCGTATTCAGCGACCAGCCTGTATCTCTGTCAAACAACGGATCGCGACAGATACTCCGTTCCTCTCGTTCTCAGTGTCCCTCTGAGGGATCGGAGGAGGAATGGCACCGCCGTGCCGTATGGCGTCACGTTTAGGCCATTCTCGATTGATCTCGATGGTTATAGTTTTTCGAGGTGCTGGCGGCCGGGCACTTCAGAGAGCGGTGACAAGTCTCACTGTTCTGGGCCTTGCCGCCAGTCCAACGCTAGTAGGGGTAGCAGCTAGTCAGTGCTCCCGTACTTGCCGTCTTCAATGCTGATTGACGCCCACACGAATCCCTGCACGTCGATCCGGGAACGTGGATTCAGTCCTTGGTTCCGCAACTCCAGTTCCACGCGATCCGCCAATTCATGAAGCTTGCAATACGTGAGCCAATTCGGTTCCGCTTTGTAGTTCAGCGAAATCTGGAGCGATTCGAAACATCCGCGACGTAACCGAGCATGCGCCCATTTTTCCAGATAGGCTCGCCGCCGCCGGTCATCTCCGGAATGGTTCGGAGTATCTGTCCGCATAGGTTTTTCATACATAACGCACGTTCCACCCTACCTCCAAAATGAAGGCGCAACTTCCAACGACTCAGCTAGCGTTACTCCAAAAACGAGCATCCCTCCCGGTGATCGTTCACACCTGCCATCGGGAGGGATTTCTGCAATCATTGCGCTCGGGCAACGACAGAGCCTGGATTGAAGCTGCATGATGATGTGTTCTGGACGTCTCCCCCCTCCGGATCTGATCCCTGAATCAAACAAAGGAAATGCCCCCGTGGATATCGCTAAAATCACCGTTTTGCTTGTTTTCTCGGCAGTAATTCAGTTCTGTTCTGTATTTGTGCTCTACCTGATGGCCGACAAGGTTTCTGGTTTGCTGAACGCTTACATGATTGTTCATTACGAGAAGATTGCGAAGTGGAAGTATGGAGGAAATCTAGTAGATGGGAGTACAGCGACGGCTGGAAGGCCTGTTGCAGTGCAGCCGATTCGATGACGAACGAGGAACAACGTTACGTTCGTAACGGCTAACTACAGCCTGCCTGCGCTCAGCAAGAAGTCCATACGCACATAACAAGGTGCAACTTTAGCGAGTGACGCTGACGTAAACTGTCACCTTCCAGCGGCAACCTGAAAGTTTCGTCACCAACCGTTTTATGCGCAGAACCGCACAGCTCCTCCGATCACTGCTTTCTACCCTTGTTATTACAGCCGGCGAAGGCATTCAGTTTCTGTGGCTGGCAGTCTCGTCACGAGCGGAATTGAGTGCCGAGGTGCTGTTCCTGCGCAAACAGTTGGCGTTCTACCGGGCTATCCCTGGACGAAGTCTTGCCGTAGCTCGTTCTTGAGGACGCGACGCAGGCATATCGCAACAATGAGAATGCCACCGAAGATCATCACGAGATCGCCGATGCTAAACAATCCCAGCTGAGCTTGGTCTGCCAGAAAGGGGAGCTGCGTTTTGGGCGTCGCAGCTTGCCACATCGGGCCTGCAGGACGTAGCGTGGACGGCATTCCGACAACGGGCATCGTTCCGGCGTTTGCGTCGGTGACAAGGGCGTTCAGCATCAGGCCAGAGAGCATTAACAAAACGCCGACCCTAACCCAAGACGATCGAACTGCACGGACCACCAGCCATAGGATTGCGCAAGACTCGCACAGCCAGATTGTCGGATGTTGTGCCCACACCAAATGATGTGCTGCAGAAAGAAGATTCAGCGTTCACTCCCGCCAGGTCTAAGACAGAGAAGGGAAGGGGCAGCAAGCGCGGTACCAAGAAGAGGCGAATGACAAGGTGCGGGTGTACGCCTATGAGACATCGTCTTCAACGAATATTCAAATTCGGCGCCACAGTCGCAGCAAACCCGATAAGTCCTGCGATTGATAGTGAATACCCGGCTCAGTGCATTATGGTGACAACTAAACATGTACTTTGCAACAGCGCTCACGAGCTGAATCACGGGCTACCTCCCTGGGACCAATTACCCATAGCCTATGGCTTTTTACTCAGTGGGTGAATGGCACTGTCGTGGGGAGGGCCAACTCGTAAAAAAGGGATCATTTCGAGTACGTTGCTGAAAAGGGACGGCCTCGTAATCTCAGAGGCGAGTACGAAAGCATCTTCCGGCGTTCCGCGGCCAGTACTGTCCAAATCGATCGTGGAGTCTGATTTCTTCTGCCCCGCAGGAGCTGTAGCCTGGTGGCGTCGACACTTGAGCCATGAGGAAAATTGAGTGGCAAAGAAAAGAGGCATCCGACTTGGGTAAACCGGAAGTGAACACCGTGCCCTACGCTGGGACGAGCTCATTCGAAGAGATCGTCAATAGGTTGCTGCCTGTCCCCGTCCGAGTATGAAGGTTCGAGTCACCTCCAAGATTGGGCGCAAAAAGATGATAAAGATCAGAAATACGTGCCGACGAACCTGCTACAACCGTGGGGTTTGAATGTGAAGGCGGACGTGTGAGTGCAACATGTTCATCGGAGATGCTGGGCTGGAAAATTGTCAGAAAGCTGGAAGAGATCACAAGGTTGCTCGGGAGCAACGTCAAAGGGACAACGATTTGGTTAAAATCGGAACGTACGTAGGGACGAATTTTCCGCAGTCTTACCAGCCGCTAGTTGGGAATGGCACACTGAATTATCCACCGGCACTCCGCACCGCTTCCAGCAGCAGTTCAATCGTGGCGTGTACTTCGTAGACATCCGTTGCGACCGCGACTCGAAGAATTAGGTGAGCGCGGACCATTGGGACCGGAAACACCAAAATCGGACGAGGAGAAACGGCATACGTACGATGCCGCGTAACACGCATGCCACTTGAGCTAATCCGGAGGGCGTTCTCTGGCGCGGAGTAGATCGAGATACTGACACGAACAGGTCCAGTGTGAACTCCAAACCGTAGAGCAGACCCCACACTCATGTGCCATTCACCTTTAGTCGCGACATCCGGCAGAATATCCCTTCCAGATAAATCCAGCAGCAGAACGGAAAATCGATACGTTTCTATGTCTAGTCTTAGCCTTACAAGTGCTGTCTTTGCCCAAAGTCGGACATTAATAAGTTTCAGGACCATCCTATTAGCCAGCATATTTTCCTGGCTGATTACAGCTCTTTGTGCTCAGGAAGTCGCTCAAAGGCCCGAGCCATTAACCAACCAAGATGTCGTCGACATGGTAGGACTCGACCTGACAGAGGGCGTGATAGTCGATAAGATCAATGCTGCGCCCACAACCGCATTTGATACAACGGTGGCTGGATTAAAGGCCCTAAAGGCGGGGAAAGTCAGCGACGCCATAATTCGCGCCATGATCAATGCCCATGGAACGTACTCATCGCTGGCAAATACACGCTCACACCAGGAGGTTGTGCCGGATGAAGTAGGGGTTTTCTATGCTCGCGAAGGTCATCTTGAGCAAATGGAACCGGAGATTGTCGGATGGCAAACCGGGGGTCTTGCCAAGCATTATGCGACTCTCGGCATGACTAAAGGACACATCAACGGGAAAGTCATGCGGCCCAGGAGTCCCTTACGTCTTTCGGGTCCACTGGAGTTTGTGATCAAGGCACCGGAGGGTACATCTGCAACTGAATACCAATTGCTGGAACTCTACATGAAGGGGAATCGTCGTGAATTTCGAGCGGTGACTGGGGGAATACTTCACCAATCCGCCGGAGCTGAGCGTACAGCACTGAGCTTTGATCCTGAGAAAATCGCTCCTCGGACTTGGCGGATTCGGTTACAAGACCTTCTTGCAGGGGAATACGGGTTTCTGCCGCCGGGATTCACGTCTTCCAGCATCGGATCATCGGGCAAGATGTATACGTTTGGTGTGGTCGAGGGACAAGAACGGCAGTCGACGGTTTCATCACTTCCCGACGTTAGCCAAATGACTTCACAGGTGCTGAAACCTATTGCACAACCATCGGGAAGCTCCATCGGCGCATGGACTGACCAGAGCCCGACGGTACGGCATGACGGCATTGTTCTATCCCGGGTGGATCAAGGTGGCCCTGCCGCTAGTATAGGAATTCAGGCCGGCGACATAATTCTCGCAATTAATGGACATTTCCTTTATACCGCGGCTGAGCTTAGCAACGAATTGCTGCGCGTCCCTCCGGGCACTCGGATATCAATTCGTTACCAGCGGCGATCCACAATTTACGATAACTACCTGATGGTTGAGGGCGTTGATCGGGCAGTCGATCGATCGGCGAAATGAGGGGCGTTTGCCCCAAAGCTCAGACACACAAAACGTAATCTTGTATATATGTTCAGAATCAGACAGATTCCGTTGACCGCCGCTGATCACGCCGTTAAAGCATCCAGGATTGCCGGCTTCTCATGCGGCAGCCTAGCGCGCCGATCCAGAATCTAGCCGGACGTCAACATGGAAACTGGTGACCGTGAAATAGACAGATTTTTCGTCTCGGCCCACCTGGACAACCACCTGGTTCAGATAACGAGATGGTAGTGCGGCGTTGGTCTCGCAGATCCGAGGAACAGACCAGACAGCGCTCGCAAGAACGGCCGTCCAAAGCGCGATGGCGGCGATTTTCACCGAGTAACCGAAGTGTTCTTCGATCACGACCGTGCCGGCGCAAATGTCTCCCAGACGGCGATGAATTCTGGAGCAACCTGCAACCACGGCACCGACCAGGTAGAAGCCGAGCCCGTCCACGACGCGGAGGAGATTGCGGATTGCGAGAGCCGCGAGTGGGTTGCGCCCGGTCAGCCGGACAACTCGGATGCCAACCATTGCTTTCCCTAGGGTGGCGCCGAAGCTCGCTTCCAGCAGCCAGAGATAAAGAAAGAAGATTACGACATTCAGGGATTCGGCGACCAGGAGCGCATTGAAGGTCAGCTTCAGTTCCGTTCCCTCAACGATGCCCCAGCGCATGAACACCCAGGCATCCGCAATGGCAAACACGCCGAAAAGGAAGGTGCTGTCGAGCGAAAAAGCGATCAAGCGATCGCCCAGGGTCGCCATTCGGTAGAACGGGTCATCTTTCTGCTCTCGCAGAACTTGCTTGGGCGGGGAACTTGTCGCCGGGGACGCAGGCTCGATTATGCCTGATTCCTCAAGCAAGTGCTGAGCGGGCGGAACGATACCGCCACAAGATCCACAATTCTTGGATTGAAGGCTTGTCTGCCTGTGGCAGTGTGGGCATTCCATAGTTCGAGCGAATCCTGCTCGTGAGTTGACCAATGATTACGCTCGGCGTTGGGGATTTCAGCGTCACGAAAGGACAGCAGCGGAAGGCCGGTTGTCCAGCCATTGACATTAGACTGCCCTTGGCGAAAAAAATATACCCGCACTGCGAGTGCGGGATGCGGGACGGGAAAAGGAAAGCCCGGGTACCACAAGTGAGGCGCTGCTATGTGCCGAAGCACGGGGTGCGCTGCAGGTCTTGCACCTCGCAACCTGCTATTTCCGAGGTGGTTACCCGGGACGGGGTGGAACTTTACAACCGCGGGTACCGATCGTCAATGACCGCTTTTGGTGCAGTGCTGCGAGGTACGGGTCGCGGAACGTTGCGCTGGTCATGGGGCGAACGATATTTCCATATGCCCGATCCGGATGGGCATGAGTTGTCATTTGCGCGTCCATTGCGACCTCCGAAGATTTAGCCCGGAGCGCTGAGCCTGAGAAACGAGGCCGCCAGGTCGTCAAAGGAACGGGAGTAGAATTGAATTCTTCCCAAATTGCTCCCAGGAGGTCACGCTCATGGAAACGCCCAAGGCTCCGGAGACTGCTCGCGGTGAGACGACCCTCATCGGCACGTCGATGGTGATCAAAGGGGAACTCTCGTGCGGCGAAGACCTTTACATAGATGGCCAGGTGGAAGGCACCATCGACCCGAAAGGAAACCGTCTGACGATCGGGCCGCACGGGCGCGTTAAAGCCAATGTCATTGCCTGCTCTGTGGTCGTGCAGGGCAAGCTGGACGGTAATGTTCAGGCGAGCGACCGGGTCGACCTAAAGCAGTCGGCCGTTGTCACAGGCGACATCGCAGCCCGGCGCATCTCCATTGATGAAGGCGCGTACTTCAAGGGAAGGGTCAATATCCAGAGAGAGGCGCCCAAGAAGGAAGTGGTGCGTGCGGCCGCCTCCTAAGAATGAAGCTTCTCTGTACCTGGCATATTTTGCGGTGCGGGTAATACCCCTAAAACCATCGCCAGACAAGGCTTCGGCAGAGAAGAGCCCGCGCCGGAGCCAGTCTAGTTCTGGGGGAGTGCTCTAAAACGCGGGCCATGGCAGCCGTCTTTTCTACGGCTCCACACTTGGGAATGAGATGTCGGGATGCGAGCTCATTTAACTGCCGCACAACATAGGGGCGACCAAAAAATTCAAGAAAAACTTTCTGTTCAACGATTTGAACAGCGACATTGCAGGTTGCCGCTCGCATAAACGGTTAGCACGTCACCTGCAAGATCGCGTTGGTTGCTTCAGGGTCCTTATTGAGCAGGTCGATAGCCTGGGAAGTCGGCAGCACGACTAGCTCGACCTGGCGGCGTTCTGCCTCACGCTTCACCTCTTTCATCACCGGCAATCGGCCGTATGCGCCGGTGCCGATGATGAGCTGGCGTCACTTTCGTTCGCGGCGTTTGCCGGTTTTGGTTTTGCAAGTTCTGTTCCAACAATGCTCATCCGACGAGGCAGACGCTTGGCTCCGCACACACCAAGAAACGATAGATCGCTCTCAGCCCATCGACGGATAGTTTTTGGATAGACCGTGACTGGAGCCACAACTGTCGAACGAGAATCGCTGACTTTTCCGTGACTTATGTAACCGCATGCCGCCGTTTCCTCTTCTCAATGTCCCATACGTTCGTGCTCCAATTGAATGTATGGTTGCCCGGTTATTGATGTCGCTAGTGCTGTTGTCCACAAATGTGGCGGAGAATCCCGCCGTCGTCGCAGCCCAGCTCGATGGTCGGGAAAAGCAGTTGGAGAGCTTGTACGCCGACTACTGGCGCACCGAGTACAAGATTGCGATGGGAGAGCACCAACTTTCGTCACGGCCGATTCAAGAAGAAATTCGTGCCGTTGTCTCCGATGATACTTTTCTTCGAGACCTCGACCGCACGAGTTTTTCCGACCCGCTCCTGAAGACGCGGCGCAAGCTGTTTCTCAATGAAGCCGTCTACACCAGGATCACGAATGATCCCGCTTTGACAGCAGTTGTGGAGCAGATCACCCAGCAAGAGAACGCCATCCGCTATAGAGTTGGCGACCGGCAGCTGACCCGTGCCGAACTCACCGACCTTCTGGCGCACAATCCCGACCGGAAGCTGCGTGAGCAGGCGTGGCGGGCCACCAGCCAGATTACTGCTGCAAACGGCGAGCGCATTCAAAACGCCATCAAGCTACGCAACCAGCTCGCGGGAAAATATTCGTCCGAACTTTTCTCCACTTTTATGTTGCAGCGTAAAGGCATGGAGGTCCAGACGCTGTTTGAGTGGTTCGAGGACATTAGGGAAGAGACTGAGCCCGAATACCAACGCTTGCTGGAGCGCATGCGCCGCGAACTTGGCGTTACCAAGATCGAGCCCTGGGATCTGGAGTTCTACTTCTCACACTTTACCAACGAGTTTGAATCCCAGAAGTTCTCGACCGAGGATGGTTGGACGAAGGCTAAGGAGCTCACGGCAGATTTAGGGTACGACCTCGATCCCGTGGAGATGCACGTCGCCGACCTGAGCTTTGGCGGGGCGGCATATCCGGTGCTCTACGGAAGAGAAGTAAAAATCTTGGCAAACCGATACTCAGGAACTTACTTCTATGACCGCTTGTTGCACGCCACCGGACATGCACTGCACTATCAGATGATGGCAGAGCCATCGTTCCTGCTGCGTAACAATTATGCCGAACCGGTGGACGAAGGCATGGCACAGGTGATCGCATTAATGCTGTATCGCCCAGAGGTGAATACAAAGCTATTTGCGCTCACCCCGCAGCAGGCCAGTGCTGTCGGGGCAACCTACCGACTAAAGACGCTCTTTAGCGTACGCAATGCGATCGCTGACTCTCTGTCGGAATTTGGAGCATATGCAGACCCCGACCAGGATCCCTCGGCTGTCTATAATCGCATCCACGCCGAATATCTTGGTGTCGATATGCATGACGCCGCGGTATGGGCCTTTAACCCGATGTATGGTTCCGATCCCATTTATCTTCAGAGCTTTGTCGTAGGC
>CAVXXV010000008.1:0-190288 GCA_963765755.1 uncultured Acidobacteriota bacterium | reverse complement strand
CCATTACACTCATTGACCCCAATAAAGGCGAACAGACGGCGCAAACTGGTGAAATCGCCTGATCTATAAGAGGGGATGTCAAGAACACTCTTGTCCTTCGACCGGAAGTGGAGAGAGCTTGCTTGACTTCCAGCCCCTGTCCGCTATGCGAGGCGTTCGGTTTTGCTTTTTTGCCCTCTAGTGTTGAGTCAGGTCTAACGTTGTTCCATCTCAGTTTCATCTTTATCTAGTAGCGACAACGCCGATCGAGTCCTGAAACTGGCAAGCGCGGCGGTTGCATGTTGGCAACCATGGATCTATCTGAGGCTCGGGGCCTAGTGCTTTTTCGGGTCGTCCGAGAGGGCATAGGGATTTCACAGAGACTGGATGCCATAGGCACCGTGTCGTCTACAGGCGTTTAGGATGCTCACCCTCGAACCCGAGCGTCTCAAGAACCAACGGACCACCACCAGAGAAAGAATCGCCGGAGATGGAAAGGGCTCTCAACCCGAGACGCTCAAGCGGCTTGCGATTTTAGTTTCTCAGCGTCGAAGTTTTCTCCCTTCTTCCACAGAGTTAACGTAATGGCCGCAATCTTGCGCGCCAGCGTGAGCCGTACCATGGTCGGCTTGATGCCTTTGGCCAGCGATCGCTGGTAAAAATCCTGGAATGGTCCGGGCTGCACACTCGCCCTGGTGGCGGCAGCTTTGAACAGACCTTTCAGATCATGATTGTGATCCTTGTTGAGGCCGCGAATGGACACCTGCTTTTTGCGGCGCCGCACTTGGCCTTGCACGTAGTGGTATTCCCCGCTGTCGCGAGTTTCCAAGCCCAGTCCGCTGTAGGTCCACA
This sequence comes from uncultured Acidobacteriota bacterium, assembly GCA_963765755.1. Lineage (GTDB taxonomy): Bacteria > Acidobacteriota > Terriglobia > Terriglobales > Acidobacteriaceae > Gp1-AA133. The sequence goes on along the minus strand of CAVXXV010000008.1, from coordinate 189,457 downwards.
GCTGTCGCTTGGTGCGAAAACGATGCGGGGTCTGGATCAGAGCCACCGCCAATGCAGAGCGAATCGGCCCGAGGGAAGGGATCTGTCTTAGCTTGGCAGTGATGGCATGCGTGCGACTCTCCGCCAAGAGCTCGCGGCGTGCTTGCTGGCGCAAGTGCTGCAGCATGTCCAGTTGCTGATAAAGTTGCTCGGCTCGGCGGCGAGTGCCGGCCTCGGGAATCTTTTCCAACCACTGGCTGCGATGGCGGGTGTAGTAAACGTCCCGGCCGGCACAGGGAATCGCCCAGCTGCGATAGAGAGCTTTCAGGCGATTCATGACCCGGGAAAGATCTTTAACGATGGTCAGATAACTTCGGGCTAGTTCCCGCAGCATGCGTACGCCGGTCTCGCCGTGATACACCGGCTCGAGATCATTGAGACGCAACAGGTCGGCAAGTTTGCGAGCATCGATGCGGTCACTTTTGTTTCCGTGTTTGAGCAGAGCGTTCTTGCGTGGGTTACACACCACTAACTTGGCAACATGCGGTTTGAGCAGATCGTAGAGCCAGGCAGCCCAGGTGCCTTCTTCGAAAGTCACTGACAAAGTTCCGCGTAGTCCCGCGAAGAACTCCAAAATGGTTGTGGCTTTCGTTTCGAGGATGGATTCCATCACTATCTTGCCCCTGGGATCCATCACCGCTACCGAGATCGTTGCTTGATGAACGTCCAGCCCAATATACTTTTCACCGGTCATTGAGGGTGCTCCTTTCGTAGGTGGTCATGAGCAACGATGACAACCTACTCCCAAAGGGGCGCCCTCTTATAATGCGATTACGCCAACTGAGGATCGAAACGTCCCTTCTCAATTTTTCCAAGCGCCGAGCCTATGCAGGGTTTATTGCTTCAGAGCAACGACATCGAGCCAGACAGAACCTAATCTTGTAATCGTCTCGGTTCGTTCACCCCACTTGCTGAGGGGGCGATGCCATGGAGTATTCAGTCACGGTGTGGCGCACACCGATAGGGGAGTGGAAGGAAGTTCTCTATCGCTTGACATACCGCAGAGAATGGCTGCCCGAACGGAACTGCTGGCGTGACGTTGTGGTGAGGCAAGAGACAAGAGAGATGTTAGGGAATGCTGATTCGCAACTATCGCAGATCCCCTTCCCCACTCATTGACTATTAATGTAAGCGGGAAGCCAGCGGTCCGAGTCTGTCTTCGTTTACTGATTGACCGGGTCGTGAGTGTCGAGCCAGACAGAACCATAATCTTTATGCAAATACTTCACGCCAAGGAGGCTAAAATGGCGATTCCCTTTTCTTCATCAAAAGGTCAGCGGTTTTCCTGGGAAGAAGTTTGTACAACGGCTGCGTTAGAGACTGATCATACCCAGATCGAAGGTCGTATTAGAGTAGCGGAAGGGATCCTGATGGCGCGATTGCTTGAACTCCCTAAAGTTCCGGAGCATCAGGGCGAAATAAAAGCCTTAGAGGATGGCCTCAAAGCAATGCTGAATCTAAAGCGAGAACGGTTCGGCCATTGGAGATGAACCGGTATACGTGAACCTCATAACGGAGCACCTTCAGCAGAACCCGGTTGAGAACCTGGTCGGTAATGATAAGGGAGAAGGCCCAAGCGGAAGCCCCGCGAGGCCGACAGTACCGATGTGCCGAACAGGGGCGGACTGCTCCGTAGTAGCGATGAGACGGGGTAATTCTCGTGGAGCGAAGGGGGCGGGTCACCGTAGGCCAAGATGAACCATGAACTACATTTTTCAAAAGCGTAGCAGACAAGCATAGCGGTCACGGCGAACAGGCCGAATGCTGTGAGCGGTCCCATTTGGTAGAGCGCTTCTGAGAATGAACCAGACTGCCATGTACATTCTACGTTCGTGTCCGCGATAGGTCAGGCAACTGTTGAAATATCCCCATTTCACCAACTACCGCCCGAACTGGATCGCTGCCGCTGCTTGATGTCCCGAGTCCGATCGGCAGTTTTCGGCAATCTAGCGAACGGCGTATATTGCACTGGTGAAAAGAAGGAAGGGATTGCGCAAAGAGAGACCGCCCAAGGGATCTTGGTTGGACACGAACTTTCGCCCTGCTTTTCACGGCTACCCCGTTGTCACCGTGGCCTTCTACGGACCCAATGACATACTAGCCAGCAAGGTCGTGGTCAGCGTTTTCCTCACCGAAAGTGACGAGCCGGATGTTCTCAGGCGCTGGTTCTCCGAGGGCGACCTGGATGTGCGCCATGATCTCGCCATCGGTGAGCAGATTCTGGCCTTCCTCAAGCTCTACGCGCCCCGCTCCACAGTGGTGACTGACGGGATTATTGGCTGCCCGCATGAAGAAGGCACGGATTACCCAGAAGGAGCTTCCTGCCCGCAGTGTCCCTATTGGGCCGGACGTGACCGCTTCACAAAAGAGCGTATTCAGTAAGCGGAGAAGCCAGAGTCCAAGGACTTGACCCACTCATCACACGACGGTTGTGAGTGTAATGGCCTGTTTACATCAACGATCCCCATCCAGCTTCGTCACGAGTTGTAAACATCTCGTGACAAACAAAGGACATTGGTCCACGCATCAATTTTACCGGCGCTGAATCAAACCTCTCAGACGCACTCAAGACAGTCTTCACGAACACGCCGCGCGGTCCTTGGATAGTGAGCAAGACACAATAAGGCCTCTCGGAGCGAGCCGGATTTAGATTTCCATGCCGTGCGTTTGAAACTGATGGAACGGAACGCTCGAAGCGTCAGACACCGGACACTAACGATTCGTCAAAGGTAAGGCAGTTCTGATCCGCACGAATGCGGCGAACAGCTTCGAGCTAGTCGTGTGTCTACCAACTTCAACCGTTTGTAACCCGTGAAATAACAGAAAACTGGAGAACAAAAAATGAGCTATAAGTTTGGTCAGCAAACAAACAAGGTTGCGCGAGTTCGGGGCCTGTTTGCGGCGGCTCTCATGCTTGCATGTGCATTCGGCACGGTCTCACACGCGGCGGCGCAAGTCACGCCTCCACCCACTCCGGACACCATTGCAGTACCGGCGGGAAACTCTGCATATTTGGTCGGCCACGCCTTCGGTAGCCAGGGCTATACTTGCCTGCCGGCGAGCACAGGTGGCACTGCCTGGAACCCCAGCGCCCGTCCCGAAGCCACCCTCTTTACGGATCTCTTCGGGCAGCAGTTCCAGATCATCACTCACTTCCAGAGCATCAATGCGAACCCCAAACCGGGCGTCACAGTCCCCCTCAGTGGGAACGTGACGTGGCAGGGTTCCCTCGATAGCAGCAGGGTGTGGATGGTAAAGAATAGCGCAAATAGCGCAATCGACCCCAGCCCCGAAATTGCCAGTTGCCCGAATACCGGCTCGATTCAATGCGTCTTGTTGCGGTCAGTCGGCAACGCGAAGGGGCCCACGGGCGGTAACCTTCTGTTCAAAACCACCTTCATCCAACGTCTGAACACCAACGGCGGAGCTGTTCCTACCAGCGCCTGCGCCGCGGGTCAGACTCAGCTCGTGCCCTACACGGCCGACTACTTCTTCTTCCGAGCGGACAACTAGTAGATTCACTTTCGTTAACCGAGGAGGCGGATTGCGCACGCGGAGTCGCACCGATGTTGGTGCGCTTCGCGTGCGCGCCCGCTGGTCGAGGCTTACGCTAGTCGGCGGAAGCCCGCCATCTCAGTAGCTGGCGTAATATCGCCATTACACTCACAACCGCGTCAATAGCCTACACACGCGCAATTTGAAGATGAGCAACTGAGTCGTGTTCCTTTGGTAGTAACCCACAGCCTTCCGAAGCCATGCACCGACTCCAGCCTGCGCATTGCAGAATCCTCTGCGGAACTGAATTTATGAGAAAAGCTGGAGTCACTTCTGATGGGCCGGGTAGCCCCAGCCTGGGGGAGGCGCTCGTCGCTCGCCGTCTAGGCTGCTTTCTTCCTACCCGGCCCATATCCTTTGTCATCGTGGGGCCGGGGTGGTTGAGTCGAGGTGATTGAGCCGATTCTCTCGCCCGGCCCTCGGTCATCCACAGGCGTGAGGTTTGCCGCCTTGGAGGTTCCCGGCCCCGTTAACGAGTATGATACTCCAGGCAGGGTGAGTTTGCAAATCGGTTACTACCAACCGACCGTACCCCACAATCGACGCAAACGTTGAATTTTGATGTTGTGACTTGGAAGGCAGACGAGCCGTCCTACATCGAGAAATCGGTTGCCCTATGTCAAAAGAAATACTTGAGTTGAACGCTGGACTGTTCCGCTCCTACGGAGTTTGCCGGATTGCTTGTCGCTGTCGGCTTTCTGGTGATGGGTTTGGTTAGTATGCCTCTGGCAACGGGTTTCGTGCTCGGGGCCATTGCGCTTGGAGTGTTCGTCAATGGCGGCCTTTGTGGGCGCGTTTTCGAACCGCTTGAGATCCGCCAAAGACACCGGTGAACTGCCATCCGAATTTGACGCCGAGGGTGTGGCCCAGATCATCGCCACGTATCTGCAGGGACTGTTTCGCACGGCACTGCTTAGCTACGACAGTCCCAGCTCGAACGACAGGTTGACCTGTTCCTTGCCAGCTTTGGCCTCTAGACCTAACGCCCGTGGCCGTCAAGAAGATTTCTTGTAGCGGATTACACTGTCCCTTGTGACACGCGCTGGCGGGTGGGAGGTTACGGGCTTGGTTCGCCGCCGCTGGGTTTGCGCTTGCTCTGCTTGAGGCGGTAGCTCTCACCGTTCATTTCCAGGATGTCTACGTGGTGGGTCGGGCGATCTCACAGCGGACCCGTCAGCCGTTCCGAACCCAGAGCCTCCTCCACTGAGAATCGTCGGTGGATAGAGCACGGTAGCAAGCTATACTCCTTCGGCGAACACCCGCGCACGGCGGCAGGAGAGGTATGCGACTCCAAATTGCTTCTCGCATCGTAGGTGAAGTGCTCGTCATGAAATGTAGCGGCCGCATCGTGGCCGGGAACGAGGTGCAAGCGCTGCACGATCATCTGAAAAAGGCTACCCTGGAAACCTCTGATGTTGTGCTGCAACTCGGAGAGGTGACCTTCATTGACAGTAGCGGACTTGGAACGCTCGTACGCCTGATGACACATGCGCGTTCCCGCGGCGGGGATCTCAAGCTCTGTGCCATACCGGAGCCTCTCTTTAGGACGCTGCGCATGACGAACCTGGATACGGTTTTCGAAACGTATGCTTCAGACGGGGAGGCGATTACAGCCTCTTATCAGCGCCGTCGGTCCAAGCAGAGCGAAACCTTTCATCGTTTGCAGACGATCTTGTGTTTAGACGAATCCGCAGATGTGCTGGCTTATTTGAGGGAACTGCTCCGCCACGCAGGATACGGTGTATTGACCACCAGCATGCTGCATGATGCGAAGATCTTACTAGTGGCAACGAAACCCAGCCTCATCGTTCTTGGCCCGCAAATGGTACAGATGCGCGAGAAGAGCACCAAAGAATTGCTCGGAGAGATTGCCCCAACGATTCCAGTCTTCGTCTTGGAGGAAGATTTCTCCACACGAGACCCCGGAGAGGCCGGGGTGTCGTTGCTTGAGAAAGTTCGCTACTTGTTGCCCGCCGACTGAGAGCCTCGATTTCCTCCGGATGGAAATTCAAGTTGAAGTCGAAGCGCTATAACTGATGTCATAACGACGTCGGCCTCACAACGGACCGAGTAGACTTTTCGGTATCCAGCCAAAAGGCTCGGGACGAAGGAGGCCGAGATGAAAGTTGTAGGCTGCGATCTACATGCACAGCAACAAAGCATAGCCAGGGTGGATACCGAAACCGGTGAGCTTACCGAGAAGCGACTCATGCACGAGGGAAATACGGTACGAGACGCCAACTGAGAATAGCTTCCGAGTAGGCGGACAATTAACATTGTCGTAAACGTCGCTCACCACAATGGTGTGGTCGGCACTGATCTGGCGGGGCAAATGGGGATTGCTTACGGATTGCTAGGCACTCGGGTTCTAATCTGTTGCAGCTCAAGGGCGCGATGCCATCTCAGGAAAGAATGGGAAGAGCCTGCGAATCTCCTCCTCACTGGGCTGGCGTCCGTATTCGGTAATTTCAAAGGCCTCCGCATGCTGAATGCGGGCTGCCTGCGCGCCATAGCGTTTTTCCAACGCTTCCCGCCACTCAGGTTGCAGTTTTCGTAACGCCATCGGCGTGCCTGCTAGCCACTTCTTTCGCTCCGAGGGATCCTTTGGCACCTGCTCAAACTGCCCCACAGTCCACGGGAGCCACTCGTAGAACTGCGATACGTGCGCATCCAGCATGCTGATCTTCTTCTCGAACACGTCGTCAATTGACACCACAATGTCTGCGCGAAAAGGCTGTGGTCGCGTGAAGCGATCGCTGTAATAGAGGAAAACTGGATTCTGCTTTAGAGGCGGTGTATCCGCTACCAGACTGGGCACAATTACCATATAGGACGCATCCTGCACCAACACGCCTGTGTACCGATGATCAGGGTGATAGTCATTGGGTCGAGGTGCGATCACGATGTCCGCCTTCCACTGGCGAATTTCCCGGATAACTTGTTCACGAACCTCCAGGGTAGGCAAGAGCTTGCCGTCGTGGTTATCGAGCACCTCGTATTCGATGCCGATGCGTCGTCCCGCTTCCTGAGCCTCGTCACGACGGCGTTTGGCGAGTTCCGCACCATGCTGAGACTGATGCCCCGCGTCACCATTGGTTAGCGACACGAACTTCACCTTGTTGCCCAGCGCAGCATACTTCGCGGCAAGACCTCCAGCTCCTTGGTCGGAGTCGTCGGGATGTGCCCCGAAGGCGATGATGCGCACGGGCTGACTTTGGGCTGGTGTCGGTAGGGCTGAGAACGAGACTGTAGCGAGAACACACGCGAGCCACAACGCACAATGACCAGAGATTGCAGTAAACCCGAGGTTGAGTGATCTCAACATGAGCATGTACCTCGGGCCAAATCATATACGAACGCACCTGGATAACTGGGGCGTGTCCCAAGGGTGGGCGAGTGTACGAGCGGGCAGTCCGCTTTGCGCCAGTCATCCGCGATAAGAACCGGATGCGCTAACGAGCGCCCGTCCGGGTCCGAGGACGGGGTCGCGAGCCATCGCGATCCCTACTCCGATCCAACTGAGAATTGCCGGTCAGAAAACTTGCGCGAAATTAGAGATTTCTGCTGAGAAAGTGTTACAGGAACTCGCGAGATTAGCATTCCTTGATCCGCGCAAGTTCTACAACGAGAATGGCGGGCTCAAGCACGTCACCGAACTCGATGACGATACAGCCGCTTGCCTGGCAGGCATGGAGGTCCGGGAAATTGGCGGGGACGATGAAGAAAAACAGCCGACCGTCTTCTGCCGCAAGATCAAGTTTGCCGATAAGGGTGCCAACCTCGAGCGCCTAGGACGCCATTTGAAGCTCTTCACGGACAAAGTGGAACACTCAGGAACTGTGGAACATGTCGATCTCTCCCATCTCTCCGACGCCCAACTCGACGAGATTGAACGAATCATCAAGTCAGCGGATCCCAACGCAAAATGACGTTCGCAACAAACGCTGTCGCCGCTGAGTGCTGTCGTATCATGCCGGCCTGATGTACTGGCTGCGCACCTAGACAGCTACGGAAAACTATCACTGGAAGGAGCCTTCCACCAGTCGCCCCATTCCCCTGGAAACCTACCTTCGGATGACTGCGGGTAATTGGTGTAATGGGGATGTTTCAACAGTTGTTTGTCCATGTGATGCATCGCGAAAAGGATTGTAGTTATCCCCTTTTCCTAAAGAACCGAACCGCAAAGTAGATCACGATCACAACGATTACGACCTCAACGATAGTTCTAATCGTCATTTTGCCGCCCTCCTGATGCCGTCCGATTATCTCCCCGTGGTGTCAGAGTGAAGAGCGCAGTCGTTTGTTTCGCAGCGAAGTCGTTGAACGAACGCATCTTTGTCTAGTTGTAAACCGCTCATTGGAATGGTAGCGGCTACTCGGTAGACGACATCATCGAAGGCTGTGCCGTGCTGCCATTCTGCAAGAACGCCCTGCATCACCAGCAATCTGAGTCGGGTGTAGCGGAACCACACCGCAGGCAGCTTTTAGATACTGCCACCTCCATGGCTCTCATTGACTTGCCAGCTTGAGAACCGTAAGATTTTTCTCCTGCCATTGATCGGAGCGGATTCTTTCGGATTCCAGGACATGACCGGTTCCGCGCCCAGTTCGACTCCGCTGGTGAAATCGAAATTCCTCGCAAGTTTGGACGATACCGCGCTCCGGCAGATTCTGGACGCCGCACAGGTCCGCCGCATCGCGCCCAAGAAAGACGTCACCGTCAGCGGGGGACGACCAGACCATCTATTCCTCCTGCAAGCGGGACGGACCCGGTTTTACAAGCTGACGGAGTCTGGTTCGGAGGTCCTCCTGTTATGGGCGGTTCCAGGGGACGTCATAGGATTGGCATCGTTGCTGGCAAATCCTCCGGCCTATATGGCAAGCTCGAAAACTGTTTCCGAATGCGAATTCCGGGTGTGGGATCACGGCACCATCCGCAGACTGGCAAAGGCATACCCACAGCTTGCCGAGAACGGTTTGCGGCTGGCGCTGCACTACCTCGAGGTGTACATGAACCGCCACGTCGACATCGTCACCAAGAGTGCGGAATCGAGGCTCGCCGATGTACTGCTCCACCTCGCCACCGAAGGGGGGGAGGTGCGGCCGTCGGGAGTGGAAATCGACATCACCAACGAACACCTCAGTTCCCTTTCCGACATCAGCCCCTTCACCGCGAGTCGGCTCCTCTCCAAGTGGGAACGAGATGGAAGGCTCTCCAAACAGCGCGGCCGGATCACTCTGCGCACTCCCGAGTCCCTCATGGTGGTTGCCTAGGCTCGCACTTCTTCATTATTGATGCCGATGCTGCCGTGGGCCACATATATATGAGTTATCGTATGTGTCCTGACTGTTATGTCTACCACTTCTGGAATGCGCGGTCGATTGACGCGCACCATCTATTGTCTTATCAAGTGTATAGACGTGTTCTGTTTTGGCGCCGGAATTGCGTGAAGGTGGTTGTCGCTGTGGGGCGCAGAGCTGGGATCACGACTGAAACATTGAACAAAAGATTTCATTGGATAAGCCCAGGAAGCGCGTCACGCAGGCGGCTCACGTCTTCCCCGGAGGGTTTAGCAAAGTGAGAAAAAGCCACCTATTGCTGTTGTTGCTGTTAGTGCTCGCAGTGGGCTCCCCCTTTCTGTTCGGCCAAGCCACCGCCAGCGGGACAATTCAAGGAACAGTAACCGACGTGTCCGGAGCGGTGATCGTCGGCGCTCAGGTGCAGGTCACCCAGAGGAGCACAGGCGTTGTCCGAGCGACAACCTCCGACCAGAGCGGCAATTTCCGCTTTGAGCTGCTTCCGGCAAGTTCCTACGAGGTTAAAACCACCAAGACGGGGTTTGGGAGCATGGTGCAAAGAGTAGAGCTGTTGGTAGGCACAACAGTCACTGCCAATGCCAGCCTGAAGCCTGGCGCGACCGGAGAAATTGTTGAGGTCACGGCGGGCGCTCCTCTTGTCAACACCGAGAAAACGGGTGTCAGCCAATCGGTCACACCTTCAGAAGTGCAAGACCTGCCATTGGCTGGGCGCGACGCCGCCAATCTTGCTTACCTCGTTCCCGGCGTCAAGGCGGCTGATTCCTATGATCCCACGAAGAACCGCTACGCCATTCTCGCCATCAATGGCTCCGACGGTCGCAACATCAACACCACTGTCAATGGCATCGACAACAAAGACAATACGGTGGGCGGCGCAGTCATGCAGCTTCCGCTCGAGGCTGTGCAGGAATTTCAGATCAGCACGCAGCGCTTCTCTGCCGAGAACGGCCGCTCTCAAGGTGCCGCCATTAACATGATCACCAAGGCTGGGACCAATACCTACCATGGCTCCGTCTTTGGCTACTTCCGCAACGGCGTGCTGGACACTGATCAAAAAGTCCCCGACGGCCACGGCGGTTCCGTCCGCGAGCATCCGGACTACAGTCGTCAGTTCTTTGGCGGTTCGGCTGGCGGTCGCCTCATCAAAGATAAGCTCTTCGGATTTTTCGCCATCGAGCGTGAAAGAGAGGACCAGCAGCAGACTGTGGCCGCCCAGTCATATGCTGAACTAGTGCTGGCGCAAGAGGCCGGACTTGCCGCGCAGCCATCCAAAACCATTCCCCGGCCCTTCTATGAAACTCGCTACAACGGCCGCATGGATTGGACTATCAACAGCCGGAATAGCGCCTATCTCAGCTACAGTTCGCAGGCCAACGACAGCCTCAATGATCAATCCGACAGCACGATGGATCTGACCGAAGGCAATTTCACCCTCAACCATCTCCAGGTTGCCAATTTAACCGTGACCTCTCAGCTTTCCAATACCCTGGTCAACCAGTTCACGGTTGGATATCAGTATTGGAACAACCTGATCGACACCAAGGTTGCGGCGCCGCTGGTGACTTTCCCGAACGCCTCGTTCGGTACCAATGGCAACGTTCCACAGCAATCCATCCAGCGCAAGTGGCAGTTCAAGGATGACATCTCGAAGGTTCTCGGCAAGCATACCTTGAACGGTGGGTTCGATTTGATCTGGAATCCCGTTGAAGGCGGATTCTTCAAGTTTAACTCGACGCTGGAAGTTGACTTCACGGACAATCCAAGTTGCATCCTGGCCGCGGTTGACGACCCGGTGAATAAGTGCGGTCCTTCCTTCTATCCGCAGCAGTTTGCAACGCCGGGCGCGGTTAACGCCATGTCGTACTCCACCGGCGACCCAACTTTCCTTGTAGCAACCAAACAGTTGGGTTTCTATTTCCAGGATGATTGGAAGGTCACTCCGCGTCTGACTTTGAACCTTGGTCTCCGCTGGGATAAGGACTTCAATACTCTCGGCGTGACCGACATTCCCAAGAGCAGAACCTATCAGGAACTGGTGGCGATCAACGATCCAATTTCAAACCCCTACATTAGAAAGCTGCCCCACAACAGCAACAAGGACTTCAGCCCGCGGGTTGGCTTTGCCTACGACATCACCGGCGCCGCCAAGCACGTGGTTCGCGGAGGCTTCGGCTTGTACTATGGCAACACCTTCCAGAACATCCCGCTGTTCATGGAGCAGCAGTCCAACCCGACTGTCTTCCAGACAGTCCTCAGCCTCTCGGCGGCAAGTGACCCGGTGCCCTGCACCGGACTCAGCCTTGGACAATGGCAATTTGGCGTCAGCCCGTCGCCGTGTTTACCCGGTCCTCTCACCCAGCTCGCCGATGGCAGCGTGGGTCGCATTATCGACCCGAACTACCGAAATCCTGTGGCTGAGGAATGGAACGTTGGATATACCTGGGCCCTGAGTCCCAGTTCGGTGATCGAGGTGGAATACACGCACGTCCTCAACCTGCACGAGAACAAGACCTTCAACATCGATCAGAAGGTACCAAACGGAACCTTCATTAATGATGACGGAGACTTGGACGTAAACATGGTTCGCCCGCTCACGGCTGCTTTCGAGGCAGCGGGTCAGCCGGTATTGAATAGCGTTCGGAACGAGGCATCGATCAACCGTTCGCGCTACGATGGTGTGAACTTCAGCTATCGCCAGCGATTAACCCACCGCTTCAGCCTCAATGCAAATTACACGTTGGCGTGGGCCTCTGGGTACGACACCGGGGGCGGCACCGACACCTTCTTCCGCAACTACGCGCGCGATGCCAATCACCTGCTGAGTCCGCAGGAGTTTGGCCCGTCGACCACCGACGAGCGCCATCACGTTACCATCAGCGGAATCGTAGACTTGCCGAAGGGTTTTGAGTTTGCGCCCATCCTGCAGTTCGGCTCGGCTCGTCCCTGGAATCCCGACAATTCTGCCAATACTCTCGACACGGGCGGCGCGACTGTTAATGCGGTCGTGGTGCCTAAGGCCAATCCGCGGGACTTTTTGGCTTTTTCCGGAAATGACGCCGGCGCACGGGTCTGCTACTGGATCACGCAGGAGTGCACGGTTAGCAAGTACGACCCGATTCGCGGCGATCCGTTCTTCCAACTCGATCTGCGGCTGGCCAAGAACTTCAAATTCGGCGAGCGCATGAACCTGCAGTTCATCGCGCAAGCCTTCAATCTGACCAATCGGGCGAACTATGGAAACAACTACTCCCTGAGCATCGCCGATCCCACAACCTTTAACCATCCTCAGGGTTTCATCAATCCCGCCAGCACATTCACTCCGCGTTCGCTGTGGAGTGAATTCGGAGTACGGTTCTCGTTCTAGACTGTCCTTTCTTGCCAGGGCTGGCGATTGCCAGCCCTCATTTCTTTGCGGTTAACCAAGAAGAACGGCGAACGAGAGAAGTGGAAGGGCGGGTGGCTGTAGATGCTCAAGACGTTGTACGTGGTTCAGCGCCTCGCCAGCGCCCTTCTGCGGGTATGGCGTGGTACTCCTCGGCGGCGCACAAGCATCGTTTGCCAATATGACAATAACCGCCAATGGCGGAGCGGTATACACCTGGAAGATGGCTCTTTCGCAGTTTTCTTCGGGACTACTGTAACGGGTAACTTGAGTGGTACGGACGTAGAGTGCGCTCGCAATTCCCGACCACTCGCTTTGTCGCAGGTACAGGCGGTATTACAAACTGTGTTGAGCCTGCCAGCTCTGCACAAGCCCGAGACAGCATGAAATAAGGTTTGCCAGCTCAGCGCAAAAAATCGGGCCGCCCGATGTCTGGGCGGCCTTTCTTTTTGCATCACGCGGAAGGCAAGGGCACGATAACTGGCGAAACCAGGCGATTTCACAAGCTTGCGCCATTTGTTCGCCAAAATCCGGGTCAATGAGTGTAATGGCGAGTAGAGTCGAGAACAGGCGCAGTAACTGTAGTCTCCCGGTGGATAATTGGCTTGGCTTTCGCCGCGCCACCGCAGTCCGGTTTGGCTTGGTTCTGTTTCCTGTTCCCGCTCATCGAACCGGACAGGCAGATTTCCCGCATCCGGCTCTCGGAAAAGACTCACGATGTTCCGTGTGACGCCGTCTGCGACTCCTGAACACAACCTGGGGTGGCTAGACTCATCGTCAATGCCCCATGTCCTTCGTCGCTTCTTGCGTCCGTCTTTAACTGAGGCCCCTTCCCTCCGCCGGAGTTACCCGGCTTCCTCGGTACTACGGACCTCTCCGCCACCCCACACGGCCCGGCCTGTCTCTCGCGAGTTGCCAGTTGATCCCAACCGCGATCACCGCTGGGGCTTCCCGTGTTGCGTCTGGTCTCCTATGCGTACATGCCATCGCCATTACCCCGGCAGGTTCAATGGAGCCTGTTCGCTCGTCTCTCTCCATTGTCAGCGGCCTTCCCCGTGAAACAGTAAGGTCGGCTCCTGCAATTGTTTTTTCGGGGCCTGCTCAGCGTTCACTCACGTTACGGCCTGCACGCTCGCGGAGTCGCCTAGCGACCCTTTACATCGAAAGCTCCGACAGCTTCGTTGCCTCCGCTGCCGTTTCGATTGCTACCGGGTGGAGCGAACCAGTTCCCGGGCGGGAGTTGCACCCGCTGAAGTCCAGCGCCTTTCACGGCGCACTGTTACGCCAATTGGTTTTCGCGGCACCGGTGGCTAGACTCACCGAATGGAACGAGCGCCCGATACGCCCCATTCCAAGTACCAATACGCTGCGTTGCCCTGATCTCCTTGTTTCAATGGAGGTATAGATCGTCTCAAGACAATGGCTGCGCTTCAGGAATGACAAAAGTCCCCCTCGGAGAATCCATCGCTTCACTAATCGCGCCTGTCAACACTATCCACGATCTCGCGATTGGCTACTGACTCTGTCAATTGCAACGCCGCCGCAAAGTTCATGTTCTCTCCTCTTAATTGTGTGTGACGGAAAGATGTGGGCCGTTTCAGCCCTTAGGTTTCAGTCTTGCTTTTGCCCGTAGCTCGGAGCTCGCAGCTCTCTACCGCAACCCCCAATGGTCACGCAGCGCAACCAGGATGCTCACGATCGTTGCAATCACCGCGCTGATAATCTTGTCGTAAACACTTCGCCGGATTTCACTGCGTTGAAATACAACCTGGTAGTAGCTGCCCGTCGGAGTCGCTCCCGAATTTGGAACCAGGTCAACCACCAACGCGCCCCCGCCGCCGAGCGTGACACTCTTCGTCCCCGCCGCAACTGGCTTCGCATCGGAGGTGGTGAAGGCCGGCCATGAAATCAAAACCATTCCAGAGGCTGGCGCCCCATCCGCGCGGTACACGGTATCGCTCACGCGCGTAGTCGCCGGAGCACCATCGGCCGCGTTCGCAGGAATCGCGATCGCTCCCCACCAAACCAGCAACACCGAAAGCAGACCAAAAAAAGCCGCCCCATCGGGCGGCGCCGCGCATCCAACATGCCTTCCTCCTGTAACCGATCCCTCAATCCCAAATCAGTAAAAGACTCGACCGACCAATCCGGAAGCTAGAAGCTCGAGGCTCAAAGCTCGAAGCTCAAAGCTACTTCCTGGCCGCCGCATACCCCGTCAAAAACCTCTCCACGCTCCTCACATACACATCCGCGAAATCCGCCTGCGGCCGTCGCGTCTCAATCAGCCGGATCGCATCATTCAGCTTCCACCCCAGTGCGCACAACAAAGCCAGCGTCATCATGGGCGCCCGGTGCACTCCCGCCGCGCAATGGATATACAACTTCGTCCCCGGCTGATCCAGTGCTTCAATCGCAAACTCCACGCCCCGCTGAAACACCTCGGCAGGCTTGGGTAGAAAATCATCGTCAATCGGATTCCACAGGACTTCCACTCCGAATGGGTGCCCTAAAGGCGTGTCATCGAACTCAATCTGCATGTCGATCACGTGCGAGATCCCGGCCTGCGCCACCGCCGCCATGTTCTCTTCGTTCCAGATCCCGCCCCCGACCGCAATCCGCCCGGTCACCCATGTCATGTCCATGCTTGCGTTCCCGCTCCCGATTGCCCTCGAACCTTGCCGCGCGCGAGTCCTGAACTTTGACCAACAATCTGAGATCTGAAGTCTGAGATGCGTCTTCGGAGTTCGCCGCCGCCTAATTCAATCACCACCCGGCCCCAGCACAGGCGCTCGACCTCTCGCCTGATTTTTTCATTCTACCGAATCGTCCTTCGCCTTCGCCGGAACCGCTTCTTTCGTCCCTCCCCCGGACTCCTCATCCGCCGGCCCCTGGTACGGAAACTCGAACCGTTTCAGCAAAACGCGGGCCAGGTCGTTGCTCTCTTCGGCTTCCGGCTCTGTCGAAGCCGCCGCCGGAAAGATCCCGAGCAATTCGAACAGGTACTTCAGCTGGGCAATGTGCCCCTTGGATGCTTCGTCGGCATTGGCCTTCGTCATACCTTCCGCTTTTTCCGCGATCACCTGCAAAACCCGCTCGCGCACCTCGGCCACATTCACCGGAGCTTTCGCCTTAGCTTTGGCCGACTCCTTCCCGCTGGCCTTCTTTGCGTTCTTCTTCGTCACCGATTTCGTACCCATCCCATCCTCACAAAGATTCAAACCCCTTTACTGGCCGCTTTCATCCTGAGCCAGGCGAAAAGCACCGCGTTGTTCGGCGCCCCTCCAAGGAAAACAATTCCCTCTGCGAACTCTGCGGCCGTTCTCCGCGTTCTCTGCGTTTTAAGATTTTTTCTCCGCAATCGGCATAGGGGGGAGAGTCGCCTCTCCTCCCCTGCCACACCACCGTACATGCGGGTCCGCATACGGCGGTTCGATAAGTTAGTCCCGCCAAGGAACTGGCAGGCTGAGCGTTCGCAGTTTGGGGACGCCGTGTGGGTTTCACTTCTCGGGTTAGCATCCGTAGCGGCTTCACCGCGTTGTGCCTGCCCAAGGCCTGCCGAAGCAGGATGGCTAGTGCAGTACCCTCATCGAGACCCAGACACTACTGACCCTTCCTATCGTTCGGGCCTTCGCCGCTTACGCGACTACTACGCCCTCTGCTGACTTCTGCCACGTGGTCAGAACATCTCACGATGCTCTCAGTCACGGGTCCGTGACACGTAGCAGATCTCCCGCGATAAGCTCGACCGCTTTCTACGCACGACCGCCGGATTTACCACCAGTGTCCTTGATGGATATGGGCTTCGCGATCACTTGCTCGCTTGCCCGGCACCGTAGGCCTCATCATCCGGTTCTTGTTCATCGGCCCGTGTATTTGCTCCACGCTTCCTTCAGACCCCACCTCGCGGTGACGCCCTTGCGCTTCGCTATCACTTCACCTCCATCAGGTTGTGAAGAGGACTTTCACCTCCCAGCTGTCGAACATGCACGGCGTACAAGACAAAAGGCGCGCCCGACGGCGCGCCCCATGTCAATCTTAATTTCTTACTCTCTAAATCTAGAATAGCAATTTCACCGGGGTAATTGTGACACGTTTTCGAAATTTATTTTTCCTCTCGAATCACGCGATTACAAGTTTTTCCTCCTCTTCCCCCTCTTGACAAGGTTCTTCGTCACTCGCGCGCGGACCCTCCACCGGCTCAAGAATCTCAGCCGCCAGGAAAATCTCGCTCAACCGGTCAAGGGCCTCCGGAAGATTGCGCTCCAGCGTCCGTCGGCTGCATCCCATCACTTTCCCTGCCTCCTCGTGCGAGTACCCTTGCAGGATCACCCGCGCGATCAACGTTTGAGACAGCTGATCTAGTTTCGCAACGCACCGTTCCACATCATGCACGAAGATCACCGCGTCCTCGAAACTCGACACGCCGTACGATGTCACGTGCGTCCGAAAGAATTCGCTCCCCAGAATGGACGGTAACCGCCCCACTTCCACCGACATGCGGAAAAACCTCCGCAGGATGGCCACCGTCCGCGCCCGGTACAGCCACAGATCCGGATTCGCTCCCGAATCCCACGCGTCCTCCAGCCACTCCGGCGAATCGACCGACGCCCTCAGATATCCGATCGCGGCCGTCATGCGTTGCCGCCTTCCCCGCAAATCGCGGTCAATTCGGCCAGGCACCCTTCGATCTCATCCACCGAATTCACTGCCACCACAACCACCCGTTTGCGCCGCGGCCTCGGCATGTCCGCCATCAGCGGCACGCACCCCGGGCAATAAATTTCTGTTCCAGCTTTTTCCCGGAACCACAATCCGCCACACCGTTCGCAATACTTCAACTCCATCGGAACCAACAGCTCGTCCAGACTTTCCATGATTGCCTCCTGAAGGCGGTTCTCAGTTCTCAGTTCCCAGTTCTCAGTTCTCCGTTAGCGAAGGAATCGGCTCAATGCATGTGCAGCTACTTGCCGTCCTGCCACTGAGAACTGAGAACCGGGAACTGCGAACCGAAATAAAAAAGCCCTGCGCCGGTTTCCCGGACACAGGGCTCGTTTCTCTTACGATGACCTGCTTGCGCTATTTAGTTATGAATGCCGAACTTACTTCCCGTTCCAGATCTTCCTGGGCTGCGTCGCATGTGCCTTTCCTGAGACCTGACACATGGGACCTGACACCTAAGACCTGCTTCGGAAGTAGCCCTCCTCGTAACCGGACTTCAGCACGCGGCCATTCCGCACCACAACGCTGACCCGGCCCGTAAAATGAATGGCGGATAAAAGTTTCTCCATCGATGTCGACAGCAACTCCGACGAGCGCACCTTGCGGCGAAACTCGCCGAAGCTCCTCTCTTCATCGAGGGGAGATATAAATTCCATAACGACTCCGAGCAATACCACCTATGAGTTATAAATGCTGCTTAGCCTATAGCTCTTTGGTTGTGGAAGTCAAGAACTCTATTTCCTTTTAGATGTTGTAGTTTAACTGTCAATATCCTCGCGCTATAAAGTGGTGCTATACTTTCTCCCATGAAATTCAAGGCTCTGCAAGAAAATCTGCGCAAAACATTATGGGACCGGATCGAAGAGGGCGACCTGACCGGCCTTCGTCTCGCCCAGCAGACCGGATTCAAGCAGGCCCACATCTCCAACTTCCTCAACCGCAAGCGCGGCCTCAGCCTCGAAGGCATGGATAAAGTGCTCAACGTGCAGCACCTTTCTGTGCTCGACCTGATCGAACCCACCGAGGTCAACAAGCGCGCCAGCATCCTGCCGCCCACCGACGACGAATTCGACAATGTTCTGTTGGTCGACGGCGCGGTCGCCGCGAAAGAACCTCTCGTCATGAGCATGAACGTGCGCGAGATTCTCAAATTCAAGAAGAGTTTTCTGCGCAAGATGCGCCCCGAACTCGAGGGCGATCGCGAAAGCTGGGAGCGTTTCGTGATCATTCGCGCCGACGGCCGCGAAGGTATGAGCATGTATCCACGCCTTTTACCGGGCGCCAACGTGCTCATCGACCGCCACTACAACTCGCTGAAACCGTATCGCAAGGGTGAATTCAACATGTACGCGGTCGCCAAGGACGGCGACTGCACGGTGAAGTACGTCGAAGTCGCGGGCAATCACCTGATCCTGCGCCCGCACAACCAGGCTTATCCCATTGAAGTCATGACCATGGAAGACGACAAGAGCGCCGCCGATTACCTCATCGGCCGAGTGTGCTACGTGGGGATCGAGACGTAAGCTAGTCGTCAGTCGCTAGCTCTTGGTGGTTGGCGCTGTGCCTCGGCGCAGAAACACGAATCGGTCATCGCGGATTGGATTTCGCGATGCCGATTTTTTCTTCATGTCAGATTTTAGATTTCAGATTTAAGATTGAAATTCTGCACATCCGCGATCTGTGCTGAGCGATTGCTCTCACAAATTTCTCATCCTGAGCGGATTGAATTGCAGACGAACGCAGCGAAGGACCCGGGTAGTCTTGCGATGCACGATGGACGGGCACGAACCTAGATCGATCTGCAATCTGAAATCGAAAATCTGAAATCCAAAACCTCTACCGCTGCTCGCGGCTCTCGTCTTCGCTCCGCATCGGCGCCACCGCCGACTTGAACTCCAGCTTCGAATCTGGCATACAGCGCGTGACGCGCACCGGGTAGGTGACGTCGGAGTCTTTGTCTTCCCGCGCCATCACGTAGGTGCGCATGGTGAAGCAGACTCCATCGCGCTCGATCTGCGTGACGTCACGTCGCGCAAATTCGCGCAATGCTGCCCGATCGAAAACCATCAAGCCATCAGAATTCGGCGCAGGTTTGGCCGCGCTGGTCGAAGAACTCTGTGCGTAGCTGGCCGCGGAAGCGGCGAAGAAAATCAGGATAAACAGCAGCAGGATCAGGAGGCCGGTAATTCGCATAGGACACCTCCAACCCCCACATTATAACGCCGTCTGTTCACGGTGGATGATTACTACCGCGCGAAATCGCCACCCGGCAAGGAGGCGCCTGAAACATGCGCTGGCTGTTCTGTTGCTCTCTTCCTCCCCTTGGGCTCTTCCCGCCAACCCCGAATACAGCAGTACTGTTCACGTGAGAAACCAGCTGCTGATTTCAGGCAGGCAATTCGACGCCCGACAACTCGCGGCAAGCCGCCAGCAACTTTTCCTGGTGCGCCAGATCGCGTGCGGTGGGGTTCGGGTTGCGAAGCTTCATGTGGAAGAAATACTCGCCCGTGACTTTCGCCGCGACATCATTGCTCGTGGCCAGCCAGACTTGCGTGCGATGGGCCGCGTCAAGATCGTCAGGCGCGTTCGGACCTCCCATCTTGGTGGCTACCCAGCCCGGCTCCATCGCGTTCGAGAAAACATCGGGCCAGCGGCGCGCGATAGCGAACGCCAGGACCACGTCGTGCAGCTTGGAGTCGGAGTAAGCCTGCGTGCCGTGCCAGCGG
Organism: uncultured Acidobacteriota bacterium; assembly: GCA_963765755.1. GTDB lineage: Bacteria > Acidobacteriota > Terriglobia > Terriglobales > Acidobacteriaceae > Gp1-AA133. The sequence goes on along the minus strand of CAVXXV010000008.1, from coordinate 169,717 downwards.
CGTCGTTCCCAGAGCAGATCGTCCAGACTTGCGTCGCCATTCTGATGCAGGCCCGAGCTCAGATACACCAACCGCTTGGGCCGATGGATGAGCGCCGTCAGAATGTACGGAGCCAGCGTGTTGGTCGCGAACACATGCGGCAGGCCATCTTCGGTGGAGATACGTTGGCGCTCCTGGTATCCGACGGCGGCATTGTGGATGACCGCGTCGAACGAACCAAGCAAGTTGACCTGCTCGGTAACCTTGCGAGTTTGCGCGATGCTCGAGAGATCCCCAATCACCACAGCTTCCGCGCCGGGAACGGCAGCCATCGCTTCCATGCCGCGCTGCTGGCTCCGCGCGTGCAAAACCGCGGAGTGCCCTTGCTCGATGAGAAGCTGCGCCGCCATGCGGCCCAGTCCGTCAGAAGAGCCGGTGATGAAAACTCGCGCCATAATTCTCGCTTTCCAAGTTTAAGGTTCTCTTCGCGACCGTAGCGGAAGGTCTTCGGGTCCTTGCGGTTCAGGGCTTTGCTCTTTGAGAGAAAAGCCTTTAACAGCGAAGAGTGTATTGGAGACTTAGATTACGGATTGTGGATTTCAGATTCTTGAGCGGCGCATCAAGTCAACGCGTCAACGACACTTCAGACGCGTGCAGGTGCACAATCTTCCAGCCTGAGTTGGTTTTGCGAAGCACAAGCGTCCGCCGGTTTAGAAACCCGGGCCGGTCGTCCAAGTGAAAGGTCGCGATCGCGACGTCCCCGAACATCTGAATAGTCAGGTCCCTGGGTTGAATGTCCAAGTAAGGGGCAGAGCTCTTTCCGTCCCGAATTTGTTCGAAGACGGCCTTGAAAGTTTTTTCGTATTCGGCCCGTCCATTGGCCCGCTCGGGGAATGCGCGCGGATAAAAGACCGTGGCATCGTCAGCCAAGGCGGCCCGGAAATTCTCCCAATCAAGATCATCGAACGCACGAATGAATCGCGCCAATGTTTCCCGCACCTCAGTTTCTGCTGAGGGAACCTTCGTTTGTGCGGGGCTCTCCTGCCAAATCGCGAGCAGAAGCAAGAACGGAGTCAGACATCTGAGCATTCGGTGAGAGTAACACTGCTCAGCGCGGGGCTCGATCGTAGAGCGCCGCGTCTGGCGGTGGAGGGACGGGCGCCTCGCCCGTCCGGCGCGGCGGGAATCCTTCACTTCGCCCAGCGCAGGCTTCCCGCCGCTCCACCATGATGAAGTAACTTCCCGTCGTCAGACCGCTAGTTACTTCCCGCACCTGTGCGGTTTTCGATAGCCATCGGAATGGTGCGATTGCCGGGGAGGGTGACGTACATAATGTTGTGCTGCAGGTCGACCTGCACCGACTGGTTGTTGGCGAACACGGGGGAGACGTCTGCGAATGCGGAATTATAGGCGGCCTGGTACACGACATTACCCAAGCGGATTCCGATGTTGTACGTGTACAGGTCCGCGCGCAGGGGAGCATCGGACCTGGCAGCCTCGATGGGCGTGGCCGAATTGCTTTCCACGCTGACCACGGTGGCATTCTGATAGTCAGAATTGTTCGTGGCGTGCACGGTTGTTAGAAGCGCGCTGGACACGAGCACGCACAATGCAAGAACTCTTTTCATACTTCCTCCTGAAGCACCATTCTGATTTGTTCGTGCGGCGCTCATGAGGGATAACTGAGCCGTGCGCTTTTTATTCCACGCCGGCTGGTTGACCGGCGTGGAATCAAAATGCGCACTCACCGGTTAGCTGCAACCTGAAGCGCAATCTGCACTGTGGATAGGATGCGGGACTCGCTGCTGCGATCTCACACAGAAGGCCTACAACCCTCTGCACTCGCATGGTCCAAACGCAGGCCTGGCGTGCCGCTTTCGCGTTCTCAGGCTGCTATTTGGTAGTGTGCACAACACTCCAGGACGCAGGACTACGATCTACGCCGACGGCGGATGACTCATGATTAGTTCGGCGCTTTTTCGGGCACGGGCGCCTCTGCGGCTGTTGCTGCCGGCTTGTCGCCTTTCTTCGCCAGCGAGCGGACATAATTGACCATGTCCCAGATGGTTTCTTCCTTTACGCGACTGCCTTCGGGGGGCATCTGGTCTTTGCCCTTCTGGATGATGTAGAACAGCTCGCCGTCGGTGCGATCCTTGAGCGTGGCAGGATCGGTCTCGTCGTTCATCTTCAGCTTCATGTCGGCGGCGACGTCACCTTTGCCATCACCCGTCTTGCCGTGGCACATCACGCAGTCGTAGCCGTACTGCTTTTTCCCGCGCGCGAGCGATTCCTCGCTCGGTTTCACAGGATTCTCACGGCGTGCAGCTTCGACCGGTATGGTGCTGATACCTGCACTGGCGGCCGGCTTATCGTTAGTCTTCGTATCTTGCGCAAAAACCACGAATCCGACGAGCAGCAGAGCGGAAATCAGAAACAGCGTTCTCCACATGAGGAAGCTCCTTGATTCGAACTGGGAGACGATGCGAGTTTACTCCAAACGCGCGGATCGCTCTCTGCTGAACTGGTCGGAGCGTCGGGAGTTGAACCCGTGTGGGAGGCCAGGTAGCCCGATTCCCAATCGCTTTACCCACTACGCGCTCCGCAGCGGTTTCGCGGGCGCGTTTTTGCGGAGGTGAGGATTCCGGAAGCAGGCCCGCGGAACCGCGGTACCTCTCAGGCTAGAACGCGCGTGGAAGTCATGGTGTGATGGAGATCACGTCGCAAAGTAACGCAGGTAACAAATGGTTATCCCCCGGATGGGCTCTTATCGCCGTGCCTGGGAGCGACTATCATGTCCCTTCGCCGGCAAAGTGGGCGGCTGGCTGGAGGTAGAACGTGGCGGGGAACGAAGATGTCATCGCGGCAATCGAATCAGGGAATGCGAATCAGTTGAAGGAATTGCTGGCCGCAGATCGCTCACTGGCTGGGGCGCGCGATGCGGGCGGAGTTTCGGCGATCATGCAGGCACTGTACCGGCAGCGCAAAGACATGGTCGAGATGCTGCGCATGGCGCGGCCGGAACTGGACATCTTTGAAGCGACCAGCCTGGGACGTCCGGATCTGGTCGAGGAGATGGTCACTCAAAATCCGCGCCTCGCGAATGCGCGCTCGGGAGACGGGTTCACTCCGTTGCACTTCGCGGCATTTTTCGGCGAGGAGAGCGTGGCGCGCGTGCTGATGGAACACCACGCCGACGCGGGCGCGGTGGCGAACAATCCGATGCAGGTCATGCCGCTGCATTCGGCGGCGGCCGCGAGAAATCTGGCGATCGTTCGCGCGCTGCTCGAACATGGCGCGCCGGTGAATGCCCGCCAGCAGAAGGGCTGGACCGCGCTGCACGCCGCGGCGCAGCATGGCGATCAGGCGATGGTCGAATTGCTGCTGAAGTATGGAGCGAATCCTAACGCCCGGGATGAACATGGTCTGACGCCCGACGAAATCGCGGACGAAAAAGGCCATGTCGAAATTGCGGAGCGGCTGCGGGCAGCTTGAGGAGAGTTCGAATCAGACCCCGGTTCGTGGAATCCCATTGCCCGGCGTGCTTCGCACGGGCTTGCTCGTCTTTCCTTGCCCTTAACGAATTGCTTCGTGGGCGCGCCTGTCTCATGCAGCCAGCGCGCTGGGGAAGCGCGTCTGGAAATCCAGAATGCCCACCCACTCCGGCGTGACGGCGATGCGCACCATGCTCGGGACCATGCCGCGGAGCTGGGAAATCCAGGCCTGCGCCTGCTTCTGTTCAAAGTAGCGCTCGGCGGCAAGTGCATACTCGGGGACGATGCCCTCCACGGCTTCCAGGCGCGCGCTGCCGCGGATCAGTAACACTTTATTCGGAAAATCGTTGCTATCGATGGTCAGGGAAACTTTCGGATTCTTGCTGAGCGCCTTCAGCTTTGGCGCCTTGGGCGGAGTGCCCATCACCACCTCGCTTCCGGTCCAGTGAAACCAGATGGGAACGACTCGCGGCGTTCCGTCGGTCCAGATGTAGGCCAGCCGCGCCGGAATTTTCGAAGCGAACAGTTCCTGCGCGACGGGATGCTGGAGAAGGCTGAGGTCCCCCTGCTGCACGGGCATGGTGGCACTCCTTGAGGATTTAGAGTCCTTGGACTCCAAGGTGAGGCGAATGGATCGCAAGAATTGCGACGCTGCGGCATTGTGCTCTCACCCAGAGATGGCGTCAAGGAATGTTGGAATTCCGCCTCCGATTATTTTCCGATTATTCAGGGGAGGGACTTTTATTACCACAGACGCACAGAGGAAGGCGCCAGCTTGTCACCGGGAGATCAGCTGCCAATTGAAGTGGACAGTCCAGGCAACCAGTGCGCGGTCCAGGCCCGGACGTCGGAGGCACGTAATCCGATACTTATTTCTTTCTCTCCTCCGCTTCCGCCAGCCAGCCGCGCCGGAGCTTTTCTGGCGCGATCGACGAAAGATACGGCTTGATATCGAGGATCGGCGTACCTTCGAGCATGTCAATGCCGCGGACGTGAAGGTGTGCGCCGTCGCGGCGCAGCAGTTCGACGACCGTCAGTCCGATCGGATTCGGCCGTCGCGGGGAGCGTGTCGCAAAGACTCCATGCTCGCGATCGTCGGTGGGCGGTTTGCCAACCAGTTCGAATCCCTGTGCGCGATCAAAAAGCCAGACTACATAAAGATGAGAAAAGCCTTCAATATCGGCCAGGCCAGCCGCGAATTCCGGCAGAATCTCAAGCACGCCCTCGGCCTCGTGCTTGGCGCCCAGGCCCCTGGGCACGTCGCGCGCCTCTTTATATGGACTCTTCACATGCCCAATGGCTTGCATGGAATACACGATATAGCTCCTCGCCTGTTCTGATGGTAAATGTCCCGCCGGGATGCAATGTTGTTTCTTAGTTCGAGTTTTGACAAATGCTAGACGACCTGATGTATCTTCAGTCCGAATTTCATTCTGCGTATGCTCTTCCCCCGGAGGCCCCTTCTTGATGAAAATCGCACGTCAATTCCTTCCGATTCTTGCCTTCTGCGCACTCAGCATCGCCCAATCGGCCCCGGCGAAAAAGCATCTCCTGGTGCTGGGCGAAGAAAAAGGCTACCGGCATGAAGCCGTCTCGCATGCCATGGCCACCATCGAGCGCCTCGGCAATGAGACCGGTCTCTGGGACACCACCATCCGCACCGACACCGAAGTGCTCACCAAGAAAAAGCTCGAATACAACGCGAAAAATCTGAACGACTTCGACGCCGTCCTCTTCTACACCGGCGGAGAACTTCCGATGAACGCTTCCCAGAAGACCGATCTGCTTTCTTTCATCCACGATGACGGCAAGGGCTTCATCGGTGTACACAGCGCGACCATCACCTTCACCGAATGGCCCGAATATGGCGAGATGATCGGCGGCTATTTCGACGAGCATCCCTGGGGAACGTTCGATGCTCCCATCCTTGTCGAAGACCCGAACTTCCCCGGCATGCAACAGTGGCCGCGCGCGTTCGTGCTGAACGATGAAATCTACCAGCTGCGCAACTACTCCAGAGACAACGTTCGTGTGCTGATGCGGCTTGATCCGTCGAAGCTCGACCTGTCGAATTCCAAGGTGCACCGCACCGACCATGATTTTGCCGTGACCTGGGCGAGGACCTACGGGAAAGGCCGCGTGTACTATTCAAACCTCGGCCACGTAAAAGAAAACTGGGACAATCCCAAAATTCAGCAGATGTACGTAGAAGGCATCAAGTGGGCGCTCGGACTGGTGAATGCCGATGCGGCCCCGCGGCCGATACCGAAACAGTAAAAGCGCGATGGCTTCATGGGTCGTACCGCTGTGCCTGAGAGTACGAAGACGATAAGTTTCGTGGTTCGTATCAGGGCGCGCCTTCAGGCGGGGCGTAAAGACATCTTTATCGATGCGCCTTTAGGCGCTGCGCGTCGCTAGGATTCGATTCCGAAATGATTACCAGAAGATCATTCACGAAAGCACTCGTCGCGAGCGCCGCCATGGCCGCGTTACCGGCCTACTCTGAGACCGCGCTGAACATCGGCGTCGGGACCTACAGCTATCACAACCTCTCCATCGACGACATGATCGTCCAGTTGAAGGCTCTGCGCATCGCGCAGGTCGAGATGTCGCGCGGCGAGTTCATGCTCTTCAGCAAGCCCGAAGAATCCCTGTTTCGCTCCACGAAAGAAAAGCTCGACCGCGCCGGCATCGAGTGCGTTTCGTATTACACCGCCACCATCAAGGACCGCCCGGACCTTGAGAACGCCGTTCGCTTCGCCAAAGCTATCGGCGCACGCAACATCACGGGCGATGCGACCGGCAGCATCCTCGGCGAGATTGACCAGCGCTGCACGAAGGAGGGGCTCACCTTCGGTATTCACAATCACTACTTCAAGGGAAAGAAGTTCCCGTATGAGAGCCCCGACGATGTCCTCAAGGCGCTGGCAAGTTTGTCATCAACCGTAGGCGCCACAGCCGATGTCGGCCAGTTCACATCCTGCGGGTACGATCCAGTCGAGGCTATCCGCAAGCTTGGTCCCCGATTGAAGTTGGTGCACCTCAAAGACATTCAGGCACGCGACGGCGAGGTCAACGTGCTGCTCGGGACAGGCATCTCGAAAATTCCCGAAGTCATGGCCGAATTGCGCCGCCAGAAATTTCTTGGCCTGGTCGCAGTCGAGTACGAGAAAGAAGGCCCGGTCGAGAAGGATATGCGCCAGGAAGTGGAATTCGCCCGCAAGCTGGCGGGGTGATTTCTGCGATCCCAGTTCACTCGCTCACCGGTAGCGCGGGCGCCCTCGCACGCGTCCCTGGAAACATACACCGACACTGAACCCTTTCCCCACGACGGCTTCCCGGCAAAACCCCAACTTGCGCTCTGCCCGCGAAAATGTTGTCATCCCCCTGTGTCTGTCACTGATACCCACGGCGCCATCGACGCAGTCTGGCGCATTGAATCCGCCAAGCTGATCGCCGGCCTCACGCGCATCGTGCGCGACGTAGGCCTCGCCGAAGATCTCGCGCAGGAAGCGCTCCTGGTCGCGCTCGAAGAGTGGCCGCAGTCGGGTGTTCCCGAAAATCCCGGGGCCTGGCTGATGTCGACCGCCAAGCACCGAGCCATTGACCAGTCGCGGCGCCGTTCCATGCTCGATCGCAAACACGAGGAACTGGGCCGCGAAGTCGCGGTGCGCGAGATGGAGGTCCCCGACCTGGAAGCCGCGCTGGATGCGACCCTGGATGCCGGGGCCGGAACGCGCATTGCCACCCAGCCCGACACGGATGACGATTTGCTGCGTCTGGTCTTCATGACGTGCCATCCCGTGCTCTCCACCGAAGGCCGTGTCGCTCTCACGCTGCGCCTTCTGGGAGGTCTGGCTACCGATGAGATCGCGCGTGCGTTTCTCGTATCGGAGTCGACGATTGCGCAACGCATCGTGCGCGCCAAGCGTACCCTCGCCGAAAAGAAAGTGCCTTTCGAGACGCCGCGCGCAGCGGAACTCTCCGCCCGGCTCGCTTCGGTCCTGGAGGTCATCTATCTGGTTTTCAACGAAGGCTACTCGGCCACCGCGGGCGACGACTGGATGCGTCCCGCGCTTTGCGACGACGCGTTGCGGCTCGGTCGCATCCTGGCCGAGTTGATGCCGAAAGAAGCCGAGGTGCACGGCCTGGTGGCGCTTATGGAAATTCAGGCATCGCGCGCACGCGCACGCGTCGGACCGTCCGGAGAACTCATTCTGCTGATGGATCAGAATCGCGCGCACTGGGACCAGTTGCTGATTAGCCGCGGCCTCGCTTCGCTCAAGCGCGCCGAGCAACTGCTAGGCGTCCGTGGCCCCTACGCTCTACAAGCAGCCATCGCGGCCTGCCACGCGCGGGCGCGCCTCGCAGAAGAAACCGACTGGCCGGGCATTGTCCAGCTTTACGAAGAGTTGGCGGGCATCGCCCCGTCGCCAGTCGTAGAACTGAATCGCGCCGTGGCAATCTCGATGGCATCAGGCCCGGCCGCCGGCCTGGCGGCGGTCGACAAGTTGAACGAGGAACCGGCGCTCAAGGACTATCATCTTCTGCCCAGTGTGCGCGGCGATCTGCTGAGCAAACTCGGACGTTTGGAAGAAGCCCGTATGGAATTCGAGCGCGCCGCGTCTCTCACGCGCAACGTTCGTGAGCGAGACTTGTTGCTCGAACGCGCCGCATCGTGCGCCCGCGGGGAAGCGCCGGCGCGTTGACGCTCTTCCAGCATCCAAGGTGGTGATGGTGCTGGCACTTTTTCGCGGACGAGGTACCAAGAACGGCACTTCCGGGCTGGCAGGACGCCTCTAGAATGGCAACAAGGATTCAACCGCGCCACGATTTTCGACTCCAGGAGATGTTAGGCATGGCGGCCAGTCAGGTGATCCTCTATTTTGACGACCAGAAGGACGCTCTCCGGTTCGCGCTCGCAGCCGGTTCGGTGATGGCAGGGGCGGGCGAAGCAGTGTCGGACGAGCAGCGGAACCTGATTCAGGAAACCCAGCGCGCCAGCCGCATCCTGCTCGATAAGCCGGTCAACACCGGAGCCGCCTCCGAATCTGTGCGCTGATCCCGTTCGCCGCGCCCAGTTCTCGGGCTCCGCCCTTTCCCAAACCAGGGAATCAGTCCGCCGCGCTGCGGCGTACCGTATACATTTCCGCCAGGTACTGCACTTCGGGCACGCCCATGACTCCGGCCTGCCGCATCTTGTCGCGCAATTCATCCGACGACATGTAATGCTGCGCCCGCTCCATGTCTTCCCACTCAAACAACAGCGTGAGGTCGTTCGGATTCCCTGCCTTGCGGAAAATCCGGCAGCTGCATTCGCCGCCTTCATGACGAAAATCGAGGGCCGCATCGAAAACCGAGCGCCAACACCTGTAATCGTTGACTTGGTGATGCACGAGCACTTGGATCATGGTGGACTCCTGCGTCCACATTGCAGGAAGGTGGGGAACGGCGCAAGCGCGCGCGTCACAATGCGGGAAGGAAGTCCCAAAACGGGAAAGCGGTGCGCAATCGGCGAAAAATTAGTGCCGCGGCGACAGAATCGTCAGAATTTCCTGCAGGCCCTGGCGAATGTGCCGAAGGTTCGCCGGCGATCCGGTCATGAAAGGAAGGGCCACCTGCTTCTTGTCATTCTTGCCTTCATCGCGCAAGTGCTGACGGGCGCCCGCGATGGTGTAACCCTCTTCATACAGTAATTGCTTGATGCGGACCACGCTCTCCACATCGCGCCGCCGGTACATACGCTGCCCGGTGCTGCTCTTGACAGGTTTGAGCTGAGGGAATTCGGTTTCCCAGAAACGCAGAACATAGGCCGGAAGGCGGCACAAGCGCGCCACCTCGCCAATCCGGAAATACAGCTTTTCAGGAATCAGGATGTCGCTCGTCTTGCCCGACTTTCCGTTGCTCTTCTTTTTAGGGCTCATGCCGCCTGTGAGACGTGGCGCTCGCGGTTTGCAGGAAGGCCAGAATTCCTGACTTAGCCGTTTCTAGCAGAATGCGCGCCCGCGAACAACCCCATTTCGTGCCATACCAAGCCGGCGTTTGCGGCCGGCTAGTCGTTGGTCGTGAGTCGTTGGTCGTTGGCCGAGACTTCATGCCGTCCGACGCTCTGCACTTGACCATTGAGGTGTTCGATTGAACAAGGATCGGGTGTATCAATCTGCAGGCTGGGGAACTCAGGGTAGAAGTGGAACCCATCGATCCTTGGGAATTTGCTAACGACCAAAGACCAACGACTAAAATCAAAAAGCCTCGCAGGAGGTGCTTCTCCGGAGAGGCCTTTCGTAAAAATCCCTTGGGTCATTGCGAGTGTCGTCTCGCAGGACGGTTAGTGTTTCTTTTTCTTCTTCGCAGCCTTTTTCTTGGTTGCCATGAAGTATTTCCTCCGTGAACTTTTTCCCTTGCAAGGTGTCTTCGGTTCGGGCGCTGCCCTTTCCGATACAGCCCAACTTGTGGTATGGGCTCACCTGTTAATACAAGATATTGCGGCAGTGTTACAGCCATGTCAACACATTTCTTGCACTTTGCCGCTCTAAAAACACCTTCACCACAGAGGGCACAGAGACACCGAGGAACTCAAAATGTTCCTCCGTGCTCTCCGTATCCGCTGTGGTGAAATGGCTTTGACTTTCGCCAGGTTTTTATCGGCGGCTGGTTTTCAATTACACTGGCCCGCAACACGATCATGCCCCGATGAAGCGCGATCCCATCGAACTCGAAATCTTCAAAAACCTTTACCACTCCATCGCCGAAGAAATGGGCGCGGCTCTGCGCCGCACTGCGTTTTCTCCCAACATCAAGGAGCGTCGCGACTACTCCTGCGCGGTGTTCGACGCGCGCGGCGAGGTCATCGCCATGGGTGATCACATGCCCGTGCATCTGGGGTCGATGCCGATGTCGGTGCGTGCCGCCATCGCACACGGCCATCTCGCACCCGGTGACATGGTCATGCTGAACGATCCCTTCGCCGGCGGCACGCACCTGCCCGACATCACGCTGGTCGCTCCGGTGTTTGTAGAAAAGGTGCGCGCACGTCGCAAGTCATCCCCTGCTCCCGATTTCTACGTAGCCTCGCGCGCTCACCATTCAGATGTCGGCGGAACCTATCCCGGCTCGATGGGCCTGTGCCGCGAGATCTATCAGGAAGGTATCCGCATTCCTCCCGTAAAGATCATGCGCGCCGGGAAACTGGATCCCGATGTCCGGGATCTGCTGCTGGCCAATGTGCGCACGCCGCGGGAACGCGAGGGCGATCTCGGAGCGCAGATCGCGGCCTGCCATACCGGCGCCGCCCGTCTGCGGGAAATCTGTGCGCGCTATGGCAAAGCAAAAGCCCAACGCGCTGCCGCCGACCTGCTCGATTACTCCGACGAGATCATGCGCGGGTTTCTGGCGAAAGTTCCCGCCGGCGCCTACCGGGCAGAGGATTATCTCGACAATGACGGCGTGAGCGACAAGCCCGTGAAGATCGTGGTGGAGGTCCGCGTTGGCGAGCAAAGAGAAGCGGCCAAGGGGTTAGGGCGAGGTGTACGCCCATCGCGACCCGGGTCCCAGCCAAAGCCCACATCCGGTAAACACTCCGTCGTCGTGGATTTTTCCGGTAGCGATCCGCAGGTGGAGGGCAGCATTAACGCCGTCGAAGCCATCACCTACTCGGCATGTTTCTACGTTTTCCGCTGCCTGGTGCAGGAAGACATTCCCGCGACCGCCGGCCTGATGGGTTCGATTGCAGTCATTGCTCCCGCCGGGACGGTAGTGAACGCGCGCCCACCCGCCGCCGTTGCCGGCGGGAACGTAGAGACTTCGCAGCGCATTGTCGATGTTTTGTTGCGCGCCCTGGCACCGGCGGTCCCCGAGCAGATTCCGGCAGCTGCCTCCGGCACCATGAACAACCTGACCATCGGCGGCATCGACCCGCGCACCGGCGAGCCTTTCGCTTATTACGAGACCATTGCCGGAGGCATGGGCGCGCGTCCTACCAAAAATGGCGTCTCCGGTGTACATACGCACATGACAAATTCCCTGAACACGCCCGCCGAGGCCCTCGAGTACGCCTACCCGTTGCGTGTGCGTCAGTATGGACTGCGCCGCGGAAGCTCGGGCGCCGGCAAGCATCGCGGCGGCGAGGGCGTGGTGCGCGAAATTGAAGTCTTGACCGATGCCGAAGTGACGTTGCTGGCCGATCGCCGCCAGCATGGCCCCTGGGGTTTGCTCGGCGGGGCAGATGGCGGAGTCGGGGAAGCGTCCATCATTCGGTCAGATCGGGCAAGCGAAAGCCTGCCGGGAAAATTCAACGTTCGCTTGAAGAAGGGCGAGCGGATCCGGATTGAAAGCCCCGGTGCGGGCGGTTGGGGAAAGCAAGAGCCTTAGGATTGAAAATCTCAGCGCGGAGGTAGTGAAAGCATGCACACGATCAAGTCTGTCGGTGTCCTGTCTGTCGCCAAGGTCATGGGCGCGATTTATGCCGTTCTGGGTCTTTTGTTTTTGCCGTTTGCTCTGCTCATCAGCCTGATCGCGTCGATGGCTCCCCGGCAAGACGCACACAACCCGTTTGGGCCCTTTATGGGCATTGCCTTTGCAATTTTCGCTCCTGTCTTCTACGGCGCAATCGGTTTCGTATTCGGGGCGATTGGAGCGTTTCTCTATAACCTTATGGCCAAATGGCTTGGAGGAATCGAAGTCCGCCTCGAATCGACCGCACCCGTCTCGCAACTGGCTCCCAGCCAACCCTGACAGGACCTCCGTTTCGTACCCTATGGAAACGAGGCAGCACAGGAAAGCCAGAACGTCAGCGCCAGGAATGCGCTCATACTTTCAGAAAATGCAGATCCGTAATCGGATTTGTCGCGTACACGCCCGTCGATCGGACGCGTTATCATCTAAACAGTTATGAATTCCCTCGCAACCCACTACCTCGACGAAATCCGCCGGCAGCTTCGTGGACACAAGCGCCTTGTCGAAGGCGCTCTCGCGCAATTGAAAGACGGGGACTTTTTCGTCACTCTCGATCCCGAGTCGAATTCGATCGCGATCCTGATCAAGCACGTCTCCGGCAACATGCGCTCGCGCTTCACCGACTTCCTCACCTCCGATGGTGAGAAGCCGGACCGCCATCGCGACGGTGAATTTGAGCTTTCCGACAAGACCACACGCGCGGAATTGATGGCTTGGTGGGAGAGCGGTTGGAACGTCGTTTTTGCGGCGCTCGATTCGCTGACGCCTGATGACGTAATGCGAACGATTTATATCCGCCAGGAACCTCATACGGTTGTTCAGGCGCTCAACCGGGCGATGGCTCACTATGCAACGCACCTGGGTCAGATTGTGTTTCTTGCGAAGCATTTCCGCTCGAACGAGTGGAAGACCCTGAGCGTGCCGCGCGGGAAATCGGAGGAATTCAACCGCATGCCTCTGGAAGAGCGTCGTCAAATTGGGAAGCCGCTGACCCAGGAGCCCACGCCCAAGTCGTAGGTTTCTCACTTGCGGGTGCTACGATGGAGAGTTTGGCTGCTAACCCCGTCTTCATAAGGTAGCTCTCATGTCCAACACAATGCTGGCCGTGGTCAAGCCGGAGGCCGCGCCCGGCGCCGATGTTCGCCAGGTCAAAATTCCCGTGTACGGGCGCACGGACGTCCTGGTCAAAGTCAAAGTCGCTTCTATCTGCGGCACCGACCTTCATATTTACGAGTGGGACCGCTGGGCGCAGGGCCGCATCCATCCGCCGCTTGTGCCCGGGCACGAGTTCTGTGGCGAAGTCGTGGCCTATGGCGACGAGGTCACCAGCGTCAAGGAAGGCGACTTCGTTTCCGCCGAAATGCACGTTGCCTGCGGGAAGTGCCTGCAATGCCGGATCGGCGAAGCCCACATCTGTCAGAACGTGAAAATTATCGGCGTCGATGCCGACGGCGCTTTCGCGGAATACGTCGTCATCCCTGAATCTAACATCTGGAAACTCGATCCCGGCATCCCGCTGGAGTACGCGTCGATTCTCGATCCGCTGGGCAACGCCGTGCACACCGTGCTGGCCGGTGAGATTGCCGGCCGATCCGTGGCGATCACCGGGTGTGGTCCCATCGGACTGTTTGCCATTGCCGTAGCCCGCGCGGTAGGCGCGGCGCAGGTGTTCGCCATCGAGGTGAACGAACATCGCCGCAAAGTCGCCACGCAGATGAAGGCGGACTTTACGCTGGATCCCTCGAAAGACGACGTAAACAAAATTGTCATGGAGCAAACCGGTGGAGCGGGCGTCGACGTCGTGCTCGAGATGGCCGGCCATCCCAGCGCGATTCGAACAGCCTTCGACATCGTGCGCCGCGGGGGACGCATCTCGCTGTTAGGCCTGACCTCCAAACCCGTCTCGTTAAACTTCTCCGAAGACATCATCTTCAAAGGCATCACGATCCAGGGCATCAACGGCCGCCGCATGTACCAGACCTGGTACCAGATGACGGCGCTGTTGAAAGCCGGCAAACTCGACCTGCACCCCGTAATCACGGACCGCATCGCAATGAAGGATTTCTCAAAGGCGATGGAGCGGTTGAAAACCGGAGAGGCGAGCAAGATCCTCGTGTATCCCAACGGGACGAAGTGAGCGGCGAACGCTCCGACCCATCACGTGCGCGGGAACTTGAAACCGTATCTGCCAAACCTTGTCATCCTGAGCGGAGGCGAAGGACCCCGCATGCTTCAAAACTGAGATGAACCTGGAAAATTTTCCACCACCCATTTCAAGATGCGGCTTCCGTGGTGTAAATACTCCAGTGGGCTGCTCAAGAGTTTAAGACGCACGGGGTCCTTCGACTGCGTTCGGCTGATGCCTCACTTCGCTCAGGATGACAATTTTGTGATGAGTGGCAAGGAAAGAGAATGTTGTGGGAAGCATCGTCCGTGTTGCTTCCTATACGCGATCACACTACCCGCGATCAATCCGAAAGTCGTAACATCCCGCCTCAGTGTCACGAACGTGCAGATATGTCACATCGGTGCGCGCAAACGATTCTGCGATGATTGGCTCCACATCTCTGTTGTCCACATAAACCTCGCTCAACAATCGTCGTCCAGCACCATATGCAGCGAACGTCAGTCGATGGCTGCGAATATCTTCCGGAAACCCGCCGCTCTCAGAGAACCGCTCACACGGCTCCGCGTGAATGAAGACCGGCCCGGGCAGGGGCAAGGGCTCTAACCCGTAGAACGGGTCATAGGTGAACAAGATTCTGCGCTCCTGGCCAATCTGAAAATCGCGCAGACAATGGCGGCAGGGACCATAGCCGGTTGCCAATTCAGCATGTGCGGGATGACCATAGCCCGGGGAGCGCATGGTGGACCTGACGAGATCGGCGATTTTGGTGGGGATGGCGACGACGCGGAACGGCTGTGGCATAGGCCCTCACTTCGGTTGAATTGCTTCAACAGGCTCGCAGAGGTGGCGAAGCTGCGCTATCCGAAGCTTGCGGCCAAACTCAAATCGTCCGACATTCCTCTAAATCGTGCGACGGTATTAGACTGTTAGGTCGATTTCTCATCGGCCCGCGAGGGCGTCGAAAAAGTCCGAGGTTCTTATGCCAACTGCTACCCGCACCAATCCCCTCTCCTATCTGACCGATCAGATCAACGATCTGAAGGCCAAGGGCACGCACTTCAACCTGCGCGTGCTGGATGACGAGCAGGCCCCAGTCTGCACCTTTGACGGCAAGAAGGTGATCAACCTTGCCTCCAACAATTACCTCGGTTTGACGACCCATCCCAAACTGCGCGAGGCTGCGCTCGAAGCCACCCGCAAGTACGGCGTTGGATCAGGCGCAGTGCGCACCATCGCTGGCACCATGAAGATCCACATGGAGCTGGAAGAAAAAATCGCCGCCTTCAAAAACGTTGAAGCTTGCGTAGTCTTCCAGTCCGGATTCGCGGCCAATGCGGGAACAGTGTCAGCCGTGCTCGGCAAAGAAGACTTCATCATCTCCGACCAGCTCAACCATGCATCGATCATCGACGGCGCGCGCCTCTCCCGGGCCAAGATCCTCGTCTTCAACCACAAAGATCTCGCCCACGCCGAGGAGCAACTGGCCAGCATCAAGGACCAGCCCGGCCGCAAGCTGCTCATCAGCGATGGCGTCTTCTCCATGGATGGCGACATCGGCCCGCTGCCCGGCCTGTGCGATCTTGCCGAAAAATACGGCGCCATCATGATGGTGGACGACGCGCACGCCTCGGGCGTCCTCGGCCGCGCCGGACGCGGCACCATTGACCACTTCAGTGTGCACGGACGCGTCGATATTCAAGTTGGAACCTTGTCGAAGGCGATCGGCGCCTTAGGCGGCTACGTATGCGGCACCCGCGACCTGATCGACTTCCTTTACCACCGCGCGCGCCCCTTCCTGTTCTCGACCTCGCACCCGCCGTCGGTGGCCGCGACCTGCATCGCTGCTTTCGACGTTCTTCAGGACGAGCCGGAACGCATCGAGGACCTGTGGGAGAACACGCGCTTCTGGAAAAAAGAACTTGCCATGCTCGGCTTCGACATCGGTGGCAAAACTACGCCCGCCAGTGAAACTCCGATCACGCCCATCATCATCGGGGACGGGGCGCGTACCATGGAATTCTCGCGCGAGCTTTTCAAGGAAGGCGTGCTCGGCACCGGCATTGCCTTTCCGACTGTGCCGGAAGGCAAAGCGCGCATCCGCACCATCATGACCGCCACGCACACCGAGGAAGAACTGGAACAGGCGCTGGAAGTTCTGAAAAAAGTCGGCAAGAAAATGGGTATCCTGCCCTAGGCGCGCGGGAAAACACGAGCTGAGGGGACAGAGCGAGAAAGCGTTTTCTACCGCTATCGGGGAAATCCCGGTTTGGGCCGGGGAAGCCCCGATTGCAGGCTCTGCGAGTCCAGTACATTATTTCCAGTAGCCATGACGCCCGAAGAAGTGGACCGCATTCAGCACTGCCGGCTCTCATCGAGAAGGAGACGGACTACGAAGAACTCAAAAAGATGGCGTCCGAGCTTGAGAAGCTTCTGCGGGGGCAACTCGAAGAAATCCGATCGCGCCAGATTTCACCCGAACAAACCTCAACCAGCTAGCTTCGCGGCGCTCGCCCGTGACCGGTATGGTGTAACCGCGGTTCACGCAATTCACGACTCTTCGAACACGAACCGGTCGCTCACCAGAAAATTCACAATTGAGCACGTCGCAATGGTCAGAATATTCGCGACGAAATAGTTCAGGCGCGCTCCGCTCACCAGAACCTTCATCACCAGCACATTTCCGACAATCGAAAACAAGCCGGTTGTCAGATTGAACTTGGCGAACCGCGCCCAGGAGCTTCCACTGGTGCGATCTGCCCAAGTAAAGCGTTCATGCCAGAAATAATTGTGGATGACCGCCGCTTCCACGGCCAGCGCGGTGGCCGTCAAGTAATCCAGATGCCATGCGGACTTGAGCAACGCGAGCGTCGCAAGTTGGACGGCAATCCCGCCCGCGCCCACCGCGTTGAACTTAAGCCAGCGAACTCCCGTGCGCCGAGCGCTCATCGAATCCGCTCCTCGCGATACAGCCGGTAGGCATTCTTCGCGGTAAAGAACACGATCATCAACGTCATCCCCGCCAACCCAATCGCGCCGCCGATATCGAAAAGCCGGTAATGTCCGTGCAGCACGATCGGCCAGCGCAGCAATGCCAGGTTGCCCACCGCGAGCAACAGTCGAAGTTCTGTCGGGCCAAAGTTCCAGAACGACAAATGAAATTCTCCCAGCGTATAGGTCGCGAGATACGACTGGATCGACAGCACCAGAAACGCAATCAGCAACCCGATCGCGATCCACGGATGCATGTAGCCCGAAAGCGCCAGTCCTCCCATCATGGCCACCGCGCCGAAGCTGTCGACCATGTGATCGACATAAAACCCGTACCGCGGGCGCTGTTGTTGGCGCACTCGAGCCAGAGTGCCATCGAGGCTGTCGCCCAGCCAGTTCACCGCGAGGCACGCAATCACGGCTAACAGGTAATACTTGTTCCAGGGTGACAGGGCGTAAAAGACTCCGGCCAGAATCTGCCCGAGCAGTCCAAGCACGGTCAGATGGTCGGAGTTGATCCACGTCGGCGTCCGCTCCGCCAGCCAGACGAGCGTCTTTTTCTCGACCGTCGCCAGAAAACTCGCCTGGATCCGTCGCGTATTGCCGACCGCTGTGCCCACCCGTCGAATATCCTCCAAGACCCTCGGATTCGCCTGCTCACAATAATCCACCATCGGGCTCGCCATGGTCGCTCTCCCTGTGTTCGGTTCCCAATTTCCTGCTAACGGACACCGGGGGCAATGCACAGGCGGTCGCGCGGGGACAATCCGCGATCATTTCGTATGTCATTTGGAATCAGCGAGGTATGGCGACTGGTAAACAGGTTTTTCTTGTTTAGTGGCTTTCTCGCGGACCAAAAATCTTAAAACTCAGAGAACTTACGCAGAGGGCGCAGAGGGGTTCCTGCGCAGTCACGCGCAGGACGCGGTACTCGGGGGCTCACGGTTCCATCTTCGCCGTTTGTGTGGCCGGTTTTTCCACAGGAGTTCGCCGGCGGCGCATGTTCTGGGGTAACTCGGACCGCAAAATCCACAGCCCCGCCGCCACCGCCCCAGCCCACGTGATCGTACTCAACCCAAGAGATTCGAGATCCGCCGTCCGGCTTCCGCGCAATGGGATAAGCCGTCCCACCTGCCATGCGATGGCTCCGGCTCCCGCGGCTACCACGACCGACTTCCCCAACTCCACCCAAGGTAATTCCACCAGCGAGACCAGTTTCCTGCGATGGAGCAACACCGCGGCCGCCACCGTATTTGCCACGATCCCGATATCGGATGCCATCGCCAATCCCACCACCGAGAACGAATGAAACAACGCCCGGTACACCGCGATCGACGCGACCGTCACCAGTGTGCATGCCACCATCGGCGTCAACGTATCGCCTGCCGCGTAAAATGCACGCGCGTAGAGTCCCTGTGCCGCCCAAAACGCCAGCGATACAGAGAACCAGAAAAAGTAAAGCGCCGTCTCCTGCGAGTCGTTGAATGTGAAACGTCCCCGCCGGTAAACCAGGTCGATCAGAGGAAGGGCCGCGACCATCATCAATCCCGTCACCAGGAACGACAGCGCCGAGATGCGATACACGGAACCGTTCACCGATTCGCCAAACTCTTTCATCCGCTTCTCGCCAAAAAGCTTCGCGAAGAAGGGAAGCGACGCCTGTCCGGTAGCCTGCCCTAGAACGGCGATGGGCACTGCGAAGAGCCGCTTCGCATAATTGAGCCGCGCGATGTCGCCGATGCCGCTCGACGCGAAGTAACGCAAAATCCAGTCGTCGGCCGTTACCAGCGACACGCCCAGCATCAGTGGAATCGACAACCGCACCCACTCGCGGAAAGCGGTGTTGTTCCAATCGAACGAAGGCCGGTAGCCGGTGCCGATCCGCGCCGCGCCGATCGCATTGACCAGGAAGGGCCCGACCACCGCTCCTATCAGCGCGCCGTATGCCAGCGAGGCGATGCCGAACTGCTTGCCGGCGACAATCCCGCCTAGAATGATGAAGACGTTGTAGAGAATTGGCCCAAAGCTTGGGAACAGAAACATGCGGTGCGAAAGCAGCACCGCGCCCACCACCCCCCCGACATAAAAGAAAATCTGCGCCGGCAAAAGGATGCGGGTAAGCGACACGCACAGCTTCAATTGTTCAGCAGAAAACCCGTGAAACATCCAACCCGCAAACTGAGGGGTGAAGATTTCCGCGACCAGGATGCCGGCCAGAAACACGGTTGTCATCACCGTGACGATGACTGAGAACGCCTTTTGCGCGTCCACCTCGCGCTTCTCGGCAAGGAAGCGCGTGTAGATGGAAATAAATGTGATCGACGCGGTGCCGCCCGCGAGAATGTAATTGAGCCAGTCGGGCAGCGTGAATGCGGCGACATACGCATCGGTCTGCCCGCCCGCCCCAAATGCGTAGGCGATGTAGGCCTCGCGCAGGTAGCCCACCACGCGCGACAGCATCACCGTGCTCATCAGCAGAACGGTGGCCGAAAACGCGCTGTGTTGGTGCGACGGGCGCAGTGCGCGGAGAATGCGGGCAAACATGAGTGTGTGGTCTCAGCCTATCAAATTGATAGCGCACGCACGCCGCGAAGTTCAGGCCGGAACCACGGAACACAAACTCACCCGGCAGCGCTCGACGAGCACAGCATTTCAGACTTGGTGTAGACTGTTTCGCCTCGGTCGACCTCTTCGTCAACGCTGAAGTCCTTGCTGGACCGGCCATTCAGCGTACAAATCGTTTGCGGAATTTTCACGCCCCATTAACCTTGGCGCCGCCACCAGGCTTTATAGTGCGCCTCGGGCCAACCCAAACTTTCAACCAGTTCTGGAAATAGAGGAGGCTTTTCCATGCAAGTTCGCCGTCTTTTTGGCGTGCTCTCGATGGTGCTCGCGCTAGCCGTGGCTGCCGCGGCTGCGGTGTGTCCGCTGAATTCTTCCGGCAGCCAACTGCAGCATGTAATTTATGTGCAATTCGACAACACCCACTTCACTCGCGATAACCCGAACGTTCCCTCCGATCTTGAACAGATGCCGCACCTGCTGAATTTCATCAAGGGCAACGGCACTTTGCTCTCCAATCACCACACGCCGCTCATCTCGCACACCGCCACCGACATACTCACATCGCTCACTGGCGTTTACGGCGACCGCCATGGCGTGCCCGTCAGCAACAGCTTCCGCTACTTCAAGCCCGACGGAACTTCCAGTCTCGGGGTCTCCTTCGCCTACTGGACCGATCCTCTATTTGACCCCACGACCACGGCACCGACCGACACGAAGTTCAACATGCTGACCGCCGACGGCAAAAATGCGCCCGCGCCCTGGGTGCCGTTTACCCGCGCCGGGTGCAACTTCGGCGCCGTCGCCACCGCGAACACGATCCTCGAGAACATTCAGACCGACATTCCCACCGTCTTCGGCGCCAACTCACCGCAGGCTGCCGAAGTCGTGGCCAATCCCACCCAGGCCTTTGCCGATTTCGTCGGCATCGGCGTGCACTGTGCCGCGGGAGATGCGTTATGCAGCGCCGCGAATGGCGGCGCGCCGGATCTACTCCCCGATGAACCCGGCGGCTACAACGGCTTCAACGGACTCTTCGGGCATGTGTACGTAGCTCCGGTTGTGAGTCCCGGCGGTCCGCTCACCGACCTCAACGGCAACGTAATCCAGGACCCAACCGGCCACATCGGCTTCCCTGGATTTGATGGGATGGCCGCAAAAGTTTCTCTGGCGTATGTTGCCGCGATGCAGGAACGCGGCGTGCCCGTGACCTACGCCTACATCTCCGACGCGCACGACAATCATCCTGCTGGTCCTGCGTTTGGACCGGGATCCGCCGGATACGTCGCTGCCCTCGCGGCCTACGATGACGCGTTCAACAAGTTCTTTGCGCGCCTGGCCGCCGACGGCATCACGCGCGACAACACCTTGTTCGTGTTCACCGCCGACGAAGGCGACCACTTTGTTGGCGGTCCGCCCAGTCCCGCTGGCTGTGATGGTGTGAACGTACCCTGCACCTACGCCCAGATTGGCGAGATCAACACCAACCTGGCGGGCCTGCTGGCCACCGAGCAGAGCATCACAACGCCGTTTACGGTTCACTCCGACGATGCGCCCACCATCTACATCACCGGCAACCCGTCGCGCACCGATCCGATCGTGCGCAACTTCGCGCATGGGCTCGCCGCGCTGACGGCGGTCAATCCCATCACGGGCAACACTGACACGATCTCGCAGTTCCTCGCGGATCCAGTGGAAATGAAACTCCTTCACATGGTGACAGCAGACCCGGCGCGTACGCCCACCCTCACCATGTTCGCCAACCCCGATTACTTCCTGTTCGCAGGTGCGCCGAACTGCAACTCGCCGTGCGTCACGGAAAATCCTGGCTTCGCCTGGAACCACGGCGACGTGCAGAAGGACATCACGACCACCTGGCTGGGCATGGTTGGTCCCGGCGTGAAACAGCAAGGCGTCGACCGCCAGACCTGGTCCGATCACACCGACATCCGGCCCACGATTTTGTCTCTGGTGGGCCTGACTGACGACTACTCGCACGACGGCCGCGTGCTGGCAGAAGACATGCGGAGCAACGCGTTGCCCAGCGGAGTCCGCCGCAACCCATTGGCGTTCACACTGCTGGCGCAAGCTTACAAGCAACTCAACGCACCCGTAGGCCAGTTCGGCCGCGCCACTCTGGCCACCTCCAACAAGGCAATCACCGGAGATGACCGGACCTACAACCGTCTGGAAAACCGGCTGGCGTCTTTAGGCGACCAGCGCGACGCACTCGCCGCTCAGATCATTCAAAAACTCGAAGCAGCCGAGTTCAGCAATCAACCGCTGGACTGGCCGTCAACCTTCAGCCTATGGCTGCAGGCGAACCGGTTGCTCGATCGAGCCTCGGGCGACTAAAAGCCTCGTTCCAGGAAGAAAAGTGGGCGCGTTTCCATCCAGAAGCGCGCCCGTTACTTTTGCCACGGGAACCCTTGGTGCTTCCGACGGGTTAATCGGGAAGGCGGGCGGCCAGGGTCGAAGATTTTGCATCGCATTATATGTATATACATCTATTGTTTGTATGAACCGCTCTTCGCTTCCGTCGCTTGGTTGCATGTGCGCTGGCTTCCGCCGCACCACGCGGGCATTGACCCAACTCTACGAGCAAACTTTTCGGCCATTGGGGCTTCGGGCTTCGCAGTTCACGATCCTGCAGGTGTTGTCCCGGACCGGGGAGGTTTCTCAGGGGCAGATAGGAGACATTCTTGCGATGGACAGCACTACTCTGACGCGGACTTTGAAGATCATGCGACAGCAAGGGTGGATTGCGGAACGTCGTGGCAAAGACCGGCGAGAACGTCGGCTGCGCCTTGCTAAGGACGGCAAGGCACTGCTGGACCGCGCCGAGCCAGAGTGGGAAAAAGTGCAAGCCCGCTTACGACGTGAACTCGGCGAGAACACATGGGAGGAGCTGGCGCGCTTGTCCGATCGGGTGACAGGCATCGCTTTGAAGCAGGCGGGGGCATGAAGGAGATCCGCGGTTAACGAGCTGCGAGCCGCACGCTTGGAACTCTTAGCCGATGTCAGAAAGTTGATATCTACAAACTGCAATCGAAGGAGGCTAGTTATGAAATCTTATGCAAAATTGACGATCACACTGGTGGCCGCATGGTTTTTGTTCGCCCTGACCGGATCGGACCTGCACTTGTTCCGGAATGACGAACAACGTATCGGCCTCGGCGTGGCCTTGGCAGCGGGGATTCCAATTCTTTTATTCGCACTGTGGATTGGCGTCTCGAAAAGGTTCCGGCAGTTCGCGCTGTCGCTGAATCCGAGCGTGCTGACGCTGGCGCAGTCGTGGAGGCTGATCGGCTTCACCTTCGTTTTGCTCGAAGCCCGCGGCGTGCTGCCGGCCATCTTCGCACTACCTGCGGGATACGGCGACATGTTCATCGGCGCCACCGCGACTTACGCCGCGCTGAAGCTCGCTATGCCCGCGCATCGCACCAGCTTTATCCTCTGGCAGTCGCTTGGCATTCTAGATCTGGTTCTAGCCGTGAGCCTGGGTACTACCGCGCGCTTGATCAGCCCGCAAGGCCCATCGATGGTCGCGATGACAGTCCTTCCCTTGAGCCTGGTGCCGACGTTTCTGGTGCCCTTGTTTCTGATATTTCATCTGATCTCGATTGCGCAGGCGATGGGGTGGAAGCACGAGACGAGCGGGTTGGGTTCGACGGTGACGCCCGGGCTAAGCGTGGTGTGATGCGGGTTACCGTCTGAGTGATGGGCGAGTCGAGGTCCGTGGTTCCCACGTTTCGAAAACGGCGAAACGCGGGGCGCCCGGCTATGGCACCTATTGAGCAACTATCGTTCCGCTGGACTAACTCTTACAACCATGAGACTGTCGAGCCCTATGAGAAAGGACTCCACCCAACGGGATGATCGACGGAAGGGAGTTGTCAGGCAAATGAAGTACCTGGTCTTAGTCTTTTTGACCCTTTCATCGGCGGCTCCCCTGTGCGCACAGGAGTCGGTGACGATCAAGGAGCCAGCAGAGCAGTGCTATCAGGATTTGAAGGCGAACCTGCCGGAAGCCATCCGCTGGAATGACCAACAGATGACGGTAACTAGCAGGCCGTTAGTGACGACGCTCTCAGGCAGCGTGCAGGTGATTACCCGAATCTTCACCGAGTTCGGGCAGGATAAGAAGACAAAGGAAAAGGTGGAGATGTGCAGGATCGTCGTCGCGATAGACGCTCCGGAACGCGCCGTGGCCTTGAATGCCATGAATAGCAGTGCGCTCCTTCGGCAGGCGAGCCTGATGAAGGCTAGAATCGAGTCCGCTATGAAGGCCCGGAATAAGAATGGTCATTGAACGCCCCAAGACACGGTGCGCGTGGAATCGCGTTCCGGCAGTGACGACTTCGATGCCGCCGGAGCCGATGCTTTCGTGTAACGGTTAGCGGAATTGGTCGGACTGGCCCACCCTTCGCCTTAGTCAGTTCTCGTAGTCAAACAGCGTCATGAAGCCGAAGTCCATGTGTAGCTGCTGGTGGCAATGGAACAGGGTCAGGCCGGGGTTGTCGGCGACGAAGTCTATTTCCGCTTCCTGATAGCCACCCAACATGACCACGTCTTTCAGAATTCCCGAGGTGCGCTTTCCGGCGATGGTGGTCAGTTCGAAGCTGTGACGGTGAAGATGGATGGGATGGATGTCGTCACTGGCGTTGCGCATGCGAATGCGGTAACGCTTGCCCTGCTTCAGGTGGAATGCGGCTGGAGTAGCTTCGCCTGTCATGGGATAGGCATTGCCGTTGATGGACCATCGATTGAAGCCTTCCTCGGCAGCGTTGTCCTTCGCAAATGTCATCTCGAAAGTTTCGTCTGGCGCCGAGGCGACGGTAGCAGACTTCGCGAAACGCAAATAGTTCCACTGATACGGGCTCGGCGGAATCCATTGGCCCTTGCCCTTGCGACCCGAATATTCGACGACGGCCCCCATCCCATGCCGACGATCGTCATCGGCCAGATCGCCCATTATCCAGACGCCCGGATGATTCATCTCCACGATGGCTGAGACTCGTTCGCCGGTTCCGAGCCAGAGCACTGGCACTCGCACCGGATTCGGAACCGGGTTTCCATCCAACGCGACTACTCGAAAAAAATGACCAGGCAAGGCGAGGCTGCGAGTCTCGGTTGCGCTCCCATTCAGCACGTGAAATAAGATCCGTTCGCCCTGCTTCGCTTTTATCGGTTCACCGTGTCCGAGCATGCGGCCATTGACCGTGAAGGAGCCATAGCCGACTTCGTATCCGTGCGGCATACCCTTGGCCAGTGAGGCCTTCATTTCTCTTTCGCCCTTCTCGTGCAGCGACGGAAGCGTAACCGGCGGCAGAAAGTTCTGCGGCATGTCTCCGCCACGGCTTAAGGTGGGTTCGAATTCCTTGAGCACGAGAAATTCTTCGCGATCGTAGTTGCCCGGTTCATGCTGGGGCTCGATGTAAACGGGACCGACCTGCCCGCCGTACTGTCCGCGGGAGAGATCGGCTCCGGCGCGATTGTGGGTGTGATAGAAGCGAAAGCCCGCCGGACCCGGCACAAGAGAGATTCTTCGCTTGCCGTGTGCGGGGATGAACGGCGTGCCTTCCTCGGAGGCGCCATCGACGTCGACGGACACCTTCTGCCCGTGCCAATGCAACTGCTCCGGAACATCCGTGTCGTTGAAAATGTCGACCGTGACCTGCTTGCCCTCTTTGAGGCGGATAAGAGGTCCAGGAAATTGGCCGTTGTAGGTGGTTGTCGAAATGATCCGGCGGGGTGCGATCTCGACCGGAGAGGTCTTGATGCGCAGCGTGTAGTCCGCGGAAGTCGACTCGGATGGCGCAGAGGCTGGCATCGATGACGGCGACTGGCCCAGAACCGCTGCGGGTGAGAACAACGCCGACCCGGCCGTCACTGCAACACCTTTCAAGAATCTACGTCTGGATGGGAGGAAGTCTTTCATCTGGAGGGTTCTTTGACCCGTTCTCGGATAGGATGCCGTTGCAGAGATTTTCCGCCAACAAAAAGTTGGCTAAGGAATTACGGCGGCGGTGGAAACACACCTTCTGGCGAAGAGAGGACCATTCGCAAACGCCGCGGTTCCCACCCTTGCGCAATACGCGCAAGGATGGGGCACTCGGGAGGTCAAGCGGTCTTGCGCTTGTTGGCCTGGGCCTGCAGTTCGGAGAAGCCGGCGGCGGCTTCCTGTATTTCCGGAGTGAAGTCGGCCATCTCCTGGACTTGGCGGATTTCGATGACTTCATTCTCGGACCCGGGACAGCGCGTGGCCCAGTCGATGGCTTCCTGTTTCGAATTCACCTGGATCATCCAGAAGCCGCCGACCACCTCCTTCGCTTCGGCGAACGGCCCGTCGGTAACTTTCGGTTTGCCTCCGGCGAAGGAAACGCGCGCGCCCGCTGACGGCGGATGCAAGCCTTCAAGCGAGAGCAGCACGCCCGCCTTCTGCAGTTCCTGGTTGTACTTCATCATCGCGGCAACGGCTTTCGCGTCGGGCATGGTGCCGGGCTTGGCCTGCTCGTAACCTTTGGGGATCATCAGCATCATGAATCGCATAAATGCTCCTTTCGAAACTGTTTCGACGAAGCGGCCGGTTTCCCGGGATCTAGCTCTTCGGGCCGTCATACACCTGGCGGATTTCGCATTCTCCATCCCCCGCCAGCTTCATAAAGTCTTTCACATGCTCAATCATTTCTGCTTTCGAGTTCGCCTGCATCACCGCGAAGCCGCCGATGATTTCTTTCGCTTCGGTGAAGGGGCCATCGGTCACGGTGAACTTGCCGTTGGAGAGGCGCAGCTTCGCGCCCAGGGCACTGGGCAGGCATCCCTCGGTGGCCAGCACCACGCCTGATTTCAGCATTTTCTCCACGTACTTGCCCATCTCCTCCATTTCTTTCTGCGTGGGCGGGACACCTTCAGGCTTGCTTGATTTGTAGATGGATAGGAATTTCATTATCTTTCTCCTCTTTCGAATGAGATTCGTTGAAGGTCCGGAAGCAGCTCATCCTTACCGCGCTTCCCCTTCTACTCTCACGACGAATGAACCATGCTGTTCTCGACAGCCGTCGTTACTTTTTTTATAGGGACGACGCGCACCGGTCGATCGGGTTGCGTCGCCAACGAACATTTTCCGCACAAGACACAAAGACACACCGATGGTGCCAGGATCCCGGGGGAACATGGCGCCGCGTCGAACAAAACGCGGCCGCCCGCTGCTGTTGGCTGAGTCCTGGTCATGAAGCCTGCTTCTTCGAGGTCTTCTCGCGGAGTCGGGCCTCTTGTTCGCGAAGTTCCGGAGTCAGGTTCTCCCCGAAATCCTCTGTTTCAAATACCCGGCGCAGTTCGATTTCGGTGCCACCGTCGAAGGGCGCGCGTTTCAACCACTCCACCGCCTCGTCCATGGAACGCACTTGCCACAGCCAGAAGCCGGCGATGAGTTCTTTCGTTTCGGCGAAAGGGCCGTCGGTGATCGTGCGCTTCTCGCCCGAGAACTTGATGCGTTTGCCCTTGGCGCTCGATTGCAGCCCCTCGCCAGCCAACATCACGCCTGCCTTCACCAGTTCCTCGTTGTACTTCCCCATCTTTTCGAGAATCTCTTTGCTGGGGAGGATGCCCGCTTCCGAATCGTTGTTCGCTTTTACAATCACCATGACTCGCATCGTCATATCTCCTTTATTTTGTGTATGAAGTCGGAATCCCGTCGTCTTTCTTTGCCCGCCCAGATCCGCCTTCTATGGTGACGACGAACGAGGCGCAAGGGAATCGACATGATTGCTGATTTATTTGTTTACGGGGAAAACCCTACCCGCCGGCAATCGCTCCCAGAACGATAAAGGGCTCGGCGCCGGACGCGATGGCATCGGGCAGGATCGTATCGGGCGGATCGTGGGACAGGTCCTGCTCACAAGCGAAGTAACGCAAGAACGGGCGGCGCTGCAGGGTCCCGTGGTCGCGGATCGTGCCGCGCAGCATGGGGTAGCGGTTCTCGAGTTCGTCGAGAACCGCCCGCAACGTCACCGGACCTGTAACCTCGAGCGTCGCCTCGCTTTCAACATGGGCGAGCGTGCGCAGGTGGGGAGGGAGAACGACTCGGATCATGGCAGCGTCTGCACCTCCACCGATAAGACGGCCGGTAGATCGCGCACGATGGGATTCCAGCTGTCGCCCGCATCGGCAGACGCGTAGACCTGGCCGCCGGTGGTGCCGAAGTAGATGCCGCATTTATCGAGCGAGTCGACCGCCATGGCATCGCGCAGCACGTTCACGTAGCAATCGCTCTGCGGCAAGCCCTTGGTAAGCGCCTCCCATTCGTTACCGCCCGTCTTACTGCGGTAGACGCGCAGCTTGGCATCATGCACAAAGTGTTCGGAGTCGCTCTTGATGGGAACGACGTAGATGGTTTCCGGTTCGTGGGAGTGGACATCGATCACGAAGCCGAAATCGGTGGGCAAGTTGCCGCTGACCTCGCGCCAGTTGTCGCCGGCATCGTCGCTGCGCATCACGTCCCAGTGCTTCTGCATGAAAAGCACTCCGGGCCTCTTCGGATTCATCGCGATGTGGTGCACGCAATGGCCAATCTCGGCGTTCGGGTCGGGAATGTATTGCGAACGCAGGCCGCGATTGATCGGCTTCCAACTCTTGCCGCCGTCATCGGTGCGGAACGCACCCGCGGCTGAGATGGCAATGTACATACGATCCGGATCCTTTGGATCGAGAATGATTGTGTGCAGGCACATGCCGCCCGCGCCCGGCTGCCATTTCGGACCGGTACCATGGCCGCGTAAGCCAGGGAGTTCTTTCCAGTTCTCGCCACCGTCGGTGGTGCGGAAGATGGCGGCGTCTTCCACGCCGGCGTACACGGTTTCGGCATCGGTGAGCGAAGGCTCGAGGTGCCAGACGCGCTTGAATTCCCACGGATGCTGCGTCCCGTCGTACCACTGGTGGGTGGTGAGCGGCGCGCCATTTGCGTCGTAGGCAAACTTGTTGCTGTCACCTTTAGGCATTCCGCCGGGAGCTGGCGCTTCGCCTTTGGGAGTTCCCGGCTGATGCCACGTTTTGCCGCCGTCATCGGAGCGCTGAATGATCTGCCCGAACCATCCGCTGGTTTGCGAGACATAAAGGCGATTGGGGTCCACGGGCGATCCCTTCATGTGGTAGATCTCCCAGCCCGCGAAGTGCGGGCCGCTGACTTCCCACTTGTCACGTTTTCCGTCCGAACTCAGAATGAATGCGCCTTTCTTTGTACCTGCCAGCACTCGAACCTTGCTCATGCTTCACTCCTTCGTATGAATTGGCGGCGAGACGCCCCTTGCTCAACTTCTACATCGCAGCATTCTTCCACAAACCCATCATCCGGCCTTCGGGGTCGGTGAACAGCGAGAACCACCCCATGCCGGGAACTTCCTGCTCTTCGACGTGAATCTTTCCGCCAGCTTCCTGAATGCGCTTACGATAGGCGGCCAGATCGTCGACCGCAATGTACATCGTCATGTTTCCCGGCCAAGGCTCGGGGCGCTCCGGCTTCAGAATGCCGCCGTTAATACCGTCTTTGCTGCCGGTTTCCACGATGCGGTAGTTCAGCTCCGGCCGATGCTGAATTTTCCAGTCGAAAATCTTCTGGTAGAAGTCAGCGACTTTGGCCGGATCCTTAGACATCAGTTCCCAATGCACTACGGGCCTACCCATAACAGTCTCCTTTTTTTCTCAAGGCCGTGGCCCTGGAAGGTTTTGATCTCGACGAAGATGGCTGTTTCGGGTTTGGGAGGTGCGCTACTTTCGGAGCGGGATCAGCGCCCGCAGTTGCGGGTCGCGGAAATAGATTCCCGCCCAGACAAGCACGCCAATGAATACGGGAAATAAAATCCATGGGCTTCCCACGCGCACGTTGGTCGCGGTTGCGCCGCCGAGATACCCGGTCAGCAAAATCGCGCCCAGGATCGACGTGCGCGGAATCAGGTAGCAGACCAGGCAAATGAGCAGGACGACGCCGAGCGGGACAATGACGCTTTCCTGATAGCCCAACTGGACCGTTCCCTGCACGGCTTCGGGGGTTTTGATTAGCTTCACGCTGCAATCGAAAAGCAGGAACAGCGTCACCAGGGCCGTGAGGATGCGTCCGGTCCAGAGCATCCCCTTCGAGGTCGTGAGGGGGAGGGCTGTAGTGTGCATGGAATCTTTCTCCAGATTTTAAGAATTGAGTACGGGCCTGGCTCCCGGCTTATCCCACCGCTTGCCCGTATCCCAGCCATTTGCGCAGATAGCTCATCTGACCCACGTGAAAAGTTTCATGGAAACAGAGCAGGGCAATCGATCCTGCGATCGTGCCATCGAGCGAAGGCCGTCCTTGCGGAACGGGTGCGGAAAGCAATTCTGGCGAAGCTTTCGGCCATGCGGCATTCAGTTTCTCTGACACGTCTCGCCAGGCACGCTGAATTTCCGCAGGATCGGGATACTGGTCGGGGTCAACCAATTTTGCACCGCGCGCAAACAACGCCTCCCAGGGCACGGACCATTCCGAGCCAAGCATTTTCGCAACCAGGGCACGATGCACGACCGCATGTCCGGCGATCCAAGCCAGGTGATTCGAATCGTTCCCCGGCTTCGCCAGCCACTTCTCGGCGGGCACTCCCTGTGTAGCTTTCTCAAATACCTGCGCATTGGTCTTGAACATGTGGTTAATCTGGGCGAAATCCGTACTCATTTTCGTCTCCTTACTTTTTCGGTTGCGCTGGTTCCCAGGCTGCGCGCAACTCCGCTATCGAATCGCGGGATAAGCGGGGTGGAATCCCGTTCACGCCAGCGGCGCCGGACTTCCGAGAGAATCTCCTCGCGATTCTTTTGCATTTTCAAGATCAGAGAGCAAGAGCCATCGGCCTGTTCATGACGCGCTCCCCAGATCAGCAAGTCCAGCAGGATCGGAGCCAGGTCGATGCCCTTTTCCGTCAGCCGGTAGTTGATCCTGCGGCCGTCGGTGGCCTCAGGCTCGCTCATCAGAATTCCGGCGGCTTCAAGTCTCTGCAGGCGATCGGCGAGGATGTTGCTGGCGATGCGTTCGCCCGATTCCTGGAATTCCTTGAACGTGCGATACCCGCGCACCATCAGGTCGCGCACGATCAACAACGACCAGCGGTCCCCGAACACCTCCAGGCACATGTTCACCGGGCACCCGGAACGATGTTTCAGCTTGGCTTTGCCGGCCACCATCGCAGGCTACCAACATCACTTGCATATTGCAAGTGATGAGCCGTTATTTTCCTGTATCCCTTCGGCGTGTGAAGTTGGACTCCGCATTTCTTGTTTCGTGAGTCCAAAAATCCAGCCTTTTCACGTTTTTTCACAATGCGGAGTCGGGATGTAAAGGGAAATTCTGAGTACAACCTTTGACACGTCCCGCTGGGTCTAAGTCCGGGTATATTTAGGAAAACTCTGGCAACCACTTCACTTCCAAGGAGAAGAGCAGAAATGGCTTCATCACTACAGCAGTTTGCGCGCGGTATCGTGGCCGGTATGCTTGCCATGGCGTTTATGATCCCGCAAGATGCGCTGGCCCAGAGCCACGTGGTCAGCCCCGCCCAACTGCAGAGCGCAGTGGTCGCGTCCTCTCAGGCTCGCCAGCAAAATTTAGATGCGCTGCAGCAGTTTGTGTCGTCGCCCACGGCCCAGAAGGCACTGAAGTCGGCGCACATGGACACGCAGCAGGTGAAGGTGGCGGTTTCGCAGCTGAATGATCAGGAACTTGCGCAGTTGGCGTCCCGCGCCAGCAAGGCCAATGCTGATTTCGCGGCGGGAACGTTGAGCGACCGGGACCTGATTATTATTCTCGTGGCGATTGCGGCGCTGATCCTGATCATTGTCGCCGTACGCTGACGAGCAGAACGAGGTCCAGTGAGCCGGAAAATCGTCAACATCCTGATGGTAGTGATGAGCGCATGCGCGCTTGTCTGCGGCGCGGAAGCTTCCGGGGTGTGGCTGGATGTTCCTTTCGTCAAGCAGGAGAAGAACGGCTGCGGCGCTGCCAGCATTGCGATGGTCATGCAGTTCTGGCAGCGCCAGCAGGGTGTCACGCCCTCTGCCGATTCTGACGCGCCCAACATACAACTGGCGCTCTACTCCCTAAAGGCGCATGGAATCTACGCGTCGGATCTGGAGCGCTATTTCGAACGGCATGGCTACCGGGCGTTCGCGTTGGAAGGGCGCGCGGAAGATCTGAAAGAGCAACTGGCCAAGGGCCGGCCTTTGATTGTTGCCCTGAAGCCGGCGGCGGGCGCTCCGTTACACTACGTGGTCGTGGCCGGCATTGATCCGGAGAATAACCTGGTCTTGCTGAATGATCCGGGCGAGCGCAAGCTTCTGAAGCAGGACTTGAGCGCCTTCGAAAAACAATGGAAAGGCACAGGCAATTGGACTTTGCTGGCAGTGCCTCAAACCGCAAGCGCACCCACCGCTCGCTAGAACTCCGGAAAGCAGTCTCGCTCGCGATTTTCTTCATTTGCGCTCACATCAGTTTCGGCCAAACGCGTGGCCCTTCCGAGTCTCAGGAATTCCTGGCACATCGCATCCGGCAACTCGCCGCCGAACAACGCTGGCCCGAAATTGTTCGCGAACTGAAAAGTCTCCCGGACAAGGATGTAGACCTCGAATTCGAGTACGGCAGCGCGCTTGCCCAGGTCGGACGCCTCGACGATGCCCGCACGGCATTCCGCGCAGGACAGAAACGCGCTCCGCGCGACAAGCGGTTTCCCATCGAACTCGCGGGCGTGGAGTTCAAGCAGCAACACCCTGCAACCGCTGCCCGTTATCTTCGCCGCGCATTGGGCATCGATCCTGCGGATTCGTACGGCAACGATTTCCTGGGAACGATTTATTTCATCGCGGGGGACCTCGACGCCGCGCTGAAGTACTGGAACCGCGCCGGCAAGCCCTATCTCGAGTCCGTGCAACCCGATCATGCGTTGCGAACGCATGCTGCCCTGCTCGATCGCGCGCTGGCCTTTTCACCTGCTTCCAAATTGCGCCTCGCGGACTACGAAACTTCGCGCGCGCGACTTGCGGGACTGGGCGTGTTCCCTTCTCCGCGTATTCAGTTGATCGCGCGTCCGGAGAGTAAGTTCGACGCGATTCTCAATTTGCACGAGCGCAATGGATTCGGCGACAGCATCTGGCAGGGCCTGATCTCGACATTCAGCGGTATCGGCTACCAGACGATTTATTCGGAGTACTTCAACATCGGCGCGTCCGCGATTAACGTGACGTCGCTGGTGCGCTGGGATGCGCAGAAGCGGCGGCTCACTGCCGCACTCTCCGGACCACTGCATGCGAATCCACGCTGGCGCTACCGGATGGGATTCGATCTGCGCAACGAGAACTGGGATATTCGCGAATCGTTCACGGGGCCTTCGCCTTCGCTGGGCTCGCTGAATCTGCGGCGAGAGTCGGCGGGAGCCGAGATTGAGTCGTTCAATAGCGGCCGGTGGGGCTGGTCGGCCGGGGCGGAGTTTTCGCATCGCGACTACCGCAGTGTAGTCGCGGGTCCGGCGCTCACGGCTGGCCTGCTTCTTGAAGGCGCGCAACTGAAACAACTGGCGCGCGTTCATTACCTGGTTTGGCGGGCTCCCGAGCATCGCTTCGCAATCAATACCGAGGCAGCTTCCCAGATCGCGCGGATCTGGTCTCATCCTGCACAGGCCTTTGCCAAGTTGCAAGGGTCCGTCGAAAGCCGGTGGCTGCCGCGAATGCAGGGGGATGATTACGACACGCAGGTTCGAGTCAGCGGCGGGGGCACAACGGGCCAACCGCCATTCGACGAGCTATACATATTGGGCATGGAACGCGACAACGATCTCTGGCTGCGCGGGCACATCGGCACGCGCGACAGCCGCAAGGGCAGCGCGCCGCTCGGCACAAAATATTTTCTCGTCAACAGCGAGACCGACAAGAACATCTACGGCAACGGACTGGTCACCGTGAAAGTGGGGCCGTTCCTCGACTCGGGCAAAATCTCCGGCGCGGCAGCGAATCTCGGTTCTCGAAAGTGGCAATGGGATACGGGCGCGCAGGCCAAGCTGCGTGTGCTCGGGGTCGGCGTGACGTTCGTTTACGGAAAAGATCTGCGGACGGGAAACAATGCGTTCTACTTCACGGCCGGGCGCGCAGAACGGGCAAGCCATGCCGGATTGAGCGCGGTAACCCAGTAACCTCCACCGCCATCTTCGTTGAAAACACGAGATCTTTCAGAGTAATCACCCGTGGTGACTGGAGTACTTTGCGCGGCCTCCATAGTCGGGCTAAGTTCTCATGCAGCATGAACCCCAAACCTCTCGAACGAAGCTCTAAATCCCCACGCTCAAGTATCCTGGTCACTGGGAACGTCAGCCGCGCTCAGCTGGGAAAACGAAGAAGCAGCCGAATGGCACTCAACGCCTCTGTCGGGTTGTCTGGACAGGATCGCCAGAAAGCGCCATTTAATTTGCCCGCGCGCGCGACGAACCTGAACCGGCATGGGGGCGCCGTGCAGTTGCACCGAGACTTGCAGGTAGGCTCAATCGTGATCGTGCAAAACAAGCGGGGCACGATGGTTTCTGCCCGTGTGGTCGCGCAGCTGGCGGCGATTCAGGGAGTGCCGACTTTCGCTATCGAATTTATCGATCAGGACGAAAGGGTCAAGAATTTCTGGGGAATCACGTTCCCCACGAGCGCCACTTCGTAATCCCCCCAAAGGGAAAGCGACGAACAGCTGGTCGCCATCACGCTGGCGCGTTCTTGCGCCTGCAGCATTCCTGTTTTTTCGAATCCGAGTAGCTGAAAATTTGAAACGCTAAGGCTAAGGCTGGCTTTTTCGAGACGTAGTACCGACGGCGCCTTCCGCACTCAGGCGCCTGCGCGCAGAGGTCCGGCCCTATCAACCCTCGTCCTGGGAAGTAGAAGGCAGACGTACCTGCGTGCGAGTGAGCGTTCGCGCTGACATGAGCCTGACGAAGCGCGCGTGCTCCCGGAGAGCTTCCCGCAATTCAGCCAGAATCTGTTCGGCTTCCTGCCCCTGGGCGGTCGCCGCCTTCGCGCAGAGCTGCCTCACCCGCTCGTCAATCGAGGACAGTTCCACAACTCCTAAACCTTAATGGGGATTCGAAGTGTTGGAAATACAGGCTTTTCGGTAATGGCAAATTTTTGGACGGACAGTCACGGTCGCTGCCATTGGACGCATGTAGCGACTAGGGCTCGCGCGTAAACTCCGCATAGTCGCGACCAGCATACAAACGATACTTACCATTGGAGTTGACGACTTGCAGGGGAACTGGACGCTTCATCTCCGCGTCGCGCGCTGAATCCGCCTGAAACAAGTCGTGCGCGCCCAGATCCATGACTACGAATTTGCCCTGCACAAATCCAACACCGTAGGCACCCGGCGCAAGTTTTTGCCCACCAACCGCCAGCGGCACCTCAGAGATGAAGTAAGCCTGGTATTTCTGGCGAATGTCGCTGGAGTAGCCTGAGTTGTCGATCATGCCAGCCAGGACGTACATGTCGTCGGCAAAGCGCACGCCGCCCGTATTGCGCATCTGGACCGAAGCCACCTGGCCGCGGAAGAAGACCTGGTCCGGGAAAATCTTGTTGGTGATGTCGGAAGACTTGAGTGCAGCTTCGGTGCCTGCGGCCGCGGCCACGGTTAACCCGCACTGCAATACGATACAGCTCACGATCACACACGCGATCGATGTGATTGCTGATTTCATCAGGATCTCCCACGGTAAGATTTGAAAATTTAGCGGTAGCTATTCTAGCCGCTGCGAGGGCTGCGCGCTCACGGCTCATCGAAGAGGATAAGAAAACCTTGAACCGCAGAGGCCGCAGAGAACACCCGCAGAGGGGGTACTGCCGGATGGAGCTTCATGATCGAAGCTGTCGAAGCTATGCAGCGGCCTACTCGAACTGCTTTCGAAAGCTGGCCACCTCTTCGCGGAGGTCGGACATCTCTCTCCGCAGAGCGGCAACCTCTTCTTCCAGTTGCGCGATGCGCTCGTTGTCTGCGGAAGATTCGGCGCGCTCCTCGACTAACGGCTGCGGCGTATCCCATTCGGGCTTTTGGCCGCACAGCAGGTGTGCGTAGCGCGCTTCTTTCGTGCCGGGCTGGCGCGGCAGGACCTTGACCAGCGGCTCTTCACGGGTCATCAGCTTTTGCAGAGTTGACTGCACATCGGTCAGGTCTTCGAAGCGGTGCATGCGTTCGGAGCGTCCGCGCAGTTCCCCCGGAGTTTGCGGGCCGCGCAGCATCAGCACGCACATAATGGCAGTCTCGCGGCGGGTGAAGTTGAAGGCTTCCTGCATGCGATGTTCGTACTTGGGGACGCGGCTGTCTCCGGCGCTGCTGGCGGTGCCTGCCAGGCCCTTTTCATTGAGAGAGTGCACGGCCTGCCGGACCGCGTCTTCGTTCACGGTCATGATCGGGTCGCGGTTCGACTTCTGGTTGCACGCATTGATCAGCGCATTCAGCGACAGCGGGTAGTAATCCGGCGTCGTGATTTCCTTCTCGACCAGGCAGCCCAGCACCCTGGCTTCGTTGTCGGTCAGCAGAACGTTGGTGGCGCGAAATGGCATAGACCTTATCGGGCTCCGGTGCGGCAGGACGGATCCTGCACGCTGCAGAATGCGGGGGAACGCGTCGCTATACTACCGGGGAAAGGCCGGCCATCGCAAAGCCACGTTGGTAATCATCCGAAAGAGAGGTTGAGCGGGTTCCGGATGTGCCATGTCGCGGCAGCGTTAGCGGGTGTATCGGCCGTAGGCCCGAAGCGTGGAGATCTCCTTGCGGAGGCGCTCCATCTCGACTTCCTTGCGGCGCAGCACCGTTCGCAGGTCGCTATTCTCGGCTGCCTGTGGCGGACGAACCTGAACCGACGCTTTCGGGGTCTCGGTGCTAAGGGGCGTCAGGAATTCGAGCCCGAAGCAGTAGCCGGTCCGGTTACGGACGATGGCGGAGACGCGCGTGCGGCCGGGCGTCTGGAATTCCAGGTCCATGTAGTCGCCGGGCTTGAGGGGGAGCCCCGCGTACAGGGTCATGCCCCCTTCGCTGATTTCGATTCCACGACCTTGAATGGCAAGCTTGGAATCCCCGCCCCGAGGCACAACCAGGACAGGCAACTCTACGGGATGGCGCAACCAACGGCGCGTGTTTACGGGGGAAGACATCTTTTCACACCGCCCAATTCGAGAAGGAAATGGTAGTGCGGGTTGAATCGGGACGGCAAGATTACCAAGGTTTCAAAAGGTACTAGTTACGTAACCTTCCCACCATCTCCCTGCCGTGAGGGTTGAAAGGCTAGAAAACGCCCCTGTCTGTCGGGATCCTCCGGCATGGCGGTTATAGACGCTCTATCAAGCGTAAAAAATGTGCGGCGTGGCCGTCGGGCCGTCGAGGTGTCCGGTCAGGTTGTGCTCGAGGCCTTCGCGCGCGGGCGCCACGTCTTTTCGCAGGCGCTCCATTTCCTCACCGGAATAAGGAGAGAAGCTGCGCGCGATTTCCACGTTGTGCTCGAGCATTTCCAGGTGCGGCATGCCAACCACGGCGGTTGTTACCGGAAGGCTCATCGAGTAGCGCAGCAAGGAATTGATGTCCGACTTGCCGTCGCCTTTGCCAAGCAGGAATTCCTGGCCCGTAATCTTCATGGCAATGACGCCGAGGTTCTTCTTGTTCGCCGCGGGCAGCGCCAGTTCTTCGAAACGGCCGTTGCGCGAAGCGTTGAGCGCCATCTGCACGCAATCCAGATCGTGGCGCTGGATGGCCTGCGCAATGACTTCGCCGTTTGTGTGGCTGGTCATGCCGATAAAGCGCGCCATCTTCTGGTCGCGGGCTTCCAGCAGGCCCTTCAGACAGCCGTCGGGAGCTTCGATCTTGGCGAGGTCATTGGCCTGGCCAAGGCTGTGAATGTGCACCAGGTCCACATGATCGGTCTGCAGGCGTTTCAGGCTGGCTTCGAGGCGGCGCATGAATTCGTCGCGCGTGCGGTCGGGAATCTTGGTGGCGAGCCAGACATCTTTACGGCGCGAGGCCATCACTTTACCGACGCGCGTTTCGCTTTTGCCGTCGCCGTAGGCATAAGCAGTATCGAGGTAGGTGATTCCAAGATCGATCGCGTGATTGAGCGCGGCCTGGGCTTTCTCTTCGTCCTCGTACATGAGGAAGCGGCTACCGCAACCAAACGCCAGGATCGAGACCTTGGCACCAGTTCGTCCGAGCGTGCGCGAAGGCAGTGAAGCTGCCGGAGGCTGGGCGTTCGCGACATCCTTCAACAACCAGGCGCTGGCGCCGGTCGCCGCACCGAGTCCAATTTTTTCGAGGAATTTTCTTCGCGAGAGGTCGTTGGTCATGGGTCCTCCTCGGGAACTGCGGCAGATATGAGAGGTCTGTACTTCCGACTCTACCGCAACTGGGGAGGAATTGGGTATCTATTCAGGAAGTGGCTCAACGTCGTTTTACTGGATCGGGATCAGTCATTGGGCGCCGCGCGGCTAACCCGGAGAAGCATCGCGGCTGAGGAAACTGGTATGCTTTTTCTCCTGCACAGATCACAAAAACACAAAGAAGTGGAGTGTCGAATGCGGCGTCTTGTCTTGATATCGATGTTGATCCTGTGCGCGCTCAGCGCGTCTGTGTTTTCTCTTGATCAAAAAGCACCAGGTCCAGGCCACTACCTCTTTGCCTGGACGGGAGACGCCGACGGGAAGGGCAAGGACTTCTTGGCCGTCATCGATGCCGATCCGGCTTCGCCTTCATACGGACGCCTCGTCACCACGCTGGCTACCGATCAGACAACCATGAGCGTCCATCATACGGAATACTCCATGCCCGCCAGCGGCATGCTGTTCGCCAACGATCATGAAGCGGGGCGAACCTTTATCTTCGATGTCAACGACCCGCTGCACCCGAAAGTGGCTACGTCGTTCACGGACATGGCTGGATACATGCACCCGCACTCCTACCTGCGCCTGCCGAACGGCCATGTGCTCGCGAGTTTTCAGCATGCGCATCACGCAAGCGGCAACGGATCGGGCGCGGCCGGAGGACTGGTCGAGATCGACGATCAGGGGAAGGTCGTGCGTTCCGCCAGCAGTGCCGATCCCGCGCTGCCCGATGCGCTGCTCACTCCCTACAGCCTCGTGATCCTTCCGGCGCAGGATCGTGTGGTTTCCACCGCTTCCTCGATGCACCTGGAGACGATTTTCAGCGGCGTGTCGTACCAGGTCTGGCGCCTGTCGGATCTCAAACTGCTGAAGACTTCCTACTTCGACGTCGGCGAGAACCGTTATTCGCAGATTGGTCCGCAGGAGCCACGTCTCGCGCCCGATGGCTCGGTCTTCGTGCAGACGCTGAGCTGCGGCATTGAACGCATCACCGACATCGACAGCCCCGACCCAAAATCGAAACTCGTTTACACTTTCCCCGGAAACTGGTGCGGCGTGCCGACCGTCGTCGGGCATTTCCTGATCGAAGGCGTGCGCGCCACGCACGGGCTCGTCGTGCTCGATATCACCAACGGGGCGAAGCCTGTGGAAGTGTCGCGCCTGAAACTGACCGATACCTATATTCCGCACTGGACGGCATGGGATCCGAAAACGCAGCGCGTGGTCGTCACCGCTGGCTTGAATAGCCGAGCACGCCTGTACTTGCTCAAACTCGACACCACCACCGGAGCTCTCACCATGGATGAGTCTTTCCGCGACACCGACGGAAAGGTGGGCTTCAACTTCGAAGACCGCGACTGGCCGCACGGCTGGAAAGGCACAGGCCTGCCCCACGGCGTGGTGTTTTCGCGGTAAGAGTGGGGAGTCTTGATACGCGAGCCAGCGTCAGCGCATGAAAAAGAAATCGTTACGCAGTTCTTCTTCGAAGAAAAGCATCGCTCCCGCGACTATGCAGGAATACACCCGGCGCATTCCGGCATCGAGCCGCAAAACCTTCGCCGAGCTGCGCGCGGCTATTTTGGCGGCCGTTCCTGCCGATGCTGTTGAGACCATCAGCTATCGCATTCCAGCAATCAGGCGCGGGAAAATTCTGGTGTGGTTCGCGGCGTTTGGAGACCACTGCAGCTTGTTTCCGACCGCGTCGGTGATTGCAAGTTTTAAGGACGAGTTGAAGAACTACTCGCCCTCCAAAGGCACCGTCCACTTCTCCCTTGATGAGCCAATCCCGTCCGCGCTGGTGACGAAGCTGGTGAAAGCGCGGGTGGCCGCTAACGCAATAAGAAAAGGGGTCTAGCCACGGAGGACACAGAGGAGCACAGGGGATCAATTATTTCCTCCGTGCTCTCTGTGGTTCATGCTCTTGAGGCACCGGCATCTTTCATTCGCTGCGGTACAAATCGGTACTCACGTACTTCAATCCCGAGTCAATCATCAGCGTGACCACCCGGGACGACGGGCCAAGTTTTGTCGCAACTCGAATGGCCGCGTGAACATTTCCTCCGGACGAGGTCCCGGCAAAAATGCCGTCCTGGCGGGCAAGTTGCCGCGCCATGTTTTTGGCATCCGCCGTTTTCACGGGTAAAACTTCATCGACCATGGCGGGATTCCACAGTGGCGGCGGGTAGCCGACCCCGATCCCCTCAATGTCGTGAGCGCCAGCCGGTTTGCCGAGCAATACGGAAGATTCTTCAGGCTCAACGGCGATGATTTTGATCCCGGGGTTGTAGCGTTTGAGAACGGTGGCAACACCATTCAGCGACGCCGAGGTTCCCACCGACTGCACGAAAGCATCGATCTTCCCTTCGGTCTGGCGCCAGATTTCCTCACCTAACGAGGCGTACCCAGTGATGGTATCGGGATTGCTCAGCTGATTGACCCAATACGTATTCGGCTGCCGGCAAAGATTTCTGGCAGCTTCGATCATGTCGAGGAATAGCTGCTTGGTGATGCCACGGCCATCGTAGGGAACGAGAGTTAACTGCGCCCCGTATGCCACCATGTGATCCAGCTTTTCCTGGCTGAATGCCTTCGCACTGACGACATGGATCTTGTATCCCTTGGCAGCGCATACCAGCGCGAGCGAGGTTCCGGTGCTGCCACCGGTGTATTCGACGACCGTGCCATCCGGACGCAGCCGTCCATCGGCCTCCGCGCGGCTAATTACCGCCAGGGCCATCCGATCTTTCATACTTCCAGTGGGATTCTGCCACTCGAGTTTGGCCAGGATCTCGCCGCAGCCCGAAGGGACGACACCACGGATTTCGACCAGTGAGGTATTCCCGATCGACTGCAGGATGCTGGTGTTCATGAGCCTGACCTCGCTATTGCGATCTCCATCTGATGCGAGCCCGTTCCGTTTCGATTCCGCTACGAACTTCGACTGCCTTTGGTTATGATTCTTTTCAGAGAGACATGCGCTTAACGTTGCTATTGCCGTCCTTATGCTTCGCAGTTCTTGCCACGGGATTGATCCTGGCGCAGCAATCCGCCGACAAACCCGCAGGCGCGCCGACTTATGACGCGGGAGTCTTCGGCAACAACACCTATACAAACGAATGTATGGGTATTTCATTTCCTTTGCCTGCAGGATGGATGGCGAAGCGTCAGGCGATCAACGGCCCCAGCAAGGCTATCCATCTGCCGGGCGGCGGGTTGAACCTGCTGATGATCGAGCAGCCCAGGCAAGGAACGTTTGGGAACATGATTACGTTGTATGCCTCTCCGGCATCGGACGCCACGGAATCGGCGAAGGAGTTCGTGGCTCACGCCATTCAGACCCAGGTCACGCGCAATCCCCAGAACAACCAACTCCTTCGCGAGACGTTCGCGGTGGATTACGCCGGCAAGCACTTCTTCCGCGCCGACTACAAAACGACCCTGCCGCGCTTATCGGTGCGGTCACTGGTTTTCACGCGGTTTCGCGACTACTACATCGGCGAGATGGTGGAGGCCGGAAGCAGTGCAGAACTCGACAGCGCGGTCGATTCGCTGAAGAGAATCTCTTTCCGCGAAGATGTACGCGATCCCAAGTGCGCTACCGGCGAGACAGCTCGCTCGACCCCGTGATCGGACAGTCAGTTCTCATCCGGTTGGTCGGGGATCGCCCGCTGAATCCACCCTCAAATCAACCCACGTAGGGACAGCCGCCCTCGGCTGTCCGGTCGCGCTCCGGATATCGGAGATTCTGAGTCGATTTCTCGGGTATTTCATCGAAGTCAGAAAGGGCAAAAGGCTTTGGTGGCAGGTAGGAGATTGGTCCACTTCCGCTGTGGAACTGCTGAACAATCTGGCCTCGGAGTGAGCATGACGTTGTCAACAAGCAAACACATTATCAGCGCCGACGCATACGCGACGGCCGCCGACTTCCAGCGAATCTTCACGGACGACATGAGTGGTCTGTACCTGCTGTCGTTTCTCTTAGCCGGGGACCCGGACAAGGCAGAGACAGTATTCGCGGCTGGCGTCGAAGAATGCACGAGCGGAAAGCGCGTATTCAAGGAGTGGGCGCGTTCGTGGGCTCGACGTTCTATCATTCAGAGCGCCATCCGCATCATCGGGCCACAACAGAATTCTCAGAACGTCGTGCAAAACTCCGCAGTTGCTCGCGCTCTCCAGAGACTGCCCTTAGCCTTGCAGGCAGAGGCCTCGGCCATTATTGAGCTAGCGCCATTCGAGCGATTCGTTTTTGTCATGTCGGTCCTCGAACGATATTCCGACCACGACTGTTCCATTCTTCTGGCTTACGCCCGGAAAGATGTGATCGCAGCGCGCGCTCGGGCATTGCAGCAGCTAGGGACGTTAATGAGCTTTCAGAAGAATGAGCCCAACGCCCTGCAGTTTTCAGCGTCGGGGGAAAACCCTACACCCCTCATCGAACTGACCATTGCTCGGTACTTCGCAACTCAAACGCGGAGCCTCTCCCAGGACGCGCCTCTGTGGCCTTAACCCTTCCTTTGACAAGGGAGGCCCAGGAGCCTACATTGGGCGCGCATACAGGCCAAGCTTTTTTCAATAGTCTCGACCAACTAGGAGAGGTCCATGATCAGAACTTGGACGTGGTGTTTGGTTGGCATGCTCCTGCTTGGGAGCGTCTCATGGTCGCAAGACAAGAAGGCCGGCGGCACGGAGTCGGCTGTCGCGGCCCTGGAACAACAATGGCTTGAGTCCCAAAAAACAAACAAGCCCGACATGGTCGCCCCGCTGCTATCGGAAAAGTTCGTGAATACAGGGAGCGACGGGAAAGTCACGGGGAAGGCTGAATCTCTGGCCAGCGCGAAAGCGACCAAGTATAACAGCGTCGCTTACGATGACCTGAAGGTAACAGTTGTTGGGGACACGGCCGTCGCGACCGGTGACTTCAAGGCCAAGGGGACCGATCCGGAGGGCAAGCCTATGGATGTTCACGAGCGCTTTACGGATACGTGGGTGAAGGGACCCAAAGGGGAATGGCAATGTGTGGCGAGCCATCAGTCCACCGTAAAGATGTAAGTTGAGGCGCATTGCGGGCGCGACCCAGGCGGGCCGCCCGTGTGTTCGACTCCGGGGAAGTGACGTTCATCACTCAAAAAGACTTCTTAGAGTGGAACGAGGAGGTCACCGTCCATTTGTTCCTGTAGGGAATTTTCCCAGACACAAATACAGTCCTGCGTGCCGT
This sequence comes from uncultured Acidobacteriota bacterium, assembly GCA_963765755.1. Taxonomy (GTDB): domain Bacteria; phylum Acidobacteriota; class Terriglobia; order Terriglobales; family Acidobacteriaceae; genus Gp1-AA133. The sequence continues at coordinate 126,510 of CAVXXV010000008.1, read as the reverse complement.
CACCCCTTTGCTGAGGCCCATCTGATTTTGTGCATGCAGACGGGGCCTCACATGAACTCGGAGAACCTACAACGCGTTTGGGAACTCATCGCCGAGAATGCTGCACGGGAGAATGACCCTCAAAAACACCTGAAACTGATCGACGAACTGCTTAGGGCGATGTCTGAGCTGCAGACATCGCGCGCGGAAGAAAAAAAGAAGGACAACCAGAAATGAAAAAAACAAGTCTTGTGCCGCAAAGATCCTCGAACACTTCCGCTCTGCAGTGAGAACCGCGCAACTGGTTGATTAGAGATTGGTCGGGACGGGCAGATTTGAACTGCCGACCCCTCGCACCCCAAGCGAGTGCTCTACCAGGCTGAGCCACGTCCCGACAGGAAGGAACCCGCAGCTTGGATCGGCCGCGGATGGGGTTGACTCCAGAATTCTATCATCTTGGCCTGCGGTTGCTGAAATCGCCGCAGCCTTCAGCTAACGGCGTTTGGCCCGCTTTTTTACAGGCTGCACTTCTTCATACAGCGCGAATTGGATTTTTTTCTCTACGGGATCGATCCGGTCCACGAGCACCTCCACCGGCTGGCCGAGATGGTACGTCTTGCGGGTACGCTGCCCGATGATTTCGCGGGTCGCCTCGTGGTAGGTGTAGTGGTCGTCGGTCAGGGTGTTGAGCGGGATCAGTCCTTCGACGAACAGGTCTTTGAGCTCGACGAACAGGCCGTACTTGGTGACGCTGATGATGAGGCCTTCGAAGACCTCACCGATGCGGCCCTGCATGAACTTGACCTTCTTCCATTCCATGAGTTCGCGCTCGGCATCGTCGGCACGGCGCTCGGACTGGCTGGATTCTTCGGCGATGTCGTGCAGTTCGTCGAGCGGAATGGGGCCGCCCGCGGGCTCGAGCGATTTCTGTTGCGAGGCGTGATCGCGGCGCTTGGACCAGGGAGAGGAGCCGGAATCGTGACGGGCTGAAGTGCGACTGGGCTCGGCGGCTGAAGCCGCTTTCGTTTTAGGATGCTTTTCGGCGCGGCCGAAGTCGTGGCTTTCCCGCTTGGTGTCTGCATCCGCGGGTCGATCGCTTACCGCTCTTAAGTTCTGCTCTCGATTCCGGTCGTCGCTGTGCGCGGCTTGTCTTGCTTCGGCAGGCCGGACGCCTCCACTGACGACGCCAAAAACTCCTACCGGCACTTCTCCGTCCCATCGTTCGGGCGAGGACTGCAGGACTTCTTTCAGGATGCGGTGCACGATCAAATCGGGATACCGGCGGATGGGCGAGGTGAAGTGCGTATAGGTCGGCGCCGCGAGGGCGAAGTGGCCTTCGTTCACTTCCGAATACCGCGCCTGTTTAAGCGAGCGTAGCATCAGGTAGCTGAGAATCTGCTCTTCGGGTTTCCCGGCAATTTTTTCGGTAAGCTTCTGGTACATGCGCGGCGTGATGTGGACTTCTTTGGGGACTTCGATTTGGCGAACGTTGCGGCCGGTTCCGCGGGCAGCGCGGCGGTCGGTCTTCATCTGCACGCGCTGGATCGGAAGTGCGCCCACGCCCAGCGAATAGCCGAACGTCGCTGCGATGGTTTCGAAATCGTAGACGCGCTTGGCATCGGGCTTTTCGTGGATACGGTAGAGCGACGCGATCCGCCGGTTCTCCAAGTATTGCGCGACGCTCTCGTTGGCGGCCAGCATGAATTCCTCGATCAGGCGGTTGGCGATATTGCGTTCCGAGCGCGTGATCGATTTCATCATTCCGTTCTCGTCAAATTCGATCACCGGCTCCGGCAGGTCGAAGTCGATGGAGCCCCGCCGCACGCGCTTGCGGTTCAGGATGAGCGCCAGGTCCCGCATCTGCTCGAACAACGGGACCAGCGGTGCGTAGCGCGTGCGCAAACTCTGGTCGCCTTCGAGCACGGCGTTGACAGCCGTGTAGGTCATGCGCTCGGCAGAGCGGATCACGCCCTCGTTTAATTCGTACTCCACCACCTCGCCCTGGTGATCGATTTCCATCACGCAGGACAGTACCAGCCGGTCGAGATGCGGGCGCAGGCTGCAGATATCGGTGGAGAGTTCGAGAGGCAACATGGGCACGGCGCGATCGGGGAAGTAGACGCTGGTCGCTCGCAGGCGCGCCTCCTGGTCGATCGCGCTGGCCTCGGTCACATATTGCGCGACATCGGCGATGTGGACCTGAAGTTCGTAGTTGCCATTGTCGAGTTGGCGGACCGTGACCGCGTCGTCGAAGTCGCGCGCGGTCTCTCCGTCGATGGTGACGATTGGTAGCTGGCGATAGTCGCGGCGCTTGCGGACTTCGCGCCCTGAAATCACATTCTCCACGCGCTGCGCTTCTTCGATGGCCTCGGCTGGAAAGTGGTGTGGGAGGTGATGCTTCCGGATCATGATCTCGACGTCGACGCCGAAATCGTCTTCGTAGCCGAGAATCTCTACGACCTTGCCGCGCGGATTTTGGGTAGGCGACGGCCAGTCGGTGATTTCGACATCGACTATTACCCCGTCGAGGTCATCCCAATTCGTGCGGCGGGTGGCTTCGTCGCCGAGCACGCGATCGACGTTCTTTGATTTCCTCGTCGCAGCGTCCAAAGGCCGGACGCGAGCCTGGGGCACCGAGCTTTCCGTGACGTTGCTGGGAGATTCCATGCCGGGGGGGATCACGATTTCCTGGCGGATTTTTTCGTCGATGGGCGTCACGTAGTTGTTGCGCGAGCCGTAATGAAATGTGCCCACCACGGTCGAGTGCGCGCGATTCACGGGACGGATGATGCGCCCTTCGGCGCGTCCATCGGGACGGATGTTGCCCACTTCGACCAGCACCTGATCGCCATGCATGGCGTTCCCGATGAAGGGAGGCGGGATGAAGATGTCGCCGGCAAGGTTCTTGAAGCGGTCGCCGGCTGATTTCGGATCGGGCAGAACGAAACCGTAGCCGTCGCGATGCATGCTGAGCCGGCCGACGATCATGTTTTTGCCGGCCGAACTCGAGGGCATAGCGTAGCGATCGGAGTCGACCTTTACCAGCTGGCCTCCGCTGACGAGCCGATCAAGGCGGTCGTTGAGTTCACGGCGCTGCTCCCCGCGCAGCCCCAGTTCCCGGGCCAGTTGCTTGAAACCGGCTGCGTGTTTGGGCTGCTGCGCGATCTTTTTCAGAATGGCCGAGTCAGAAAGCATGAGAGAGAAGTCTTGCAGAAACTATCTCACAAATAGAGAAACTACAGTTTTCAGGACGCTTCCTGAGACCACGGCGTAACAGGCGGCGATGGGTTACTTGCGTAACCGCAAAACCGAGGCTGTTTGGCTCGCGCACGATTCAAAAGGTGTTAACCGGATATACAATCTGGTTATCAAACCACATGAATACGTGGCCCGGCATCGGTGTGAAAAAAGCTCGCGAGCGGAAGTATCCGCGCGTTAAGGTGTCGATCCCTGCCGAGGCACGCCACGTGATGGAGAATTTCCCGCGCCGCGGGCAGACGACCAACCTCAGTGAAGGCGGATGTTATATCGAGATGGTACAGACGCTCGAACCGCCGACTTGTGTAGATGTGGTTTTATGGTTGAACGATCAAAAGATTCAGGCCCGCGCCGAAGTGGTGACGCGCAATGCGCACTTGGGCAATGGCATCCGATTTCTGCGGATTTCAGATGCCGACAAAGAGACGTTGCGCAATTTCGTGCAGACGGCACAGAAGAATCACGGGTTGCCGTTTCGCGGGCCGGCGCGGTTGGGACCGGCGACGGAGTAGATCCGCAATAAAGGCTCATGCGATCTCCGCACGCGCCTGCCCTCCAAAGTATCGCTCTTCGATGATGTTGCGGTGATGCAGTTCGTGCCCGGCAATGATATACGCGAGGGCGCGCACGGTAATGTCGTTCTTGTTGGCAACACCCTGACGTGTCCAATCCCCGGCGCGCAGGTTGCGAAACAGTGCCAGCGTCGCTCCCCGGACGGCTTTAAATTCCTCGATCAGGTCGGCCAGTCGGAGTTCGGAATATGGACCGTCGCGTACGTAATCGTCCTGCTCGAATCCGGCCAGCGGGGTACTATCGTTGCGCGCAATGCGCAAAGCGCGATACGCCATGATGCGCTCAGTGTCGATGAGGTGCCCCAAAGCTTCCTTCACACTCCACTTTCCAGGCGCGTAACGCAGTTCGCCATCCTCTTCGCTATGGGCAGAAAGCAGGGCCACGGTTTTCGGAAACTGGCTGGCCAGGGTTCCGACGATGTCGGTGCCGGGAATGAGGGAAATGTAGCGATCGTAATAGGGGTTGTACTCGCCGGGTTTTGGACGTTCAGTGGGCATCAAAATCTTTGTACTCCTCATGCCGTGCGCATTGGGGGAAGGCCCGGCGGGCTGAATTGTGCTGGGTTTTAGACGCTTGCCAGCCGGTTAGGTCGCAGAAAGCTCACAAAAACTGGCACTTCCCCACGCGTCGCCCGGCTTCGGAAATATAAGAAGTGCCTCGGCGACGACGAAATTACACCGGAGCGTAACCGACGGCGGATTGTCCGGTCGGTCAGGAACGGGCCCATTACTGGCGCGGAATGAAGCATCCCTTTTGGCATCAATGAAAAAGTGAATTTCCACAGCCGGGGCTTGGTTTGGGGGAGTAGAATGCGATTGGTCACCGAAATGCGGCCAGTGACCCTCAATCCCACAACTGGAAAGGATTTCTTCGAACATGTGGAAGCCCACGAATCAGCCTGGTACCCCGGGACGGCCTGGCACTCCTGAGCCGGAGCAACGTCCAGCGATGTCCACACCGCCCGCGCCCGCCATGTCGTCGGAGCCGGCGGCCCCGCGTCCGGTCAGCACCACGACCACCACGGCGGATCAGGCGACGATCGGTAAATCGCTGGTTATTAAGGGCGAGGTGACGGGTTCGGAGTCCCTCTATATCGACGGCCGCGTCGAGGGTTCGATCAATCTGGCCGGCAATCGAGTGACAGTAGGTCGCAACGGCGTAGTCGCCGCCAACATCAATGCCCGCGAGATCGTGGTTCTGGGCAAGGTGCGCGGCAACCTGACCGCCAGCGACCGGGTCGATATTCGCAGCGACGGGTCGCTGACTGGCGACGTCGTAGCCGCGCGCATCTCGATCGAGGACGGCGCGTTCTTCAAGGGCGGCATCGATATCCGCAAGGGTGCGCAACCGGGTCAGAAGGAAGAAGCGAAGGGCGCTTCGGCCGCGGCTGCGGAACCCGCAGTGGCTGCGAGAGCGTAAGGCAAGCTCGAGAGATTCAGGCCGCGGGCCCTACCCACGTATTCACAGGCATTCTCTGATGAGGATGCCTGTTTTATTTGCAGGAAGCCGGCTATCGGAGTTGAGTTGCGGCTTCTTCAATCACGGCTCGGAGTTCGCGGACGGCCCACTCGATTTGATCATCCGCGATTACGGCGGGTGGCGCTACCAGCACGTGGTCGCCCGAAATGCCGTCGACACTTCCCTGCATCGGATAAACGAGCACGCCGCGTTGCGCCGCCAGCTGGCCGACACGTCCGGCAAAATTCTTGTCTGCCGCGAACGGCTCCTTGGTTTTCTTGTCAGCAACAAATTCCACGGCCAGCAGCAGGCCCTTTCCGCGGACGTCGCCGACGTGTCGCACATCCAGTAAGCTTTCCAACGCCTTTCGAAGTGTGTGCGCCGGGGAACCTGGACGCTGATCATCCGCGGCTTCCACCAGTTTGTGTGTTTTGAGATGGTGGAGCACGGCGCGGCCGGCTGCTACCGAAATCGGATGCGCGTTGTAGGTGAAGCCGTGCAGGAACGCGCCCGAGCCAGCGGCGATGGCTTCGACTACTTTCTTGCTTGCGATGACCGCTCCCAGTGGGGCATATCCGCTGGAGAGTCCTTTTGCGGCGACCAGAATGTCGGGCGCGACGCTCCAATGATCCACGGCGAAGTTGCGTCCTGTGCGGCCCATCCCCGTCATGACCTCATCGGCGATTAGCAGCACGCCTTGGGCGCGGCAGATCTCCGCAACCTTTTGCAGGTATCCGGGCGGCGGGACGACTGCTCCCAGGGTGGCGCCGCTGAGTGGCTCGAAGATGAAAGCGGCGGCCTGGCCGTTCGCGGCGCCGATGGCGTGCTCAAGTTCCTCGGCATACTGCTGGCCGCAGTTGTAGCAGCTGTCGGTGCAATCGAATTTGCAGCGGTAGCAATACGGCATGCTGACGTGCGCGAACTCCTGCACCATGGGCAGGTAGATCTCGCGGCGCTTGCGGTTGCCGGAGACCGACAGCGCTCCCAGGGTTGAGCCGTGGTAGCTCTGCTGGCGGCTAAGAACCTGGTAGCGATTCAGCTGGCCGATCTCGACCTGATATTGACGCGCAAGTTTCAAGGCGGTCTCGATCGACTCCGAGCCGCCGCTCGTGAAGTAGACTGCCCCGCCGCGAAAATGATCGCCGGCGAAGGCCAGCAGCTCTTCGGCATACGCCTCGGCGATTGGCGTCGTGAATTGGCTGGTGTGAACGAATTCGAGTTGCGCGGCCTGCTCAATCATAGCAGCGGGAATTTCGGGCACACCGTGGCCGATGAAGTTGACCACGGCCGATCCGGCGAAGTCGAGATACCGCTTGCCGTCGGCGTCGAAGATATAGACGCCCTCCCCGCGAACGGCCGAGGGGAAAGACTTTCTGAAAGAGCGGCGCAGGACTGCGCTTTCCGGGATCGTCGTTGTGGTCACGGGTTTTGATTATAGATTTCCCTGAGCCCTTGAAGGTGCGAGAAATCCTGGTGGGAAAAACACTTTAACCGCTAAATTCGCGAAGAAAGGCCGGTAAGGTCGTTCGGACGAAAATCTCAAAACGCAGAGGGCGCCGAGACAAATCTTGCGGCGTGGAGGGCTTTACCCGCCCACCACGCCGCTTTTCTTTAGAGATGCTCCTGTCTGCTGATACTCGAGTCTACAGATGCCAGTGCTTAGAAACGCTCGACTACGAGTGGCTCCGCCCTCACGCAACCGCGTCGGCCGGCTCCATCTCCTTCTCTTCTTCCACCTGTTTCAAGTCTTCCACGTCGGCCACGTGACGCTTCGCCACCAGCATATAAATCGACGGCACGATGAACAGCGTAAAAGCCGTTCCAATGATCATGCCGCTGACCAGCATGATGCCGATGCTGTTACGGGCGCCGGCGCCGGGGCCTGTGGCGAGCACCAGCGGGAAGTGGCCGATGACCGTGGCAGCTGTGGTCATGAGAATCGGGCGCAGTCGGGTGGTAGCCGCCTCGATGATCGCGTCCAGCTTTTGCTTGCCTGACTCTTGCAGGTGGTTCGCGAACTCGACGATCAGAATGCCGTTCTTCGACACCAATCCGACGAGCGTAATTAATCCGACCTGACTGTAGATGTTCAGCGTGGTCAGGCCGAGGAAGGAGAACAGCAGCGCACCTGAGAGCGCGAGCGGCACCGATCCGGCCAAAATGATGAACGGATCGCGGAAGCTCTCAAACTGCGCCGCCAGAACCAGGTAAATCAGGATCGCCGAAAGGGCGAACGTTCCCAGGAATTTGCTGCCTTCCACGCGCAGCTGGCGAGATTCACCCGCGTAATCGACCGTGAAGCCCTGCGGAAGAATCTTCTTGGCTTCGTCTTCCAGCATGGTCAAGGCGCGATCGAGCGGAACGTTTGGCGGCACGACGCCCTGAATTCGAACCGCGTTGAGCTGCTGAAATTTCTTGAGCTCGCGCGGTTCGGTGGTGGTCTTCAGGGTCGCAAAGGTGGAGAGCGGCACCATCTTGTTGCCGGCTCCCGTGACGTAAATCTGCGATAGCTGCTCGGGGGTCAAACGCTCCACACGCTTGACCTGCGGGATGACCTTGTAGCTGCGGCCTTGAATGCTGAAGCGGTTGACGTAGTTCCCGCCTAACAGGGTCGAGAGATCCTGCCCGGCCTGGCTGAGGTCGACACCTTGGGCGCGCACCTTGTCGCGATCGAAGACAACTTCCGCTTGCGGCTGATCGTACTTCAGGTCGGAGTCAGCGTAGATGAAGATACCGCTCGTCATCGCCTTCTGCACGAGCTGGTTCGCGAACTGCACAAGCTGCTGCGGCTCCCCGGGGGAAGCAATGACGAAATCGACCGGGAAATTTCCGCCGCCCGGCAGGGCCGGAGGCGTCAGCGGAATCACACGGATGCCAGGAATCTTCGAGAGCGGACCAGCCGACGCGACGAGCAGCTGCTGCGCGGTCTTCTTGCGCTCGCTCCACGGCTTGGTCACCATTCCGCCGAAACCGCCGTTGGGACTGGTGATCTGGAAGATGCTCTGGCTTTCCGGAAAGCTCTTGTAAACGTCGTAGACCTGATCGGTGTAAATATTGGTCTGGTCGATAGTGGAATTCGGCGCTGCCTGAATTACGCCGAACACGACGCCCTGATCCTCGGCAGGCGCAAGTTCGCGCTGCGAGAACATATAAAACGGAATCATCAACGCGGCCACGATCACCCACAGACTGAGAACCACGGGGCGATAATGCAAGGTCGCCGTGAGCATGCGCGAGTAAAGCGAGCGCACGCTCTCAAAGCGCCGGTTGACGATACCCGCAAAGCCGCGGTCGGAAGCGCCAGGACGCAGCAGCCTCGACCCCATCATGGGCGAGAGCGTCAGGGCCACGATACCGGACACGATGACCGCGCCGGAAAGCGTGAAAGCGAACTCACGGAAGAGCGCGCCGGTCAATCCGCCCTGAATGCCAATCGGGGCGTACACCGCCGCCAGGGTGATGGTCATGGCGATGATCGGGCCGACCAATTCGCGCGCCGCATCTTTGGCGGCCTGGATCGGATTCTTGCCCATGTGCAAATGGCGCTCGACGTTCTCGACCATGACGATGGCGTCGTCAACGACCAGTCCGACAGAGAGCACGATTGCGAGCAGAGTCAGCAGGTTGATAGTGAAGCCCGCCATCAGCATCAGGAAGACAGCGCCGACCAGTGAGACTGGAATCGCGACCACCGGGATCAGCACGGAGCGGAATGATCCCAGGAACAGAAAGATGACCACGATGACGATCAGCAGCGTTTCCGACAGCGTGCTGAGCACTTCGTTGATGGCGTCCTGAATGTAGGCGGTCGAGTCGTAAGGGATGCCCACTTTCATCCCCGCCGGCAACTGTGCACGGATGCCGGGAATTTCGGCGCGTACTTGCTTGATGACCTCGAGCGAGTTCGCGGTGGGCAACACCCAAATGCCCATGAAAGTGGCGGTTTCGCCGTTGAAGCGCACGTCCTGTTCGTAGGTCTGCGCGCCCAGTACGACGTCGGCGATTTCACCCAATCGGACCACTACGCCGTTATTCTCTTTCACGACCAACTGCTTGAATTCTTCGGGCGTCTTCAGATTCGTGTTGGCGACGAGGTTCACAGACACCATGGAACCTTTAGTGCTGCCGATGGCCGAGAGGTAGTTGTTCTTGGCGAGGGCGTCGTGAACGGTTGAGGGAGAAATTCCCAAGGACGCCATGCGATCGGGCTTCAGCCAGATACGCATCGCGAACGTACGATCGCCCAGGATGTCGGCACGCTGGACGCCGCTCACGGCGCTGAGCTTGGGCTGCACGACACGGGTCAGGTAATCGGTGATCTGGTTCTGATCAAGATCGGCCGAGGAGAATCCCAGGTACATCGCCGCAAACTGGTTATCAGCGGTTTGCAGGTCGATGACGGGAGCTTCCGCTTCGGGTGGCAGGTCGTTGCGCACCTGCGCCACCTTGGCCTGAATCTGCGTGAGGGCCGCGTTGGTGTCGTAATTGAGCTTGAGGTGCACGCTGATCGTGCTGAGGCCCTGGGCGCTCGACGACTCCATATAGTCGATGCCGTCGGCGCTGGCGATCACGCGCTCCAGCGGCGTCGTGATGAAGCCGCGTACCAGGTCAGCGTTCGCGCCGACGTACGTAGTCGTCACCTGGACCACCGCGATATCGCTGCGTGGATATTGCCGCACGCTCAATGAACGAATCGACTGCAGACCGGCGATCAGGATCACCAGGTTGACGACGATTGCCAGTACCGGCCGCTTAACAAATAAATCCGTAAACTTCATGGTCTTTCCTTAGGTTCGGACCGCCTAAAAATTTGTACCGCGACGAATTAGCTGTCCTGAGGTTTCGGAGCCGGATTATTTTCAGGCTGCACCTTGTTGTTAATCGTGACTGCCGCGCCGTTGCGCAACTTAAACACGCCCGAGCTGACAACTTCGTCTCCGGGCTTCACGCCCGAAACCACGGCGACCTGATCACCGCGCGAACCATCGACCTTCACGAACTGCTGGCGCACGCCGCGGTAAGAATTACCCTTGGGATCCTTAAGGTCGGTAATAATGAAGACTGAGTCGCCGTACGGCGCATAGCTGATCGCCGACGCCGGCAGGGTGATCGCCTCGCGCGCTTTGCCGTAGTGCATCGCCACCTGCACATACATTCCCGGCTTCAACTTCCCTTGCGGATTCGCCAACGTGGCCTGCACTTGGTAGTTTCGGGTGGCTTCATCGATGACGGCGTCAAGCGCGGACACGTGCCCGGTGAATTCTTTCCCGGCAAGATCCTGGGCGGTCACGGTCACGTTTCCGCCCACCTTCACCTGAGTGCCGGATTGCTGGGGCACGCCGAAATCCACGTAGATGGGATTCAGCTGCTGTAACTGCACGATCGGATTACCTGCCGCCAGATACTGGCCCAGGTTCACCTTACGAATTCCGAGAATGCCGGAGAAAGGAGCGCGGATCGTTTTGCGTTCGATAGTGGCACGAATCTCGCCAACGTTCGCTTCAGTCTGCTTCTGGGACGCGGCCGAAGTGTCGTATTCCTGGCGCGAGATCACGCCCTCATCCACCAACTTCTGCGTGCGCCCAAAATTGATCTTGGCCAGATCGCGCTGCGCTTCGAGCGCAGCCAATTGGGCGCGCTCCTGACGCGTGTCGAGTTCCACGATGACATCGCCTTCCTTCACTGCCTGTCCGGACTGGAAATTTATCTTCGAGACGGTACCCGGCAGGTCCGCGCTAATCACCACGCCGTGGACGGCCTCCATGCTGCCGATGACCGAGAGACTCTCGGGCCAGACTTCCTGCTTGGCGACGACGCTGGTCACCGCCTCGGGCGGCGGCTGGAATCCAGCAGAAGCCTGGATTGCCGTTTGCACCTGCTTGAACTTCACGAAACCCAGGGTCGTCAGGACCGCAACGGTCACGACCAGCATCAAAATCATTCTCTTAGCCATGGGTGCCCCTTACTATTTGGTGAACCTGCGGTAATCCTCTTAGATTTCCGACGCTCCTCGAAGGATTCGGAACCGCGCTCTGAATTTTCTTCGCAGGCCGGCGTTTACGAAAGAATCTCACAGCGCTGCCAGGGCCAATTCCCTAACAAAACACTGGATCTATGTTGTTGATCGACAAGGATAAACCCGGAGCCAGAACCAGCGCCAAGGGAGCGTACATGGTCAGATGAATCAACCTGAATCTTGGGTGCACCGCAAAAAGATGCAGCCCAACTGCCGCCATCGTAGACAGGAAAGTCTATTTTTACCGTCTCACGATGAGTCGGCCATACTTTGCGCGAACCAAGTCAAGGTATCTGCGAGATCAAGGTATCCGCGAGAATGTCCGTGGGAAGCCTGACGGGTAACAGGCCGACTGGCGTAGCCCCTCCAATTTCGTCACGGTGAGCTTCACACAAGGCATCGGCGGCGTCCTCAACGACGATTTGACGGTGATACGAGAGGGTCAGGCGACGCCCTCGGGGGTGAAACAGTCCGCCGGGGAGAGGCCCTCGCAAAGCTGGAGAGCACGTGTCAGCGTGGTTGGAAGGGTGAGCAGCAACCCCGGAATGGTAAACTTTGCGATGGTAAGAGCCACCCACCGTAAGGCGAAGATAAGAAGTGCGTGGTTCGAAATAGGAGTCAGAGCCGCGTCGTTGTGGGTTGCGGAGGGATGTGTGAGTGGTTGAAACAGGCGGTCTTGAAAACCGCTGTACGGGAAACCGTACCGGGGGTTCGAATCCCTCTCCCTCCGCCATGCATGCCGCAGGTTCGACGGCACGAATTTACGATCTTTGTTCTTTCGCGCTCACTCTTTCAGTGAATCGAGCCTTCATTTGGGAAATCGTTGATCCACTTCGAGGTTCAATTCCAGGACATTCACGCGCGCTTCTCCAAGAAATCCCCATTGACGAGCCTCGGTGTGCTTTGAAACCAGCTCCCGCAACTGATCCTCATTGATTCCACGCGCTCTTGCCACTCGCGATATTTGGAACGCCGCGGCCGCTGGAGTAATCTCCGGATCGAGCCCGGAGGCAGAAGCAGTCACCAGGTCGATGGGTACCGGAGCGCCAGGATTTTCAGCGCGTAAAGTGGCCGTGTCGCCTTTCACTCTGTCAATCAGCTTTTGGTTGGTTGGCCCCAACTGCGATCCGTTCGAGCCGGTAGGGTCATAGTTCACGGCGGAGGGACGCGGGTGGAAATAGCCTGGGCTGGTAAACGCTTGCGCAATTATGCGCGACCCGATGACTTTCCCATTGGCCTCGATCAACTGCCCGTTCGCCTTCTTCGGGAACAATACCTGTGCGATTCCAGTGACTGCCAACGGGTAAATAATTCCCAGCAGGACGGTGGTCGCTATGGTCATCAGGATTGCGGTAATAAGATTTTTCTTCATGGAACTCCCCTACGCCAGTCCAACGCTGGTGATCAGCATGTCGATCAGCTTGATGCCAATGAACGGAATCACAATGCCACCCGCGCCGTAGATCAGCAGGTTATTGCGCAACAATGCGGCGGCGCCCATGGGCCGATACTTGACTCCACGCAGTGCCAGCGGGATCAGCGCGATGATGATGACTGCGTTAAAAATCACCGCCGAGAGAACGGCCGATTGCGGCGTTCGCAGGTGCATGATGTTGAGCGCGTTCAGCACGGGGAATGTCCCCGCGAACATCGCCGGAATAATCGCGAAATACTTCGCCACATCGTTGGCGATGGAAAACGTGGTCAAGGAACCGCGCGTCATCAGCAATTGCTTGCCGATTTCGACGACTTCAATCAGCTTGGTCGGATTCGAATCCAGGTCCACCATGTTGCCGGCCTCTTTGGCAGCCTGCGTTCCGGTATTCATCGCAACGCCCACGTCGGCCTGGGCCAGGGCGGGAGCGTCGTTGGTGCCATCGCCTGTCATCGCAACCAGCTTGCCGTCGGCTTGCTCTTTCTTGATAAGGTCCATCTTCTCTTTAGGTGTTGCCTGGGCGAGGAAGTCATCTACGCCGGCCTCGCGTGCGATGGCAGCGGCGGTCAGCGGATTGTCGCCCGTGATCATCACGGTCTTGATTCCCATGGCGCGCAATTGATCGAAGCGCTCGCTGATTCCGCCCTTGACGACGTCCTTCAGTTCGATCACTCCGAGTGCACCGCGCGCCTTCTCTGCAACCACCAGAGGTGTTCCGCCGGAACGCGCGATCTGCTCCACCGACGCTTTCACCTCAGGAGGTACCGGGCGACCATTTTGAATTAGGTAAGCCTGAACCGCGTCGGCCGCACCTTTTCGGATCTCGAACCCATTGAGATCGACTCCCGACATGCGCGTCTGGGCTGTAAAGGCGACAAAGTGGGCTTCGTGCGCGGCAAGTTCCCGGCCGCGCAGGTTGTACTTTTCCTTGGCCAGAATCACAATGGAACGCCCCTCCGGAGTTTCATCGGCCAGCGAGGACATTTGTGCCGCGTCCGCGAGTTCCTTCTCACTCACGCCCGGCGCCGGAATGAATTGCGCAGCTTGGCGATTTCCTAGAGTGATGGTGCCCGTCTTATCAAGTAACAGGGTATTGACGTCCCCGGCCGCTTCGACCGCTCGACCGGACATCGCCAAGACGTTGTGCTGAACCAGCCGGTCCATTCCCGCAATCCCGATCGCCGAAAGCAGTCCGCCGATCGTGGTTGGGATCAGGCATACCAGTAACGAGACCAGAACAAAGACGGTCTGCGGAGAGCCGGAATAAATAGCGAACGGCTGCAGCGTTACCACTGCAAGCAGGAAAATGATGGTCAACCCGGCCAGCAGGATGTTAAGCGCGATTTCGTTCGGGGTCTTCTGGCGTTCTGCGCCTTCCACCAGCGCAATCATTCGATCCAGAAACGTCTCGCCGGGATTGGAGGTGATCTTCACCTTGATCTGGTCAGACAGAACGCGGGTCCCCCCGGTCACGGCAGAGCGGTCCCCACCTGCCTCCCGGATGACGGGCGCAGATTCACCGGTGATGGCGGACTCATCGACGGAGGCGACGCCTTCGACGATCTCGCCATCCGACGGAATGAACTCACCTGCCGCCACGAGCACCATATCCCCCGTGCGCAGCCTGGAGCTTGGGATCTTCTCTACCTGGCCATTGCTTCCCGTTAGTCGGTTGGCAATAGTCTCCGAGCGAGCCTTACGCAGTGTGTCCGCCTGCGCCTTACCCCGGCCTTCTGCCATCGCTTCGGCGAAATTCGCGAACAGCACCGTGAACCAGAGCCAGAACGTGATCTGCAGGTTGAATTTAAATGCAGCACCACCTTTGAAGAGCAGGACCGTAGTAATTACGCTTCCGATTTCGACGACGAACATGACAGGGTTGCCCATCATCTTGCGTGGGTTGAGTTTGAGAACTGCGTCCCAAAGCGCGCGCCGGACAATCTTCCACTCCCAAATTGCCTTATTCTTCTTCGCCATAGTCGAGTCCTAAAAAGTCTTGCCCGCACCCATGAGCAAGTGCTCAAGGATCGGGCCAAGGCTCAGAGCCGGGAAAAATGTTAGCGCCCCCACAATCAGAATCACTCCGATCAGAAGAGTCGTGAACAAGGGCGTGGTCACCGGAAACGTACCCAGTGAGGGCGGAACGTATTTCTTCTGGGCCAGGTTGCCGGCAATGGCCAGCATCGGAATGATCATCAGAAATCGCCCCGCCAGCACGGTCAGGCCGATGGTCGCGTCGTACCAGAGCGTGTTCACGGTAAGCCCGCCAAAAGCTGACCCGTTATTGCCAGCCCCTGAAACGAAGGCGTACAAGATTTCACTAAAGCCGTGTGGCCCGGGGTTCAATATGCTGGATGTTCCGAATCCTTTCACACTCGAAATTGCAGTGAAGGCCAGGATGACAAGAGGAAAGACCAGTACGACGAGCATGGCCATCTTCACGTCGTAGGCTTCTATCTTTTTACCCAGATACTCGGGAGTACGTCCCACCATCAGGCCGGCGATGAACACCGCCAGAACAATGTAGATCAGCATCCCGTACATCCCGGCGCCCACTCCGCCGAAGATGATTTCGCTCAACATGATATTGACGAGCGGAACCATGCCACCAAGCGGCGTATACGAATCATGCCATCCGTTAATCGCGCCACAACTGGCATCGGTGGTCACGGTCGCAAAAAGAGCCGAGTTGGCAATTCCGAACCGAGTTTCTTTCCCTTCCATGTTGCCGCCCGGTTGCATGGCAGTCGCGTGCTGATCAACCCCAGCGAGCAAGGGATTTCCTCGCGCTTCCGCCCAATAGGCAGTGGTAACGCCCGCGAGAAATAAGATGGCCATCGCCGCCCACACCGCCCATCCATGGCGCTGTGAACCTGTCATTCGGCCGAGTGTGTATGTCAAACCAGCGGACACCGCGAAGATCGAAAACAGTTCGATCAGGTTCGACAACGGCGTCGGGTTTTCAAAGGGATGGGCACTGTTGGCGTTGAAGAATCCGCCTCCATTCGTTCCCCATTCCTTGATGATCTCCTGCGAAGCCACCGGGCCCTGCGCAATCGTCTGCTCCGTGACGGTTGTAGTCACCGTTTTGCCATCGGGACCCGTTGTCTGAACTTGCTGCGGCTCAACCAGAGTTGCCTTGTCGTAAGGGCGAAGATTCTGCACCACACCCTGGGACACCAGCAGCAAGGCTCCCACAATGCAGAACGGAAGTAGAACCCACAACGAGCTCCGGACTAAATCGACCCAGAAGTTGCCGATGGTCTCCTTCTGACGGCGTGCGATCCCTCGAATGAACGCAATGGCCAACGAAATACCGACCGCCGCCGAAACAAAGTTGTGATACGCCAGGCCGGCCATCTGGGTGAAGTAGCTCATCGTGGATTCACCCGAATACGCCTGCCAGTTTGTATTCGTGGTGAAAGAGGCGGCCGTGTTAAAAGCCACATGGGGCGGGTTGACCGCGCCGAATTTCTGCGGATTGAACGGCAGGAAGCCCTGGAGTCGCTGGATAAAGTACAACACGATCATCGATACAATGCTGAACAGAAGCATGGCAATCGCGTATTCCGTCCAGCGCATCTCGTGCTCTTCGTCCACTCCGGTGACTCGATAGAGCAGTCGCTCCATCGGCCGCAGTACCGGATCCATGAACGTCTTCTCGCGGTTGAACACACGCGCCATGAACACGCCCATTGGTTTCGTCACGGCGAAGATCAGCGCGAGAAAGACCAATATTTGCAACCAGCCGTTAACTGTCATGTCAGAACTTCTCCGGACGCAGCAATGCGTAGATCAGGTAAACCATCGTCAGGGCGCTCACTAAGAGCATGATGACCGATTCCACACTCATATGACTCTCCTCACTTCACACGCTCGCAGAAATGCACGTAAGCGATCGAGACGGCAAAGAATGCGATCGTAACGATGATCCAAAGAACATCCTGCATAAAGATCTCCAAGAATGAGATGGCGGCGCCGAGTGCAATTTAAAATTTCACCAGGACTCCCATAGTGGCTCGATCCTCGGTCTTCCGCAGATCCGGGGACCATCCTGGAATGGTGGTTCCTGGGATTCCGTTATTCCCTCCCGGTGGTGTCACTCCGCCCGGCCCGCTCCAGTAGGGCACGTTGGCGTGACGGTGATTGAATTCCCAGCGGAACGTGATGTATTGACTTGGCATGTAATCGTAAGTTCCGGAGATGTCCCACGCTTTGAACGGATCGCCGGGATTCTCCGTGAAGTAGGGCGTGCCCGTACTGGCTGTGGCCCCATTGATGGGAGGCAGAAGGACGAGATAGCGGCCGGGGTTGTTGATCTTGCCGCCACCGAGCGTGAACGCGTAGCGATCTTTGTGGAGCCACCAGCGGTTGTAGAGCATGAAACCCAGGAAGCTCTGCTTGAACGCAATGATGTTGCCCGCACCATCCTTCTTATTCGTCGTGCAGTTAACGCCGCCGCCGGATTCGCAACCCAAATCACCAGTAAGGCTGAAAGCCATCTTCGTCAAGAAGCGTTCGGGATGATCGTAGTACTTGACTTCGACGCTGTCGTCGGTGTGATAACGAGTGCGATTCGGAATCCCGATGGCGTCAGCGCCGATGCCGTAGTTGTTGGAAATAATCGAAAGCCACGGTGTCGGACGATACAGAATTTGACCGCCCAGCCCCAATCGGCCATTGGGCCGCGCGTAGGTTTGCCAGCCGTTGATGATCCAGGGCTCGATCTTCAACTTCTCGGTCGGGAAGATCTGGACTCGCATGCCCGTGAAGAACCAAGGGGTGTTCGACGAAACGTAGGAAGGCTGATAAGCCCAGTTGTCGAACTGATAAAAGCTAAACAGCCCCACGTAGGACAAGAAGATCCCGGCATCGACGTTAATGCCGTGCAGCGCGTTAAAGTGATAGCCGCCGTAGGCCTCGTTCAGATAGCGATATGCATTGTCCAGTTGCCACTGTCCGCGGGAAAAGCTCGCATCGTTGCGCGGCGTCGCCGTGGAATACAGACCTAGCTGGCTGAACACGCGTGCACGAACATTGTTGTAGTGAAAGTCGCCGCCGACTCCCAGGTGAGTAAGGCTGATTTCATTCGAACGAAACACTTCGCTTGAGCCGCCGATGGTGTCGTCCTTGGGATGGTTGAAATCGTAGTGGTAGGCAACATCCACACGAACCTCCGGCGTGAAGAACTTCGAGTCGAAAGCTGGCTCCTTTGTGCGAGGGTTGCCGTTTAGCCAGGTCCAGTCCGCGAAGGCGAAGGGCTCCGCTTTAGCTGCCTTGCTCTCGGCCGCAGGTGGTTGGTTCGGACCAGCCTGGGTGGTTGCTGCCGAGGTAGTCGAGCTACTCACGAGTTTCTGCGACTTCCCCGCGAACTGCGGAGCCGAATCCACAGTCACCGGTGTCGCACCGGAGGATTGCTGTCTCAGCTGACTCTCCAGTTGCTGAATCCGAACACGCATGCGCTCGAGTTCTCGAAGCACCTCGGCATTGGTGTCGCCCGATGCGGGAACACCATCTGATGCCGCGTGATCACCGCTGCCATCCAATCTGGCAGGCGCGATGTTCACCTCTTGCCCGCTGACCTGGCCGAATGATGTGGCTGAAGTTAGACAGATCAGAACAACCAGAGTGACCAAGCTACCTGCCATGGTGGCCGCCAATCGGCACTTTTGCATTTTCTGCGTGTTCAAGCACATCTCACTTACCGGCTGGCGCCCAGCCACTGGTATTGAAAATGACGGTGCATAAAACTGGTCTAAAAAGTTCATAAAGAAGTCGTAAAGGCGCGATCGGTCCCCGAGCCGGAAATGACATTTCCACTTGGTCGTGTTTATGCTGCGGAAGAGGTGGGATCGAAGCGATAAATGACCCACGGTTCGGTCTTGAGGTAGTGCTTGCCGTGTCCTGCAACATCGAGTTTCTTGCGCAAGGCCATCAAGACTCGCAGGAACTCGGTCTGCCGGAGTCCATTGGCCGTCCAACTTGTCGCCAACATAGTGTGTGGGGTAACCACGCGTTGGGAATGGCCGGCCAGAAACACGAGGACATCAAATTCTTCGACCGTTAACGAAAGGTCCTCACCGCGCAAGGTCACAGTGCGCGCGGCGAGATCGATTTTGAAATCCCCAGACTCAATCATTCCTGTCAGGGAATCGCTCTGCCCAGCCGTTTCCCTCTCGGCTATCTTATTTTTCTTTTTGGCAAATAATTGCCGCAGATTCCAGTTCCTGGCCATTTGAGTTTTCATCGCTTAATTTCTGAACGTGTCATCCATCGAGATCAGCAGCCCCATTCGGCTTCACCGGGCTTGGCGAAGTAGCGCCGAGAGTCTTCCCGCTCCTTGGCCGTTGAGGCCAAATCCATGAGTGCTAGCCGCGCAGCAGCCACCAGGCGGTTCTTCTCCCGCTGCGGCACTTGCTCCCATGCCTCATTAGGCTTGCCGCTGCAACCAAAATCGGGTCCCAAGGTTTCGTGATAATGGTGGAAGAGTTCTGCCAATTGCTCTGCTGATACTTCTTGGATCGACATCGGAGACTACCCCTTTCGTGACTAACCGACTTTGAAACTGAGTTTGTTTGGAGAGTGGCGCCTTTCAACGCACTCTCATGCTGCGCGCGTGACTGATCTTTCGGACCTTTGCAACTCCAGAATCGTGGCTTCCCGAGAACCGAGTCGCAGACGCAGCCAATACCCGCTTCGACGAAGCTTGCATTCCTTGCACAAGGCAACCAGGAACCGCACGTAAAATGCGACCCCCGCTGTGCACAGTACCGTCATTGCCGGGATAAACAATATTCAATCCTCCAGGCTCAAACCCCAGTCACTGCCACATTGCTGGAATCGCTCACCCAGATCATTGGATACGACATCCCATAAAATTCGAATAAAAGGTTCATAAATTGTTCGTAAAGGTGTGCACCTGCTGTTTACACAATGTGCATGCCGGTTTGATGAGTTCGCAACCCACTCAGAGCGTGGGCGGCAAGACGGGCGAGGCGCTTCCTGAAGGGGGAGGAGAGACGAAATATCGTGGCGGTATTTTGGCTGGCAAACTACTCGGGTCTTGGAAACATGCGACTGGGCGCTGCGTCATTCAAGGCGCCAAAGGCGTCAACTATCACTCGTCACTCCCCAGGCTCGAAGCGATAGCCGACCCACGGCTCAGTCACGATATATCGCGGAGCGCTTTCGTTCGCCTCGAGCTTCCTTCGCAGATGGCCCACGAAGACCCGAAGATATTCCGGCTGCTCCACGCTGTTCTCTCCCCAAACGGCGGAAAGCAGCGCGCGATGGGTAATGACTTTTCTCGGATGGCGGGCGAGGTATACCAGTAGATCAAGCTCCTTTGGCGTGAGGTGAACTTCGCGATTTTTTGCCAGGACAGTGCGCGCTTCGAGATCAATGCGAAAATCGCCAACCTCAATCAATTGCGACTCCGGCTCCTCCTTTGCCTTCGCCCTGCGCAGGGCTGCCCGCACCCGAGCGAGGAGTTCATTGATGTTGAATGGCTTGGTCACATAATCATCTGCCCCCGCATCAAGCGCTTCCACCTTGGTTCGCTCTTCGCCTTTTACAGAGAGAACTATGATAGGCATTCGCGATTTTTCGCGGACTCGACGGCACAGTTCCAAGCCATCCATGTTCGGCATACGAAGATCAGTGATTAACAGGTCCGGACACCAGTCTTGCATCACTTGTAAGGCTTCATCCCCGTCGCCCGCAGTCCGCGTTCCGTATCCATGGCTGGAAAGGGTGGTCTTCAACACGCGAGTGATCTGCGGTTCGTCGTCAACGACCAGGATGTTTCCTTTATTCGTAGGGCCTGCCATGTCTCACTTGACTTCTTGCGTAACGATATGGACATCAACCGGAGGAGCATCCCGCAGGAACCTGTGGATCGCCGACAGATACAAATATCTGCGCCAGCCAGTCTGAGCGGATCGACCGAACACAACTTGCGTGATGTGCTTTTCACGCACCACTTGGGCAACCGCTTCCGCGACCTTCGAGCCTTTTGTGCGGACGATCTGTGCGCCAAGGTTGCGCGCGAAGGTAAGGTTTTGTTCGAGCGAGCGCTGATCTTGCGGACTATCATCCACTCCGATGTCCACGTAGATTACATAGAGCTCAGCGTCGATACGCTGCGCCATCCTGGCCGCCCGCGCGATCAGGTATTGAGCTGCCGGGCTGGAACTGACGCAGACCGCAATGCGCTCGTGGACGCCAACGCTTTTCCCGCCTTCCTCCTTTTCCATGTACGATTCCAGGCTTCGGTCCACAGCTCGCGTAACCTGTTGCAGCGCCAATTCCCGAAGAGCAAGCAGGTTGCCGGGACGGAAAAAATTCCCCAGAGCACGCTCAGCCCGGTCCAACGGATAGATATCGCCCCGCCGCATGCGGGTCTGCAGCGCCTCGGGCGTCAAGTCTGCAAGCACAATTTCGCTTACTCTTTGCATCACCCAGTCCGGAACCGTCTCGCGCACTTGGATACCGGTGATGCGCTGCACCATCGGCATGAGGCTCTCGATGTGTTGCACGTTCATGGTGGAAAGCACATCGATGTTTGCATCCAGCAGGTCCATTACGTCTTCGTAACGCTTCGCGTGCTTACTGCCTTCGATATTGGTATGCGCCAGCTCGTCAACCAGCACAACTCGCGGCCGGCGTGCGAGGATTGCATCCACATCCATTTCATCGAAGGATGCTCCTTTGTATTCCATGCGACGCCGCGTTATGGTCTCGAGCTTGGCCGCCAGTTCGGAAATTCCCTTCCGCCCGTGGGTCTCAACCACACCGATAGCGACGTCTTCCCCACGGCTGTGCCGCCGTATGCCTTCGCTTAGCATGTTGTAGGTCTTGCCGACTCCTGGCGCATAGCCCAGGAAAAGCTTGAAAATCCCTTGCTCCTTCCGGGGGGCAGCTTCTTCGAGCCACTGCTCGGGCGTCTTTGGCATGCCTTCTGTGCTCCTGCGAGCAAGGATTAGAATGTCGAATCAGCTACAATCCGCCACGTGAAGAAAGCAAGTGACAACCAGATACTACGCTTTGCCATTACCGTCGCAACAGTCTGCGGGATTGTCGTCGTGTATTTCAAGTGGGTACACGTCAATCCCACCACTGTAGGCTTCACCTTTTTGCTCGCGATCCTGATGGTTTCGGCCGCCTGGGGACTTCGTTACTCGATCTTCATGGCGATTGTCGCGGCCCTCGCATACAACTATTTCTTTCTTCCGCCAATTCTCCGTTTCACGATTGCAGAAACGCAGAACTGGGTGGCTCTTTTTGCATTTCTTCTGACGGCTATCATTGCCAGTGAACTCTCCGAACGCGCTCGCCACGAGTCCCTGGAATCCAATCAGCGTCGCCACGAAGTCGAACGCCTCTATGCCTTCAGCCAGCAATTGTTGGTCAGTGAAAATGTTTTTGAATTGCTGAACTTGATACCGAAACACATCGTTGATTCCTTCAGCGTCACCGGCGCGGCCATGTTCCTGGAGGCCAGGCAGGAAACCTATTATCTTGACAACAACAGCCGCCCTTTATTTTCAACCGAGCAACTGAAGGCCATCTGCGGGCGGGGCGAGCCCGTGCTCGACCGGGAACGCGGGTTCTGCTTCATGCCACTGCGTATGGGCGTCCGCTCGGTCGGAAGCATCGGCCTTGCGGGCTGCGAGTTGTCGCGCGAGACCTTGGAAGCGATTGGGAGCCTGACCGCGATCGCCATCGAGCGCGCCAACACAGTGGACCAATTGACGAAATCAGAAGCCGCCCGCGAGAGCGACCGCCTTCGTTCCGTGTTGCTGGACTCAGTGACACACGAGTTTCGCACGCCTCTTACCTCGATCAAGGCCTCTGCTGAAACGCTCATGTCGGATGTTGATTTGGATAAATCTCTACAGAAGGACTTGTTGACGGTCATCAATGAGGAGAGCGACCGGCTCAATCGATTGATCGGCGAAGCAGCCGAAGTAGCGCAATTGGATTCTCACCAGCTCGAACTTCATTTCCATCCACATCAGATGCGCGAAGCGATCGACGCCGCCATCGACAAATCGGGGCCAGCTCTGCAGGGACACCCGCTGCAATCCACTATCCCGGACAAACTGCCGATGGTCCGAATGGATGTGGATCGCATCACGGAAGTACTCGTCCACCTGCTCGACAACGCCGGCAGATATTCCCGGCCCGGTACGCCGATTCAGATCACGGTTGAGCTTCGCAAGAGTGAAGTTGTAACCAGCGTGGCGGATCATGGGCCCGGGATCGACGACATGGAACGGGACATGATTTTCGAGAAGTTCTATCGGGGTCGAAATCAGAGGATGATCGTTCAGGGAACGGGCATGGGACTACCGATCGCGAAAGCCATCGTTGAGTTACACGGTGGAAAGATCGGCATCACCAGCCAAGTCGGTCGGGGGTCCCTGTTTTACTTCTCACTCCCTACCATCTAGGGGGCGCCACTCGCCGGATCAAAAAGTATTCATCAATGACTCTCAGGTGGACACCGAATGTGAGGTGATTCTCCCACCTGAGCACCTTCGAACCGCCTTTAAGTGCCTGATACGACTGAGCCGCCTCACGCATCCCTGCCCATACTCCGGTTCACGGCTTTTCCAATAGAACCATTACGTGAACCATAGCACCCTCCTCGAGAATCGTGAACCGGAGGAAGGAATCGTTTCGTTTACGGGTCGCTACTGGCCCGGCCGTGCCATTCCCGGCCCACTCGTGAGCCATTTCTCTTTCTTGCCGATCGGGCTAGAAACGGATGGGCAGAGCTCTCGGGGGAGGGCGCTGCTCGGGCGAACGTCCAAGGTCAGCTTTTGGCGTTCGCCCTTCTGTTTTCTGCAGAAGCTTGGGTAAAGCAGGTTGCCCCGCTGTCGTAGGACAAATCCTGCCCGGCCTGTTGGAGTTCCGCTAGTCGCCGGTGTCTAGTAGCCGTTAACCTGCTTTGGATT
Organism: uncultured Acidobacteriota bacterium; assembly: GCA_963765755.1. GTDB lineage: Bacteria > Acidobacteriota > Terriglobia > Terriglobales > Acidobacteriaceae > Gp1-AA133. Next base: position 102,830 of record CAVXXV010000008.1, on the reverse strand, counting down.
GCTCGAACGAGGACGAACCTCAATTCACAAAACGGCGGCGCGATTGCGCCCAGAGCTCTTCGCCTGATATAGAGCCCTCGTCGGCAACCGCGAGCACCTCTTTTTCGCTCGCGTTGCCGGTAACAGCTGTGACTCCGATGCTGATGGTTACCGGAACTTCCACCTGGTCGGCTGGGACCGGCGCAGCCGGCTACTGCCGACCGGATTCGCTCGGCGCTTTGCAAGGCATGAGTGCGGTCGCAACCAGGCAGCACCACGAGGAATTCTTCCCCGCCGTACCGGCCCAGGAAATCGTAGGAGCGGATGACCTGCATGATGCGGCGCGCGGTTTCGCGCAGCACAGCGTCCCCTGCAAGATGGCCATAAGTGTCATTGACGTGCTTGAAGTGATCCAGATCAAGCATCAACAGGCCGGTGGCCCCCTGCAAGCGGCTGGCGCGCTCGATCTCGCGCTGCAATAGATCGAGTGTCGCCCGCCGATTCCAGACTCCTGTCAGGACATCATGGGTCGCCTGAAAACGCAGCTCCTCGCGCGCGCGGATCAGGCCATCTTGCAGAGCCAGAATGCGACGCCCCACGGTCAGGCGGGCACGCAGTTCGTGGCGATCAAAAGGTTTTTTCAGATAATCGTCGGCTCCGGCGTCCAGTCCGGCGACCACGTCGGCGTTGTCATCATTGGCAGTGACCAGCAAAACGTATTGATAAGGGGCCTTCTGCCGGGCCCGGATTCTGTGACAAATTTCGGCCCCATCCACTCCTGGCATTACCCAGTCAAAAATCAGCATTTCGGGCTGCGTTTCCTGTTGCAGAATCTGCCACGCTTTTTCGCCATCTTCGGCAAGCGTGACGCGGTAACCCCAGGTTTCGAGCCAACTCTTCAGGATCTTGCGGAACATGGGATCATCTTCCGCGACCAGGACGTTGTGATTGTCGGAAGAGGAAAGAGGCTCAGGACTTACCAGCGCTTCAGCCGTTTTCATCGAATTCTGCCCACCATCAGACATGGCCAGACACCCCCGACATCGGAGTTGTGTCCCATGTTTCTATCGGCAAATAAGGTCGAAACTGTACCCCACCCTTCGCATCGCGTAATTGCTGGTCCTGCTACCGGTTACGTCCCGTCTGGAGATAAAGACAAACGGGTAGGCTGCCGATGGTCGCATTAGGCGGATCGCGGCTATCCCGTTGCTTGAGGATTGCGGACGGGCCGCGTTGCCAGATTATCGTGAAAGCGCTCCTCGACACGATGCCAAGCGCGATGCAAGGGAACTCGCCGAAGAACCGGCGCGGTGGCACGAAGCCTCGTTCGCGAAGCAACTGCTGTTCGCAGCCATTTTCCTGACCTTGTTCCTTCTGCTGGACGGATCCTCGCAGGTTTCCCAGGCTTGGGAAGGCGCTCCTCCTTGTTATCTGCCCGTAGGAATGGCAGTAGCCCTGTTGTTGTATGGCGGCGTGCGCTATGTACCTCTGCTGTTTCTGTCCTCAGTTACGGCGGCCGTGTTGAACTATCACCGCCCGCTGTTCTCTTGGTGCGGATTACCGGGAGCTACGATTTCTTACGCCGGGTACATCGTGGGAGCCGCTCTCCTGCGCTCCCGCTGGCGCATCGACCCGAAGCTGGGCTGTCTGCGCGACGTAATTCGATTCGTGGTGACGTTCCTGTTCGCCGAGATTTTCGGGGCCACGATTGGAATGTTGACTCTGCATGGAGACGGGCTGGTTCAGCACCAGGACATTGCCAAGACTGCCATCGATTGGGCCACCAGCGACATGATCTCCATTCTCACCTTCACCCCGTTTTTGCTGGTGTATGTAGGGCCGCGCTTGAACTGCTGGTTTCGGTCCGAACCCCTACCGTCTTTCAGGCGAGTATGCTCCTGGTCTGAATTCGCAGAAATGTCAGCGCAAGCTGCGTCCGTGCTGGTGATCATTTCTGTCGTCTTTGGGCTGGCCCAGGCAACTCCCTATCAGCCGCTCTATCTCTTGTTTCTTCCAATCATTTGGGCAGCGGTCCGGCGGGGCATTCCGGGAGCGACGTTGATCGCGCCGGCGGTGACTTTTGGATTAACGTTTGCCGCGTGGATAACCCAGGCGCATCGGGGATCACTGCCCAGACTGCAACTGGCCATACTCGCCATGGACTGACATCCCTGTTTCTGGGGGCGGTCGTAAGCGAACGCCGCAAAGCCGAGGAAGGGCTGCGGCGCAGCGAAGCCGGGCTGAAGGAGGCGCAAAGAGTGGCCCGCCTTTGGCAGCTGGACGATGGATCCAGTGACCGGACAACTCACCTGGACCGAGGAACTTTACCGCATGCTCGGAGCAGATCCATCGCTTCCCCCACCGGAGTATTCCCAGCTGGAGAGCGTCTTAACACCCGATAGCTGGCGTCGACTCAACGCCAGTGTGATTAACGCGTTGCGAACTGGACTGCCCTATGAACTGGAACTGCAGACCAGGATTGCGGGGATGGGAAACGGTTGGATGCTCGCGCGGGGTGAACCACAGCGTGACTCGAAAGGTATGATCACCGGTCTATGCGGGATCGCTCAGGACGTTACCGATCGCAAGCATTGGGAGACAGAACGTCAATCCAAGGCCGCGTTCCTTGAGGCACAGGCGAACTCCACGATTGACGGCTTGCTGGTGGTCAACGACCGCGGGCAAAAGCTGCTGCAAAATCAGAGATTGGTCGACCTGCTTCGATCCCCGCGGAGCTACTGCATGAAAAAGAGGACGGCTCGATGCTCGCCCACGTGGTTTCACTGGTGAAGGATCCCAAAACGTTTCTGAGAAGGGTGCATTACCTCTACGAGCATCGGGAAGAAACCGGTCGCGACGAAATTCAACTCAAGGATGGCCGGATACTTGATCGCTATTCCTCGCCGGTGGTGGGCAAGGATGGCAAATATTACGGCCGGATCTGGGCGTTCCGGGACATCACGGAACAGAAGTTTGCCGAACAGGAGTTAGTGAAGGCGCGGAACTCGCTGAGGCCGCCAATCGCGCGAAGAGCGAGTTCCTGGCCAACATGAGTCACGAGATTCGCACTCCCATCAACGGGATTCTGGGCATAGCCGACCTCTTGCTCGATACCCCATTAACCGCGGAACAGCGCGAAGACCTGCAGATCCTGAAATCGTCCGGAGACTCGCTGCTGAGCGTGATTAACGACATCCTCGACTTTTCGAAGATCGAGGCCGGAAAGCTGCAGCTGGATCCGATTGAGTTCAACCTGCACGACCTTATCTCCGAGACGGTGCGGGGACTGGCACTGCACGTACATCAGAAAGGATTGGAACTGGCATGCTCTATCGAGCCTGATGTGCCCGTGACGGTCGTTGGAGATCCCGGGCGATTACGGCAAACTCTGATTAACTTGATGGCCAACGCCGTTAAGTTCACGGAACACGGGGAAGTGCTGGTGAGCGCGATTGTTGCGTCTCGATCTGAGCAAGAGGTGAAACTGCAATTCAGCATCGCAGATAGCGGGATCGGAATTGCCCCGGAAAAGCATTCACTGATCTTCGAAGCATTTGCGCAAGTGGACTCCAGTACAACCCGGCACTAAGCGGCCTGGGGCTGGCCATATGCGCTCGCCTGGTGGGAATGATGGGTGGACGAATCTGGGTCAACAGCACGGTCGGGCAAGGGAGCACGTTCTGCTTCACCGCCGCATTCGGGGTAGTCGCCGAGCGCCCTGCCGCGATGTCTGCCGTGCATCCAGTCTGAACTCCTGCATGTTCCGGTCATTGTGGTGGATGACAATTCGACGAATCGGACAATCCTTACCGAGATGGCTACGAGTTGGGGCATGGAAGTCGTGGCAGCCGAGAACGGCGAAACAGCCCTTGCCCTGATGCGCCAGGCACATGCAGCCAGCAGTGGATTTCGCCTGGCGATCATCGACGGGCGGATGCCTGGCATGGATGGCTTTGAACTGGCCAAGCGCATCCGGGAAGATCCTCAACTGGCTGGCGCCGTCATTATGATGCTGACATCGACCGATCAAAGCGGAGATGCGGCGCGCTGCCGCCAACTCGGCATCGCAAGCTACCTTGTGAAACCTATCCGGAAATCAGAATTGCTGTCTGCCATCCTGACCACGCTCGGACGCCCACTGCGGACGCCGGCAACCCCTCCTGCGGTCCATGAAAAAGCGAGCCAGGGTAGACATGGACTCCAGCTCCTTCTCGTAGAAGACAACCCGGTGAACCAGACCGTGGGACTTCGTATGCTCCAGAAGATGGGCCACGTTGCGACGTTGGCGAAAAACGGTAAGGAGGCTCTCGAACAGATCGCGAAGAACAAATTTGATCTGGTATTTATGGATGTACAGATGCCTGAGATGGACGGGCTGACCGCGACAAGGCACATACGTGCCAGTGAAAGGCTTTCAGGCCGCCATCAGCTCATCATCGCCATGACGGCGCGAGCGATGCGTGGAGATCGAGAGGTTTGCCTGGCGGCAGGCATGGATGGTTATATATCAAAGCCCATTGCGCGCGAAGAACTGGAGTCAGCGATCCGGCAGTACACTGGCGAAGTTCACCAGAGCCCTGGCCCATCTGAGACCCCTGCTCCTCCCCGCACCGTATCCGGTTGGGATGCTCGCGTATTCCTCGAAAAGATTGGTGGCGATGAGAGCCTGCTGCGAGAAGTCACGGACATCCTGCTCGAGGAAACTCCTAAACTGATCACTCGTCTTCGGAAAGCGGTCGAGACCGCCGATGCCGAAACTCTGGAAACCACCGCACATAGCCTTAAGGGAGAACTGAGTTATCTGGGGTCTTCCGCTGCTGACCATGCTCGGGAACTTGAAAAAATGGGGCGAGAAAAGAAGCTCGACTGCGCAGCAGAACTGCTCACGGCGTTTGAGGAAGAAATCCGCTCCTTGATGGAAGAAGTAAGAAAGAGCGTGCGGGGAGATAGCGCCCATGCCCGCTGACTTGCCCGTTCGTTAACTTCCTAGTTAATACAGAAATGCCTGTAAAAAGCTGTCAACTTCAATATTTGGCAGCAAGCAGAAGTGCTGTAGTATCGATGACAGCATCGCCGGTTCCCAATGGACTCTGGAAAGGCCAAGCGCGGACATAAGCGAAAGAGCACCAGATCTCCACAAAAGAGAACGACGTCAAAAGGCCTGGTACCCGGTCGCGACTCGAATCCCCTGGCAGAAAGTCCCACCAGTCGCTTCATCGCGAGCGATCCCAACTATCTGAGAATGCAGGCCCCGAACCTGCTGGCTGCCATCGTTGACTCATCCGACGACGCAATCGTCAGCAAGCGTCTGGACGGCGTGATCACCAGTTGGAACAAAAGCGCGGAGAGGATCTTCGGCTATCCGGCAGAGGAAGCCATCGGGTCTCCCATCACCCTCATCATTCCGCACGATCGCTGGGGTGAGGAAGCGGAGATCATCCGGCAAATTAAACGAGGCGAACGCGTGGATCATTTCGAAACGATTCGCGCTCGCAAGGATGGATCGCTGCTGAATGTCTCGGTGACGATTTCTCCGGTGAAAGACGGGTCTGGCCGCATCGTGGGCGCCTCGAAGGTGGCGCGGGACATCACCGTGCGACGAGAAAACGAGAAGGCTCTCTCCGACCGCGCCCGTCAGCAACGGGCGCTGTTTCATCTTGCAGATCAGCTGCACCGCGCAGAATCGATGCAGGACATATTCGCCGCCGGACTGGACGCCATATTGGGCGCGCTGCACTGCCAGCGCGCGTCCATCCTGTTGTTTGACGATAACGGCGTAATGCGTTTTGTGAGTTGGCGACAGCTTTCGGAAGAATACCGGAAAGCCACCGATGGGCATTCGCCGTGGAAGGCGGGTACGCGAAATCCACAGGTGATTTGCATGGATGACGTCAATCGCGCCGACTTGCCAGAGCCGTTGCGGGCCGTGATCAAAAAGGAAGGCATCGCTTCCCTCGCTTTCATTCCCCTCGTATCCGCCGGAGAACTGATTGGCAAGTTCATGTCGTATTTCGATGAAACACATTGTTTCAGCAACGAGGAAATCGACTTGAGCTTGACGATCGCCCGCCAGATTGCGTTTGCGATCTCGCGCAACCAGTCCAATGAGGCGCTGCGCCGGAGCGAGGAAAGGTTCCGCAACCTGTCAGAGACACTCGAAGCGGAAGTGCGTGCGCGGACCCGGGAACTGGAACAACGCAACGCGCAAGTGCTGCAGGGCGCGGAGAGCCTGCGCGACCTTTCCCGCCGCATGATGCAGGTACAGGACGAAGAGCGGCGCCACATCGCGCGCGAGTTGCACGATAGCGCGGGGCAGGTGTTGGCCGTGCTGGGAATGAACATGGGACAACTGGCCCAGCAAGTACAGCAGGAACTCAAACCGGCGGCCCAGGAAATTCTACGATTGGTGCAGCAACTCACGCAGGAATTGCGCACCATGTCGTACCTTCTACACCCTCCACTGCTTGACGAGATAGGACTATCGGCTGCGCTCAACTGGTACGTGCAGGGCGTGACGGAGCGAAGCCAGATTGATATTCGACTGACCATTTCTGAAAATCTGGGCCGCCTTCCCGCCGAAGTAGAGTTGATTCTGTTCCGCCTGGTGCAGGAATGTTTGACCAATGTCCACAGGCACTCGGGAAGCAAAAGCGCGACGATTAACCTGGCCCGGGAGGGGGCCAGCATATCGCTCGAAGTGCAGGATCAGGGTCGTGGAATTCCACCCGAGAAACTGGCGGAAATTCAAACGCATGGTGCGGGAGTCGGCATTCAGGGAATGCGCGAACGCGTGCGGCAGTTCCACGGCGAAATGAGTATTGAGTCCGATGAATCCGGCACCCGGATCTTCGTGGTTCTGCCTGTGCAGGCGGGCATGGCGACGATTCCTCTGCGAGCCGCAAGCTAGCGCCTCTTAGCGCAAGCGGCGAACGCAATCCTTCAGCATTTCAGCTTCCCATGCCGGACGTTGCGGGTTTCGAGGATGGGTACGGTCACTCGGGATTCGATCCGTCAGACGCAGGAAGACCGAGGCCGAGTGCTTGTAGGCGGGGACGGGATCGCGAAAAGCAACGTTTCCCAGGTATTGCAACGCGTCCGCGATCGCATAGTAGGCAGGGTCTTGAGCTTCCCAGAGACGGTCACGCTCGGCGAATTTCTCAGGCGCAAATGTCGCCAGTCCGAGCAGGTAGTCGGAGCCGTATTCGATCATGTCGATTCCCAGATCGTTTCCGGTATAGATGCGAAAGTCCGGCCGGTACTGGTCGCGCAGGGTGAGCCGCTCAAACTCAATCATCCGGTCGAGCGAGGAGTGTTTCATTCCGGTGATCTCGGGAATGTCCATCAGGCGCCGTACAGTATCGGTTGCGAGAATCTCGCCACTGGGGGCGAACATCGAGCCCAGTTCGAAGGCAACTACTTCCTTGTAACCGCGACACACGGCCTGATAGGCCGCGGCTAGATCCACGCCGGGTTTGCCTTTCAACCTCGCCGTCTGAAACAGGATTGGGGTTCCGCCAAAGCTAATGATGGAATCGATCTGGCGACGGTAGAGTGCGACGATCTCGCCCTCCAGACCTTCGATGTAAGCTCCGGCGACAAATGGAACATCCTTGCCGAGAGCCTCGCGAGTCCAGCGCAGCACATCCTGCTTCTCGGCTTCGGACAAGTAATTCACATAACCGGTGTCCATGTTGACCGCGTTCATCAGGCCAGCGCGGTGGGTGGCGGCGAGATGCTGCTGGAAGGATTCAACGGCGACGCGACCATCAGGTGCAAACGGAAGCAACGCTGCCGCGATCCCGTTCACCTTGCGGCCGGGCTGGCACCTCGCCGCCATCGACGCGATGCTGAATTGAGTGTTCATGCTGTTGCAATTTCCGCTTTCGTTCGCTTCACTCTCATGGAAACTCTCTAATTCGTACGATCAGCGTTTCTTCAACACCGAAAGGCGTTGGGCGGCTTCGGAGTCTTTGTAGTAGGCGTCGAGCGGGTAGCAGCCCGACGGCAATCCGTTGCGCGGCGCGGTGGTGCAGTCGCTGAACGTACGGCAAATTCGCTTATGCTGAACGGGCCGGCCCGACGATGCATCCCAGAGTAACTCGGGATAGGTCAGCACCATTCTTCCGAGGCCGACCATGTCAACCCATCCCTCGCGGATCGCTGCTTGCGCCACGTGCGGAAGAAAATCCTGCAAATAGCTGTAGGCTGAGCCGACGATAATCAGGTTTGGAAACCGTTGCTTGAGTTTCCGCGTCATCTCCATTTGCCGCGCGACGCCGATCAGGGGATCCTCCGGAGGCTGGTAGCCGTCGGATGGAGGATAAAGCGCAGGGCGCTGCACGTGAGGGTTGTAGTAGGGGCTGCCCGCGGTCAAGTTCACCAGGCGGATGTCCAATTCTTCCAGTAGCGACAAGAACTGAATGGGCTCGTCCAGATCCTCTTCCTGCGGAGCCAGCGGGTTCAGTCCGAAGCCCCAGCGATACGGAATCAGTTCTTCCCCGGTAACAGGAATGCCCGGACCGGGTTTTCCGTTTGACGATCGACCCGGGTCGGGGATGAATGGCACGGTGTCGACGGCTGATAAGCGAACCGCAATGCCGAGTCCCGGCGCAACCGAACGAATACCTTGCACGACTTCACGCAGAAAGCGGGTGCGGTTCTCAAAGCTCCCTCCGTAATTTCCCACGCGCGTGTGGGCGCTAAGAAATTCATGCCCGAGATAGCCATGACAATGCTTGATGTCGACGAAGTCGAAGCCCAGTTTGCACGCGAACGCAGCCGCCCGATGAAAATCTTCGATGATGGCACCGATTTCGCCGTCGGTGAGGACCGGATAGTCCGGCGGAAGATGCATGCGGCGATCGAGTAGCGGGTGACGATACAAGATGCGCGGCTCACTGCGATCGTGAGCATTCGGACGACAGAAACGACCGGAATGGGTAAGCTGCAAACCGATGAGCAGGCCTTCATCTGATCCGGTAGCCTTCCGGTGTTCTGCGACCAGGACAGCGCGCATGCGGGCAAGAGCCGCGCTTGTATGTGCAGCAGCCAGGAGTTGGTTTGGATTCGCGCGCCCTTCGTGACAGACGGCGACCGCCTCTCCACCCCAGATGAGCTTCGCGCCACTGCGGCCAAAGCGCTGCCAACGGCGAAACGTGGCTTCGGTCGGGCTGCCATCGGGCGTCCCGTCCCAACCCTCCATGGGTTGCACGGCGATCCGGTTTCCGATTTCAATCTGGCCGCGCGTAAGAGTCTTAAGCAACGGCGAGTCGGGACCCGATAGCAATTCGTCGTCGCAGGGGATGGCGAGGTTCAGCGAGCACAGGTGATCTCTGAAGCGCGTGACGGTCTTCACGCTGCCCAGACGCAGAATTGGAACAGCACTCATGCGGCCTTCCGGTGCCGCGGCAGGGGAAGCACGGCCAGCGCGCCCAACAGCGCGAAACCCACCAAAACGAAGCAGGCGGACGAGTAACTCCCGGTCGAGTCGCGGAGACGGCTGATCAGCCATGGCGAGACGGCGTCGGCGACTCCGCCCGCAGTGAGAATTACGCCCATAAGCCGGCCGAGAATCGGCAGGCCAAAGATGTCGGCGGTCATCAGAGGGATGATCATGTAATCGCCGCCCAAGCCGATTCCGAAGACCACGGCAAACGTGTAGACCGCGAGCTTCGTCGTCCCGAAGAAGAGAAGCGGAATCGAAGCAGCCACCAGGAGGTAAATCAACAGCATGACGTTTCGCTTCGGATAACGATCCGCGAGCCATCCCATCAGCAGGCGCCCGACAATGCTGAAAGCGAGTACCAGCGAGAGAATCTGCGCGGCGGCAGACTGCGGATAGTGGCGGTCCAGGCTGAGAAATAGTTTTAAATTCTTCTGCGTGCCGGCGACTGCAGCGATGGAGCACATGCTCCCAATCGTGAGCAGGTAGAAGTGGGCCGTCTTGAACGCCCAGCGAGCATCGGGTGGTGTGACACGGATCTGCGTTCGCGTAGGATCGGGCGATTCCTTTACGAAGAAGGCAAGCGGGAAAGACAGCACGATGATCAGAATTCCAAGAATCCGGAGCGCGGCCTGCCAACCGAAATGCTCGACCAGCGTGTGCGAAATCAGCGGCACTAGCGCTCCTCCGAAACCAATGCCAAGGTAGGCGAACCCCATCGCCTTGCCACGCGACTTGTCGAACCAGCGCGAGAGCAAGACCTGCACGGGCAACGGGCCGCCGCATACGTAACCGAGCGCGTTAAAGAGGAAGAAGAAGTAGAAAAGCCCGAGGGTGGAGATGCTGCCCAGACCGATGAGCGCAATCCCAGCCATCAGAATGCCCGCCATCATGATGCGGCGAGGGCCGAAGCGGTCGACGATCCACCCCGCGATAAATCCGAAGAGAACGGCAACGACTACTTTTGTGAAGGCGTCGCCTGACGTAACCCGACCACGGCTCCAACCGAACTGCTGCACCATGAAGTCGTAGTAAAACGGCAATCCCCAGAGCGCAAGGCCGACGATAGAAAATAAAACAACAAACGAAGTGGCGGCAACTTTCAGCCCCTCAGACCGAACCGTTGCGTCGACAGGCGGTGACGCAATGGTGCTATCGAGACCTTCCACACTTCGATGCGGATCGCTCACGTTGTTTTCCGTTTTCTACCGATGTCTGGGCCCGACAGTTAATCTGTAAAAGCGAATGCTCAGCATACCTTGACACCACTGCCCGTCCAGCGCGAAGGCACGGTTTTCGATTCTTCAGACCGGCCGTACCAGGCCGCGTTCGGTAGCTTCCGAATTGCGGATCAGTAACAGCGTCAAAATCATCGCAACAAAAGGAACCAGTCCTGCGACCACGATGATGGGATCGAAGGAGTGTGTCCCCAAAGCCTGGCGCGCATCGGAAAAATATCCGATGAGTTTGAAAGCGACGATCGTGCCCAAGCCCGCCGCCGTCCCGCTCATGCCGGCCACGGAGGCGACCGACTCGCTATGAAAGAGGTCCGACGGCAGAACGTTGGCCATGGTAGAGAACGCAGCGTAGGAGAACGTCGCGATCCCAAAGAACAGGGCTATGATCGAAATGCTGTTGGTGAAAATAGCCGGGATGAGCATAAGCACTCCAATCCCGCCGAATACAACGACGGCTTTCCGCGCGTTTCCTAATGACCATCCTCGCTTGATGAGGTAGCCGGAGACCCAGCCTCCAAAGAAATTTCCGCAGTCCGCAGCGAGGAATGGGATCCAGATGGCGATCAGTCCAGTCCGCAATTCGATTCCCTTTGCGACCAGGTAAATGGGAAACCAGTCGGTGACGAAAAACCAGACCGGGTCGGTGAGCGCCTTCGAGACAATGGCCGCCCAGGTTTGCGGCAGAGTCAGCAATGTTTGCCAGCCTAGCGGATTCCTGCTCGAAGGCTCGGGAGAGCCGTCCTGCTTGTCCGCAAGAATCATTTGGCGTTCCGCGTCGCTGATGCGCGGATGCGATTCGGGCGGGTGATACCAGCGTCGCCAGACCAGGAGCCATAGGAAGCCAAGAGCGCCGGGAATCGCAAATGCGGGCCTCCAGCCCCAGCGGGAATAAATCCACAGGATCAGCCATGCCGCGACCGCTCCCCCCACCGAGGAACCGCTATCGAACAAGGCCGTTGCGAGTCCGCGTTCGCGCTTTGGAAACCATTCGCTGACTGCTTTGGTAGCGCCGGGCCAATTCCCGGATTCGCCCGCTCCCAGCAGGAAACGAAACGCCGCAAAACTGTAGAAGCCGCGAGCAAGAGACGTGGCCATCGAGACGATTGAATAGAACATGACCGTCAGAGACAGGCCGCGGCGGGTTCCGACGCGGTCCATGAAACGGCCGAAGATCGTCTGCCCCAGCGTGTATGCGACGCGAAATCCAATCACGATGTTGGCGTAGTCGGTATTGGTCCAGTGGTACTCGATCTTGAGGAAAGGAGCCAGCAGTGAAAGTGTCTGGCGGTCGATGTAGTTGACGATGGTGGAGGCCAGGAGAATTCCGCCGATCCACCAGCGCAGGTTGGAGACCGGACGGCGAGTGGAATGGACGTTGGGATTCTGCACTTCGCTTGCCGGGGACGTCATAGGCGGGCGATCCGCAGACGCAGATTCTTCAAGTCGGGACGCGACACCCGCAGGATACCCTTCGCGTTCGCACGCAATCTCTCTGTGCCGGCGGACACGCCGGGCAGAACAACTCCCGGCACAGAGGTCGCATTCAGGCCGCCAAGGTTGAGTTCATATACCACGTCTGGCTGAAGACCGGTGAGGATGAGGGATTCGCAGGTCAGGTCGGGCAATGATACTTCAGCACTGGCGATGGCGCCGCCGGTTGCGCTAAAAAGTACCAATGGGCCGTGCTCGAACGCAGCGCCCTGCATTCCGGCACCATCGAGAAGTTCCACATGACTGTTCCCGGTCTTGCCCGAATCGCCAATCTCGAACACATGCAAAAACAAATCCTCTTCGCTTGGAGATGCGGGCGAGACTTCAACTCTCCACGATCCCGGAACCACGTTCTTTCGATTGGACGGCTGTATTCGGTTGAAGTCTTCTCCCCAAAACAGCTTCCACATGCGGTGAAGTTTCGGATCTTCTGGAAGAGGAGCGCCTTCGGGAGGTTCAAGCGGCCAGTTTTCTCCCGAGCCCCATGCACCGCCGTGGTCATCGCCCGGTGCATAAAACTCATTCCCGCCGCCTCCGCGCCGCGTGATCACTCGCTCCTTGGGCAGCAGGGAGTGCACCAGCAATTCTCCCGAGCCCTCTGCGAAGCGAAAGGTTTTAGCCTGGCGAAATTCCTGCGTGCCGACTCCGCCGCCGCCGTTGTCGTGATCGACGGCAGGTTGATTCACTCCGTGCAGCAGCCACGCTTTGCGGAATGCTGGATTGGTGCTGACGACGCGATCGAAGACGAAAAGAAGATTCTTCCCGGGGATGTAAAGAAGCTCGCGCGTAAAGGAACGAAGCTTGTTCCGTGCGTAGGCGTGGGTGGCATCGCCGAGCGCATAGTGATACTGGCCGGGAACGTAATCGACCACTCGCATTGATCCCAGATCCCACAAGTCACGGGTGCGATTCCAGTCCTCGCGGCTGCGGATGGTGTTCCAGTAGCGCGCAGAATCCATGCGCTGGCCGCCGTCGTTGGCCGCAGGCCAAAGATTGTCGGACCAGAAGAATTTTTCCGCGGGATCGTAGACCAGCACAGAATTGTGCGCAACCGTGCGCCGGTAATAGTTCAGGTAATGCGGGCTTTCGGTGTCGGTGTAATCGGCTCCGCTATCGATCGCCAAATGGCCGCGATGGTAGATCGTGAACTGATTCTGATCGAGGTGCTGATGCTTGGCGAAGTAGGGCCCACAGTCGAACTCAACCCAGGTGGATTCGGGAGTCCACCCATCCCGCATAACGAGATGGCCAACACCTGGAAAAAATCTCTGGCGCGGCAGTTCAGTTTCGCTGGCGAGCGCGGGATTCCGAGGCGAGACTTCAGGATCGTCCCATAAGAACTGCAGCACGGGCACGATCCATTCTTTGCCGAAAAAGCCGCTCTGGCGTAAGAGCCATGCGGAGTAAGGATCCTTAAATCTGTGAACCGCGTAGCCGAGCACGGCGGTGTCGCGCGTATCGAGAACCGGATATTCATTGTCCCCTTCGCGCGAGGGCGTTCCGTCGGGCAGCAACTTGTAGAGATAGGTGTCGCCCACATTCCGAAAAACAGAAAAGTGCTGCGCGGGATCGACGCCGGTAGTCGTGCGCTGCAATTCCGCGAGCATCACCAATGAAGCCCAGGTGATGCGCATGTAATCCATCGATTCGTGGTAGCTGCCTTCGGGACTGACAACCTGCGTGATGTCAAGAATGTTAGCGAGGCATGCGGAGATTTTGTCGCGCCACTGGCGGCAGCGCTCCTCGCAGGATGGGTATCCCTCCACCGCCGCTGCGGGAAATGCGGCCAAGGCAAGATAGCGCAGGGCGTAGTTGTGATACGACATCTGCCCGGGATCGGCGAAGTCGGGAGTGGCCAGCATGGCAGTAACACCTGAGCTCAATTCCCCCGCCACTCGATCTTTCAAAGCAGCGTCGAATCCGCGATAACTAAAGAGCCAATCAAAGGCCAGGGACCAGCGAGCGTAGTCCACCCACGAACGCGACGGTTTTCCTCCCGAAGCAAGGTGCTTGGAACGCATCTCGGCGACCGCACGCTCCGCAAATTCGTCCTTCCCGGTAATCAACCAAGATAAGGCCCAGCCTTCCATGTCTTCCGAAGGCCGCCCGCCCGCCGCGAAGCGCGACTTCAACAGCGGCAGCCCCGTGAAGGGATCCGTTTCGGCAATCAGGAGCCTCGGCCGGCGGAGAGACGTTTGACTTGCGGCTGGCCAAGCCGTTGCTAGCGCAGAAACCGCCAACGCCGCGATGAAGTCTCTTCGTCTCATGCAGCGACCAATTGCCAACTACCCTCGAAGATCTGCCAATCGGCTGTACCGGCGGCGGTTAAGCACAGGCGAAGAACAGGGAAATTAAAGGAAGGAAAACGCAATCCACGACTGCGGGTTGTCATGCTAGTCAAACCTCACGCCAGGCCTGCTAAATCTTGGCATTGTTGAGTTTTCCCGCTTTTCTTCTTGGCTTTCGTTTGCCTGCTATTTTCTTTCTTCTGGAGAGCATTCGCAAGTGTATAAATAGTCTGTTCGTCTTTTCGTGGAACCTTCACCACTTCGTCGAAACGCGAGGACCAATTCCATGCGGGGACCCAAGGACTCTCGTTTGCTGTCGGAACAACGGCGCAGAAAGATTCTGGACCTCATTGAACAACGAAGCCAGGTCACGGTCCGTGATCTGGTGGAGCGATTTTCGATCTCGGCCGTAACCGCTCGTGCCGATCTGGATTCCCTGTCGTCGCAGGGAATGGTGGTCCGTTCGCATGGCGGCGCGGTGCGGCAGGTGGAAGCCAGTCAGGACTATCCGCTGCGCCTGAAGAAAACGCTTCACCATGCGGAAAAGACTCGAATCGGACGAGCCGCGGCCGAACTCATCCAGAACAACGAAACCATCATCCTCGATTCCGGCACGACCACGGCCGAGATTGCCCGCCACTTGAAGGCCCGGCGACTGCAGTCGGTCACCGTCATCACGCACGCCTTGAACGTCGCTTACGAATTGATGGATGCCACGGACATCTCCGTGATCATGGTGGGCGGTCTGCTGCGGCCGGTATCGTGCTCGTTCGTCGGACCGCAAGCGGAGGCGATGCTCAAGGACTTTCACGCGGACCGCCTTTTTCTCGCCGTTGACGGATTCGATCTCGAGATCGGGCCGTCCACTCCAGACGTGCTTGAGGCCCAGTTGAACAGCCTGATGGTGCGCAATTCGAAAGAGATTAATGTCGTAGCCGACTTCAGCAAGCTGGGGCGTCGCAGCGTCTCGCGCATCGGTCCTCTGTCCGGCGTTCACCGACTCATCACCGACACCCGGGCCCCCGCCGAATTTATCGAGGCCCTCCGAAAATCGAAGATCGAAGTGATCACGGCGTAGATTCTGCCGTGGCCAGGCGGGTAAAGTGATAGGCCAGCATGCGGTCAGGCAGCAGCAATGCATTTCGGAACCGTGTGCTGGCCTCGTCGTGGTTACCCAGTTCCCGCGCCAGCGAACCTGCGGTGTACATCCACCAACTTGGAAATGCACTAGTCCCGCTGCGGCTTGCTGCCTGCTCGAAAGCAGTCTGCAGGCGACCTTGCCATTGCGCCTGATCAAACCCCGGTAATTGCTTAGCGGCAAGCCACGCCCACCGAATCTGATCGGGTGCGCTGGCTGAGGCAGCAGCTTGAAACCTGGCCTTCGCCTCATCGGGCTTTCCGCAAGCTTCATAAATTGTACCCAGCAAGTAATTGGTGCGTGCCGATTGCAGGATGGCCTCAAGGCCGTCGCGCGTGAAGGCAAGCCCGGGTACTTCCGTTCCCAAATGCTGCGCCAGCGTCAAAGCCTGGTCGCAGTGTCCTGCCTTCGCGGCCAGTGCCTGCTGTAATTGCACTTCAATCCACACCTGGCGCACGTTCGTCCCGCCTTCTTCTCGGGGAAAGAACCGATTGTGGAAGAGAGCGTTCGCACGGTCAAAGTTTCCAGCCTCGGTGAGGTTCAGAATCAACTCGAATATCAGGGTTGGCGGCGCGGTATCGAGATGAGGATATTTCTCAAGAGCTTCCACCCGCTCGCGGGCTGGCCGCTTGAGCAGGCTTAGGGCTTGATCGATGCCAAGGTAGTTCGCAATGTTTGAGGGATCACTGCGCAACCCGTCGCGGAAAGAAGCCAGCGCCTGCTCAGGCTCGTTCTTAATATGGAGCAGAGCCAATCCGTTGCTGGCGCTCAGAACAGGAAGGTCGGGTCCATACCTATGCGCTTCCGACCACTCGTGGAGAGCAGGGTCGGTCTCGCCTCGCGAAAAATAAAACGTTCCGAGCAAATAGTGCGCGGTCGCATCTTCAGGCCGTGCCTTCAGCACCGAGCGTAAGACGGTAAACTCCTCCGCCGTGCTGGGGAAAGTGTACGCGGCTGAAAGCTTGGCTGCGGCGTTGTAGTCGGCCTCAGCGGACTGGCCGAGTTTCTCCCGGCAGTAGCCTCGAAAGTAAGCAATCATCGGATGTTTTTGCGGCGAAGGGGAACCCGGCTCGCTCTCGTCAGAGACAGGCGAGGGATAATCCCGGCTGAGCACGGTGAGCCCCTTTTGATACATTCCCAGCCGCATGTACTGAGAAGCAAGGTTCAGCACGCGATTCGGATCGTTGGCAAGCTGAGCGAGTTCGGGTGTGCCGAGTTCATCGCGAAGAAGGTAGCTGAGCGGGAACTGCGCTATCCCATCTTGCGCCTGCTTGTGAGCATCTTCGGTTTTTCCTACAGCACTCTTGACGGCCACAAGCTCTTCCAATGTCCGAAGGTCTTTTGGAGTTACCCGGGCTGCCTCTGAGAGATGCCGCTCGGCGTCGCCCAGATCGCCCGTTCGCGCAAGTAACTCGCCGAGTCGGAGGGCCGCCGCTGGAAGAAACGATGGCAGCCGTTCCGCCTGCTCGTATGCCGTGCGCGCATGAACGGCATCTCCGAGGCCGTCATACGCAATGCCGAGGTAGTAGGAAATCTCCGTATCGGTCGTATCGCGGAGATGCAAAGGCTCCAGGAGATTCTTCGCCTCCTCGAAGCGCAGCAGTCCTGCCGCGAGACGCCCCGCCGCCTTGCCCGCGACGAAGCTATCAGGAAACTTGGCCAAGGTCTGACGGTAAACATCCACCGCGCTGAGCAGCCTTCCGTTCAGCTCTTCTTCTTTGCCGAACTGGATCCAGTCATCGAAGCTCCGCTTGTCGGGATCCGGAATTCGATAGCCCGGCTGCGGACCGACCTTGATTTCCGAAGCGGGCGTCCAGTCGTATTCGCCCTCGGTCTGGCGCAGCAGCGTTGCGCCCTTGGCATCCTGGATTTCGATTGTGTATTTCGATTGCGCGTCGGCGTTCGGAATCTCGCGAGTCCAGGCATGCTCCGGCGTCAAGTCGACCTGCTCGTGGGCAACCTGCTCTTTCCCTTTCGAGATGGAAATAGAGGCTTGAGGAATCGGCTGGTCCGCGTTGAATCCAACGAACAGGCTGTTCTGCTTGCGGAGCAAGTTCGCGACCCCGGCCAGATTCGCCCGCGCAATTCCGCCGATCTCGCGTACCGGCATCCAGTACTCAGAAAAATGAAGGATCTGGCGTGGCTCGAGAAAGGCGTAGGTTTCCTGGTTGCGAAACAACCCAGCCTGCACTTCGAGGTATCCGCTTTCGTTGTCAGAAAGAGCTTTGCGCCAGTCGAGCCCGTCAGCGTCCACACCCCAGGACCAGATTTTCTTTGCGGGCAGGTCTTCGTATTCCGCGAAATGTACCGTCCCCGTGTTCGTGTGCGGATTCCACACGCCCATGAAATTCTCCCGGCTGCCATGAACGAACATGGAAACCGGTCCCTTGGTGTGGTTTTTGAGCAAGCTGTAGTCGACCCCATCCTCATCGACAGGCCAGGGATGAATCTCGGTGAATCCATGCGTGGCCGCGAACCTCATGGGATAGACGATGCGGGAATCGTCCCAGGCTTCGACTCCTGCGTTATTCCACCAGTAGAACCGATGCCGCACGTCGCTGCGATTGCTCAGCGTGACCCGCTCCTCGAGCACGGTGGACTTGGGACGCAGGATCAGTTCGACCGTCCACTCCATGCCGTACACGCGATCTACGTTGCCGACGGTGGCAGAGGCGCTGCCGTCCGGGTGCTGCGCAAAAGCGAAGCTGACTGGAGACATCGTCATCCAGTTATGCGAAACGGGGAAATTGAATTCGACACCGAAGGCCGCCCACGCGCCGCGATAAGCGATTGCCGCCTTCTTGATCGACGGGTTCGCATAAAACATCGATTTCCCGGAAATCTTGTCGATACAGGTGTAGAGGTGCCCGCCGATGTCAGGCAGCACGGAGCATTTCAGATATTCGTTTTCGAGGTAAATCGCTCGCCAGGCATGGTCGACACGATTGCTGGTGAGATTGTTGCGGAACGTGTAGGGATAGTTGAAGCGATTGGTCGTGAACTGATCAAACGGAGGATTGGGATCGGGCAGACCCTCTTCGTAGGTAGGCAGCGTGAGCGTGCCTTGCCACGCGCGCACCTGGGCCTGACTCAGGCACGCGCAGAACAACAATCCCGCCAGAAAGATGCGTTCGACGATCCGCATGCTAGATTCGCAGCAGTCTTGCAGCATTCTCGTTGTAGACCTTGCGCAAAATCGGGTCGGGCAGATGGATGCCGTAAATTCGCCAGCGTCCTTGGGGCGGAATTTTCGCGGGTGCATAGTCAAAGTACTCGTCCTCGGTTTCGAGGAAACGATAGTAGATTTCGTAAAGCTTGTCGTTGAAAACCTGCTGCGGGAACGCGTCGCCATGCGGAGTGGCATCGGTGGCGAACAGGATGCGGTCTTGATATTTGTCGAAGAACTTCTTCGAAGTGAAAGGCTGGCGGCCTAACTCGCCGATGCGCGCTGCCATATCGACGTGCATATTGGGATACTTGTCCAGGTTCTCCGACACGTTCTGCAGATTCTCGGAGAAGTTGCCGAAGTGCAGCGTGACGAATTGCGTTTTGGGATGCTTCGCCATCATCCGATTGCGCGCCTCGATCAACTCGGCGTTGCTCGGGAAATCCGCGCCGTAAAAAGACCAGTCCGGATGATTGTTGAGCTCCTCGTAACGTTCGTTGAATCGATCGGTGGGGGTGAAGAAAGCCGCGGGATCGGAGATATGAATCGCGACCGGCATGTTGAGCTGCCCGCATGCATCCCACATGGGATCGAAGCGGGGATCGTCGATCTTCACCAGCGGCCCTGACGTGATGTTCTCCCGCAGGTAAAGGCCAAGCGTCTTCAGAATCTTCAACCCGCGTGCTCCATCCCGGTGCGCCTGCTCAATCGCCTGCGCCTGTAGTTGCGGATAATTCGCTTCCTTGAAGTGCGAGTACGATGGTTCAGTAAAAGTGATGAAGCGGCCAGGATACGCCCGGTCGTATTTCGCGACCGCTTCGGCGAGTCCTTTCTCGTAGCCGCCGGTGAGATTGACCATCATCTTTATGTTCTTGCGATCCATCACCGCCAGGCACTCTTGCGGCGTGCCCAGATATTCCCGCTCGGGAGAAAGAGCAACGCCTTTCTCCGATTTGGCCGCGACTGAAATGTGCGTGTGAAAGTCAATGACCGGGAATTTCGCGCGCTCGACATGCGATTCGTGCACCTGGAGCATGCTCTTGGGTTCGTACTGCGAGAGGTCGAGCGGTTTCGGAGCAGGTTGGCTTTCCGGAGTCTCTGCCGCGAGCGCGCCCACCTGCATTCCGGCGCCGGCCATTGCGCCCACGCCATAGAGCCACTGACGGCGATTGATCAATTGGGGCCTCCTTGATTTATCAGACGCCTATTGTCCGGGTTCGAGGGCGGGCGTGGCAATGTCGACGGGCTGATTTTCGCCGTTGATCGAACCATGCCACACGCTGCCGCCGAACGTGGTGATGTAGATCTTATTGTGATCGAGAGGATCGGGAATCACGCGCTGACCCCACTTGAAGTTAAAGCCCGGAATGCGCGTCCAGGTCACGCCGCGATCCGCGGACCTCCATGCCGAAGACTCAAATCCGGCCGCGTACACGACATCCGGATTGGAAGCATCGACCGTAATGTCATAAATGTGACGATCTTTTTCGAGTACCTGTTTCCAGGTCTTTCCGGCATCCTCCGAAAGAAATATCCCGCCCCCGTCGCCGTGTTGACCCGTTGCCTTGGCCCATGCGGCCAGATACAGACGCTTTGGATCGCGCGGATCAGTCGCGAGCCCGTTCGGCCCGTTGGTGCCTTCGGGAAGCTTCACGGGTTGCCAATGCTCGGCGCCGTCGGTCGATTTGTAGAGAGCACCGTCACCAGGTGTGCCGATGCTGCCATCTTCCGAGCGCCGCGCGATCACCGCGTATAGCGTACCGTCGGAAGCGCGCGCCAACCTCCACGCAAACGGCTTCTTTTTGCGTGATGCCTGCATTCTTAAGACTCCAGGTCGCGCCCCCATCGGAGCTTTTGTAAACCCCGCGACCGAAGCCAGCCACATAGAGCACGCGCGCATCGACCGGGCTGTCCGGATCGAGCAGGATGTGGGTGGCTCCAGTCTCATCCATGCCCTTGTTCGATTGCTTCCAGGTCTTCCCGCCATCTTCACTGCGACAGGCGCCGCCCTTGTAGGTCAGCACCGAATTGTGGCGCCACATTTTCGGGCGCGGCAAATCGTGTGTGTAACTATTCACGCTCCACATGCGGCCTTTGACTTTTGGATCGAAGACAATCCAATAAGTCGTGTTCTGCCACTCGCGCGGAACTCCGGTGATGGAACTCGTCCAGGAAACGCCGCCGTCCTCACTGCGAAAAAGCCCGATGTCCGTGTAGGTAATGAAGACGCGCTTGTTGTCGAACGGGTCGAAGTGGATGCCGTAGCTGTTCGTGACGTCGAGGCCGGTGGTCGTCCAATCGGCGTCTTTCACTCGGCGGGAGTACTGGGCACCCCATGTAGCCCCGCCGTCGCTGGTACGCATGGCGCGGCCGAGGTCCGTTCCATACGCGACGTTGGGGTCCTGATCCGCAACTGTCATTGCCAGCGGGTTCTCGCCCCATCCCGGCCCGAAGCGCTCGGTGATCCAGGCATCGTGGATATTCTTGCCTGCTGTGTCCGCTTCCTTCCAAACGAGTTTCCACTCGACGCCGGAGTTGGTCGTCTTCGCGACGCCGATCCAGTTCTTGCCATCGAGCGAAAGATGGTCGTAAGAAACGTAAGCGACGTCGGGGTGATGCAGGCTGGTGGCGATCGCTCGCAGCTTCGCTCCCTGGCCGGGCAATTTTGTTTCTTTCCAGTTTGCGCCACCGTCGGTGGAAACGAACGCACCTTTCTCAGAAGTCGTGTATACAGTTGGCTGCGCAGCCGAACCGAAGCCCAGGGACGTTTCATTGGCAGTCGCGGGCAAGGGCAGCGACTTCACTCCCGACGGGCTCGCGACGAAAACATCATGCGCACTCGCCATATATAAGGTGCGCGAACCTTCCGCGGATTGCGGATCGACCCAGATACGACGCGGACGCCCGGGGACATCGACTTTCTTCGTCCAGGTCTTTCCCGCATCGGTCGACACGAAGAGCGCGATTTTATCTTTTTCGCCGGCCGTCACGTAGAAGACTTTGGAATCCGCTGGATCAATCGCCATTGCGGAAATGGTCCCCAAGGGATTCGGGTCAGCCAGGATGATCTCGTCCGAATGATCAGAATTCATCTTCACGCC
The DNA here is from genome assembly GCA_963765755.1 of uncultured Acidobacteriota bacterium. Lineage (GTDB taxonomy): Bacteria > Acidobacteriota > Terriglobia > Terriglobales > Acidobacteriaceae > Gp1-AA133. Next base: position 80,987 of record CAVXXV010000008.1, on the reverse strand, counting down.
CTTGACGGAAGATGGCGCCGGATACACCAGCTCCCAGTGCTCGCCAGCATCGGTGCTGCGCCACAGCGCGGTCGCATGCGCATACATCGTCTTCGAATCCTTCGGGTCGAACACGAAGAAGTCCACCACCCCGCGCAGACTGAACATGCGCCAGGTCTGTCCGGCATCGTGCGTGATGTAGGAGCCGGTCATGTCGCACGAGATCAGGACGGTATTGGTGTCGAGCGGGCTGACGATGGGATTGAACATCGCGCCGCCCCCACCCGGCCCAATGATGCGGAAATCACCCGGACGCTCAGCCGCGGCGCTGGCCAAGCACACTACGACGAGAATTGCGGGAAGAAAGCGGAGTTTCATCGGTCCCTGCCTGGTGATGTTGCAGACGGCGCAAGACGAGCCGCCGATTGGTTCAACCAACGTGGAACCGGCCGCCCGTCAATTTAGTCCATGACGAAGGCGGCCGTTTCCTCGACGGGGTGAGTTAGAACGTAATCCTCAGCCGGAGACGAATGGTGCGCCGGCTGTCAACGCCCTCCTGGGTATAGGTGTTGGCCAGAAGTCCCGAACTGGTCGTTGAAATTTACTCCATCAGCCGGAATAAATGGTTTGAAGGTTACCGGGTCTACCCCGACAGAAAAATCGCCCAAATTCGCGAACGAGCCTCCGCCGCCTCCGTCGTCGGCGTTCGGCGAGAATAAGCGATGATTGAAGAGGTTCTGTACGTCTGCTCCAAATGTTGCAATGACGCGCTCTCCGAAGTGGAAATCCTTATGAAGGCCCAAATTCACTCCCCACGTGCCGGGGCCATACAAAGAGTTGCGCTTTGCAAGTTTGGGATTGCCGAAGTACGTCCGCTCCAACTGGAGGAAGTCGAAAGCGGCATTCGGGTCCCAGATCTGGTTACCGTTTCTATGGTTCACGTCTCCGATCACCACAGGCCGGAACGACGGCCGCATTGAAATCTCCAACAGCATCCACCGAATCCAACGCCGATATTCCCTAATGCTACGGGGCCGCAGTTGTCGCAAATCCAGAACGGAGTGAAAGCTGTTCCTGTTTTGGCGAACATGTTGAAGCTGGTCTGCCATCCGCCGATCAACGCGTCAGCCCAACCGGAGACCCGGCGATCCGAACTGCCCTCCCTCTTCCTACCGGCAAATCGCAAACTCCATAAGCCACGAACTCGATTTTTCGGGATCCATGCTTCCTGCGCCTAGTCGTTGATTGGGATTGAACGGGTTCCAAGCAAGGCCACCAAGGCTGGAGTTGCCCCTGTCCAGCTGCGGTAGTCTTCTGATCAGCATAGGTATACGACAAGTTAAACATCAAGCCATGCGAATAACGGTGCTCGAATTGGGTCTGGAATGCATTGGAGCGGCCATGCCCGAAGTTTCCGTAGTTCGCCAGGAAATCCCCTAGACCCGGGAAGTGGCTGGCGCGCAATGTCCGCGTCCGAGTAGTCGCAATCTCCCAGCGTCAATTGGATCACATGCCACAGTACCATCGCCGCCGGTCGTCGTTCCAAAAGGCACGTCACTCGGTGGGATCTCGTTCAAATCGACGCCCGCAATCAGTCCGCTCAATGCTACTGCCAAGATAGGAGAAGCGCAATGGACGTATCTCGGATAATCTCACGCTCGAAAGTCACGTTGTACTGTTGAATGCGGGGCTGCTGTAAACCAACCGGAACAGGATTGATGAGACGGAATGCCACCGAAACCCGAGTCTGACCGTACCGCCTGTCAGGGGACTGAAACCATGACCGAATCCCGGCCACATCCCGCAAATGGTGTCGAGTTACCATCTGCATCCCTGTTTCTCTTTGTCAGACTCTGGTTGAACGCATTGGTGGCGATCGGATCGCGTATACCTTGCGCGGCAGAGGTTGGATAATACAAGCCATATCCTCCGCGAATCACCGACTTTTCGGTCAAGCGAAACGCAACTCCAACTCGGGGAGCGATGTTGTTCTTGTCAGTTCGAACCAAGCCGCGGCCGATGCCGAGCCCCGACTGCGATGCAGTCACGATTGGTCCCTGTGTCAGCAATTCGAGTATCGAGGAACGGCAACGTCTTTTCGGAAGGAACAACAAAACGTCCTTTAAGCCCCGTTGCCGGGATCCACGAACTTCGGATCGAAGTTGATCAACATGTCATTGTTATCAATGAAGGGTGTGATGACTTCATACCGAATGCCCAAGTTCAGCGTAAGACGCGGGCTTACTTTCCAGTCATCCTGGAAGAAATAGCCCGTTTCCCAGTTGTAAACATCCATGGGGGTAGGTCGTGGCAAGTTGACGTAGCTGACACTGGTAGATCGCCAGCCCGAGGAGAAATCGCAAACGAATGTGGTTGCACCGGACCCGCCATAAGTGATCAAGCCGCGCACATTTTGGCGATTTTTAGAAAATCCATCCGACCGCATTGTTCGTCACAAAATCAGCGCCCATCTTCAAGCTGTGTTTCCGGATGACCCAAGTGAGAGTGTCCCCGAACGTAGCCAGATTCTGGTCCACCGACCGATCGGTGTCCCGGTTACCGTTATCAAAGGTTGCGATACACGTTGCTGAAACTCACTCGCCGGATGGCCAAAAGTTGCGAGCTCCCCGGACTCCGACACCGCTCCATAGGCATCGATGTCGGACTGATCGAATCCAATACTTGAAAGGAAACTCTCCAAGCGTGGTGTTGCTGTGCCGTATATTTGCGTTCACGATTGAAACCACCGCGAGCTTCGTTGATCACATTTGTTGTTGAAAACACGATTGTATGAAAGCGGAGATTGTGTTATTTCGGCGCTCAGTTGCTTCAGCCCAAGGCCGGTATAGGGCCGTTAACGACGGATTGATTCGCGACGGTCTGCGCCGGACCCTGTGTACACGACGTATACGCGATCCTTCTCGCTGAAATCGTGATCTACGCGTAGTGATCCTGTATCGATGACGCTTCGGCCGGGCAGATTGGTGTGATATCCGGGAACGCGCCCTCGTCGGTCGATGTGGCGCACCAACACCGATCTTGGGGAAGTACGTATTGATCAGAGCCTGAGCGGTGGGGTTCAGCAACCGCGACGGAATCGTAATGAACTGCTCGCCAAGCCCGCCCTACCGTATCGTTAGCCATCTCCTCCGGGGTGAGCGTCACGCCTGCGGGAACGTCCGGTTTCACCGCAGTAGTCGAACTTGTGCTTGAGTCAGGCAACAGAGAAAAGTCGCCCGTCCAAAATGTCGGATGCGGTAAAGTTATTCGACCTGAACTGAACCGGCGAGCGGTTCCAATTCCTTTCGTATGCCGCGAAAAACCACGTCTTGTTTATCTTGGGGATCGGTCCACCGAATGACCCGCCGACATCATTCAAATTGAAATATGGGTTGGGGTATGTACTCTGCCCAGGATACGGCGCGAATTCCTCCTTGCCGATGATGTCCTGCGAAGTCCAAGCTGCCAGAGCAGAATTTTTGTTGTTGTAGAAAACCGATCCGTGATAACCCGAACCGCCACGCTTGGTGGTAACACGGATGTTCGAGATACCCGCAAACTCCGCACTGAAATCATTCGAGAGAACGTTTAGTTCAGCAACCGCTTCCAAGGAAGGCTTGCTGTCAGTCGGCGAGCCGGCAATTCCGCCGTTCGAGCGCTGTCCATCCAACGTGAAGTTGCCGCCGTAACTCTGGGCTCCGAGGAACTTGAATTCGCCGTCGTCCGACCCTTGCGTGATGTTGGGATTCAGATAGAGAAAAGAGTAGACGTCGCGACTATCGCGCGGGAGATCGACCACCGCGCGACTGCCAATCGCATCGCTGATGGTCTGATCAGAACTATTGACCAGCGGCGCTTCGGCCGAAACATCGACGGTCTCGCTCGCGGATGCAACTTTGAGCTGCGCGTCTGCCCTTACGGTGCCGCTACCGCTGATTTCAATTCCTGTGATCTGCGTCGTTCTCATGCCGGCCACGGAAACCGATACCTGGTATTTGCCGCTGGCCAAGCCGAAGACCCGGTACTCGCCCTGCGCGTTGGTTTTCGTTTCCCGCGGATTGTTGGTCGCGAGATCCAGAATTACCACTTTCGCGTTGGGAACGATCGCTCCGGTACTGTCGGTCACCAAACCCGTGATGGTGCCCAGATCCGTACCTTGCGCAAACACCAACTGGGCGCTTCCAAGAGCTGCCAGCAGGATCAGGAAATAGTGCGGAAAACTTCATTAACTTCATACGCGCGCGCCCCCGTTGCGCTGAGTTTCTAACGTTGACCTTCTTACCATACCCAAATACGAAAAGCAAAGAAAGAATAGCAAAAGAAAATATATGAGAAATCAAACGTAAGCATTCCCATTTTTGGAAGCGCCCTGAACCTCTCAGATCCTTAGGAAACTACAGGGCCTTTACTCTTTTGGTAAATGCAACGCGAAGGTCTGCACAACGCGGTTAATCACACCGTCTTCCGAAGGCGAATCCGGGCGTAGCCCTACTTCCATGCATCGGAAAAAAGCCAGCAACTGGCCGACAATGACGTCAATCACCGGAAGATTTTGATCTCCCAGCTCGCGCAGGCCTTTGCACTCGATGACAACATCTTCTTCGCGCACCAGATCCGCGGGAACTTCCTCTCCCACAATCACCTTCAGCAGACCCAGTTCCTTCTGATCGAATTCCCGCAGCACGTCCGCCTCGTATAAGCGAAGCGTCGGATCCGATGACAAGAAACAGACCACCAGCGTGTCTTCGTGGACGTAGCTCATGGGCCCGTGACGGACACCGAGGTAGGTTTCACTCATGGTGGCTACGCGCCCGGCGGTCATTTCGAGCATCTTGAGAGCAGACTCGCGCGCGGCTGCATGGCGCGACCCGCTGCCTAGAAACAGCGCACGTTTGAACGGTTCCTTGGCGACTTTCGCAAGGGTTCCCAGGTATTCCTGGATCAACCGGGCAGCGATTCGACTCAATCCCTCGCAGATCGAGCCGTAGAGTTCCGGCCGGTCGACCAGTCCCAGGAAGCGGGCGGCCAGGACCAGGTTGGTAAAGCTGCTGGTCATCACCAATCCCCGGTCGTTGGTCTCCTCATGCAACGTGATCACCGCAACTCGGGGATGGTTCTGATACGTACGCGCCAGGCTTCCGGCCTCGTTGCAGGTCAGCACCAGGTGGCGGATGTCGGGTTCGGTCTTGAGCATCAGGGCCAGGGTTCCCGCGCTCTCGGGACTGTCTCCAGAACGAGCAATCGAAACCATCAAGCCGGGACGTTGTGGCGGCAATGCCTTTTTCCCATGCGCCAACAGGGCGCCGCCGGCGATCGCCTGCGTCAAGACTCCGAGTTCATTCTGCAGCGGCCGCCGCACACAGTCGCCCGCATACTCGGAACTCCCGGACCCTGTGAGGATCAGGGACGCAATCCCCGAGAAAGCGGGCCGCAGACTTACCGCGGTGCTTTGCAGCAGTGCGCAGGTCCGTAGCCAGGTGGCAGGCTGCTGGCAGATCTCACGCAATGTGTGGAAGTAGCCAAACCGGCGCTGTTCCTCGGTGCTGCGGGCGAGCAACTCAGCCGCGATTGGTTGGCGCTCGGAGAGGGTTCGTAGCCACTCCGGCTCGACGAGAGACGTAGGGGACATAAGCTCGTACTGCTTTTCGGTTCCGCCAAGGAAAATAACAGAAATATATAAAAAGCAAAAGAAAATATAAAAGCAAATTGTGAATTTCTCGCTATACTCTCCGTCGCTGAAGAACAATCCGGAGACCCTATGCGTCGTCGAGATTTGCTCAAGGGCGCCCTGCTATTGCCGGCCGCTATGGCTGCGGATGTACCCCCTCATTTGTGGCAGGGCTATGATTTCGGCGCAGGGCCCCCCGTCCAGGATCGCCTGAATCAAGGGCCATTCGACATCGACCAGGATCAGGGGTGGCAGACCGTATTGTTCACCACGGCCTCGGAGCGGCCCGTAAGAAATCCCGGGCTGGGGCTGGTCGGCTACGCGTGGGAGGAAAGCGGCCCCTCGCTGGCGGCGCGGGCTGGACGCGAAACGCTCGAGCGACACATCGAGAAGATGTCCAGCCTCCCGTTCGTGGATGTCCTCTACATCCGTTGCGACTGGCGCAACGTTCAGTCAAAGCCGGGGCGGCTGGATCTGGATCCGGTGTGGCAGTTGACGCTGGACGCCGCCAAGAGCAAGGGTCTGCGGGTTGCCTTCCGTGTTCAGCTCTCGAACTACTCGTTCCAGCCGGAAAAAGTTGGCGCTGCCGGAGTTCTTGCTGGACCAGGTGCCGCTCGTGAAGATCGGCCGCATCCCGCACTGAGTCCGGCGAATTCCGCGAACCGCGCTACGATCACCCGGAATTCCAGAAAGCCTTCGCCGAACTGAACGACTTGCTGGCGGCCCGCTTCGAGGGCGATCCCCTCATTGAGTGGATGGACCTGATGCAATACGGGTTCTGGGGTGAGGGTCACACCAGCGACTATCCCAGTCCTTTCCCAGACTACTTGACGGCCGAGCGCACGTTCGTCGCGATGACAGAGCGGCAGCTGTCCAGTTGGAAGAAAACTCCCCTGGCCGTAAACACGCAGCCCGACATCAGCAACGTAGGCAACCGGACTGTCATCGACATGGCCGTCCGCGCCGGCGCGTGGCTGCGCTCGGACAGCATCATCGTTGAGGAGCCGATTCAAATCGAAGAACTCGCCAACCGCCCCCAGTGGCTCGCCGCTATTCTGGAAGATGGATACAACCGCGAGCATGACCTGCAAAAGCTGAAGATCGATGCCGCGGGCATCAACGACATGGAGAACTACACTCTCCATGCGCTCGACCTGCGCACCAACTTCTGGGCACTGTGGACTGAGGCCGACAATCTGGTGCGCTATAACGAAAAGTATCCGCGGGCCTTCGAGCGCCTGCGTGCGAATCTCGGCTACCGTTTGCGGCCCGCGTGGGTGTGGCAGCGTAAGCGGTACGGAACTTCAGAGCTGATCGTGTGTCTCTCGAACCGCGGGGTAGCGGGAGTTCCGGGCGTGCTTTGGCTGCAAGTGGAAAGCCCCGATGGAAAACTGAAGCTGCGCGGCACCCTCGACGCCGGACATCCCGTCGGGGGAGGGTTGCGGCAGGCGTCGTTCCTTCTACCGCAAGGCTACGTTGGCAAGGTGCAGCTGTCGGCTCAGATCGAGATCCGTCCCGGAGTACTGAAGCCGGTTGCCTGGGCCTGCGAGCAACCGCTGAATCCTGACGGTTCCATCACTGTGAACCTGAAGGCCGCCGACGATCGAGGTTGGCGAAAGGGAGTGTGATCCGCTGGGCACACTTCCTGCAGCCTGTTGAGGAGAATCTTGAACCGATCCCTTGGCGTGTTGCTAGTCGCGATTGCGTTCGCCGCACCCGTGTTCGGGCAGCAGAAAACGACTCGGGTCGCTGCGCCCGGCCCCGCACGCATGGAGCAACTGGTCGAGGCCAATATCGTGGGCGTGCACGCATACCAGATTCTGCTCGCCCGCAAGCAATCGAACATGGATCCCGCATGCTGGCCGGCAAGCGATCCCAAGGATGCGGATCTCGAAGCCCTGGGCGCACACCAGACTTCCCTTCTAAGTGCACCGGCCGCGGCCCGCGCCTGGGCCCTCGGCGCGCCTTCGACGTTTGACCCGGGGAAAGATCTTCAGCCCTTGCTCTCCGCGCAGTTACCGATGCCGGCAAACCTGCCCGTCAATCTGTTCGCCACCTACCTTCACGGAAAAGCCCCGCAGTTTCGAAAAGAGGAAATCCGTTCCATCGCGAATCTCTACCAAACGGTGCTCGAGGTGGAACGCGACGGGGACCGCCTGCAGGAGCTATACGCGTTCTACATCGCGCTCGGATTGCCGGTGTATGTCGGGCAACTCGGATTGCCGGGCAGCGACGAGGATTTCCTTGCGACGGGCCGCGTGCTGGAAGGGCACGCATGCGCGTCTCCCGTTGGGCTGACGGCCGCCGAATGGCAGATCGCCGGCCGCAAAATCTGGAACTGGGGCGAAAAGAATCTGCACGTACGCGACGCCCAGGTGCTCGCCGACGAACTGTTGGCGGAGCCGGACGTCAAGGCCCTCGAACCGCGCATGAAGACTTTGCCCGCGCAACGCATCGCGATCATCGGACATTCCTTCACGATGGACCTGCACTGGGCCTCGCCTTCCGCGTTCGTGCCCATCGTTACGGCGATGTTCGCGCGCGAGAACCCCGCAGTGCAGTTTCGGCAATTTCAGGGCGGAGGCCTTACGTCGTCGCGCGCGCTGAAGAATTTTTACCACGACGCGCTTGCCTGGAAGCCAGACACAGTTCTGCTCGTGCTGATCAACCGTACCGACCAGGACCTCGAGGATCTCCGTACGATGGGACGAGGCTTCAAGGCGGACGGAGCACGCGTCATTATGTTTGACGACGTGCATGACCCCGACTCCGGCGATCCGCAGGCACGAAAGCGGGAAGCGGATGCGGCGCAGCAAGCGGGCATTGAAATCGCAACGGTGAGTACGATCCTGGCTGCCTCACCCGACCGCAGCCGCTTCTCTTGCCTCGATCACATCCACATGACCGAGCCCTACCATCGCTTGATGGCCAAGCAATGGTTGCGAGTCATCCTGAAAGAACCCCTCACGGCGGATGCGAAGTAGTCCCTCAGCCCTTCTCTCCTCCGAGCTCTCTGTGGCGATCGCGGAAATTCTTCACCACAGAGAACACAGAGGGCCACAGAGAAATACCTAAAGCACCAGCCCCTCTTCTCCTCCGTGTTCTCTGTGCTCTCTGTGGTGATCGCCTTTTCGGGAATGGCCTTGCTTTTAGCCGCTGTCAAGTATCGCTACATCACCCCAAAGCTGTTCATGAACCTGCTAGCGTTCGGCATCGGCCAAAATGCCGGAGTGCCTGCGTCCCTATGATCTGAGCTTTGACAATCCACCCGATCTACTATCGGCAGCGTTGGTGTAATAGTGATTTTTCGCCAACTACCCGTTTGCCGTGATCTGGCGTCTTAGCTCGTCGTATGTCTCTTTCACCTCGATTGAGACTTTGCTGTCAAGGTGCACTACAGAGCCGTCGAGCCCCTGATAGATGACTTTGATGCAATCGACGTTAACGAGAAATGGGCCCCGCTTGCGGGCTCGGTCCTGGGCAGTGAGCTCAATAAAAACAGCCATTTGGTATCTCCTTTGAAACCGAAAAAGGGGTGAGCAACTTCAAGTGAACTGGCATCTCAGAGCTGCTTAACTACTCCAGGGTCGTAATCCTCCCTCCGCTTTGCTCATTCCATTTGCAGATGGCATTAGTTCGCGCCCGGACTTCGATGGCCTGGAGATGTCGCCCTAGTTGATGACTAGAACCAGTGCCGCAGAATTCCCGCCGATTGGACATCCAAAATTATCGACCGAGCCCTGAGACCTCACGGAAATCTGCACACTGCTCCCCGCGGAGCCACCAAGCGAGTCGAAGGTCTGTCGAGTAATCGTTGTCTGAAGGTGGTGCGAGTCCATAAATGTTGTCTGCAACGCGTTTCCATTCCACACGATCTGCGATTGAGCAGTGAAACCGCTTCCGTCGACTGTCAGCAGAACTGATTCCGCGTCGCTTGGAATGGTGTCCGGCGAGAGTGCAGCAATTTGGGGCGGCGACCCCACGCCTTGGCAGCTAACGAACAGCGCGCTGCAGGTCCAGCCAGATAACAGCAGGGTCAGGGCTGCAACGAGGGCAACATGCATCAAAGTGAAAGGCTTACAGAGGTCAGCAAGGGAAGAACTCATACTAGCCTCCCTATTACGGGCATGAGTGGGGCGCAAGATTAGACTTGAGCAGACTAGAAGGTGGTTGCTGTATCGGAAACTGTTAGGAGTGACAGAAGACAGCAGCGGACCCGAAGTCCGTCTCCACCAAGTCAATGAGTGGAATGGGAATGTTTCGTCAATATCGAATTGGTTGCCCTAGTTCACCACTACGTTGCGGACGGCGATTTCGAAATTGTTTTCCGGCGCGGAAGGAGTAGCCCCACAAGACCTACAACGATGAAGGAGAATCCGATAATCGCCCCCCAAGGCCAAGGCCCTTTCGGGCCTACCTCAAGGTCCTTATTCGGGATCCAGCCTGTGAGGCCAACCACAAGAAGGGGTAAGGCCAAAATTCTTGCTAGCGTCACACTGGATCGCATGAACCAGGAATCTCGAAATCGAATCCACGGTACCTGTCCCATGCCCCTGATTGTGAAGGGGACTCGAGATGGGCGAAAAGTTACGGGAGTCCATATGTATCCCATGCCCACCGGGGTAGCCAGAATAGCGCTCGGAGCGAGAACACTGCGCCCCAGAGCTCAACTCTTATAACCAGGCCATTACACTCATTGACCCGGCCCGAGAACTACTACGGACATCGTTGGTGAAATCGGGATTATGCAATAGGCGTAGCATCAGCCCTCGGGCGCATGCGCTATCGCTTCACTCCAAACGGACTCGAACTCCAGCCTCGTAATTTCAACGGGCTCAAACTGACGATCAGTCGCAATCTCTGCCAAAAGAGGCGTTGGCTTCAGTCCAAGGGCCGAACCTCCGAACTGCCTTTCGGCATGTGCATAGCCAATTCTTCCGTCGCAGAACATCTCAACCTTGCGCCGCTCACAACGCTGATCGTCCAATTCGCTGTATAGCATGATGGGCTCATCAGGAAACATATGGTTCCATTTGCACTTGAACTAGGTCATCACGGGTTACGGTCGCTGCGAGTCTTGAGTTGTAATAGAGATTTTCTGCCAACTGCCGGAATAGAATAATCAGGTCCGCTCCTGGATGTTCTTCACCACAGAGCACCCCAGAGCACCACAGAGAAGCCTCGGGTTCCGGCCCACCCTTCTCACGAAGCCGACGCTAATGTTGTAGGACTCAGCAGGGACGCGGAATCCTTGTCGAGATAGACGTTCGTATGCTCGTGCGTGCGCAAAATCGAGGCGGGCGCCATCGGCGAGATCTCGCCGGCAAAACATGCATGCACGGCCTTTGCCTTGCGAGCGTCAGGTACGAAGCAAATGATTCTCTTCGCTTTCAGGATCTGACGGATGCTCATCGACATCGCGCGCCGGGGTACATCTTCGAGCGTGGCGAACCATCCTTCGCCCAGCTGCTGACGGCGGCAGGCTTCATCGAGGTCGACCACCAGGTAGGGCTCCTCGGTCTGAAAATCGGCGGGAGGATCATTGAATGCGAGGTGACCGTTCTCTCCGATGCCGACAAACGCGACGTCGATCGGAGCTGCCGCGAGCGCATCGCCCGCTTCGCGAAGAACCACGGCCGGATCCCGATCGCCATGCAACAAGTGGTGCTGAGTGATTCCGGTCTTCTGAATCAGGCGCTCCTTCAGGAAGCGACAGAAACTCGCGGGATGCGATTCTGGAATTCCGATGTACTCGTCGAGGTGAAACATTTCCACCCGCGGCCAGTCGATGTTCGGCAGCCCGGTGAGAATATCCAGAAACGCGAACTGGGCGGCGCCGGTGGCAGCAATGATCCGCGCCTTCCCTTTTGCCTGAATCGCCTCACGCAAAATCGACGCCGCTTCTTCGGCGGCGACTTTCGCCATTTGTTGCTTGTCGTCAAAACGCTTGATCTGCACGTCAGTATGACCTCGTAATTAAAATCTCGCGGAAGTGAATCGGCCTGCCTGATGCTCCACGGTTTTCGCCAGGCTCAGGCACAGTTGCACCGAGGGGAATACGTCCTCGATCGATGGCCGCAAGCTTTGTTTCAAAGTCAACGCCCGGATAAATGCAGCCGCTTCGTCATAAAAGCCATTCACCACATCTTCGTGGGTCTGCTCCGACTCGTACTCTTCGAGCACGACCTGGTTCTCGCGGAAACAGCGAAAGCCGCGCTTGGGCCCGAACGGGCAAGTCACCACGGCGCGAAAACCCTCGCCGATCAACTCGTAGGTCTCTTCACGCAGGCCCGAAGTCGGAAGAATGTCGATGCGGCCAGGCACGCCGCTCACAAAATCGAGGTCGATGGCATACCAGTCAGCCGCCCTGGCCTCGGGCTTTAACGTTCGTATGCCAGCGTCAGCAATTTCGCCCGCCATGTAACGGAGCGCATCGACCGCATGAACCGCCGTCCCCCAAAGGAATTCCGGTTCGCTGCGCGCATGCCGGGTGAACGTGCAACGCACGTATCGCAACGGTCCGGCCTGGCGCGACCAGTCCAGTGCGCGATTGAGAAACGGCATGAAGCGCCGGTTCACCGAAACCATGTTCGGCGTTCCGGTCGCGCGCGCGGAATCATACAAGCCTTGTACGCCGGAGAGCGAGGCGCCCAATGGCTTCTCGACCGAGCATGCCATTCGTCGTTCCAGCAGTTGAATCCCAACTTTTGGAATTTTCTCGACCGGCACTACCGCGATGCAGGCGTCGAGTTGATGTCGGGCCAGCATCTCATCCATGTCGCGATAGGCATTCTGGAAACCGTAATTCGCACAAAAGAACTGCGCCCGCTCCAGTCTCGGGTCACACGCTGCGGCCAATTCAATCTCACCAGGATGCTCGGCCTTGTAACGGGCCAGCGGGACCGCATGCCCTCCCTCGGAGTGTTCGCCGCAACCAATCAGTCCGAGACGAATCATGAAAGAAGCCCTCTAATCATGCTGCGCCGGCAAAGTTACGGGAGCGGCGGCGGCGGCTTCATCGAGCGACGACTGCCTGCCGCGAATAAAATGCAGCGAGCCTCCCACCGCGAGCGTGAGCACGGCAAAGCATAAGATCGTCGTTCGTTGTTCCGGCGGCGCCGGCAACAGCAACAGCAGGCTCAGCAGGCCAATCGCAGAAATCGTCCGGCTCAGGAAGCGAAATACGGGCGCGGTAAAGTCCGGCGAGTCTTTCAATTCGCGGGCGACATCCACCGGCGTGTTGAGATTCTTGAAGAGTTGTGCGCGCGCCGGAGTATCGCCTCGGTCGAAGAGCATGCTCAGGAAGAAGATCCCAAAGGAAGCCGGGATGATGTAGACGACCTGCTGAATCAACGACCAGTGATACACGAACGCGCCCAATATCCCCAGAACAAGGCCTACGGTGAAAGAAGCCAGTCCTGACCACGGCGGCGTCCGGCGCACGGCCAATCCCAGCAATGCCGGAGGTCCATAAGCCAGCGAGATTAGAGTATTGAACGTGAGCATCACGTGGAAAACGCTCTGTCCGCTGGCGGCCATCACCGCTGCAATGATCGTCGTCGCCGCTCCCACTGAGAACGTCGAGATCCAACCCACCACCAGCAATTCACGATCGCGGGCCTCCGGGCGCAACAAAGACTGGTAAAGATCTTTCGTCAGAATCGCCGACTTCAGATTGAACTGCGCCGACAGGTTCGCCATGGTGGAACTGAACATCGCCGCCAGCATGACGCCGATCAAGCCATGCGGAAGCAACGTTAGGCTGGCCACCGCATACGCTCCCTCGCTGGGATTAGCCAATCCAGGCCAGACCGTGTGCAAGTCGGGATAGAGAACGCGCATGGCCATCGGAGGAATGAACCACAGGAATGCGCCCACGAAGAACAATCCGCAACACAGCAGCGCGACTTTTCTTGCCGACCGCTCCGTATCTACGCTGAAATACCGCTGCGCCATCGCGCTGGTGTTGTATCCAAACGACACCATGATGGTCCACGACACAAGGTAGATCCATCCGAACTCGCCCGAGACGTGCAGGGTCTTCATTTCCGGAGGCAGTGCGTGCACGAGCCCGCCGATTCCACCAACCCGGGCAAGCGAGGTGATCACCAGCACCAGGCAGAACGGCATCAGGATGGAAGCCTGCAAGAAGTCCGTGACCACCACCGCCCACAGGCCCCCCAGCACACAGTAGAAAATGATGATGGCTCCGGCACCGAGGATCGTCCACGTCACCGGGAAGCCACAGGCCGACGAAACGAAAAGGCTCAGCCCGTACAACGTGCTGGCACTGGTGAACAGCTGGAAAATAATCGTGGTCCACGAAAATGTCTGGTGAGTTGTGGGGTTGAAGCGCGCCGACAGGTATTCCATTACCGTCGTGATGCGGCTGCGCCGCCAGCGCGCCGCAAACACGAAGTAGCCCAGCAGGAAGCTCAATGCGTTGCCGATGTAAAGCCCGGTCGCTGCAAAACCCGCCCGGTAAGCGACGCCCGCTGCCCCGGTAAATGTCCACGCGCTGAACCCTGACATGAAACAGCTGAGGCCGGCCACCAGCCAGGGAACGCGACTACCCCCGCGAAAATATTCCGCGGCGCTGCGGTTGAAGCGCATCACGTAGAAACCGACCAGCACCATCAGCAGCGCATAAAGGCCGATAACCGCGTAATCAATGGAATTCACGCTTTGCATGCAGCAAGACCGCTGGGTTTCTTATACTGTGTTAGCGCATAAAAGAGAAGCTAATAGATATCAAAGGAAAGAAAACAGCGAGAAACGATGTTAGACTGACCCGACATGCTCCGCCCCCGCCTGATCGTTTGTGCCGGCCCCGACCTTTTCGGATCCTTCTTTACAGCTGCACAGAAACGGCAGCTATCGCGGAATTTCGAGTGGCGGCGGGACGGGGCACGCACGCTTTCTGGCGTCAAGAATCTCGCCAGTGTTCAGGCTCTGATCACAACTTGGGATAGTCCAAGTTTTTCCGAAGACTTGCTTCGCCTGGCTCCGAACTTGCGGATCATTGCGCACTGCGGCGGCGAAGTGAAAGCTCGCTTCGCACGCAAGCTGTTCAAGTCAGTCACGATCTCCAACGCTCCGATTCCCATGGCGCGCGCCACAGCTGAGATGGGGGCCACACTGCTGCTCTACTGTGCGCGGAATGTCGATTTTTATCGAAATCAACTACGCCGCCACTCGAATCACATTTATCAGGATTTGCACTTGCACGGATCGACGGAATCCATCATCGGGCGCGAGATCGCGATGATCGGTTTCGGCCGTATTGGACGGGCGCTGGTCGACCTGCTTCGCGGATTCGATCTGCGCTGGCTGGTGTACGACCCCTATGTTTCCAGGTCCGTCGCCCGCAGATACCCGGTGCATCTCGTGGAGCTGCCGGAATTATTGAAGCAAGGCCACCTGTTGGTGCTCACCGCTGCCCTTACCGAAGAAACTCGCGGGATCCTCCATCGCGCGCGACTTGCACGCTTGCCGGACGGCGCCGCCATTATCAACATCGCACGCGGCGGCCTCATCGATCTGGAAGCTCTGACCAGGGAAGTACGCCGTGGAAGACTCCGTTGCGCTCTCGATGTGACGGACCCTCTCGAACCGTTGCCCACCAATCACCCCCTGCGCCGCTTGCCAGGGGCGATCGTCACGCCGCACGTCGCCGCCGCAAATCGGCAGGTGCGGCATGACATTGCGGAGGTCGTCTTGAACGATCTGGAGGGCTTTTTCCGAGGGCGCGGCGTCCGTAACCGCGTCACCACCACCATGCTCGACCGGATGACCTGACGTGAAGATCTCGTTCTCCACACTCGCCTGCCCGGACTGGACACTTACGCAAGCAATCGACATTGCATGCGCATCCGGTTACGACGGCATCGAACCGCGTTTTGTGGAAAACGAAGATTCCTTATGGAAACTGCCCGTGTTTCGTGCACCGGAACTGGCGAACACACAACGACAACTCAAAGACAGCGGCCTCATGATTAGCTGCGTCGACACTAGCTGCCGCTTTCACTTCCCTGATCCCCAAGAGCGGGCTCGCTGGATCGAGGAAGGAGAACGCATGGCCGATTTGGCAGCCGCCCTCAACGCACCGGGCATCCGAGTGTTCGGCGATACCATTCAGCCTGGCGCGGATAGGGATTCCACGCGTTCCTGGATTGCCGAGTCCATGCGCCAGCTGGCTGAGAACATCGCTTCCACAGGAGTCGAAGTCTGGCTGGAAACACACGGCGATTTCGCCAGTTCCGAGGAGACTGCCGCGATCCTTCATAAAGCAAGTCATCCGAAAGCCGCCGTGATTTGGGATCCAGCAAACTGCTTCATCGAATCGAAAGAGTCCGCACCGGCGGGCGCGGCCCGACTCGGCGCCTCGATCCGCCATATGCATTTCAAAGATCTGCTCATCGAGCCCGACAAATGGACTCCTGTTCTGACGGGTGAAGGCAACTTCCCGGTGTGCGAAGTGCAAGCGGCATTGCGCCAGATCGACTACCAGGGTTTCATCTCGTTCGAGTGGGAAAAGAAGTGGCATCCGGAAATTCCGGACGCCAGAGTGGCGCTGCCGCACTTTGCGCGCTGGTGGCGGGAGAACGGTGAGCGATGAGCAACGACCTAACCCTGCGCAAGCTCACGACCACGGACATCTCGGGTGCGTTGGCATTGTCCACGGAGGCCGGTTGGAACCAGACCGCGGACGATTGGCGCATGCTGATCGAGCTATCCCCGCAAGGCTGTATCACCATCGAAGCCGACGGCGAAGTCGTGTCGACCGCCACCCTCACCTGCTATGGTACGAAGCTCGCATGGATCGGTATGGTTCTCACTCGGATCAAGTACCGGGGCCGCGGCTTTGCGATGCGCTTGCTGAAGGAATGTCTGCGGGTGGCCGACGAACTGGGTGTTGAGAGCGTGAAGCTCGATGCCACGGACCTGGGCCAGCCGCTCTACGAAAAACTCGGCTTCCGCCCCGAGCAGCCCGTAGAGCGCTGGTGGCGCGCCGGACGCGAAGATGCCATCGCGCCATCTGCTCCCCCACCTTCATCGAATGAGTGGCAGTCGGCCGATCGATCCGCCTTCGGCGTGGACCGCTCCGCCCTGCTCGCAAAGCTCGCCGGGCGCCGCGCACCCAGCTCGATCAACGATTCGTACCTGCTCACCCGCGCAGGCCGTGAGATTTCCTATCTCGGTCCTTCGGTGTGCAGCAGTCTGCCAACCGCCCGGAAGCTGATCGAGCACGCTCTGCAAAGCCCCAGCCCCGGTGGCTGGTTCTGGGATCTGCTGCTCGCGAACAAGCCGGCAGTCTCGCTGGCCGCGGACTTCGGCTTCGCTCCGAAACGACATCTGCTCCGCATGGTGCGCGGCAAAGACGTACGTGGAAATGAAGCGGCCGTCTACGCACTCGCAGGATTCGAACTGGGGTAAGGATGAAAATTCAGAACGTCGCAGAACTCGAGCAACAGCTGTCGCGACCGCGCGAGGCCGACGTCGCTGCCATGGCCGACTTGAAGGGTGATCTGCTGATCCTCGGCGTGGGGGGCAAGATGGGCCCGAGCCTGGCCGCGTTAGGGCGCCGCGGTTCCGACAAAGCGGGCGTGAAACGCCGCATCATCGCAGTAGCGCGCTTCAGCAACTCTGATCTGCCGAAGGAACTCTCCGCGCAAGGAATCGAGCCTATCGCCTGCGACCTGCTCGAGCCGGGCGCTCTCGACCGTCTCCCCGACATTCCGAATGTGATCTTCATGGCGGCGCGCAAATTCGGAAGCTCAGGCGCCGAGCATCTGACCTGGGCGATGAACACCTATCTGCCCGGCCTGGTGGCGGAACGATATCGCAATTCCCGCATCGTCGCGTTTTCCACCGGCAACGTCTATCCACTGCGCTCTGCGACCGACGGTGGGGCCACGGAGTCAACGCCCGTCGGCCCAATCGGCGAATACGCCCAGTCGGCGCTGGGCCGCGAGCGCATGTTCGAATACGGCTCGTCGCACCATGGCACTCCAGTCACAATCCTGCGTCTCAACTACGCGGTTGAATTGCGCTATGGAGTGCTCGTCGATATCGGCCGCGCGGTGTTTGAGCAACGGCCGGTGCAGCTCAGCATGCCGTACGTGAACGTAATCTGGCAGGGTGATGCCAATTCCTGGTGCCTTCGTTCGTTCGCACACTGCCAGACTCCGCCCTTTGTCCTCAATATCACCGGCCCTGAAACTCTATCGGTGCGCGAACTGGCGGCTGAATTCGGCAGGCATTTCAGAATCGAACCCGTGTTCGGTCCAGAGTCAGCCGATTCCACTTCTCTGCTCAACAATGCCGCCAAGGCGAACTCGCTGTTTGGAACGCCGGGCGTGACTCCGTCGGAAATGATCGCCTGGATCGCCGACTGGATCCGGCAGGGAGGCACAATGTTAAACAAGCCCACTCACTTCCAGACGCGGGATGGCAAATTCTGATGCAAGTGCGCGACAAACTCCGATCGGGCCTGGTAATTCCCGCACATCCCCTGGCATTGAACAATCAGCGGCAGCTCGACGAACGCCGCCAGCGCGCCCTCACTCGCTATTACCTCGCGGCAGGCGCGGGCGGAGTGGCGGTCGCGGTCCATACCACCCAATTCGCCATTCGCGAACACGGATTGCTGGAGCCTGTGCTTCAGCTTGCGCAAGAGGAATGCCGAACACGCGATGTCGTCAAGATCGCAGGCGTGTGCGGGAAGCTCCCGCAGGCCATCGCCGAATCACAACTGGCCGCTCGCTTGGGATACGACGCCGCACTCCTCAGCCTGGCCGCCCTGAAAGACGAGTCCATCGCAGAACTCGTGGAGCACGCGAAAGCCATTGCCTCGATCATCCCGGTCATGGGCTTCTATCTGCAACCCTCGGTCGGAGGGCGCTATCTCCCGTATGAATTCTGGCGAAAATTTCTCGAGATCGAAAACGTCGTCGCCATCAAAATTGCACCGTTCAACCGCTACCAAACCATCGACGTGGTGCGAGCGCTCGCCGAGTCCGGTCGCGCTCAAGACGTCGCGCTCTACACCGGCAACGACGACAACATTCTGAACGATCTGTGCGCGGCTTTCGATTTCAACGGCCAGCGCATCCGCTTTGCCGGCGGCCTGCTCGGACATTGGGCAGTGTGGACCAAGATCGCAGTCTCTCATCTCGCCAAGGCCAAGGCCGATTCCAACGCAGCTTCTTCAGATCTGGCGTCCCTGGCCCCGCAAGTGACCGACGCGAATGCCGCCATCTTCGATCCCGCGCATCATTTTCATGGTTGCATCCCGGGCATTCACGAGATCCTCAGGCGTCAGGGTCTACTCGAAGGCCGTTGGTGTCTTGATCCGCGAGAAGAGCTTTCGCCCGGCCAAATGGAAGAGATCGACCGTGTCTGCAAGGCCTACCCGCACCTGCAGGACGACTCATTCGTAAAGGAGCATCTGGATGATTGGCTTCGCTAGAACCGCATTGGCCGTGCTTCTTAGCGTCATTCCCACTCTCGCTGCCGATGTCCCCACCATCGAGAGCACGCGCGCCAAGGACGACATTCGTCTCACGCTCGATCCTGCCGCCGACTTCTGGAAGAAAGCCCACCCGGTCTTCATCGACAAGGATCGCTTCGGTAACCCCGTGCATGCCTACCGATCCGAAGTGCGCACCCGTTGGACCAAAGACAATCTCTACTTCCTCTTCATATGCCCGTACAAAGAGCTGAGCCTTAAGCCCAATCCCAACACGCACGACGAGACAAACGAACTCTGGAACTGGGAAGTTGCCGAGGCCTTCATCGGCTCGGATTTTTCCGACATCCAGCGCTACAAGGAGTTCGAAGTCTCTCCCCAGGGCGAATGGGTCGACCTCGATATCGACCTGAAGAAGCCTCATCACGAAGATGGTTGGACTTGGAACTCGGGCTTCGAGGTTCTGGCGAAAATCGATTCCCAAAAACACATCTGGTATGCCGCGATGCGCATACCGTACAGCGCGATCGACACGCGCCCGGCCGCGTCCGGCAACACGCTGCGCATCAATCTGTTTCGCAGCGGCGGCCCGCCGACTCGTCCTTACGGCATAACTTGGCAACCGACCATGAGCAAAACATTCCACACGCCCGAGAAATTCGGCTTGATCAAACTGGTCGAGGAGGACAAATAGAGATTCAAAGTTTGAACTGAATCATCTTTTCGCAAGCTTGAGGGAGCGCCATCTCGTCACCGCCCGTAAGCCGCGCCCCCGTGTTGGGAACGCACAATCGCAACCCCAACTGCTGCCTGGCAGCTCAAGAAAGGAAAGTGTATGCGAACCAAGCAACTAGTCCTTGCGCTGATCCCGCTTTTCCTCGTTGTTCTGTCCTGTGGAATCGCGTTTTCGCAATCTGGCACCTGCAGCGGAATGAGCCTGGGACAAGGCGCAAGCCTGAATGGCTTTGTCCCATTCCAATCGACCAGCTTGTGGAATACCGACATCTCCACCGCGCAGGTCGACGCCAACTCAACGAACATCATTAACTTCATTGGGGCCACGGTGACCCTTCACCCCGACTTTGGTGCGGGCACGTTCCACAATCAAACCCTTGGTATTCCTTACCAGGTCGTTGCTGGGACTCAAGCCAAGGTGCCGGTCACACTGGGTGCTTTCTTTGACGAGAGCGATCCGGGACCCGAGCCAATCCCCGCGAATGCTCTCATCGAGGGCTATCCCAAACCAGGCAATGGCGACCGTCACGTCCTCGTGCTTGAGAAAGATGGATGCTGGCTTTACGAGCTCTACAACGCCTCGGTGAAAAGCGGGAAGTGGAGCGCGGACGCCACTGCCATCTGGGATATGACCATCAACGAACAACGCCCCTATACATGGACCTCGGCGGATGCCGCAGGCCTTCCGGTTTTCGTCGGCCTCGCTCGCTACGATGAAGTGGCGGCTGGGGCGATCAATCATGCGCTGCGGTTCACGGTGCCGACATCGCAAAAGGCGTTTGTGCTGCCCGCCACTCACTGGGCCTCGACGACCACCAGCACAAGCGCGCCGCCCATGGGTACGCGGCTCCGGCTGAAGGCAAGCTTCAACATCTCCACCTACCCCGCGGATGATCAGGTCATCCTGACTGCGCTGAAGAAGTACGGCATGATCCTCGCCGACAACGGAAGCGCGATCTTCATCAGCGGCGTTCCCGACAATCGCTGGAACAATACCAATCTCAACCTGCTGAAAAATATTACTGCTTCCAACTTCGAGGTTGTGCAGCAGGGCACCATCTACACGCCCGCCAACGTGCCGACTGGTCCTTCGCCAACGATCAGCAGTTTCACCGCGAACCCGACGTCCGTGACCGCCGGGTCCCCGGTCACGCTGAGTTGGAGTGCGAGCAACAGCACTTACAACCTAATCGATCCGCAAGCCGGCCCGGTGCGGGGAACCAGCATTGTGGTCACCCCGACAGCCACCACCACGTACACGCTGTACTCCACGAATCAGTTTGGCAGAACAACGGCGACTGTAACCGTAACCGTTCACTAGCAGGTATGCGTCCTGCCCGTTCGAGTTCTCAGTGCCCCTCAGTGGAATCACAGAGGGTCGAGCGCGGCAGGGCGTTCAAATCTTCAAAATTTGCTGGTGCAGGAAAACAAGCCCAGCAGCCCCCATCACGCCACCGTATCCGACCACACTCTGCAACACGACGGGCACTTCCCGGCCAAGCATCTCGCAACTGTTCTTGGCGATGGCGGCGCGCACCGGACCGAGCACCTGCTCGCCGGCCTGTGCGATGCTGCCACCGAGAATCAGCACCTCTGGATCGAACGCGTGAAGCAGACTTACAACCGCCGCTCCCAAATACTCCTGAGCGCGCTCCAGCACGCACCGCGCGCTCTCATCCCCATGAGCCGCCGCTCGGAAGATTGCCTCCGTGTCGGGAATCTGCCCGTCCGGCCCTGCCGCCAATGTCGCTGATGCGGCGCGATGCATGTGCGCAAAGTAGTCAGCCTCAATCGCTCTCGCGGAGAACAGCGTTTCCAGACAACCATGATTGCCGCACATGCACAGTCGCCCGTGAGGATCGACTGTCATATGACCAAAATGACCGGCGATCCCCGCCGCCCCATGCAGAATCAATCCGTCGACCATGGCGGCACCGCCGACTCCTGTCCCCAAAGTCAGCAGCACCACATTGCGACGCCCGCGGGCCGATCCCCACAACACCTCAGCCACAAGGGCCGCGCGAGCATCGTTGTCGGCGCGTACTGGCAGATCAGAGCCGACAAAGTCCTTAAGAAAACTGCCCTGCAAGAAGTGCAAGTCCCCTGGCAGTCGGTTTATCCGCGAAGACTCGGCATCGATGATGCCTTTGCACGCAATTCCCACGCCTGTGAGGGAGACGGTGGCCTTCTGCGTTACGGTTCGGAAGAAATCACGGAGTTCTTCGAGCTGGTGAGGCGAAGGCGCTTGAACCTTCTCGCCCAGGTCTCCGGCGGAACTGACCACGGCAGCCTTAATGGCCGTGCCCCCGATGTCCACGCCCAATGCATGGGAAATTCCTTCTTTACGCGAACTCATTTCATTCACGGTGATTGTGCATTATACGCATCGTGTGCAATTCTACTGGGCGCACGTAGCCGGACGGTTTCAGATTGCGGGTAAGCTTTCGTTCGGCGAGGAGAGAATCTTTATGGAGAAGCGCGCCGCATCCGGCACGCCTTCCCCCAAGGCTGCATCGCAATACTTTGATCAGACACTGGCGCTGCTCGAGAAACTGAAGCAGACGCAGTCAGAAGTCATTCAGCAGGCGGCTGACCTCTGCATCGAGCGGATCGCGAGCGGCGGCCTGATTTTCCTTTTTGGCAACGGCCACTCGCGCATGCTGTGCGAAGAGATGACCCCGCGCCAGGGATGCTTCCCGGGCTTCGTCGCGCTGGTAGAACTTGCGCTCTCAAATCATGCCAATATCGTCGGCGCCAACGGCCTGCGCGCGCCGTTGTATCTCGAAAACTACGAAGGCTATGCCGAACAGATCCTGCGCGGATTTCATTTTGGCGAGCACGATGCCTTCATCGTGATTTCCACCAGCGGTATCCGTCCTGTCGTTGTCGAGATGGCGATGGGAGCCCAACAGCGCGGGTTGCCGGTGATTGCGATCGTCTCGAGAGCGCACTGCGAGGAGGCGAAAGCGGCACATTCCTCGGGAAAGAAGCTCATCGATTGTGCCGACATCGTGATCGACAACCAGTGTCCCACGGGAGATTGCGTGTTGGAGTTACCTGGCCTCGCCTGGCCAACAGGACCCGCCTCCACCGTTACCGGAGCCATGGTGATCAATATGATTCGCTGCGCGACGGCTGAAGGCTTGCTGCAACAGGGTATTACTCCCGCCATTCTGCCCAGTCATCAATTCGTCGGGAGCACCAGCGCAGCCACGCAATTGGAAGACTTCTACGAGGCTTATCGGAAAAGCCTTGTCCATCTTTACGAGTGACGTCATCAACACGCAACTATGGGAGCCTCGGCATGCGCACTCTCGCGAAGTGTCTTGTGGTTATTTCGTCCCTGATATCAGTCGCCCCGCGCCTGGTCTATGCGGCTGATTCCTACCCCATCGCCACCGAGGTCGACGTCGAGGCCAAGATGCGCGACGGCACGATACTCCGCGCCAACGTGTACCGGCCGAAATCCGAAGAGAAATTCCCCGTCCTGCTCGAACGGACTCCTTACGACAAGCGAAACTCCGCGGGCTTCGCGGTGCGCGCCGCGGCGCTGGGCTACGTCGTGATCATTCAGGACGTCCGCGGCCGCTACAAGTCCGACGGCGATTGGTATCCGTTCAAGAATGAATCGAACGATGGCTTCGACACCGTCGAGTGGGCCGCCGCCCTGCCCTACTCCAACGGCAAGGTCGGCATGATTGGAGGCTCCTATGTAGGCGCCACTCAAATGCTAGCCGCGATCGCGCATCCTCCACACCTCGCCGGAATTTGCCCGGTCGTAACCGCAAGCAACTATCACGAAGGCTGGACCTACCAGGGAGGCGCTTTCGAACAATGGTTCAATGAATCCTGGACCTCCGGCCTGGCGCAGGACACTCTCAATCGCTCCGTGGAGAAGAACACCAACGCGCAACACGGAATCTGGACCCTTCCCCTCACCGACTATCCACTCTTCGAGGTACCACAAGGCTCTCCTGATTCCATCTTGACCCGCTCCCTCGCACCCTATTTCCTCGACTGGCTCGCCCACCCCAGCTACGACGATTACTGGAAGCGCTGGAGCATCGAAGAACATTTTTCAGACATCAACGTCCCGATGCTAACCATTGCCGCCTGGTACGACATTTTTCAGGGAGGCTCGCTGCGCAACTACATCGGCGTCAAGCAACACGGCGCGAGCGATGCCGCGCGCCAGGGTCAGCGATTGGTGGTGATGATCGGCGGCCATGCCGGGTCCGGTCGCAAGATCGGCGACCTGGATTTCAGCGCCACCGCCGAGCGCGACGAAGACGACATCACCCTCGCCTGGTATGACGGCCTTCTCAAGGGAAAGAGCAACGATTTCACCAGGGCAAAGCCCGTGCAGATTTTCGTGATGGGGGTCAACCAGTGGCGGGATGAGGATGATTGGCCGCTCGCTCGGGCCAAAGAGACTCGATATTTTCTGCACTCCGCGGGCAAGGCGAATTCTTTGAGTGGAGACGGCGGCCTCAGCGGCGCGGCTCCAAAAGCGGAAACTGCCGACCACTACGCTTACGATCCTGCAAACCCAACTCCCACCGTGGGGGGACCGCTGTGCTGTGATTCCAATCACCTGAAGCCCGGCCCGCGTGATCAGCGCGGAGTCGAGGGTCGCAACGACGTGCTGGTATATTCAACGCCCGCGCTCGCACAGGATATGGAAGTCACCGGCCCGGTCACGCTCGAACTCTTTGCCAGCTCCTCCGCGGTCGACACCGACTTCACTGCCAAGCTCGTCGACGTGTGGCCCGATGGCTTCGCGCAAAATCTCACGGAAGGGATCGTTCGTGGCCGGTATCGTGATTCCCGGGAACAACCTCAGCTCATGAATCCCGGGCAGACTTACAACATCGCGCTCGACCTGTGGTCGACGAGCAACGTCTTCAAGAAGGGCCACCGCCTGCGCCTTGAGATCAGCAGCAGCAATTTCCCCCGCTTTGACAGGAACCTCAACACGGGAGAAGACAGCGCGACGGGAAGGAAGCCTGTCAGCGCGACCAATACCATCTACCACGACGCGGAGCACCCGTCGGCGTTGATCTTGCCGGTAGTCGCGGGGCAATGAGCGATGTCGTGAAAACTCCGGCCGGGCAATCTAGTGAATGTACGCTCCGCCGGGCAGCAAATACTGGATTGGCCACATCTCGGTTTTCTGCTCCACGACTTCAGACCAGCGGAACGGCTGGCTACTGGATTGGGGAAGCAGCTTGATGTCGGGCAGTGTTTCCGCGATTGCACTGACCAGGGGTGCCGCCCCCTCCGTTCCAGCGACAAACAATTCCACGCGGGGACCCGAGACAACTCGCAAAAAGCGAATTGCGATTTCCGCATCTTCAACCGTTTGCAAAAGGTAAGGCCGCCCCGCTAGCAACGAGTTGTACACGTAATCCGACAGCACGCCCGACAGCGGATTCACGTATGCATGCGCCAGGTCGAGTTGCGCCAGCGACGGATCGTCCGGCGACGCCGCCTTGTATGGCATACGCGTCTCGCCCAACCCGCGCGGATCAAACGACAGCACGCTATACCCCTTCTCGACGTACTTCACGACCGCCGGCCAGTCCTCAGCCGTGGCCTTGCCGTTCTCCCCCAACCACAATAGCGCCGGACCGCCCTTCTCAGTCTTATGGATACGCAGAAGCGGCATCTGCAGATAGCGGCCGTGATGCAGCAGATACTTCTCGATAGTGACCCCTTCGAACTGTGAGTCAGAGATTTTTTCCCAGCCAATCTCTGCATCTCCCAAAACCTCGCCGTGAAATTCCGCGACCTTCCATGTCTCGATGTGAGGATGAAGATCGGAGTAGTAAAGCTGCTTGATCGTCTTTGCCGGTTCCTTCTTGTGGGCTCTGTAATACTCGCGGATGACATCCATGATCGAGCGCGCATCTTCGAAATCGAGCATGACCTGGCCTGTTCGCGTGCACTGCACAGTCTTATCGTCGAGTTCTTTCGCGGCGAAGGCCTTTTTCGGCGCCTGAATGCCATTGAAGTGATCCAGGAACGCCAGCGCTGCTTCCTGATTCTCCGGCGAGTACTGGTGCGCATGATAGCCCTCAGTCATCGCAATGCGGTCGGCATGATGGAACCTGCCGTACACCTCAGTCACCTCGCGCACCGACTTGCGAGCGCCCTCGATTGGGAAGAAATCGAGCACCGCCGCCGCCACGAACACCGGCCGTGGATACATCATGAGCAACAGCCCCGGGTTATCGATGTGATTCGAAATCATTCCATAGAGATCCTGCTCCGGATCGCTGTCAGGGTCCTGGAAAATCCGGTTGTACACGCGCATGGGTAGTGCGCTGATGTAGCAGGAAGGCGCTGCCGCTTTGATCCGCCGATCCAGCGCCGCGATGTGCGCCACCTGAAATCCTCCGCCGCTGGTGCCGGTAATGTTGATGCGTTGCGGATCGACGTCCGGACGCGTCAGCAGGTAATCCACGGCACGAATGCCGTCCCATATTTCCCAGCGCGCCAGATTTGTGCCCGCCAGGTACGCGAGGTTTCCCATCACCGCATGCTCGGCGCAAATCAGGTTATAGCGGCTCTTGTTGTTCTTCGCGTCCCAAAACTGGCTGCGCTCGCCCTGTCCAACCGGGTCCCACGCGATGACGACATATCCGTGATGCACCAGGCGCTGACACAAGACCTGGTAGTGATTTTTTCCGTTTGTCGAGTGCCCAGCCGGAACGAGAATCCCGGGGTGTGTCGTCTTACCGTCCTCCGGCACATAAACGAGCGCCGTCACGTAGACGCCAGGCAAGCTTTCGTAAATCAGCTTTTCAATACGGAAGCCATCCATGGGGATCTTGCCCGTGATGCGCGGATGGAGGGGCGTTCTTTCCTGCGGCAAGCCGCCCAGCATGGCGAGCAGGTTCTCCTGCATTTTGCGTTGAAGGCGAATCAACTCTGCCTCGGTTCGAATCTGCGCCCACTCCTTGCGGCGCGCGTCGTCCTCCCGCCAGGCCATTTCGGTCTGGTACTTCAAATAAGGAGTGATGGTCGGCCCTTCCGCGGCGGCCGGCGGCAGCACGCGAAAGGCCTCAGCCGGAGGCCCGTCCGCAGACATCGCGGGCAAGGCACACACGACGCATAAAACTAC
This sequence comes from uncultured Acidobacteriota bacterium, assembly GCA_963765755.1. GTDB lineage: Bacteria > Acidobacteriota > Terriglobia > Terriglobales > Acidobacteriaceae > Gp1-AA133. The sequence continues at coordinate 54,008 of CAVXXV010000008.1, read as the reverse complement.
AAAGGCGAGAGCGTTTTTCATGGATTCCTATTTACCCGGACTTGGATTAAAGCGAAATGCCACGCTTCCAGGGAATGAAATCATCCTGCCCCAGAACTTCCGCCTTGGTGCGCAATTCGCCGCTGGCGACCTTTATTACCGATTCAAGAATTGTCTCTCCCATTTCCTCGATGCTCTTCTCCCCCGAGACGATCGGGCCTGCGTCGACATCAATGATGTCAGGCATCCGTCTTGCCAGATCGGAGTTGGTCGCGATCTTGATCACCGGAGCGACAGGATTTCCAGTCGGCGTGCCGAGGCCCGTCGTGAACACCACCACGTTCGCGCCAGCGCCGACCTGTGCCGTCACACACTCGACATCGTTGCCCGGCGTGCACTGCAAGTTCAGCCCAGGCCTGGTGGAATATTCCGGATAGTCGAGGACCGCTGTCACCGGGGAAGTGCCGCCCTTTTTGGCCGCGCCCGCCGACTTCATCGCATCCGTCAGCAGACCATCCTTGATGTTGCCGGGTGAAGGATTCATTTCGAACCCCGAGCGTACTGCCTTCGCTCGCGCCGCATAGTCGCGCATCAGTTGGATGAAACGGTCTGCCGTCGAGCGGTCAATGCTGCGATCAATCAGAGCCTGCTCCACGCCGCACAGTTCAGGAAACTCCGAAAGAATGGTGCGCCCGCCCAACCCGGCGATGAGATCAGAGACATGCCCCACAGCCGGATTCGCAGAAATTCCCGAAAACCCATCGGACCCGCCGCATTTCAACCCAACGCAAAGCTGCGATAGAGGCGCCGGCATCCGGCTAGTCCGGTCGGCCTCGGCAACTCCAAGAAACGTTGCCCGGATCGCCTCCGACAGCATGGAAAACTCAGAACTGCTTTTCTGTTGTTCGAATACCAGCAGGGGTTTCTGAAACTTGGGATCGCGCGCAGCCACCTGCTCGCGCAGAATGCTCACCTGCGAGTTCTGGCAGCCCAGGCTCAGGACGGTCGCGCCCGCGATATTCGGGTGATGCAGATAACCCGCAATCAAACCGCATAGATTATGCGAATCCTCGCGCGTGCCGCCGCAACCACTCTGGTGCATCAGAAACTTGATGCCATCGACATTTTTAAAAATCGCAGGCTTGGCCGGAATGCGCGTCTGGTCGTCCGCTGGCCCTTGCTCAATCTCCTCCAGTCGTCCCTGTTGGTAAAGCGCGACCATCTCCGCAACTTGGCGGCGGTACACCTTCGGAGGGGCAAATCCCAGTTCCTCTTCGAAAGCCTGCTTCAGAGTCTCGATGTTGCGGTTCTCGCAGAAGACCAGCGGCACCACCAACCAGTAGTTGCGCGTTCCGACTTGCCCATCCGTTCTGCGGTACCCGAGGAACGTCCGCTCGCGCCAGCGCGAAACATCCGGAGGATTCCAGCCACACTCCTTGGTCTTCTCTCGAAACGGCTGGGCATCGTGGCGAATGTTCAGAACACTCAGGGCCGATCCTTGCGCAATCGGCTGCGTCGCCTTCCCCACCAGTACTCCGTACATGAACACGGAATCGCCCGGCGCCATCTCTGCCACCGCGAATTTGTGTTTGGCGGGGACGTCTGAGGTCAAAGAAAAAGAATGCCCATCGATCTGGACCGCCTCTCCCTTGCGCAAGTCCCGCAACGCAATCAGCACATTGTCATCGCCATGAAGTCTGAGGGCTGCTTTCGCCATCGGTCGTACCTACAGCAGTTATACCTGATCCCGCACAGCCAAATGGGTCGAGAAGACTTTTACTCGCAGATCGAGAAGGGTTCCATCGAACAAGCTCCCGCATCGAACAAAGAGCGATGCTCGCCGCCAGCACGCTAGAGCCGCGGAGCGGCGGCATAGATTAGCCCAGCGCGTAAGCGCTGGGTAAGCGATAAAAATGAACGCAAAGCCCCCGTAGGGGCGGCACCCCGGCGATGCGGGCGTGAGCCCCCGAGCCCCGAGGCCACAGACGCGTGCATTCAACTTGTGTATAACAATACAGCGTACAAACGACCGACCATGCCGCTCAAGATCAAAGCAAAAAAGGACTGCCGGTGGGACCTGGTGAGCCTGGGCGAAATCATGCTGCGCCTCGATCCCGGCGACCGCCGCATTACGACCACCAGGAGTTTCGATGTCTGCGAAGGCGGCGGCGAATACAACGTCGCCCGCGGACTGAAGCGCTGCTTCGGCCTGGACACGGCCGTGGTCACCGCCTTCGCCGACGATCCCGTGGGCCGTCTGCTGCAGGATTTCGTTTACCAGGGCGGCGTCGACCAATCGCTCATCCGCTGGGTGCCGCATGATGGAGTTGGCCGCGCCGCCCGTAACGGCCTTAATTTCACCGACCGCGGCTTCGGAGTGCGCGCCGCCGTGGGATCTTACGATCGCGGCCACACCGCCGTCTCGCAACTCAAGCCCGGCGACATCGATTGGAACGAGGTCTTCGGCAAGCTCGGCGCTCGCTGGCTGCATACCGGAGGAATCTTCTGCGCGCTATCCGCCACCACGCCCGACGTAGCGATCGAAGCCATGCAGGCCGCCAAGCGCTTCGGCACGATCGTTTCCTATGACTTAAACTACCGGCCGTCGTTATGGAAATCGATCGGCGGCAAGCAGAAAGCGCAGGAAGTGAACCGCCGCATCGCCCCGCTGGTCGACGTCATGCTCGGGAACGAAGAGGATTTCTCGGCCGCTCTTGGCTACGAAGTTTCCGGCCTCGCGGCCGATCTCTCCGATTTCGAAGTGGAGAGCTTCAAGCAGATGATCGCCAAGGTTGTGAAGGATTACCCGTTTCAGGTTGTGGCGACCACCCTGCGCAAAGCGAAAACCGCCACCCGCAACGATTGGGGCGCGATCTGCTACAGCGATGGCACTTTCTATCAGGCGAAAGAACGCAAGGATCTTGAGATCTACGATCGCGTTGGCGGCGGAGACTCTTTCGCATCCGGCCTGATCTACGGCTTTCTCGCAGACAAAGGCCCGCAGTGGGCAGTCGAATGTGGCGCGGCTCACGGCGCGCTCGCCATGACCACGCCCGGCGACACCAGCATGGTGACCCTGCAGGAAGTAACTCGCGTCATGGAAGACAAAGGCGCTCGCATCGCGCGCTAATGACATCCCTTGGGAGACGGCTCGATGAACAAACAGCAAGTACGGGATCGAATTCTCGAAATTGGCGTCATCCCGGTGGTGCGGGCCAATTCAGCGGCCGAGGCTCTGCTGGCGGCGCAGGCCGTCTGCGACGGCGGAATTCCGATCGTCGAAATCACAATGACCGTTCCGGGCGCTGTTGAAGTCATACGCGAACTTCGGAAAAACGCTGCTGCCTCAGTCCTCATCGGCGCGGGCACCGTTCTCGATGTGGAGGCAGCGCGGCGTTGCGTCGATGCCGGCGCGCAATTCCTGGTGAGCCCGGGATTGAATCTGCCCACCGTCGAGTTCGCAGTTCAGAACGGCACGCTCATGCTGGCGGGCGCTCTCACTCCGACCGAAATCATCACTGCATGGAACGCAGGTTCGGATTTCGTCAAAGTTTTCCCGTGCGGCCAGGTCGGGGGCGCGAAATATATCAAGTCTCTTAAGGGCCCGTTCCCCCAGATTCCTTTCGTGCCAACGGGGGGAGTCAACCTGAACACGGCAGCAGAATTTATCGAGGCGGGCGCTGCAGCGCTGGGCGTCGGCGGGGAGTTAGTGCAGGCGGAGGCCCTGAAATCGGGAAAGTCTGAGGTGATCGTCGAAAATGCCCGCAAGTTCGCCGCGATCGTAAAACAGGCGCGCGCTGGAGCCGCTGCGCCCAAAGTTCGCGCTGCCAGCTGAGTGTCGACGCTACTGGTTTACGCCGCTGGCGAGAAAGCCGCCGTCCACCACCAGCAGATGCCCCGAGACGAAGCTCGCTGCGTCGGAAGCCAAAAATACGGCCGCCCCAACCAACTCATCTAATTTCCCGAACCGCCGCATCGGCGTGCGCAACAGAAATTCGCGCCCGCGCTCGGTCCCGTCAAGCAACGCTGAATTCAACTCCGTGCGAAACACGCCCGGCGCAATGGCATTCACGCACACTCCAAACTTCGCCCATTCCACGGCTAAAGACTTTGTGAGCGACGCCACCGCTCCCTTGCTGGCGCAGTACGCCGCCACCTCATAAAGACCCACAAACGACGCGAGTGATCCGATATTAATAACCCTCCCGTAGCCGCGCTCGACCATATGCTGCCCGAACACTCGGCATGCCCGCATCGTTCCATTCAGGTTGGTCTCGAGGATCGCGGCCCATTCCTGTTCCGGCACATCCAAGGTTGGCGTCCGCTTGGTGCGGCCCGCACAATTCACCAGGATGTGGACGTCTCCCACCTTTTCGCGCACGTTGGCGAGCAGCCGCTCCAGGCTCGCGTTGTCGGTGACGTCGCAAGTCACGGCCAGCGACTTTCTTCCCATCCCTTCGACGGCAGCCGCGGCCGCGCGCGCTTCCGGCTCGCGACGCCCGGTGGGCACAACATTCGCTCCCGCTTCCGCAAGTCCTTTTGCGAGTGCCAGCCCGATGCCACTCGTACCCCCGACAACCACGGCGTTCTTGTTCTTAAGATCGAGAAGAGGATGTCCCATGCGGAGTTCGTCGCTTTCTATGAACGCAGATTTGTCACGCAAATTATAAAGGCTACGGAATCCTGGAATCGTCGCGCATGGAAGCAATCCGCAGGGTCACAATTTTCGCGCACAAAAAAGCGGCCGGTTGAAGCCAGCCGCCACCGAAGTCTGATCATGCAATCGTCGCAGAGAACATTACCCTTTCTTCTTTTTCCCGCCTCCGTGCAAATGCCCGCCTCCATGCGACTGACCGGCGCCTTTTGCCTGTAGTTGTCCAGCAAAGGGAGCTGGAGTCTTCAGCGGCCCCTCGGGTCCGTGAGCGTGATTGGAGTACTGAAACTGTACCGGGACCGTCCCGTCACCGTTCGTCAGTTTTACTTCCTGAAACACTTTTGTGAGTGGATTCGCTTCGAACACCGGGAAGTCACCACACTCCTCTCCCTGCTTCGAGGTCCAACCCAGGAAATCAACTGCCTTCGGATCATTCCCCGCGCGAATCGCATCTTCCACATCCGGATCCGTGCGCGCTTCGTTCAGTTCGTGGTAGAAAGTCGCGACCACGTTCTTCCACGATTGATCGAAGACCGGAATGCCGTTCACCGTTCCGTCCGGCAGATTCTCTGAATACACCCCCACCGCGTAGTACAAGACCTTCGTGGAGGAGGCCCCGCTCTCCACATGCACCGATCCATGGTACCCACCGAGACCCTGCGTTGAATCTTCTTCCTCCTCGACCGGGACCCGACTCCTCACAGTCCTGGCCTTTTCCGCATCGGCCACTGCCGCGCCTCCCGTCGGCGCCTCGTCCGTATTCAGAATCGTTCCGCTGGGCAACATAAAGTTGAAGACGGTCGACACGAAGTCGAAGCCATTCAACGTCCTCGCCGCAAAGAGTTGCTGGACCAGGTTTTCGACATCTCCCTGGGAGAACACTTTGGGTGGCGCACCGGCCAGCGTTTGCGAGGGCCGAAATGTACTGGTGATTTTGCCCGACGGATAGTACTGCGACATCACATTGTTCAAGTCGACGTCAGTCATCGCTGCCGCCAACTCCTTGTCGATATTCTCGATATCGCTCGCCTTCCACGCCGCGGTTCCTCCTACGTAGAAGTTCGTGAAAACCAGGTCGGCGATCGTGTGCCCTCCGTGGAAGATCAGATCGTGGGCGGGACTCGGCGGGATGCCGGGCGCGATGGCTTCCGGGCGCGGCATCGACTTGCGCGCATGAAAAGCCTTTTCCGCCTCTGTCCCAGGTCCGACAAAAACGCGCAGAGGCATCACCACCGGCTTCGATTTTCCTGCTGTCATTACACTCCTCCAACTTCATTAAAGGTGACGGGGTTTCGGCGGGCGGAGCGCCGCCAGGTTCACGGGATGTTCTTTTCATAGTTCCGCTATCTCGCCAAGTCAACCGCAACTTTTGCAGAACGTATCGCACACAGCCACAAGGGTTTATCGTCACCGCGCGCTTCCCTGGAAGACTGATTGCCGAGACCCTGCGACGACCGCGCTCCTCCAGACGGAACGCCCTGAGCGCAATATTTTTCCTACAGGAGAATCCCGGGTCCCTTTTTTACTCGAAAAACAAAATCGACACAGAACAACTTCTGCAGAGACTCCGTGTTTGTGAAAAACGGGGCGCAGATGCTTCGCCCCAAGAGATCGCACCGAAGCCGAGAAAGCTGCGAAGATCGCGCTGCGGGCAGGTGCGGACGAAGTGCAGCACGGGTCCGGGGAAGAGTTCCGCTCGTCGTCGGACCGGTCAGCACCGAGAAGGGCGTGCCAGGGGATGGGGACGCCCTTCTCAATATTTTACTTTCCTTCTATTTCGTGACCGTGCCGCACGCGATCCGGTCCCCTGCGTTGCCCGCGGGATCGGACTTCATGTCGTCGACCTTCGCGTGAACGACTAACGCGGTCCCACCGTTACTAAAAACTGAATGATTATCGTCGCCCATGGTGACGTCTTTATCCGTCACCGTGGTCTTGGCGGTACCGTCGGATCCCACCGTGAAATTCGGCATGTCTCCGGCGTGGTGTCCGTCGGGATTTTCCAAGCCGTGTTTCTTATTGTCGGGATTGAAGTGCCCGCCCGCCGATTTGAAATCGGGACCATCGCACTTTGCCGTTTGGTGTACGTGGATCGCGTGATCGCCCGGAGGCAGGTTCTTCAGATCTAGGTTAATGGTGACGCCGTTGCCCTTGGATTCTTCGAGGGTGACGGTGCCCGCGCTTTCGCCTTTGGCGTTTTTGAGGTCAACGGTCTTCTTATCCGCAGCATGCAGAAAAGAAGCTCCAAGTAACAGCAAACATAAGGGGAGAACGGTTTTAATTTTCATCCTGAAATTATAGGGGCAGGTTTTGTTCAACATGTGATTCATGCCCTTCTGATTTCAGGAAAAGCCCGGCAGAACGCGCGTCTGGTGCTTCCGAAAATACATGGTTCGCCGTATCGACGGGCCGCACCAGCTTTACGCTGAAGCCAGCGCCTTCACTCTTCGTTCCAAGTCAGCGGCGATGTGCTGCGGATCTTCTGTCGCTGAATAACGCACCGGCTCTGCGATTCGCACACAAATTTCGCCCGGTACCGCAATTCGTCGGCCCGCGCGTTTCACCTCGAACAGTCCATCAATGCGCATGGGAACAACCGGCACACCAAGGCGTGTTGCCAGCAATCCAATTCCTGCACGGAAGGGTCGCATCTGGCCATCCGTGGTGTGGTGCCCTTCCGGAAAAACGAGAACGCTGTACCCGCGGTCAACACACTCGCCGGCATACGCGAAGCTTTTGAGAAAGGCCGCCGCGCGCGGCAGAGGGAAAAGATTCAGCAAGGCCACTCCGGACGCCCACTGCAGCCGATCGTAGGCGCGGGCGAAGAAGACTCGCTCTGGTTTAGGAGTTCTGAGCGCTTCGAGCGCCTCGCCCCCGGTAGCCGTTGCCAGCCAGTGCCGTAATCGCGGTGGAAGCGCCGTCTGCACGAAGCCCACGTCCGCATCATCAATGTGATTGCACACGACCAGGACGGGGCCGGAAATGTCCTTGAGATTCTCGCGACCCACGATCCGCGGCCAGGCCAACAGCACGATGGCCGGACGCATCAGCGTGTAGTACGCCAACGCTCGCACCCAACGCACCGGCCAACTCAGGGTCCAGTGCGGATAGTGGTACTCGACGCGTTCGGCGCCCTTCCCATCCAGGATTTGCTCCAGGTCACCGACCGTGCGTGCCGCGGTGAAACTCGTCTCGCTTAAGTCCACCTGGTAGCGATCCTGGAGCGCGCTCATCAATTCCACCCGCTCCAGGGAACTCAAGTGGAGGTCGTCCTCAAGGTTCGATTCTTGCTTCAGGACAGCAACCCCTCGTCCCGAAATCTTGCCGATCAGATCCGCCAGAGGACTAGCGCCGGCAACTGCCACCGGTGCCTCTTGCGGTGCTGGCAGCGATTCCCGGATGACATTCAGGCGCGGCTTGCCCGTGGAGGTGCGCGGGAAATCCCGTTCACGCCACACAAACCATTCCCGCATGCGCTGATATTCGGCGAGGTCCTGATTTGCACGCCGCACGGCGCCAGTAGCGTCGTCCTTATCATCCCGCAGGATCAGAACCGCGCACGGCTCTTCGTTTCCCCCCCGCGCCACGCCCACAACCACGCAATCGCGAATTTCTGGCTGCGCGCGAAGGGCGGCTTCCAGATCCTCAGGGTAGATGTTCATTCCTGCCGGCGTAACCAGCACATCCTTCTTGCGCCCCTTGAAATAAAGATTCCCCTCCGCATCCAGACCACCCAGATCGCCCGTGCGGTACCATCCTTCGTCATCGGTAACAGAAGTCACCGGCCCCGATGGCCCTGAAGGATTTCCTTTCCAGTAGCCCGCAGCGACTCCTCCACCTCGCACCAGGATTTCTCCGTCCTCCGCCAGTTTCACTTCTCGACCCGGCAGAATCTTCCCGATGGATCCTTTGCCCAGGTGAAACGGATGATTCACGCTCACCAGCGAAGTGGTCTCGGTGAGTCCATACCCTTGAATCACCGCGAATCCCAAGCGGCTCCAGAATTCTTCCGTATCCTGATCCAGCGCCGCGCCGCCCGAAATGAATGCCCAGAACTTCCAGCCAAATTGACCGTGCATTCGCCGGAAGATCCAGGCTCGCCGCAGAAATGGCCTGCCTTCCGCTCGCCTGAATCTGGCGGAAAAGGCCTCCACCCGTCCCGCCCCTTCCAGATCTCTTTCGAGCTTGTCTTTCAGCGATTGCAGCATGCGCGGCACCGCCACCAGGACTGACACCCGTTCTCGCCGAATCGTCTGCATCACCTCGGAGGGCCCGAGGCTCTCCTGAAAAATGACAGTGCCCGCCATAATGGACGGAAGAAACATTCCCAGAAATTGCCCGAACACATGACTCAGGGGTAACAGGTTCAGGAAGCGCACGGGATGGAACCAGCGCTCGTACTTCAGATATTTCTGAATCTCCGTTTCCAAAGGTGCAACGTTTGTCAGCACGTTGCCGTGAGTGATCACCACGCCCTTGGGCTCGGCGGTTGTTCCCGACGTGAAGATGATTTCGAGTGGATCGCCCGCCGCGACGGGCGCCGGATCATAACGTGCCGTCGAGTGGCGTGAGAGGGTGGTTCGAAGGTCTTCCAATATGAGAACCGGCGGGTTTGCCTCGCCCTGGGCATATTCGCGTGCAGTCACCTTCAAGCGGGCGCCCACCTCCTCGCTCACACGTTTCACAAAGTGGACGGAAGCCGCATCATCCATGGGTACCGCGATCGCGCCGCACAGTGCACATCCAAAAAATACCGCCACCCACTCGGCGGAATTCTCTCCCCATATCAGGACGCGGTCGCCTTTTCCGATTCCGCGGGCCGCGAGTTCTCGGGCGAACTGAAATGCCGTCTCTGCCACCATCCGATACGACCAGCGCTCGGTGCGGTAGCCTCGTCGCTGAACGTAGGCGCATTCCGATTCGTGCTTGAGAAAATCACTCAGCCAGTCGCTGACGGAGACGCGCTGCATGTTCACCAATGTACCCGAAGGAACTGCTTTAGCTGCTCGGCTCAAGCTGCTTCTCAGGCTCCCCGGGCACCACCACGGGCGATCTGAGAAACCCTGACCAATTTGCCAGACCAGGGCGTCTGGCGGTAGGCTGCTAGCGCCGTGGTCGCGCCATCCCCCGCGAGGCCCGGCGAAGCACCTTTGGCGTTCCGGGCCCTCAGGACGCAGTGCACACGCTCCAGCAAATTTCATGACATCTGCAGGTAGAGCCGCCATCCACGGACGCGCACTCGCAGCGGTGCTGACCATCCTGTTCGCGGCTCTAGCTTGCAACACTCCCCAGCCAGGCCAGTCAACTGCGAAACCCGATTTCCCCCAGCCAGGTCAAGGCGGAGGCGGAGGATCAAGCAATGCCCGTGATCTGTCACGGGATGAATCGGCTGGTGGCCACACCCTCCGCAAACACGTCGGTCGCACTGACGATCAACTGCGCGAACGCCTTCGGCACGAACGCAATATTTCCGCCGCCTCCACCTGGACCGATCGGGACACCGCGGAACATGCAGTCGGAACCGCCCTCGAACAGAATCGCACCAAGATCGAGCGCTGGCGGGATCGCGAAGGCGGACATCCCAACCTTGTGATCGATTACGACGGCGACCGATCCCACCCGGTTGGCCGCTCCCTTCGACGCGACGCGGATCAACCCGAGCCCTGCGCACACGCGACCATCGTTCTGCGCTGGTCTCCCCCAAACGACTATTATGTCTTGACTTCGTATCCGGAGTGCCGCTGATGAGTTCGAATGCGTCTCACAAAGATAGCAGCGAAATCACCGCCGCCACCTTCCCCGCCTTACGCAGTTTCCTGCGCGGCTACTTTCACGAAGACATGGCCGACGAATACGGCACGCTCGACGAGGCCGTGCGCCAGTTCTGCGAGGATGCGGACACCGCCGAACGCAAAACCGTATCGACCGAATGGCATCGCTTCGTCGCCCAAACCAAGGGTCAGTCGATTTCGGCCATCAACAAGATTCTCACCGACAAATTAGGCAGCGCCTGCCGCCTGCAAACCGACGACATCGACAAGATTACCCGAGCCTTCGAAGGCCTGCCCCCCGATTAGAGCGATCACCAGCGATTGCATCGAGGCTGGCCAACGACCATCGACTGCTTCCAGGTAACCTGTACCAATAAGTCCTTGCGGAATTACTTCCCCTCTGCTTACAATCCGCCACACAGGTTCACTTTTGGCGAGGTAGCCTCATCTCTGAGGCTTGTTTGCGAAGATTCATTCGCGGTCTCCCCCGCGCGGAGGATCGGATCAATGAGCATCATGGTTTGGCACGTCATTCGCCGTCTCCCAAGGCCCGCACTATTGGGAATCCTGATTTTCGTTCTCACGACCGTAGCGCACGCGTAAAGCAGTCGGGCTCAAATTATCGTTTCCGCTCTAAGCCCTCTGCGGCAGTTCTCTGCGCCCTCTGCGTTGTAAGATCTTCTCCGACAACGCAGTCGCCATTAATTCCTGGGATGCCTCAGTAGCAACTGGCTGGGAGCGGCTGATTCCCAAAAGGGGTCTCCATTCCCAGGTTCCTTCCGTAACCCGGTCGTACACTCCCTTTCGGTAACCCTTAGTAACCATACGAATCCGGGTTACCCGCCTTACAATTGCGCTTGGTGAAGTTGTCCCCTTCCGCTGTGGCGGGCGAGGACTGTTCTAACCCGGCTGTCGAGGCTTCCAGGTTTCGTAAGCTGATCTTCGCCGGGGAAAGCTGGAGTCCGCATCCTTATGGCATTTGGTTTCGGCTTCAACAAACAGAAAGTTCTGAGCGCTGCGGAGAAGTACGTCCAGCAGGGCAAGCTGCAGAACGCCATTGCCGAGTACGAAAAGATCCTGAAGGCTGACCCCAAGGACCTCACGGTGCTCAACACCGTCGGCGACCTTTTCGCCCGTAATGGGGAAGTCGACAAAGCTACCGACTGTTTCAAGAAAGTGGGCGATGCCTATGCCGCGCAGGGTTTTACGGTCAAAGGCATCGCGATGTACAAGAAGATCGGCAAGCTCAAGCCCTCGCTCGAAAGTGTTCTGAAGCTCGCCGAGCTCTACACCCAGCAGGGCCTGTTCAACGATGCGCGCGCCCAGTACCTGCAGGTCGCGGAGGAATTCCTGCGCGCCGGGGAACTGGAACAATCCGTCCGCATCTTCCAGAAGATTCTGGAAATGGACCCGGAAAACGTCGCCATGCGCGTGCGTCTGGCCGAGGTCTACATCCGCCTGGGCAAGAAAAATGACGCCTGGCAGATTTTCTCCGCCGCCGCCGAAACTCTGCGCAATCGCGGTTCCCGCAGCGGCGCCGAAGAGATCCTGCAGCGCATGCTCACACTCGATCCCGGCAACAGCTACGCACTCCTTCTGCGGGCGCGCATCGCGATTGAGTCGGGAGACGCAGCCGGAGCCATTCCTCTGTTTCAGAAGGTCCACGATCTCGACGCCCATCCGGACGGGATGCGAGATTTGTTGAAGGCGTACCTGCAAACCGGACGGGTCGCGGAAGCCGGACCCCTTGCAGGCAAGCTGCTCAGCACCCACAACGATGCGCAAGCGATGTTCGCCTACGTCGATGCCCTGCTGCAGAACAATTCGCAGGAAGACGCCGTTCTGATCATCGAGGAGTACGCGGACCGGCTGCTGGCAGACAATTCCGCTAAAGTTCTGGAAACACTGCGCGCCGTGATTGGCCCGCTGGGCACCAACCCAGCCGCCCTTGAAAAAGTTCTCCAACTGTTTCACAAGGCAGGCGACCAGTCCCACGATTCTGAAGTTCACGAACTTCTCGCCCATGCCAGCGTGCAGTCCGGAGACCTGGCCCGCGCCCGCGACCTCTATCACGAGCTAGCCGAGCAGGAACCGCAAAACTCCATGCACATGCAGAACTACCAGCAGGTAGTCGGCATGATGGGTGGAAGCGCCGGATCGAAGCTGCTCACGGTAGAAGAGGGAATCGTTCTGGTCGAAGAACTCGAAGCGACTGCGCCTCCGGTCGATCAGCAATATTCTCCGGAAATTGCCAGTGCCCTGCGGGCGGCTATCACCGACACAGAGCTCTTCGTCTCCTACAACATGCCCGAAAAGGCGCTCGGCCCCTTGATGGCCGTGCTGCCCATTGCGCCCGGCGATGTCCGCCTGAACCAGCGTCTTGCCGCCCTCTACACGCGATCCGAGCGCTTCGCTGATGCTGCCTCGTGCTGCCGTACCTTGGCATCGGTCTATGGCGAAGCTGGCCTCTCTGAGGAAGCTGCCCGCTACGAAGATCTAGCCAGTCGCTGCGAGGAGCATGCTTCCACGACTCCGGGCCGCGCTGCGGCAACATTCGAAGACGAGGCCGAGATTCCACTGGCGCCCTGGCCATTGTCGTCGGAATCGACACCCGAATTCCACGCCGAATCGCAAGACGCCACCACAGAGGAGCCAGCGGAGTTTTCTGTGGCCGCCGCCCAGACGGGAAGCGAAATTGACCTGTCCGACGAGTGGGATGGCGCGCTTGCATCCGACAATGTCGAGGCTCTGCCGGCCGATCAGGAGCCCGAGGCGCCCGCCGTCGAACCGGCCATTGAAGAAATTTCCGTCGAGACCAGCGACGCCGTTGCCGAGACTGTCGAGGAGATTCGCTTCTATCTGGAGCACTCGATGGCGGATCAGGCGCGCGCCGCCTTCGTCAAGTTGCAGTCCCAGACCGCAGATTACGAGCAGTTGGCTGCCATTCAGGCGGAAATCGATGCCGCCGCTCCATCCCAACCCGCGGCCCCTGAGTTCGAGACCGTCGAAGAAACGGCTGCAGAAATCGCGGAGCCGGTTGCAGTCCATGAAGAACCTGCTCCAGTCGCCGAGGAACCCGCGAGCTTTCCCGAACACGAAGCCGAGCCGGCGACGCCATTGCAGCAGATGGTCGCGGACCTGGACTCCTCGTTGGGCGATGGGTTCCTGCCGCACACCGTTACCCACGAAATCGAGCAGGAACAGGAAATCACCGCTCACGCTGCAAGCGATCCCGGCCTGGTCAGCCACCTGGAGTTCATGGCGGGCCCGAAACACTCTCCCGCCACCAAGCCCGAGCAGAAACCGCAGGACGCCGGAGTTCTGGGCGAGTTCGTTGCCGATCTCGAAAACTCCTTAGGCGATGGCTTCCTCAAGGAAGCTCCGATCGCGACTCCGGAACCGCCAAATGCGCCCGCGATCCACGTTCCGCCCGCCGCGTCCGTACCTGCGGCGGCAGCTCATTCCGAATTGCAGATGGCAGCCAGCGCGGCTTCCGGTGCAACCCAGCAAACCGTGCCCGTTCCGGCGGTCGCAGTGCCTCCCGCCCCTGCAGCAACAGCCGCGGCAGCCCAACCATCCGGAACAGCTTCAACATTCCGGGCCTCCGTCCGTTCCGCGAACGGCGCCGCCAAACCTGATTTGGCCGCGAGCGTCGACCTGGCCGACATGTTCGGCGAAATTCGTCACGAGCTGGAAGAAGAGGTCGCCAGCGCTGAAGAAGATCCCGAGACTCACTACAACCTGGGCGTCGCTTTCCGCGAGATGGGACTTTTAGACGAGGCGATCGGCGAGCTTCAGAAAGTCTGCCAGTCGATCGACCACGGCAACAGTTTCCCGCAAGTCATGCAGACCTACACCTGGCTTGCGCAGTGTTTCCTCGATAAGGGAGTTCCCGAAGCGGCGATCCGCTGGTACGAAAAAGCCCTTTCCATGCCTTCGCTCGATCAGGAGACCCGCACCGCTCTGCACTACGAGCTTGCCTCCTCCTACGAAACAGCGCAGGACAAGAATCGTGCCTTGCATCATTTCATGGAAGTCTACGGCAGCAACATCGACTACCGCGATGTGGGTGAGCGCATCAAGGCCCTGAAGTCGTAGAATGCTGGGATGATTTCCAAAGGGGCCACTTTCCCGGAAAAAATACCATCGCTCGAAGGGCAGGCGTCCGCCTGATGCCTGATTCCCAAACTCCTCCGGGGACCAGACTTCCAGAGGTCTCCCCTAAGGACCTGGCGCATGTCCCTGAGCCGCTCCCTCCGGAGACCGCGACCGGGGATGACTCGAATGTCAAGGTTCCTTCGCGCGTACAGATCTGGGTTCATCGTTTGCTGGTCCTGTTGTTTGTCTTCGTGTGCGCGGCGGCTGGCGTGCTGCTGGTCGTGTTGCCCTGGACTCCGCAGTGGACCGACAACACTCTCCTGTTGCGCTACCCTGATCTGCGGACCATCGTGACGCACGGATTCTTTCGAGGGCTGTGCAGCGGCCTGGGTTTGCTCGATATCTGGATCGGATTCTCAGAGGCGATCCACTATCACGAAGACCGGCTCCCTTGATGCAGAATGAGGGACATCACGTTTCGCGCTGAATTGAGCTGAATTCCGGGAAGCTCTCAAACGAATTTGCGACTGGAAAGTTTCCGCATGAGTGATGATCGACTGAAGTCCGCCCCGCTCGCCTATCAGAACGAACCGTTCCTCAACAGTCCTGATGGCCGCATCCTTCGCATGCTCGCCGAATATAGCGAACCGTTCGCCCGTTTCCGCCGCGAACAGATTCAGGATACGGTGGTCTTCTTCGGCTCCGCGCGGTTCCTCAGCATGGAGAATGCCGAAAGCAATCTCGAGACCATCCGGCGCAGCGACGGCAAAGGCGCTGACTTTCATGCCGAGATGAAGAGGGCGCAGGCGGCCGTCGAGATGGCGCGCTATTACGAAGATGCTCGCGCACTGGCCTCGATGCTCACCGAATGGTCAGTGAAGATTCCCGCGCGCCGGCGGCGTTTTGTGGTCACGACCGGGGGCGGCCCCGGCATCATGGAAGCCGCCAACCGCGGCGCGAAAGAGGCCGGCGGCAAAACCATCGGATTGAACATCAATCTCCCGTTCGAACAGTTTCCCAATCCCTACATCACTCCTTCCCTGAACTTCGAGTTCCATTACTTCTTCATGCGCAAGTTCTGGTTTGCGTATCTCGCCAAGGCGCTGGTGATCTTCCCCGGCGGTTTCGGCACCTTCGACGAGCTATTTGAGATTCTCACGCTGGCCCAGACCGATAAGCTCGCCAAGAAGATTCTGGTAGTCATCTACGGCAGCAAGTACTGGAACAAATTAATCAACTTTCAGGCCATGATCGACGCCGGCACCATCGCCGCCAAGGACCTGGAATTGTTCAAAATGGTGGACTCGCCGGAAGAAGGGTTCGAATACCTGCGCGACGGGTTAACCGAGCACCATCTGGGCGGGGTTGCCCGGAAAGAAGGCGAAGCCCTACCCGACATCGCCAAGACTCGCCCCTGATCCGGCTGTGCCAAGCGGGCATTGCCTTCACATTGATTGCGTCAAAGAAGTGAAGCGTCATTCTGGAAGTCGGGCGTTGCAACCCTATGCGTCGGCCGTTGCTCTGCTATATCACCGATCGTTCTCAATTCTCCGGCAATGAAGCCGCGCGCCGGGCTCATTTGCTAGCCAAGGTCAGCGAAGCCGCAAACGCCGGAGTCGACTACATCCAGCTCCGGGAAAAAGGTCTGCCCGCGCGCGAACTCGAGTCTTTGTCCAGCGAAGCAACGCACATCCTCGAACGAATCCAACCCGGAAGAACTCGCCTGCTGATCAACTCCCGCGCCGACGTGGCGCTGGCTGTCGGAGCCGACGGAGTCCACCTCCCTGCCGGCGACATCTCCCCGGCAGAAGTCCTCCGAATTAGCCAAGCCCAGTGTGGAGCGGTCGCCACCGCCCGCTTAACGATCAGTATTTCCTGCCACAGCCCTGAAGAGGTACACCAGGCTCAAAACACCGGAGCCGACCTCGCCCTCTTCGCCCCGGTCTTTGAAAAGAAAGACGCACCGGGCACGAAACCCGCCGGTCTGGATGCCTTGCGCCGCGCCAGCCAATACAACATCCCAGTGCTGGCGCTGGGTGGCGTCACCCTCGACAACGCAGCCGCATGCCTCCAAGCTGGAGCCGCCGGCATCGCCGCAATTCGCCTGTTTCAGGATCACGATCTCACAGACGTAGTCCGCCATCTACGAAGCCTCTAGTACCGTGGTGTAAGAGGCTTGCGCACTCCGTGAAGGAATCAGAACCGACCGATCGCCAGAGTTGAATTACTTACGGACGGCATAATGCAATTTGATCACGCCGTCTGAGAACTTCGCGCAGGAGATCAATTTCAGCGGCACAGTGCGGCAAGCGGGCGCGATCAATGGAATACCTTCACCGATGAACGTGGGAATCACGTGAATCATGAACTCGTCGATCTCTCCTTCATCGAGAAACGAAGCAATGATTCCCGCGCCACCCATCATCCAGATATCCTTTCCCTTCTTCTTTCGCAAGCGTTTCGCGAATGTTTTGATGGGTTCGTTGACGAACTCTACTCCCGCCGGAAGCACCGCCGGCAGCGGACCGTGTGTAAAGACATAATTCTTAACCTTGGTATCAAGGGCCGAGGCGCTCACGCCTCTCTTTTGAAAGTCGAGCGCCATATCGCATGTCTTCCTGCCCCACAGGATCGTGTCGATGGATTTGTAGAACGTACCCATGCCGTAGCTGCCCTTCGGAGTCGGCCGGTCGAGCCAGTCGACGGAACCGTCGCTCCGACCAATAAAACCGTCGGCGCTTGTGGCGATGTAAACGATGATTCTGCGCTGACGCACCATGGCGTTAGCCCGTCCACTTCTTTCCGCTCTTTAGAACGTCCATCACTTAAGGTTTTCAGAACTTGCGCCTACAGAGTTTATGCTAGCCTCACGATTCTACGAATGTCCGCACTCTCCCAACCCGCGACCCAAGAGGCTAATCCGCGGATGGTCGTGATCCCCGCGGGCTGGTTCCTCATGGGATCGGAAACTGGCCAGGACAACGAACGCCCCATGCATCGCGTCTGGATCGATTCATTTCAGCTGGCAGTTCACCAGGTCACCAACACCACCTATTCTCAATTCCTCCGCCACCAGGGCAAACGCCCTCCGCCGTTCTGGCAAGACCCGGCATTCTCCCATCCCGATCAACCAGTGGTGGGCGTCTCCTGGCACGAAGCAACCGGGTACTGCGATTGGCTGTCAAGGATGACCAACCGTCCCTATCGCCTGCCCACCGAAGCCGAGTGGGAACGCGCGGCCCGCGGCGGTGTCGACGGCGCACTTTTTCCCTGGGGAAACGCCGCTCCGGATTCCCTGCCGAACTACGCAGCACGATGGCAAAGCGGCCCCGAGCCCGTTGGATGGTCTGCTCCCAATGCCTATGGCTTATTCGATATGTGCGCCAACGTTCACGAATGGTGCAGCGACTGGTACGGAGCCGACTACTACGCGGTCTCGCCGGAACACAATCCGCGCGGCCCCGAAACCGGCATCCGCCGCGCCTCCCGCGGAGGTTCCTGGCGCCACCACATCAAAGTCACGCGCTGCGGAGCGCGCTCCAGCATTCCTCCCCATCTCCAGTATGCCGATTACGGATTTCGTGTAGCGTGCACGGTCGACAAGAGCTAGGACGCTGCAATCCTGCCCGACACAAAAAGGTTTTCTCTGCGGTCTTCGCGACGTCTTCGCGCCGTTAGCGGTGAAAAGCTCTTACGTTCGGCTTATCAATAACTTAGCTTATAGATATTAAAATTAAACCACTGCCTCTGTCTCTCCCATGCTCAAAAAGCCCTGGCGGACAGTCCGCAGAATGCCTGTTAATGGCGGTTAGAGGACCTACAGGCACTTTCTAGGCACGGGGCAATGGTTTGGGACATCGGAGGCTCCGAACGTCGATCCTGGAGCTCCATAACACAAGCTAAGCTTTAAGAAAAAGAGATTCATTTTCAAGAACCAGAATTCCCGAACCCGCAAAGATCGCTCCGCTCTTCAGAAGAAACCGCGAAATCCGGCTTCGCCTCCTTTACGGCATGTCTTGGCGAACTTGGTGGTTAAGGGCTTCTCCTTCCCGGCGCCACAAGTCATCGCCATGCCCCCGCTCCGATACAATCAACGGTTCCACACGGTGACTCATGTTCCAGAAAAATCTTCTGCAAAACAAACGCATTCTCATCACCGGCGGTGGCACTGGTCTTGGCAAGGCCGCCGCCCAGCGCTTCCTCGAACTGGGCGCCACCGTCTACATCTGCGGGCGCCGCCACGAGGTCCTCGCCGCCACCGAAGCCGAGTTGCGCAAGGCCGGGGGCGTGATCCACTCGCGCCCATGCGACGTGCGCGACGCCGCCAAAGTGGACGAAATGATCGATACCATCTGGCGCGACGGGCCGCTCGACGTGCTCATGAACAACGCAGCTGGAAATTTCCTCGCCCGTACCGAAGACCTCTCGCTGCGCGCGTTTGAGTCGGTGATCGGTATCGTTCTGCAAGGAACGCTGCACACAACGCTCGCCTGCGGAAAACGCTGGCTCGCCGCCGGACATAGCGCCGTCGTGCTCAATATCACAACCACGTACACCACAACAGGTTCTGCTTACGTGGTTCCGTCCGCCGTCGCGAAAGCCGGTGTACACGCGCTCACCCGCAGCCTGGCGGTCGAATGGGGCAACCGCGGCGTCCGCATGAATGCCATCGCTCCCGGCCCGGTGCCCACCGAAGGCGCGTTCTCGCGCCTGCTGCCCCGTCCCGAACTCGAGGAACTCGCCAAGAAGCGCATTCCGCTCGGCCGCTTTGGCACGCTGGAGGAATTCGCCAACCTGGCAACTTTTCTGATCAGCGACGCCTCCACCTACATCAACGGCGACGTCATCACCATGGACGGCGGCGAATGGCTTCAGGGTGCCGGCGAATTCACCGCACTTGGCAGAATGCTGACAGAAAAAGAATGGGAGATGATGAAGCCGAAGAAGTCTCAGCCTTCGAAGTGAAGTCGAGAGACAGCAGGATGCGCAGACAGTGGGGCAGTAGCGGGCAGTGGGCACTCGCAGCTTCACAATTCGGGCGGCCCAACATCCAGGCCGAACCGCGCAGCGGGACGTGCGGACAGGTGGGGAGTTGCGGATCCACAATTCGCGGCGGCCGTCCAGTCCAGGTCGAGCCGCGCAGCGGCGAAGCTCGGGACAGTGGGGACTTCAGCTCCACAATTCGTGCGGCCCCGATCCAGACCGAGCCGCGCCGGAGCGACAATTCCAGGTCGAGTTGCGCTGTGGCGCTACTCGAGGCCCAGTCGCGCAGCGGCGAAATTCATTAGGCCAGCGCGTAAGCGCTGGGAAAGAAATACAAAAGAACTTCAGCCCCGCACGGGCGGCAGCACAACCGGTCCAACCCGAACCGTCACTTCTTCTCCGGCAAGATCAGCCACTTCAGCGCCATGTTCACAAGACTGAGCACGATTGCTCCCCAAAACGCCGCGGCAAACGTATCCACGTGAAACCCCGGCACAATCGCCGACGCCAGCTTAATCACCACCGCGTTGATAACGAGCCAGAACAATCCCAACGTCACGATCGTCAACGGAAACGTAACGATCTTGAGAAAAAGCCCAAGGGTCGCGTTCACAAACCCAATCACCACCGCGGCAATCAACGCCGCCATTGGCCCGCTGACCGCGAACCCAGGCACCAGCCGCGACACAATCCACACCGACAGCGCACTCAACAGCCAATGCAGCAGCATCCTCATAAACAGGCCTCTCAGTCTGCCGGAGCACTATAAAACCCGCCCGGCGCGAGCGCAAATTTGAATGACCTCGGCGACATCCTGAGCGAAGACCGAAGCGTGGTGTGGCGCAGAAGCCTCGCCCGCGAACCCTTACCGTTGATCTGCCTCGGTGAACCTTTCAGCTACGGACACAGTACCGCAGAGCGACCACGCCGTTCCGGAAACGCTGCTCATCGAGCAACTCCAGCTTCAATCGCACAGGATCCGGGAAGAACCGGTTTTCCGGGCGCCGATTACCATAGGGAAGATGGTCATTTCAATTCCATCAACAAGACTAGCTCTTAACGCCCCTGGCGGCCAACCCGATGTATACTCTGGGCCGAAAAATGGGCCACCCCGGTTGGAAACGAGCGGAGGTGGAAGATGTTCCTGCAAAGCAACGGACGCGGCTAGGCCATCTCGATGCGGGCTCGAGCGACATCCCGTTACTTCTTCGCCTTGGCCTCAATCCTGGCGGTTTGTCTGGGGGCAGCAATATGTGCCGAGCCCGATCGTCAAACCCGCACCGTCGTTGAGTTATCTGAAAAACAGCTTCATCGCCTTTTCCCGGAACTCGCGGGCCTCAAATCTGCGGAGACCCAAGCGGACCTTCCAATGATCTTGCAACAAGTTGGAACCCATGAAGACGCCTTCCTACAGAGCATCCCTAACCTTACGGCGCGGGAAGATGTCGTCGTGCAGCAGCAGGAACACGCGGAAATCGGGGGGCCGGATCGCACCGTTCCGGTGTTCAGCCGGAAGTACACCTACTTGGTGTTGGTACATCACCAGAGTGACGGCGTGCATCTGGTTGAATACAGGACTGACCTCAAGGGAAACGAGATCAACCCCGGATTAAATGGTGCTCCCGCTTCGACTCAGGGCTTTGCTTTGGTCGCATTGCTTTTTGACCCGTTTCATCAGACCCTTGCCACATTCCGCTATCTAGGTCGACAGGTGGTTGATCACGGCGAGACGTATGTCGTCGCGTTCGCGCAACGCCCCGATGGAGCGCATCTCACGGGACAAATTGACATTGGTGGAAAGACAACCTCGACCGCCTACCAGGGAATTGCCTGGATTGATCCCGTCAAATTCCAGATTCGCCAAATGCGAACCGACCTGCTTGAGCCACGGCCTGACATCGGCGTGCTCGCACAGACCACTGAGGTCCACTTCATGGAAGTTCACGTACCTACCGTCGGAACTCCGCTCTGGCTCCCGCGATCTATCGTTGTATCAACCCTGGGCAATGGCCAGTTGATACGAAACCGTCACAGCTATTACAACTACCGAAGATTTGCCGCCAATTCCCGGATTGTGCCAACCAATTAGGTTTCACCGACAGTGGCGGCCCTTTCTGCATCGCCAGCCCCGTTATCATCGAACAGGTAGTGAGGCGACAGCAGACACAACGAACCGATAGTAGATCGCCCAGACCGTGAACGCGCGGATCATTGTGACGCAGCCGCTCCGAGATCTTGGCCGATGAGGCGCCTGCAAAGCATTAGCAGCCGTTGGAGTAATTGAGCGGCACTTACAGCGGCTAAAGCCGTGAGACTGAAGTCGGCGTTTCGGCCCGACTGAAGTCGGGCCCTTCCCAAAGCACCGAAAGCCCGAATGCGCGGATGAGGTCGGGGTCCTTTTGGCCGACGGGTCGGAACAACGTAGTTAGATCCTGCATCTTCGTTCCACCCAAACTACCGCGAGCCCACCGCCTTCGCCTCCATCTTCTCAAACACATCTTGCGCCCTCTGCATGGCTTCCTGCACGTTGTCGCAGATGTTGTTCTTCCCGATGACTTCCTCGAATTCCGCCTCGTGCAGCATCTTGGCAGGCTGCTCCCGGGCGCCGCACAGAATCATCGTCCGCCCCGTCGCCTGCAAGGCGCGTGCAACTTCTTCGATGGCAAACAGGCCGGTTGCATCGAGCGCCGTCATGTTTCGCAAGCGCAGCACCACGACAGGAGGCAGCGTGTGCATGTTCTCGGTGACAGCGGAAATCTTTTCCGTCGCGCCGAAAAGGAACGGCCCGTGAATCCGGAAGATCGACACATAGTACGGAATATCCTTGTCCTGCAGGATATGAACACGCCCGTCCTCGATGTAATCGTCTGTCACTTGTGAGACCGTAGTCGTCGCCGCTACCCGGCTGATGAACAGAAGGGCTGCCAGGATCATCCCTGCTTCCACCGCCACCGTGAGATCGGCGAACACGGTCAGGGCAAAGGTCACAAGCCACACGCTGATGTCCGTCTTGGTCAGCTTGAGCAACTGGGGAATCTCTCGCCACTCGCCCATGTTGTAAGCGACCATCATCAAGATCCCCGCTAGCACGGCCATGGGAACATAAGCGACCAGCTTCGAGGCGAACAGCAGCACGCACAATAAAGTCAGGGCATGGATTATGCCCGCAACCGGCGACTGCGCCCCCGCCCGGATGTTCGTCGCGGTGCGTGCGATCGCGCCTGTAGCCGGCAACCCGCCGAACATTGGCGACGCGATGTTGGCGACGCCCTGCGCCATCAATTCCACATTCGGATTGTGATGATCGTTGCTCATCCGGTCCGAGACCACCGCCGACATCAAGGACTCGATCGCGCCCAACATCGCCACCGTCACCGCCGGCCCCAGCAAGCCGTGAATCAAATCCGTTCGAAACGCAGGTAACTGCAAACGAGGCAAGCCGCTGGGAATCCCGCCAAAACGCGAGCCAATGGTTTCCACCGGGAGTTTGAATACGAACACAGCCCCCGTGGCCAGCAGCAAGACAACGATCGGACCGGGAATTTTGTTGGATACGCTGCGGCAGACAATAAGGATGACGACCGTCGCGACCGCCAGCAGCGTGGCGTCGTAGTTCAAGGTCTTGTAGTGTATGGCGAACGCTTCGAGGCGCTGCAAGAAAACGCCTGGCACCTTATCGATCTGCAGTCCAAAGAAATCTTTCACCTGCGTGCTGGCGATCAGAACCGCGATCCCGTTGGTGAAGCCCACCACAATCGGTCGCGGAATGAACTTGATCGCCGACCCCATGCCGGTAAGGCCCATCGCCACCAGCAGCACGCCCGCCATCACCGTGCACATGAACAGTCCATCGACCCCATGTGCGGCGACAATTCCGGCCACTACGACCACGAAAGCTCCCGTTGGACCTCCAATCTGCGTCTTCGAACCACCGAGCAGCGAAATCAGAAACCCGGTGACAATCGCACAGTAGATGCCCGCCTGCGGCGACAGTCCCGACGCAATTGAAAACGCCATCGCCAAGGGCAAGGCCACCAGGCCGACCGTCACGCCGGCAATCAGGTCATGCAGAAATTTGTTGGAGTTGTAGTCCCGCAGACAAAGCACCAACTTCGGAAGCCAGCGCTCCTGTGAGAAAGCAATCGCCATTTAACTATTATGACCGCAATGGAGACAATCAAAGATAGCAATATGTGCGCGTGGGAAAGTGCGGTTCCCAAATCAAGAGCACCATTATTCCTGGTGCCCGGTGCCCCAGGTTCGCGCCCGTCCTTTGGGCGCTAACCTGGGCTCAACACCGACGCCGGCGCTACACGATCTAGAGCCAGAGGCCCACGTTATCGCAAAGGACGCGCGAACGTGGGGCACTGTCGTTTGCCCCCTCATGCTCCTCCATCAACTCTGCTACATTGCTTCCTCAAACCTAGGAGCCACTATGCTCAACCGCCTGCTTGCTTTCGCGCTCGCCGTCCCTCTGCTCGCTCCCATGGCCAATGCACAGACCTCAGCGAGCACTGCCCACATCGACGTCCCCACCATCGCTCCGCGCCCGGATGACGTGGGCACGCTCGACGGCTTGATCGCCGCATACTATGACGTGATCTCCGGACCGGCCGGTCCGCGCCAGTGGTCGCGCGACCGCACTCTCTACATTCCCGACATTCGCTTCGTCTCCATGTCGATGGGGAAAGACGGCAAGCCGGTCGCTCACACCATGAGCCACCAGCAGTTCGTCGATGCTTCCGACAAAGGATTGCAGGCCGGCTTCTACGAGCAGGAAGTCCATCGCACCACGGAACGCTTCGGCAACATCGCCCACGTCTTCAGCACGTATGAGAGCCGCGTGAAAGCGGATGGGCCAGTGATCGCCCGGGGCATCAACAGCATTGAAGCTTTCTTCGACGGCAAGCGTTGGTGGATCGCATCAGCGATTTGGGACGAGGAGCGGCCTGACAATCCGATGCCGCCCGAATACCTTCCCAAGGCCGCGGCCGACAAACCCTCCGCGAAATGAGGTCGCGTTGTTTACGGAAAGAAGAATCCCCCGCACGCGAGTGACGGGGGACTGGGGGAGGGCCGGATGGCCAAGTGTTGCGTAAGGTTTAGCACCTTACGATGGCAAAAGATCTCAAATGCTTGTAAATAATTGACTACAGGTAGCTTACATCTGGTCGCGTACAAAATTCTGCCATCAATTACTAATGGTAGTATTTACCACAATCCAAGGGACTTAAAGGTCGACGTAGTCTCCGGCTCGGCAGGGCGAGGCAAGCAACGGCCCGCCTCGCCAACGCGATTGGAAGACCCTTCACCACACGCGACAGGCGTTCGCCCGCACCATCGGCTGCCCGGCTTTACATCCAAAGGCGTGCGAGAACTCAGACATATTTCCCACCACGTTGTTGATGCGGTATCGATTGAGCGAGTGCCCCTGGGTTAGAACTGCAGTGCGAGCCGCTTCGGGTCTGTTCTCCCCGCACCACACGTTCGCATAGGCGAGGAAGAAAGTCTGCAGTTGAGTGATCCCTCCCTCGGCCGGTGAATCCAATTCCTTGCCTTGGGCTTTTAATGCATCCCGCAGCCCAGCGAGAGCGATGTGCACTCCGCCGTTGTCGGCCGTGTCCTCGCCCAGCGAGAGCTTTCCGTTCTGTTTCACGCCGGCTTCAGGAACCTCTTGCGTGTACTCTTCCGCAATGCAGGCGTCGCGCTCGTCGTACGCGGCCGAATCTTTCGGCGTCCACCAATCCTTTAAATTGCCGGCCGCGTCGAATTTGCGTCCCTGATCGTCGTAGCCGTGAATGATTTCGTGCCCAATCACGGCTCCGATCGCGCCATAGTTGACCGCGTCTTCCAGTTTCGCGTCGAAGAACGGCGGCTGCAGAATGCCGGCGGGAAAATTGATCGTATTGGTCTGAGCATCCTCGTAGGCGTTTACCGTAGGCGGCGTCATGCCCCAGTGTTTGCGATCGACCGGCTTGCCGATTTCGCCCAGCCGGCGTTGCAGCTCGAACCGGCTCGAGCGCTGCATGTTCCCCAGGAAGTCGTCGCGCTTGATTTCGACCGCTGAGTAGTTCTGCCAGTGATCCGGATATGCAATCTTATCCACTTGCGCTTCCAACTTGATATGCGCCCTCTTCTTCGTTTCCGGCGACATCCAGTCCGCTGCATCGATATCCGCGCTCAATGCGCTTTTGATCATGTTCACCAACTGCAACATGCGTTCCTTGCTTTCGGGAGGGAAGTAGCGCGCCACGTATGCCTGCCCGACTGCATCTCCCAAGTCGATGTCAGCGTACGAGGAACAGCGCCGCCAGCGCGGCTGAATTTCTTTCGTGCCCGATAGTGTTCGCCCGTAGAAATCAAAGTTTTCTTCCACGAAGGGTTGCGACAGCGAAGATGACGACAGGTGCAACAGGGAGTAGCGCAAGTATCCGCGCCAATGCTCCACTGATTCCGATGAAATCAGCTTGTCCATTCCCTTGAAGAAGTCCGGGGATGTCACCAGGTACTGCTTGGCCATCGGCACTTTCAAAGCGGCGAAATACTTGTTCCATTTGAACGCCGGAGTCAGCGCCTGCAGCTGCTCCGCGGTCATCTTGTGATTGACATTTTTTGGATCGCGCCGCACCACGATGTCCATCGCCGCCTTGGCCAGAGTTGTTTCCATCGCCAACACCGAAGCGGCATCAGCCGCCGCCTGCTCTTTCGACTCCCCACTGAGTTCGAGCATGTGGGCGACGTGCTTGCGGTATTTCTCGCGAATCTCTTTCGACTTGTCGTCGTCGTTCAAATAAAACTCACGCGACGGCATGTTCATCCCCGACTGGTCAAGGGTTCCGATGTTCACGCGAGCGTCGTCGAAATCGGGACCGTTGTAAATTCCAAACAGAATGCCCTGGTATTGCGCGTCGATGAAATTCAGGTTGGCCGGGCGCACCATCTCTTGCAGGCTCGCCACCAGTTCCGGCAGTTGCGACTTCTCTTTCAGGGCTGCAATCCGGTCCAAGGCCGGCTTGAGAGGAGTGATTCCCGCCTTGTTGACAGCGGCCTCATCCATGCAGGAAGCGTAGTGGTCGCCCGCTTTCTGGTCGGCTGCGCTGCGACTGGAAGAGGGCGAGGCCGCCTGCTCCAGCGTGTTGTGGATTGCTGCCACATTCCAGATCGCCAGTTTGTTGAAGGTGCCCCACCCTGCCTGGTCCGACGGAATCGGATTCGCTTTCAGCCACTTGCTGCAGGCGTACTGGAAAAAATCGCTGCAGGGATCCAGTGACTTATCGACCTGGTCCGGAGTAAAGCGTTCCAGATCCGGCATCGCGTCTCCGGAACCCGAGTTGGCGGGCTGAGCAAACGTAAACGTCGAAAGCAGAACAGTTAGAGCGAGAAAAAAGCGCACAGGGAACTCCTTCATGGCGGGATAACACAGATCAGGTAGACGGTAGAACATCAGAATGGTAACAAGCGGAATTGTCTATCGTTCGAGAGAATGGGCGGTAGTGCGCAGCCGTCACCGCCAAGTCGAATTTCCCAAAGAATCACGAGAGCGATCGATTTTTCGCAAGTTGCTGATTTAGCAGGAGGATGGCTTTGCCTGCATCTTCGTTCCTTGGACGTAGCCTGATCGTAACTTTCGCGAAGGCCAGAATCAGCATCATACTTCGATGATGGATGTACAAGAGCTTTTCATGGAGTTCTTCCGGCCGGTGGCCTTGGGCACGGGAGCCGTACTCGCAGTGATCGTGCTGCTCGGCCTCCGCATGCCCCGCCGCGCGAACGTGGACGCCCGCCCGCCCCGCCAGGACTAGCCAAATTTCGCCTTCCGTTTGCCTCAGGTCTTCCCAGAACCCTGCGCCGTCCCGCGTCTTACGTCAGGGTGTTCCTCATTTGACTGAATTTCGCGGCGCGTGAGATATTGGCTCGCTCCTCAAAGTCTGCGCTGGCTGCACTCAACCACGTCGTGGAGTTTGCTGCAACCTAATGGTTCGAATCATTCCCAGGGATACCAGTTTTTTCGACATGTTTGCTGCCATGTCGAACAACCTGATCGACGCCGCCAGAGTACTGGTTGACCTGTTCACCGACTATCGCGACGTCAACACCAAGATTGACGAAATTCGCCGGATCGAGCACGTGGGCGACGAAATGACGCACTCGATCATGCGCAAACTCAATCAGACCTTCATCACGCCTTTTGACCGCGAAGACATTCACACATTGGCTTCTTCGCTGGATGACGTGCTCGACTTCATTAACGCCGCCTGCGCCCGGATCGTGATGTACCGAATCACGGACCCTCCTCCGGAGGCCGGAACCCTTGCCCGCCTTATCCTGGCGCAAAGCGAAGAACTCGGTAGGGCCTTGTCCCACTTGCAGAAAAGCGATCTCGTTCTGGCTCGCTGTGTCGAAATCAATCGCCTGGAAAATGAAGCGGACCAGGTCTCGCGCGTGGCGATCGGACGACTCTTCGAGCAGGAAACCGACCCCATTACGGTGATCAAGATCAAGGAGTTGCTCGAGTTTCTCGAAACCGCGACCGACAAGGCCGAGGATGTCGCCGATGTACTTGAAACCGTGGTTCTGAAAAACACTTGAGCTTGCCGAGCGATTTCAAGTTGGCGGCACTGCTCTATGCAAAGCTCACGGTACCTCGACTCCGCTCGGGATGGCAATATTCAGGAGGAATGGACTCGAGATTCGCTTTGGATTAGAAGGGCTCGGCCTCGCGCGAGCTGTAAGGCTCGAAATCAAACTTGGCTTTAGTTTCGAAACAGACGCGCCGGGCACTCACCCCAAACCGATGCCTGTGACTATCATGTCGGCCCTCAACGCGACGCACTCTCGAACTCAGGAACAGACCGGGTGACACCAAACCTCCTGCTCCTTATCATCACCGTTTTGGTGGCACTGGCCTTCGACTTCCTGAATGGATTTCACGATGCCGCCAACAGCATCGCGACCGTCGTCTCCACGCGCGTCCTTTCCCCGAAACTGGCGGTGGTCTGGGCGGCGTTCTTCAATTTTGTGGCGGCCTTCTTTCTGGGGACCGCCGTGGCCAAAACCATCGGGAAGGGCATGGTCCGGATCGATTCCGTCACCCAATACGTCGTCATCGCCGGATTGCTCGGCGCGATCGTATGGGACCTGCTGACCTGGTGGTGGGCATTGCCGACTTCATCCTCGCACGCGTTGATTGGCGGCTATGCGGGAGCGGCCATCATGCGTTCCGGCTTTCACGTCATCATCGTGGAGGGCTGGTACAAGACGCTGATCTTCATCGTGGTCGCCCCCATCATGGGCCTGGTGCTCGGCTTCAGTTTCATGGTGGCGATCTTCTGGATGTTGCGCGACAAGCCGCCGCAACGCATCGACGGATGGTTTCGCAAGTTGCAACTCTTGTCGGCCGCCGGATACAGCCTTGGTCACGGCGGCAACGACGCGCAGAAAACCATGGGCATCGTAGCGGGAGCTCTTTACAGCGCGAAGTACATGAGCGCCTACGACATGGCGAACAACTGGGGCCACTTTCATTGGCCCATCATCCTCGCCGCCCACACCGCCATCGCTCTGGGAACCTACTTCGGGGGCTGGAGAATCGTCCACACGATGGGATCGCGCATCACCAAGCTGAAGCCGGTGGGAGGTTTTTGCGCTGAGACTGCCGGAGCGATCACGCTGTTCGCGACTGCATTGGCTGGAATCCCAGTGAGCACAACTCATACCATCACGGGCGCGATTGTTGGGGTCGGAGCCACCAACCGCTTGTCAGCGGTACGCTGGGGCATTGCGCGGAGGATTGTGTGGGCCTGGATTCTAACCATTCCGGCCTCAGCCCTGGTGGCTGCCGTCGTGTTTGCGATCATCCGCTGGATCCATCCCGGGGCGTGATCGCTGCTGGCATTGAAGAAGCTTCGCACCGACAACCCGAAACTGGACACCTGAAACTGGAACCTCACGCGGCGAGAGGGATTTACCTCCACAGTCGTGAGCCGGTGGGGCCATAGGCTCAATTTATCTCCGTGCCCCTCCTCCATGACCCCGCAATCTTCGTGGCAGCCGTCACAGACTCTTGAGCGCTTTCTTTGGCAGACTCGAGATGGAGATCACCATGAAGACTCTTGCCGCACTCTGCGTAGTCGGCGCGTGCCTGGTGTTGCCGGTCGGCCGTGTGAAAACCACTTCCAAACCTGAGATCCCACAGTGTGGCTCCCGAATTGACGATCAAGCCCTCCAGAAAATTTCAGAGGCCTGGAAAGATGGATACAACCGTGGAGACGCGGCCCAGGTAGCGTCCCTCTACTCCGAGGACGCGTACTACCTCACACAGCACTTCGTTTCTGGCGTCGTGCATCCGCGAGAACAGATACAGGCCTACGTCCAGCGTGGCGTCGACGCGCACTACCACGTCGATTCAATCGATGTCCTGCATTCTTACTGTTCGGGAGATTTCGCCTACACCATCACACGCTATCGTTCCACCAATGGCCAGCAGAAAGCCATGGGCGTAAACCTGGTGGTGCTGCGCAAGATGGGTGGGAAGTGGATCATCGTCGCGCACGAGTCAGCCGTGCCCGACCCGGCGACCTCGATTCAATCCTTGACGCCGACGAAGCACTGAGTCCTCTGGATCATGCAGTAAGTTCCGCAGGAACGGCACCTCGAGCCGAGAGCTAAGCCCGAAGGCGTCTTTCCAAAAATACGCTCACGGAACGTCCACCTCACCGTCCATTCACTGACTCTATGCGTCTGCCCATTGCTCTCCTCGCTCTCCTCTTCGTCGTCCACCCCCAAGCTACCTGTCCAACGATTTCCGACGCCGACGAGATCCGGCTGGGCCAAATCCTCGCCGACGACTTCATCGCCCAGGAAGGCATGGAGCCCACCCCGCAAACAAAGAAGCTCGACGAGTACCTGCAGTCCGTGGGCGATCGTGTCGCCGCCCACGCGCAGCGCAAACTTCCTTACCGCTTTCGCTTCGACCCCAGCCCTTCGTTCCGCAGCGCCGTTGGACTTCCCGGCGGACAAGTCTTTGTAGGGGCCGGCATTCTCGCCTACATGGACAGCGAAGACCAGTTAGCCATGGTCCTGGGCCACGAGATTGAACACATCGACCTCAATCAATGCCGCGAGCGGCTGGCCAAGACTCTCGCCGACGAGCACCTGGCTCCCAGTGCCGTCACCAAGATGAAAGTCGACCCGTTCCTCCCCGGCTACGGCCGCGAAGGGGAACTCGCCGTCGATCGCGAAGGCGTTAAGCTGGCCATGCAAGCCGGCTACGCGGGCGAGGCCTCCATCCGACTTCTGCAGACCTACATCATCCTTGGCGACAACATGCCCAATTCTCCCAAGGAAGCCAAAGAAAGCCTCGAGCGCCGCATCGCACAAATCCGCACCGTGATTTCCGAAAGCAAATTGCCCAAGCCAGAAAAAGAGAAGACGCTGGCACTCCCATAGCACCAGCGCATTGGCGTCGACGAATTCTCCGCAGCCCGTGTTCCCTGATACACACCGTGTGCCTGGAGCCACGCCGCTCCCACACTCATTTCCTACAACTTCCGTCGAATCAACGTGGGCCAGATTGGAGCACGCCTTGCCACTTATGTTGCCGACTGGGGGAACCAGCAACGGGAGGCCAATATGGCAAACTTTACGGAACTTCACTTGAGCAACAATCCGCAGGATCCAAAGAAATCCAAGAACACCAACAACACCAAATCTCTGTCGAAAGAAAAAGCTCTCTTCGGCGCCGGCTTGATCGCCGTCACCGCCATCTCGGGCGTCTTTCTGCTCATCACCAACGGCTGCTCGAAGGGATCGAAGGCCGCATCGAACATCAGCGCGCCGGCGCCTGTAAGCCCGACGGTCACCACGCCACCGCCGGTTGTAGCGGCAGTGCAGCCACCAGCCATCACACCGAAGTCTGCGAAGAAACGGGTGCAGCGCAAAGCACCTACCTACACGTTTAATGAGCCAACCTACGGCGTGTCGTTCCAATATCCCAGGAACTACATCCTGAAGACGGGCGACGAGCCGCAGGAGATGGACCTCGCCGGCCTCGGCCAGTTGAAGACCAACTACGTGCAGCCCGGCGCTGTGACCGTGGCCGCGATCGAACTGCCGCGCAGCTCGTATCCCGGAACCGACTTCACGTCCGCATACTTCGGCATGAGCGTTAATTCGTCTCTGTCACAAGAGCAGTGCGAACAGTTCTCGTTCCCGAAGAGCGAGCATCCGGAAAACGAACCCGGATCGGTTTCAAAAGTGAAGATCGCCGGAACCGAATACGCGATGGTGGAAGACCTGGGCGGCTCCGACAAGCAGGAATCGCACCTGAAATACTTCCATCACTTCGAGAACGGAAACTGCTACGAATTCAGCATGGGCCTCGGCACCGTCGACGACACGGTGGCCGGCCTCAAGCCGGTGAACCGCTCTCTGGTCTTTGGCCGCATGGAGCAGATCCTAGCGAGCGTAAAACTACAGCCGGTCGCCGTTCCGGAAGTCGCGAAAGACGCCGCGGCGCACCCGATCGTGGACGGAGGCAAAGAGTAAGAACTAGTCAAACCCACGCTCGTACGAAAGGGCACCTCGGGTTCGGGGTGCCCTTTGCACACTGGACGAAAAGCAATTCACTACAGAGCCACGGAGGCACAGAGAAAACCGATCAAAGGAAGTAAACTCCTGAGCGACGCTTGTTTGATTCTGCGCGAGCAGACTCCTCAAGAAATCCGTTCTTGTTGTCTTTGCCCCTTTTGTTGTTTTTATTCTTGTGGTTTTCCTCTGTGTCTCTGTGCCTCTGTGGTGAAAGAGATGTGCGGTCTCTAACCTGAATCTACTAGAGCCTCTCGCCTGGGATTTGCGCTACCATGCTCGGCCCATGGGGATCAGTACATCAAAAAAGAAGTGGGCGATCCGCGCCTTCGTCGTCCTCGTTGTCCTGTACGGCGTCTATGCAACTTACATTGTCTGGGCGATGCGGCAGCCTCCCGAGACTTTCGCGCGCGTCATGTCGCGCATGCCCGGGCCGGCCGTCTTCCTGACGCTCCCCTTCGAAACTCTCTGGACGCACGAGCGCGCCGGCGACCTCCGCCCCGGTGACGCCGCTCCTGACTTTTCTCTTCTCAAACTCGACAAAACCGATCGCGTGCAACTTTCCGCACTCACCGCGCACACTCCGGTTGTCCTGGTCTTCGGCAGCTATACTTGACCGCCCTTTCGGCGGGAGGTTCCCGCCCTCAACAAGCTGTACGACGACTACAACGGGAAAGTCGCCTTTCTGGTCGTCTACATTCTGGAAGCGCATCCCAGCGACGTCTGGCAGATGCAAAGCAACATCAAAGACAAAGTCGTTTTCGCCAGCCCCAGGAATGAAGAGGAACGCGGGCAGGTTGCGGGTTCTTGCGTGCGCAAGCTCGGCATCAAGTTTCCTGCCGTGCTCGACGAGTTTGGCAACTCCACCGAGCGCGCCTACACAGGATGGCCCGACCGCCTGTACCTGATCGACACCAACAACCGGGTCATTTACAAAAGCAAACCAGGCCCCTTCGGCTTCAAGCCCGACGACCTCCGCGCGGCGCTGGCGAAGCTGGTGCAGTGATATCGGTCGTTGGTCTTTCACCACAGAGACACGAGGCACAGAGAAGGGAGCAAAGGAAGAAAGATCTCGAGGAAGCTCCCGGTCCCGTCTTAAACGTACGGTTTCAGATTAGTCTAGAAGTCTGTCGGCGCTCGCAGGTGAAACAACTTACGGTGGTCGATCCAGAAAACGACCGCACTTAGCTTGCCCTGAGCTGAGCGAAGGGACGACTAAAAAAGGAAAAGCCGCGGTGCTCGCGGCTCTTTCACAGATATTCCCAGACTCTACTGCTGCTTCGACTTCGTCACAGCCTTATCCCGCGCAATGCTCCGGCTGATCCGGTTCTGCTGCCGATTAATCCCGCGCTGCTCAGCCTTGGTCAGATGCCCGTTGTGCGCAGCCATATCCGCTTTCTCGTGGTTCTGCACGGCCGTCTCGCGCTTCTCGAGATGCGTGGCCTGCTTCGAAGTCAGCGTGCCATTGGCAACGCCTTTGCCGATGCGCTTCTGCTGGTTGGCTTCGCGGCCGTTCACCTGGTTCACTCGCGGGTGTCCCGGATCATGAACCCCAGGTCCCGCGCCGGAAGTGTTGTCGGTTGCGGACTGCGCAGCAGCGGAACCGACTAACATCAGTCCCCCCACCGCAAGAACTGCGAGCATCTTGCCGATTGTGTTGGTCATGCCAGTAGAAAACCCCCGGCAAAGAGAGTAGTTCCTGCCCGCTACAACCGGGAGGTTACGAAGGTGAAAAGCCCGAAGTTACTCGCCCTCGTGTAGCGCAGGCGCCCTCGCCCGCGGCTCTCGTGGTTTTACAGGCGTGCCGACTTCCGCTTGGCGTTCTCTAATTCCCTACCACAAACAAATGCCCATCATTCTGCACATACAACTTCCCATCCGCTCCAATCGAGAGCGGCGTATAGGCCGCACCCAACGCCAGTTTCAGAAACATCTTCTGCTTCGGAGTCGTAAACACTCCGGTGTTGCCCTGCGCGATCGCGTACACATTCCCGTCCTCGCTGTTGGCATATACCACGCCATTGGAATCGATGGCCGGAGCATTCACGCACCACTCGTACCCATTTGGATGGTTTGCATCGATCGTCGTGCTCTGAAATTGCCATTCAACCTTCAGATTCGCATTGAGCTGGGTAATGTAATAAGGGCCATCCGCTCGCGGCGTACACACCGGGTTGCCCTGCGCTCCGCAATAGGCCGTCGCCTGGTAGTGATTGTCCTTGATCACGATGGAATAAGTTCCACCGTGCAAATAGACGGCCGGCGTTGTGTCCCATCCGAACGGGTAGACCGCCACAAAATTTCCGTTGGTGTCGATCTTGAACAAATGGCCGCGGGCGAAGTTGTACCGATCGACGGTTCCAAACAACACTCCATCAGGAAGGGCGGTCGGAGTTGACGAGGCCTCGTCAATCATCCGCCCGGAGCCGAAGGCATTGGTCGTTGGATCCACGCCCACACTCGTGCCAGTCGCACAACTGTTAGGCGTGGTAGTATCGCTCGCGATGGGCAGGAGCACCCCACAACCGTCTTGCAAAAGATTCTCCAGCGACCTCTCCCACTTCGGCGTCAAATCCGAATTCACCGCGACGATATAGACCACCATCGCATCGAAATGCGCGCGGCTCACTGTGTAGATCGTCCCATCCGCCGCAATCGCCGGAGCCACATTCACTCCCGGCCGTTGCGACCCGCAGGCCTGGGGTGGAGGCACCGCCGTGGGACTCGGCGGCCAGGGAAAGGGCGGCTGAGACGCAATATTGAAGAATGTTCCCGCACAGTTCGCCGCGCCCGCAGGTGGCGCATTCGGAACGAGCGAGGAATACGTCGCAATGCTGGTTGCATCCGCATTGCTCACCTTCACCAGCCACGCGCCCAGAGCATCCGCTCCAAACCAAGGATCGGCCGTCGCCGGATCCGCCAGCGCCAGCACGTTGTAGTACACGCTCCCGTTCGCATCCGCCGTGAGCGGCCCCGAAACATACGTGTGGGCCTCGATCAATTGTCATCGTCGGGAAAGGATCGATCTTCTTCGTCGACATGCCCGAATTCTTGTCCACCTTATATAGAGTTCCTCCCGCACCCGGCACGTAGAGGAACCCATTCGCCAGCACGGGATGAAACACCGGTTCCCAACCGCCAAGCCCGCCCGTCGCATTCGGTTCGGGCTTCCAGTCGGAAGCGAACTTCCAGATCAATGTGGGGGTTCCACTTTCCCAGGTGTATCGGGTCACGTTCCATGTGAGTTGATCCCACGCGTTCGGTCCGCACGACGTGCCGTTCTGCCAATCACCCGCCGGATTGCACGACGGATACGTTCCGCTCTTGCTCTCCATGTAGAAATCGTTGCCGTCGGTTAGCGTCGCCTGATAGTGCGCCACCAGGTCGCCGCCGAACTCCGCCTGCTCCTGCACCACGAATGGATCGTAAACAATGTCGGCGAGCTTTTTATTGAGCCCCTGGGCCGCTACGTTGACTGCTCCCGAATGCTGCGCGGTTGATCCCCACTGCGCCCAGAACGGACTATTCGAAGCCGGTGGCGGGGGTGGGGGTGGTGGCGGAGGAGTCATCGAATTCCCCGATCCGCCACACGCCGCCAGCAGTAAGGCATTGGCGGCAATCACTAAGATCGCAAGCCACCGCAGCACAGAACTACTCGTCACAGAAGTCATGCGCTGCTCCGAGAGTAGCTCGAGCATTCACAATAAAGATGACTCACTGCGATACCATCGGGACGGCCGCGCCACCCTCAATACTCCCCATAGCGTCCCTTCACGGAATCGAACAACTTCTGGGAATCGTATCCGACCCCATCCTTGAACACGATTTCTACATTCTCAACGTCCGCAATTCGCGTCGCCGGATTCCCTTTCACAACCACCAGATCCGCATTCTTCCCCACGGCTACGCTGCCGATCCGATCCTGTTTGCCCATATAAACGGCGCCGTTCCAGGTCGCCACCTTGATCGCCTCGACTGGCGTGAAGCCCGCCTCCACCAGCAACTCGATTTCCCGCTGATCCCCAAGTCCCGCCGCAACACCGCCGTCCCCGGTGGGATCTGGTCCGGCCAGCAACAAGCCTCCGGCCTTCGCAAACGCAAGCTCGAGCTGCATGTCGCGCTTGATCAACATCGGCCAATCATCTCCCGGCGAGTCCACCGGAGATGCCGGAGCATCTTCCTTCGCCGGCTTCTCGCGACGGTACAGATATGCTTCCCGCGCCTGCGGAGTCAGAACATCCAGGAAAGCCTGCCGCAGCGGAGGACGCCCCGGCAGGCCTCCGCTCTCAAACACCGGCAAGGTCGACGTCACCGCCACGTGATGCTTCACCAGCGTGTCAATCAGATCCTTCGCCTCCGCGCTATCGGGAGCCATCGCCTTTAAGGTCGGCACGCCTTCGCCCTCGCTGCAAACATCGGGCTTCTTGTCGGGATCGAGTTGGGTGTTCACAAAAAATCCGTGCTCCAGATCGTCGATCCCAATTTCAGCTGCCTCCTTGTAATTCACTGAACACAGGTGCCCCGTCACCTTGATTTTCCGCTTGTGAGCCTCATCGACCGCTGCCTTCAATTCCGCGCGCGTGATGTTCATGTACGCCTTAAAAGACGTCACACCCCGGTCCGCCCAGTAAGCCACAAACTGCCGAGCCTCATCAGCGCTTCCCAGTTGATGCATCTGGACGAAGTAACTGTCCTTGCCCTCCAGATAGGGGCCGGTCACGTCGATGTGCGGCCCCGGCAAGACGCCCGCATCGATCCGGTCACGCAAGTTCAGATCGGAGTACGTCTCGACGCTGCCGGTGGTGCGCATGGTTGTCACTCCGGCCGCCAGATAAAGCCGGGGCGCCGAAAACGTCATCTGCGGTACCAGCAATGGCTCGTTTCCATGCCAGCGGCTGTCAAGATTCGGCCGCGCTACATAAAAGAGGTGATCGTGCATCCCGACAATTCCCGGCATCACGCTGTATCCACGCAGATCCAGAACTTCCGCATCCTTGGAAGACACCGCATCGGCACCCGGCTGGATCGCGCTGATCTTGCCGCCTTCGATCACGACATTCTGATCGTCAACCGCTTGTCGACCCGTTCCGTCGATGACGCGCACATGGGTCAACACCACTTTTGGCGTGTGTACTCGGACATATTTCAGAACTTCTTTGGAAAGTTGCACAGGCGGCTGAGCCGACTGCTGTGCATGAAGCGGAATGGCAAAGACAATGAGCGTGAGCAACCACTGACGATGGCGCATGCGGTCTCTCTCCCGGGAAAGCCGCTCATTGTAACCGAATGTTGACTGAGGACAGCCAAAGTACCGGCCCGGAACGGACGAATCTGGCAGAGGCGTGGAGAGCATGGCTTTTCGCGTGCCTGAACATAACAGCCTGTGTCTATGTTGTGAGGAAATGGCGGCTGGAAGGGAAGACAGCTCGTTACAATTTCTTTGCCTTCACCAGCTGCCGGGCTTGCGCCGGTCCCCGAATGCCCAAAACGCGAAAGTGCTGTCCAGAAAGCTCGTGGTCACGAAGAATTCCTCCAATTCCCGCAAGAACTGTTTTCCGAGGTCATCCACCTTCTTCACTTCCGCCCAGCTGTGCGCTTCTTTTTCGACTGCCAAAATCCGGTCGTTGCGCTCTTTTGACTTCTTATTCCCCTGCTCGCCTTCAATCACCCCGATAACACGGCAACTCAGCACGCATCCCGGGAATGCAGGCTCATCCATCAGGACCAGTACATCCACCGGATCACCGTCGTCCGCCTTCGTCGAAGGAACAAATCCGAAGTCATACGGAAAAGTCATTCCGGCGGGCAGCACTTTCTTGAGTTCGTAGATGTTGTCGTCCTGATTGAAGGCAAACTTGTTTCGACTCCCTTGGGTGTCTCAATCACAACCCGCAAAAGTTGCTTATCGTCCGAGTCGAACGAATTGAGCCGACTCGGATTGGCCAGGCTGTTCTTTTTAGTCATTTCTTCTCCCAACGGGGCTTCGGTGGGATGCCTCTGGAACACCTTGAGTTTGTCAGAAATGCCGTAGCGCTCGATTCCAACATCTGATAGCCGCCGAGGGAATCATTTCACCGAGAGTCGAAGGCTGAGAGCTTTGCGATCGAGATGAGGTATCGTTGAGCAACACTGGAGTCCCTGATGGCTATCACGCGCAGAAACGTTTTGTGTCTACTGCCCTTACTGGGCAGTATTCCCGGTTGGAGTTCTTCTTCTGACTCCTTGCCAACAACCGTTCGCCGATTTGAAGACCTGCACGCGGAGAAAGAAGACAGAGCTACCTTTCGCGCCATACTCGAGGGCCAAACGCACACGGGCGACTATCTCGAAGTACACGAA
Organism: uncultured Acidobacteriota bacterium; assembly: GCA_963765755.1. GTDB lineage: Bacteria > Acidobacteriota > Terriglobia > Terriglobales > Acidobacteriaceae > Gp1-AA133. The sequence goes on along the minus strand of CAVXXV010000008.1, from coordinate 15,599 downwards.
ACCGTGCTCGAACCGGGAGCCGGTCCTCACCCGCCGCACCACCACGTCGGGGAAGAAATGTTCCTGGTCAGTTCCGGAACGGTAGAGATCACAATCAACGGCAAAGCGACTCGCCTCGGACCAGGCTCCGCCGCCTTCGTCGCATCCAACGAAGAACACGGACTGCGCAACGCAGGAACTGGCCCAGCGCAATATTTTGTGGTCACTCTCGGCGCGAAAGCGGAATAAGTTGAAGGCCGGGCATTTAGCGCAGACCCCGAACCGCGGCGGGGGGCAATGAGTGAAATCGACCTATCTTCTCCCATTGACAGTGCTGCCGGGGGGAGCAAGCTTGGGGACTGAAAATGAAACCGGCAACCCTGCTGACGGTTCTACTTGCCTCCGCACTTGTCTTTGGGCAGAAGTTCGACGTGTCAGACCTATCCACATCCGATAGTCCAATCTCCTTCACCGGTATAACCAAGGTTCTGAAGACCGGGACTGCGTGCGTGGTAACTGCACACAACAACTCAAGCCAGAGCCTGCTGGCTATGCGGGCCACAGCTGAGGTGGCTACTCGCTATACATGGGATCAGCCGGTCACGTTCCGTTACGACGGTTTCTTCAAGGAGTCCGGGATCCCTCCGGGACTGGATTTTGATGTGGTCGACGAGGGTGTGAATTCGGTCGAGGAAAGCACATATATCAATGGCGTTCCAGCGGAGCCACCATCCCCGAATTTTGTCTGCCATGCCAAGGTTAAGGTGGAGTTTATTCAGTTCGAAGACGGGTCCATCTGGGGTGACTACGAGACCAAAAAGGATGTCACGGCAAGACGGGTGAAGAATATGGCCGTACTCACGCATCTGGTCGAGGCCTATGACACCAGTGGGCAGACGGCATTCGACGCTGCGCTAAATGAGCCCGATCTGAAAGAGAAAGCCTATCAAATGAAGTATGAGGCGGAGTACTTCAAGACTACGATGATAGGACTAGCCAAGAGGCGGTTAGCTGCCGGGCAAAAGCGTCAGGCGTCGGGCATCTACTAACACCCGGCTATCCGCCCCACACCCCAACAAGTAGTCGGCAAGGTACTGAAATCGCAAGGTTGGGCGTGGCCCGGCGCGTCACCTGACGTAACCTCCTGATTTCGTCAATTGCCAGTTGCCGTACAATCCGACCGTACATTTGCGTTCTCAGGATTTGCAAAGCCTGCTTGTACCCATCTGTTGGTCAGTTGTATCTTTTGACACTCTTCGTGATATAAACCGTGGATAACGAAAGCGGCGCGTGTCCGTTTCCTTCTCCCATTCCGTCATCACCAAACTCCCTCGCAATCGTGTCTGGAGCCTGTTTACAGACATCAAGAACTGGCCGAAGTTCTCAGACATGTATTCTGATCTGCACTGGGACGGTACGCCTTGGGCAGAAGGAAGTGCGCTCGTCGGGCAACTCAATTACCCAATTGTGCTCTCTGGCAGATACATAATTAGGAAGTGCAATCCACCCGTGTTGATTCGATACTTATCCCAAACCGTGGACGCTGGATTTGCGACGGAGAGGACGATCAACTTGGAGGAATTGCCAAATGGGACACTGGTTCGAGTTGACGCTTACGTGGTCGGTGAACCCGACATGCCGGGTGGAGCGCTAACGTTCTTGCAGAGTCTCACTTCGAGGTGGTGCGATGAGTTTGCTCGCTTCTGTGACAACGACAAATCTTCTGAGTAGCAAAGGATTAGCTGTTGAAATATTGCCATTCCGCTAATTGACGCTCAAAAGGGCGAACAAGCGGCGCAAACTTCTGCTAACGGCACTGTTCTCGACAACTGACGCGCAGAGCGCGGAGGATCACCGTCCCGCACCTGGAATAAATCGCGGTGTCCCGCACTTGGTGAAAGCCGCCAATCAGAGGACGGGTTGGGAAGCGTGACGGATGTGTTTGCGTTTGGCTCGGAGTGTGAACAGTAAGGCGAGTAGAAATCCGAGTATGGCTCCGACCCCTGCTTCCAAAATTGTGTTGTTGTCAAATGACCGACTTCCTCTACCAGCGATCAGAAAGCCACAATACGCCATAGCTAAGGTCCAGGGAATCATGCGACGACTGCTCATGGGGCCCACCTCTCCCGTACGCAAAATGCCGACCATTCTTACGTGACTGAAATGCTAGGAGGCGAATTATGCCATGGCTTCCGGTCAATATCGCGATGATTTTAGGACATCAGGATTTAACCCTAGGCGATGGAAACGACCCCGCAATGGCGTGACATCCCGATTACTCTCATTGACGCTCGGTCAGCGTGTATTGTCAGAGAGCCATGAGTTTTCGTCATCCCGCCGGTTGCACTGGGGGCCGGCGACCACTCGCGGCATGCAATCGAAGCGGATCAACGAACGCTGAGGCGGCCGGATAACAGTTTCGAGCGGGTAAAACCGCCAGACTCGCCAGCCCGGTCGGCCCAACTGAAGTTCGGCCCCTCCGGACCGAGTTCGAATACTTGCTTCACAACCTCATGGCCCAGCCTGAAATACCCGATAACTATGCGGAGCCAGAGTCATCGTGAACGCCGTCGCCGCGGGCTCGGCTGGGTGTCTCGGTTTATGTTCAGCACCCGCCAGCGTTTCACCGCTCACCAGATCCTTCAGCGAGGACGCCTTACTCGCGAGTACCGTGACGCTAGCCGGCTCGTCTCGAAACGATTCCACGATGAAAGTTCCGTTGTCATAGGCGAATAAGCTGACCTTCGCTGGACCCTCAAAGCGCACCGCGAAATCGCCCAGCACATAGCTGCGAATCGCATTCAGGGTCGCGTCCGGCAGCAGATAAAGGTCCGTGAAGTTATCGGGAATCGTCAGCACATACAACTTCCCCTTTCCGTACTGATTCATCAGCAGGATAGGAAACCCGTTGTTGTCGGCGATCCCACGCACCACCGGCCACGCATCGTTCGTCAAGAAACGCAGGTGTGGAACGAGAATCGGCGCCACGCTCTTTCCGATATCTACCCCCGCTCCCGCCCCAAACGCGCCAATGAAACTGGTCACCGCGACCCTCTCGTCCGTGTAGCGAATCTCGGCCAGATCCTCGACACCCTTACCTTGCAACACGCGCCACAGTCCCGAGGTCATCACCACCGTTTTCCCTGCCTCAAGCTGCTGTTTGATTTCGCTCACCAGCTTCGGGTCGAACGCCGATCCTTCCGTAAGCAGGATCACGCTCGCCTGCGTCGGAAATGCCGGATACATTTCAATGGGAACCCCAATCAGCCCGAGAAAGTTATGCAGGAAGTCCTCGCCCACCGCCTGCACCGGGCGGTAGCTCGCAATCCCGATCGGCGCTCCCAGTTTGCCCACAAACGGCTTGATCTGATCGAGCGCGTCTCCTGCCACGCTCGCATAAATAGGTTTGCCTTTCGAGCGCTCGACGATCTTGCCCCAACTCACATTTGAAGTCGCGCTCTTCCACGGACGATCCCCGGCTGGGGCATCCTCGAGCAATGCGCCGTAGTTAAACAATGTCATCTCGCGCGCCTTGCCAAATACCGTGAGCCACAGCTGCTCCGAATAGCGGTCGACGTACCGGATGTCGAACGTGTCCACCCATCCACCGCCGTTGCGGCCGGGAGCAATCTCGTCGAAGTACCGCATGATCCCGTAACTCTCGTACTGCTGCAGGTTCTGATCGGTCTGGACCGGATCCCGCGTCTCCGTGCCGGCGTAAATTCCGTCAAAAATCTTCGCCTGCTCCGCAAGGTCATATCCGTTTCCCTGAAAGTGCTCGTACCAGTTCGGAAACTTGATGATGATCTTCACTTTGGGATTGACCGCCTTCGCCGGCCCAACCACCAGGTCTCGCGAAACCTCGTCCATCGTCTTGAGCCGAAAATCTGTCCAGCTTTGCTTGCCCTTGGCCGCGATGTCCGATGGCTTCTTCGTATTGGCAAAAAAGAAATCGTCCAGGATAATTTCGTCAAAGAGCTTGGCCGTCATTTCCGCGACGTGCTGGACATACTGACGGTCCTCCGGCTTGGTGTACGTGAACGACGCAAACTGGCCGTTGTCGTCGTCCGAGTAGCAGATGGCCCCCGCCACTTCCACACCCTGGCCGGCAAAGAACTTCTTCACCTCGGCCACGAGCGCGGCATCAGCCAGTTTCCTGCTTCGGTAGGTCTCCAGATACACCTTGTCGACCTGCAGCTGGCTGCGAATGATCTTCCATGTTGACTCCAGCCATTGCGGATCTTTCATCTTCAGGGTGATTTCCACTGGAATGTAAACCACGGTCTTGAACGGGCCCGCGGTCCCCGTCCCCTGTGGATTGGCGGCGCGCAGCGCCAAGGGGAATTCCAGCAGAGAGATCGCAATTAGCGCGATCCCCAGACTAAACCGCCGCATAGGATTCGCTTTCAACAGAAGCCCTCCGTTCCCGGTTCGCATTACCGGTTCGCATTATAGGGGTCAATGAACCTTCCGAGTGCAACAATTATCGATTTTGTAGATGGGTTGACCACATCGGACGGGATCCGGCTTGGCTTAAGTTGAGGTGAGACAAGTCAGGAAAAGCCCGGTTTCGTACCGTAGGAAGAGCACGGTTCTCCAGTTTTCGCCTGGTTCAATGGGGGTTCATACTTCTGCCAAACTTCCCCAGCACTTAAGTTCCACGTGAACAATCAAAAGGTGGTTCTATGACCGCGCCCCGCTTTTCCGCTCCGGTGTATGCGCTTTTTATCGTGGTTGCCGCGATCGCGGCCGGCCCGACCTGTGCGCGGGCCAATGACTTCGCAATGCCCTTCGGTGGTAAAGCCGCTTCGCAGCCGGCTGCTGCTGCGTTCGCGGCCAACGCGGATGAATCCGGCTCCGTCCATGTGAGCAGCGGTCAGCTTGGCGTCGTCTTTCGCGCACCACGAGGGCTCCGGTCTCGGCGGAACCATCGCATGTCTACCGAGCCCACGCGCCGTAGGCATGGGTGAACATGAAGATCAAGGCGGGGCGCCCCCGCGATGACGACGGGGACGATGAGGGCCACAAAACTCCCGTACCCGACCCCCCAGCGCGCTTTTGGTCTTCTCCGGAATGGCGGCTTTAGTGGGGTGGACGGTCCGCCGCCGCAAACAGGAAATTACCCCAACGAATCTGGCCTGAACCCATCAAGTACCAGCCTTCCCCCGGCCGGCCCCAGTCTTGCGCGTTGTTCGTGGAGACTGGGGTCTCTCTTTTTGACTGAATTGGCGATCGGACCCGCCTCTGTCATCCGGGGAACTGAACCGGTTGCCGAATCGAGCGTCGCCGGACCACCACGAACACCCTCACTTCATGGTGCGCTACCCGTGCTCTAATATCGCCCTTCCCTCAGCCACAACCGGATCTGCTCCTCAACGGAGAAAGCCTTCTCCGGATCGACCGCGAACTTCGACTCCAATGCAAACGCATGTGTTTCCAGCGGAACGGTGAAATGCGCATTCGTCCGCAGAAAAGCACGCACAAATAAATCGGTATAGCGTTCGAGGCCCAGAATACGAAACTGCGCCGCATGCACTAGTCCATGGAACAGGGAGCGCTCAATGATCAGATCATTGAAGACAATGACGTCCACGAAAGTGAGCGATGCCATGTGGGTCAACTCGGGCAGGTTGTCGATCCCGAGCGCGCGTGCCTCCAGGTAAAACGGGGGAGGGGGGAGGCGCCGGCCATGCAACTCGACGGTGCGTACACGGTCAAGCAGGGCCGGCGAAAAGAAATTTTGCAGGACGCCCTTCTCTCGTGGGCCGAGCGGGGCGCCCTTGGCGAAGAACATTTCGCGCTGGCCCCACAGGTATTCGCTCACGCGCTTCACGGTCTGCGCGATTTGCGGCTCGGAAAGACTGGTTGCGTCGGGTGGCATTTCATTCTGGATCGAGAGGTAATACTCGTTCAGCGTGATGGCCGTGCCGATGGCCTTGCGGAGCACGTCACGCTCGCCATAGCGGGCCAGGTCTGCGGCTGAAAAGCGCAGACGAAGACGGTCGGTCGCGCACTGTGCGCTCAGCAGATCCAGTTGCGCGTGGCGCAGGTCTGAGTTCATCTGGGCGATCGCCACGCGATCGTCCGGGTCATTCCACAAATACATCCTTCCACTCCTTAGCGGGCAATACGGGTCTTTACGAGAAACCGGGAAGGGGCCTAAAAAATTCTGCTATTATGTATACACCGTTAAGTATACACTGTCAACGATATTAAATCGCTGTAATTGAGGTTTTACAAGGCTCTGAAGGAGACTACTGGATGCCCAGGCACGCGGATCCTGACTTGGAAAAGCGGGTGCTCGACGCGGCTCAGAAGCTGTGGCGCGGCGGAGGCGACAAGACTCTCAGCATGCGGGCCTTGGCCAGGGCAGCGCGTACTAACACGCCGGCCATTTACCGACGCTTCAAAGACCGGAAAGACATTTTGCGCGCATTGTTATTGCGGGCGCGCACCAAGCAGATCGAGGCGGTCCAGTCGGCGCGCTCGCTGGAAGAGGCCATCGATTTGTACATCGATTTTGCCATGCGCAACCCGTGGGAATATGAACTCTATTACCTGCAGGAGCATGAGCAACTGCGGCCGGCCGTGTCGAGGTCTCCGGAAATCGGTCCGGGATTCAGCTGGTTGCAGCAGCGACTTGCGGAACGACTGGGCGGATCGCCCAACGACCACGCGTCCCTGGCTCTGGCCCTCTGGGGGCTCGCGCACGGAACCGTGATGCTGCTCATTTCGAAAGTGGTCCCCCCGACCCGGGCAGCCGAGCTACGCACCGGATGCCGGGAAGCGATCGGCGCGCTTCTGAATCAGAAAAACAGATCTCCCCGTCCGGATTGAAGCCGGACGGGGTTTCGTGCTTACCGGGTCTTGGATGAGCGCGCTGCGTCAGAAAACGCGCAGACGGAACGTCGCGGTCTTGGTCTGATGCTTGCCCGTGAAGGTGAAGTCGTGTCCGACGTAAGACACGACATCATCGATGCGCGGCCATCCGGTGTCGCCGAAATCGGGACAGGCCGGATCTCCCTGGCCGAAGGGGACCACGCCCGCGCTATGCGGCAGCGCGAGCGTTTGGGTAGAGAGCGCTGCACCGTGGCCGCCCGGGCTGAGACCGGCGACATTATTCCACGCAAAGGCGGAATCTTTGGTAGCTCCTCCCCAGTTCATCGTATTGCCGTCGACGTCGAAATCGGCTGCGCGCCACAGGGAGACGCTGCGCGGCCCGGTAAAGGTGATGTCGTTGTTGCTGAGTGACATGGTAACTAGCACCGAGCGGTCCTGGTTGTTGCGCGAAAACGTCTGCTTCAAGGTGTAGATGAAATCGAACGTAGTGCGGGTGATGGTCAAGGGCAGCGTATTCGGCCCGTTGGGCTGGGTGATGGTGGGAGCCTGAAAATCGCCGTTGGGCACGAATCCACCGAGGTCCCAGTAGCGAAGATGCAGAGTGTGATCGCAGATCGTATAGCCTTCCATGAAGGTACCAATACGGATGTGTTCGACACCCGCGGGCGCTTCCAGACGAAGAACGTTGCCGTTGGCCGTAACGCAGAAGGTGAAGGCAGTCGCGCCCGAGCCGGACGTGAAGGTGGCAAAGCAGTCGATCGTCGAGGGCGGCGGTACCGTGCGTTGAGGTGGTTGCTGGGCGAGCACCGCCGATGTCGCGAGCAGTGCCATGAGAACTACAAAGCAAATTCGACGCATAAGCTGTCATGTCCTTTGAGAGTTTTCCTCAGACATACCGTCGCATATGCGAATCGTGTTGGAAGTTGCATGATCGTTGCACAGGCTGGGAGATTGTTTGTCATAAGTTGTTGACAAGGCGCGCGCGAGGAATCGAAGCGTGACGGGGGCGGGTGGCCCGGGCCTCCCTCAATTTCGGAAAATGCAGAGGTATACCGCCTTTCAGATATGAGCCTCCCGCCTTCTTCTACTCGTTCACTAATACCATCTTCTTGATGAAGTGCCGTGCGGGGACTGCCTGTGACCAATGAACAGGGAGCATGTTGTTCTGCGCAGTCATGTGACCAAGTGCGGGCGTCGTGGAGTCGCCCTGGTCGCCGACCCCATTTCCAAATGGGACGATTTAGAGCGGGCGCCCTCGCCCGTGTAAACGCCTGACTCCGAACAGGGAAGCGAGCGTCGGACATTAAACTTCGGTCTTTTGACCGTCCCGCCGAATGCAGGGAAACTCGGCTGCGGGGAGGTTTTCATGAAAAAGCTCGGGTTGGCAGTCATCGTGTGTCTGGTTGTTTCGGCGGGAGCGCAGGAGAAGCCGCGCGTGTTTGTGCAAGGCAAGGGTTCGCAGGACGTGACCAGCAACCCAGGACAATCAGCCGCGCCACTCATTTCTATAGACTGCCCGTCCCACAGAAACGTCTTTCAGCCAAACGATCCTGGAAAGTAAAGTTTTGTGTTGGCAAGGGCCCTAACGATCTCCCCGACACTTGGGAACATTCCGCGGAATCACCGTTTTCCAAGCCCGGGAAGCAGGACTACAATTTTCTTTGAGGATGGCATCATGTCGCTACGCAATGCTTGCCTGCTTCCCCTGACCCTCACGATCCTCGCCTTCGCCGCGACCGGAACACTCACAGTACCGATCAAGGAGTACGAGGTCCCCACTCCAAAGTCCCGCCCGCACGATCCGGCACGCGCGCCCGATGGCTCGCTCTGGTACACCGGGCAGGGCGCCAACAAACTCGGGCGGCTCGATCCGAACACCGGCGCGTTCAAAGAGTATCCGCTGAAGACGCCCGACTCCGGGCCGCACGGCCTGGTTGCCGACCAGCAAGGCAACATCTGGTTCACGGCGATCTCGGCAGGATACGTCGGCAAACTCGATCCAAAAACGGGCGAGGTCCAGGAATATCGGCCGGCTGACAAAACCGAAATCGACCCGCACACTCCCGTGTTCGATCACAACGGCATCCTGTGGTTCACCAATGAAGACACCAACTACGTGGGGCGGCTCGATCCGATGAGCGGGAAAATGACGCTCGCCAAATCGCCCACTCCGCAGGCCGTGCCTTACGGCATCGTTGTGCTGCAGAACAACGCGCCGTTTTTCTGCGAGTTCGGCACGAACAAGTTGGCTACCGTGGACCCCAAGACCATGACGATCCGCGAGTACACGCTGCCCAACGCGAGCGCCCGTCCGCGGCGCATTGCGCTCGCTCCCGACGGTACGGTCTTCTACTCCGATTTCGCGCGCGGCTACCTTGGACACTTTGACCCGGCAAGCGGAAAGCTGCTGAAAGAATGGCCGTCGCCCGGCGGCCCCGGCTCCGAGCCGTACGGCATCGCCGTCACCGAGGATGGGGTGGTCTGGTACAGCGAGTCGGGCGTCACGCCGAATACGCTGGTCCGCTTCGACCCCAAGTCGGAAACGTTCAACCAGGAGAAAATTCCCTCCGGCGGAGGCGTGGTTCGGAATATGGTGGCGACGCCGGATCATCGCCTGTACCTGGCCTGCAGCGGAGTGAACAAAGTCGCGGTCGTGGATTTAAACCATTGAAGATCGTGGGTTTCGACGGACGTTATCTCTTCCTGATAAGAACGTGAGTTGCATTCTCTCCGGCGACGGTCTGCGCGGACGCGAAGCCCAACTGGTGCAAGTTGATACCGGAAAAGAGAGGTTCCCCTTCTCCCAGCAGGACCGGGGATAAAGCCAAGTGCATTTCGTCGATCTGGCCCGCCATCAAGTATTGCCGGATCAGCGATACCCCACCGCCGATCCGAACGTCCTTGCTGTGGGCTGCATCCTTCGCCTGCTTCATTGCAGATTCGATTCCGTCGGTGACAAAGTGGAAGGTTGTGCCGCCCGCCATGGGAAGGGAAGGGCGCGCGTGATGTGTGAGCACGAACACCGGCACATGGTACGGGGGGTTATCGCCCCACCACCCTTTCCAGGAGTCGTCTGGCCAAGGCCCACGCAGGGGCCCGAACATATTACGGCCCAGGATCCATGCGCCCACGTTCTCGAAAGCACGAAGTGCGAAATCGTTGTCGACGCCACGGCCGCCTTCCCCCTGCCCATGCATCTTCTTCCAGACGTCGGTCTGAAAGAACCACGCAAACATCTCGGGGCCACGAACTCCGAGCGGATTCTGTAAATCTTGCCTCGGCCCGGCACCAAATCCATCGATCGAAACCGAAAACGACGCGACTCTGACTTTCGCCATAGGAACTTTCTATATCATCCACGATTTTAGATGAAACCGGTTAAACGCTGGTCGATCGCAGCGTTCCAATATGGAACGTGTGAAGTCCGACTATGTCATTTTTGAAGAGCATCACTGACACTCTCGGCAATTGAGCGACACCATAAACTACGTTGGCCTTTGGGCGGCCGCGAACGCCGCAGTCCGACGCTCATCCCCCGCGCTCCGCCGCCTGGCTGTCATTCATTCATGTTGTGGCTCGGGCGTCCCGCATTACTCGATCGTAATCATGGAGCGACGATGAAACGAATTCTTCTGATCCTAACCCTTATGCTGCCGATCTCGGCCCAGGCGGTGACCTTTAACGTGAATTGCGACAAGCCGGGTCCGATTGGCAAAATCAGCACTTACCTGAAACTTGTAAATGCATTCGATGCAACCACGATCAAGGTGAGCGGCACCTGCCATGAAAATATCCAGATCAATTCTCTGGACCGGCTGTCGCTGATCGCAGTCGCGGGGGCGACTTTGCAGGATGCCTCCAGTGGGGCACAGCCGGTGATTCTCATCACCGATTCCCGACGCGTGACTGTCCAGGGTTTCACGATCACTGGTGGAGATACGGGCATCAGCTGCGTGAACAAAAGCCTGTGCCGTTTTTACTCGGATACCATCAGCGGGGCCGGCAGTTCAGGCATCTTCATCGACGACTCCGAAGCCAACTTGTGGAATGACAAGCTGCAGGACAACGCAGGTAACGGTCTCACCATCGACGGATCGAAGGTGACCGCCTCAGAACTTACAGTGACCGGCACCAATGGATTCGGTCTGAACATCGCCAACAGCTCGTCTCTGGCCCTCGACGGCGCCGACATCGAAAACAACCTGGGCGGCGGAATCTTCCTGGTCGTGCACTCCGGCCTCAACCTGCTGAACGCCAACATTAGCCAAAACCCATCCGCCGGAATCGTCGTTCTATGGAATTCTTCGATGGCGACCTATCAGGTTACGGTCACCAATAACGCCGCCAATGGCGTTTACGTCGAAGGCAACTCAACGGTCGATCTGTTTGGCGGCGGCACTTACACCGGCAATAACCTGGGCGGCCCTGATATCTTTTGCGGATCGCACTCCGGAATTGCCGTGAGCCTTGACCGCGCCACGGTCGGAATGACGAACTGCAACTAACCTTCAAAGGACAGTTCTTCCACGGAGCCCATCCTAAACGGCGAATTCTCTGCGGCGTTTAGGATGGGATTCCAGATAAAGGAAATCGCCGCCCACTGCTTTCAATCGCAACGTTTCATTTTGATATCCAGGCACACTTGCGAGAGGTGGGACAGCCCCAGTTGTCAGACTCGCTTCCGAGAAGCGCCATGCCCGGGACGGGCCTGCCCGGCCCGTCCCGATGATGATTGCGTCGAAGTGCTTTATGCAGCTAATGCACGCTCGACGTTGAGTTTGCCCTCTTTGGCCGCCTCTTCGGGCGTCTTCCCATCCTGGCGAGCGACGATGTAGGCGGCATACCAACTCGACCAATGGTGCTTGGGGGCGGTTGGTTCGTACTCGCCATGATGTTTTTCGGTCTCTCGCAACAGTTCCGTCAGCGTCGCAACGTCGAAATTGCTGAGGCCTCGCCCAGGAAGCCGGGTGGTGAGTTCCTGCAACAGCCAGCCGTTGCCATCCGGATCATGGAACGAGGCGAACGACCGGTAGCTGCCATGCTCGGGGTCCGGACCGATGACGCGTTGCCGTCCAAACAGGAAGGGCTCGTCGGTGCCAGTCGGGTTGCCGCCATGAAACACCTCGCTGACCTCAATGCCGCGACGCAGAAGTTCGTTCCGCGCGGCCTCAATGTCAGAGACGATTAGGTACAGGCCCTGGGCTGAACCGGGCGCAGCCGCGGTGACGTTCTTGCCGAAGATGACCGAGCATCCGGAACCGGGCGGCGTGAACTGCATGATCCGGAAATCGGCGCTCGCCGTGAACTCGGCGTCAAGCCGCCAGCCGAGTTTCGTGTAAAACTCCTTCGCACGATCGACATCCGACACAGGGATGACGATCACCTCGATCTTCATATCCACTCTCGCGCTACTCGCGTTGATAGTTGGTTCGTTGTGGATTGCCCTCAAAGTTGCCATTTTGTCCTCCTTACATGCATTCGTAAATTCGAAGACAAATTGGGGCTGGCCCGCCCCTTCGCCTTCCGCATGGTGACGCTACCACAACTGTGGCTGCCGGGTGCCCCACATTTGCGCGTCCTTTTCGCAAACGTGGGATTCCACGGAACCCGCGATCTTGGTCTTCGCCAACGACAACCAGCCAACGGCCTTTGCTAAAAAGGAAAAGGCCACGCTGATTTCTCAACGTGGCCTTTATTTAATGCCGGCAATTACCTACTCTCCCACACACTTTCGCGTGCAGTACCATCGGCCCAGCGGGGCTTAACTTCCGTGTTCGGGATGGGAACGGGTGGACCCCCGCGGTAAGATCACCGACAAGTCGCAGCTGTCAGCTATCAGCCGTCAGCTTTCAGCAACTATGTGCCGCGCCGACTTTCAGGGCTGATGCCCAGCAAACTTGATCAGTTCTCAGCGCTCGCCCTCACTCCCTAAGAAACTGAGAGCTGAAAGCTGATGGCTGAGAGCTAATTCTCAAAGAGCGTGAGGTCCAATGCCTCACAACTGAATAGATTGGGTTGAAACAATCGACAAGACTCATGAAATCGTCGGCGCCCAGTGGTCAGCTTCTCTATTAATGCTTGCGACCCAGGTTCGGGTCGAGCAAGAAACTTGCTTTCGCCTCAGCTCAGGTTTTAGCTGAGGACTGAAGGCTGAGAGCTGACGACTGGTTTTACTGCACCGAGTAAATTTTATGGTCAAGCCGAACGGGCGATTAGTACTGGTAAGCTACACGCATCACTGCGCTTCCACTTCCAGCCTATCAACCAGGTAGTCTTCCTGGGCCCTTCTTATCCCTTACGGGTTGGGAGATCTCATCTCGAGGAGTGCTTCCCGCTTATATGCATTCAGCGGTTATCACAACCGAACTTCGCTACCCAGCCATGCCGTTGGCACGACAGCTGGAACACAAGAGGTTCGTCCATCCCGGTCCTCTCGTACTAAGGACAGGTCCTCTCAAATCTCCTGCGCCCACAACAGATAGGGACCGAACTGTCTCGCGACGTTCTGAACCCAGCTCACGTACCGCTTTAATAGGCGAACAGCCTAACCCTTGGAACCTTCTACAGCTCCAGGATGCGATGAGCCGACATCGAGGTGCCAAACCGGAGCGTCGATATGAACTCTTGGCTCCGATCAGCCTGTTATCCCCGGCGTACCTTTTATCCGTTGAGCGATGGCCCTTCCATACAGAACCACCGGATCACTAACGCCTACTTTCGTACCTGCTCGACTTGTAGGTCTCGCAGTCAACCACGCTTATGCGTTTGCACTCGTCGGCTGATTTCCAAACAGCCTGAGCGTAGCTTCGCGCGCCTCCGTTACAATTTAGGAGGCGACCGCCCCAGTCAAACTACCCGCCTTACTATGTTCCTCTCCCGGATTACGGGAGTAGGTTAGAACCACAGAACTCGCAGGGTGGTATCTCACCGGTGGCTCCTCCAAGCCCGAGAGCCTGGAATCAAAGCCTCCCACCTATCCTGCGCAGCAAGTGCCATAGTTCATAGTAAAGGTGTAGTAAAGGTGCACGGGGTCTTTCCGTCTAGTTGCGGGCAACCGGCATCTTCACCGGCACTACAAGTTCGCCGTGTCGCTCATTAAGACAGTCGCACTTTCGTTACGCCATTCGTGCAGGTCGGAACTTACCCGACAAGGAATTTCGCTACCTTAGGACCGTTATAGTTACGGCCGCCGTTCACTGGGGCTTCAGTTCGAAGCTTCACCTTGCGGTTGACCTCTCCCTTTAACCTTCCAGCACCGGGCAGGCGTCAGCCCCTATACGTCGTTTTCGACTTTGCAGAGACCTGTGTTTTTGTTAAACAGTCGCAGTGCGCATTTCTCTGCGGCCTCTTCGGGCTTTAACACCCTAGTGAGGCGACTCTTCTCCCGAAGTTACGAGTCTAATTTGCCGAGTTCCTTAACAAGCGTTCTCACGAGCGCCTTTGGATATTCTCCTCGTCTACCTGTGTCGGTTTGAGGTACGGTTCCCTTTTGTTCTCCTTAGAGGTTTTTCTCGGCAGTGTGGAATCGGCGGCTTTCACCCATACGGGTTACTGCTTTGCGTCTCAGTGATAGCTCCCGGGCGGATTTTCCTACCCAAGACACCTTACACGCATCGACCGTCATAGCCATAGGACGGCCCGCTTATCCTTCTGCGTCACCCCATCGTGATAACGAACACAAGGGAGCTCCGGAATGTTAACCGGATGTCCATCAGTTACGCCTTTCGGCCTCACCTTAGGGACCGGCTGACCCTGAGCGGATTAACCTTTCTCAGGAAACCTTAGACTTTCGGCGCGGAGGGTTCTCACCTCCGTTATCGCTACTTATGCCGGCAGGGTCTCTTCTCAACCGTCGACCAGTCTTTTCAGTCTGGCTTCAAACTGTTGGGAATGCTCTCCTACCACGCACCACCTTTCGGTGATGCATTCGCTGCTTCGGTACCAAGCTTAAGCCCCGTTAAATTGTCGGCACCGGGCCGCTTGACCAGTGAGCTATTACGCTTTCTTTAAAGGATGGCTGCTTCTAAGCCAACCTCCTGGCTGTCTGGGCGTCCCGACTTCCTTTCCCACTTAGCTTGGATTTGGGGACCTTAGCAGGCGATCTGGACTGTTTTCCTCTCGACGACGAAGCTTAGCCCCCGCCGTCTGACTCCCGTGTTGGTTGTTCTCTGGCATTCGAAGTTTGATTGGATTCAGTAAGCTGGAAAGCCCCCTAGTCCATTCAGTTCTCTACCACCAGGACAAATCACACGAGGCTAGCCCTAAAGCTATTTCGGAGAGAACGAGCTATCACGGAATTTGATTAGCCTTTCACCCCTACCCTCAGCTCATCGGAGCTTTTTTCAACAAACACCCGTTCGGCCCTCCAGTGGGTTGTACCCCACCTTCAGCCTGGCCAAGGGTAGATCATCCCGCTTCGCGTCTATTCCTGCCAACTGATTCGCCCTATTCGGACTCGCTTTCGCTGCGGCTCGCTTACGCTTAACCTTGCTGACAAGAATAACTAGCCGGCTCATTATGCAATAGGCACGCGGTCAGACTTTCGGCTTGCGCCGCATAGTCCTCCCACCGTTTGTAGGCACACGGTTTCAGGTACTATTTCACTCCCCTCGCAGGGGTTCTTTTCGCCTTTCCCTCACGGTACTGGTTCACTATCGGTCAGAAGCTAGTATTTAGCCTTACGGGATGGTCCCCGTAGCTTCCCGCAGGGTTTCACGTGCCCCGCGGTACTCAGGTATCGACTTCGAGTCTGGATCATTTTCGCCTACGTGGCTATCACA
>CAVXXV010000007.1:0-356081 GCA_963765755.1 uncultured Acidobacteriota bacterium | reverse complement strand
GAGTGTAATGGCGATGTTACGACAGTCGGCATCTAGCCAACTAATATTGTGACGATCACTAATGTCGGGCTAGTTTAGCGCGCGAACGATTGCACCCAGCCAGCGAAAGCATGCCAGGCGGCGGTGTGGCCTACGGGTTGACTGATCTGTTCCACGAAAATGAGATAGGCACCTGCAAATAGAGTGGCGCGATGAATCTTTCGCGTGGACCACAAATCGTAGGCGACCAGCAGGATCAGGAAGATGTAGGAAAACCGAAATGCGGCACTCAAGCTTTGAACGATCGGGAAACGGGCAATTGCCGCCACCACCAGTGCCATAGTGGCTACAAGGATCAGGCGTTTGTGTGCTGGAGGATTGGTACGGGCGCGAAAGGCAAAAAAGACGAGTGGAGCAAAGATCATCATGCCCGAAAGGGGCACGATGTAAAAGAACTTCGCGTCCGTTCCCGGTGGGCCCCCTTCCCGGACGAGCAGATCGGTGGCTGCCATCAGACCGAGAATTACCATGAGACTCGCGAGTACGAAACCTGCGATACCAAGCCGGCGATGGATGTCAACGCGACCGAGGGAGACCAAGGACGTCTGAGCCACAAGCAAGAGGATCCAGCAGGAAAAAGCTGCGCCGTGCACATGAATGATCAAGCTGGGCAGCGGCGCGTGGAACACTCCGGCGAGATAGTAGCTACGTGCAAAACCCTGAAAAACTGTGGCGAGCATGAGCAGAGCCATGCCCAAAAAAAAGTAATGATCATAACGGCGACCTGGCAGCACTACTGGACCTTTCAAGCCCTCGCCAGAACGTGCTACAGCTTCTGTTGCCATCGTGCCTCCGAATCACTTGTGTGCGGAATTTCCGGCCCCAAGAGAAGTGGAGAGACTATATGTCTGGTTGATCTGGATTACTAGTGCAAACAGGCGATTTCAGCAGTAGTTGACGTAATCGCATTATAAGAGGGCGCCCCTTTGGGAGTAGGTTGTCATCGTTGCTCATGACCACCTACGAAAGGAGCACCCTCAATGACCGGTGAAAAGTATATTGGGCTGGACGTTCATCAAGCAACGATCTCGGTAGCGGTGATGGATCCCAGGGGCAAGATAGTGATGGAATCCATCCTCGAAACGAAAGCCACAACCATTTTGGAGTTCTTCGCGGGACTACGCGGAACTTTGTCAGTGACTTTCGAAGAAGGCACCTGGGCTGCCTGGCTCTACGATCTGCTCAAACCGCATGTTGCCAAGTTAGTGGTGTGTAACCCACGCAAGAACGCTCTGCTCAAACACGGAAACAAAAGTGACCGCATCGATGCTCGCAAACTTGCCGACCTGTTGCGTCTCAATGATCTCGAGCCGGTGTATCACGGCGAGACCGGCGTACGCAAGCTGCGGGAACTAGCCCGAAGTTATCTGACCATCGTTAAAGATCTTTCCCGGGTCATGAATCGCCTGAAAGCTCTCTATCGCAGCTGGGCGATTCCCTGTGCCGGCCGGGACGTTTACTACACCCGCCATCGCAGCCAGTGGTTGGAAAAGATTCCCGAGGCCGGCACTCGCCGCCGAGCCGAGCAACTTTATCAGCAACTGGACATGCTGCAGCACTTGCGCCAGCAAGCACGCCGCGAGCTCTTGGCGGAGAGTCGCACGCATGCCATCACTGCCAAGCTAAGACAGATCCCTTCCCTTGGGCCGATTCGCTCTGCATTGGCGGTGGCTCTGATCCAGACCCCGCATCGTTTTCGCACCAAGCGACAGCTGTGGACCTACAGCGGACTGGGCTTGGAAACTCGCGACAGCGGGGAATACCACTACGTGCAAGGCCAAGTGCGGCGCCGCAAAAAGCAGGTGTCCATTCGCGGCCTCAACAAGGATCACAATCATGATCTGAAAGGTCTGTTCAAAGCTGCCGCCACCAGGGCGAGTGTGCAGCCCGGACCATTCCAGGATTTTTACCAGCGATCGCTGGCCAAAGGCATCAAGCCGACCATGGTACGGCTCACGCTGGCGCGCAAGATTGCGGCCATTACGTTAACTCTGTGGAAGAAGGGAGAAAACTTCGACGCTGAGAAACTAAAATCGCAAGCCGCTTGAGCGTCTCGGGTTGAGAGCCCTTTCCATCTCCGGCGATTCTTTCTCTGGTGGTGGTCCGTTGGTTCTTGAGACGCTCGGGTTCGAGGGTGAGCATCCTAAACGCCTGTAGACGACACGGTGCCTATGGCATCCAGTCTCTGTGAAATCCCTATGCCCTCTCGGACGACCCGAAAAAGCACTAGGCCCCGAGCCTCAGATAGATCCATGGTTGCCAACAGGCAACCGCCGCGCTTGCCAGTTTCAGGACTCGATCGGCGTTGTCGCTACTAGATAAAGATGAAACTGAGATGGAACAACGTTAGACCTGACTCAACACTAGAGGGCAAAAAAGCAAAACCGAACGCCTCGCATAGCGGACAGGGGCTGGAAGTCAAGCAAGCTCTCTCCACTTCCGGTCGAAGGACAAGAGTGTTCTTGACATCCCCTCTTATAGATCAGGCGATTACACTCATTGACCCGGCGGCCAACGATATAGCTGCCATCGGCGATTTGCGTCTTAGGGCGCCTCCGCGTCCTTCGTGGCTGAACCTATGACACTGTGCGGTGCGGTGTCACCCGTTCCGTTTGCCGGCTTCTTGTGCTTCTTTGCCAAGGCGCGGCCAAGATCGGGAAGAAATTCCTTCACCACGCTGAATCCCATATTGCTCGCCATGGTGATGCCGAAGCTGACGGCGCCGGCGCTGGCGGAACTCTGACTTGGGGGAAGCCACGTCCGGGCTAGGAATGCCCCAGCCGCCACCCCGCCCACCTGGGAGACGGAAAAGTGCAGGCTTCCATCGTCGTGGCGCGCCAGAATGCCGCTGGTAAGCGCATATCCCGTGCGCGGCCAGAAGCCTTGCCTGCCGGAGTTGAAGTAGCGGTTGTCCTCGTGCAAGGCGCTCCCCAGCCCGTACGTTACCGTGCGCTGGATGGAGTACTGGCCTAGGATGTTGGCAAACCGCCTGCCATAGCCCGACGCCCCCTGCCCCCACTCCGTGGGTTTGTCATTCGCCTGGTCGATTCCGGCGGAGAACCCGACCTTCGCGAAACTAAGGGGATTCACCATGGTTTTGAAGTAAAGGCGGTTGCGTTCAGGCTGGGTCATGGGCCGAAACTCCTTCGACTTCTTCGTACCGGCCATGTTGAGGAAGTTAAAGACGGAGTCAATGAGGCCGGAGCCCGGCTTCTTGGGGTTGGCGTCCGTCTGCTCCTGCGCCACGAGCAGCGGAGTCCACAAGGCCAGGAAGATCACGAGAATGCTCGGAAATCTCATTGGCAGAAAATGGTTTACAGGGCCCCGACTTGCTATGAACCTATCAACCGACGTCCGGCTGGGGGAACTGCAACTAATGCCAGCGTCTCTGGATTTCAAATCAGGCAGATGCAAGCGGTATCAAAGCAGAAAGTACAGATAGATGTTGAAATCAGGCCTTAACACTTATTGACCCGTCGGGAGTTCTCCCGGGCAACCCGAACGCGGTGACCGTGCATTGGAAACGAGGCTACGGATTTGACGGGGATGAACAGCCGTGGGTCTCTGGCTCTCACCTCTCAGCGATTATCCAGATGGGGCGCTTTGTTGCGCTCGCACGGCGGGCGGGACGCCCGCCGGACTGCCGCCGGGACGGCGGCGCTACTTTCTTGCGCGTCGCAGCTATTGGGGCTTTTGCTCTGCTTCTTGCTTCAAACTGGCGTAAACCTCTCGGACCTGCGCCTCGGTGTTATCGAGCGAGCCCGAGTTGTCGATGACGAAGTCGGCGCGCTGGATCTTCACCGAATCCGGGAACTGGGCGGACATGCGGCGCACGACTTCGCGACGGGCGGCTTCGACGTCGATCTTGAGGCGATGAGCATAGCGCTGCACGCGCTGGTCTTCAGAGCAGGTCACTACGATCAGACGGTCGAAGCGGTCGGCGGCGCCAGCTTCGAGAATCAGCGCGGCTTCGACTACGGCGATCCCGCGTGGATCGCGACGGCCTTCGGCCTCCATCCATTCATCTTCGTGGCGGATGACGGCCGGGTGGACGATGGCGTTCAGTTCGCCGATTCGCGTGGCTCCGGTTGCATTCGGGCTGAAGGCGGCCTCCGCGAGCTTCGGGCGATTGACGCTGCCGTCGGGATTCAGGATGGTGCGGCCGAAGTGGCGCACGACTTCTTCGTACACGGGCCGGCCGGGCTGCATGAGTTCGTGGGCAATGTGGTCGGCCTGGATGAGGTGCGAGCCCCGCGCCACTAGCATCTCGCCGACAATGGATTTGCCGCTGGCGATCCCGCCGGTTAGGCCGACTTTTATCAGAGGAGCCTCGCTGGGACAGCCGAAGAAAATCCTTCACCACAGAGGCACAGAGACGCAGAGGAAGGCTGGGGGGAAAAGCTTTCGTTATCGAGGCTGGTGGAGCTCACGTCTGCCGGAATTCCGCGAGAAATCATTTTTGATGGTTTTCTCTGTGTCTCTGTGACTCTGTGGTGAAAAAACTTTCTACCCGATCGCCACCGCGGCGCGGCGCCGCAGCTTTGCTGCTCTCACCGTGTTTGCCATCAACATCGCGATCGTAAGAGGTCCCACGCCACCCGGCACCGGCGTAATCGCCCCCGCAACTTGGGCAACTTCGGGGTGGACGTCTCCCACGAGTGTGGACCCATTTTTCGCGAAAGCCTGCTCACGCTTTTCGTTGCCTTTGAAGAACCGCTCAAATTCGGCGCGGTCAGTGACTTTGTTCATGCCGACGTCGATCACGGTTGCGCCCGGCCGCACGAAATCGCGGGTAATCATTCCGGCGCGGCCGATGGCAGCCACCAGGATGTCGGCACGACGGCAGACGGCGGGCAAGTCGGGCGTCTTCGAATGGCAGACCGTCACAGTAGCGTTCGCGTTGAGCAGCAGCATGGCCATGGGCTTCCCCACGATGTCGCTGCGCCCGACGACCACGGCTTCTTTACCGGAGACATCGATGCGGGAGCGGCGCAGCATCTCCATTACGCCACCTGGGGTACACGGAACCAGGCCGGGGCGCTGCGTGGAGAGAAAGCCCACGTTCATGGGATGGAAGCCGTCGACGTCCTTGGCGGGATCAACCGCCAGCAGGATTTTCTTGGCATCCACCTGCGGCGGGAGCGGCAGTTGCACCAGGATGCCGTCAATTTCGTCGCGGCAGTTCAGGTCTTCGACCAAGGCGAGCAATTCATCGGTGGTGACGGTGTCGGGCGGGGTATGCTTCTCGCTGTAGAGGCCGACTTCCTCGGAGCTCTTAACCTTGCCGCGAACATAAATCTCGGAGGCGGGGTTGTGGCCAACGAGAACGACGGCCAGCCCGGGGCGCATGCCGGCCTCGGCGAGCGCTCGTGCTTCATCGGCAACCTCTGCGCGGATTTCGCTTGCGATTCTGGTGCCGTCGAGAATGGTGGCCGCCATCAATTGTCCTCACCTTCGCTCCAATTCTAAACCGTCTGAAATCTTTCACCACAGAGAGGCAGAGGCACAGAGAAAAACCAACGAAAAGTCATTTGGCGGTATTTCTGACTGCCGAGACCCTTGGGCGATGGTTGTTATGTCTTTTCTTTTCTCTGTGTCTCTGTGACCCCGTGGTGGAAATGGTTCAAACCGTCGTACAATTTCCCGGTCATGATTGCCCAAGACTTACTCGACCTTCTGGTTTGTCCGGCTTGCAAGAAACCGCTCGAGCTTAAGTCCGCGCCCGAGGCCCTGAAATGTGCGGGGTGCCGGCGCGTATATCCGGTGCGGGACGGCCTGCCGGTATTGCTCATCGACGAAGCCACGGTCGATCCTTCCTGACTCTTGCGGGATTTGCCGCAAATTGAATGGGAATCGCCGCTTTCCGTCCCTAAACGACACCTTGTGTCACACCCCAGTCAGTACATTTCGTACCCCGCAGGTGAGTACTGTCGTAAGGGTTGCCCGCAACTCTTGATTTTGATTGGGGTTAAGGAAACCAAGAGGCTCCCTTGTACGTATATGGATTTAGAGGCTGGTTGCGGCATGGAAATTGCATGCAACATTTCCAGTAGCCGCTGAGTCTAATGGGTACAGGTAGTCGTAAGAAAGGTCGGAGGTGAGGACGGCCATGAAAGAAAGATTTACAAGCACGGAGCTGGCGTCGCTCAGAAGCGATCTTCTCCAAGGTGGGATGATCGATTCGCGGGAGGCGGCCGAGCTATTGCAAGTATTCCTGATGGGCCGCGGCTACGGGGTGTCTCCGCAGGCGGCTCTGGATGCAGCCGGTCGGGTGGAGATGGCCGGGTGCTCTTTGCCGGTACTCCAGTTGGAATTGGAGAATCTGGCACTGGTGATGTAGTTCAGCCTTGGAAAGAGGTGACTTTCCAAGCCGGGCCTAGTAAGCGGTGACAATTAAGAGTTTTAAAGATCTGACCCTAATCTCGGGAAACCGAGGACTGTGATCAGAATCCGAAAGCCGGGTCAACCAGCCCGGCTTTTGCTTTTGGAAAAACAGCTACTAGCGCTTAGCCGTTAGCTCTTAGCTCCCACCCTTCGGATTGTGCCCTTGCTCGGCGCTGACTGTGGCCCATTTTCGTTTGAATTTCCGACTAGCCATAGCGAAGTTTTTTTGGCTAAGAGCTAACGGCTGTTCTACTCGTATCGCAAACTCTCGACCGGATCCAGCTGGGCAGCCCGTGTTGCTGGCAAAGTGCCGAAAATAATGCCAACCAGTGAGGAGACCAGAATCGCGATGATGGCGGAGAGGCCGGAGATCGGGATTCGATAAGCGGTGAGGAATCGGACTGAGAACGGGATGGCCAATCCGATCACGATGCCGGCGATGCCTCCGATGAGCGAAATCAGCATGGCTTCGGCGAGAAACTGGAAACGGATCTCGCGGTTGGTAGCGCCGATGGCTTTTCGGATGCCGATCTCGCGAATTCGGGAACTCACGGTGGCGAGCATGATGTTCATGATGCCAATGCCGCTGACCAGCAGAGTAACCGCCGCGATCAGCAGTAGACCGAAAGTCAGTGCGTTCGCGATCTTGTCCCAGACCGAGAGCAGCTGCGTCAGGTTGCTGACGGTATAGACGGATTCAGGGCGGTGGCGCGCCTGGATGACGTGCTGGATCTGGCTGGTGGCCGAGACAACGTCGTCGGGGCTGGCGACGGTGAAGAAGATCTGCTTCACGGCGGCGGTTTCGGTGAAGTAACGGCTCACCGTGGAGGGAATCACCATGGTGTAGTCCTGAACTTCAGACTGGCCGAAGGTGTCCACGCCTTCCTTGAAGGTACCCACCACGGTGAAGGGCAGCCCGTTCAACTTGATGACCTGGCCGACGGCGGCGTCGACCGAACCATAGAGTTCCTCGGCCATCTTTTGAGTTAGCACGCCGACCTTGTTGCGCGATGTTGCATCTTCGCCGTCGAAAAATCTTCCTGAAAGTACGACCAGGTTGCGCACGCGCTGGTATTCGGGCGCGGCTCCCATGACACTGATGTCTTTTTCCTTGCCCGATCCGGCGGCGATGCGCTCGCTGAGCACGATGAGCGGCGACGCGTAGGTAACGCTGGGAACCTGTTCCTGGACCGCGCGCATGTCGTCGACGGTGAGGGGATCGGCGGCGCTGGCGGTAATGCGCTGCGCGCCTCCGGAATACTCGACGTAAATCATGTTGGCGCCGATCGACTGGATGAGGCGCTGCACGTACTGCTTGCCGGTCATGCCGATGGTGACAACCAGGATCAGCGAGGCCGTGCCGATGACCATGCCCAGGGCCGTGAGGGCGAAGCGGACCTTGTTACTGATAAAGGTCTCATACGCAAAGCTCATGATCTCATTCAGCCGGATGGTGCTGCGGCGCAAGGGTGGACCAATCTGGCTGCGGAAGGGCTGGCGAGTGGGCGGACGGCACTCGGGGCCCGAGGCTTCGGTGGTTGGGGTTGTCGGGGTGGTCGCCATTTCTTTCGTTAGATGCTACTCCTCAGCGGAGGTGGCACACCAGCATTCCAGCATGCTGATAGGGACAATCCAAGCCGACAACGCCAGGACGGTTCACCAGAACCCAGTCGACGCCAAAGCGAGCCTTGAGGCGCGCGAAATCGTCAGGTGTGAAGTGCTCCCAGCCGCGCTGGGCTTCGACTTCTTCGAGCCATCGGTTGGAGAGGCGCGGGACCTGGGTGGCGACGGCGGAGTCTTTGGCGAGGTCGGCGAGCACGCTACGCTCGGCCAGGGCGCGGAAACTGTGGTAGTCGTTGCCTGGTCGGCGCATGTAGTCGGGGCCGGCAGCGAAATAGGCATCGGGTGGCGTGTTCTCGCGGATCCAGGCGAAAGCCTGCAGCCACGGGTTTGGGGGAGTTGACCCGGGCCACTCGAGGTGCGCGGAACGTGGGTAGGTTGCGCGCTGCGCGTAGAACATCCCGCCAGCCAGCGGGATAAAAATGACCGCCCAGCGGAGCCAGTGATTGCGCAGGAATTTCTGGCCGAGCAATCCCCCGCCGAGAATCATCAAGATCAGAAAAAGCAAATGAAGGTAGCGCATGGGCTGCAGCGGGCGTATGCGCTCGAGCTTCTCTGGCCACATCAGCAAGATCGCTACGATCACCTGGAAAACGCCGAAGAGTGCAAGGCGAGTTGAAACGTAGACCAATGTCGACGCATGGTTGCCGATCCTGCGAAACCACCAGAGAATCGCTAAGGGCGCAATGACGCCGAGCCAGTCAAACCATTCCCACCGTCCAAGGAAGTAATAGTCGCGGGTGTTTGCCGCGATGCGCCAGGCAGGGGATGTTGGTTCGAAGATCCATCCGAGCGGCGCCAGCGCCAAAATGAGCGCTTTGGGTTCCGCCAACTCTCTCACGGTCAAGGGCACTCGCCAGGCAAGAAAAATACAAAATGAGATGCCGAAGGTCGCCATAATGGGATGAAACAAGGCGGCGAGTATAAGTAGCGCGATCGATTGTGCGACCTTGCGATCAAGCGTAGCGACGATCGCGGCCAGTATGGCGGCGGTGGCCAGCGCACGCGGATGCAAGTTCTGGTCCACGATGTAAAGCGCGCTCCCGGCGACGGGCAAAGTCAGCAAAACCGCTACCAGTGCGGTTGAAGCCCATTGAGCATAGGTTTCGGGAAAGCAGCGTCGACTGAGCCGCCAAGATCCCAAGAGCACCGAATAGATCGCGAGATAGTGCCAGGCGAAGATCACCCAACCCGCCGGCAACTGAGTTAGACGAATGGAGGCGGCGACCACCTTGTCGAAAATCGTGGCCTGCAATTGAACGGCGAAGAAATCGGAATCGTGAGGATAGAGCGCAGGGTTCAGGTCACGCTTGATGGCGGAAAGATAGACGCCATCATCTTCGGCTCCGGGATGGTATCCGGCAATGAGCAGGCCGCAAGCGGCGAGAACCGCTAGAATTATGGCGTCCCTGAGTATGGGATAGTTTTTCAAGCGTTGAGCTCTTAGAATCGAGCTACATGTCCTTGCATGCCGTAAAGCTTACGGCAGAAGAGATCGAATCTCCTGCTGACACTAAGGATGCCCCTGTTTCGGTAACACCGAGGCCGATGGTGAAGCTTGCCCTGGTGGTACCCACGCTGCGCGAGGCGGACAACATTCGCGCGGTGCTGGACCGCATCCGCCAGAGTCTGGATCCGTTGGGATTCGCCTACGAAATTCTAGTGGTGGATGACGATAGCGGCGACGGAATCGACTCGATCGTACAGGAAATCACCAAGGAAGACCCGCGTGTGCGGTTGCTGGTGCGCAAAGGTGAACGCGGCCTAGGCGGCGCGGTGCTCTACGGATGGAAACACACCGACGCCGAGGTTTTGGGCGTGATCGACGCCGACCTGCAACACCCGCCGGAATTGTTGCCGCGACTGTGGGAAGCGATGGATGGCGGGCGAGACGTGGTGCTTGCCAGCCGCTACGCCCCGCAAGGTGGTCTGGGTGACTGGCACCCCGCACGACATCTGCTGTCGCGGATGGCGATCTGGCTGACTTACCCACTGCAGAAGCCGAACATCCACGTCAAAGATCCGATGGCCGGATTTTTCATGGTGCGGCGGTCATGCCTGAAAAATATCGAACTGCACAATCGAGGGTTCAAGATCCTGCTGGAAATTCTGGTGCGCGGCAATGTGCGCTCAGTGAGCGAAATTCCTTTCACCTTCGGGCCGCGACGCGCGGGCACGAGCAAGGCGAACATTCGGGTTGGGCTCGACTATTTCGGATTGCTGTTCCGGCTCTGGAAGAGCCGCTGATTCTCTCCTCTCATGTTTCGCACCCGCTTTAAGAAAGAAATCGTTTGCGAGTTTCTGCCACCGGCTCGCGCTGGGAGAAAACAGAGGGTCATCGTGTTGTGCGACGGAATGCCGTCGATCCCACGCAAGCAAGGGCTGGCTAGCTTTCTCGCGGCGAAGGGGTATTGGGTTTTCTATCCGCGATACCGGGGCGCATGGGAAAGCGATGGAGAGTTCCTGAAGACATCGCCGCACCTCGACATTGTCGACGTGATCGACGAATTGCCGAAGGGCGTGCGGGAGGTCACTTTCGGCAAGAAGTTCTCTGTAAAGCCTGATGAGATATTCGTGATTGGCGGAAGCTTTGGCGGAGCGGCGGCGGTGCTGGCTTCGCTCGATGCGCGGGTGAAGAAGGTAATTGCAAATTGCCCGGTGGTGGATTGGAGAATTCTTGTTGCTTCGGAGAAGGCGGAGACTTCCAATCCGAGCTACGCGGCTTACATTCGTGAGGCTTTTGGACAGGCCTACCGGCTGACGGATCGGAATTGGAAAAAGCTGCACAACGGGGTTTTTTACAATCCCGCGCACCATATTAACGAGATTATCCCTTCGAAAGTGATGATGTTTCACGCGCAGGACGATCCTTACGTGCCCTATCGGTCGGTGAAAAGCTTTGCCGATCAGACCGGGATCAAACTCAATTTATTCCGGCGCGGCGGACATATTTCTACTGACGAGACGGTTCGGAAATATTGGCCGCGGATTCGGAAGTTTTTTGACGAACGCACGTAGTGGACGGCGTGTCGCTTTTACGTAGGTCCGATACGACCCGGTCGAATTTTCGTGACCGAGAATAATGTAAGTCATCACTGCCATAAGACATTCCCGAACGGACCGAGTGGGCTTTCAGTTAATACGAGGTCCTTCGACTGCGTCCGGCGGGCGCCTCACTTCACTCAGGATGACAAGGATAGGTAATACGGGGCCTACTCTGATGGTTTGGTGACGCCACGCACATAGTAGCTTTCCAGTCTGCGCCCCTTCTCGCTGAAGATCCGGAAGTGACCCAGTCCCCATTTTTGCAGGGCAAACTGCATCGTTGTCGCCAGCACGCCAAGGCCGTAAGTGACGCTTCGGCGGAAATTGATCGACGATGCTTCCTCAAAATACTTCGTCGGGCAGGAGACTTCACCTATCCGGAAGCCAAAGTGGACACACTGGGCGAGCATCTGGTTATCGAAGACAAAATCATCGGAGTTCTCGATGAGTGGCAATTCCGTCAGAACCTGGCGGCTGAAACATCGGTAACCGGTGTGATACTCGGAGAGCTTCACCCCCAAGAAAAGATTCTCAAAGGCAGTGAGAAGACGATTAGAGACGTATTTGTAAAGGGGCATCCCACCCCCCAGTGCGTTGCCGCCGATGATGCGCGACCCGAGAACGACATCGTAGACGCCATAGGCGACCATGCTGGCTACCGCGGTCACCAGCAGCGGAGTGTACTGGTAGTCAGGGTGAAGCATAATGACAACATCAGCCCCGGCGCCCAGCGCCTCGCGATAACAAGTCTGCTGGTTGCGGCCGTAGCCATAATTCCGATCGTGTACAAAAACCTGAAGGCCAAGCTGGTGAGCCAGCGCGACCGTGCCGTCTGAGGAGTGGTCGTCGACCAGGATGGTGGTATCGACGACGTCAGGAATTTCCTGGACGGTCGCCAGCAACGTCTTTTCCGCGTTGTAGGCGGGGAGGACGATCGCGATGCGCTTGTCGTTAATCATGCGAAGGGAACGAGGTTCATCATACCTCGGGGCCTAGGAGCCGCAAAGTCTGGTGTGCCGTGGAGTTTGCTCGGCGTGCGTCGTCGTACAATCGCCCTTCGGGCACGCCACGTCATGGAAAAGTGGGGTAAGGCACCGGTGATCGGTGAAATCGAAGAGGCCACTGCAGCAGGAAAGTCCTGGCTCAGCCCGACTGCAGTTGCCCATGCGACATTCGTTCCGACTGGGATTGTTACGGTGCTGCTGGGACCCGCTCTACCTTGGCTTTCGGGGCGGTGGTCACTGAGCGATGCGGAGGCCGGTGAATTTTTTACCGCGCAGTTTCTGGCTTCCACTCTGGGGGTTGTGATTTCCGGCGTGCTGGTGCCACGGTTGGGATACCGATTTGCCATGCTCCTGGGGTTAGTGTTCATGGCGGCCGGAGTCGGGACCCTGCCGATTGGCTCCCGTGTGGCGGGGATGGCTGCTGTCGCCTGCTACGGGATCGGACTTGGCCTCGCGATTCCTACTTGCAATCTGCTGGTTGCGGAAGTGAATCCGTCGACGCGGGCGGCCTCGCTCTCCCTGCTGAATTTCTCTTGGAGCGTGGGCGCGGTGGCGTGCCCGTTCCTCCTAGCACCTTTTCAGCGAGCGGGGCGGATATCGATGTTCTTCTACTCGCTGGCTGCGTTTGTTGTGTTGGTGGCGCTGTCGCTTGCCTGGGTGGCGTTGCCGAAATCCATCCCCATGGAGGATGCTTCCGAAAAATCGGCGCAACCGTTGGTGCGTTTGCTACTAACTCCCACCGCGATTGTGCTTGGAGTTCTGTTCTTCGTTTACGTGGGGACCGAGAATGCGGTTGGCGGGTGGCTGGCCTCGTATGCGAAAAGGCTGGTGGATCACGAGGGCACGATCTGGGTGACGACTCCCTCGTTCTTTTACGGTGGATTGCTGGCAGGGCGCGCGCTGGCACCATTGTTCCTGAAACGCGTTTCGGAAGTCCGACTCGTCCGGTTGAGCGTGACAACGGCAGTCGGCGGCCTGATGGTTTTGCTGGCTTCACGATCGATGACGCTGGTGCTCGTGAGCGCATCGGTGATTGGGCTTGGATTGGCGGCGATCTATCCGATCACCATTTCCCTGCTCTCGAATGCGTTTGGCCTCGCTGCCAAACGAATCGGCAGCGTAATGTTCATGCTGGCGAGTTTTGGCGCTGCCTGCATGCCCTGGCTTGTCGGGGTTACGTCGACGGAAATGTCGAGCCTGAAGTACGGACTGGCCGTCCCTCTTGTCGGCTGCTTCCTGATGCTGGGTCTCTATTTACGAGACTGGCAGAAAACTGCAACCGTCTAGGATGGAGGTTTGTATTGGAATTCGATGGCACGATCCAGATTTTCGTAAAATTGGTACAATATTGATTGGTAAAGCCAGCGAGAGATGACCGCTGGAATTTTCTGAAGCACACTCCCGACATGCCAGTGCAGCGAACACTATTTGAGAAAGTCTGGGATGCCCACACGGTAACCGAACCGACCGGTCGGTCGCCCATCATCTATATTGACCTCCACCTCGTCCATGAAGTCACTTCCCCTCAAGCATTTGAAGGATTGAGGGCGGCCGGGCGGAGAGTGCGCCGGCCCGAGCGAACCTTGGCGACTGTCGATCACAACGTTCCCACCGAGCCGCGCGGAACACCGATCACCGACCCGATCGCAGCGCGGCAAATCCAAGCTCTGCAGGAAAACTGCAAGGAGTTCCGCGTTCGGTTGTTCGACATAGATTCGCCCGAACAAGGGATCGTGCACGTGATTGGACCGGAGCTCGGACTGACGCAGCCGGGAATGACGATTGTTTGCGGGGACAGCCACACCAGCACGCACGGTGCATTCGGGGCGCTTGCATTCGGCATTGGCACGTCCGAAGTGGAGCACGTGCTGGCGACGCAGTGCCTTGCCCAGCGCAAGCCCAAGACGATGAAGATTAAGGTGAGCAGAAGGCTTCCGGGTGGGGTCACGGCAAAAGACCTGGCGCTTGGCGTGATTGGCCGGATCGGGACGGACGGCGCCACTGGCTACGTCATCGAGTATGCAGGCGAGGTTGTGCACGGGCTAAGCATGGAAGGCCGGATGACGTTGTGCAACATGAGCATTGAGGCGGGAGCACGGGCCGCGATGGTGGCGCCCGATGAAACGACCTTCGCATACGTCAAGGGAAGACGCTTCGCTCCTCAAGGCGACGCCTGGGATAAGGCCATCGCGCATTGGCGAACGCTGGCTTCCGATCCCGGAGCGCGGTTCGACAAAGTTCTCGAAGTGGATGGGACGACGCTTGCACCTTTTGTGACGTGGGGAACGAATCCGGGGATGGTTGTGCCGGTCACCGATCGCGTACCGGAACTGAACGGCGGCAGCGATGCGGACCGGCGTGCGACCGAGCAGGCGCTCCAGTACATGGGGCTGGAGCCGGGAACGCCGATCGAGGAAATTTCCGTCGATCGAGTGTTCATCGGCTCGTGCACCAACTCGCGGATCGAAGATTTGCGAGCTGCAGCGCGAGTGGCCAAGGGTTATCGAGTGAACCCGAAGGTTCGCGCGATGGTGGTGCCGGGATCGCAGGCGGTGAAGTTGGCTGCGGAGCAAGAAGGACTGCAGCGCATTTTCCAGGAAGCCGGCTTCGAATGGCGCGAGTCGGGATGCTCAATGTGTCTGGGGATGAATCCCGACATCCTGCAGCCAGGTGAGCGCTGCGCTTCAACCAGCAACCGGAATTTCGAAGGCCGGCAAGGTCGCGGTGGGCGTACTCACCTGGTGAGCCCGATGATGGCGGCCGCGGCGGCAATTGCGGGGCACTTCACGGATATTCGGAAGTGGAAGTTTCAATAGAGACCGGTCAGGACAAGAGTCTATGAATCCATTTCGTGTACATAAGGGCCGGGTCGCGCCGCTGGACCGGGTGAACGTCGATACCGACCAGATCATTCCCAAGCAGTTCCTGAAGCGCATCGAGAAAACGGGGTTCGGGGAATTTCTCTTTCACGACTGGAGAAAGGCCGCGACCCCGGCGGAGCCGTTCGTGCTCGATCATCCGCGCTACAAGGATGCAAGTGTGCTGCTGGTCGGGAAAAATTTCGGCTGCGGGTCATCGCGCGAACATGCGGTCTGGGCGCTTGCTGATTTCGGTTTCCGCGTGGTCATTGGCACGTCGTTCGCTGACATCTTCGCGAACAACAGCACAAAAAACGGATTCCTGAACGTGATCCTGCGCGAGGACGAAGTTGCCGAATTGATGAAGCGCGCGCAGGCACAGAAGGACTATCACCTGACTGTCGATCTGGAGCGTCGCAAGGTCTATGACGACCAGGGTTTCTCGGCAGAATTTCGGATCGATGAATTCGTGAGGCACTGCCTGCTCGAAGGGCTCGACGATATCGGGCTCACGCTGCAACATGAGGCGGAGATTGCTTCTTACGAAGCACACCATCCGGCGCCTTGGAGCGAGATGTAGCGGAAGTGCGGATTTTTGAACCGGTCGATTTCCTTTACTGTTCGAACATTGTTGCTACTTGGTCGACGCACGTGGCAACGCCTTCCACGCCGCGCTCCACTCGGCGCGCCGTCCATAGAAATAAGCCGCCATGTAGAAGTCGAAGGCTGCACAAAAGGCTCCGTAAGCGAGGGGGATTGCGGTCAATTGGCCCGGCTCGAACGCGGAGTAGGCTCCATGCGCCTGCAGTTCGTGCAGGAGGTCCCACGACCCGTGCAATGCATAACCGACGATCAGGGCGAACGGGAAGCGCACACCAACTAAACTGATCGCAACAAAAACTAAGACAACGGCCCCTTCCACCCTCCAGGCCGTCGCCGCTTCGAAGTAAGCCGCGAAAGCCAGGTAGAAGAGGGCGATCATGATGAGGAACATCGCATAGAAGATCTGCTCCACCTTGGGCTTGAAGATTTTCCGGAAGATGGAGGTGGTACCGGTCGCCGCCATCAGCCCGATCACGACGTAGAGGATTACGATTACGACAAATCCAAATAGCTGGCCCATCGGTCTGGCCCCTTTCCTGGGATGGCTTGCCTATTTCCGGTTCTAGCGTCGTGGAGCCCCCAACCCCGCACGCGGAATATTTTTCACGCTAAGGTCAGTGAGAGCAATGGGTGCAACGACGATCCTTTGGAGATGTTATCAACTCTAACGCATTCATTGACTTGCCCTTGCCCCAGACGTAGGATTCGCTCCTGTGATCGGCCAGACCATCTCGCACTATCGGATCCTCGAAAAACTCGGCGGCGGCGGTATGGGAGTGGTGTACAAGGCCGAGGATATTAGACTCGGTCGGTTTGTTGCCCTCAAGTTTCTGCCCGACGATGTGGCCAAGGATCCCCAGGCATTAACCCGCTTCCAACGCGAAGCCAAAGCTGCATCCTCGCTGAACCATCCCAACATCTGCACCATCTACGAAATTGACGAGGCTGGCGGGCAAACCTTCATCGCCATGGAACTGCTGGAAGGCGATACCTTGCGGCACAAGATCGCCGGCAAGCCCATGGAAATTGGAACCATGGTCGAGCTGGGTATTCAGATCGCTGATGCCCTCGATGCCGCACACGCCAAAGGGATCGTTCACCGCGACATCAAGCCCGCGAACATCTTCGTCACCAGCAGGGGTCAGGCGAAGGTCCTCGATTTCGGACTGGCCAAGGTGACCCTGAAGCCGGACAGCGTTGCCCTGAGCGCCCCCACCATCGAGTCCGAAGAACATCTGACGAGTCCCGGCAGTGCGCTGGGCACCGTCGCTTACATGTCGCCGGAGCAGGTTCGAGGCAAGGAGCTCGACGCGCGCACGGATCTATTCTCCTTCGGTGCGGTGCTTTATGAAATGTGTGCTGGTGTCCTCCCATTTCGCGGTGATACTTCCGCATTGATCTTCAACGCCATACTGGAACGGGCTCCCGTAGCTGCGGTGCGATTGAATCCGGACGTCCCTGCCGAACTGGAACGAATCATCAACAAGGGCTTGGAGAAGGACCGCGAGTTGCGCTACCAGAGCGCGAGCGAAATGCGCGCGGACTTGAAGCGTCTAAGGCGCGACACGGAATCGGGCAAGGCAACTGCCATCAGCGGTTTTCACGGCTCAACCCAAGCCCCTGCTTCCAATTCGTTCCGGCGCCGGCTCGTCTACGCCACTGCCGCCTTGGTGCTTGTGGCCCTCGCGGTTGCAGCTCTTTACATCCGCAATCCGCCTCCACCGCCCAAGATCGTGGGCACGACGCAGCTCACGTCGGACGGGACACCCAAGGTTAGCTTGGTTACCGATGGCAGCAGGCTGTATCTGACGGAGTTTTCGGGTGATCACTTCATCGTGTCCCATGTATCCGTCGCGGGCGGCGAGAATGCAACCATTTCCACTTCGCATTCGAACCCCATCGTGCTGGATGTCGCCCCTGATTCCTCGCAGATTCTATTGCTTGACTCTCACAACTTCAGTCAGCTGGACTCCCCTTTTTGGCTGCAACCTCTTCCCGCGGGATCACCTCGACGGATGCAGGCGATCGGACACGATGCTGTATGGCTTCCCGACGGCGAATTGCTGTTTGCCAAAGGATCTGATGTATTTCGTGCGGAACATGATGGTGGGAATCCGCGCAAGCTGTTCACTGCTGCCGGCATTGTCAACAACATGAGACTTTCGCCCGACGGGTCGCGATTGCGCTACACAGTTTCGCTAAACACAGTCAATGTATCCTCTCTGTGGCAAGCGCGCGCCGACGGGACAGATCCACATCTGCTGTTGTCACCCGGCTGGAATAATCCCCCGCAAGAGTGTTGCGGCAATTGGACCGCGGATGGAACATATTTCGTCTTCCAGAGTACTCGTAATGGACTCTCCAGCCTTTGGGTGCTGCCCGACCAGAATTCGTTCTGGCGCAGACCCGCTCGCGAGCCGGTTCAGCTGACCACCGGCCCCTTGAACTTCAGTCTCCCACTCCCCAGTCGTGACGGGAAGACGCTATTCGCAATAGGTTCGCAGCCTCGCTCCGAAATGGTGCGTTATGACGCCAAATCCGGCGCTCTCCTGCCCTTTCTTCTCGACACCGATGCGGCCCAGGTGGACTTTTCACTCGACGGGAAGTGGGTGGCCTATGTTCGGTCCACGGATGGAACCCTATGGCGAAGCAAATTGGATGGGAGCGACAAACGTCAACTGACTTATGCTCCGTTGCAGGCCACCGTGCCTCATTGGTCGCCAGATAGCACGCAGATCGCCTTCAGCGGCGCGAAACCGGGAGAGGGCTACAAAATCTACCTTGTTCCTGCCGAGGGCGGTAATCCGGAGCAGGTTTCTTCCGGGAAAGCTGACCTTGATCCGACTTGGTCCAAGGATGGAAGCACAATCATGTTCGGTTTACTCCAATTCCGAGACAATCCGGAGCCTCCAAAAATCATGTTGCTGGACCTTAAAACGCGCGCTCAAACCGAGTTGCCAGGCTCGGAAGGCATTTGTTGCCCGCGCTGGTCACCGGATGGGCGATGGGTAATCGCCCTTAGTGCGGACAACCAGAAGTTACTACTCTTGGATCTGTCTACGCACAAGTGGCGCCAGCTCGCGGACACGATGGGAACCATCGGTTACATGACCTGGTCGCGCGACAGCAAATACGTGGCGTTTGACACAGCGTTCACTGCAGATCCAGGATTCTTTCGCGTGCAACCCGTCGGTGGAGAAGTTAAGCGAATTCTCAGCCTGAACAACATCCGTAGGTTTTTCTCCCAATGGGGAGAGTGGAGTGGACTGGCACCCGACGGCTCGCCGTTACTTGTCCGCGACATCAGCACCCAGGAAATTTATGCACTGGATTGGAAGTTGCCATAAAGGTATCGTTTCTTTGTTTAGCCAAATCCTGGCCTCAATCCTGCTGAAAGGCGTCCCGCCAATGGATCCGAGCAGCCTGGTTCACTGATCCATCGATTCCGCCATCTCGAGCAACTTCGTCACGGTATTCCAGTTCCTGACCGTTCCGGCTTTCTTCAGAGTTCGATCCAGAACCGCCGTTAGCTTTGAGCGGCCCATTCCATCCGGGAAATAGATATACAGTTCGCGCCGTCCGAGTTTGATCTCTTCCACCTCCGCCTTGATTTGAAGAATCTGGTCGCAAGTGTCTTTTGACAGATCGCAGGCCACGAACGTTACCGTGAGTTTGCTGGGCTCAAGGCCTTTGCGTTTCCCGAACGGACTCTGCGCAATGAGATCTCGCAGCTCCGCGGTTGTGCGCAGAACCACGCCAGCACGGAAACCGAACTTGCGCTCGATTGCGTCTTCGATGCGCTTGGCGAGCCGAACCGTATCCTTTTCGTCTGTGCGAAAGACGACGTTGCCGCTCTGCACATAGGTCTGCGCGTCCCGCAGCTGCAAGGAATCGCAAAGCTTCCGCAGATCTTCCATTTTGACTTTGTGATGGCCGGCGAGGTTTATCCCCCGCAGCAAGGCAATCATGATCGGCATAGAGCCCAGCATTTTACCGCTTGGGCCGCATTGCCTCCAGATCAACTCGCCCTTGAACCTTCGGCCCTAGTTGCGACGCAAGAAAATCGGGTGCGTCTGTAAAACGCACCCGATGGAGAACTCAACTACTCAGACGCTAGCGATTCTTTTGACGATCCGACTTGTCTTCGTGCTTGGAAGAAGGCTGCGCCTTGTTATCGTGCCGCGGGTTCTCGCGCGGAGCCTGTACCACGGTGTGAGCGTGTGACGCGGCCTGAGGCGCCGCTGGCTCGCTTCTGGGCATCGAGACGGCTTGGGGCATGCGCGGAGCGCTTGGTGTGGCCGTTTCCACACTCCGGCGCACTACTCCCGTCGATGCGCCCGGACGCGCCGGGGCAGGCTCGACCGCTCGGGTAGCATCCGCACTCGGCCTCGAAGCTGGCATCGGCCGGGCGACTGGGTGGACCACGTCTGGGTTCTGACCTTGCGCCGCCGGGGATGTCGGCACGTCGGGCTGCGAGGGGCGAGGGACGACTCGGCCGGGTGACGGCGGCTGGGCGGGCTGGGTTGTGGTCATCACTGGTCCCGAGCCTTCGTTCTCAATCACGCCGGAAGACTTCTGCGGCCCTCCGGGACGCGGCACCGGTCTCGGCTGAATTCCGCTCGGACTGGTCGCCATAGGAGATCCGGGTCGCATGGGCTGCATTGGCTGAGTTGCCGGCTGGGCCGTCGTCTCAGGTTTCGTGCCGGCGTCATTGGCCTCGCTGGGGAACCTCTGCGGCCCTCCGGGACGCGGCACCGGTCTCGGCTGAATTCCGCTCGGACTGGTTGCCATAGGAGATCCGGGTCGCATGGGCTGCATTGGCTGAGTTGCCGGCTGGGCCGTTGTCGTCTCAGGTTTCGTGCCGGTGTCATTGGCCTCGCCGGGGAACCTCTGCGGCCCACCCGGACGCGGCACCGGTCTCGGCTGAATCGCGTTGGGACTGGTCGCCATCGGCGAGCCCGGCCTTACGGGCTGCATGGGTTGGGTTGGGGCCTGTGCCGTCGGAGCAGTTGGACGCGCCATGTTGGAGCGCAGCTGGGATTCGGTCTGAGCATCGAGCGGGCGTCCGGGGGTTCTGGCCAACGCTCCTTCTCGAACTTCAAACGGAACCGGGCGAGCCGGGGGCGCCGCACGCGAGACCACCGGACGAGCAGCCAGCACGCGACTTGGAGGAAGAGCTGTTTGTGCTCCGGCCCTCGTTCCCAGCACGCTTGTTCTAACGGGAGCCACTGCCGCCGTATTGACGACAGCGGCCGTCCTCAGTTCGCTTGCGTTTACCGCGACCGCAGCTCTCGCCACGGGCTCGGAATTCGTCATTGTCCTGGTCGGGACAGCGGTGACCGCGCCCGTCACGTTCTGGTTGACGTAGCGAGTGTTGTGAACGTTATTGTTGACAACTGTCGTGTTGTTGTTCGTGACGTAATAGTTATTCGTCACAGTCGTGATGTTGGTGATGTGCGTATTGGTAACGTTCACTTGCTGAAAGTAGCTTCGGCTCGCGTGGTAGGAGGGGACATATGGCTCACCCCATCCCAACGGGAACCATCCAACGCCGCCACCGCCACCAAACGTCAAGCTAACTCCGAAGTGCGGACCGCCGACCCATGCCACCAGCGCGGGGGCGTAGACGGGACGCGCAACTACGACGGGCCCGGGAGCCCATGCCCAATATCCGCCGACGTGAACCCAACGGCCGTAGTGGCTGGGAGCAAATCCCCAGGGAGCTTCGTCTACCCAGGTCCAACCCCACGGGTCGACCCACACCCAATGCCCGTTGTGATATGGAGCCCACCCCGGGGCTACTGCCGGCACCCACACCGGCCCATACGCACTTTCAACTCTCCATGTTCCGTATTCGTCAAGGTCATCGGCGCCTACAACGTCGGCAGAGACATATTGATAAGACTTCGCGTGATCCTCGCGATCGTCGCGAACGCGGCACCAGTCGTCGAAGCCGTCGAGGTCGGGCGCACTGGCGGTTTGATGCTCGAGCGAAGTGCCTCCCGAAAAGGTCGCCTGATGGCCGGAACGCAGTTTCACGCCAGGGCCTTGGCCATTGGCTTCGCCTTCCCCTTTCCAGACCGTGACAGAAGTGATGTCAGCATTGGGATCGACGTCAAAGCGATAGTCGCCAGGCTTGAGAATGGTGAAAGCCTGGTTGGGCGTATCGATTTCGTAAGTCTCGCCTCCGAACAGATGGCGGATGTGCAGATTGAGCGTGCCCTGGTCGAGTTCGACCTGCACGATATCGTCGCTAACGTTCGTGAAAGTAAGACTGGTCTCGGCGTTCATGCGGAGGGCAGCACTTCCGAGGTGCAACTCGGCACGCGCTTCTTTGTCGGTCCACACGCGGTCGGAGGTGGTAAGCGGGCGGTTGACTACTGCGGCGACCCAATCGTTAACGCCGCCTGGCTGAAGCGACACGGCTCCCGAGATGTACTTGATGCGAACGGCACGTCCCGGAGGATCGGCATCTGCCAACGCGGAAAGCGCCGCAGAGGAAACGAACAGCGCCAAAACCACAGGCATCAAAAATCGTCGGAGAATGGTCGTCATGGTCGGCCCTCCTGTAAAGGCTTGGGCGACAAACCGAACTCGTAGAAAAGGCAGGTCCGGCACGCCCCAAGTGCTCATCACTACAAACCCGATACGCAATCCACAGTTGCGTGGGCAGGGCTCAGTATGGAAGAGGCGGTAACGGTTGGATAGTGACGGTGGTAACGTGCGAAACAAGCTGCGTTTCGTAGCCTTGGCACCGAGAATCGTTGGGATAGAATCTTGCAGGTCTATGCCGAACCTGATCGAGCTGGCGATTCCGGGCTTCGTGCTGCTGATGATTATCGAGGCCATCGCCGATGCAGTGATGCGGCGGGATCTATACGAGATCAAGGACTCGGCTGCCAGCATCACCATGGGCCTTGGGAACGTGGCCGTAAACCTGGTTGCCAAGGCAATGCAGCTTGCGATCTTTGGCCTGATTTACCGCTTTCGCATTTTCAACCTGAACTACCAGTGGTGGGCCTGGGTGCTTTTGTTTTTCTGCGACGAGTTCAGCTACTACTGGTTCCATCGCGTCAGCCACGAATGCCGGCTATTTTGGGCATCCCACGTGGTCCATCATTCCTCGCAACGCTACAATTTGTCGACGGCTCTGCGCCAAAGCTGGACGGGGACGTTCATGAGCTGGATCTTCTGGGCGTGGCTGCCGCTTCTAGGCTTTCCGCCGATGATGGTGCTCACCATGCAGGCCATCAGTCTGCTGTACCAGTTCTGGATCCACACGGAACTGGTCCGGTCACTGGGGCCCCTGGAATGGGTGCTGAACACGCCTTCGCATCACCGGGTTCATCACGGGTCGAATGCGCGCTATATCGATAGAAATCACGGCGGAACCCTCATCGTCTGGGATCGTCTTTTTGGGACCTTTGAACCGGAGAGTGGGTTGGATACTCCCGTGTTTGGCCTGACGAAGAACATCCAGACTTACAATCCCGTAAGAATCGCGTTTCACGAATGGGCTGACCTGTGGAGAGACGTGCGCCGAACCAGTCTTTGGCGCGACAGGTTCGGGTATGTTTTTCGGCACCCAGGATGGAAACACAGCGGGCCGCAGTTGCCTGCACCAGGTCCTGAAGCTCTCTCCACTCACGTCCGATAGACCTTCGTTTTTCCGTAAAGCCTAACTTTTCTCTTGACAGGGCGACGCTTCTCCGCTGACCTTATATTCGCCGATTAAATCGATTCAATAGATGAGATTGAAGACGGTGAAACAACGTCGGCAAGAGCACGGCCAATGACTTTGAGCAAAGACCGTAAACAATCCGGGGGCGCCGCTACCGGCGTGGCGGTGGACATGGGTGCAAGCCACCTTCGCTTCGTGCTGGCCACTGCCGACGGTGAGATCCGGAACGAGGCTCGTGAAAAGGTGAAGGTTGAAGCCGGACCCGCCATCGTGATCGCGCAAATACGGAATGGCATCGCACGGCTCTTAGAAGACTCGGACTCGCAAGGCGAACTTCAGGGAATCGCCATTGGCGTGCCGGGTGGAGTGGATCCGCAGACGGGCAAGGTCATGGACGCCAACAATGTTCCGGGTTGGCGCGAAGTCGACATGGGACGCGAATTGGAAGGAGTGTTTGGAACGCCCGTATTTCTGGACAACGATGCCAACATGGCTGCAATCGGCGAGCGCTGGCGCGGGGTAGCGCAGGGAATCGATAATTTTGTGTTCATCGCGCTGGGAACCGGCATTGGATCGGGAGTGTTTGTAGACGGCAGGATATGCAGAGGCCGGGCAGGCTTTGCGGGTGAATTGTTCCGCATGAACCTGGAGTGGACGCGGTGGAACGACGATTTTCCGGATACCGGCTACCTGGAAGCGCAGGTATCCGGGGTGGCACTGGCGAGGGAGGGACGAAAGCTTCTAACGGGCGGAAATGGATCGCCTTCTTCGACGTTGAGCGAGAGCCGTGACGCTCGGTACGTCTTTGATGCACTTCGCCAGGGCAAACCACAGGCTCTGGCGCTAGTGGAACAGAGCTTTACCATCCTGGGTGTTGCGGTGGCGAACATGGTTAGCATATTGGATCCCGAACTGATTGTCTTCAACGGCGGGATCGTAGCAGGTGCGCCTGAGTTGTTGCTGGAAACGGTGGAGCGCGTGGTCAGAAGAATTCATCCCAAGCCACCCGAAATTCGGTTGAGCACGCTTGGAGACAAGGCGCAGATTTGGGGTGCGCTATACACCCTGCTGAATCCCAAGGAACAGGGTGCGATTCGTGCGTGCGGTGTCCGACACGAATAGCCAAAACAAAAAGCGAGGAACGTGGAGTTCCCCGCTTGTGATTTTTCGATTCGCCAGTCGAACTGGCGTCCGGCTGGAAATTCCGAGCGCGCCTGGTTCGTTAAGCAGCTAGTTTTCGCCGCACCAGCCCAGCGAGGCTAACGAGGCCCGTCCCGAACAGGGTCAGTGTTCCGGGTTCCGGCACCGGCGTCGGCGACGGCGAAATGCAGGTCTTTCCGTGCACCTCATCAAACGAGAGGTGACCGTCTTCGTTCTCGAGCTCGAAGAATTGCGTTGTGATGCCGTTCAGGTTCAGGCCATCCACGGTCGCGGAGAAAGTTCCCACCAGCTTGAACATGTCGTCGGAGATCTTCGTCCACGTCCCGGCGAAATTGTTCGCGAACAGAATCGTACCGAAGCTGTTGATGTCAATACCGAAGGTGCCGCTATTGAAGGAGCCGCCGCCCAGCAGGCTGCCGGTAAAATTACCGGTATCGAAGGCAATGCTCCCGACATGGCCTGACAATATGACGCTGCCATCCAACGAAACCTTGGTGAGACAGGAAACGATATTGATTCCGCTATTGCTTCCGCCACCGGAGATTAGACCTTTGTTGGTGAAATGGAGCGAGTCGGCGAAGGCCGGCGTCACGCACAGCGCTAGAAATATTCCCCAAACTGCCAAACGCAACTTCATTGAGGTCTCCTGAAAGCTTCGGGCTCGGCGATGGCGCAGCGGCCGCTTTCTTACCCGTTAATGATCGGTTCGCCGACGAAGTCGGAAGGGGAGTAAACCGTCACACCTACAAGGGCAGGTGTTGTTCCAAGTGGGGAAAAACGCATCGCGCTGACAGCGAATGATTTAGCGGAGCATCTCTTATGGCACTTAGGTAACAGTTACTGAAAACAATTGCGACAGTTGGGTGAGCAGATAGTAATGGACTTCCGTGTCCATTTTTGACGGGAGGGCGCACGAAGACATGCGGACACACTCACTGGTCTCGACGCAATAAGTGTAGAGTTTTTTCGCTTGAGAAAAGGAGCGGAAACTAATTCAACCAAGGCTGGCTTGATAACTCAATGCGTTCTCTATCTAGCTTCAGTGCCACGCTGCCGCTACTCTACTATCAACCCCTCGGCTTTAAAGGTCCCGATCTCTACAATCACGCGGTCACCACGTTTTACGGGTCTTCCCTTGTTGGAAAAAGCCATCCAGTAGGATTTGCCGGCCTCGGGAGGACTGCTTTGCCGTAGCTGTCCAACCTTTTCGAGCGAAGGGACTACCAACTGGACCCCAGCCTGCGGATCGTTCAGGACCGGCTGGTTCTTTTTATCGTTGAGGGCCTTCGCCTTATCGGCGTCGAGTACCCGGTAGCTGAATCGAATCACCTCGCCGGACTCGGTCCACTTTACCGCGAGCGAGTCCACGCCCCATACCAGGCTGTAATATTCGACGGCGCGCTTTGGGATATGGCTGGGACGATAGCGAGAGTGCGAAACGCCACCAGAACTCTGGGGCACAGGAACCGAAGGCTTACTGGCACTGGCGGGCTGGGTTTGCGACAAGACCAAGGAGTTGGCCGCAAACAAACAAACCAATACCAGGAGCGGAGCTCGATTAATAGAGTTGTTCAACATCTTGTAAATTATCGCATCAATGGGGGACTTGAAAATATGACCCATTCGTGCCATTCGGAAGCGGAGCCGGCGTCCAGAAGCGATCGCGTGTGTTTCGCCAACGGGTATCAGGGCATTGCGTTTCGTACCCGTGTTACTCTCGGATCCATTTACCCTTGTCGGAAATCGTATGTTGCAGATAACATGCACGCGCTCTACTTCTTTTCCTGTAGAGCGGCCGTGCACGCTTGCATAACGTCATCCTTGGGCATCTGAGCGAGTTGCTCGCTCATTTCTTTGTAAGCTGCCTTATAATCTTCGGCGTTGCGCGCTGCTTCAACCTCTTCATTGGTCGCATCTTTTACCAATTCTTTTTTCCTGGCGACATACTTTTCGGCGGAAGACTTGTCAATCTGGGCGCAGTGGTCCAGCGTACTCTCCACACGGCCGAACATATCGTTAGAGAAGGGCATCTTTGCGAATGCGATCTCGCAGAGCGTTAAGGCAACAATGAAACTGGTGAGGTTTCTTATTTTCATGGATAGAGGTCCTTCTTGTTTTTATCAATTACGAACTTGCCGGCGCAGGCTGAATTCAAGAAATACTGCCCGCGATGTGAGCTCGCGGGCAGCGTTCCCAGCTAGATTGATTTTTCGAATTGCTCAGAACCGTTGTGCCCGTAAATTCTGCCCGATTCGGGCCTCGCCTGGTTGAGCAAGGCCTGAATCTGAGGAGGGCATGTGTCTAGAACACCCGCGTGCCTGAGAGCCCAACCGTGAAGCTGGCAGACTCCGTGTCAGTGATCGTCAGAGTTCCCGTCCCTTGCGTGAGTGGCGTGGGCGACTGGAACCGGACCCGGAAGACGCAGCTGGCACCTTGCGCCAAGCTGGTCGTCCCGTTCGTTGGGCACGTAGTGCTCTGCACCTGGAAGTTGACGCCATTCGTCACGTTGCTGATTGCGGCAGTAAAGGGGCCTACGACTGCTCCCGGTCCAC
Organism: uncultured Acidobacteriota bacterium; assembly: GCA_963765755.1. GTDB lineage: Bacteria > Acidobacteriota > Terriglobia > Terriglobales > Acidobacteriaceae > Gp1-AA133. The sequence continues at coordinate 329,134 of CAVXXV010000007.1, read as the reverse complement.
CGTTCGTTACTGTGACGTTCTGCGTTGGGGTAAAGCCGCCTCCAAACAGCATCGTGAAGGTCAGACTCGTCGGCGAAACCCCTACCTTGGTGCCCGTTCCGCTGAGTGCCACCGCGCGATCCGTAGCAGCATCGGGGCTGGCATCGTTAGTGTTGATGGTCAAAGTCCCAGCGACCGCTCCCACAGCAGTCGGATGGAACCTGACATAGATGCGGCAGCTTGCCCCAACTGCGATTGGGGTCGTCGCGCTGCAGCTGTTGGTCACGCCAGTCGTTACCCGGGTGAAGGGCGACGGGCTCGGGGCGAACGTCACCGTAATCGCACCAGAGCCGCTCGGACCCGTCAACGGTGCACTTCCGGTGTTGGTCACCGTCACGAATTGAAGTGCGCTGTCGGTTTGGTTCCGAACACCGCCAAACGCGAGAGCCTGGGGCGTAACGTCCATGTCCGAGGCTGCCGCAGCCAGGAACTCGACCGCACCGATATCCGGTTCGGAGCCCGATGGACGGGTGTGTCCGAAGAAGTCCGTTGAGGGCGCGAAGTCAGAATCGGCGGTATCGATTGCCGGTGAACCCGCCGCGATCGCATAGTTGCCGAGAGCAACATTGGGGGTAGTAGGATTCGACATCGCCAGCGGGCCCCACCGCAGGTTAATCCAGTTGTTGCCTTCGTCCACCGTCGCAGATGGGGTCAAGCTGAACACTGGTGTGGGTAGCGCGTTGGTCTCGTTGGTGCCCGGCGGTACCTGATAGCCCATGCTGCCAAGCTCCGGGGGAACACGCGAGCCGTTGCAGTACTGGCTCATGACCGTCGGATTGGATCCCAAATTGTTGGCTGACGGGTAATCCGAGGCATCCGTGAGGATCGAGTGCTGCGGGAAGAGCTTCAGCGCCGTGGTTCCGTTGACCATGACGTGGTTGCTCGGTCCGGTGTCACCGCGTACACCGATGTCCCAGTAGCTTGCAGGAGTGCTAGTCGGGCAAGCACCGGTGCCTCCGGTAATGATCACACCACCACCATTGGCCTGCATGCCGGCTGCTTGGGGTTGGCTCGCCGCCGGCGTACCAGTGAACGCGTTAAACAGCCCGACCGTGCTCTGCTGTCCCGTTGTGCCGCTACCGTTAGGTGCAGTAACGCCGATGAAGAACGAGCGGTTTTGCCAGATCACGTTGTTCGTCATGAATGGAACCGAGTAATTCCTGCAAGAATCACCCACTCCGTGATTCACCGGGCAGCTGAAGCCCGACGCCGGCAGGTTGGCTTGCAGGATGGCGCCGTTCGTGACGCTCACCAGACCAGCGACCTGCGGACATGACTTCGTATTGCCCGGCTGATTGCAATTGACTCCCGGGGCGCTGGCTAACGGTGCGAACAGAGAACCGAAGAGCACGCCCGAGGACGCCGTGGAATCATTGGAAACGATGGTGTTGTTGACGAGATTCACCGCCAGAGAATCCTGGAGCGAAACGCCGCCACCATCCCATCCAGCCACGTTGTTGGCGATGATGTTGTTGGTGACCCTGACCGTATTCCAGTGACAGGTCGAATTGGTCAGAGTTGCATCGCACTGAGTTCCATTCGGGAAGTTGAGCACGTCGGTACCATTGACGTGCTGGAACCGCAGGCCGCCGCCACTGCCGCTATCGGCGGCGTTGCCGATAATCAAGTTGCCGTTGATGACCAGGCCCGGTCCGGTTCCGTCAGTCGGAAGAACCGAGCTCGGAGTCGGGACGCAATCCTGATCATTGGTAGAGCAGGTTGGATCTAGATCCGGAGCGCCCATCACGAGCAGGCCACCGCCGTTGGTTGTGATGGTGGGGTTCGTGCTCTGATTGAACGCGATTACGTTGTGCTCGATGTCGCCGTTCTTGATGAACCCGATGTGAGCGACGCCACCGCCGTCACCGGTGCTCATGTTGCCGCACACCCAGTTGTTGTTGAAGCTGTAGTAGTCGGCTCCGTTGCAGAAGCTGACGCCGCCCGCTCCTGCCGGGGTGGACGAGAACAGCTCGTCGCCCATCGAGGTGTTATTGGTAACCGCATTGTTGTGAACGTTGACTCTCACGTTGTAGCAGAACGGGAGACCCACGTTCGTGACGTTACTGGTCTCGCACGAATTCGGAGGATCGAGAGGAGGATTAGTCCCCGCCAGGATGACGTCAACGTGTTCACCCTGGCCGACAGTGATACCACCCGACAACGATCCGTTATTGCTCTGCACACGGTTGTTGCCGATCTGGATGTTGTGCCCCCAGGCATGCACGAAGATGCCGCCACCGCCCTGGGAACTGTTTTTCAGAGTCAGGCCGTCAATGCTCGACGGGTTGCAATAGAAGTTGCTGGGGTAGGGATTTATGCCCCCGTTCCTTCCGGTTGTGCAATTGCTTGCCGTAAGGAGTGTAGTGCCGTCGGGGAACGAAGCCACGGTCGCCGCGTTTGCTCCGAACGGATCGGTTGCATTGGCGGGGATATTCACTCCCTTGCCAAGGACTGTAATGGCCGCGCCTTCGTACGCGCCCATCAGGCTAGGCTCGATCAACTGCTCGGCCAGGTTGCCATTGAGATTGGCATCCCATCCCAGAATCGCTTCCAGGGTCACGCGATCGACAATCATGGACTTGAAAGCCGCGGGCCCCTGAGGCAGGTTGGTCCAACCATCCCCTGGGCAACCGGCGTATGAGCCGCCGGAAGGCCGGCCATCGGTCGTCAGACCGAACAGACAGACAACTTCCTTCCGCCACGGATCAAGCTTGCCAGCGGGGTGTGGATCTGCATTGATGATGCTGGAGGCAGCGCCGACACCTTGCAGCCGGACCGGCTTCCACATCAGCAACATTTCGTTATAGACGCCCGGAGGCACGATGATCATGTCGCCAGGAGCAGCGGCGTCAAGCGCCGATTGAATCGTCTTGCCAGCCGCCAACACCGTGGGCTTCTTGCCGCCGATCGTGACGGTCACTGTGTCAATCGACGATTTGCCGTTGGCAGCCGTGATCACCAGTTGACCGCATCTTGCGGTGGAGCCGCTGTACTGCGTCTGCTGCTGCACGGCGCAGTTCGCCACGTTACCGGGCACGGTACCCGTGATCGTCGAACCGTTCCAGGCCACACCCGTTAGGGCACGAGGAACACCATCGCTGCCGACCAGGGCGACGGAGCACGGCCCGGTCCCCGTGCTGGAGACCTGACTACATGTTCCGAAGCCATAGTTGCGGGTGACCTTCTGCTTATTGTAGGGGTCAGTGTTTATCGAGGGCCCGGAGTACCCATAGCTATCCACAAGCACGTTGCCCAACGAGGTGATCGTGAGGGTGTGACCGGAACCGCTGGCGCTTACCCATGGACCAGCGATCTCGTTGCTCGTGACGCTTGCGATACCCGGCGTGCCGTCGGAGTAGTTGCAGTCGGGGTGGTTGTAGCCTTCCGCGAAGGCAGACGTAGGCACGACGGGTGTATCAAAGTAGCCGGTCTGGCCGGGCATGAACGGCAGCTCATAGCAGAACGCGCTGTAAGCCGGCTGATACAGGGGATCCGGGGTCGTTCCGGTTCCCGGATCGTTCATGCACGTCACCATCATGGTGGGGCCGTAACCCGTCGGGTTGGGCGGGTTGACTTCCCAAGTCGAGTAGTTCAGGCCGGTGTAGGCACCAAACTCATCGGCATAGGTGCGCGAGACTTCGTTTCCGCTCCAGTCCTTGATGGAGACGGGCAGGTAAGCCGGGGCGAACTTCTCGCCGAACTGAGGCGAGAACGGATCGAATTCCGCCGTGAAGTCGTCGGTGATGAGGCCCGTGTAGTGAGCCGCGATGTGGGTCGAGGTGAAGATGTAGAACTTGGCGAGCGCGGAAGTCTGATCGGTCAGGGTGATTTCTTTCCGGTCGCACAGATTGCGCATCGCTCCTGCGAACGGCGCGTTTTCGGCCGATCCCGGGAACAGGCTGATGAAGTCGGGGACCTGGCGCAATTCGCCCACGCAGGGCCAGAACGTTTCCACGCTCCCCGTGTCGCCTTCGTGGCGTGGCGACACTCCCAGGGTCGTGGTCGAATTCAGCGGGTTATTGGAGTTGTAGTTGGCGGCAATCTCGGCCTGGTCGGGCAGAATGTAGATGCTGCCCAATCCGCCGAACTGTGTCACGGCCGGTGCGATGTAGTTGTCGCCGATCAGGATGTTCTTGTCTTCTTCCTTGACCAGTTCGTAGCCCGGGGGAACCACAATCTCAACCACGTACTTGCCAGCGGGCAGCATAGGCAAACCGGCGCGATAGGGGTCATAAGCGGGATCGGTCGCTGCCGTCAGGTTGGCGGCCACAGTCGCGTGGCTCGGGTTGGTAATGCAACCGGTGCAATTCGTACCGGCTGGTTTTCCGGTCGCCGGATCGAACGACGTCACGCTCGGGAAGGTGTACATGCCATCGTACGGAGCCGGTTGCAGCTGGTTCCAGTTATGCATGCCGTCATAGCACTTGAACTGGGAATTGTTCGGCAGCGTTGATACGGGGGACCCGCCGTGTTGCGAGTTGTACCAATCCAGGTAGTTCGGCTGGTTCTGCAGACCGAAGAAGAAGATATCGGTGGTGGACTGGCCGGGACAGTTCATGTTGGGGATTTTAGTGACGCCATCCGCGGCGAGGTGGAAACCCTGTGCCCAGTCATCGAAACTGGTCGTGTCGGTGTGGTCCACCAAGGTCATAGTTTGCGTGACGCCATCGGCAGCAACGTCTTCCCTGTAGAGGTTGACCCTGACATGGGGAACCAACGGCTCCCAGCTCAACTGGAGGAGCAACTGAGGATCGTCAAACGGCCGCGTCGAGGCATACACGACGTGACCATGGATACCGCCGTTCTCACCCTCCATATACGGCTTCTTGCCGAATTCCAGGAACGAGTTCTGTCCTGCGAAGCCCTGCCAGCCGTAAGATCCAAACCAGAGCGGCGGGTCGATGCGGCCCGTCGAGAGATTCGAGGTCGGGCCACTGGAGCCACCGGTGACCGGACCACTTGCGACGGAAAAGCCGCTGCAGTCTGCGTTGTCACAATAAACTGCGCCGGGCACGCGCAAATTAGCCGGCAAAGAGTCTGTTTCGATTGTATTGGCAAAGAATTGGCCAATATTTGAGGTTCCCCCACCCGTGGTACCGTCGGTCGGACCGCCGGCGTCGTAAACCACGTGCACTCCGGTGGTCTTGTAGCGCGTAGAGTCAGTCTCAATTACATACCAGCTAAACAGCGGAAACACTTCGTTGAACCCGGCATAGCCGTTCAGGTCCGTGTTGTTGAAGTTCGAGAAGCTGCCGTCGCGGAAGCGAATGTTGGTCGCCACCAGCGGCAGACCCGGCTCAAGCGGATCGCCGTTGGATACGCCATCGCCGTTCTGGTCGATGAAGGACCGGGTGTAGATGTTGGCCTGCCACTGGTGCGTGGCAATCTCGCCCAGATCAACGACGGTGGCGCTGGCAGCCAACCCCACAGGGGTTGAGATGCCATCGACGATCTGGTCGTTCCACTGGTCGAAGACGGTGAGCTTCCAATTGCCAGCGGGAATTTGCTTGAAATCGAAATTCCCATCGCCGTCGCACTTGACGAACGCGAAGTCGGCTCCGTCCGGATCTCCCAGACTGGCATAGCACTGCGTGAAGGAAAAGCTGTCGCGCGAGCCGCTTCCGTAGAGACGCTCATCGGGCGGACGGCTCATGCGTGCGGTCGTGACATGGCCCTTCACTTCTTTATTGCAAGGGTTGTTTCTGGTACATGATTTCCGGCTATTGATGATGGCCGGATTCGCGAAGCCGATGGTGACGTGGTATCCCGCGGGACCGAACTCCTGGAAATAAGCCGGCTCACCGATACGCATGAACGAATCGTGGGCCTTCTGGCCGTCCAGAGTGTTGGTCTGCAGCCACTCCTCGCCGCGCGCAATCCGGTCGGCGCTGGGGTTGGCCACCACACCATATCTACCCTGATAGAGGTTGTTGACGACTGCCTCACCAGCCAGTGGTGACAGGGTCACGCCATCCGATTCAAATCTCGGACAAGTGACGATCATGCCGACAATGCCCTTCTGACACCCTTTCATCGTGGGGTCAGCACTGCATTGATCGGGCGTAGCATTGTTGCCTGACTTCTGCACGTTCGACGTCACCTGAGTCGAGACCGGGCAAGCGTCGATGCCCGAGATCGGATCGATGGTACCCGCCAGGCTGTTGGTCAACGGCATGTTGAACATGTCGTAGGTCGGCTGGCCGGTCGCATCACCAGTGCCGCCCGCGTCGTCGAACAGGGTGATCTGGAAACCACCCAAGCCAGCTTCCTGCGGTGCCAGCACGTCGACGCCGCCGCCCGCATCGTGTTCGCCGTTAAGCGGCCAGTCATCCTCAAATACGAACACGGACAACTTTGCCGGTGGGTACGGGCTAGGCTGAGTGAACACCGTGACGTTAGCTTGCCCAGAGACGAAGGGAGCACCACCCATGCCGTGACCGCAGTCGGTGTTCAGGGTGTTGTCGGCGTTATAAGGACCCTTTGCGCAATTCGCCGGAGCGCTGGCGTTGCCGCCGATAAACGGATTGGCCGCATCACCCGGCAAAACCGAGATGTAATACCGTTTGTTTGGATCCAAGTGAACCTGGCTGGGATCTACAGCGGTAAAACCGCTTCCCGAGCGGCAAACGCCATCGCCCTGGTCGCAGACCACGGGGGCGCCCTGCTGAGTTTGTCCGCCCTCGCAAGATAGTGGTCCTGTGCAGCCGGTGGCCACGAGCGGCATCCAGCTGGAGTGGAAATTCGTGCCGAAGGCGGCGGGTGCTCCCTGAGATGTGACCGTCGGGCAGCTCGCTGGCAGAGGATTCGTGGTGCACTTGGGGTCGACGAAGAAAGTTCGGTCTTCCTCGATGACCCAGCGATAGTCGGTGATTACAGTGCTCTTGTCAGCGCCGTCCATAACCTTGACCGTCGGCCCGTTGGCTGCAAGGAAGGTTATGTGCGCGGTCGTGGTCGTGCTGGTTTTCGAGGAGTTCTGCACCTTGAAAGTTAAAGTGGCGCTGCTTGCGGACGCAGTTATAGTGAAGCCGCCGTTGGCATCCGCCGCCAAAACCGTTGCGCCGGACGCTACAACCGGTGTTGAGGTATCAACGGTAAGAGGCAAGCCGGCTGAGTCCGTGCAACCCGCCAGGACGCCCGGAGTCTTGATGGACAGGTAGGTGGCTGTGCTGGCGGTGAAGCTAGAGTCAGTGCAGGTGACGCCACCCGCAACGGTCTGCGCGCCGAAGGTCACCGTGGCGATCAAGCCGGAAGAGCAAGTCGCCGGCGTCACAGTATTGTCGACGGAGCCGTTCGCGCAATATGTGAACGAGTCCGACGTAGCGGTCCCGCTGGGGGTGTACGTGAACGTACCGTTGGCATTGAGGGCTACAGTACCGTTCGAAGGTTTCGCGAGAAGTTGAACACCATAGACGTTTATGTCGTTGGCGACCACGCCTCGGACCGGATCCGACACTGTGAACTTCTGGCCTGCAACCAGGGCGTTGAAATTGTCGTTGACGGCTTGGGCAACTGCCGGGGCGAACGCGCCACTATTCGGCAGTCCGGAGGCATTGACGCCGATGTACGCCAACATTCCTCCGTCCCGCGCTGTTGCGTTCGCGGACAGGCTCAGCTCGCGGTCATAGATCGGGAGAGCATACGCACCAGTGGGCACATCCATCATGACGTCGTACGTCTTGCCCGCAGCCATGAAGACTTCGCTTTGCACCCTGGTTACGCCGGGCAATGGATTGCCGTCTTCTGCAATCAGGCCAAAGCCTGCAACGGTCTTATTTTGTGCGCCTACGATGGAAGGCACGTGCATGCGGAGGCCGGCGTTCACGAGACGAACCAGCACGCTGCCCGAGATACCGGTGGTAATCGGAATGGGCGGGTTGACCACGCTGTTTACGCCCGCTGTCGCAGGGAACAGAGAGCCGTTTGCACTGTTCACATTGAACGCAACGCCGTTGATGAGGTAGTAGAGTGGCGTGTAGTTTACGGCTGGCGGATAGCAGGGATGAGTCGCCGCGGCGGGATCCCCGCACTTACCAGGCTGTCCCGACCACACGGTGTCCTCTTTGAAGCCCGCCGCAGTTACGGCGGCCTGAACCGCGTTGTTCTGAACCGGATCGATTTCGCTCAAGAGGAGAGGAACTTCCGCGTTGTAAGTAACCGCCGGAGTGGTGCCCACCGCTGGATACGCGGTGCCAGGGGTTGCGCCTGCCGGCGCGGCTGTCACCACAAGAATTCCGTACAAGCCCATGGGACCCTGGATTGACGGGTGCGTACCCGACTCAATCAAATAGGTGCCAGGCTTGAGAGCAGGAGCATTGGTTCCACAAACACCCCAGCACAACGGAGTGGTAGAACCCGCTTGCACCTCTGTACCGAATGACTGCACGCGCAGATTTTGCTTCGGCGGGTTTCCGGTCGTTCCCGGATCTGCAATCGGCCAGGTTACCGTCTGGGAATTGGAATGGTCCGGAGGATTCGTATAGCCGCCGGGGGTACCCAGACCACCGCCCAACTGACCCATGATGATGATCGACGTGGGCACCGGGTTGGCGGTTCCGCCGCCAGTCGGCGTGAACGAAAGGTTGTTTGTGAGGTTAATCTGCAGATCTTGTCCGGTTGGAACGGTAATCACGACGGGGGACCATGCGCCGTTAGCATGCAGGTTCAACGCGGCGCAGGTGGCAGTCGAGTTGGAGACGGCCGCTCCGCAGCTGTAACCCCACATGGGAACCAAAGAGCCGTCCGGCAGAGTTGCGTTGGCCGGACCTGCAGCCAGATTGATCTGCTGCTGGGCAAACGAGACGCTGACTCCGAGGAGGAGAACAGATATCGCCAGGACCGCTGTCTTCAAAGTTTTGAGATAGTTGGATCGCATTTGTACTCTTCTCCTCAGTTAGTTCGTCTCGTCGATCTGGAATTCCCGGGAATCAACAAGCATCATCATCATCATTCCGCCCGGGAAGATGTTGTTGGTGGTGATCTCGCGCTCGTTGTGCGAGTGCCACATGAAGGCGAAGCCGGCCTCGCTTGAGGGCGAATTAGCAATCGTTCCGGAAGGAGGAGTAGTTCCGGTGGGTCCTTCCGCACGAGTCGTTGCGTCTGGACCAAGGTATGGGCTGCCGCCGTACCAAGCGCCATTGGTAAAGAGGTTGGCATCGGGCAGAGTCACAGGACCGCCTCCTGCCACATCTCCGAATGGCGCAACCTGCATCGGCTTGTTGTGATCCTGACACCATTCGTAATAGTTCAGGGCCGTGGTCGGAGCCGGGGGATTCGAGTTCACCGTGTAGTAGCCGTTTGCGTCGGGAACACAGGGCAGCTTTGCCAGAGGATCGGACGACGAGAACTTGTGTCCATAGGCATCCCAGTTCAAGCCCTTACCCGTCCAGTAGAAGATTCCGTCCATCGCGAGGCCCGGTGTGGTTGTGGTGGTGAAGAGCAGTGGACCGGCGAGATTCGGATCTCCAGCAGTCGTTGAGCTGAGGATAAGGTTCCCATCGCGCCCAAGAATGCGTACGTGGTTGCCGTGCTCGTGGAAGGGATGCTGCCAGCGTCCCTGGCCGATAATGCGCAACAGAACCTGCTCGCCGGGATGCATGTGCGGATCGCCGTTGTAGGGCTGGTGCGGATACTGAACGGCGTAGTTCGGATCCATGTCATCGGGCATCGAGCGTCCGTTGATCATGAAGTACGCAGGATGGTAGGGCTCGGTCGGAACCGCGAGCTTGCAGGTTACGGGCTGCGCACTTCCTATAGCAGCACAAACTGCGGCCTTCACCTGCGCTTCTGCCTGGGTATGGATGTTCGGATCCATCTCGGAGAACTGAAACAGGTATTCCCGGTCGTAGCAGCTCCTGGGATGGTCGTAGGCGGATGCTGCCAGTCGAAAATCGGCTTCGGGAGAGTTGCCGGGGGCAACGTAATGCGCTGGCAAAGCTCCGACTGCGGTGCATCCGGCGGGTGGTGTGGAGTTCGGTAGCACAATGATCGCACCATACATACCCATCTCGACTTGCAGGTCACCCTGCGTACCGCTGTAATACGCACGCGTGCCGGGCGAACTCGCTGTGAAGGTGTATGACACCGTGCCACCAGGAGCAGCCTCGCAAGTCAACAGACCCTGCTGACCCACAGGCGTTGTGGCCGAACAACTTGTAGTCACATTGAATCCAGGAAACAGGACTGACGTGTTGCCTGCCGCGACCGGCAGGTTGTTGGTCAAGTTGACCGTGACCGTGTCGTTTTCGTGAACGATCAAGGTCGGTCCGGGAAGCTGCATGCTCGGGCAACCACCGGAAGGAGGTGTCATGGCAGCTGGAGCAAAGCCAGGTTGCGTGCCCGTACAGCCGTATCCCCACGAGTAAACCATCTGCCCATCGGGCTGACTGATGTAGGCCTGGGCGGCCTGCAGGTTGAAGGTTGCAGCACCAGCCGATCCACCGGTGATCCCAGGAGCCGCCGCAAAGGCCGTGGCCGTCAGCAACATTGCCGCCGCTACCAACGCCACCAGAAGTCTTGTCTTGGAAATTGCTTTTTTCATGTTCGTCGCCCTCATGGCTGCGCTCCTAATTAACGCGGACTTCGGTCATCAAGCCGCCGAAGTTCTCCGCGTCGTTGGACAGGTGATCGAGATTGGGGGTGTAGAGGTAGTAGGTACCCTTGGGCACGTCGGTGCTGTCGAGGATCACGTCGAGCGATTCGCCTCCACCGAGCGTGATCGAGTTCGTCGTGTAATACATGTTGTTCCCCGCCTGATCGCGCAGGAGCTTCGCGTTGTACCCGATGACCTTCATCCGAATTCCGATTGAGGCAAGAGTCTGATATTCGGAAACATCAAGGTCGGAAATGCGCAGCAGGGCCTTCTGCCCCTGCGTCATGGTGATGATCGCGGGCAAAGGCTGCGCGAAGTGATTCACACCATCTGCCGACTGCGTCTCCAGCGGACCGGCTGTAACCGTGTCGGGATAGCTGCGTCCGTTCAGAAGGAAGTACTTGTCCTTCATGTCAGCGAACCCTTCCGGGTTGAAGGTCATGCCGACAAAGTGGAAGTTGGGATCGAAGCCGTGGATCTGCAGCGGGTACTCGACGTCGTACGCGGTGGAACCGTCGCCGTCGTTGTAGGCATACTTGCGCGTACCGTTATTGGTAGCGGCTGTGTTGACGGCAGGAAGAGGATTGCTGCACAGAATGTCTTTCGCCGAAACGCAGGCAGTGCGCGGGTCAAGTTCCTGCTGTTGGAGGCCGCTGAAGAGATTGCCCGACCACCGATTCTGGCGCGGCCGCACATAGATCTGTCCCACCATGCCCATCTGCAAGTGTTCGGGCGGTGTGATGTGGCAGTGCCAGAAGTACGTTCCGGCGTCGGGAGCCAGGTAGTAATAAGTGAAGCTGCCGCCGATGTTGATGGCGACCGAAGCATCCGGCACGCCGTCATAGAAGGCTGAAGCGTTGGGATAACCGTGGAAGTGCACGGTGTGCTGCTCGAACAAGTCGGGCCGCATGATCATGCCCACGTTGGTCAGGGTGAGGAAGAACTCGTCGTCTTCGTCGATCGACATGAGGGGCGCGGGAATGTTGCCGTTCATTACACCAACGTCCAAAATCTGACGGGGATCGACGTGACCGTCGACGGGGGGAATCGCCAGCGAGGCACCGAAGCCTGCATTGGCCAGACCGGAGGTGCCAGGAAGGTACGTGAAATGAGTGGCATCGACTCGGGCCAGCACCGTGAAGCTACCGTTGTAACCGTCCGGCGTAGCCCCTGAAATAACGAACGGGTCGCCTGCGTTCAAGCCGTGAGCCGCAAAGGTCCGCACCGTGGCCACACTGCCGGCTTCCGTGAGGCTCCGGACCGCCACCGTCCGGTCGAACTGCAGGTCACCCACGAGCCCGATCGCGCCGTTGTAGGTGAAGGCGCCGAGATTGATATCTCCAGGGTTCGTATTGCCGTCGCCATTGGGATCGTCGGTAGTTGCCGGCTCGCCGGGTTGCAGGGGCGACCCCGAGTACACTTGGTTAAACTCGTTCGGAAAGTCAGTGCCGCCTTTCGGGTCGCCGCTGGCGATTTTCGCCAGCCCGGACAGCGGGCCAAAGGAGAACATGTAGGTCTGGGTGCCGTCGCCCATGGTCGAGTAGCCGTCACCACCCGAGATTTGCTGGCACTTGATCGCACCATTCACCCTGGACAGCGGGCGCTGAAACGTGCTGTTGCTCGGAGCCGAGAGCACCGTCGGACCGGAATACGCAGGCTCGGAGTTATTGTTGTGAAGGTTCGACGGGTGAGTGATCGTCGTCGTGGGGCATTGCACCCGGAACGACTGAGCGCTGGCGGCGACTGTCGCGAAACAAACAAGAAGTATTGGCAACCAAACCTGGAGTTGCTTTCTCATGACCTTGCGGCCTCCTTCTGGACCTGCCGGCGCTGGCTGCGCCGATGTTGCGATGGGAGAGGGCTGAGGTGAAGGAGTCGGCAACTGGCTGCCCGCGAGGTGTTGCCGTCCAGAAACACGAATTCCGCCGCGTGTCGCTGCGCTCTCGATCGAGCGCATTGAGCAGGCGAAGAAATCCTGTCCGTCAGGCAAACTGGCGCAGTTCAATGCCAAAGGGAATCCTCCACAGAACCCCACATCAAAATGTGGAAAAGTGCTTCATGCACGAGACGAGGGAGTGAAGCCGCCCGTGCTTGCCATCTAATTTTGGGGGAGAAGCTATTCGCCAGGAGGGAGTCTGGCGGCGTAAGAACTGGCCGCAGATTAGGCGACTCCTAAGGCGCTGTCTACGTCCACATGGATGATACGAACCCAAAATTCGAACAAGTCGCGCTGGATTCGTCCGAGAAGGCAGATTCTTACCGTGTGTGTGAGGTCAGAAAACCCCACTAATAGCGGGCTTACTTCAGGCGAGGACCGAGACCAATGCTCTTGAGCAACAGGGAAACCAACTCCCCTTGGCGGCGAACACCGGTCTTGGCAAAAATGTTCCGGAGATGCATACGGGCAGTGGTACGGCGAACCCCCATGGCTTCACAGCAATCTTCCAAGGCCAACCCCTCCATGAGGTGATTGGCGAGTCGCGCCTCGGTGGCGGTGAATCCGTAGAGTTGCCGCAGCTCTGCTTGCGTGGTCTCGACGGGTAGCGCGGAATCAAGAATCATGATGAGAACTGCTGCCTCATCGGCGACGGGCATATCGGCCTTCGTCTTCACCGCGCGCACAAAAATCGTGAGAGGTCTTTTGCCTTCGGCTCGCTGAACCGCGAAAGCGGTGTCGGAACCGCCGCGTGCTTGGCCCCGAGATTCCGCCACTTTCTTAACAAGATCCCTCAAAGATTCCGTTTCTTCGTGGATGGCAGAGACACCTCCATCGGAGTCCAACTCCAGGCCATCGCGCGCCTGCAGGATGTGGTCAGCGGTTTGATTCGCAACCAGCAATTCCGCCGACGCGCTGCAGACCAGCAGTCCGATATTAAGAAGGTCGAGGGCTTCGAGTCCGGCAGATAAGAGATCGCGAACCGTGCTACCCCCGTCCAGGGAAGGCAAAGGGAGAGTCCGGGCGGCACGAAGTTCGTCGGGAGAGGACCCGCCACGGGAGGTTGGATTGTCTCTCGCGGAAACAGCCCGCCTGGTCGGGCGCGATTTTGAAGTAGCGTCGACCGCCAAAACTCGACCTCAGCAAATCTGGAACAGGTAATCGAGGGGAGGAGACAGGTGCTATGCCCGATGTCGGGGTAAAGCTATCGAGGAGCATAGCATGTCCAAATCTGAGGTGGAACAGTACCAATTGCTCACCACTCCGCTTACGGCCGATACAGATTTGCCTCCACGATCACTATCGATGAGGGAGCATGCGATTGCCAGGCGGGGAAGGTGTCCCTGATTTGTTTTCAAGAAGGCTCTCCGCTTTAGATGCTTTGACTTGTTAGGGTTAGAGGCCTAACATTGCGGTCCTGCCCGCGGTGGCAGCATGCTCGGCAAAACCATCTCCCACTATCGAATTGAAGATCGCCTGGGTGGCGGTGGGATGGGTGTCGTATATCGCGCCCGCGATCTGCGATTGGGCCGAAATGTCGCCATCAAGTTTCTTCCCACCGACATGGTCCGCGACCAGCAGGCTCTGGAACGGTTTCAGCGTGAAGCACGCGCCGCGTCGGCGCTGAATCATCCGAATATCTGCACCATCTACGAGGTCGATGAGAGCGAGGGCCATCCTTTTATCGTGATGGAGTACCTCGAAGGGCACACGCTGAAGCACCTCATCACGGGAAAGCCGCTGAATAGCGCCCAGATCCTCGAACTGGCGATCCAGATTGCAGACGCTCTCGATGCGGCGCATGAGTCTGGAATCATTCACCGCGACTTGAAGCCGGCAAATATCTTCGTGACCCGGCGAGAACAAGCCAAGGTCCTCGATTTCGGGTTAGCGAAATTGATTTCAAGTGTGGCGCCAGTAACGAGCGCGGACACCGCGGCCGGATTGCCCACCTTGGCAGACAGCGATGACCTCACCAGCAAAGGCGTGGCCCTGGGAACCGTGGCATACATGTCGCCAGAGCAGGCGCGCGGAGAGGAACTGGATCAGCGCAGCGATCTCTTTTCTCTAGGGGCGGTGCTTTATGAGATGGCCACAGGGCGGCTGGCGTTCGTAGGGGGAACTCATGCGGTTGTTTTTGAAGCGATCCTGAACCGAACGCCAGTACCAGTGTTACAGGTCAACCCGACTCTACCGCCGGACCTGGGTTGGATCACAGCGAAACTTCTCGAGAAAGACCGCAAGCTGCGATATCAGCGCGCCGCCGAACTCCGCACTGACCTGAAGCGCGTCAAACGCGATACGGAATCTTCCGGCGTCCCGACTGTGCCGCCAGCCCCGGTGCGGAATCGCTGGTGGTCAAAGAAGATCGCAATTCCGGCAATCGCTTGCGTGGTGCTGCTCGCCAGCGCCCTTGCCGGACGCAGCCTGTGGCGAAGCTTTTTAAGCGGAAACGCATCCGACCGGATTCACTCCATCGCGGTCTTACCGTTCGTGAACGTAGGAGCGAACCAGAACGTCGAATATCTTGCCGACGGAATAACCGAGGGAATCATCAGCAGTCTGTCGCGTGTGCCCAATTTGCGCGTCATGGCTCGCAGCACCGTGTTCAGTTACAAGGGACACGAGGTCAGCGCACAAAAAGTCGGCCAGGATTTGAAGGTGGATGCCGTTCTGCTGGGTAGGATCACGCAGACTGGAGAGACCCTGAACATTCAGACGGACCTGGTAAGCGCAACCGACGGCGCTGAATTGTGGGGGGAGCAGTACAGCAGAAGAGTATCTGACCTCGCAACCGTACAAGGCGACATTGCCAAAGAGATTTATGCCAGCCTGCAACCGAAGATTGCCGGCAAGGAAGCGACCCAGATTGCCAAACGTGACACGGAAAACTCCGAAGCGTATCAACTTTATTTGCAGGGCCTGTTCTATTGGAACAAGTGGACCCAAGACGGATTTCAGAAAGCAATCGACTACTTCCGCAAAGCGGTGGACAAGGATCCGCACTACGCCCGGGCATACGCCGGGCTCGCCAATGCCTACAACTTCATGGGCGACTCTGGATACATAGCCCCTCTGCAAGTCTGGCAGAACGCCAAATCAGCGGCCATGCAGAGCGTAAAGATTGACGACACACTGCCCGAGGCGCATATTTCCCTGGCGCTGGTACGAGAAGACTACGATTGGGATTGGGCGGGAGCGGAGGACGAGTTCAGGCGTGCCATCCAGCTGAACCCGAATTTCGCTGCTGCTCATCACTGGTATGGAGACTTTCTTACCCGCCTGGGACGCTTCGATGAAGCGGCTATTGAGCTGAAAAAAGCGCAGGATCTGGATCCGCTTTCGCTTCTGATCAACAACAGCGTGGGCCGTCAGCTGTATTTTTCGCGGCAATACGATCGCGCCCTGAAACAGTTCCGTAAGACTCTGGACATGGATCCCAATTTCGTTCCGTCCCAGCACGCCATCGAACTGGCCTATGGGCAAGCCGGCATGTTTCGGGAAGCTGTTTCTGAGCGACAGAAAGTATTGACGCTGTCAGGGAATCCGGATCTGGCGGCAGCGATTGGAGAAGAATTCAGCAAGTCAGGGTATCCGGGAGTGCTGCAGAGTTGGCTGGAAGGATTGAATGAAGTTTCGAAGCGCGGGTACGTTTCCTCCTATGTGATGGCCCAGATCTACGCTCGCCTGGGAAACAAATCGGAGTCGATGGCGAGGTTGGAGCGCGCTTACGCGGATCGCGACAGCAACCTTACTTACCTGAAAGTGGATCCGGTTTTTGATGACATCCGGTCCAATCCCCAATACCAGGCGTTGCTCGAGAAGTTGGGAATCCCGCGGTAACCTGCCGAGAAAGCTCAACGCAAAGGATATCCTGCTTCTCCCGGCAGAAGCCCGTCCACGCGAACGACTTTCGTGCCCGGCTTCACGTCGCGGGAATCAATAAACGCAATTGCTCCGGGAATCGCCGTGACGAGTTCATTGGCCATGTCGTTCGAGTAGACGACCTTGGGAGCCGAAGCCGACTCCGCGCGAAAGATTTTGGCAATCCAATATTGCTTGAAGCGCGATTCAGACATCTGGTAGATCGTTTTCAACACCACATCCCGCTCGCGTGCGACGGGCGCGCGCATGAGCAGAACGACAGGAATATTGGCCGTCCAGTACTGGCGGTCCCCCAAGAATATCTTGCGGACGTCCGCAAGACTGAGGTTGTTGACCGGGGTGTCGGCGTTCACGACGACGGCGACATCCACGTCCCCCTTTTGGCCGAGGAGAGGCTGCCGCCCAACAGAACATAGCGAGACCGACAGCAGGATTGCGCACGCGATTTTGTATTGGATCGCCATTGTGCGCCTCAGAAGGTAAAAGCAGTCTGGAAAAAAGCCCCGTTGACTCGAGGCTCGTTAACACCATGCCGGGTGCTGCGGTACTCACCCTTGAAGGCGGCGTAGTTGGTGATATCGAATCTCACGCCGGCCGTGGAACCGACCAGATCCACCACCCCGGAGGCTCCGCTGAAGTCCCACACCGGCTCGACATTCGGCCTATGAATATACTCGAAGCGATAATACGGCTTCCATTTGTTCTCCTGCCACGGCAGCCGATAGGCGAGCTGCACATAGAAAGCCTGGCTGTTGTAGTCCCGCTGCGTCAGCACATCGTGATGAGAGACATTGAAAAATTCCGACAGGAATTCCGGATGCTCCTTGGTCCACACCACGTGAGCTGATTCGATCCACTCATCAAAATTCGAACCCGGCGCCGGTGTCAGTTTGTCGCGATAGACTGAAGCTCCCACTTGCAGGCCATACAGCGCCGAAGGACGCGCATCCACACCGGCAATCCAGGCGCGGTTATTGTTGATGTCGCCGCTGTCACCGGCCTTGCTCAGAATCGACGATCGGCCATTTCCTATTCCCGCGCTGTAGCCCAGGCCGAGGCCTCCGGAAGGTATTTTGCCTTCTGCCAAAACTCCCAGGAAGTGTACGGGCACGAATTGGCCGCCAAACTTCACCATCTCCGGGCGGCTGATCGTAGTTTGCAGCCAGGCGCCATGATGGAAGGCGGCGTTCCAGTAGCCAAGGGGAGCGTGGTACTTGCCGAAAGACATCTTGAAGGAATCGTTATAGTCGTAGCGAATGATGCTGCGCTCCACGCTCACGTCGTATGTCGACGGAGTCGCGGTAAGGCTGACTTCTCCGAAGTAGCTGACTTTCTGCGATAGCGGAGAGGCCATGTGGAGTACGAACTGGCCCAGATCGAAGCCGCTTGTGCTTCCCTTCTGGTCGGTAGCGGCGAAGTCCACATCGCCAAAGCCACGAATTTGCAGCGAGGGATAGTGCATGGACTCCTCGCGCACGGTGGCATGCTCGTCCATGTGACCCGGCATCGATGTCTTCGCTCCCTGCGCGGGGGCTGGAGCGGCAATGTTCGCGGCAGTGTTTGCCGCGACCATCTCCGGATGGCTGGTTCCGGCGAGGGCCGCTTCCAGTTTGTGCTGGCGATCTTCCAACTCCAGAATGCGTTTTTCCATTTGCTGGAGGCGGTCGAGCAACGCTTGATTCGAAATGTCGGGCGCCGAGGCCGCAGATTGTGCAAAGAGCGCGGACCCGGTCAAGAGCAAAACAAGAATGGCGACCATTCGCGTGATCATTATTGGCCACCTCACTTTCAGAAACTGGATTTTGATTGCTTACAGAGGGAGGGCCCCGAAAAATAGCCGCTAGTGTATTCCTACCTCAGGATTTGTAAAAGTGCGTCGGGTTCGAGGGAGCGCCCTTAAGGTGCAGAATGTTGGATGGGCAGCTTTGTTATGATCGAGAAGTCTTATGCATTTTGAAGAAGACGATATCCCACTCATTTCCGGGACAGGGGAGGCTTTCATGGATGTGCCAGGCACGCCGGCGGCAGGATCGCGTCGCGACGAAGACATCGCACTCGATCTCATGAAATTCATTGCGATGACGACAGGTTACGGAAAGACCAGTTCCAGCACAGGTGGCGTGGGATTTGAAAAGATCAGCGGGGGCGCTTCCAAGCCGGAGGAATATGCTGCGCATTTGCTGGATCTTTACGCTAAGTGCCTGTCCAGGGTGACCAAGAAGTAATATTCACCTCCCGCCCAGATCTCACCGGACGCCCGCCTTGTAGCCTTTTCGACGGGCGTCTCGTTTCGAGACCAACGTAAGATTTACCCCGATTTCCGCCTAATCATTTCAACGCTTGCACTTGGAAGTGCTGTCTGCCACAATTCGCCGCACAATGATCGACTGTTTTCCAGCCTGACAATCCTGGTTAGCGGAAAGGACATCGATGGCAACGACTGTTCCGAATACGGTGGCATTGGTAAAACAGGGTTCGAAATGGGGAATCATTTGGGGCGTGCTTTTGGTGATTCTGGGCATGCTGGCGATTGCCGAACCCTTTCTTGCGGCAATTGCGCTGGCGACATTCATTGCGTGGCTGCTCATCCTGGTGGGCATCGTGCACATGGCGGTCGCCTTCCATGCGCACTCGGGGACCAGCATGGGATGGAAGTTCCTGGTCGGCTTAGCCTACATCTTCATTGGCGGATATTTGCTCTTCCGTCCGGTGGTAGGAGTGGCCACCCTCACCTTGATGCTGGCGTTCCTGTTTTTGGTTGAAGGTGTGCTTGATTTCATGCTGTGGTGGAAGTCGCGTTCGGCCCGAGGGGCCATTTGGATCCTGGTGGATTCGCTCGTCACGTTAATATTGGGTGGAATGATTTATGTGCATTGGCCCTCGAGTGCGGTATGGGCGATTGGAACGCTAGTGGGGATCAGCATGATCATGAGCGGGATTACGCGTGTGATGCTGTCAACGGCAGTGCGGCGCATAGCGTCACAGATGGCATAGCCGGCCAAGAAGAGAGCGTCAGTTCCAGTCAATCCCATTAAGAAAGCCGCGGCAGGGACCGCGGCTTTTCTTCGTTGATCGCACGAGGATGGCGAAAAATCAGGTGCTAGCGGCGCTTTTTCTTCTTGGCGCTCTTTTTCTTGGCCGCTTTCTTGACGGGCTTCCTCCCGGCTGCCTTCTTTTTGGCGGGTTTCTTTTTTGCGGGTTTCTTTTTGGCAGCCTTCTTCGCCGCTTTCTTGGCGGGTTTCTTCTTGGCCGCCTTCTTCTTAGCTGGTGGTTTCCGGGAGCCACCGCCGCCCGCGGGTTTCGGAGGAACAGGAATGACCTCCTCCACTTCGACGACCGACTCGCTAATTACAGGTACGCCGGCTTCTTCTTCCTCTTCCTCTTCTTCTTCCTCCAGGATCTCTTCCGGAGATTCGCCGTAGGCGCCGGTGTCTCCGTACTCATCCATCTCGTCATCGAGTCCGTAGAGGGTTTTGTCGTAAAAGCTCATTGCTCCTCCTGATCTTGCGGAACGGTTTAGCACGGCACGCCGCCGAATCCGGCACCGCGCACAGAAAAATTAGAAGACAACTGGAAAACTGCTTCGCGGCTGAACGGGGCGCGATTATAGCAGAGAAAATACGGTTGAGCGCTAGGACTTAGATCATAGTTGTGTGTGTTTTTCGCGATGAGACAATCCGCATCAGGACATACACTCCAACGATGCTTAAGGGTGAATGACCAGCACCATGCCCGGCCGCAGAACTGCAATGTTGCGATTGTCGCGTTTTAAGGCATCGACTGTAATTTTGTAAGTAGAAGCGATCGAATAAAGAGTTTCGCCCTGTTTCACCTTGTGACGGACGACGGCGTCGCCCGGGTGCCCAGGGGGCGTAACCGCCTTTTTATGCTTTGCTTTAGAGGCAGTTGCAACAACCTCGCCCTGCCCGGCTCCGGGACTGACCGGCAGGTGCACGTATACGACGCTACGACCTCGAAGGCTGTCGCCCTTCAGGTGGTTCCAGCGGCGCACCATGGCTGGAGGCACCCCGAAGTTGTCGGCCACGGAATTAACCGTATCTCCCTTGCGAATGCGATAGCGGGTGGCGTGGCGCGCATAGGTTGCTTCTTCTGTGATCGCGCGCTTGCCGGGAGCGATGGGAATCGTCAGCTTGCTCTCTGGCGCGAGGGTCGTACCCTCCTCGAGATCGTTCGCCTCGGCGATGGCTTTCGGAGTGCTCCTATAAGTGCGGGCGATGGAGGCCAGGGTATCGCCGGGTTGCACCTTGTGGTAACGCCACCAAACGCGCATGTCGGTGGGAATGGCGGTGATGGCAGTCTGAAACTTATCCTTCGTGCCAAGGGGTAGATGCAGGTCGAACGCGTGATCTTTTGGCGTTGTCATCCGCAAGAGGCTTGGATTCAAGTCCTGCAGATCAGTGGCAGTGGCATCCACACACTCGGCAACCAGCCGGAGATCGACCGGATAATCGATCTTCACAATGTCAGACGCGACCGGTTGCGCTTTCTCAAGATGATCCAGGCCGTACTGGCCCGGGTTTTTGGCCATGATCGTCACGGCTACAATGATCGGAACGTAGTTGCGAGTCTCCTTCGGCAGCACGTTCCGGCGATATAGTTCCCAGAAGTCCGCATATCCCGTTCTCTTGACTGCACTCTGCACCGTGCCGGGTCCGGAGTTGTAGGCAGCCATCGCCAAGTACCAGTCACCGAACTGCTGGTAGAGATCTTTCAGATGGCGTGCGGCCGCGCGCGTAGCTTTTTCGGGATCCTGGCGATCGTCAACCCACCAGTCGCGCTGCAGGCCGTAGCCCCGGGCACGGCTCGCCATGAATTGCCAGATACCGCGGGCGCCCACCCGGGATAGAGCCAGCGGGTGGAAACCTGATTCTGCCTGCGCCAGATAGATCAGATCCTGCGGGACACCTTCTTGTTTAAGCACCCGGCGGATCATGTCTTCGTAGCGGCCCGACCGGACCAGAGCATTTTCCAGCGTTCCTCGTCCTCGGCCGGAGAAGTACGTAATGTACCCAGCGACCTGGTCGGTCATCATGAGGGGCAGATCCGAACGAGTCGACTTGATCTCAGCTTCTGCCTTGGCTTTTACGTTAGCGTCGACCGGGACTGCCGCCTCGTTCGCCTCATCAATAGGTGCGGGCTCGGACTTCTGTTCTGTAAAGCCATCTCCTTGCTGGAGCGCCTGCATGTCAAAGCCGTTGATGCCTTCAACGATGCGGTCGAATTCATTTTCCAGGCGAGGATCAGAGTTGATTTCGAGATTGCTGCCGAGCAGCAAATCGAACGCGTGGTCAAAGTTCTGCCGGGCCGCCTCGAGGTGTCCCGCCTTGTAGTTCTCCTGGCCCGCTGCATACTCTTTCTCGACTGCTACGATGAGATCCGCTGCGGGGTCCGCCGACGGTCCCCTCGCTGCTTGCGTCGCCGGTTGAGGGACTTGCTTGGAGGGAGAAGTCTGATTCTCCACGGTCGGAGCGGGTTGAGCGCTCGCCATTGCCGGAGGTTCTGACTGTTTGGGTGAGAGTAGGGGCGCAGGCCGATGAGACGAGTGGCACGCACAACTGAAGAGCACGGCCGCCAAGGGCGCAATCACGACATAGAGCTTTTGGAATCTCATATTTCTCTATGACTTACGCCCGGTCGGCCTCCCGGAAAGTTGGATGCAAAAAACCTTCGAAATGGTAACCTTGGATCTTTTGCAGGGTCAATTCACAAAAGACCAATGCCGTCATTACTTTCGGCACGATACTCGCGGTCTCATTTCGAGCCAGATTCCGAGAATCCGTAGGGTATCCAAGGTTCGAGCGAAACCCGAAAGCACACCCTAAAGGCTGCGGACGTCCCTATCGTGGCAGAACTTCTTTGAGCGCTCCTTCGATGCGATCGAGCTCCTCACGAATCACACGAATCGACTGCTGATTGCGAGAGGTGTGAGGATGGGGAGAGATAGCCTCGAGCGCAGCGCGGATCTGATGGTTGCGATCCCAGATCAGGTGAAGCTTGGCGATGGTCCGCTGGCGATGCTGGTACATATTGCGAACAAAAGATGCCGCGAGCCACGCGAAGACGAGCCCAAAAAGGGCTTCGATCGGAAGCCGGTCAGTCGCGCCATCGTAGTCGGAAAAAAGCAGCCGGTAGACGGCTTCGCCCATTCCGAGCGAGGCGAATACAACCGCG
This sequence comes from uncultured Acidobacteriota bacterium, assembly GCA_963765755.1. Lineage (GTDB taxonomy): Bacteria > Acidobacteriota > Terriglobia > Terriglobales > Acidobacteriaceae > Gp1-AA133. Next base: position 306,494 of record CAVXXV010000007.1, on the reverse strand, counting down.
ACGCCCACAAAGAAAACGGGCATCAGTTCGAAGGTCTGACTGATCGAGGGATGGTTCTTGAGCCGCGTCCTCACTAACTCTAAGGCCATTGCAACACCCATGTGTTCGTATTTCGCGCGCGGCGGCGCCGCAGCGACGCCGACATGGTAACCCAGCCGCGCTCATGGCGAAAGCCCTGTCGCGCCAGAATATCGCGGTGGTGTAGTCTCGTGATCTGGGTTTCAACGGCATCGTCCTTTCCCGTCTACCGGGCGCTGGGGTGGCCACGACTGAGAACATGGTGAACTTGCTAACGATCATCGGCGTGGGTTTTGTGCTCGGCATCCGCCACGCGACCGATCCGGATCATGTCATTGCAGTGACCACAATTGTGAGCCGGCAACAGAGTATTCGCCACGCTGGCCTGATTGGGATTTTGTGGGGACTGGGCCACACCATCACGATCGTCCTGGTGGGTACGGGGATTATCGTGTTCAACCTCGCGATTCCTCCCCGCGTCGGCTTGGCAATGGAACTGGGCGTCGGGCTGATGCTGATCGTGCTGGGCGTCTTGAACTTGACGGGCATCACCCGCTGGATCACCGAGCGCTTCACCCCTGAGCACGGCGCCGGCGTCGTGCATTCTCATATTCATCGCCACGGAGGCGAGGCGCATCTGCATACCCACGCGCATGATCCCGATGCGCACCTCGGTCTCGAAGAGAAACCGCAAGGCCCCGCGCAACAACTTCTGCAGCGTTTGGGCTTGTACCAACTGCTGCGACCGCTGGCGGTTGGAATCGTGCACGGGCTCGCCGGATCGGCTGCCGTCGCCCTGCTGGTCCTTACCACCATTCACGATCCGCGCTGGGCGATTGCCTACTTGCTCGTGTTTGGGCTGGGCACGATCGCGGGTATGATGGCGATCACGATGTTGATGGGAGTGCCATTCGCGTACACCGGCCTGCGGTTCGCACGGTTTAATCGCGGCTTAAGCGTGGCCTCGGGGTTGATCAGCATCGCTTTCGGCCTCTTTATTACCTTCCAGATCGGGTTCGTCGACGGACTGTTCAGCACACATCCGACCTGGACTCCACATTGAGGACAGCCTAGTGTGCGCCACCCAGACCTGCACACTCGTGGGATGGAGTTTGCCTCTTTCGCGGGGTAGGATGTGGAGACAAGCGGCGGCATCCTGGGCCCGGTATTTTGTAAAGGAGCATGCAATGCGAAATTGGCAATCATTTGTATTGGTCATCGCGGTCATGGGAAGTTGTATGTTCGTCCGGGCTCAAGGTCCGGGCGTGGCTCCTCCACCGCCGCCCGGCGCGCCCCAACGTCGAACCATGGAGGGCCTCACCGAACTGCGCACGCTGAGCCAGCAGCTCAACCTCACGCCGGATCAGCGCGAAAAACTTCGTCCGATTATCACCGACGAGGGCGAGCAGATGCACCTGGTGCGAATCAATGAACAAATGACTCCCGATCAAAAACGCGACAAGGTCCTAGAAATTCGACAAACGTTTAGCCCGAAGATTGCAGCGGAACTCACTCCCGAGCAGCAGGAGAAATGGAAGAAGCTGGAGGCAAGTTTGGAAGGCAAGCCGCCGGCGGGAGCCAAAGATCCAGCAACACCTTCGGCGCCGCAAAAATAGTCTTCGCCTGGAAAGTTCGCACTACCCAAAGAGGCCGCCTCCGGGCTGCCTCTTCCTGCGTGTGATGCAATACCTTCGGTTCCTCGCGCTTCAGATCAATTGCTCACGAGCACTCCTGCGCGACGCCACGTTATGATAAAGGCAGGAATTTTTCCCATGAAAGCGATTCAGGTAAAACACACGGGCGGTCCAGAGGTTCTGACACTAGGGGAGCTCCCTATTCCCGAAGCGAAGAGCGACGAGGCCATCGTTAAGATCGCGGCGGCGGGAGTGAACTTCATCGACGTCTATTACCGCGAAGGCCGTTATAAAGCAGTGCTTCCATTCGTCCCCGGACAGGAAGGAGCGGGAGAAGTTGTGGCAGTGGGCCCTGACGTCAAGCAATTGAAAGTTGGCGATCGGGTTGCCTACACAATGGCGATGGGCAGCTACGCCGAGTATGCCGCGGTTGCTGCGGACCGCCTGGTAAAGATTCCCGAAGGCGTGAGTTATCAGCAAGCGGCCGCCGCGATGTTGCAGGGCATGACGGCGCACTACCTTTCCCACGACACCTATCCGCTGAAGAGCGGCGAGACAGCTCTCGTGCACGCCGCCGCGGGAGGCGTGGGATTAATTCTCGGGCAAATGGCGCGGAATATTGGCGCCCGGGTAATCGGGACTGTCTCCACCGAAGAAAAGGCAAGGCTAGCGCGGGATGCGGGCGCACATGAAGTCATCCTTTATACGCAAGTCGATTTCGAATCGGAGACACGGCGGCTTACCGATGGTCATGGGGTCAATGTTGTGTACGACTCGGTGGGTAAGACTACCTTTGAAAAGGGACTCAACGTCCTGCGGCCTCGGGGTTATATGGTGCTGTTCGGAGGTTCTAGCGGAGCCGTACCCCCATTTGATCTGATACAGCTTTCGCAAAAAGGATCGCTGTACGTAACCAGGCCGACGCTGGCTCACTATATTGCGACCAGGGAAGACTTGGAGCGCAGATCTCGAGACGTGTTTGGCGGGATCGCCGCGGGCAAACTCAAGCTGCGCATCGAGCATACCTATCCCCTGAAAGACGCGGCCCAAGCACATCGGGACCTGGAGGGGCGCAAGACTACTGGGAAGTTGATGCTTTTGAATTAAATTCCTGAGCGGGGAGTTCGGGTGTATCGATTCGCAGAACGCCGGCTTCTGATCACAGCTCTGCTGCTCGCTCTATCGACTTCTTCGGCTGCCCAGCAGCCAACCGTCCGGCTGCAATTCGATCCTGAGAAGACCACTGCGGTAATCACTCTCAGCGCCACCCTTCATACTGTTCACGGGAAATTCCTGTTTCATCACGGAGAAATCAGTTTCGACCCCGGCAGCGGGAAAATCTCTGGTGAGATTGTCTTCGATACGGCCAGCGGCAAGACCGGGAACGAAGGTCGCGATCGCAAGATGCACAAGGATGTGCTCGAGAGCGCTAAGTTCCCGACGATCATGTTCCGTCCCGACGGCGTGGAAGGGAAGGTTGCGGAAAGCGGTCCATCGACCTCACGAGTGCATGGTATTTTCAGTCTTCACGGCTCGGATCACGAACTGACTGTCCCGGTTGAAGTGAAACTAGAGCGCGACCACTGGGCGGCCTCTGCGCACTTCACCGTACCCTATGAAAAATGGGGATTGAAAAATCCCAGCACGATGTTTTTGCATGTTGGCGATTCGGTGGAAGTCGAATTCCACGGAGAGGGCAAAATCGCCGCAAACCAGTAGTCAGCTGACACTCGATCTCTACGCGAACTCTCCGCCGCACCACTGGGTCAAGATGCAAGCAAGCACTTTCGTGGCCGCGATCACTTCTTCCAGGTCGACATGCTCGTTCACGGTGTGAGCGTCGAAGATGCTGCCGGGCCCATAGAGAACGGCGGGGATGTTGCCGTGATTTGTAAACAGCCGGAGATCTGATCCGTAAGTGACACCCTGCACCACAGGCGCCTTCGCGAAAGTCTGTTCGTGACCTTCGGCAATCGCTCGAACAATGGGGGAATCCTGGGGGGTCTGGCCTGACTCAAACTGGCCTTCAAACCATTCGAGCAATGGCGGGTGCTCCGCCAACCACGGATCCTGCTGCGCCGCGCTTGCCAAGGCAGCGGCCATCGCCTGTCGCGCCGAGTGCGTTGACTCGCCGGGCATCACGCCGAAGCGGCCTTCGACGACAAGTTCGTCGGGCACGGTGGAGGGCCACTCCCCGGAACGCAGCGTGCCGAAATTCACGGGCGCAATGTTGTTTGGATCTTCGTAGAGTGGATTCTTGTACTCGACGTGGCGGCGGCGCTCCAACTGCTGCACGGCCTCAAGCAACAGGTAGAATTTTTCGATTGCGCTCACCCCATAAGGCTTCATGCAGGCATGGATGGCTCGTCCCGCAACCTTCACCCGAAACGTAAGGGCCCCGGATTGCACCGGGCAGACACGGAGGTGGGTGGGTTCGGTGATGATGGCCGCATCGGCCTTGAATCCCTTGACGATGGTGGTGAGGGTACCGACGCCGCCACTCTCTTCGCCGATCACGCTTTCGACCAGGACATCGCCGGCCGGACGAAATCCCATCGATAGCAGCGTTTGGAGCGCGAAAATATTTGCAGTCACTCCCGCCTTCATGTCGCAGGAACCGCGGCCATACAGTTGGCCGTTACGAATGGCTCCGCTCCATGGCGATTCCGACCAGAGGCTCCCACTGCCTGTGGGAACGACATCGATGTGGCCGTTCAAAATAAGGGAGCGTGCACCGCCGCGGCTTTGCGCTTGTCCTTGCCATCGGCCGATGACGTTCAACCGATCACGAAAGGGGACGCCATCATCGCAGAAGGCCGGATGGTTCTGAAGATCCTGAAGTTCGGAAGAGACGATATCGACAGTTAGGCCCAGCTCGCGCAGCTTGTCGGCGACCAGATGTTGCGCTTTCTGCTCCTGCCCCGGAAGGCTCGGGGTCTGCACAAGTTTCTGCAGGAAGGCGATCAATTCACTGCGGAGTGCCTCGACCGAGGCGGCGATCCTGGGAACAAGGTTATCCATCGGCAAATCTCGGAGTTCTTTTGATCGAGAGCTCAACGTGCTAAGCCGCAACCGCTGGCTAAGACTTCTTTCTCGAATACGCACTCGCGTAAGCGGGTACGGGAACTACAGCACCGCCATGCTCGTCCGGAATGGGGGCTTCCGCAACTGTCCGGAGCGGAATCACGCCCGCCCATGTGCGAAACGCATAGTCTTCTTCGTCGTCGATTGGCGGCCCTTGCCGGACCTTGGCCGAGAATTCAGCAATCGGCAATCGCAATACGAAAGTGGCTTTGAGCTCGCGTTCGTTCGGCTGCCGAGATTCGGCCCACCGGCCCGGCAAAATATGTTCCGACAAACGACGCAGCGCCTCAAGCTTCTCAGCCGGATTGTCGACCTGCGTGGCCCTGCCTAGCACCACGACCGAACGGTAGTTCATCGAGTGATTAAAGATCGACCGCGCCAGCACCAACCCGTCGAGCAAAGTGACTGTCACGCAGACGGGGACACCTTTATCGAGATTGCGGAGCATGCGGCTGGCGGCTGAGCCGTGAATGTAGAGGTTGTCGCCCGAACGGCCGTAGGACGTCGGGATCACAAAAGGCTGCCCGTCAACGATGAAACCGACATGACAGATGAACGCTTCGTCGAGAATCCGGTACACCGCTTCCCGATCGTAAACCCCGCGATCAGGTTCTCGGACCACACGGGTGCGTGGCGTGGGTACAGAGGCCTGGGACATTAAGACGGAACTCCGGGCAAGCGCCAAGGATGGGGTGACTGAAAAGTGTACCACCAGAAATCCCGACGCAGCCTCTCACCCCAGCCACTGAGGATTGCGCACCGTGCCGTCGAAGTCGTGCGACGTCTTGTAGCGCTCGAACTCTCCCTTGCCCGCGGCCGGAGCAGTCTTCGCCAGCAGCGAGGAAACTTCCACGGAACTCATCGGCTTGAAACTGCGGGCGGCGTCGATTGCCTGCTGAAGGATCTTCATCGAATCGCAGCCGGTGATGACGACGCTGGTGGGCAGGTTCATCGCGTAGTGCAAGCATTCCACCGGCGTGGCTGTGTTGCTATTCAAAATCAGCTTGTCGCCCATGGACTTCATGCCCAGCACGCCGATCTGGTGCTTCACCAGTACAGGAAGCACCTTCTTCTCGAAGCTTTCGAAATGCGCGTCCATCACGTTCAACGGCATTTGCACCGCGTCAAAAGTGAACCCGTGGGCAAAGGCTGTCTCGAGCATCTTAAGATGGATATCGGGACTCTTGTGTCCGGTGAATCCGATAAAACGCACTTTGCCCTGCTTGCGCGCTTCAAGCACGGCCTCCATGCCGCCGCCCTCGGCGAAGATACGGGCCGGATCGGTGTCGCGAATCACTTCGTGAAACTGCAGCAAGTCGATGCGATCGGTCTGCAGCCGACGCAATGACTCCTCGAGTTGCTCGGTGGCGGCCTTTTTCGTGCGGCCATCGATCTTGGTCATCAGAAATGCTTTCTGGCGATACCCATCCCGCAAAGCCTTGCCCATGCGCACTTCGCTCTGGCCGTCGTTGTAATCCCAGCAGTTGTCGAGGAAGTTGACGCCGTGGTCGAGAGCGGAGCGGATGATGCTGACGCTCTCCTGCTCGTCCTTCTGCATGCCGATGTGATATCCGCCCAGCCCCACCATGGAAACTTTCTCGCCCGAGCGGCCAAGAGTGCGGGTTGGGACCGAGCCGGTTTGGGCGTAAGCATGATTTTGATAGAGCGAGGCGGCAAGAGCGGAAACCCCGGCAGTTTGCAGAAAACGACGGCGGTCCATAGCGCACTCCTACGAGGCAATTGCGAAATCGAATCCGAGTGGCCGCAGTTTAACCCGTACCAGCGCCTCAGATCTTACGGTAAGCACGGTATATTTTGAAAAACCTAAAGGGCCCGCTTCTCCAAAACTGAGCCGGGCCCTGCGGGAAATCTCATTCGAATGTGTCTTACCAGTTGATCTTCATCGCGAACTGGAACTGACGCGGATCGTACGCCGCGGTTGGCGTGCCGGCGTTCGTGTACAACGGGCTGACCGCTGACACGTTATACCGGTTCGCGATGTTGAACATGTCGGCAATCAAATCCATGCTGAAGCGCTCACTGAAATTGATGCGCTTGGCGACCCGCAGGTCGTCGAATACCGTCCAGGGCGCAACAGCAGCATTGCGCCCGAGGTTTCCATCAAGTTGCAGTAGAGTTGGCGTGGTTCCAGTTGCGGCGAATCCATTGATGCAGGGTGCCTGGAATGTCCCACTCGGCGAATACTTTGAAGCCACCGGCGTGGCACAGGCCGGATCCACGAAGGTGTTTGGCCGCCCGGTGAGAGATGACAACTGCAGGTTGTCACCGTTGCCGGTGATGATATTGAAGGGGCGGCCCGAGGCCACTTCCACCAGCGGAGCAAACGTCCAATCGCTGAGCAGCTTTCGTCCAAATCCACTTCCGACTTTGCCAGTCTGGTAGACCCCGCTGAACACAAAACGATGACGCTGATCGAACAGCGAATTGGAGCGGTCAAAACCCGGGAAGTAGCTGTCCTGGGGAGTCAGTGTGGACTGGAGGTCGGTGGAGTCGTCGATGGAATGCGAAAGGGTGTAAGACGCGAGGAATTCGTAGTGACGGCCGAAACGCTTGCGGAGGTTGGCGCTGAAGCCGTGGTAGATCGAGCTTCCGTTGGAGTAGTTCGCATCCATGTCGCCGAACGGAACGCAGTTCGTGTACGTCCCGGGATCACAATTGGCGTTGAAGCCCTGACTCGTCAAACTACTCTCAATGTTTTGGGCGAGATCCACGCAAGCGCCAGCTCCCGCCCCGATTAACGCGACGGCGATGGAGGGATTCATTCCTCCGGGCCGGAAGAAGTTCATCAATGGGGCACTGACCCAAGGGCCCAAGGGTCCGGAACCGCATGGTGCAGCCCCACCCCCTACGGTGAAAGGACTGGCCGGAGTCTGGCCGGCTGCAAGAGCCGCATTGAAGTTCGCAACCATCAAGTCTCCGCGAATCGTGTTCGCGTTGATGGGCCGGTTGAGGTGGCGCCCGCCGTTGAAGTTGTAAGCGAGGGTCAGCGCAAATCCGCCGCCAAGATCCCGCTCAACGGCGAAGTGAGCCTGCTGCGAGTAGGCGTAAACGAAGTTCTTGGCTTGCGGATAACCGAATGGTTGAAAACCCAGCGGTAAGAACGTCGATTGCGCAGGGTTCGTGAGATCCAGGTTCAAGTAATTCTGGTTAAGGAAAACGGACTGCGGAAAGTTCAGCGCCTGAAATTGCTGTTGGTTTGGCAGGTATCCGAGGTTTGCATTGGCGAGTGGGAACTGCGAAGGCGTGCACCCAGGGGTGTTCAACGATCCCTGGAAAATTGGGATTGCGTTCAGATTCCCGGGATCGCCATCCAATCCGCTGCAGGTGCCGGTGCCACCGAAAGCCAACTGGCCGCTCGATGATCCGTCGGAGGCATCGCCCAGGAAGTAGAGGCCGAGGAGCGGGTGATCGTAAAACAAACCATAGGAGGCGCGGATCACCGTCTTGCCATCGCCTTTGGGGTCGTAAGCTAAGCCGATGCGCGGCTGAAAGTTGTTCTTGTCGGTCTGAATGCCCTTCTGCAATCCGAGCAGGTTGTACGCCGGGAGCGCGAGGCCTTGTGGCGCCTTGAACTTGGGTGGGAATTCGACGTCATAGCGGAGCCCGAAGTTCAGAGTGACGTTGGGACGAACTCGCCAGGAGTCCTGCCAGAAAATACCGAGAGGCTTGTTCGAGAATGTGTCGCTGGGACTGCCAAGTCCCTGGATAAAGTCGCCTGGAAGGCCAGCCCCGTACGACTGCACAGGAGACAGGTCAGGAAATTTTATGGGATGCGCTGGATCGGAGGGATTGGGAAGCGGAGCAAACGCCGCATTCAGGTTGTCGGCAGCGAAAGTACCAAAGTCATAGACGCCACCATAATTCACGGTAAATGTCGCATCGAGCGGCAGGTAGTTGAAATCGACTCCGAACTTGGTGTCGTGCGCGCCGATGGCCCAGGAGAAGTTATCGGTGAACTGGTAGCGCTTCTCGGTGCGTTGGATGTAGGAGTAGGGCTCGCGTCCGAAATAGGCGAAGCCAGGAATATTCACCGCGGGATCAGCGCCGCCCGGGATCGCCGTATTGTAAAAGTACGAGAGACCGCGGCGGGCAAACTGAAAACGGATTTCATTCACCTTGTTGTTACCGAGCGTCCAGGTATCCTGCGCGGTAATGGCGAAGTCGCGATAGGTTTGTTCTGAAGTGCGCGAATAAGCGTTCTGGCCGAAGGGCTGAGACTGACCACCAACTTCAATACCGGTCACCGTGCTCGGGCTCACGTTGCCGCGGAGCATGAGACGGTTACTGTTGCTGATGTTGTGGTCAATGCGCAGCGAGTAGAGACTTGTACCTTCGAAGACGGGGAAATTCCCAATCTGAGAAGCGAGCGTTTGATACGAGGTTGGAACAGGAACACACGGCCCCGGTGGCGCACAACTGGTGGGGAAGCCAGCCCAACTCGAGAGCGCGCCTCCCGTTATCGCCTGCACCAACTGCGCAGGCCACACTCCGTTCACCGATTGGCCCGAAGACGCACCGGCCAGGACAGTGTATTTACCAACGGCTACGCCGACGGTAGTCGGATTTGCCTGCTCCAATGCCAGAACCGTCGGATTGGTAAGGAATGCAACCTGGTCAGGTGACAATTGCAGCGATCCGAACGGCAATCCAACCAGTGTCGTGTCGAAAGGCACTAGCCCGAAATTCCCCTGGCCGATGCTGGAAAATCCTGTCTCATGCCGCCGCGTGGTCTCGTAGGAGAAGTAGTAATACGTCTTGTCTTTCTTGATCGGACCGCCGAAAGCCGTACCCGCCTGCACGCGTGTATAAGCAGGATTCGGACAGGGAGGGTTGAGGCAGACGGCGAAGGGATTCACCGCTTGAAAATTCCGATTTCGCAGAAAACCGAAAACGTCGCCGTGGAAATCGTTCGAACCCGACCGCGTGATGATGTTTACTACGCCACCGGAGGCACGCCCGTACTCCGCCGCATACCCGTTCGTTATGATCTGAAATTCCTGAACGGCTTCCTGCGAAACGGTCGAGCGCACGCCGTTTACGGAGTTATCGGTGGCATCGGCCCCATCGACGTTTACCAGATTTGACCGTGCGCGTTGACCACCGAAGTTGAGACCTGAAGTCGGCGCTGCGCCCGTGTTGGGAGCATTGTCGCGAACCACCTGGGAATCGGTCTGCGCGAAGTTGATGTAGTTGCGCCCATTGATGGGAAGATTATCGATGCGCCGTTGATCGATAGTGTCGGTGGCCGAGCTACGTGCGGTTTCGACCAGATCTGCTTCTGAGCTGACCGTAACGACCGTTGAGGCACCGCTGATGTCTAACGTGATAGGCAGATCCTTCATCTGGCCGACCGTCACAGTGACGTTCTTTGCTTCTGCCTTGCTGAAGCCAGGGGCATCAACGGTCACGGTGTAGATGCCCGGAGGCAAGGACACAAGACGGTACTCTCCTTCTGTATTCAACGTCGTTGCACGCTCAAAAGCCTTTGCCTGTTCACGCGCCGTCACCACGGCATTCGTAACAACCGCACCCTTCGGATCTCTCACAGTGACATGCAGGTCGCCTGACGCGGAGCCTTGGCCAAAAGAAGAGCTGGTCCATACAAAGGCGAGCAGCAAGGCAACTACGATCTTGGACGTCGAATTCATAGGGGTCTCCCGAAAGAACCGCGGCACGTACAGCCGGCGGATAAGGCAGCTTACTTCGTTGAAGGGGCGGCGGAGGCGCACGGTGCGGGACGCTGAGGTCCCGGTGGTTTTTACATCAGGAGATCAGGGGAAAGCAAGATAAATTGGTGAGGAGAATAGGGTTAGTTAGCGTTGGCAGTTACGTTTCACAACGAATTGCTACTTATCTCTCGATGCCTGAGTCTTGCCGTTGCTTCGTCTGGTAAGCCCACGCCATGCGGGGCGTGTTGTGTGAAATTCCGAAGCGTCCACGAGCGTCCAACAGAATGATCCCGCCGTGCCCGTTGACCCGAGACTTCAGGTAGTTGATGGCCTCTTGCGAGGCCCATTCCGGTGCATTGCCGGCGAGCACGCGATCGGTGGACCACTTGGCCAGAACGAGCTTCATGATGGGTTCGCCCCAACCGGTCAGCGAAGCGGCGGCACTTTCATTGTCGGCGTAACAGCCGCAACCGATAAGCGACGAATCTCCCAGACGTCCGGGAGCCTTGTTGAGTGTTCCTCCGGTTGAGGTTCCTGCCGCGATGTTTCCCTCTGCGTCCAGCGCGACAGCGCCGACAGTGTCATGCGAAATCGCGGGCGCAAATAAGTCTGGCGCCTGCTCGGCTGCGTGAGCCTGATAATTGCGCAGACGTTCGATTTCGCGCGGTATCACGAGTTGGTCATTGTCACAAAGCGCGAGGCCATGCTCGGAGGCGAATCGTTCGGCACCCTCCCCTACGAAGTACACATGGGGACTCTCGCTAAGAATCTTGCGAGCAGCACGGATCGGGTTGCGGATGCGCTCCACGCCGCCAACACCTCCGCCACGCAACGTCGATCCCTCCATGATGAAAGCATCGAGTTGCACCTTCCCGTCGCGGTTGAGAAAGCTGCCTCGGCCCGCATCAAAAGTCTCGTCGTCCTCGAGCACCACGACGGCTTCCTCCACGGCGTCGAGTGCGGCCGCGCCCTTCGCAAGCGCTTGCCAGCCAGCGGCGACAGCCTTGCGCACACCGTTGAGGTGAGCATCCACCATGTCATCGGGAATCGCCCAGGCACCGCCGTGAACAACCAGAACCGGATCAGTCGGCAAACGGACCTCGTTGAAAAATGCCGGGATAGTCTAGCACTGAGATCAGTTGTGAGAACGCCGTGGAAGCCACGCATTCATACGTACACGGCCGAACTGTCCCGGATAAATCACAAATTTCCCCCACAATTACTCAACGTCCCAACTCCTCAATGTTTAATGGCCCGCTCCCGCAGCGGCTTTCGCCTCCACGGGATTCCCCTCGTAATCCCGAACCTGCACCTCGCCGATGGAGAGCTTCTTCAGTTGATCTTCAATCTTGCTGCGATCTCCGGCCCCGATGACCACCGCATTCTCCGGGTGGATATATTTCTGCGCCATCCGCTGCACTTCTTCCGAAGTCACGGCCGTAATTTTTTCTGGCAGCTGCTTGTAATAATCGAGGGGGAAGTCGTAGACAAACAGATCGCCAACCGTGTTCGCAGTCTGCTCGCCCGACTCAAAGCGGCCGGCGAGCGACTGCGAAAATGCTCCCTTCGAAAGTTTCAGCTCTTCCGCGGTAGGTGTGCTGCTGCGTACACGCTCCATCTCTTTCAAAATTTCCTGCACCGCCGGCCCGGTAGCATCGGTACGCATCCCGCCGCCTGCTCCAAAAGCTCCCGCAGCCCGCTTGTAACTGAAGAACGAGAAGCTGCCGTAGGTGTAGCCGTGATCTTCCCGCAGGTTGACGTTGATGCGACTGGAGTAGAGTCCGCCCAGAATGTTGTTCATCACTTCGAGGGGAACGTAGTCTTTTGTGGTGCGCGGAACCCCGGGCGTCCCGACCAGAACGAAGGTCTGGGCTGCGCCAGGCTTGTCCACGATATAGACGCCACGCGAAACTTTGTGGTCGACGGCCTGCGGCTGGTACCGGCCAGTGGATCCTGCCCACTTGCCGAAATATTTTTCGGCCAACGCGCGGGCCTCGGCAACCGTGAGATCACCACTCAAAACGAGCGCCGAGTTTCCCGGCTGGTAGCCCCCCTTCCACATCTGTGCCAGATCGTCCCGAGTTGTCGCCTTCGTGGCGGCAATCGTGCCCTCTTCGCGATATCCGTAAGGATGGCCCGGGCCATAGATCATTCTGCGGAAGACCCCAAATGCCAAATCCTGGGGATCGTCCTGAACCTGGAGGATGTCGGTCTCGCGCTGCTTGCGGATGCGCTCGATTTCTGCAGGATCGAACTTCGGATGAAGAGTGACGTCCGAGAGCAGATCGAACGCCGCGTCGACGTTCGGCTTCAATGTGCGAATGTCGACAATCGAATCATCGCCGACGGTTTGCGTCCGCAGCGCGGCTCCGATCTGCGCGGCATCGTCGGCGATCTGTGACGAAGTGCGCCGCTCGGTGCCTTCGGGGAGCATTTCCGAGGTGAAGGAAGCGAGTCCAGGCTTGTTGACCGGGTTGGCGTCACTGCCGTTCAGCACGAGCAGGTGTGCGACCACCAGTGGGAGGTGGTGCTGCTCGGTTAGAAGAACGGTTAGGCCGTTGGCTAGCTTGAAACTCTGCGCGACCGGCAGACTCAGCTTCCCGAGCGCTTGCGGAGACGGAGCCTTTGCCCGCCAAGGTTCGTCCGGCATAGTGCCAGCGACTGCTTCATTCTTGGGCTTCGGCTCGTCGTTTGATCGCGGCGGATCATCCACGACTCGCTCTCCCGGCAATCCGTACACCACGGCGCGCGCCGAAATCTTCAGTTTTTCCGCGGCGATACGCTTTATGTCCGCAACTGTGACCCGGTTGTACCGCTCCAGATCCTTCGGCAGATATCCAGGATCGTGCAGGAACTGGTTATATTGATTCAGTCGGTCCGCTAGTCCTCCGAAGCCGCCCAGCCGCTCGAGGCCGCTGATCATCCGTGTTTCGATCAGGTTGCGGGCGCGGTCCAGTTCAGCCTGGCTCGGGCCCTCGGTTCGCAGCTTCTCCAGCTCCACGTCGATCGCTTTTTCGAGATCCTCCGGCTTCACACCGGGTTTCGCCGTCACTTGCAGTTCCAGCACCGACCCCAAGAGCAGGCTCTGGTTCTGCAGCGAGACGTCCTGCGCGATCTGCTGTTCGTAGACCAGCGACTTATAGAGACGACTCGCTTTCCCGACGCCAAGAATTTGTGTGAGCAGATCGCTCTCCGCGTCACCCGGTTGGAAGATCGAGGGCATGATCCAGCCCATGTAAATGCGCGGCAACTCGACTTGATCGGTGACTTTCGAACGCTTCTCGGAAGTGATCTGCGGCGGAACGGCAGTGATCTTGGGCACGGGCGGACCGGACGGGATGGTGCCGAAGTATTTCTCCACCCAGGCCTTGGCCTGAGCGGGATCAATATCGCCAACGATGGTCAGGCTGGCGTTGTTGGGAGTGTAGTACTGCCTGAAGAATTCGCGCACATCATCGAGCCGCGCCGCTTCAATGTCCCGATGCGAGCCGATCACCTCGGCGTAATAAGGGTGGTTCTTGGGGAATAGCTGGTGAAAGAGCTCCTCTTCGACCAGGCCGTAAGGAGTGTTTTCGGTGGACTGCCGACGCTCGTTCCGCACGACATCGCGCTGGTTGGCCAGACGCTCCTGGTCGATCTTCCCGAGCAAGTAACCCATGCGGTCGCTTTCCAGCCAGAGCGCCAGTTCAAGCTGGTTGGAGGGGAGCGTCTCGAAGTAGTTGGTGCGGTCGAAGTCGGTCGTTCCGTTGATATCGCTCGCCCCGGCCGCCTCCAGAAGCCGGTCATGCTCTTTTGAGCCGACGTGTTGAGAGCCCTCAAACATCATGTGCTCGAACAGGTGAGCAAAGCCGGTGCGTCCAGCACGCTCATTTGCCGGACCGACGTGGTACCAAAGATCAACTGCCACCAGCGGGAGGCGATGGTCTTCGGAAAGGATGACCTCGAGCCCATTCTTCAATGTGTACTTCTCATACTTGATCTGGGGCGCAGCCACTGGCGCAGGCGAAGACCAGGCGCCTGAATAGCCGGCACATAAGAAAACAACGAGAACAAAAAAGATCCATGAGGATGTGCGGACGGGTGAATACTTCTTCATTGGGGATTTCTCCGCGGAACTGAATGCGAGATTAGACTGGCCGGCAAGCGCAAGGAAAGCGATCCACGAAGCAATTCAGGCGGCTGAACGCCCGGCCTGCACATGCCCCGAGCCTGCTCTTTCGGTTTTCTGCCAGGTGTAAAAAATGCGGTGAGCGACGGTAATGGTAGACAGTACAGCAATCACCCACAGTACAGGAGCCATCCGATTGAACACGGCCCCGATGATCAAAAGCACCAGTCGCTCCGGCCTTTCCATAAAGCCGACCTTGCATGTATCGATCAGGGACTCAGCGCGGGCGCGAGTGTAGCTGACCATCACTGAACTGATCATCGCCAGGGCCGCCAGCACGACGTAGAAGAACCTGCCGCCTCGCGAATAGTAGACCAACAAGCCGAAGAACAGGGCAGCGTCACTGTAACGGTCCACCACGGAGTCAAAGAACGCGCCGAAGCGGGTCACTTGATTGCTGGCGCGAGCCACCCGGCCGTCTACCAGATCGAAGAACCCCGCCCCGAAGATCACGAGTCCGGCATAGAAGAACATGCGCGCCTGGTTATCGGCGTTCGCGTAGCCGAACAGAAATGCTGCCACTGTATCGATCACTAATCCCAGAAAAGTCAGGAAGTTCGGACTGATGCGCGCGAGGGCCATGCGGTTCACGATCGTTCGCAGGAGTTTGCCGCACGCGTTGCCGAAAGCGCTGGTCCAGGTCATTCGGCTTGCGCCTCATCAAATACGGTAGTGAGCGCCAGAATCTCCATCTCCCGCTTGCCGTTGGGGGTCACAACCGTGGCGGAGTCACCAACCTTCTTGTTGAGCAGGGCGCGCCCGATCGGGGAAGTGGTCGAGATCTTGCCTGCAGCCACGTCGGTCTCTTCGCTGGTGACCAGCTTGTACTCGATTTCTTCTTCCTTAGAGCTATCGTAGACCTTTACGGTGGAACCGAGTCCGACCTTGTCCTTGGGAATATTGTTCATGTTGATGAGGGACAGGTCTGCGAGACGCCGACCTAACTGGCGGAGGCGCGCTTTTACGAACTCCTGGCGCTGCTTGGCCATGTGATACTCGGCATTCTCGCTCAAGTCGCCGAGTGCTACCGCTTTCTTCAACTCTCTGGGAAGCTCAAAGCTGAGTTCGTGTTCGAGGATCGCGATCTCGTCCTGGAGCTTTTTCTTAAGGTGCTCAGTCATACTTTGGGGGATTATAAACCGCTGCGGCAGCTGCTGGCTTCTAGCTACTGGCTTCTAGCGAACAAAGCCTGGGATGCCCTACTGCCTCCGGCCACGAAAGGGCCGATTTCACGCTCCCCGCGCCTTTCGCGCCGGTCTCCGGCCGCAGTTTGTTCTTTTCCCGTAAATCGTGAAGACCAACCATCAGCGGTCTTACCGCGGAAAACCCGCGCCAAAATTGCCTTTCGAGGAGGTTTAGAGTAGACTAAAAGCATTAGTGGGGTTCTTCATAAGGTTTTCCGGCGCTCATAAGGTGTTCCTCAATGATTGGTAGCGACGGGTTCCACATCGGTGACAAAGTTGTATACCCCAACCACGGCGTAGGAATTATCGAACAGATCAGCAGCCGGACGATTGGCGCCTCTGTCGAGAAGTTCTACCTCCTCAAGATCAAAGCCAACAGCCTCAAGGTCATGGTGCCGTTCCACAACGTGAACAACGTCGGCTTGCGGCGGGTGGTTCGCAATGGGGAAATCCAGAAAATCCTTGATTATCTTACAGATGGCGAGTGCCTGAGCAACGCCGACTGGAAGTACCGTTTCAAGGAAAACTCCGAGCGCATGCGCACGGGCTCGCTTCTGGAAGTGGCTTCCGTCCTCAAAAGCCTCTTGATGCTCAACCAGTCAAAGCCGCTGTCGTTCCGCGAAAAGAAGATGCTGGAACGGGCGCGCTACCTGCTGGTCAGTGAGTTGGCCATGGCGAAGAACTGTGAAGAGCAGCAGATTGAGGAGTTGCTGACCAAGGCCCTCTCCGTGAAGCACAAGCTGAGATTCCCGGAAGCCTCGGAATTTGAAGCGTAGCTAGGTGGCAGTCGTCAGTCTCTAGGTCTCGAGTCTCGACGCGTGCTCTATTGCTCCTATTCATTTAGGCCAACTCTGTCTGCCGCCTTGGCCTCATCGAGTTAATGAGACCGTTCAGCATCTTGCCCGTCTGCGCAATCAAGTCCCCCATCCCCCGAGTGCCTTGCTCCCTGAAGTAGCCGAGATCCCGAGCAATCAGCAGTGACAGGTGAACAGAATTGAGGTCACCCCAACCGTTATGTAATTCCGCAGGCTGACGACGCTGTGCTGACGACTGGAGACTAGCGACCGCCTACTCTCCCAGCCACGTCCCCCAGGGCTTCAGCGACTCTACGTGATCGAAAATGATCTTAGCGGCGGCCGTAATAGGGATGGCCAGGACCAATCCTACTCCTCCCCAAAGCCAACCCCAGAACAACAGCGCCATTGTCACGGCCAAGGGGTTCAGTTGCATTCTGTTGCCGAGGAATTTCGGGTAGAGAACATTCAAGGCAAAGAAGTGCAGCGCGGCCACGGCAAGCGATAGGGCAATTAAGTCTTCCGACTGAAACTGGCCCAGGCCCACCATCAAAGGCGGAGCCAAAGCAAGCACCAAGCCCAGGTAAGGCACCAAACTCAGAAATCCGCTGATTGCCCCGACCACCAGGAAGAATGGCAGGTGGAGTGAACCAAATACCGCGATACTCACCGCTGCCATAAACAACCCGATCAGTAAATTGCCCACCATGAAGCTGCGGATCATTCGAGAAATGAGGCCCAGCGTGACATAGGCGGTATGGCGGTGTTCCATGCGGAATAGCATCACCGTGGCGGAGCGCGCATGCTGCTGCCAACTCAACATGAAGTACACCAGGAACGGGATGAACGTCAGGGCAAACAATCCTTGTGAAACTGATCCGAAACCACGAGTCACCAGGTCGGTGATCGAGTTGCTGGGCTGTATCCTTACGATGTTCTTGTCCTCGGTGACGGGGCGCAGGGGATTCAACGACTCGGCGCGTTCCCGGAACGTCATGACCGTGGTCCGGATGCGATCTGAATATTTCGGCAGGACTTGCACGAAGGTTGCAGCCTGGTTGTAGGAAACGTAGGTAATTCCATATACGAGCAGAAGAAGGGTCAAAACAGCGATCAGTGACGACAAACCGCGCGGCAGCCGCCGACGGCTTAAGAAATCCACAATGGGAGCCAGAATAAAAGCGAGCAGCGTTGACGCCAGGATGACCACCAGCACTAACTCAGCCACGTAGCACAGCGTCAGCACTACTCCAATGGCGATGATCGTTTGCGGCCAGTCACGCTTTACGGTGCGGGCCGTTACGGGCGCAACTTCCAACTCTTCTGGCATGGCACGGCTATCGTAGTCGAATCCTCTAAATCCGGCGCAACTTATAATCACCGCAATGGGCCAATCGCCGATTGACGGGACGGGCACTCCGGTCCGCCGAGTACTCGGGCTGGATGTCGGTTCGAAACGAATAGGAGTTGCCGTTTCGGATCCTCTGGGCATCACCGCGCAGGGCCTCGAAACAGTACAGCGGCAGAACAAACGCTTGGACTTCGAGAAGCTCGGGAAATTGGTGCGCGACTACTCGGTATCCGAGATTGTGGTCGGATTTCCGCTGCGGATGAGCGGCGCCGAGGGGATCCAAGCCGAGAAGATGCAACGCTTCGCCGAGGAGTTGCGGGAACGGCTACAGGTTTCTGTTCATTTGTGGGATGAGCGCCTCACCTCCGCGGAAGCCAACCGTTTGCTCCGCGAAACCGAGATGTCCATTCAGCGACGCGGTCAGGTCGTAGATCAGATGGCGGCGGTACTCATTCTGCAATCCTGGATGGAACACCGCGCGCAGGCCGCCGCCCGCGCGCAGGCCGCCGACCTGGATGGTTGAGCCTCCAAGCCATGGCTGCTTACCAGGGTTCACCCACCATCGGGTTGTCCAGAAAGGGGGAATGTTCATCTAAACTACTGGGAACTTGCGCAAACTTCTGACATTTCTGCTGCTCGCCGCGCTGGCGTTCGGGGTATGGCTCGGATGGGGATTGCTCTTGCCGACGACTCCGAGCGGGCAAAAATTTGTCATGCTGCGCACCGGATACACCACTCGCAAGATTGCTTCCGAGCTAAAGTCGGCGGGAGTCATTCGAAGCGAGAAGGCCTTTCTACTCTGGCACTACTTTCATCGCAGGGCTTCCCTGAAAGCCGGGGAATACCTATTCGAAAAACCAGCGACTCTCGTCGAGGTTCACCACAGGCTGGTGCGCGGCGATATCTATACGCACACGGTTGTAATCCCCGAGGGCTACACCATGTTCGACATCGCTGCGACCATCGAGGAAGCGGGCCTCGGATCGAAGGAGGATTTCCTCAAAGTGGCGCGCGGCGAAACTGACTTGATCCACGACCTCGCGCCTGAAGCGACCACGCTTGAGGGTTATCTCTTCCCCGACACGTACGAACTGACGCGAACACAATCGATGCATGACATCGCGACCGTGATGGTTCACCATTTCCGGCAGATCGCCGCCAGTCTCGGGCTGGCTACCGACGTACATCGCACCGTGACCATGGCGTCAATCGTCGAAAAGGAAACGGCGGCGCCGGAGGAACGGGCTCTGGTGGCGAGCGTCTATTACAACCGCTTGACCAAGCGCATGGCGCTCGACGCGGATCCCAGCGTGATCTATGCGGAGCTGCTCATGAATACTTACCAGGGCGCACTGCATCACGATGACCTGCAAACCAAGTCCCCCTACAACACCTACCGCTATCCAGGCCTGCCTCCTGGCCCGATCGCAAATCCGGGACGCGGTTCGCTCGAGGCGGCAATGCATCCTGACGTCAGTGATTACCTGTATTTCGTGAGCAACGGCAACGGCCATCACCGCTTCGCCCGAAGCCTCGAAGAGCACAATCGCAACGTGATAGCGTTCCGGCACGCCCTGCAACATCGCCCGTAGAAGAAGCGACACTTCATTTACACGCTAACCTCCGATGGCCATGCGCGGCACCTCCCGGTCACTCCAGAGGCTCTCCGCAAATTCATGCAACTTTGCCGCGCTATACTCAATCTCACTCAACCATGATCCTTCGCCGTCAGATCTGGGCACTTTTTTTGTTCCTCGCGGTCGTCCCCTTGAGCGGGTGCCTGTTCCGCTCGCGTAAGGTCGAGCGCCAGTTGAGCGGCGCTCCGCTTAAGAATGCAACTCAGAAGGAACTGGTCGATGCCATAAACGCTCAGGCGGCCAAGATCCAGACTATGCAGGCCACGGTCGACATTGATACTTCAGTGGGCGGCGCAAACAGGGGCAAGGTTACCGACTACAAGGAGATTCGCGGGTACGTGCTGGCGCGCAAACCGTCGATGCTGCGCATGATTGGCCTTCTTCCCATCGTCCGCAACCGCGCGTTCGACATGGTCAGCGACGGGAAGGAGTTCAGGCTCTGGATTCCCCCGAAGAATCGGTTCGTTGTCGGCCGCAACGATGTGCAGACCCCCAATCCCAAGCAGGCATTCGAGAACGTGCGTCCGCAGAACATCTACGAAGCGCTGTTGATTCGTGCCATCGACCCCGAACAGGAAATAGCAGTTCTCGAAAACGGTACCGAAAGAGTGCTCGATGCGAAACGCCACCCTTACGACCAACCCGACTACGAGATCGTGGTTGTTCGCAAAGGGGAAATAGGCTGGTATCTGTCGCGCAAGATTGTTTTCAGCCGGACAGACCTTCAACCGCATCGGCAAATGATCTACGACGATCGAGGAGTCCTGGTCACTGACGTTCGGTATGGGGATTACAACGACTACGATGGCATCCCGTTTCCCAAGCAAACTGAGATTGAACGTCCACAAGAGGAATACGACATCACGCTGAACATCGTGAAGTTGGAATTGAACAAGCCGCTAAACGACGAGCAATTCGAGTTGCAGCAGCCACCAGGGGCCGAAGTAGTCAAGCTTGGCCAATCCTCTGGATCGTCGACAAATCAATCCCTCAATTCCGGCGGTAGCGACGCCAAGTAGTGGTTTCTGACCTCTGCACTCGGGCCACTGAACACTGCTAAACTGAAGATGATCTTGAATCTGTCGAAACCAACGACCGGCAAGCTGTGACCCTCCCATGATGAACAAGATGATTGTCGGAAATCTCGCCCACCGACCTGTGCGGTCGTTGATCAGTATTGTGGCGGTGGCGCTCGAGGTAACCCTGATTCTGTTGATCGTGGGTCTCTCCCTGGGGATGGTCAACGATTCCAAGGGCCGGCAGGCTGGAATCGGCGCCGACGTCCTGGTCATGCCTCCTGGTTCGTCCTACATCGTGGGACTCACGGGAGCTCCCATGCCGATCAAAATCGGCGACGTGCTGGCAAAATTGCCGCACGTGGTAGCAGTCGCTCCCGTCATCACTCAAGTTTCGACCAATGGCACTCTGGAAGTCATCGCTGGCATCGACCTGAAAAGCTACGAATCGCTCGCTCCATTTCGCTTTCTTGAAGGCGGACCGTTTCGGGGACCTGACGACGTCATCATTGACGACGTGCTCGCCAAGGCAAAACACATCCGCATTGGCGACAAGATGGAGATTCTGAACCATGACTTTCACGTCGCCGGAATCGTCGCTGCTGGCAAGGGCGCGCGGAAGTTCCTGGAGATCGGCGTATTGCAGGATCTGAACGGATCGAAAGATAAGGCCTCGGTCTTTTATTTGAAGCTCGATGACCCGGCCAATGCCGACACGGTGGTCAGCGAGATCAAGCAAGTTCCAGGCATGGAGCGTTACGTCGCCTACTCCATGAACTACTACCTGTCGATGCTCAGTCCCAACAACTACCCCGGACTGGGAACTTTTCTGAATGTGGTCATCGTGATTTCGGTGACCATCGGGTTCATCGTGATTTTCCAGGCCATGTATACAGCGGTGATGGAGCGGACGCGCGAGATCGGAATCCTGAAGTCGATCGGGGCCTCGAAGTTTTACATCGTGAACGTAATCCTGCGCGAAACTCTCATGCTGGCGATTGGGGGGATTGTGCTGGGAATTCTGATCAGCCTGGCTGCCCGCACCGGAATCGCCCACAAAATTCCTACCTTGCGGGTGGTGGTAACTGGTGGCTGGATCCTCAAGACGACTGTGATCGCAATCATCGGGGCGGTACTGGGGGCGCTGTACCCCGCGTATCGGGCGGCTCAGAAGGACCCCATCGAAGCTCTGGCCTACGAATGACGGCCATTTCCTCAACTTTGGTCCTGCCCGCGCTGCCATAAGTCACGGCAACTCGTTGACAACACTTCGGAATCTAGGCTATCTTTAAAGCTTCGGAAGTCCTGTGGTTGCCCGCCTGATACCTCTGCGCCTTCAGCGCCTGGTGGCACTCAGCGGTCTTCATAAGCTGTTTTAATTTCTGGGAGAGTTCAGATGTCAACCTATTTCCCCAAAGAGGGGGAAATTGCGCGCAAGTGGTATGTCGTGGACGCGGCGGACAAGACCCTGGGCCGACTGGCCTCGCAGATTGCCCGCATCCTGATGGGCAAAGAAAGTCCCAAGTACACGACATTCCTCGACACCGGCGATCACGTGATTGTGATCAACGCGGAAAAGATCCGCGTTACCGGCATGAAGTCGGAACAAAAGGCGTATCACCGTTACACGGGTTACCCAGGCGGGCTGCGGACAGAAGAATTCCGCAAGCGTTTTGACCGCAAGCCCGAGTTGATCATCGAGGACGCCGTGTCGCGCATGCTCCCCAAGACGAAATTGGGCAAGCAGATGTTCAGCAAGTTGAAGGTGTATCGCGGTGACAAGCATCCGCATGAAGCGCAGAAGCCGGAAGCGCGGGTGCTAGCGTAAAAGCGCTGCTGGCCACTGGCTGCTGGCTTCTAGCAAGCAGACTGGGCCCGACGAAAAGATATCTTGATTCTTTGAAAGGTTAGGCGGCGGGAGTGGCTTTTGATTGCCAGAAGCCCGCAGCCAGAAGCTACATGGCTGATTTGGTTCAATATTACGGAACAGGCCGCCGCAAGACTTCGGTGGCTCGCGTTTATCTTCGTCCGGGCAGCGGCGACTATAAAGTCAACGGCCGCGCCTTCAACGAGTATTTCGTGACTGAAGCGCAGCGTTCCAGCGCGCGTCAGCCGCTATTGTCGACCGACACGGCGAGCAGTTTCAATGTAGTCGCCAATGTGTCGGGCGGCGGCGTCAACGGGCAGGCCGATGCCATGAAACTGGGCCTCGCACGCGCGCTGATGCAGTTCAATGCTGAACTGCGCAAGAAGCTGAAGGCCGAAGGAATGGTCACGCGCGATTCGCGCGGCAAGGAACGCAAAAAGTACGGGCAGAAAGGCGCCCGCAAGCGCTTCCAATTCAGCAAGCGCTAAAGCGCTTCAGCTATCGACTGGTGGTCGATGGCTGATGGCAAAGGTTTGGCTGACAGCTGACGACTAAAAGCTGCCAGCTGATTTAGGTGTTCAATTCTTCCCGTGCCTGCGGCGCGGGGACGGGAATGGCAATCCGAAAAGCAGTTTCGGGTTTCCAGTTTCAAGTTTCGAGTGGGCCGTCGGCTTACCACGGTTTTTACCCGAAACGAGAAACACGAAACTCGAAAGTGACTCCACGGATGCAGACTAATGAGGAGGTTGTTTGGCTAATATCACCATGAAGGAGTTGCTCGAAGCGGGTGTTCACTTCGGGCATCAGACCAAGCGCTGGAATCCCAAGATGAAGGAATACATCTTCGGAGAGCGCAACGGAATTTACATCATCGACCTGCAGAAGACGCTGAAAATGTTCAAGGAAGCGTCCAAGTTCGTGCAGGATCTGGCATCCGAAGGCAGAATCGTGCTGTTCGTGGGGACCAAACGCCAGGCACAGGACGCGATCGCCGAAGAGGCGGGACGCGCCGGAATGTTTTATGTGAACCAGCGCTGGCTGGGCGGACTCCTGACCAACTGGGTCACGGTCCAGAAATCGGTGAAGCGGCTCAAGGAACTCGACGAGATGGCCACCGATGGCCGCTACGAGTTGCTCCCGAAAAAAGAAGTCATCAAGCTCGAACGCGAGCGCAAGCACCTGCAGGCGAACCTGGCCGGCATCAAGAACATGTCGCGCCTGCCCGATGCGATCTTCGTGATCGACTCCAACAAGGAACAGATCGCGGTTCGGGAAGCGCGCAAACTCGGTATCCCGGTGGTCGCAGTCGTCGACACGAATTGCGACCCCAGCGAAGTCGATTACGTGATCCCCGGCAACGATGATGCGTTGCGCGCGATCCGGCTGTTTGCCTCCAAGATTTCCGATTCGATTTCGGAAGGCTCGCAGATGGCGACCGACAAGCAGTCTGCGGAGTTGGCTGCCGCGGCCGCGTATGGCGCCGGGCCCGAACACGCGCCCGCCGGCGAAGAAGCTGCGGCCGAAGCCGGGGGCGAGGACATCAGCATGGAAGACGTGCTGGGTGGCGGGACCAAGAAAGCGCCGGCCACCGCACAGGACGCCGCCGACGAGGTACCGCAGGTCGAAAGCCAGACGTTCTAAACGGAACTGGTTAATAGATTTCGGACCCGCGCGCGTTGAAACGCCGCGGGTTGATTTTTGTCGGCATCACTTTGTTCGCCGCGCTGGCAAACGCATCGCAGCAGGCGAACCACGCATCCAAGAAGGGAATAATCTAAGGAAATGGGCACAACGACAGTGAATATCTCTGCAGCGCAGGTGAAGGATCTCCGCGACAAGACGGGCGCGCCGATGATGGATTGCAAGAAGGCCTTGGCCGAATCCAAAGGCGATACCGAGCAGGCCATCATCATTCTGCGAAAGCGCGGTACGGCCGTCGCAGAACGAAAGGCGGGACGAGTGACCAGTGAAGGGTCGGTGGCCAGCTACATCCACGCCGGCGGCAAAATCGGCGTGCTGGTGGAGGTAAACTGCGAGAGCGATTTCGTCGCCCGCACCGACGACTTCAAGGAACTGGTGCACGATATCGCCATGCACATCGCGGCCAGCGATCCGAAGTTCGTCCGCAAGGAGGATGTTACTCCCGAGGCCTACGCCCGCGAAAAAGACATTTTCCTCGCGCAGGCCGTGGCTAGCGGAAAACCCCAGCACATCGCTGAGAAGATGGTGACCGGCAAGATGGAGAAGTTCTACGAGGAAGTCTGCCTGCTCGAGCAGCCCTTCATCAAGGACCAGACCATCAGCGTGGGCCAGCTCGTTGCCACGAAGGTCGGCAAGCTGGGCGAGAACATCGCGGTGCGCCGTTTCGCGCGCTTCAAGGTGGGCGAGGCGGGCATGACCGTTGCCTTTACTACTCAAAAGCCCGACGAGGGTAGCGAAGCTCCAGCGAAGTAATCGGAAGCGTTACGGCACAGGGTTCCGGGCGACGACTGCCGGCCGGAACCTTGGCGCCGACTGTTAAGGCTCCAGACTCCAAGCGCGACGGTATCCTCCACCTCATGCCGAATACTGTCTTCAAACGAATTCTTCTCAAGTTGTCAGGTGAGGCGCTGGCCGCTGGTCAGGGCTTCGGAGTCGACGCCGCCCGTGTTCACGAGATTGCCGCCGAACTTGCCGACGTGCGCGCGCTGGATATCCAGATTGCGATCGTGGTGGGCGGCGGAAACTTCTTCCGCGGCGTGGCCGAGCAGGCGAAGGAGATGGACCGGGTCTCGGCTGATCACATGGGGATGCTGGCCACGGTGATCAACGCGCTCGCCATGCAGGACGCACTCGAAAAACAGGGCGTGCACACCCGCGTGCAATCGGCAATCGAGATGAACCAGGTGGCGGAGCCTTTCATCCGGCGCCGCGCAATCCGGCACCTGGAAAAGGGCCGAGTGGTCATCTTCGCCGGGGGAACGGGGAACCCATACTTTTCAACCGACACCGCGGCCTCGCTGCGCGCCATGGAAATCAAGGCCGACGCGATTCTGAAAGCCACCAAGGTCGACGGTATTTACGATGCCGACCCGATGCTGGTGAAGGACGCGAAGAAATTTACCCAGATCACCTACATGGAAGTATTGCGTCAGGGATTGAAAGTGATGGACTCCACCGCCATCTCCCTCTGCAAGGACAATAACCTTCCCATCATCGTGTTCAATCTGAACCAACGCGGGAACATCCAGAAAGTTGTGATGGGCGAAAAGATCGGGTCGCTTGTGAGCGCTTAGGCGAGCTGTGAGCTTCGAGCCACGAGCGTCGAGCAATCCGATACTCGACTGCTTGCGTAATGCCTTGAACCCGAGAACGAGAACGAAAAACAGCGTGAAAAAATATGTAAGATGGGGATTTGGCTGCTTCTGGTGGTCGTCTCAATTCTGATCACGCCAAGCGCGGTTGTAGATGCAATACATCTTGGTCGCTCCGATCGCCGGCTGATTTTCGTCATTCCAATAGCCTTCATCATCCGTTTCGCGGTCACATGGTGGTTTTTCAGCTTGTGGTGGGTCAAGCCGACCTTATGCTCAGCGGGAAAATTCCAAGTCGTCGACTGCGGTTCGCTCGTAGCTCGCAGCTCGTAGCTCGTAGCTGGTTTATAATTCTCCGTTTTGATCCTGTGTGCTAATTGGAGCTGACAAATGGCTCAAGCAACGATGGCGGCAGTCCCCGGACTGAAAGAAACCTACGTCCAACTCAAGACCCGCATGGAGAAGGCGGTCGAAGACTTCCGCAAGGAGATGGCGGCCACCCGGACGGGACGCGCCTCCGTTCACATGCTCGACAGCGTGTCGGTCGACTATTACGGGTCGCAGATGCCGCTGAACCAGATCGCAACGGTTCACGCTCCCGAACCGCAGATGATCACCGTGCAGCCTTTTGACCCGTCGTCGCTGGGCGGAATCGAGAAGGCGATCCGTACCGCCGACCTCGGCCTCAACCCGATGAACGACGGCAAACTCATTCGCGTACCCGTGCCGCCGCTAACCGAGGAACGCCGCCGCGACATGGTGAAGCATCTTCACAAGGTGCTTGAGGAACATCGTACAGCGGTGCGCAACATCCGCCGGGATGGTAACGACGCCATCAAAAAGGCCATGAAGGACAAGAAGATCACCGAGGATGAAGAAAAGCGGGCGCTGGATGAAATTCAGAAGCTCACCGACGACGAGATCAAGAAGATGGAAGACATGAGCAAGGGGAAAGAGAAGGAAGTGATGGAGATCAAGTAGGCCGAAGTACTCCCGTCTCCCGTCAGCATGCCCGCAAAGCCGCACCCACCGCGGCTTTCGGCTTTTCAGGTGTACTTCTACAACCCACTGTAAGCAGACCAGATTCGGGTCTTGACATTTTCTCCTTATTTCTGTAGTTTCTGTTTGTACAGAACTTACTAGTATGGCTACTTTGAGCGACATTCAACGGCAATACATCCTGCACTGGGGCGAGATGGGCACGCGCTGGGGTATCAACCGCACGGTGGCCCAAATCCACGCGCTTCTGTTTCTTTCCCCCAAGCCGATGGCGGCCGACGAAATTGCCGAGACCCTGAACGTGGCTCGCTCCAACGTCAGCACCTCGATCCGCGAGCTGGTGGGTTGGGGCATCGTCCGGCCCGTCCACGTGCTGGGCGAGCGGCGCGAGCACTATGAGTCCATGAAAGATGTCTGGGAAATGTTTCGCCTGATCGTGGAACAGCGCAAGCGGCGCGAGGTCGACCCGACTCTGCAATTGCTGCGCCAATGTCTTACCGACCTCAATTCGGGCAACGGCGGAGACGCTTACACCCGGGAGCGTCTGCAGAGCATGACGGAGTTTTTCGAAGCCGCGAATTCCGCCTATGGCGAGATGAGCCAGGTTTCGTTGCCGGTGTTGCGACGCGTGATCGGAATGCGCGGAAAAATTCGGAGGCTTCTTGGCGGCTATAAGAAATGAATTTTTTTGTACGTGTATTTCTGGTTGTACAGAAATATCTGACAATAAAAGAAGTCGGAAGGAGGTCGCATGAGTTCCTCTCTGGTCTTAGTTTCCGGGGTGAGCCTTACGCTTCTGGCGGCGTTTGCCGTGGTTCGCTACTTGAGCGGGCCTTTGCGGACGCAATTGCGGGAACTCTGCGGCAGCGCCGAACGCGCTGAATTCTGGACGGTGTTCTCGAACGTAGCGGTGGTCCTTACGCCGGCCATCTTCGCCATGTCGGATTTGCCGGCTTCGGGCTCCGACACTCCACCCTTGCTGGCCCTGACCAGCCAGCTGAAGTGGGGGCTCATTGGCTTAGTCGGAACGGTCCTGATGCTGGGTTGGATTCTAAGCCGCTTCATTCCCAGAACACCCCCGCGCGTATTGGATGCCTCAGGCCAGCGGGTTGGGGGTGCCCTATGACCGCAGATACGGCAATCCACCTGGTCTGGATCGCCGGAGCGATCCATGCAGGGATCGTCCTGGCCAACGCCGCGTTGCCGGGCCGCCTGCGCATACGCGAGAACCTCAGGGGTCTACCAGTTTTTCTGCAACAGATCTTTTACGTGCACTGGATCTATATCGTGCTCGTGGTCGGGTTCTTCAGCGCACTCTGCTTCGAGTTCCCGCGCGATCTCGCAGGCGCCAGCACTCTGGGGCGTTTTCTGAGCGCGTTCATTTGCGGGTTCTGGATGCTGCGGATCTTCCTGCAATGTCTCTACTACGATCGCGACCTTCGCCGCGCGAACCACCTGTTCGACTCGCTCTACGTTTCGTCTCTGATTGCACTGACAGCGATTTTCGGATTTGTTGCCGTCCATCCTGTGATGTGAGGAGGTCACCGTGTCCAGCCAGGTGCTTGCGCGCAGCCAAGGGAAAGAGCGATGGAACGCATTGGTCAGTCTTTGTGGCGCCTTAGTGTGGGCCGTCTTCGCGACGCTGGCTGGCTTGCGCCGTGCCCCCTTCGGCATCATCGAATTGTTGTTCCTGTTTGCCCCGCTGGTAATCGTGCCCCTGGGATTGGAATTGACCCGTCGCCTTCGTAGCCCATGCTCCGATCAAACTGTTAGCGCCAGTCCTATGCTTCAGATCGCAGCCGCATTCGCCGTCTGTCTCGCGTTTTGGCTGCCGCCGGGGCGCATCGCGGCTGTCTTGAGCGTCGCTTGGTTGCTGCTCTGTTTGTTTCTGGCCGGTCAGAGATTTCTGCAATCGTTGCGGCAGCCACTTGCCCATGTTTCCCTTTTGCTGACTCTCGCACACTTCGACTTGCTGCTTGGAGCTGCCTGGCTGGTAACTTCCCGAGCCGGCTTTCGCCCGATGGGATTCCAGGAACCCATCGTTCTCCTGACCGCGGTGCATTTCCACTACAGCGGCTTTGCCACCGCCTTGATTGCTGCGGCGACGCTGCGCGAGTTCAGGCGAAGAAATCTTGTGATGCCGGGCGTACCTATACTGATATGGCTGGTCGCTGTTCTTCCATTCGCACTCGCGGCTGGATTTGTCTTCTCGCCCCTGCTTCGTTTTGTAGCGGCCATTGCCCTGGCAACCTGCGTTACCGCACTGGCAACGATCTTGTTGTGGTTGGCCGGCGAACTCCATAGCGGCCCCGCTCGCGCTTATCTCAGGGCAGCGTCTTGCGCCGCACTGGCGGCTTTCTCCCTGGCAGGAATTTACGCCGTCAGCGAATACTTCGGCAGAGACTGGATTACCGTCCCGGGCATGGCCAATTCGCACGGCGTGCTCAACGGGCTGGGATTCGTATTACTCGCATTGCTGGCATGGCTAATGGAGGTGCAGGAAGGAGAGGCGCAGGATGCACGTGAGTCCGATCCGGCCAAAGTGAGCCGCAGGACTCGCTCTTCTGTAGCCTTCGCCAGGTCCAGGACCGCAGGCCTGCATCCTTCGCAGAGTCCCGAGTTCGTCGCACGCGATTTTTACGACCGGTGACGCCCCCGACTCCTTTCACATGTTGGATAACGCTGTCCGCGATCCCCTCGTATAATTGCTAGACCATGAAGAAGGTAGTGCATGCTGCGTGTCCGCACGACTGCCCAGATGCTTGCGGAGTCCTGATCACGGTGGAGGACGGGCGGGCCACAAAGATTCAGGGAGATCCCAGCCATCCCGTGACGCGCGGCTTCTTGTGCGCTAAGGTCTCGAAATATCTGGATCGTGTGTATTCTCCCGGGCGCGTTCTCCATCCCATGCGCCGGGTCGCTCCCAAGGGCCAAGGCAACAAAGACGCCAGCGACTTCCAGCGGATTTTCTGGAATGAAGCGCTGTCCGAGATCGCAACAAGGCTCAAGGCCATCGCGGCCGAATTCGGCGGAGAGGCGATCCTTCCCTATTCCTACGGCGGCACGCTGGCGACGCTCAGCGGTTCTTCCATGGATCGCCGATTCTTTCACCGGCTAGGCGCATCGCAACTGGAGCGCACCATCTGCTCAGCTGCGGGTGAAGCCGGGCTCAAGTCCGTGACCGGAGTCAAGCTGGGAACGGAACCAGAGCAGTTTCGCCATTCGCGCTACATCATCGCCTGGGGCGCCAATATTCATGGAAATAACGTCCACTTGTGGCCGTTCATCGAGGAAGCGCGCCGCGCGGGCGCACAGTTAGTAGTGATTGACCCCTACAAGACTCGAACAGCGAAGTGCGCCGACTGGTATCTGCCCATCAACCCTGGCACGGACGCGGCTCTTGCCTTGGGCATGATGCACGTCATTATCGGCGAAGGCCTGCATGATGCGGACTACGTGTCGAAGCACACAATTGGGTTTGAGCAGCTGCAAGAAAAAGTAAAGAGCTATCCGCCCGAAAAGGTCGCGAAGTGGACTGGCATTTCCGAGAGCGACATTCGAAAGCTGGCCCGCGAATATGCGACGCAACGACCGGCGGTGATTCGGGTCAACTATGGCGTTCAACGTTCCGAGGGCGGGGGCATGGCGATGCGCGCCATCACGATGTTGCCGTGCATCACGGGCTCATGGAAGGAAGTTGGCGGCGGCCTGCAACTCTCGCTTAGTGGGGCCTGGGGACTGCAGCGCGCCACCCTGGATCGCGCTGATCTGATGCAAAATGCTTTGGGGCGTCCGGCTCGCGTTGTCAACATGGTGGAACTCGGGAAGGCTCTGAATTCGCTGGCGGATCCGCCAGTGAAGGGCCTGTTTGTCTACAACTCGAATCCCGCGGCCGTGTGTCCCGATCACAACGAAGTCATCCGCGGCTTGCGCCGCCCCGACCTGTTCACCGTCGTGCACGAGCAGTTTTTCACCGACACGGCCGACTATGCCGACGTCATCCTTCCCGCGACCACCTTCTTCGAGCAAAAGGATTTGCAGACCGCTTACGGCCACTACTACCTTCAGATGTCGGACCAGGCGATTGATCCGCTCGGAGAGTGCCGCTCGAATGTGGAGATGTTTCGAGGGCTGGCGGAGGCCATGGGCTTCGAGGATCCCTGCTTCCGCGATTCCGTGGATGCGATGATTGACCAGGCCCTCGACTCGCCGAATCCATGGCTGAAGGAAATCGATCGGGAGCGGCTGGAGCGTGACGGGCATGTGCGCCTGAAATTTGCAGACGGCCTGGACTCAGCCTCGAAAGGCGTTCCCTTCCTTCCCTTCGCGCAAGGTGGCTTTCAGACGCCCAGCGGCAAAGCGGAGCTCTATAACGCAGCCCTCGCCGCACAGGGCCTCGATCCGGTTGCCGAGTTTATTCCTCCCGAAGAATCCCGTCACAGCCATGCGGCAAAGTCGTTCCCGCTCGAACTTCTGGCCCGCAAAGCCGACAATTTCCTGAATTCGACTTTCTCTAACCTTCCGTCGGTGCAGGTGATGGAGGAACCCGGACTTCTCGAAATCCACCCTGCCGATGCAACCAAGCGCAGCATCCGGGATGGCGACTCGGTCCGTGTGTTCAATTTGCGCGGCGAACAGCTGTTGCGCGCCCGGGTGAATGGCGCGGTTCAGCCCGGAGTGGTGGCTGCGGCGCTGAATTGGGCGAAGCTGACTCCCGGGGGGAGTAATATTAACGTCCTCACCTCAGAAAAACTTACCGACATGGGCAACTCCGCCACGTTTTATTCCGTCTTGGTTGAAGTGGAGTTGGCAAAGCCAGCCCAGACGTCAAACTTAAGCTAACTGAAGACATAGCACCCAAACTCATAGGGCGTGGACCTTGGACGCTGTACCCACGTCTACCGTATAATTGCCGTTTTCCTAACTCCCAGAGGCCGAGGTAGTAGCGATTCTCTTTCGCTTTCATCCGGATATCCCTGTGCCACGGCCGAGCGCCCAGCGTCGCTCCGCTCTTTCGACATCTCCATCCCACTCATTTGCTTGGAGTTGGAGATCGAAAGCCGCCCGCGTGCGCCGTTCCCTCACCGGATTCCTTCTGGTGGTCATCGTTCTTCTTTGTCCGCGAGCGTGGGCTCAACAGGATCTGGTCACCGAAATCGTGATTCACGGCAATCGCCGCATTCCGGCAGATACCGTGAAGGCAAGGATCTTCACCCATCCCGGGGACGTCTACGACGCTGCCGGACTTGAGCGCGATTTCAACTCTCTGTGGAATACCGGGTACTTTGAGGACATCCGCTTCGAACGCGAACAGACGCCCAAGGGCTGGCGCGTTCACGTTTATGTAAAAGAGAAGCCAACCATCCGTGAGATCAACTACACCGGGCTGAGTTCGGTTTCCACCAGCGACGTCCTCGACCGCTTCAAGGAGCGCAAGGTCGGTCTCTCGGTTGAAAGTCAGTACGATCCAACCCGCATCAAGAAAGCTGAAGTGGCAATCAAGGAGTTGCTGGCAGAACATGGCCGGCAATTTGCGACGATTCGGTCGGAGATACGGCCCATTCCTCCGGCCGCGGTAGGAATCACTTTCGTCGTCAAGGAAGGACCAAAAGTAAAGGTCGGCCGCATCCGCTTTACGGGCAATCGCAACATCAACAGCCGCACGCTGCGCGCCGCGATGAAGAACCTGAAGCCCATCGGCATACCACACTCCATCTTTCTCGAAAATATTTTCGCGAAGACCTACGACGCAACCAAGCTCGAGGAAGACACCGAACGCGTTCGCAACGAGTACCAGAACCGGGGCTTCTTCAAGGTTCTCGTTCAGGATCCGAAGACCGAGATCCACGACACCGGCCATCAGGGCTTCCATGTTCCGCTGGTGCAAAAGGGGCCCGGAAAAGCAGTCGACATCACGATGCCGATCGAGGAAGGCGATCGCTACAAACTCGCCAGCATCACGTTCAAGAACAACAAGGCGATCACAAATACCAAAGCCTTGCGCGCCCTTTTCCCTATCAAGGACGGCGACATCTTCAGCCGCGAAAAAGTCGGCAAGGGCCTGGAGAACCTGCGCAAGGCTTACGGCGAATTCGGCTACATCAACTTCACGTCAGTTCCCGATACCAAGTTTGATGATGAAAAGAGGCTGATCTTTCTCGAAATCGACGTCGACGAAGGAAAGCAGTTCTACGTGCGCCGGATCGAGTTCCAGGGCAACACGACGACGCGCGACAAAGTCATCCGGCGTGAGATCGCGCTCGAAGAAGGCCAGGTCTACAACTCGCGCCTTTGGGAATTCAGCCTTTTGCGCCTGAACCAGCTGGGCTACTTCGAGCAATTGAAGCCAGACGACCCCAACACCACCGACAAGAAGCTCGACGAAAAAGACGGCACGGTCGATCTCGCCCTGAAGGTCCACGAGAAGGGCAAGAACAGCATCGGCCTCAATGGCGGCGTCAGTGGACTGGAAGGCGCGTTCGTAGGACTCAGCTACACGACCAACAACTTCCTGGGTCTTGGTGAGACACTACAGATTCAGGCCAGCATTGGCAACCTCATGCGCAGCGTGCTGTTCGGCTTTACTGAGCCCTATTTATGGGATCGTCCGCTGCAGGCCGGCTTCACCGTTTACACCACCCGCACCAGCTACAACCAGGCGCGGCAGTACGCGATTCTCAGCGGACAACAATTAAATCTGCCTTCGTACTACCTGCAGAATCTGCAGAACTATACGCAGTCGAGCACTGGTTTCACCGCCTCATTGAGCTATCCGCTGCACCGCTCGTTGAAGCGCGTGGGTATGACGTACTCTTTCGACGACTCATCGTTGATTGCACTGAGCGACGCGTCCAAGGCATTATTCACAAATCTGGCCTTCCGGGGCATTACGGGGCCGAACGCGCTCAGTGGCATCATTACCAGCAAGATCTTGCCGAGTTACTCGATCAATACACTGGATGCTTCTTACCAGCCGCATAGCGGGAAGCAACTCTTCCTCGGGGGTGAGATCGCCGGACTGGGCGGGACGGTGAAATCAGTTCGGCCGATTGTGCAATACAAGCAGTTCTTCCCGGTGCAAAAACGCCGTAACGCCATCGGCATCAATTTCCAAGGTTCGTTCCTTACCGGCTATGGAGGCCTCGTCGCGCCTCCGTTCCAGCGCTTCTACATGGGAGGAGAAAACGACCTGCGCGGATTCGACATTCGCTCGGTGTCGCCTATCGCCTTCCTGCCCAACAAGGCGGTGATAAACCTGACCAACCCCGATGGAAGCACCGTCTTAAAGGATCCGACGAACCCGCGCCTTGGCGGTTACCAGATTCCGATTCCAGTAGAGAGCATCGTCCAGCCCGGGGGCGATCTGAACGTGTTCGGCAACGTCGAGTACCGCGTCTCGATTGTGGGCCCCGTGACCCTCGCGCCTTTCATGGACATGGGCATCAACCCGATCGTCCGCCAGTCTCAGCTCCGCATCAATCCCGGTCAGTTGAGTGACATCAACAACACGCAGTTCGGCTGCCCCGCTCTCGACATTGCTCTCAACTGCATTGGAGGCGAGAAATTAGCCTTCTCGGGATTCCTGAAGCCCGTCGCTGGAAGCAACTGGACGCCGCGTATGTCGACCGGTCTTGAACTTCAGGTCATGTTGCCCGTCATCAATGCTCCATTCCGCATCTACTGGGCCTACAACCCTCTGCGGCTGGATTCGACGGCAACTGCACCTACGGCCATTACGCGCAGCATGTTCCCCGGTGCGGTGGCGCCCTTCCTGTACAAGGCCGCGGGTGATTACACTTACATCCAGGCCGTTAATACTTATGGCTCGACTTTCACTTTGCGCGAGCCGCGTAAGACTTTCCGTTTCACGGTAGCGACGACATTCTGATCGGGCGTGCTCGAGTGTATCTACGGGCTCGATCGTTTGACTGTAAGTGCTATAATGAAACGACTTCTGCCCTGACAATGAATTGCAGATCGGGGTATGCTGCCACGCATATCAGGTTTGGCGTGAGGAGCCAAAGGGCTCGCCTGTCCCGGTCGCGAGGATATCCGCTTCAAGGCCGGTCAACCTAGTGGCACGGCCCAGCGTAAATCTGGGAAGAATGATGTAAGCCAATTTCCCGGAACAATTTCCAAGGAGTCCAAGCGATCCAATGAAAAGCAAGTTCACGCGTATTCTTCTGGCCACGGCCTTTGTCATTTCCGTTGCGGCTCTAGCCCAAACCGGCAGCGCCGCCGCCGCTCCAGCTGCCGCCAAGCCTGCCGCTCCCGCTGCCGCGCCCGCGGTGACCGGTCCGGGCACCAAGATTGGCACCATCAGCATGGAGCAGGCGATTTTTGCAACCAACGAAGGCCGCCGAGATTTCGAGGCGCTCAGCAAAAAACTCGAGCCCAAGCAGAACGAACTGAAGGGTCAGAACGACGAGATCGAGGGCCTGAAGAAGCAGCTCAACACCCAGGGCGACAAGTTGAACGAAGACGCGCGCGCCAATCTGGTGAAGCAAATTGAGACCAAGCAGAAGTCGCTCGACCGCCAGTTGCAGGACGCCCGTGAGGACGCACAGAATCAGCAGAACGAGATCGCCCAGCGGATCCTTCAAAAGCTCGGCCCGGTGCTCATCAAGTACGCGACCGACAACGGCTTCGGCATGATCGTCGACACCTCGCAACCCTGGCCGCAGAGCCCGGTGGTGTGGTGGGGCGAGTCGGTCGACGTCACCAAGCCGGTGGTCGATGTGTACAACGCGCAGTCCGGTGTGGCGCCGCCGCCCGCGACTGGCGCAGCGAAACCTGGTCCCGCCGCGAAGCCGGCCGTCCCGGGCGCAAAGCCGACCACGCCGCCGGTGAAGCAACCCGAACCGCCGAAATAGTTTCATCACGACACCTCTGGTGCCGTGAAAGTTCCCAAAGGCCGTGCACACGCGCGGCCTTTTTTATTTTCGAGAATCGTGAGCACGCGTGACGAACCCGGTGTCCTTACAGCTAGCAATCCGCTGTTCTGGAGGACACGATGTTCGCTGATAGCCTGCTCGAACCGAATCTTTCTCGTACGCACCGTGGATGGACCACGGTCGTATCCTTCGCAATGCAGACGCTGGGCGTTGCGATCCTGTTGATGCTTCCCCTGCTCTACACCGAAGGCCTGCCCAGACTGCACTTACTTTCGGTGAGCGCCCCAATCGGACCACCGCGTGGCGAGCCGCCTGCGGCGCAGCAGCATTCCGCCGTGCGACAAGGACAAAGCAACCTGTTTCACGGAATTGTGGTTTCGCCGCCCTCGATTCCAATCGGAGTGAAGCCGATCATCGAAGACTCGCTTCCTCAAGTGGAGGCTTGCAACGTTTGCGTGCTCGGCAGCACGAACACCGGGAATGGTGCGAACTCAGTCATCGATTCCATCGGCGTGGCGCGGGCCATAGTTCCACCGCCTCCGCCTCCCGTGGCTCATCCGCCGCGCATCTCGCACATGATGGAGGGCAATCTGATCTATAAAGTGCAGCCCGTTTATCCACCATTGGCACGCGCGGCACGAATTCAGGGAGCGGTTGTAATTCGGGCGGTCATCAGCCGCAACGGCACCATAGAAAATCTGCAGACTCTGAGCGGTCATCCCATGCTTGTCGGCGCCGCTCTTGACGCTGTGCGCCAGTGGCGCTATCGGCCATACATTTTGAATGGTGATCCGGTGGAAGTCGAAACTCAGGTGACGGTGAACTTCGCTTTATCGGGAGGGTAAACACAGTAGCAATTCGGTGGCAGCTGCGCGGCGATAGTACACACTGCGCATGGGTCGCATCAAGTTAGGATACGGGCCGCCGTCGCTGGGGATTTGCGAGCCGATATAATCGCGAGATTGTGAGTTACGCGACGCTCGACGTAGCACCCCGACAATCGGCCCGTCCTACCTGGGCGGAAATCTCACTCGGCAGCCTCTGCGAGAACTTCCGCACGTTGCAGGCGCACGTCGGCCCAAAGGTTTCGGTGTGCGCCGTCATCAAAGCAGACGCATACGGCCACGGCGCGACCACCTGTTCGCTCTCGCTCGAGCGGGCCGGCGCAAAATGGTTTGGCGTCACCACAACGGACGAAGGAATGCCTTTGCGCTCCGTGGGACTATGTGGCCGCATTCTATTGATGACCGGCTACTGGCGGGGTGAGGAAGAGGAAGTTGTCCGGCAAAACCTCACTGCGACCGTGTGGGAACCCTGGCACGTTGAATTGCTGAATGAGGCAGCCCGACGATTGGATGCGCCGCCGCAGCCCATCCACCTGAAGATCGACACCGGCATGGGGCGTCTCGGAGTCACGCTCGACGAGGTCGGCTCCATGTGTCGTAAGATCCGGAAGTCGTCCCACCTGGTGCTGGAAGGCATATCGACGCACTTCGCCTCATCCGAGATTGTCGACGCTCCTGAAACGGAAATGCAGATCGCGAACTTCGAGCGTGCTGTTCAGATCGTCCGGGAATCTGGCCTGACGCCGGCAATCTATCACATGGACAACACCGGCGGCGTTCTGGCCCGGCCCGATACCTGGAAGAGCATGGTGCGCCCGGGCATCGCCCTCTACGGTTACGCGCTCAATCAGAGCCGGGGAGGCAAACAGGTAAAAGCCACGCCGGCGCTTCCGCTCAAGCCCGCCCTGTCGTGGAGAACACGAATCATCTCGATCCGCGAATTCGGTGCGGGACAATCCCTCGGCTATAACGGCACCTACACCACGCCGGGGCCAGCGAGGATTGCCGTCTTGCCGGTTGGCTACGCCGACGGTTACCGGCGCGGACTGTCCAATCGCGGGAGGGTTATCGTCCGAGAGTCCTACGCCCCCATCGTCGGAAACATCTCGATGGACCTGACCCTGGTAGATGTGACTCAAATTGCCGGAGTCGAGGAAGGGGACGATGTCGTGCTGATCGGCAGCAGCGGCTCTTCCACGGTGGACGCCGTCGAAGTCGCAAGCCTCTGCGGCACGGTACCCTACGAAATTCTATGCGGCATTTCCAAGCGCGTACCACGCGTGCATTTGCCTTGACACTCGCCTACTTCTCGAACCGATGGGTACCCCGCAAGCGTGCCTGTTTCAGCACTCACCGAACAAGCGCTGGCGCACCGTTTCATCAGACGGCATGTCCGGACCGCTGAACAGGTGATCGGGAACACGGGAAACATCGGGGAAGCGAGCGGGAAAGCCCCTTTGTGCGCATGGCTCGCGAAGCGCACGAAGAGTGCCAACACTTCCAAAATCGCCGCTGGATGCAGCATTTCCCCGCTGGCTGCGGCCCGGCTGCCTCTTCGGCGAGGCTTTGCTATAGTCACGATAGAGATGCGAAATCGTTACGCCAAATGGATGTACGACTGGGAAGACCGGCTCACCTCGGTGGATAACAACCGGGTGGTTCGGCCTCTCGAGTGGGGCGTCGAATGGGCGCACAGCTGGCCCTGCCGCAACGGAATTCCCGCCGGGCAAATGCCTGCCGACCCGGAAAGATTCTTCGCCGACTACAACCAGCGCATCGTCGCCAATAGCGACGAATTTTATTCCTATCGCGTACCGACCGATTTTCGCCTGGAGCGTCGGGAGGTCAAAGTCTACAGCACCCGCGAAGTTCCCGACCCGCGACTGGAAGAAAAAGTCCGCGGCACCGAAGCGAGTTTCCTGCGTTTCACCTCTCCTGTGCAGACGCCTTATCCCGAAAACAACGTGGTGAACGCGCGCTGGTTCCCGAGCCGTGGCCGCCGCGCCGTCGTGCTGCTGCCGCACTGGAACGCCGACGCCATTTCCTACACCGGGCTCTGCAAGGTTCTCAACATGCTCGGCGTTTCCGTCTTGCGACTCAGCATGCCGCACCACGACATTCGCATGCCCGCCGAAATCAGCCGCGCCGACTACGCCGTCTCAGCGAACATCGGGCGCACGCTGGATGCGGTCCGACAGGGTGTCATCGATATTCGCTGCTGCCTCGATTGGCTTGAGCAGCAAGGCTACAGACAGCTGGGACTAATTGGTACCAGCCTCGGTTCGTGTTATGCGTTCATTGCGAGTGCGCACGATGCGCGTGTTCGTGCCGCCGCTTTCAATCATGCTTCCACGTACTTCGCCGATGTGCTCTGGCACGGGCAAACGACCCGCCACATCCGACAGGGCATCGAAGCCACCATTGATCTCGATCGCCTGCGCAAACTCTTTCTCGCGGCCAGCCCGATGGTTTATTTCGACAAATTCGCCCGCCATCGCAAGAGATCGCTGGTGGTTTATGCCAACTACGATCTGACATTTCTCCCAGAGTTTTCCCGCGAAGTTGTCGATCAATTCGCCGCCCATCACCTCGACCACAAGGTCGTCGTGCTTCCCTGCGGGCACTACACCACCGGCGAAACCCCTTACAAATATATGGATGGCTGGCACCTGGCATCATTTTTCCGAACTGCGTTTGAAGCGTAGAATTGCTGGTTGCGGCTTCGGCGGCTCGGATCGAAGGTAAGCATTCTTGCCGGCAGATTCGGCGTCATTGTTCCTATGAATGGGAGTTGCCGAAACGCAGGCTGCCTCGCGCACAGTTCCGCATCACCGGAGACACTGAAAGATGAGCAACCAGTCAATGTACCGCCCGCTGTTTGAAGCCGACCCGCAGATTGCTGCCGCCATCGACAACGAGACTCGCCGCCAGCACGAGGGGCTCGAGTTGATCGCCTCGGAAAATTTCGTGAGCCAGGCCGTTCTCGAAGCCGCCGGTTCGGTTTTCACGAACAAGTATGCGGAAGGCTATCCAGGGAAGCGGTATTACGGCGGTTG
The DNA here is from genome assembly GCA_963765755.1 of uncultured Acidobacteriota bacterium. Classification (GTDB taxonomy): domain Bacteria; phylum Acidobacteriota; class Terriglobia; order Terriglobales; family Acidobacteriaceae; genus Gp1-AA133. The sequence goes on along the minus strand of CAVXXV010000007.1, from coordinate 266,964 downwards.
CGAGTTCACTGACGTGGTTGAGGAACTGGCGCGCACGCGGGCAAAGCAACTCTTCCAAGCGGAATTCGTGAATGTGCAGCCGCATGCCGGATCGCAGGCCAACATGGCCGCCTATGCCGCGGTTCTGCAGCCGGGAGACACCATCCTCGGGCTCAATCTCGCGCACGGCGGACACCTCACCCATGGCCATCACCTGAACTTCTCCGGCAAGACTTACAAGATTGTTCCTTACGGTGTCACGAAAGAGACAGAAACGATCGACTACGACGAACTCGAGCGCCTGGCCGAAAAAGAACGCCCCAAGATGATCATCGGCGGCGGGAGCGCCTACCCGCGCATCATCGACTTCGCCCGCATGCGCCAGATCGCCGATAAGGTCGGAGCCCTTTACTTGGTCGACATGGCGCATTTCGCAGGACTCGTCGCAGGTGGAGCGCATCCGTCGCCTGTTCCGCACGCCCATATTGTCACATCCACCACGCACAAGACGCTGCGGGGCCCACGATCGGGCATGATTCTGGCTAAAGCCGATCTGGGTCCGGCCATCGACAAGACAGTTTTCCCCGGAATGCAGGGGGGGCCACTCGTGCACATCATGGCGGCCAAGGCCGTCTGCTTCCTCGAGGCGATGCAGCCGGAGTTCAAGGTATATGCGCGCCAGGTCGTATCCAATGCCAAGGTCCTGGCTGACACCCTCGCCGCTGAAGGCTATCGCATCATTTCAGGTGGCACTGACACCCATGTGATGCTGGTCGACGTATTTGCCAAGGGTATGCTCGGAAGCGAAGCGGAGAAAGCTTTGGGAGAAGCGGGCATCACGGTGAACAAGAACGCCATTCCCTTCGACACCAACCCACCCATGAAGCCGAGCGGAATCCGCATCGGCAGCCCAGCCCTCACCACTCGAGGGATGAAAGAAGCCGAGATGCGGCAGGTAGGGCACTGGATTGCCGAAGCCCTGCGGCGGCGTTCCGAGCCGGACGTTCTGGACAAGATCCGCCGTCAGGTTCTTGAACTTGCCGAGGCTTTTCCCCTGTACGCCGAACGCCGGGCAAAGGCTCACGCCGAGGTGCGTGCCTAGTCCTACAGGCTCCGCCCCCAAGGCTATCGGGCGAAATCCTTGGGGTACTTTGCGTAAGCTGTGGTTAAATCATGCCGTGAAGATCGCCCTCGATATTCGCCGAATGACCGAGTTTGGCATCGGCACGTACACCCGGAATGTTGTGCGAGCCCTGGGCCGGTTGGATCGCCGAACCAAATACTTTCTCATCGGGTCGCCCGAAAAAGTCAAGGAGATTGGCTCTCTCCCTCCGAACTTTCATGTCGTTCCCCTCCTCGAACCGGACACAACTGCAAAGGGATATTTTGAATTCCGCACCATACTGAAACGGCTGAATGTTGATCTGGTGCACATTCCAAACCTGTTCTGGCTGCCGAGGTCTTTGCCTTGTCCATATGTCATGACGGTGCACGATGTACTCGAGCACATGGCCCGCTCCAAGGGCCATTCGGGAATGCGGCGCTCGCTCCACTATCAACTAACACGACGCGTTCTGCGGGGAGCCTCCCGGATTTTCGCGGTGTCCCAATTCACCAAAAACGAAGTTGAGAAATTGTTTGCAATTCCGTCAAACAAGATCAACGTGGTCTACAACGCGATTGACGAGCGCTTTCTGCACGGACACGCGAACGACGCCGACCGCCAGTTAATCGCCGAACGCTACCTGGTCACCTACCCCTTCCTGCTGTACGCAGGACGCATCAGCCCTCATAAGAATCTGGTCCGCATCATCGAAGCCTTCTCTGCCCTGCGCGGAGAACTGGAGAAGGAAGGCCGCCTCCCGGATTTGAAGCTGATCATTATCGGAGACGATCTCTCCAGCCATCCTGATCTCCGGCGCACCGTGATCCGCAGCGGCGTTCACAACGACGTCCGCTTTTTCGGATTCGTGCCGATCGACATTCTGCGGATCTTTTACGATCTGGCGGTGGCCTTCATATTTCCATCGCTCTATGAAGGCTTCGGCCTGCCTCCGCTCGAGGCCATGGCGCACGGCACTCCAGTTGTCACCTCGAACATGTCGTCGCTTCCCGAGGTGGTCGGGAACGCCGCCGTGTTGGTGAACCCCGAGAACGTTTTCGAAATCATGCGCGCCACGCACCGTGTGCTGGTCGACCAAGCCTTGCGGGAAAAGTTGAAGCTGCGAGGATACGAACGCGCAAAACACTTTTCCTGGGATCAATCCGCACGGCAGATACTTAGGATTTACAAAGAGGTGGCCGGCACGCAGAGCGACGATGACGTTCCTACAAACGATGAGCCCGAGATCCAACGAATGCGCGCCTGAATCACGGCGTCTTGGCTGAGAGCTTCTGGATGTTTGCTTCGGCCTGAGAAAGTCGCCGCGCGACCGCAGTGGGGGAAACGCAATCAAACGCGTCCGGACTCACGCGGCCTACCTCCGGCACGCGCTGCCACAGCTCAGCGCTCTTCCTGTAGCTGGTCGCGGATTGTTGCCAGTGCTGGACCCTAACGTCGCGCTTGAACCGTGGATCGGACGCCCGGCTTGCTTCCACGTCGCCGAGTCCGGTGTAGGCGTCAGCGAGGGTGTACAGGGCTTGCATGTTGGGATGGCTTGCTTTTATGGCTTCATTCACCAGGCTCACGGCCTTCTGGAAACTAGCCTCGGCAGCTTCCAGATTGTGAAGTCCCCACTGAGCCCGTCCGGCGCTGTTAAGCGTCGCGCCAAGCCGCTGTCCGGCTCCGCCGTTCTTTGCGTTCGACGACGCCACCACCGACAGGACACCGATCGAGGTCTCGTAATATTTCAAGGCGCGCTGGTAGTCTTGCTTCCTGCTGGCGATGTCGCCCGCCGTGGTGTTGAGATCCGCTTTCATAGCTTGCACTTCGGTATCGTTTGGACTCTGCGCGACGAGCTTTGGCATCAGCGCAAAGGCTTTCTCCATGTGGGTGGAGGCGTCACGGTCACGCCCGGTTCGAGACTCGAGATCGGCGACAAGTTTGTAGTCTTCGATTCGCGTGACTCCCGATTGCGCATCGCGCGGATCCGTTGTGGCAAGCTCCGTCGAAAGCCTTAAAGCCGCATTGGCTGCGGCCATGGCGGCTGGGATGTCTCCCTTGAACAATTGAACCAGGGTGATGCGCTCATACAAGAGACCCAACAGATATTTTCCGCGAGGACCCTTGTTGGAGTGATAGGCAACATCCTGGAAGAGGGGCTGTGCGCGCAAGTAGTTCTGTAGCGCCTCGCTCGCATGTCCTGCCTGCAGCAACTGATCGCCCATGGTGCTAATGGCAATGGCAAGGTTGCCCATGCCCCTGGGAGTCCCACTTTCGAGATTGGCCAATCGTTCGGCGGCCTCGAGTTGTTTATGTCGGTATACCAGCGCTCCCTCGTTGTCTCCCATGTTCGACAGGCTGATGTCGCCTCCGAGAATGTTCGCGACCGACTGGTAGTCACCCAGAAGCTCATAAGCAACTTTTGGATCGTTGGGATGAGCGGCGTCGATCGGCTCCATCAGCTTGACTGCAGCCTGGCTGCTTTCGAGGGCGGCCGATAGGCCTCCCTCGGCCTGCTGAGTCTGGGAGATCAGGCGATAAAGCTCTGCCAGAGCGAGCGCTCCGTTCACGTCCTGGCTGCTTTGCGACCACAGGCTCTTCCGGATCGCCAGTGCTTTTTGGTAGCTCTTTAGCGCACTGCTCGTGTCCCCCAGATTCGCGAAGAACTCGTTCCCCTGTACGTCCCCGATGCGCTTGTACGCCGCGGCGAGTTCCAGTCTCAATGATGCGTCGCCTTGGGATTCCTGTTCCAGGCTGTCCAGGTAGTGAAGCCCCTTGTCAACAATCAGTTTTCGCGCCGCGGTCGCTCCCGGCAGATCCTGAATTGAGTCGTGCACGTCGAAGATCAGCGAGTTCGCCAGCTCGCGAACGTCCTGGAATCTTCGTTCCGCTTTCATCCGCTGCACTCGCGCGATGTGCCCTTCCCACGCGATCCCGACCATCAGGGCGACGAGGACGGCGGCCACTCCCGCCGCCACTAAGACCCCCTTCCTGTGGCGAACAATGAATTTTGAAGCGCGGTAGCGAAACGTATCCGCGCGTGCCCGAACGGGCAGACTTCCCAGATGGCGACGAATGTCTTCCGCAAAATGTTCCGCGGAAGCATAGCGCCGCTGAGGTTCCTTACGCAGCGCCATCAGAGCGATGTTGTCGAGGTCTCCCCGGAGACGTTTGCTGAGCTTCTCCGGGGAGTCCTCGTTTGCGGCCTCAAAGGTTCTGCCCTCCTGCCCGGCTCCGGCTGTCTGGGCAGTCTGCTCCCAACGAGCCGCGGTACTTGGCCTGGGCGGTTCCGTGTCTCGGGTAGCCCGCAGAATCTCATCCGGGGACTGGGCCTGGCTGCGGAAAGGATGTTGTCCGGTTAGCAGGCGAAACAAAACCACGCCCAGCGAATACACATCGCTTGCCGTGGTTACGACTTCACCGCGAACCTGTTCCGGACTCGCGTACTCCGGCGTCAGCATCCGCATCATGTTCAGAGTCGGCTCGGCTGCTCCCGGCGTTCCCGGATCGAGAATCTTGGCAATCCCAAAGTCCAGCAACTTGGGCGTACCGCCGGCTGTCACAAAAATGTTTCCAGGCTTCAGGTCGCGGTGGATTACCAGGTGCTGGTGCGCATATTGCACTCCGGAGCAAACCCTCAAGAACAATCGGAGCCGATCGTCAATCGACAGCTTGCGGGAATTGCAATATTGGTCAATCGGCTCGCCCTCTACCAACTCCATCACCAGATAAGGAAGTCCGGTATCGGTCGTCCCTCCGTCCAGCAGGCGCGCGATGTAAGGGTGATCGAGGTTGGCCAGGATTTGTCGCTCGGCTCGGAACTGGGCAAGAGCAAATGCAGTACCCAACCCTTGACGCACCACTTTGATCGCAACCTGCTTTTCATACTGCTTGTCGGCGCGGACGCCCCGATACACCGACCCCATCCCGCCCTCGCCCATCAAATCGACGATTTCATAAGCTCCAATTCGCCGCCCAACCCAGGAGTCCGACAAGGCAGCCTCAAACACCGCGCTGGTCCATAGCGGTGTTTCCAGAAACCCTTCCGCACCCGCTTCCTCATTCATCAACAGCGATTCGACTTCAAGGCGCAGGGATTCGTCGCCGTCGCATGCCTGGCTCAGGAAAGCAGCTCTATGCGGCGGAGGAATCTCGAGCACCTGCTGCAATACACCCTTCACTTGCTGCCAGCGCTCGGGAGTCATTGCCTGATTCATATCAGGTTGTTCACCTCAAGCCCAGCAGAAGAGCTTGCGGAACGCAGTGCTGATTCGTGAGGACAGTGGTGGTAGACATTCAACAGGACCTGTGCAGGAGCCAAGGTCATGAGTGGCAGAAAAAACGGCGCACTCGCTGGGAACGCACCGTGTAAGTCCAATGTTTGTGGCAGCCGGACCTGTAAGCCGAATTCTGTCCGCCTTGCGGCGGGACGGCCATTCCTCTGGGCCGCGCATTGCTACGCGGCTCTAGCGACCTACCCGGAGGTTTGACGCACCGAGCCGGCACGTGCTCCGGCCGAAGCCGGGCTTCCTCCCTATTTGGTCTTGCTCCGTGTGGGGTTTGCCTTGCCCGCTGCATTACTACAGCGGCGGTGCGCTCTTACCGCACCTTTTCACCCTTACCTCGCCGTCGCTCTGAGTCTGGCCTTTGCCAACCAGGCTCACAGCGACGACGAGGCGGTATATTTTCTGTGGCACTTTCCGTCGACCGGGCTTGAACCCGGACTCCCGGACGTTATCCGGCACACTGCTCTGCGGAGTTCGGACTTTCCTCCCTCCTTGCGGAGAGCGACCGTCCGGTCCGGCTGCCAACCCATCCATTATATGCGATGGTTCCCTCACGATACGGCCGGCATCGAGACTAGTATCCTGCTTTCGGAAGCCGCGTGACCGTCACCTTGGCCACACTAGCACAGTTCGTAATCGCTGCAGTCGCTCTCGCCGGTATCGGATACTACTTCGCATGTCTGTGGAGCGCGCGAGCGTTTCTTCAGTCCATTTCAAAGAACGTGCATACTCCCGGGCATCTGCCCCCGGTTTCCATCCTGAAGCCGCTCAAAGGCGAAGACCCCGAGATCTACGAGAGCTTCCGCAGTCACTGCCTGCAGGATTATTCGGAGTACGAACTGATTTTCGGAGTGAGCGATCCCGCAGATCCCGCCCTGCATGCCGTGGAACGGCTGCGCCAGGAATTCCCCCATCGTGCCATCCAGTTGGTCGTCTGCCCGCAGCAACTGGGGGCAAACACCAAGGTCAGCAATCTCGCGCAAATGCTGAAAGTCGCCCGGTATGACTGCCTGGTCGTGAGCGATAGCGACATCCGCGTCGCACCCGACTACCTGCAACGAATCACTGCGCCCCTCGAGAAGGAGCAGGTTGGAGTGGTCACCTGCCTGTATCGTGGTGTCGCCGGCAAGACTCTGGGTTCGAAACTCGAATCTCTCGGTATCAGCACGGACTTTATGGCCGGCGTCCTGGTAGCGCGGCGCCTCGAAGGCGGCATGCGTTTCGCGCTGGGATCCACCATGGCCTTCCGCCGCAGCGATCTCGCAGCCATCGGAGGATTCGAATCTTTCGTCGACTATCTCGCCGACGATTATGAACTCGGCAAACGAATCGTAGCCCTCGGGCGGGAAGTCGTCATCTCTGAAGAGATCGTCGACACCTTCCTGCCGGCCTACACTCTGCCAGAATTCGCTGAGCACCAATTGCGCTGGGCGCGAGGCGTGCGCGATGCCCGCCCCGGCGGCTATCTTGGCTTGCTCTTTACCTTCGGATGGCAATGGGCGCTGCTCGCAGTTTTGACGTCCTTTGGAACTCCTCGAGCTTGGGGCCTGCTCTTTTTTGCTCTGGTTTTGCGATTTCTGGTTGCGTGGACAGTCGGATGGGATGTTCTCCGAGACAGTCAGGTGCGTCGCTTTCTGCTTCTGGTTCCTGTTCGCGACGCTGTTGCCGTGCCGATCTGGATAGCCAGTTTTGCGAGCAACACGGTTACCTGGCGCGGGGACCGCTTTCGTTTGAAGAACGGTAAACTGACGCGCATCCCTGGCGCGTAGCAAGTCGAGACCGCGACGACGATGAGATTGCGCGTCGGCAAGTCACGACGACGGATTCTCCGTGCGACGCTGTTCCGCCGCGATTCTCCCGCCCTTGCCAAACGCGTAGGTCTCCCCGCGCCAATAAAACCGGCGACTGGTGTAACTCCCGACCCATACAAAAAATCCCGCCAGATCGCGCAACGGATACAGCCAGCAGAATGAGACGGAGCGCGGGTCGCCCGCAATTCCCCACCCTACCACCACTGACTGAATCATCCGATTGAGAGCGGCCCATCCCAGAAAGGCCAGTCCAAGTCCCCAATGTCCCAATCCGGCGGCAGCCGCAAATCCGAGCAATCCGAATGGCATCGCGAATGTGAGCCCCGTGCCCAGATGTCCCGCCGGTCGCGAATAGCGAGTGCTCTTCATCCAGCGGAGCTGATCGCCCAGGGTGCGAACCGCCGAACGCGTGGTCAGCACATTCTTCACAATGTGATGCGAAAGCACGACCCTGTAACCTTTCGCCCAGATTCGATTCCCCAACTCGAAGTCGTCGGAATAGTACTCGGCCGTTGCAGCGATTCCGCCGATCGCGTCAATCGCGTCCCGTCTGGCCGTCATTGCCGGGCCGAGTGCAAACCGCATCCCCTCCAACATGTCGGCCACCATTACGCCTGACGACATCTCCACCGACAACCCCAAGGCCTCCAGGGTCGACCAGAAGTCTGTCGCTGGAATGCCGCGATACATGCAGGTCACCAATCCCACCTTTGGATCGATCAGCGGCGGAATCGTGTTGCGCAGGAAATCCGGCCCGACCCGCACATCGCTGTCGCTGATCACGAAGTGCGACCGGTCCGTGGCCGCAATCATCTTCTGCAAAGAGAAGACCTTGGCGTTCGGCCAGGTCGGCGGACCCGACAACACAACCCGGCTTTTCACATTCGGGTACCGGGCCCGCACCCGCTCGGCAACTTCCAGGGCAGGATTCAGCGTGTCGCGTGCTCCAAAAATGATTTCGTAATCCGGATACTCTTGTTCGAAAAAGCTGGCCAAGTTTTCTTCGAGTTCGTCCTCCATCCCGTGAATGGGCTTGAGGATCGTAACCGGCGGAAGCGAACTGATTGGCGTCGTCAAAGCTTCAGCCCGACACCTGACAGCAAGCTTGCGATAGCGCAATGCCGCGACCAGCGTCAAGATCAGAAAGATCGTGGAACTGATCGTGCCTACGATCGCCACAGCAATTGCAAGCTTCAGTGCGATTTCCACCGTCGGTCCGATCACCATCGCCAAGTTCATGGGGAAAAAGAACGCTAGAGAGTAGCAAGAAGCGGAAGAATTTTCAGATCACGGCTGCCGGTTGGTGAAAATTGATTTCCCGCCATTGCGAGCCAGCAGAAACGAAGTCAGGCCTTGCAACTCTTTCGGATCCTCCTGGTCGGTCCACACAAAAACGCGCCGCGGTCCATTCCACAGCGCAACAAAAGACTCCGGCGTTTCGAACACGTGCGGCGCATCCGGGAACTTCGAGCCATACCAAAGGTTACCGCCAGGCTCGTGCAGAACGCGAAGCGGATATCCGGTATAGAAGTTCAAAGTCGACGCCTGGTGATATTGACCATCCACCACAATCATGTCACCCGGTCGGTAGTTCTGCCGTATCGCTACCGCCAGCTTATACGAGGACAGGATCGGCGAGAACGTGCTAAAGGAAGAATGCACACATGCAAACAGTCCCACCATCATGATGGCCAGAGCCATATTGCCTTGCACCGGCCGCCCGCGCCGCCGCAAGATCCAATTCAGCCCCGTACCCAGTAAGAACGCGAGCGAGGCACCCAACAGGGGTCCGCGAAACGCGCCCAACGCTCGGGGTGTCAGGTCAAGCACATGCCCTAGCGATAGATCGTAGTCCTGAGGATTCTTCTTCAACTGCTCCGCCAGGTCGGCTCCCGGGGACGGCAAGTGCGATACCGAAAGCAAGTACATGCCCGCCGCGAACGCAGTGAGTCCGAAAACGAACAGAACGGTCGACGATATCCTCCCTGCCCGACGAATCTCATCTGTTTCCTGAGAATGAGTCTCGCGCGCGAGCCACCCGCCAACCAGCAACGCCATCCCAGGCAACCCAGGAATCGTGTAGTACTCCTGGCGAGTGGAGAAGCTGAAGAACCCGACAATCACCAGCGCCCAAAGAAAGAACAGCAAGTTGGCGCTTTGCGTCCGGCTTAGATTTCCACGCAGTTTCTGCAGCCGGAGCGGCACATCACGCAGCGCCTGGGGCAGAAACGTCGCCCAGGGCAGCAGCCAAGCGAGCAGCAATCCCCAAAAGATGAAGAGGGGAACCGTGTCATATCCTGCCGGTACGCGTTTGTTCAGGAAGCGCATCAGGTGTTCGTTGACGAAGTAAAACCAAAGGAAACCGCGTACCGTTCCCTGGGTCGGATTTCGCAAAGCCGCAAGGATGTGCCACGGTGCCGCCACCGCCAGAAATAGGATCGTGCTGGAAACTATCCGAAGCTTGAGCAGGTGGCGGAGATTGCCAGTCAGGATCAAATACAACCCGATCGCTCCGAGCGGGAAGACTAGCCCGATCAGTCCCTTGGTTAGCACATTCAGCGCGCACACCACCGCATAGCCCCAGCACGTCTTCCGCGACGGAATTTTTTCCTCCAGCGACCGCAGAAAGAAGTAGTACCCGATGGTCAACCACAGGCCGACCAACACATCCGGAATAAGAAACCGCGTAAAAATGTATGGGCCGATCGACGTCGCCAGCACAATGCCGGCGTACAGCCCGCCTAACTCACCATATGCATAACGACCCAGCTTGTAGGTTGCCAGCAGCAGTGCGAGCACGCCCAGCATCAAGGGCAGGCGCGTGCTCCAGTCACTGATACCGAACATGGTGTAGCTGGTCGCCAGGGACCAGTACATCAGCGGAGCCTTCTCGAGATAGCGGACACCGTTGGTGTACATCGTCACCCAGTCATGGCGAACCAGCATCTCGCGGGCGGCTTCGGCGTGAATGGTGTCTACGTCATCGAGCAGGGCGGGCGTGAACATGCCGGCGAAGTAAATCATCCCCCAAAGAAGGCAGAGGATCAGATAAGAGCGGGAGCTGGCCAGCAAAAAAGGAACGGCTTCCGCGGGATGAGTACCTTGACCGGGTTTCGGGTCGCGCGCGGCTACCGACAGGCTCATGCAAGGTTCCGCAGAAGGCCCGATTATACGGGGCACGGAAACACGCAATCAACCTGAACAGAATTTAATGCCCGGCGACGGCCGCCGCTGCCCTGGCCGCATCGAGAACCTCCCGGACTTTCGCAGCCAGGGATTTCAGCGTAAAGGGCTTCTGCAGGAAATTGGTGTGCAGGTCGACGATGTTATGCCGCAACACCACTTGCTCAGAGTAGCCGGACACGAACAATACTTTCATTTCGGTATATTTTTCTGCCAGCAGTTCAGCCAGTTGGCCGCCGCTCATCCCCGGCATAACGACGTCGGTAACCATCAAATCAATCGTGCCGTGGTGCTTGTGGGCCACGTCGATCGCTTGCAGACCGTCCTGCGCTTCAATCACGGTATACCCGCACTGCCTCAGGAATTCGACCGGCGGGTGCCGAACCGCGTTCTCATCTTCCACCAGAAGCACCGTCTCCGACCCGCGCAATTTGGATGGATCGAGGGCATTATCAAGTTCAAACGGTTTGCGTACCTTCGCTTCGACTCGTGGAAAATAAATCTTAAAGGTCGTACCCATCCCCAGTTCACTGTAAACCCAGATAAATCCGCCGCTCTGCTTCACGATCCCGTACACCGTCGCCAGCCCCAGCCCCGTCCCCTTGCCACTTTCCTTGGTCGTGTAGAACGGTTCGAAAATATGAGGAAGATGCAGTGGATCGATGCCTTCTCCGCTGTCCTCAACTTCCAGCAACACGTACCGTCCCGCCGGAACCACCGGATGAGTCTGGACATAGCTACTATCGAGGTCCACATTCCGGGCGGTCATCGTAAGCTTGCCGCCTTGCGGCATCGCATCCCGCGCATTCGCAGCCAGGTTCATGATGACCTGTTCGATTTGGACAGGATACAGTTTCACTCGCCCCAGTTCCGCCTGGGGAGAAATCACCAGTTGCACATCCTCGCCAATCAAACGGGGCAGCATTCGCGAGATGTCCCGTAAGATTCCATTGAGGTCGAGCACCTGCAGGGTTTGCATCTGCTTTCGCCCGAAGGCCAGAAGTTGGCGGGTCAAATCCGCTGCTCGTCGAGATGCGCTCAGCACTTCCTGCACGTTACGATGCAGCCGGTGTTCCGGACCAATTGAAGCTTGCATCAGTTCCACGTAGCTGCTGATCACCATTAAGAGATTGTTGAAGTCGTGGGCCACGCCACCGGCAAGTTGTCCGATCGCATCCATTTTCTGCGCTTGAAATAGCGCCGACTCCAGCCGCCTCCGCTCGCTGACATCTCGATCGTTGGAAATAAAGTGTGCGATCTGCCCATCGGCATTGCGCACGGGCGTTATGATCTTCTCTACAATGAATGACTCGCCGTTCTTCTTCCGGTTCACCAGCACGCCTCGGTAAATCTCGCCCGCGCAAATCGTGCGCCAAAGGTCGCGGTACAGCTCCACGCTCTGTTCCCCGGATTTCAGAATCCGCGGGGTCTGCCCAACCGCTTCTATCCGCGAATAACCCGTCAGCTTCTCGAATGCGGGATTCACATATTGAATTGTTCCCGTGCTGTCGGTGATGACAACCAGGTCCGCCGCTTGCTCGATCGCCCGATAAAGCGTTCGCAACCTCTCTTCTGCGTCCCGTCCACGCTGCTGCGCGCTGGCAAATAGTGCGGCATTTCGCATGCCACGGCTTACCCAGTCACCGCCTGATCCGACGAAACCTGGCTTTCCTTCTTCTTTTGAAATCGTTGCCGGAGCGATCGGTTCCACTGGGCTTTCTGGAAGAAACAGCAGCGGCGTCTTATTGCTGTGCCTGTTCAGCTCCTCGAACGCTATGTACCCTGGCGGGCCTAAGGCACCACGCGCAATCAAGACAAGGTCGTACGACTGCTGATCGATCTTCCGCAGCAGATCCTGATAACTGGTCGCCTCCTCGACCTGCGGCGCGACCTCGTCGCCACATCCCACCAGGAAATTGTGCACCATGGCATGGTGGTAGTCGCTCGGGGCCAACGCCAAGTAACGAATGGACTTAGGTCTTTGTCGTCCCGACTCCACAGTCGTGATCATATGCAACTCCGGCTGAGTCATACATCGGAACAAGACGAGGCTTACTCTGCCCATGCACCCGCGAATGGAAATAACTTTGGTAATTTTCCCAGAGCGGAAATAGTGCCAGGGCGGTAGGCGCGGTGCCAGGGGACCGCTTCGCTTCAGGCACTCTTACTTAGAAAACAGCCACATGCCTCTACAGCCTGATGCTACGGAGCCGTGAAATACCCGGCTCGCGATCGCACACGTGCCCCGCCACCTGCAGAGGGAATCACGTGCACTCTTCGAAAAGTCCGCGCGCCCGGCTGCTCCGACGCGCGGTAGTACAGCAGATACGAATTCCGCAGTTCCCCATCGATCTCCGACAGGGCACTCTCGAGCTGAGCCTGATCTTTCACGATGAAATCCCGTCCGCCCGTTGTCTCTGCCAGATTGTGCAATACCGCATCCCCGTTAGTCTTCTTCTTCGGATTGTGCGTCGTGATCGTGTAAATCGCGACTCCGGCCCGCTCCGCCCGGGCGATCGCGTCCCCCATTCCATGCAGGCTCAAATCGTCTTCGCCATCGGAAAACAAAATCAGGGCCGATCGGTGTGGCTTGCCATCGACCGCAAACACCGGTCGCCCGCATGCCTGGTAGATCGCGTCATAAAGTGCAGTCAATCCGCCGCTGCCGGGATCGCCGAGCACGCCTTCGAGATCTGCCGGATGCGCCACCCGGCGCTCCAACTCGATGGAACTATTGAACGTCAAGACCAACAACTCGTCGTCCGGCCTGATCACTTCGCGCATTGACCGGGTAAGAGCCGCACGCACGGTTGTCCAGGAGCGCCGCGTTGAATCGCTCAGATCGATCACGATCGCCACCCGCAACCCAAGATCGGCGCCCGTGCGCAGTTCAAAACGCGGCACCGGCTGCCCATCCTCCAACACGGTGATGTCGGTGGGGGAAAGATTTGTCAACGGACGATCATTCTGATCGATCGCCACCAACGTGAGCTGAACTTCGCTGACGCGCTTCTGAATCACGGTGCCGGGCTCTGCACACCACCCAGTCAATGAAAATAAAGGAATCAACAGAAGACCAGCGATGTTGTGTCGCACACCTGGGATATCGGCACGAAGAGCTTCCGCCTTCCGTGCGCCGCCAAACCGAGGTAACTCCACCGGACTGTCACCCCGCCTCTGGCCTGCCCACGCCGACGGATCACCGGAGCGCGAAATGCCCCTCAGCCTGTGGAGAAAGCCGCGATCAGGCCCACAAATCTGGCGGCAGCGCCATCGGCTCCATCGTAAGTAACTGAAAATACACCCCATCCGACACCGAATCGTGAACCATTTTGGCAACGCGCATGCGTTACAACCTCGGTAGGCAGAGGTTGAAATTCGGAGTCATACGCGCATGCCCCAAGATCCAGCGGCTTTACCGGTTCATGATGAGTTCTGGCGCCCCAAGGTTGTGTATGGAATGGCGACGGTTTGCTTGCTGCTTGGACTCGCCATCGGCTACCTCCTGCGGGGATCGGAATCGCACCCGGCAGCGGCCAGTTCCGCGGTTGGCCCATCGCATCCCCAGGTTCCCGCGTCCGCGACGATGCCAATGCCCAGCCTCGAGCAGATGAAGGCAATGGCTGATAAGAAGGTTGATCCCTTACTTGCTCAGCTGAGAACGGACCCAAAAAACAAAGAATTGCTCCTGCAAGTCGCGTACTTCTATAAGTCTGCTCACCAATTCAAGGACGCAACCGCGTACTTCGAGCAAGTTCTCCAAGTTGACCCGAAGAATATCGTCGCCCAGACCGAGATGGCCTCATGCCTGTATTACGACGGCAACATCGATGGCGCGCTTGCCGCGCTCAAATCCGCTCTCAAACTGAAGCCGCATGATGCCAATTCGCTCTTCAACCTGGGCATGATTCGATGGAAGGGAAAAAAGGACGCGTCTGGCGCGATCGCCGCGTGGAAGGAATTGCTCAAAACCAATCCCAACCTCGATAAGAAGCCGATCGTGGAGCACATGATTGCCGAAGCCCAAGGCAAAGGGCTCTGACGATCTCATGACAGACAGTCAAGAATTTTGAGGAGTTACAAGAAAATGCCGAACGTCAAGAAAGCTACCAACGACTGGACCAGTTTCCAAGCCTATGCGCTCTCTGTTCTATGCCTCGTGATCGGCCTCGCCGGCGGATGGTTCATTCGCGGGTCGCAATCCTCCGCACGTCCGGCTGGAACGGCCTCCGCGGCTTCTTCACAAGAAACTGGCGCGCCGGGACAGCCGACTCCGGAACAACTCCGGCACATGGCTGACAAGCAAGCCTCGCCGCTGCTCAACGCATTGCAACAAGATCCAGCCAATCCCGAGCTGTTGGCCAAAGTCGGCAACGTTTACTACGACGCGCAGCAATACCCCGTCGCCATCGACTACTACCAGCGCGCCCTCAAAGTACAGCCTGCCGACGCGTCGGTCCGCACCGACATGGCCACCGCCTACTGGTATACGGGCAGCGCCGATACGGCTATTTCGGAATTCAATCGCGCTCTGGCCGATGAGCCCAACAAGCCCAACGCTCTCTTCAATCTTGGGGTCGTGCAGTGGCAGGGGAAAATGGATATTAAGGGTGCCTTGACAACGTGGCAACGGCTGCTCGACACCAATCCGAACTACGAAGGAAAATCCAAAGTTGTCGAGCTGATGGCGCAAGTGAAGAAGCATTCCGGCATTAAGCCTGGAACGCAAGCAAGAGACTTATCCAACTAGACGGGCGTTCACTCGAGGACCCGCACAGCAAGGGCATCTCCCGAACGTCACTGAAAATCTGCTGTGCTCCCACTGGACGAAGGAGCTAGCGCCGGAACTTCCGCGACGCCCTCTTCCAGTGTCTTCTTCAAGAACCACAAGACCCAGCAGGTCGCGGCCAACCCTGCTCCCCAAACGGCAAACGCAACCCTCACCACCCACAGCGGAGCCACTCCAACCCTGCGCAGCACAAAAGGCAGGAAGTTCCAGGTCGTGATGTGCACATAATCCCAGGGATCAGTCAGCATGTCCTCGTTGGTCAGTCCCCATGCCTCCCTCTTGCCGAGCGCGAAGGCCACAATATTTTTGAAGCGCAGCCAGACAACAAACGTCGGATGTCCCAACGAAGTCATCTGGTAGAGTTCCAGCGAAAGCCAGAACGTTACCGAAGCTAACTGAACCGCAGTCGCAATCGCAATCACTCCCCAGCCCACTCTCCATACTGCCTTCCCCAGCTGCTCCCGATACCGCAACAGAATCGGCACCGACACGAACGCCGCCAACTGCGCCGCGCTCGACACGTATCGGTCGCCCCACGCCGAATCGCCGCTCCAAACCGTATAACGCGCATAAAAGCAGACGTAGATCATCAATAACAGAAATGTGCTTATCAGATACGCCTTGATCGCCGGACTAAACTTCCTCCAACCCATCGCCACCACGACCAACGTCAGAATTAGTAGCGGGTCGAAAAGAAAAATTGACTTCTCCGGGGCAAACAGCGCGCCCATGAATCCGACATGGAACGAACCTTCGAATGGATACTTTGCCGGCAACGACGGGTTCAACTCTCGCGCCTGCTGGGCAAAGACCGTGACGTAAGTATTGAAGAATGATCCGAACCGGTAATACTGATAAAGCCGGTCAATCAGCAGAAACAGGGCGTAGATTGGGAATGCGGTGCTGGCGTATACCCACAGCCGGCTCCGCAATCCCTCGCGCAGGTCATCCGCCCACCAGGCTGCGAGCAGCAAAAACATCCCGCCAGCCATCAGATCCAACCCGGTAGTCAGCCGCGTTAGCAAGTTGAGCCCCAACGCCGCTGATCCGATCGCCAAAGCCAGACGGCTTCCCGTGAGCAGCCACTCATACTGGAACGCAAACCCCGCCAGCGTCAGCAGCAGGATGTAATTGTTCTCCATCATGTTCTGCGTGTAATGCAGGTGCGTCGTGCACACCAGGAGAGCCAGCACGCCCGCGACTGCCTGCGTCTGAGTGAACTTCAGCAGCGTCAGCAAGCGAAAGCAGACCAGCGCCGTCAGAACATTGACCAAGATGTTCGTGGAATAAGCAACGATCATGTTACGTACGCTGGGATCGTTCCCGTTGTATTCACCGAAGACAGCGAGTTTCTCGATGAACGTGCCGGCCACATCCGCCGGCAGAATCAACAGCGACTGACCCATCCCGTACCACGCGTAGATTCGCCCATCGCGCCCGCGAAGACCGAAGTCTGGATAATCCCCCGGGAGCACCGGGGGCGCAGCAGTCCAGAAGGAATGTGTCGTCTGCAGCCGGCGCGCGGTGTCCACGGAATCGAGATCGCCCGATTGCACCACAAATGCAATCAGTCCGGCCACCACACACAACAAGAAGAGTGGATCGCGTAATCGAGCGCGCAAAATTCCCTGCATGGCTGTTGCATACTACCCGACGCGAAGTCCGGCCTCAAATGTGAAGCGCTGTTTGTCAGCTACGAAGAAGATTCTTAGTTGTGAGAATGTCCGTGGCAACTCAGCGTGCAGCTTCCGGTCGCCCGGTTGAAACCGATGGGGGACGCACCGTTAAGCGCAACTACGTTGAGATCAAAATTGACCATCCGTTCGCCCGACATTGCCCCGTTCGCGCCCAGGACTCCATGAGCGGAATGGCAGACGGAACACGACGCGCCAATCTCGCCCACATGCTTGCTGTGCGGAGCCAATGACAGCACGATCGAGAGATCGTGGCACTTCGCGCACAACGAGTACGGTCCATTCACGCTCAGGTCGGGATTCGGATAGGTATTCAACAGGCTGGTTCCCGGAGTCGTAGCCGTGGAGATTTCATACCGCCGCTCCAGGATGTGATTGAACTTCGATCCGTGCGGCCCATTGGGCCCGGTTCCACCAAATTCGCGGTTGTCGTCGCTGTTGTGGCAATCGCTGCAGAAGATCCGCACGCCCATGGCTCTGGCCGCGGTCGCGCCATCCAGACTCAACATGCTCGGCCGCAAACTTGGCTGCGGATACGGGCTGTTCCGATCGCGCATCAGCGGATGCGCGGACCTTGCCGTGAGCGCAAAATCCGGCAGAATGTTCAGCGGGTCCGGGGGCGCCACCGTGCGCCGTGGCAGCGGACCGTAGTCGATCGAGGTTGTTCCCTTGCCCGTGCTCGTTCCATGGCAACGCAGGCAGATCTCATACTGGTTGATGGCGGGCCGGATCGCTGTGGTCCCATCGACCGCGCTCACCCCGTCAACGCCGATCTGTGAATTGCGGATCGCCGGCGGCAAGCCGAAGCCAACTGTCGCCTGCGCGGCGTGTCCGTTGTGGCAGTCCACACAGGTTGCATGGCGATTCTGGTTCAGGACGGCGGCTTCGGTGGCCGTGTGCAGGTTGCTGACGTTCGAGTAGGGATGTCCCTTTTTGGGCGCGTCGTATTCCCCGAACACGTTCAAAATCGGCTGCAACATCGCGTTGCTTCCGTTGTGGCAGGTCACGCAACCCTGGCTCGTGTTGTCGACGTTGGGCAGTGCAGGAGTCGGGTTGTGCAGCAACCCAGCCGCGCCGCCGGCATTGTGCATCGAATGGCACGACTGGCAGCCGAACTCCGACAGCGACGAGTAGCCGCCCAGCCCAGAGACCGGGTTCACCAGCGCCGCCGAGGTGGCGTGCACGCTCGTGGTCCAGCGCGCCAGCGGATTGTTGATCGAGTTCACCGTTCGTGGCGTCGTGGTGTGGCACGACAGGCACAAGGCGCTGTTGGCTGCATCGCGCACCAGAAAATTCGGCGACTTCTTATCGATCGTCTGGTTGTGCGCATCGTGACAACTGCTGCACTCGACGTTCCCGTTGATCAGCTTTACCGACTTGGTCGTGTCTGCGGTCGTCCCGCTCACCACCAATCCTTCCACCAAGCTGGCCGCGTCCTTCAAGGGAAGCTTCAGGCTGAACGGGTGCGACGAATCCAGCCGCTGCATCAATCCGGTCGACATCGGTTGCGACATGGTGGTCGCGCCGTAGGCAATCATCTGTCCCGGCGCCACTGTGCCATCGTGACAGCTCAGGCACAGCGTGCTGCGGTCATCGATGGTCGGCTGCTCCTCGGCGTTCTGTGCCGTGTCGCTCGTGTAGAACTGCGTGTAGTTCTTCGTGGAAAGCGTTTGATTCCAGAGGGCCTTGCTGCCCCCGGAATGGGGCGCATGGCAATAAAGACAGGCTGACGACATCGCGCCTCTCACTGGCGACGCCGTGGTCGACAAGTCATGCACGCCCAATACATCCCCGGACTGCGCGAATGTCATGGCCGCGAACCACAGCACGTACAGCATGCAGACTCGCTTCACGGCTGGACTCCTTCCGCCTTCGCCCGCAGCCCGTGATACTGAAACACCTGCACGCGCCGGTTATACGAGTCCACGACGTAGACCGCATCATTGCTGTCAATGTAAAGTCCCGCGGGAAGCTGGAAATCTCCCAGCCGCGTCCCGCGCTGACCGAACGTGTAAAGCAACTGGCCTTCGCGGTCGAACACCTGCACAATTCCCCACAGGCCTTCGGCCAGGTAGATGTGATCCTCGGAATCAATGGCGATGCCTTTCGGCCGGTACACCTGGCCCATGGAATCGCCCACGCGTCCAATCTTTCCAACCAGCTTGTCCTGCGCGTCGAAGATCTGCACGCGGAAGTTCATCGCGTCCACGACGGCCAGCAGTCCGTTTCTCAGCCGCAGCTCGGTCGGGAAGTTAAACTCGCCGTCCCCGCTTCCGTGCTTGCCGATGGTGCGCAACACCTGGCCCTTGCTGTCGAGCACGAACACGCGGTCCCGCAGCGTGTCGGTGACATAAATATGTTGTGTCGCATCGTCGATCGCAATCCCGGTCGGCCGTTTGAAGTATCCTTCGCCGCCCTTCAGGCTCCCCAACGCGCCCTGGTACTTGCCGTTCGCGTCGAACACGAAGACCTTCCCGCTGCGCGAGTCCGTGACGTAGATGTTGTCTTTCGCATCCACCGCCACGCACTGCGGCTCGAACAGGTTGTCTTTGGATTTGTCCTGCCGTTCGAGGAACTTGTACTTGTGCTGCGCGGCGTCGAAGATATGCACGCCGCCCAGGCCCGGATCGGTCACGATCACTCGCCCGCGCGAGTCCACGGCCACGCTGTAGGGCCGCACCATCTGTTTGTAATCTGGCTCGCCGGCAATCCCGTTCAGCAGCTTGCTCCACACGTTCTGCTTGCCCCGCGTGTCGCGTTCAGAACTGAAAGCGCGTTGGAAGCTGAGCTTGCGTCCGCCTTCGAGAAGAAGATCGGGCGGGGGCGTTTGGGGCGCGACTTTGTGACGCTTGGTGGCTGTCCATGCCGGCGCCGTCAGCAACAAGATCAGGCAGCCGAGACTCACACAAGCCTTCCGTGCCGCCCCGGCGCGTCTCAAAATACGTCGAACCATCTTGATATGCCAATGAAGTACGAATTCACCGTCGTCGGCGGTGTAGCCGTCCCGCTGATACTCTGGTACGCACGCGAGAACCCAGCGCGCAATACCAGTTTCCGGAGATTGTAATCCAGGCGACTGTAGTAGCGGTCGGTGTCATTGAGAGAGTTCAACGTGCTTGACAGCATGTCACTGTGCGCCCGCGTGAAGTTGAAGGTCACACTCATTCGGCGCAAAGGAGACGCTCCCGCCCCGAGACTATACGCGTTGCCGTTAAACAGGATGAGATTCTCGTCGATAATACCCGGCAGGGGCGAAGGATTCACGAACCCAGTCGGGGTCAGGAATGTCCGACCGTCCGATTTCGTGTAATTGCCCGTGAACGTGTAACGGTGCCAACCGAAGGTGCTGGAATACATATTCGAATGGCTGTGGGAACCTTTGTCCTGCAGCAACCCGCTCTTGGATCCGCGGTATGTAACACTCCAGTAAGAGCGGTCGCTTGTCTTGCGGCGAAGATACCCGCCATAGCTGATCGAGTTCGTCGTATAAATGTTAATCAGGGTCTGCACGTTCTGCGCGTAAGAGAAATCCGCCGACGTCTCCCACCGACCGAAGCGCTTCTGGATGCCGACATTGCCGGTGAACGCCAGGCCACTGTTGCCAGTCTCCTGCGCGTTATCAACCATTCCGAAAGAAAAATACAGCATCCCGAACAAGGGCTTGGAGTAGTTATAAGAAACCGTCCCACCATACTGCATGAGGTCATGAGTCTGCCCGGCAAAGTACTGGGACTGACGGCTGATCCGGCCATGCAGCATGAAGCCCTTGCCAAGGGCGTAGTTGGCGAATGCGCTGGTGCCGAACGAATGCGACTTGCCTCCGCCGGGCAGGAGAATGGGTACCGTTCCTCCGCCACCGTTGATCAGTTTCTGCTCTAAGTCGCCGATCAGATTGTCCGTGTAACGAATCTCTCCGGAGAGGTTTAGCTTGTCGGTCGGGCTAACAGCCGCCAGCGCGGTCGTCGTCATGGTGTTGCCGCTGTTGCGCGCCGACTCCCCCTCGTTGACGTAGCTCGTGCGGCTCCACGTCCCGGAAACGGACCCAGACATGGGAATCGGGTGCGACACCATTACGCCGTACGTGTTGGAAGACGAATTCGAAACCGTGCTTGCATTGCCGACAAATTCCGGCGTGTCGAGACCGAGCGACTGGTGGTTGTAATAACCCTGGATTTCGAAGCGGTGAAAACGGTAATTGGAATTCAGATTGAAGAGCCGGGTCCGGGCATGGATATCGCCGTCGGCTCCCAGCAGCGACATCTGATCGCTGGTGTTCGTGAAGGTCGCCGTCAGGCTCGGCACCTCGGGAAGAAACTCGCTCCAGCCGATGGCTAATGTCTGCCCCGATCCACGGGTCGTGAGGCCAGTAATGCCCGGGACGCCGAACTCCCCGGTATTGTTGAAGGTCTTCCCATAGCCGACATAGCCCGGGAAATGGCTGCCGCCGAAAAGATTCGCGCTCGCTGTGACCCCGGAATCGTTGAAAATCGACTGCGCCGTTGAGCTGTTCTGATTGCGGTTGTAATAAGGCTGTACTGTAAAGTTCAAGAAGTTTGGGTCGTAATAGGAGCCCGTCACCGTGCCTGACCCCAGCATGTTCCAGTTGTGGGTGGAGGCGCCTGGATCGGAAAAATTTCCCCCGTAACCAACGCCGATGTTGCCGTTCACATTCATCTTCAAGTTGTCGCCGAACTGTAATTGCGCGGCGCTCAGGGGAACCCACATCGCGAGCACCAACAGGACCCAGACGGCTTTCCGGATTTTGCTCTGGTCTTTCATATTGCCCTGCTACAGCGTTTCGATCTTGGCCCCCTGGCGCAGTTTCTTCCCAAGGCTGGCGCGCAGCTTCTCCACCCGCTCCTTCTGGGTATCCGACTGCAGCTGGCTCTTGACCTCCGCAAACGGGACCCTTCCTTCCGGTGCATGCGCAACCAGTCGGATAATGGTGTAGGCAGTGCCCAGCTGAATCAGATCGCTGACCTCGCCTGGCTTCATGGCCAGGGCAGCTTTCACGACTTCCGGTGGTAGCTGCTCGCGCCCGACCAGCTTGTGATCTCCCATGTTCACCCGGTAGTCGTCGTCGGAAATCTTTTCTGCCAGCAACCCGAACTCCTGGTAATTCTTGGCTTTTTTCGCTTGTTCTGCGGCGTCGGCGGCGCGTCGGCGTGCTTCCTTGGCGATGTCTGGCCCGCCATTGGCGGGTGGCAGCACTGATATCGTCTGAATATGGAACTGCTCAGCGCGCGCAAACTGCTTCGGATTCTGGTCGTAGATGCTTCTGGCCTCGGTCGAGCTCACCTTGGCTTTGTCGAACACCTCGGCTTTCAGGAACGCCTCGATCAGCAGCGAGCGGCGTATCTTTTCGCGCAACAATTGCCGCGAGCCTTTCAGCTCTTCCTTCAAAAATTGTTGATATAGCTCGGTGCTCGGAAATTGCTTGCGGAACTCGCGTTCTTCTCGCGCCAGTCGCTCAGGGGCAACCGTCATGTTCCGGCGTTTGGCTTCCTGGTACACCAGTTCTTCGAAAATGATCATGTCGAGCGCGCCCTTGCGGATCTGCGGCTCTAACTTCTCGGGAAACCCGTTGTGTTGCTTTGCGTAAGGGAAAATCGCGAACATCTCGCGCGCCAGGTCGCGGTCCGACATCTCCGCCCCGTTCACGCGCGCCACCGTCTTGCCAGTGACTTGCAGCGACGTCATCCTCGCCGGAGGCAAGGCGCCTTCTGCGGACGCTGCGTGCGAGGCAACCTGGGCGCTGGTCGTGCCTGCCAGTACTACCATCGCGAAAATCAGTCGTAGCTTCATGGCCATCCTCAATAACTCTGTAAAGCTGGGGGAGGAGTTTCCTCCCCCTTTCATGAATTAGTACTTCGTGGTTACGGTAAGAATGTTGCTTCCTTCGTTCGCTCCGCCCGCGCCGGTGAAGTGGCATTGACGGCAGAACTGTGTCGCGGACGAGGCCTGGTTGTAGGCCGGGGTGGCCCCCGGGTTGTACGGCGCCCACACGAAGAAATACGTCGGGTAGGTTCCGGTCGCTGCCTTGGTGTAGGTCAGCGAACCCGTGGCGGGCTGGGTAACGCTGAATGTGTACATGCTGTGCGGCGTGTGGCAAGTCGTGCAGACCACATACGCATCCGCTGCATTGGCCGTCGGCAGAACCAGGGGGTTCGTCCGGGTATAGGTAACGTTAAACGTGCCGTAGTGATCGCGGAACGCGGCATACTGTGAGTTCGATTCATTCGGCTGAATGCAATTCACGGTCGTGGTGCCAGAGGTGCAGGTGGTCATGATGACCTTGGGAGTCGTTCCCGAGGTCAGGCCCAGTGCGCCAAGCGTGGCCAACGGGCCGATGGGGTGATCGTTCTTATAGTTGCCATCCGCGGTGCCGTCCGAGCCGAGCAGGGTCGGAATCGGATTTGGGCCATAGCCGACGGGCAACAGTCCCATTTGCTTCTCCCAGGACTGGTTGGTCATCATGGCGCCCTTTGCGATCTGCCCGTCATGGCAGCTCAGGCACATCATGACGCCGGTGGTGACGGATTCTTGGGAAACGGAGTCTGCCGGCAGCGTAATCGGGAATGCGCCGTCAGCTCCGAAGGCAAACGTCTTGGTGTAGAGAGGGCTTAGGTCCTGACCCCACAGAGCCACATTGCCTGCGTTGGGATCGTTAGCTGCACCCGCGCCGGTCGCGGCGTTTCCGCCGTTACCGCGCGAGCCGCTGTGCGGTGCATGGCAGCCGACGCAACCACGGCCACCGTTCTGGTGCGCGCCTAGTTTGTCGACGCCCGTGATGCCTGTGCCACTGACGTACGTTTGCGCCATTGCAAGGCTGGCGAATACCAGGATGCAGAGCGCGAGCATCATTAGCTTTTTCACTTTTTTATTCCTCCTGATGAATGACTGCGTTCCTTACTCGGGTCCGGTCTTCCTAGTCCCGTTTAGCCGGAAACTCCCCAGCCAAACTCGTTGCGGCCTCTATTTCGAGGCCTTCGCGGCGACCTCTTGCGTGGACGTCGCCGGTGCTGACTTCAGCGAACTTGTGGTTGCGGGCTTCGCGCCTCCGACCTTCTTCTGTTCTTCGCCCTGCCGGCGCCCCTTCTCGGCCAGCGCTTCGGCATCGGTCACGTAGCGGAACATCTGCACCCGCCCTGCGTACTGTTCGGAGGTGAACACGCGATGGTTCTTGTCGATCGTGATTCCAGCCAGCGCGTTGAACTGTCCCGGATACGAGCCGTGCCCGCCCATCCAGATCAGCAGCTGACCCTCTGGCGTAAACACCTGCACGCGGTCCTGAACGCCGTCGGCTACCCAGACGTGCCCGTCGCCGTCAATCGCGATTCCTTTCGGTCGCGCGAAGTATCCCGGGCCATCGCCCGCCTTGCCCCACGTCCGGATGAACTTGCCGTCTGGATCGAAAATTTCGACCCGGTCGTTCCAGGTGTCGGTGACGTATACCAGGCCTTCCTGGTCGACCGCGACATTCGTCGGTTTAGAAAAATCGCCGGGCGTGGTCAGGGTGTGGCCCTTGCCGGCCGTTCCGATCTTGCGCAGCAGCTTGTGCGGCGGATCCGCGTCGTAGACCAGCACCTGGTCCAGGTCCGAATCGGCTACATAAAGGAAGCGGTTCTCATTGTCGATCGCCATCCCGGCCGGATTCGCGAGCCCTTCGCTGATGCTGCCTTCCGCGACGTGCTTGGAATCGAACACCATCACGCGCCGCATCTCGCTGTCAGAAACAAACAGCCGGTCGCTGTCATCGATCGCCAGTCCGGTGATTAATCCGAAGCGTGCTTCCACGCCGTTCTTGATCAGCTGCACGTTTTTGGTCTCCGTGTCGAAAATGAATACGGCGTGGACCTTGCTGTCGGCCACGTAGAGGCGGTTGTTCGAATCCACCGCCAGCCCGTAGGGCGTCACCAACTGCCAGAGCCGCTTTTCGGTCGTGACCTGCTCACCCACAGCCACGCCCGCCAGCCGGTCCATCCATTTCGCCTTCTTCGTCTCCGGCCCCTCGGGCGGCTTCTGCGAGCAGAAGTAATTCATGTAGCGAATGCGCGTGATCGCCGGAGGATTCGGCCACACGATCTTGGATAGGTCGAGGATGTCCATCAGCGTCGGCTTCGGTTTCGCGGCTTCCTTCTTCTTTTTGTCGCAAAAGGCCGAGCCGGTCAGAAACAACACGCTGAGTGCGATGGCCAGCGCCGCGGCTCCCGCTCTTCTCTGGATCGAATTCGTTTCCAAGCTCAACATCGCCATCCCTCGTTACTTGTTGAACGTTTTGTGGCATCCGTCGCAGAACGCCGCGTTATTGGCCTGGTCTTTCACCAGCAGGCCCGGCTGCGCCGAGGCGTGCGGCTGGTGACAGGTCAGGCAGTTGATCGCTATGCGAACCTTGGTGTTGTCCGTCGGATCCATCTGGTCGACCACCGGGTGGTGCGTCGTCGGATGCCCGCGTCCGTACTTCAAGGGCAGGACGGCTGTTTTCATCAGGTAGTCCTCCGGCAGCCTGACTTTGCCGCCGAAGATCGTGATCAGGCGCTCGGATTCCAGCTTGTTCGGACTGCGCTCTGGCCCGTGGCACTCGAGGCAGAGTCCGTTCGCGCTCTTGGTCCGGAGCAGGTGCTCGTTCTCACTGCCATGCGGCTCGTGGCAGATCGCGCAACTTTGCTCAAACGCCGGCTGGTGGATATTCTTCTTTTTGTGCTGCTCGGCCTGGTCCGCGTGGCAAGTCAGGCACGCATTCACCGGATCCGGCTTCACGAATCCCGGAGTCTTGCCCGCGTGGGGATCATGGCAGTCCGTGCATTCGCCGGCCGCGCCAGGATGTTGCACCTTCGCATCAGAAATCTGCTTCACCTTGTCTTCGTGACAGGTGATGCACAACTCTTTCGCGCTCGCGGCTGCCAGTACGACCTTGCCGTCCTTCGCCGGCTTGTGGCAGCTCTCGCACATATTGTTTTCAAACGGATTGTGAGTGAACGCCTGGAGCAGCTTGCGCGATTTCGACTGGTGCGGATCGTGGCACTGGATGCAGTTCGCACCCGCAAACGGCTGGTTCTGATGTGCCTTCTGCAGGTTCGCATCTTTCGGATCGTGGCATTCGATGCACAGCGCCGGAGCCGACTTGGTCAGGTGATAATCAAATTCTTCTTTGCCACGTTCGCCGGTCTTGTGCGTCACGTGGCAGGTCTCGCAGCCCATGTCGAGCGCTGCGT
Source organism: uncultured Acidobacteriota bacterium (assembly GCA_963765755.1). Taxonomy (GTDB): domain Bacteria; phylum Acidobacteriota; class Terriglobia; order Terriglobales; family Acidobacteriaceae; genus Gp1-AA133. The sequence goes on along the minus strand of CAVXXV010000007.1, from coordinate 240,905 downwards.
GCCGGCTGCCTTTTTCTGGAACATTCAGTCCAGTGCTGTGGCAGCTCAAGCAGAGGTTTTCTTTCTCTCCACCCGCGCTGGCCTTCAGCAGTTGGTTCTTGTTTTCGCTGACGTGCGGGTCATGGCACTTCACGCAGTCGCGAACTGCCGGAGGATGAACGACACCCTTGAGGTCGGCGGCATTTTTGTCGGCGTGGCAGGTCAGGCAGAGCGCGTACGGCGTGGTCGTAATCAATTTGACCCGCGTAACATCTTTATTGACCCGGATCTCGTGGCAGCTCAAGCAACCCATCTGAACGGGCGAGTGAACCGCCTTCCCTTTGGCTTTGTCTTCGTGACACTCGAGGCATTTCTTGGAGTCGGTGTTTTTGTCGAGCGGAACCGGGTGAGTCGCGGCGAAGACCGGAGCCGTCGCGATGAATACGATTACAGCGAACAGCAACGTCGCGAGGTTGGGGAAGCTCGCGCTTGCTGCCATCGAATTCCGATTTTGTCTTACGAAGAACACCTTGCGTATCCCTCTCCCTAATGCTTTTGCACGACCCTCGCCTTTACAAACCAGATCGAGTAGTTTTCATCAAGGGCGCTAAATTGTTGAACTGGCGAGACTTCGCTTGTCGTGCGCGTCCCAGGCTCGGCAAGCGTGGCACCAAGCCAGCTCGCCCAATGGGCCTTCTGCCCCAGCCCATTGGTGAAAAGCCCCAAGTCACTGCTGTTGAGAAATTCCACAAATCGCGACCGATTCCCGGATTGAGGCTGACGGGGGACATAGTCCGGCGTTGAAGTATTCAACACGACCGCGATCCGGGTCGGTAAGGACCGACAGCACACGCCCCAGTGATCCAAAACACATCGCCTTGGGTATTGCGCCAAAAGACCGTGAGCACCCTTTGTTCTGAGGGATTTGGCCCACGTCCACCGGCACCTGCGCCTTTCCATGGAAATCTAACTGATTGATTTTTCAGGTGTTAACTGCATTAGCGGATATGGCGGGTGAGTTGCAATTTTGCTCAGCGGAGAAGGGGACCAGTCATGGATGTCGAACCAACTCGTTGGACCCGAAAAATCTGGCAGACGCTCAGTGCCATCAAGACTGGCGTCGTTCTGCTAATCAGCGTGGTGGTGATGTCCGCCACCGGCACAATCGTTCTGCAACGGCCCGTCACGGAAGCCGACGAGATGCAGCGTGCTTACTCGCCGCAGATGTTGCGATTCCTCGACGCGATCGGCCTCACCGATGTGTTTCATGCGTGGTGGTTCGTCACCCTGATGCTGCTGGTGAGCGTCAGCATCGTCGCCGCCTCCATCGAACGCTTCCCCAACGCGTGGCGGTATTTCTCGCGCCCCTACAAATATCCCGACAAGAATTTTCGGCGCGCCCTGGCCACCCAAAAGCAAATTCTGATCCCCGACGAAGAAACTGGCCTAGTCGCCGCCGAACGCGCCTTACACCAGGCAGGGTTCAAGGCTGAGCGGGTCGTGCAGAGTGATCACTTCGGCCTATTCGCCGAACGCAATCGCATTTCGGAGATGGCCGTGTACGTCGTACATGCGAGCCTGCTGCTGATCTTCTTGGGCGGCATCGTAGATGCCCTCTGGGGATGGCGCGGCTTCGTTTCCCTCACCAAGGGAGCGCAGGCCAGCATCGTCGAATTGCGCGACGGCAAGAAAAAGTTTCTCCCCTTCGCAGTGCGATGCGATGGTGCGGGCCAGGAAAACTACGCCGACGGAACTCCGAAGAAATGGTGGTCGCAGTTGGCGGTCGTCGAGAATGGAAAAGACCGGCAAGCCAAACAAATTGTCGTCAACGATCCGCTGGTGTACCACGGCGTTCGCTTTTATCAGTCCAGTTACGGACCGACCGGCAAGATTGACAAGCTGGTGATCTCGGCGAAAGCCGGCTCGGGCGAAAAGAAAGAACTCGCCCTCGGAGTGGAGGAGACCGCTTCCCTCGATGCCGACACGACGGTGACGCTGGCGGAGTTTTTCCCTGACTACGTGATTGAGGACGGCCAGATCTACAACCGCTCAACGTCTGTTGAGAATCCGGCCGCGCACTTCATCGTCACATCGCGAAGCAGCGGCAAGAGCGTCAACTTCTGGTTGCCACCTCTCGAAGGTCGTTCCGAGAACGCTCAGTCCCCATATGTTTTCGAAGCTCTTGACCTGAAGCCGGGCTACTTCACTGGTCTCGAAGTCTCGCACGAACCCGGTCAATGGGCAGTTTGGACTGGCGTCGTGTTGATGGGCATCGGCCTGACCATGGTCTTCTACCTGGCGCACACGCGCCTGTGGGTGGTACCGGTCCAGGAAGCCAACGGGAAACTCATACTTTGGATTGGCGGCTCCGCCAACCGCAACCGCGAAGCGCTTGAGGAGCGTTTTGCCGACCTGGCCAAAAAGATCGAGGCTGAACTGAAATCGCTGAAGGAAACGCCGGCGTCGGATCAGGTTGTTTCCATCGCTTAGAGACATTTGTCACGGAGGGAATTCATGGCTCGCGCACGAGTAGAACAACAGCAACCCGCCGCCACCGGAACCACAATGATCGTGATGGTTGGTCTGGGCGTCGCCTTCCTGCTGTTCATGGCATTTCTGAATGTAGTGAAGAGCGGCAGCCTGCTCAACGAATCGAACCTGCTCTATGCCGCGCTGATCTTCTACGCGGGCGCCGGCGCTCTTTACCTCGGTTTCGGCGTCACCGGCACGGACTCTTACGTGCGCTTTGCTTCGCTTGCGACCTGGGCCGGACTCGCCGCTAACACCGGGGCGGTCGCGCATCGCTGGTACGAAGCCGGACATCCACCCTTTGCCAGCATCTATGAAATGTTGCTCAGCTTCGTCTGGACCCTCGCCGTCCTGACGTTGGTGGCCGAGAAGAAATTCGGCGTGAAGGTCATCGGCACGATCACGATGCCGGTCGCGATCGTCGGCGTGGTCCTGATGCAATTGCTACGCACCGAAGTTCATCCGCTGGTTCCGGCGCTGCAGTCCACCTGGCTGCACGTGCACGTTACGTTGGCCATGCTTGCCTATGCCGCGTGCGCTCTAAGTTTCGCCCTTGCTTTGATGTTCCTGATCCAGGACAAAGTCAGCAACGATACGTTCCTTGCTGCCACCAGCCTGTTTGGCATCGGAGTGTATGCCGGAATTCTGACACGCTTCGAAAACTGGGGCGGTCTCAGCGTGATTGCGTGGAACGCGCAAGAAAAGTCGGAAGTGTTCCTGCAGCGCGGCGTGCGCCTGTACGTGGTGATTCCCGACCTCGGCTGGCTGATGTTATTGGTCCTGCTTGTAGTGGCCGCGCCCTTCATTCTTTATCTAGCCGGCAGGTTGAAGAAGAACGAGGCACTTTTCACGCTGGCAAACCGCGCGGTGTTCATTAGCATCCTACTACAAGTTGTCGCACTGCTCGTATTCCTGTTGCGCGCCCGTAGCGGTCAATATCCCTCGCTCGATGCGGAGGGACTCTTCGCCACCAGCCTGGCGGCGAGTCCCTTCATTCTTTCCGGCCTGGTGGGCGGAATTTTCAGTTCGCTGCTTTACCTTCTGCTGTTGTGGCGGCGACCCGATCTGGAACGCCTCCTGCCCTCGGCCGAAGCGCTCGACCGCATCACTTACAAGACAATCTGTATTGCCTTCCCACTGCTCACCCTGATGATTGCAGCCGGCGCATACTGGGCCAATCGCACCTGGGGTTCCTACTGGAGCTGGGATCCGAAAGAAACCTGGGCAGCGATCACCTGGCTGGTGTACGCCGGCTACCTTCATATGCGCATCACGCGCGGGTGGCGGGGGCGGCGCGCCGCTTACTTCGCCATCCTGGGATTTGCGATCGTGATGTTTACGTTCTTCGGAGTAACCTACCTGCTGCCCGGACTTCACGCGTATGCGTGATGATTCCTGCAGTGAGGAGCACAGGGCAGAGCGAAGGGAACTGTGATGCAATCGCCAGTGAATTTTCGGAGCGATGGGTCGGCCATGCCGGGCGTGCGGGTGAACTGGCAGGTCAAGACCGTGCTGCCGGTGGCATTCGTGCTCCTGAACGGCCTTCTGCTGTTCCTGGTGGCAACTGTTTCGCTCCGGAATCCCGAGCGCCACCAGGTGTTGATCGTAGCCGGGACCGGCGCGGTCGCCATCTGCGCTGTCGTGATGATCGCGCTTGCCTACTTTATCCAGCGGCCGATGGTCGAGTTGCAGGAAAAGATCGGACGCGTTGGCGAAGGCGACCTCGATGTCTCCGTCAAATTTGCGAAGCGCAACGACGAAATCGGCGACCTGGGCCGGAACTTCAACCGCATGGTCGCGCAGCTACGCGAAAGCCGCGACGAAATTGACCGCCTGCACCGCACGCAGATGTCGCGCGCCGAACACCTGGCCACGCTCGGCGAATTGGCTACCGGACTGGCGCACGAGATTCGCAATCCGCTGGCCGGGATAGCTGGAGTGATCGAGATTGTTGGCCGCGATCTTCCCGCTACCAGCCCGGCGCGCGCGGTCGTCAAAGACATTCGCCTGGAGGTTGCGCAGATCAATCGCATTCTGACCGACCTGCTGCAAGCTGCGCGCCCTCATCCCCCCGAGGTGCGCGCCAGCGACCTGAACACCACCGTGGAACATGCCGTCATGCTGGCCCGTCAGCAAGTGCTCTCCAAGCCCATCAAGATCGAACTAGCAAAAGATCCGACCCTGCCGAACGTAGAACACGACAGCGATCAGATTCACCAGGTGCTCTTGAACCTGCTGCTGAACGCGGTGCAGGCCATCGAGAACGAGGGCGCGGTGCGGGTCGTAGTCGGGAGGAAAAAGGACGTCGCTCTGATCTCGGTGACCGACAGCGGCCGCGGTATTGGCCCCGAAGACCTTCCTTTTATTTTCCGTCCGTTCTACACGACCAAGGGGAACGGAACCGGACTCGGCCTGTCGCTGGCGCGGCGCATTGTCGAAGACCATCGGGGACGCATTGAAGTCCAGAGCGAAGTCGGCAAGGGCACGGAATTCCTGGTCACGTTGCCGATCCACCACTCCGCGGAACAAGAAGGCGCCCAGGTCGCCGCTTCCTAAACATTCCTGCACCAGGATCCGTGAACCGCTTATGCGTGCGCTGGCGAAACACAACAAGACCAATTAGCGTGCAGACATCTTCCCCCGCGGTTATTGTTGTTGGCCCTACCTCGGGGGTACAACCCCAGGCGGGAGAGCAGGCCACCACCATGAAAGCAATCAGGAGCGGTGGAAACAGTTGGCGTCACTAGCCGCGAAAGAGCAAGATCCGGAAAAACTAATCCGGCTCATCCAGGAGTTGAACGCCGCCCTGAACAAAGAGTGTCCCCTGACGAGCGATTGCGCTGAAGACCATCCGCCCACAGACAGCCGCATGTAAGGATTGAAGGGTCCCGCCTTTCGTCCCGAGGCACTCGCGTTGAATTCCTGTCTCAAACGTGAATCCCAAAAGCGTTTTGCCATGCCATGAGGTGGGAAGACTGCGGATGAGTTGCTGGACAAGCGGCGGGATGGCTGGTCCTGCAATGACGAGTGCCTACCTCGTTTCGTCATCCCAATCGGCAAGCTGTTTTTGCACGATGCCATAACAGTCGCAAGCTGCTTCTTCGAGTCTCTTTCGGTTCAGGATCGTGACGTGTCCCCGCGTGTAGGAAATAAGCCCGGCCTTTTGCAGGAGACCGGCGGAGACCGTTACGCTGGATCGGCGGGTACCCAGCATTTGCGACAAGAACTCCTGGGTCAGGGGAAGGTTGTCAGTTCGGATGCGATCCTGGGTCATCAAAATCCATCTCGCCAGCCGCTCTTCCACATCATGCAGTCGATTGCACGCGGCGAGTTGCGTGGTCTGCATGGCCAGGCGCAGGGCGAAGCGATTCAACTGCTGAACGAGTACGGGACATTGCGGGAAGAGTTGCTGCAGAGTTCCCGCCTCACATCGATAGGCAGTCCCGTCACCCTGGGTCACCACCCGGGTAGGGCTGGTCCGGTATCCCACCAGCAACGGCAGGCCAACGAAACCTTCGTTTCCGATGAGTCCGACTTCCACACTTTTCCCGTCTCGCTGCACCGCAAGGACTGACATCACGCCAGAGTTCACGAAGTAACCGGATTTGACCGTCTCCCCGGCCTCATGAACAACCTGATGAAGTTTGAGCCGTACTATTTCGAGTTTGGGAAAGACTAGATCGCGTTCTGCGGGGGGAAGATCGAGCAGAATACTATTGTGAATGCCGTTCCCCTCTATATAGGTTGGGGGCTTTGCCCGGAGAGCTCTCGAGATTGTCTTTGCCATAACGGCTCCTTGCCAGCGCGAACGCTGTCTGATTTCGCAAGGGCCGTAGCGGTGAGCGCAACGAAGGATGCTAGAAGAGACAAATTAAGCGTACACTCTTCTGACCGGTGCCGCACACAAATCGCGGAGACGTTGCAACCATTGAATTTGTACGATTTTCACCATGTTATGTACGATAGCGTACAGTATTCGCGGTATTGACTGCTCCCGCCACAAGCATAGGTTGAACACAGCCTTTACTTGTCGCCGTCGTACGCGTCCCTACCAAGGCGCGCCAGCAACCGGCCGAGGCTCTCGATGCTTCGGGATCTGGAGTTTGTATGGCGCCCAGTTCGACCGCCTCATACGTCCATACCGGCACCGAGCTCTCCGTTTTTTGGCTGCACGAAAACGAAAGCTGCCTGCCCACCTAACTGGGTCTGCAGAGGGTAAGGGGCGGGCCGTGACTTGCATCCGCGTTTTGATCGTTGACGACCACGAGTTGGTGAGGCGCCACATGTGCACGGTGCTTGGGACAGAAACCGATCTGCAGGTGGTGGCGCAAGCGCGCAGCGGTTTTGAAGCAGTTCACCAGGCAGAGGAATATCAGCCCGACGTAGTCCTACTGGACCTGAATCTCCCCGAATTGAATGGACTCCTGGCGGCGCCATTAATCAAGCGTGCCGCCCCCGGCGCGGAAATTCTGGTCGTCACCTCTCACCACAGCATGTACTTCGTGCGGGCAGCGTTTAATGCGGGAGCCCGCGGCTTTTTAAGTAAAAGCGATATTTACCCGGAGTTGGTTCTTGCAGTGCGACAGGTCCATGCAAAGCGCAGATTCGTCGGCAAGAATTCCGGCGCCGTTGCCGCGGACCTGATTGCGCGGGAGACTGCCGGGTAAAGCGGATGGCTGGCTGGGACCTTGGGCCTCTCCCCCAGTCTGCCTGGCCCAGTGTAGAGAACGGGGATCACCCACGCACCGCTACTCCCCTCATAGGCGCGCCCCGTTCGGATCACTTGTTCTCGGGACTGGGGGGAGTTGGGCAAGACTCGGCAGGGTCGGGCTGAAAACGGTAGTCTGAGATATGCTGCCCGGCGGGGACTGCTTATGCGCGCTTTGCCGGGCAGTTTGCGTGTTGTCCTTAATTATCTTTCTCGCCTCAACCGCAATAGGTCGCACCGCTCAAGGAACTGCGGCCGACACAACGGAACTCACCAAACTTGCGGAACTTGCGGGCCATGCCTACGCCGCTCGCGATGTGGCGGCGCTCGAACGTGTTACGGCGGACGACTACTCACAAACCGATGTTCGCGGAGGAGTCTTGAACCGAACGCAGTGGCTGGATTTCGTCAAGAATCGTCCGTCGGAGATACCGTGGAGACTGATGACGTTCAAGTGCGCAGTCCTTACCGGTAACTGACTTACAAGAAACAAAACACGGACAAGCCGATTGTGATCCGTTCGCGCTGGACTTCCGTTTGGACCAAATACCCGAACGGCTGGAAGCGTCACGCCTTTCAGAACACTTACATCAACGCGGAAGCCGACCGTTGCGCAGTGGCCGCCGCTCAGAAGTATATCGGTGCGCACTCCGGAGCTTTGGTGACCGGCGCTATGATTCGCCGGCTCATCTAGGCGTTCCGCGAAAGCCGAAGCCCCTTTCATCGTGAGGTATTCCTCGAATTCCCGTACAATCACGCGGGAATTGAGCGAAGAAACTCGTAGTAAGCTAATAGTCAATGCCCTCCGAGAAAATCCTCATTGTCGATGACGAGCGCCTGGTGCGCTGGTCCCTCCGCCAGAAGTGCGAGGAGTGGGGATATCACGTCAGCGAGGCCGAGGCGGGCGAGCCGGGCCTGAAAATGGCGCAGCACGAGTCCCCCGACCTGGTCCTGCTGGACGTACGCATGCCCGACATGAGCGGCCTCGAGGTCCTCGACCAACTCAAGAAGAACGGGGACGCCCGCGCGGTCATCATGATCACCGCCGACCCACAGCTAGACGACGTGAAAGCAGCCCTCAAGCTGGGCGCCTACGATTTTATCGGCAAACCGCTGGACTTCGAGGAACTGCACGTCACCATCAAGAATGCGCTGGAAACCACGCGCCTCCGCACCGAGGTGCAGTCGCTGCGCGGCGAAATGCACCGCCGCGCCGGGTACCATAACGTGGTGGGCGTCTCGGGCAAGATGACCGAGTTGATGAACTTCGTCCGCAAAGTCGCCGCCAGCGAGGCGACCACCATCCTGATTCAGGGAGAAAGCGGGACCGGAAAAGACCTGATCGCCAAGGCAATCCACTACGAGAGCACGCGCGCCGAAAAGGCCTTCGTCGCCATCAACTGCTCGGCCATCCCGGAAACTCTCATGGAGGCCGAACTATTCGGCCACGAAAAGGGCGCCTTCACCGACGCCAAGCAGATGAAGAAGGGCCTGTTCGAGATGGCCGACGGCGGCACGCTCTTCCTCGACGAGATCGGCGAACTTTCGCCCCTGCTCCAAGCCAAGCTGCTGCGCGTGCTCGAAGACCAGCTCATCCGGCGCGTGGGCGGTGTACGCGATATGCAGGTCGATGTCCGCGTGATCGCGGCGTCCAATCGCGACCTTGAAAAAGCGGTGCGCGACAACCAGTTCCGCCAGGATCTTTACTACCGCCTCGCCATCATTGCCATCTTCATTCCGCCCTTGCGCGATCGCAAGGAAGACATACTGCCGCTGGTTGATTCGTTTATTGACCGCTACAACGTTCGATTCCGCAAATCGATTCGCGGGATCTCCGACGAAACTCGCAAGCTACTCCTGTCGCATACCTGGCCCGGCAACGTGCGCGAGCTGAAGAACACCATCGAGCGCGCAATGATCCTGGAGGAGGGGCAGTTTCTGCGGCCGTTGTACTTGCCTTTCTCAGTAGCCGAAACAGGTGGGCGCACTCTTTTCGAGCGGACTGCAGCTCCCGAGAACGGGCAAGCTCTGGCGAACGGCCGCGTGCTTCCGCGCTTGTATATTCCGGAAGGTGGCACGTCGCTCGAAGAAGTTGAGCGCGCAATGGTGGAACTCGCCATGCGGCAGGCAAACAGCAACCAGACCCAGGCCGCCAAGTTGCTGGACATCAGCCGCGACGCGTTGCGTTACAAGCTGAAGAAATTCGGCCTGATCCACGGAGAAGACGAGGAGAGTGGATCCTCGACCGCTTCCGGCTAGGCGAGTTCGGACCTGGACCGGTTCACCGAGTAGCCACTGGCCGTATCTCACCGAACCGTTGCGTAGCATAGCCGATGATTGTCCCCACAATGCCCCCGGGCAGCATGATTTCGAAATAGTAATGGTTGGGACCCGGTTGCGTTGCCGCAACTCCATAGGCCAGCAGCAAACCCACGGCCAGTCCGAAGATGATCCCTAGTGCCAGCGAGTGGACCTTACGCGCAAAGTAGCCGATCAGAACTCCGGCAAGCAGCCCCTTGACGGTCGAGCCAAGGACGATGCCCAGCAACTGAGCACGCACCGCAGGGGTGAACCACGCGCTGAGCCCGTCGAATACTCCCAGAATCCCCCCAAGCACTAATCCGAGTAATGGCTTGTTCATGAGTTTTCTCCCGCGGGTCTCGGCCCGCTCGCACTTCTGTTCCGCGTGTTCCTTAAAGCCTTTAGCGCGTCCGAAAAAATATCAGCAGGGCCCGCGTGACCATGTAAGCAAGCAACAGCAGAATCCATGTGCGGTTGCGAATGGCCCAACGCCAAGCCTTCGCCAGCGGTCCTTCGGGATAGGCACTAACGGGCAAGCTATCGAGAAAATGCGCGACGTCCGCCGCCAGTTCGGAAACGGACGCGTACCGCTCATCACGATCCTCTGCCGTTGCCTGCCGGCAGATGGCAGCGAGTGCGCGTGGCGCCGGCTGCGGCTGCACCCCTTGCAAGAGAAATTCCAGGATCGCGCCCAGCGAGTAAACATCAGCCCGCTGATCGATTGAAGCCTCGCCCCTTCTCTGCTCCGGGGCCATGTAGCCTGGCGTGCCCAGAATGCTTCCGTGCGCCGTCTGCCCGTTCGTCGTGGAAGCTGGAATCGAAGTTTGCGGCTCCGAGTGTGTCGCTGAGCTTTCGGCCGTCGCCAGCAGCTTCGAAAGGCCCCAATCCATCACCAGGACCTCTCCGAAAGGGCCGACCATTACGTTGGCAGGCTTCAGGTCGCGATGCAACACACCGTGCGCATGCGCAAATGCCACCGAGTCGCAGATCCGCAGAAAAATCCGGAGCCGGTCCGAGATGCCAGCGTTCGCGACATGTTCATCCAACCTCCTCCCCTGCACCAACTTCATCGTGTAATACGGACGGCCGTCCGGCAGGGTGCCCGCGTCATGCACAGGAACGATCCCGGGATGCTCGAGCCGGGCGATCACTCGAGCCTCCTGCAGCAACCGAGCCGACAGAGCTCCCCTGCGGTCGTCAAGGTGGAGCACCTTGAGTGCAACTTCGCGTTCGAGCGTGACGTCTTCCACCCGAAACACGCCGCCCATGCCCCCCTGTCCCAGTCTGCCCAGCAGACGGTAGCGCGTACCCTCAAGGTCCGGGGCATCGGCAGCTTCGCGCAGGCGCTCGAGCGCGGAATCATTCAGGAACGTCATGCGAGGCTGACTCCCAGCAGCATGCGCGCTTCCCGGCGGAACTCCTCCTCGCTCGAGGTCATGGCGCGCAGTTCTTCGAGCACGATGCGCCGGAACTCTTTGCGAGCGAATGACAAGTAATTGGTCACGTCGGTCGCTTTTATCCCAAAACGCCGTGCGACTTCGTCGTAGGTCAGCTGCTTGCCGCCCTCCTCGATGTCGTAGAGTTCGAGCAATTGGAAGTGGAGGGCCTTTCCCTTCTCCTTGCATTCGCTACGCAGACGATCGACGGCCAGTCCGAACAGGCTGCGCGCGAACTCCTGCGCAAAGAATTCTTCTGGACCGCCGGGTGCTGGAATGGGCAACTGCTGCAGTTCGCCTTCCGCCGATTCGAAATCCAGGGGAAGAATCGCAATATCTCCGCCCCGCTTCTGACGCTGCGCCGCTTTATCGGTGTTCATCACCAGGCCATCCACGCAAACGCGCAGGTAAGTACGCAGTCGTGCCTTGGCGGGATCGAAGCGATCGAGCAGATTTTTTTCGATGAGCCGGGTAAAGAAATCCTGTGTGAGATCCTTGGCCTCTTCGTTCTGCTTGTTCCAATGCAGGCGGATGTACTTGTACACCGGTTTCCAGTAGGCGGAAACCAGCGCGTCGAGAGCCCATTGCCGCTCATCGGCGCGTTCGCTGCGCGTCCCCTCGATCACCGACCATCGGGTCTGGGGAAACTGCTGGCGCATTCCACCGATGCTGGTGTCATCGGACATGATTGGCGTTCTCTTTGGACGCAGCGGAGTGTACGTGGAGAGCCCGGTTTCCGACAAGGCGCAAAGGCGAAGGGAGATTCCTGAGAATCTCCCTCTCTGATTGCGCCCGCGTTTATAAGCGGATGAGGAGCGGACGCGTTCGTGCAAACTTCAGTGACTGGTGCCGGCAAGCGCCTTTTCGGGCGTTTCCAGATGGAACAGGCGCTGCACCGCGACCGTCATTTGCTCCTGTTCCGTCTTTTCCGGAAGTTCCTTGAGTTCGCGGGCCAGCGAACCAGCAATTCTCCGTGTAATGCGACTGGCAACATCTCCTAATAAAGCAGATTCGTCTTTGGAAAACGGCCCGCACTCTTGCCCGAAGGACTCCAGTTCTTGCCGGCAAATTTCGTCGAGACGCGTGCGCAGGGCGACGATCGTCGGCACCACACGCTCCGCGAGCAGTTTGCGGCGGAAGCCACAGGCCTCCTGCTCCACGATCTTCTGCGCGTCCAGGGCGGCGGCTTCGCGCTCGCCCGAATTGTGCTGGACGACTCTTTCCAGGTCGTCCAGGTCATATAAGAAGATTCCCGGGACCTCGCGCACCGCTCCATCGATGTCCCGCGGCATCGCGATATCGACGATGACCAGCGGACGCGACCTGCGATTGTGCACTACAAGTTCCGCTTCGTCGCGGCTCAGAATCGTATGCGGACAGGAAGTCGAGCTGATGACAATGTCCGTGTCCGACATGCGTTGCCAGCGCTCTTCAAATGCCGCTGCGCTCCCGCCCAGGAGGGCTGCCAGGTCAAGCGCGTGTTCATAGGTCCGATTGATGACACAAACCGACTTCGCTCCCTGGTTCATCAGGTAACGCGCCGATAACTCGCTCATTTTTCCCGCGCCCAGCACAAGCACTTGCTTGTCTTTGAGCGTGCCTAATGCTTGCCGTGCCAGTTCCACCGCCGCCGTGGGGACCGACACTGCGGAATTTCCGATCGCCGTCTCGTTCCGCACGCGCTTGGAAACGGTCAATGCTTTTTGCAGGACCGCATCAAGAAACCGCCCCGTGCTGCCGGCTTTTTGCGCCTGTGCCCATGCGGCCTTTACCTGCGCGATGATTTGCGGCTCACCCAGCACCAGCGAATCCAAACTCGACGCGACCCGAAAAATGTGGAGGAGGGCTGCTTCATCAAGGAGCCGGTAGAAATGCTTCCATTCGCAGAGCTTCAGACTGTATTCAGCCGAGAGGAAGCGCAAAACGGAGTTCGCCGCCATGCTCGCATCGTTTGCCCAAAGGAGAAACTCGGTGCGATTGCACGTGCCCAGTACAACGACTTCTTCCACGCCCTCAGCCTTGGCCAGTTGCAGCAGCGCTTCGATCCGCCGGCTTTCGCTGATCCAGAAACGTTCGCGCACAGCTACGGGAGCCGTCCGGTGGTTCAGGCCGATAACCATCAATGTGGGTTCCAAGAGCGCACTCCCAAAGGCAAAGTCACACGGATAAACGCACCCTGCCTGCCAAATGAATCGAAGAGGCCCTGAGCTGTTTGAGCCCTTGTTTTCATTGACTTAAGGCGATTTCCCGGGGCCTGTTCCAATTTGGGCGCGCCCTCGAATGCGGCTTCTCACCCTTGGCTCGTGTTTTTTAACCCTTTCTTGTCCTTGCGCATGTGGGCATCGCTGCTTACACTCAGCGACATAGAAACCCTACCCAGGTGGCACCCGACGTGCCATGGAATGTTCGAGGGACGATTGTGTCCTCTTCAATGATCAGGAGAAGAAAAGAATGAGAACGATGTTCCGAGCTTCACTGGTTGTTCTGGCAATCGCATTTGCAATGACCGTTACGGCGTTCGCCGCCGATGCCACTGCTGATGTCTACAAGTCCAAGTGCGCCTCCTGTCACGGGGCCGACGGCAAGGGCGATACCCCAGCCGGCAAAAACATGAAGGTCAAGGATCTGGCGTCGGACGATGTACAGAAACAGTCCGATACAGATCTGGCCGGTGTTATCGAGAAGGGCAAGAAACCGATGCCCGGCTACGAAGGCAAAATACCCAAGGACCAGATCGATGGCCTGGTGAAGTGGATTCGCACTCTGAAGAGGTAAAGCCGCTCAGGAGTGGAACGTCGTCACGAACCGGCGCCCGGGGCGCCGGTTCTTTCCTTTCATTGACTTAGTCAGGGACTTAGTCTATATTGATCGTCAATGGAAGTGAACATCCACCAGGCCAAAACCCATTTGTCTCGCCTGCTCGAAAAGGTGGCGCTTGGGGAGGAGGTCGTGATCGCCAAGGCTGGTCAACCGATTGCCAAACTTGTGCCCATTGGCAAGGGGACGCGTTCTCGCAAGCTGGGAACGGCGAAGGGGGACTTCATTGTTCCAAAGGACTTTAACCAGCCCCTGCCGAAGGATCTTGAAGAGAGTTTCTGGAAGTGAAGGTGCTGCTCGATACGCACGCTTTTCTCTGGGCAATCACGGAAGATTCCAACCTTTCAAAGCGTGCCGGGGAAATTTTCGTTTCACGCTCCATCGATTTGTTTTTCAGCGTAGCCAGCGTTTGGGAGATTTTGATTAAGGTACAAATCAAGAAACTGCCGCTCCCCAAGCCAGCCATGCCGTATTTACGCGAACAACTCGTGGACAACCACATCCAGATCCTTCCTATCATGCTCGACCACGTCGCGCGCCTGGAAGAGCTTCCGGCCCATCACCGGGATCCGTTCGACAGAATCCTCATTGCACAAAGCGTAGAGGAAGGCTGGCCGATCGTGTCTGCGGATCCTCTGCTTAAGGCATATCCAGTGGAACTGATCTGGTAGCTCAGCTGCGCCCACAGAATTCTTCCTACGCTGTATACTGACCGCCTACAGATTTTCCCGTTCAACCCTGTGTTTGCGGCATAGCCTCATTCCCCAGCCTCCCATTTAGTGATGGGCAGGCATAACCCGGCAATGGCGGCCGGAAGCCTTTCCGCCACGCGGAGGACAGGGATGTTTGACGACGAGACGGTTCTGAAAGAACCGAAAGACCCTAACGAAGAAACTTCCGGCGTTTCCCGCCGCGACTTCCTCAAAATTTCGACCATCGCTGCAGCTGTTCCGGTCGTTGCCAAACCGAATCTGGTGATGGCGGCGGGCGCGGAAGTTCCGGTGCACGGCCCCGGAAAAGTTCCGATGCAGTTCAACGTGAATGGCAAGACGATGAAGGCTTCGCTCGAACCGCGCGTCACGCTGCTCGACGCCCTGCGCGACACCATGGACATCACTGGCGCGAAACGCGTCTGCGACAAGGCCGAGTGCGGCGCCTGCACCGTCATGCTCGACGACAAGGCTGTCTACGCCTGCTCCGTGCTCGCCATCGAGGCGCAAGGAAAGAAGATCACGACCGTCGAAGCGTTGATGGAAGGCGGCAAGCTGCATCCCCTCCAGCAAGCGTTCGTCGATAACGATGCCTCGCAGTGCGGCTTCTGCACTCCCGGATTCGTGGTTGCCTGTAAGGCCATGCTCGATAAACATCCCAATCCCAGTCCCGACGACATTCTTCACGAACTGAGCGGCAACATTTGCCGATGCGGCACGTATGCCGGGATTCGCGGCGCGGTCGCACAAACCGCGCGGAAGGGAGCCTAGCCCATGCCTGACTATCAATGGCCTGATCCGGAGCATCGCACGTTAATCGGGCAGCGTATTTCGCGTGTGGACTCGCCTGACAAAGTCTCGGGCCAGGCGCGCTACACATATGATGTAAAGCGTCCCGGCCTGCTCTTCGGGAAGATGCTGCGGGCCCCCTATGCGCACTGCAAAGTGGTCAGCATCGACATCACCGCGGCGGAGAAGATGCAGGGCGTGAAGGCGATCGAGATTGTGCAGAAGGCCGGTTCCACGATTCACTGGGCCGGTGACGAAGTAGTTGGGGTTGCGGCAGTCGATGAAGGGACTGCAGAGGACGCAATCCGCGCGATCCAGGTGAAGTATCAGAAGCTGTCGCACTTGGTGACCGACGGGGAGCCGCCGGAGGGCGCCGGCGAAACCCAAGGTCCCATCAGCATGGACGACCTGGGCGACATGATTGACAACCAGGTTCCCGACAACCAGATCGTCTCGCAGCTGCAACAGTACGGCATCAGCTTCAAGCCCAGCGAAGACGATTTGAAGGAAGCAAAGAGCGACGGCGTGTCCGATCAGGTGATCGACGCGATACGTAAAGCCCAGGTGCATCCAGAAGCCGCCGGCGGTCAGCCCAAGTCGAACTATCAGAAGGCCGCATCGCAAACGCTGGGCGATGTGGAGAAAGCCTTTTCCGAGGCCGAAGCCGTATCCGAGGGTCTTTACGGCGCTCCCGTCATCACACACTGTTGCATGGAGTCGCACGGTTCGACTTCTGAATGGACAGACACTGATCACCTATTCGTGCACATGTCCACGCAAAACGTGTCGGGCATTGCAGGGCAGATGGCTGAGCCCTTGAAACTTCCTGCTTCGAACATTCGCGTACACCAGGACCACGTAGGCGGCGGATTCGGCAGCAAGTTCGGGCCAGACCGCTGGGGCATCGTGACCGCCAAGCTCTCCAAGAAAGCCGGAGGTAAGCCGGTGCGCATGATGCTCGAACGCGATTCAGAATTGAAAGTTGCGGGTGCGCGTCCCTCGGCTTACGCGCGGGTGAAGGTGGGTGCAAAGAAAGACGGCACCCTGATCGCGTGGCAATCCCGCTCGTGGGGGACGGGTGGGCCGGGTGGCGGAGGCATGCCGCCCATCCCGTACTGCTTCGCGGCTCCTAATCAACGCAAAGAGCACACGGCGATTCGCAACAACATCGGACCGGCTCGAGCATGGCGCGCGCCTAACCATCCGCAAGCAGCCGTGCTAACCATGTGCGCGCTTGACGATCTGGCCGCCAAGCTCAACATGGATCCCTACGAGTTCTTCCTCAAGAACATCGAACTGACCAAGCTTCCCCAGGTATATCGCGAGGAATTTCCGATTGCCGCCGAGCTGATCGGATGGAAAGAGAAGTGGCATCCGCGCGGGCAGAACATATCGGGCGGAATTGCGCGCGGCGTCGGCCTCTCACTGCACACGTGGGGTGGACGCGGGCACGCGAGTGATTGCGATCTCAGCATCCATCCGGATGGTTCAGTCGACATCAAGATGGGCACGCAGGATATCGGTACCGGGACGCGCACCTGTATCGCCGTCGTCGCCGCCGATGCTCTCGGCCTAAAGGTTGGGGACATCAAGCTGTTTATCGGCGACACGTTGTATCCACCGTCGGGTGGATCGGGAGGATCGACGACACCAGGCGGCGTCAGCTCATCGACGCGCCGCGCGGTTGTCGATGCCCGCGATTCCTTATTCGCGAAAGTCGCCCCGGCACTCAACGCTCAGCCCGACGACCTTGTTGCGAGAGACGGCAAGATCAGCCTCAAGTCTGATCCCAGCAAGTCGCTGAGTTGGAAGGAAGCGTGCTCCAAGATCGGGGCGACGCCAATTACCGCCCACGGCCACAACGATCAGGCCGCTGCCAAGAACAAGCCCGACCTCACCAACAGTGGAGTCGGCGGCGTGCAGATGGCCGAAGTCGAGGTCGACACCGAAACCGGCATCGTTAAAGTCACGAAGATGGCGGCCGTCCAGGATTGTGGTCTCATCATCGACGTGAAAATGGCAGAGAGCAGCGTGCTCGGAGCGCTGATTATGGGCATCAGCTACTCGCTGTTCGAAGAGAAGGTCATGGACCCAGTCACGGGACGCATGCTGAATGCGGATATGGAGTTCTACCGACTCGCGGGACTCAATGACATTCCCGAACTGAAAGTCCACATGATGACGGGTAAAGGCTACGACGAGCGTGGCGTCATCGGGCTTGGCGAGCCGCCCGTCATTTCGAGCGGCGCCGCCATATCGAACGCGGTGGCGAACGCGCTGGGTGTCCGCGTCGGATTTCTTCCTATCACTCCCGCGCGAGTACTGGCCGCGATGAATCCGTCGCAGAAAGCAGGTGCATAATGCGAGCCTTTGAATATGTAAGCCCGGGCAGCACAAAACAAGCCGCCAGCCTGCTCAGTGCGACCTGGGGCCAGACCGAAATCATCGCGGGCGGCACGGACCTGCTCGCGCTGATGAAAGAAGATGTGATCACGCCTAAGCGGCTGGTCAATATCAAGGAGATCAAGGAACTCTCCGGGATCAACGCGAGTGCCGCCGGCCTGCGGATCGGTGCGCTCACCACGCTCGTTGAAGTCGCCGAGAACTCTGGCGTCAAGGAGAAGTATCCCGCCCTTGCCGAAGCCGTGCATGAAGCCGCCAGCCCGCAGATCCGCAACATGGCAACGCTCGGCGGCAATCTCTGCCAGCGCCCGCGCTGCTGGTATTTCCGCAATGGCCTCGGACTCCTTCCCAAGGACGAATCGGGCAAGGATCTCGCCGAAGCCGGCGACAACCGCTATCACGCGATCCTTGGCAACGACGGCCCGGCAAAGTTCGTCAGCCCCTCGACCATCGCTCCCGTCCTGATCGCCTACAACGCGAAGGTACGGTTGGAAGGTCCTAAGGGCAAGCGGGAGCTGGCGCTCGAAAAGTTCTTCGTTGTCCCGAAGACCGAGAAGGATCGTGAGCACGATCTCCAGCCCAACGAAATCGTGACCGAAGTTGTCCTCCCACCCGCCGAAGGCTGGAAGGTCTCGCACTACGAAATTCGCCAGAAGGCGGCGTTCGATTGGCCGCTCGCGGTTGCGGCGGTGGCCTTGAAGATGGATGGCTCGAACGTGGGCGCAGCCCGCATCGTGCTCGGTTACGTCGCGCCCACGCCGTGGCTGTCGCCGGAGGCCGAGGCTGCAGTGAAGGGACAGGCCGCCAGCAACGAAACGGCTCAGAAAGCCGCCGAAGCTGCGCTGCGCAATGCCAAGCCGCTCAGCCACAACGATTACAAGGTGCAACTCGCTCGGGTGGCCGTCAAGCGAGCCATCTTGAAGGCCGCAGGAGGTGCCGCATGATTCGCAACCCAGTTTCCGAGCGTTTCGACATAAACCATCCGAATCTATGCTCGGCGCTGCGCTGGAAAGGTCAGTTCATCCTCGCGGAGTCAGACCCGAACGTGCAGAGCTCCAACGACGGCCTGTTCTGGTGCATGCATACGCAGACCTGCATCGGTCCCGACGGTGAACTGGCCGAACCCGGCAACTGCGCCGCTAAAAACCGTGCCTGTCACGGGACGGGGAAGTGCGGATAAAATATCAGGTGGCGCGGGAACCCCTCCCTGCGCCACAACCGCTCAATGGTAGATAATGTTTGGAGGTAGTCCGCGATCCCCTGTTCGCGGTTTTGCAGCTGTGGGGTTCGATCATGATGCGTCTTTCCCGTTCGCTTTTCGCTTTCTCGTTGGCCATTGTTGCGCTCGTCGCCTCCATTAGCCTGCCGTTGGCTGCACAAGACTACAAGTTCACGATTCCTACCGCGCAGACCTGGACCGATACCGGCGTCGACCTGCACAATGGGGACAGGCTCGCCATTACTGCCACGCCAGGGTCGAACGGCTGCGATCCCGCCGGGGTTGCCGGGACTGGCGCCGCCTCCAACCTTCCGGTCGCCAACGGGATGCCCGGTGCGCTGATTGCGCGCCTTCAGGAAACTGGCGCGCCGACGCTTGTCGGCCCAAGCCAGAGCTTGCGCGTCCCCGGCGACGGCCATTTATATCTCGGTGTCAATTCCGCGGGCACAGCTCCCTGCCAGGGCACCTTCGCCGTGAAAGTGCACGTCACGCCCCAGGGCGGAGCTGAGCTTCAGTCAGAAGCGGCAACCCCTACCGCCAGTGAGGCTCTTGCGGCCAAACCGGCGCCAGCTGCGACGACGAAACCGGCAACCGAGGTGCAACCCGCCGCGACTGCTACGGGAACAACTGCAAGCGGAAACCAGGTAACGGACATCAAGGGCGCCCTGAACACCGCAGCACAGACCTGGCTTTCGGGTCAGTTCGGCATGAAGCCTACGACAGGAACCCAACCAGCAGGTTCCTCGTCCGCTACAGAAGCCGGCTCTGCGACAACTACCACGCCCACAACTCCGGCGTTGCCGGCACTGAAGCTCTCCAACTCGCCGCTCGACTCGCAGCTTCGCGAGCACATCAACAGCTTGCCGCGCCGGGTGAACGACCAGTTCCAGAATCAGGGCGACATGGTGAACTTCGTCATCCTCGGCAGCCAGCAGAAAGTGCAGGAGGCGTTGACCTCCGGCGAGTGGCACGTGGCCGATCGCGACGTGAAGGAGTCTGTCCTGAAAGCCGCGTTGGAGACGTACCAGAAAAAGGCCTATCTCGCGATGCCGATGAGCGAACTCTACCTGTTCGGGCGCGTGCAGGATTTCGGCTACGAACAGGCCGAACCCTACGCCGTCGTTGCCAGCCGTCATCATTTCCGCATCTGGAAAGCGCCCTTCCAGTGGAATGGGCAGGACGTATGGGTGGGCGCCGGCACGCACGACATCGGCTTCGAAAAAGACCAGCGCAACGGAAAAGTCACGCACAAGATCGACCCCGCTGTGGACGGCGAGCGCGACAACATCGGCGCGACCCTGCAGAAGACAGACAAAGTAAAGACGCTCACGTACTACCTGCCACCCAATCCCGTTCAGGACGCCCGAAACGCCACCGGCGGCGGCTACCACTCCGACGGAAGAATCCTGGTCGTGCAACTGCAATAGAGGCTTGCCTGTCGATGTGCAGGGCGGGCGCCCTCGCCCTCCGACCGTTCCGACCGGCAAGATTTTGCACCTCTACAGGGAACCCCGTACTCTCGTCCACGATTTCACTTCGTAGACTAGGCTTCCCCGCCCTGTCCCCCAACCAACCTCCAGCACCCGCGTTCTCATCGAATCCCCGCCATCCAGATCTACGTTGTTAACCAGATCTACGTTGTTAAAAGGAGGAGCGATGAAATCAAGAGTAAGCGCGTTGTTGTGCGGATTGCTCGTAATGTTCGGCTTGAGCACGGTCTTCGCCCAGGATTCGGGCAGCGATTCGAAATCGAAATCCGACACCCGCAGCATGACCGGTTGCCTGTCCAAGGGTGGGGAGTCTGATTCGAAAGAGTTTCTGCTCACGGCCAGTGACGGCAGCACCTGGGAAGTTCGAGGCGACGGAGTTCCCCTTGCCGATCACGTCGGCCAGACGGTCTCTGTCACCGGCGCCGTGAAAAATACCACTGCGCACAATCTGAAAGAAGACGCAAAGGACGTTGCCCAGGATGCTCACATGAAGAAGAGCAACTCTGAGCATGGGCACATGACAGTTACTGACGTGCAGAAGGTAAGCGACACCTGCCAGAAGTAGCGGTAGGCCAAATCGGCACGGCTCATACGAAGGCCTCGGATCAACCGATCCGAGGCCTTTGTCTTAAAATGAGCGCCCCACGAAGGTGAACTGGCCTTCCTCTTCAACTGCAATCTGTCTTCCTGAGCGGAACGGCTCCTGCGTCGGCCGCGGTGGCTACTTCACCGCCGCGTACTCCGCCTTCGCCTGCTTCAGCAGCGGAATATCCGGATCGGCATCTTTCCACAGCGCAAGGAAATCCTGGTACGCCATTCGGCTGGCGGCTTTGTCACCTTGCATGGCGTAGCCGCGCGCCATTCCCAGCTTGGCGAGCGACGCAAGCGGATCGACCGTGACACTGCGGCTGTCAATGACGCGTTGAAACTCCTGAACCGCTTGCTGCCCCTGATTGGCCTGGAGATAGGCCATGCCTCGTCCGTACAGGAGCCCGCAATTGGACCGACCGTAGACCATCGCCCCGTCGAGCAGGTCGATGGCTTTCGCGGGCTGTCCCTGGTTCATCAGGACTACCGCTCTCACGATAGGAATCGTGACGAACTGCACAACAGTATCAAACGGACGCTCCAGCGCATTATCTTCCGCAATCTTCAACGCCCGATCGTTTTCCCGAACGAGCGCAAGCGAGATAGCAGCGTTCAACGCGGTCCGCGGCGGAGGCGAGCCTTTCAGCGCAGTATTGGCCGCCTGTTGCGCCAACGGACGGAATCCGGCCAGCGCTTCCCATGCCGCGCGCTGCGCATCCGCATTCGCGATCGCCTCGCGCAGATTGTTCTTCGCGGCCACTTCTTGCACCTTCTGCATGAAGGCCCGCATTTGCTTGTACTGTCCATGCCCGGCGGCCAGGGCGGCACGCATTTCAAGAGCGATGACTTGGCCGTCAGCCGCGCCGGCTTCCGCAGCGCTCAGCTGCTGTTCCATGTTTGTCGAATCGTTCTGATTCCAGGCGATTCCAGCCAGGAAGTAATGTACTCCGCTGTTATTCGGAGCACGTTGCAAGGCGCTGAGCAAGGTGGCCTTGGCTTCCTCCATGCGATTCAGTCCGGCGTAGGCCAGCGCCAGGTTCTCATACCCGCTGATCGAATCCGGCTCCAGTTCCACAGCTTTGCGGGCCTTGAGAAGCGCGTTTTCATATTGCCCCAGCATGTTGTAAATATTTGACAGATTGTTGGCCGGTGTCGAATCGCGCGGATAAGTCTGCTCGTAGAGCTCGAGCGCGGTGATGCCTTTGTCGTACTGCCCGCTGTCCGCGTAGTAGTGCGACATGATGTACAGCTTCTCGCGCTCGCTCGTGCGGTCGCGCAGTTCGAACGCCTTTTTGCGATTCTCCTCTGACAACGCCGACTGCCCCAGGTTGTTGTAGACCGTGCCCAGCCGGGCGTAGGCCGTCGCAAAGTTCGGATCGAGCTGAATGGCTCGTTGATAATCAGGAAGGGCGCCCATCTCGTCGCCACCTGCGTGTTTCCAGTCGCCCATTGTGAAGGCTTGCAGCGCTTCCAGTGAAGGAGTGGTCGCCTCCGACAGCATCTTGTCGTATTTCTGCACCGAGGCCAGCGATTCGCCGAGCTTACTGCGCAACTGCGAGTCGGCTCGATGCAGCGCATTCAGCACGTCGCGCTTGTCGGCCGCCTGCGCATCGGCACGAGCCAGGATGTCTCCGGTGGCTGCGTTCAGCGCCTGGAGCGTCAGAACATACTGAGCGCCCTGGTTTGCAATCGTGCCGGTCAGCATGGCTTTGACGCCGACG
Source organism: uncultured Acidobacteriota bacterium (assembly GCA_963765755.1). Lineage (GTDB taxonomy): Bacteria > Acidobacteriota > Terriglobia > Terriglobales > Acidobacteriaceae > Gp1-AA133. The sequence continues at coordinate 218,215 of CAVXXV010000007.1, read as the reverse complement.
CGCTGACAGATCTCACGTCCCGTTTCCAGGTTGATGCGGTCATCCGGCGGGCGTCCCATGAAGCGCAGCGTCTGCCGGGCCTTCCCTTCCGGAAAGACATTCAGATAAGGAGACTGTTCGAGATCGACGGCAACGGCTTTCTTCAGCGTCACATCCCAGACGGGGTCGGCTGTGGTGTTGACGAAGTCGGTCAGCAGAATCGCGTCTTTCTCGGTAAGGGTCCGCAGCCGCTTTGAATAGAGGAAGGAGCCACCCGCGACTACGGCCGCCAGCAGCGTCAGCGCAGAAAGATATTTCCCCACTCGCCCCGTTCTGGCAGGACGCAACGGAGCATGAATCGGCGCCGCTGTCGCGCTCGCGGCGATGGTATCCAGGTGCAGGTCTCTCTGCACACGCTTCAGATCTGCACAGACTTCGCTCGCCGATTGATAGCGCGCGTCACGACTCTTCTCGAGCAGCTTAAGGATGACGCCCTGCAGCTTGACCGGCAGCAGCGGGTTCAGCCGCGTCGGAGTGACGGGAGCACGGTTGAGCAGCGCATCGAATACCAGGGCCGGAGTGTCACCGCGGAATGGCAAAGTACCGGTTGCCATCTCGTAAAGCACCGCCCCGAGAGAGAAAAGGTCGGAGCGGGCATCGATTTGCTTGCCGCGCGCCTGCTCCGGACAACTGTAAGCCACTTTAGCCACGACCGAACTTTTGCTCATCGCGTGGCTCGCGGTAACCGCTGTGCCGCGAGTCGTCTCTTCTAAGGAAGACTTGCTCTCACACTGCTGCTGTGACAAACCGAAGTCGAGCACTTTCGCTTGATTCTGGTCAGTAACAAAGATGGCCCCAGGGCGAATATTGCGATGCAGAATCCCGCGGCCGTGTGCCGCGTCCAGCGCACTCGCAACCTGAATGCCGATCATCAGCAATTCATCGGTGTCGAGGGGCTGCCCGGCGAGTTTCCGCTTGAGGCTTTCGCCCTTGAGCAACTCCATCACCACGAAAGCCTGCCCATCGGACTGACCGGCTTCGTAGATGGCGCAGATGTTGGGGTGATGCAGTGCCGCAACTGAGCGAATATCGCGTTCCAGGATGGCGAAATCGATCTTCGGCTCCGGCGCGAGAAACTTCAACGCGACCTGTCGGCTGGAATCAAGATCCTCCGCGGCATACACCGCCCCCACACCACTTCCTCCGAGCTGCGACAGGACGCGGTAATGGGAGATGGTTTCGGTGATCATGAATCCTGATTTTCGTGCGGGTAAAAATCGATGGTAGGCTGCGCTGTCATCCAAGTCAACGCAGCCGATCGGTCACCCAAACGTGACCCTTCACAGCACCCTCGTCCGACCGGGCGGCGCATTCTGCCAGGGGATCGCTTTGTATTCCGTCTTTCCCAGGTTTTCTTCCCTCTGCATCCAGTTCGAGAATAGAATCATCGAACAATATAGGGTGAGGTGTCTTATGTGTTTCCGCCTGCCAGTCCTTGCTGTTCTTGCCGTCACACTCCTGTCCGTCGGTCTCTATGCCCAACAGATACACGGCGACTACATTGAAACCCGTAGCGCTGACGTCTACACCGGGCAGTGCTTCGCAAATGGCGAGGTGAATTTGGTCGGCAAAGAAGCCATCGTCGCTTGGCACGTGCAGAACGGCAGCTGGGATGGTGTTCAGCTCGACGGATTGACCATCGCGGCAGCAGTGCGCGCCAACGCCACCCTCGGCGATCCCTACGCGAATCCTTATCCAGCGCAGTCGGTGTTATTGGTAGATGATCAGGCCACCCCGCAGCAGAGCGCGGCCCTGGTGAGCTTTGCCAAACACATGGGCGGAGAACTCCTCCAGAATGTGGACCAGACGCTGACTGCTCCCATGGAGATGATCGTCAACCACGAACGCCACGGCGTGGCCCTGCTGCGCGCCGGACAGTTCGCCACCGTACAAACGCGTTCCCTTGGCGATAAGGATCATGTGTGCGGGAACGAAGTCACGTTCTATCCACCGCTTACCCCGGTCGTGCACTCCATGCCGGCCGTGGCCGTGACCGACGCTTACCGTGGTCCTGGACTCGGCGAGTCCTGGGATAACCACGGACGCCGCAGCGCGTTCGTTGGCACCTTCGCGCGGTAGAATCTGTTCGTGAAAAAAACGAACTCTGTAAGTACGAGTGTCCGCACACATGTTTTCGGGATCGCTGTTTCGTTCTTCTTCCTTGTGCCTTTGGTTCCCTGCTGGGCGCAGGCGGGCAAGGTTGAAGCTATTGGAGCCTTGACCGATCCGGCCGTCCCGGAAGTGATCCGCCAGCAGCTTGCTCCTAAGGGCTACCGCATTGCGCTGGACGAACCCACTCCGTCGGTCGAGATCTGGTATCGCAAAGAAGCGCCGGCCGTGCCGAAGAGCGCCTCGGCAAACGCCGTTTACGACCGGATTACCCCTTCTGCCTTGATAGGAGTGTTGCATTTCATCCGGCCGTCGAGCGACTATCGCGGCCAGTCCATTCAAGCCGGCTTTTACACGTTGCGGGCCGAGTTAATGCCCGATGACGGCAACCACCTTGGGGTCGCTCCCAGCCGCGATTTCCTTCTGCTGGTTCCTCCAACTGCCGATCCCGGGGCTGAAGCGACTCCGAATTTTTTGGACGTGGTCGCCCTCAGCCGGAAGGCTTCCGGGACGAAGCACCCCGCGCCGCTGAGTTTGGTTCCCGCAGAAAGTGGGGCCGCGCCAGCTGTGACCAAGGATGACGAGGGCCACTTTATCTTCACGACCACGATACATCTGAGTTCCGGAGAAGATCTTCCGATAGCGCTGGTTGTAAAGGGCACAGCGCCGCAGTAATCTCTTTCGAAAAATCGCTGGTAATCGCGGAAGGTGGCTTTCTGATCAGATGATCGAACGGGCGCGCGCGCGACCTGGACAGTATCAGAGTTAAGATGAGCACAACGGCGCGAAGCAGACGACCGACGTCGGGTGTCTACTGCAACTGCAGCGTCTCGTCGATGCCGATCGTGCCATTCTGCTCGACCGTGATCACTTTCTGCACGGGCTTGTACCCGGTCAGCGTGATGTCGACGATGTAGTTCCCCGGGCTCAGCAGGAAATCCACGGGCGATGCCTTATCGAGCATCCGGCGGTTGACAGCAATCTGCGCGCCCTTGGGAGAAGTCTTGATGCTGATCTTCCCCATGCCGGCTTGCGCGCCATTGCCACCGAACAGCTTCTTGAACTTGCCGACCGTCTTGATGTCGTCGACATTGCCCAGCGGCCGCAGCGTTGCCGAGAAGTGCAAGGTCTGGCCGGGCTGCCCCGAGGCTGAATTGGTTTCGTCGAGGTAGCCGGGCTTGCGCACCAGGATCGTATGAGTGCCCTTTTCCAGAGAGATGTTCGAAGGCGTCACGCGCAGAGTGTCTTTGCCGTCGAGGAAAATCGCGGCGCCCGCGGGATCGCTGGCCACATTGATGGTCGCACTCAGAGACGTGAAATGCAGAGTTAGAGCCGTCCTGCTCGCCGAAACCACATCGACCGTGTGCGATTCCGGACTGTAGCCCGCCTTGCTTGCGACTACGGTGTGCTGCCCCGGGTTCAATCCCGCCAGCGTGTAGGGCGTCACCCAATTTGGATCGGTGCGGCCGTCAATTTCCAGTTGCGCTCCCTGTGGCGTTGAGTCGATGACAAGCTGTCCGGGGACAGCGGCGACCGGAGCGGCTGCGGCTTTCTTTTTAGCATTGCGTCCGCGGGCGGCGGTCGCATTCCTCGCGGGAGCGGGCTCTTCCGCGGCAACGGGTGCAGGGGCCACTGCTTCGGGCTCCACCGGTGCGGGTGCGGGCGCGGCTTGCTCAACGGGCGCTTGCGCCTTCGCTGGAGCAGTTGCAGCAGGCACGCGACCTTCTTCGTCGGTACTCTGCGACATGGAGCGCCAGAATACTAAAATGCCGACAAAAAGAATCAGGGCCACGGCCCCAGCGAGCGAATACATTATGAGCTGCGGGGGAACGCTCTTGATTTCCTTGATCGCCTTTTGGGCAACTTCCCGCGGTTGAATTTTGGGTTTCTCAGGCTCGCTTCGGCGCAGGATGATCGACGGCAAGAGTTCTTCGGCTTCTGGAGTTTCTGCTGGCTTCGGCGGGGGAGGGGCGACGTAAACGTCCTTGAGCGGAGGCAACTCGCTCATCTCGGAAAAACTGACGCCCTTGGTCGCGGCTCCGGCGTTTTCCGCCATCATGGGATCCACGGCGATCCTGGGCTTTTCTGTCGCCGGCTCGTCGAGTACCGCGCGATTGTTTACGATTGCATCGACCGATGCCTTCATGACCGAAGTGACGAACTGCGAACTCGGATCGAGTGAAGGTTTGGCCGTGGAAGATGCTGCCGCAGTCCAGCCAGCAGCCGCTGCGGCCGCTTTTTTGGGCTCGGGTGGTGTTGCCGGGGTCCAGGAAGTTTCAAGCTCGCTCGAAAGTGACGGAGGCGCTTCGCTGAAGCGTGTTTCCGGCGCCTTGGGCTCAACTCTCGGAGCCGGCGTGGAGGTTGCTTGGGGGCCAGTTGCGAATTTCGCGGCTGCAGCGGCTTTCAGTGCGTTGGGGACGACGGTGGCTTTGGGCGCTTCGGCCTTCTTTGCCGTCTTGCCAGTGGCTTCGCGACACTTTTCCATATCAGCCGCTAGTTCGCGCCCACTCTGGTAGCGCTCCGCCGGATCTTTTGCCAGCGCCTTCATGATGACGTCGCTCGCGACCGGATTGATCTTCGGATTCAGGATCGCGGGCGAGACCGGCATCTCGCTGGTGATCTTTGTGCGAACCTCGTCGGCGTCCGCCCCATCGAACGCTTTCTGGTCCGTCACCATCTCGTAAAGAATCGCGCCCCAGCTGAACAAGTTCGAGCGCGCATCCAATCCTTCGCCCTGGACCTGTTCAGGCGACATGTAATGAAGAAGCTGCTGCGGAGCGCCTGTGGCCGTAGCAGCCACCCAGCCCGTGCTCGAGATTCCGAAACTCAAAACTTTTACGGTGCCGTCCCAGGTGACCATGACTTTGGAAGGCTCGAGACTGCAATGGAAAACGTTATGGCTATGCGCGTAGTCGAGTCCCTGGCACACCTGGCGGTTGATATCGAGCAGATCCCAGATCGAAAATCCTTCTTTGCGCGCCAGCATGGTGGCGACACTGTTGCCCTGGATGTATTCCATCGCGGCGCAGAAAAGACCGTCGATTTCTCCGGCGCCGTAGACCAATGTGACGTTCGGGCTGCTGAGATCCTTGGTGGTCTCGGCTTCCTCGAGCACGCGTTGCATGATGCTCTCGGCATGCTCGCCGAAAGCCTCCAGCTTGTAGGTCTTCAGTGCCAGCGACTGACCGGACTCGGGATCGCTGGCTTTGTAGACACAACTGGAATCGGATTTCGCAAGTTCCCCGAGAATTTCGAAGCGGCCTATTTTCGTCGACATTTCCCTAGCCTCATCCGGGCGAAGCCCTGAGATCCGCCTCGCCCACTGGGCGCAACTCAGTCTGGGGGCGGATAAGATCAAGGATAGCTTTTGCTTACGGTGACTTCGAGTTACGAAAGTACTCGGAAAGCGGCTTGGAGCGGCTTCGGAACTACAAGCAGCGGCGGTCATCCTCACTATTGTTTGAAGCGAGCCAGTGCTCGACCAGACGGCGAACTTTTGCGCCTTCGAACTTCCGGCGAACGGCGTCGATCACAGCCACGCGCGCGTTTCGGTCGAAGCCGCGAAAGCCCAGCCAGTAGGGAATGAAGAGTTCTTCGTCGAGCGGAATCGCGGTAATGGCGAGGTTGCTTACCCGGAAGAATCCCCGGCTGTAGAGAACTCGGCGTAGCTTGGCGGTCACAAGTTCGGCCGCGCGCCCGTTTTCGAGTTCCGCCCTGGCGCAGTTCCTGGTTTCGAGATACGTCGCTTCCGAATTCCCGGGAAGGCGATCAAACTTGAACAGGTCGAGCGTGCCGGTTACTACATCGAGTGCCACCAGGCTTTCGTCCGTCACACCGCGGTTCTCGATGCGCGTTCGGAAAATCCGGAATGGAACGTAGAACTCGGCGACACTGCGTAATGTTCCGAAGGCTTGATTGCGAAACATCCGGGAAAGACCGCTGGAAGAGAATTGCTCAATCGCCTGCTGGCGCGTGACATTGGCCTTCAAGGCTCTGATGCGGTTCATGAATTCCCAGGGATGCCTTTCCTTGCTGAGGAAGCGGTGGATGCGAACCACTAAATTCGATCACAGGCCTATGCATTCTCATACAATTCGGTGCGAGAGCGCAAAAATTACTCCGCACAAAACAACGTAGTATTGTCTTGAATGACATTTGTCATGCGGCCGCGGTGACAGAGTCCACTGGCCCTGTCGCAGAGCCGAGGTTGATGATGGATTCGCTTCGGAGACTGAGCGAAAAAGTTTTCCGCCGTATCGTTTTTGTTCCGGGTGCGCGGGTTGTCGGCGGTCGCACGATGGTCTATGCTTGTACCAACAGCTACCTCGATGAAATTGCGGCGCCGTCAATAAGCGCTCTTCCCAGGGGTTGGGGCGTATCACACAGGTCTCCTGGAGTTCTTCATGACCCTAAGCACTTTTGTCACTAAAAGCGCATTCCGCAACAAGCGTCGCACAGCCCTGACCATGGTGAGCATTGCGCTGTCGCTCGCGCTGCTCACTTTCATGATGACGATCTGGCGCGCCTTCTACATCGACAGTGGCAGCGAGCAATCGACGCAGCGTCTGATTACCCGGCATCGAGTATCGCTGACCTTCTCCCTTCCGATTTACTACGGGCAGAAGATTAAGGCCGTACCCGGTGTGAAGGCAGTCGTCCCCACGCAATGGTTCGGCGGAAAGTATATCGACGACAAGCCGGAGCATTTCTTCGCGCAATTCGCAACTGACCCGCAAGAGTTGTTCAATGTCTACACCGACTTCAAGCTTCCGCAGGACCAACTGGAAGCCTGGCAGCACGACCGTGCCGGCGTCGTGGTCGACAACGGGCTTGCGAAGAAATTTGGCTGGAAGCTCGGAGACCGTATTGTGCTGATGGGCACGATCTGGGATGCGAACCTCGAGCTCACGATCCGGGGCATCTTCAACCCCCCGCAGCCGTCGCAGTCGGTCTATTTCGATCGCAAATATCTGGAAGAAGCCGTTCCCGTGATGAAAGACCAGAGCGGCACCTTCGGCATCCTGGCGGATTCCCCGGGGGACGTGCCCAAGGTGGCGACCGCGGTCGATGACATGTTCCACAATTCTCCGCAGCAGACCAAGACCGAAAGCGAGAAGGCGTTTGGCATGGACTTCGTCGCCATGCTCGGCAACGTGAAGGCGTTCATCCTGAGTATCTGCGGCGCGGTGGTGTTCGCAACATTGCTGGTCGCGGCCAACACGATGGCGATGTCGATCCGCGAGCGCACGCGCGAAGTCGCGGTGCTCAAGACGCTCGGTTTCACGCGCAAGACGGTGCTTGGGCTGTTCGTAGGCGAAGCGGTGGTGGTAGCCGTGGTCGCCGGAGTGATCGGCGTGGGCCTGGGCAGCGGGCTGATGTTCATGGTGGGCCACAATCCGCAGGCGGGATTCTTCCAGGGCATCAGCGTGAACTGGGCAACGATGCTGCTGGCGCTGACACTGGCGGGCCTGGTGGGCTTTGTTGCGGCCCTGCTACCGTCTTACAACGCATCACGCGTCGATATTGTGGAGGGCCTGCGCTACATCGGGTAGCAAGCTTCAAACTATGGCGATCCCCATCAGCTACAACATCCGCAATCTGAAGCTTCGCAAGGGCCTGACTATCATGACGGCGCTCGGCATCGCATTGACGGTGACCACCGTTGTCTTCCTGATGGCGCTGTTGGCCGGATTGAAGCAGGCGTTTGTTACCAGCGGCGACCCTCTGAATGTGCTCGTGCTGCGTAAGGGCTCGACGGCGGAATTGTCGGGCGGCTTCGACGCGAACTTGTTTCCCACACTGAAGAACCTGAACGGCGTCGCGAAAGATAAGAGCGGCGAGCCTATGGCATCCGCGGAGTGGGTGGTAGTCATCGTGCTGCCGCGCAAGGACGGCACGGGCGAGGTGAACGTCACTGTGCGGGGGATGATGCCGGACGGCCTCGAGATGCGCCAACTGCCGGCCGACAAGCCACGGGTAAAATTGGTGGAGGGCCGCTGGTTTTCGCCCGGACAGCGCGAGGTCGTGGTCAGCTCTTCGATACACAAGCGCTTTTCTAATTCCAACGTCGGCGACACGATGCAGTTCGGCAAAGGCCCGTGGAAGGTGGTGGGCATCTTCGATGCGGGCGGAAGCGCGTACGAGTCGGAAGTCTGGGGCGACGTGAACCAGATGGCATCGGATTTTGACCGGCAGGGAGCGTTTGCGTCGGCGTACCTGCGGGCGACTGATCCCGCAGCCGCGCTCGCGTTGCGCGACGCCGTTAGTTCCGACCAGCGTCTCAAGCTCGACGGAATGCTCGAGACCGACTATTACGCGAAGCAGACCAGTTCCGGCGGGCCTATCAAGATCGTGGGCTACGTGGTCGGCTTCATCATGGGGATTGGTTCGATCTTCGCGGCGATGAACACGATGTATGCGGCCGTCGCCTATCGCAGCCGCGAGATTGCGACCCTGCGCGTCATCGGGTTCAGCAAGCCGAGCATCCTCACGTCGTTCGTGTTCGAGTCCCTGGTGCTGTCGCTGTTGGGCGCGGTTGTGGGGATTGTGCTCATGCTGCCGTTCAACGGCATGACGACCGGGACCTCGAATCAATTCACCTTCAGTGAAGTGGTCTTCGCCTTGCGCATGACGCCGGGCGTGATCCTGGCGGCGATTATCTTTGCGCTGGTGATGGGATTCTTCGGCGGCCTGGCTCCCGCGTGGCACGCGGCACGGCAAAATATTCTGACCGCGTTGCGAGGGTAGAGGCAGCGCCTGAAGGCGCGCCCTGATACGAACTGCAATTTACCACCTCGGTTCGGAAATAGCCGGCGACTTAATTGCATCATTTGCGGTTTGCACCACATCTGGAAACGGAATGTCGATCGATACCAAGCACGATGATCTGCAGAGCCTGCGCATTGACCGCTCGCACCGGGACGATTCCGGCGGCCAGCCGCCGAAGTGGTCGACCCGCTATATCCTGATCGGGATTGGTGTGGTTGTACTCCTCGGCCTTGTAGCGCTGGCTTACCGGATTTTTGCGCCTGCAACGCCGGAACTGGAAGTCGTACGCGCGGTGGCCGAGGGCGGCGGCGACACGGGCGGCGTGGTGCTCTCGGCTAGCGGCTACATCGTCGCCCATCACAAGATCAACGTGAACTCGAAAGTTACGGGCCGTGTGAAGTGGATCGGCGTGGAGAAGGGCGACAAGGTGAAGGAAGGCCAGGTGCTGGTGCGCCTGGAAGATGACGAGTTCCACGCGCAGTATCTGCAAGCGCTGGGCGCGGTCGAGAACGCAAAGGCGTACCTGCTGCAATTGCAGAACGGATCACGCCCCGAGGAAATTCAGCAGGCGCAGCACAACCTCGACGAAGCGCGTGCCACGGCGGCGAACGATAAGGTCACTCTCGACCGCACGAAGGAGTTGTTTGCCCAGGGCGTCGTCTCGAAACAGGCCCTCGACGACGCGACCGCCAAGTACGAAGCCGATCAGCAGCGGGCGAATTCCCTGCAGCAAACCTTCGCGCTCTCGAAGCTCGGGCCGCGTGCCGAGGAGATCGCCCGAGCCAAGGGCCAGTTGCTCCAGGCGCAAGGCTCGGCGGCTTACGCGAAGTCGCAACTGGATGCGACCCAGGTCCGCGCCCCGGTCAGCGGCACGATTCTTGAACGCAAGGCCGAGAAGGGCGAGTTGATCACGTCGCAGTTCGCGAGCGGCGCCGAGGGCGGCCCGCAGGGTTCGGTCGTCGCGCTCGCCGACCTGTCGGATCTGCAGGTCGAACTCGACATCGCGCAGAACGATTTTGCCCGGCTCAAGCCCAGGCAGAGGGGCATCGTGACCGTTGACGCGTTTCCTAGCCTCAAGTGGAACGGCGTGATCGCCGAGATGTCGCCCGAAGCCAATCGCCAGAAGGCCACCGTGCAGACGAAGATGCAGATCGAGAATCCCGACGAGCATCTGCGGCCCGACATGAACGCCACGGTGAAGTTCCTGGCCGACGACAACAAGGGCGGCAATCCGCAAGAAGGCGGCGCTGTTGTGCCCTCCACCGCCGTACGCGATCGCGACGGAAAGAAAGTCGTTTTCATCGTTTTGAATGGCAAGGCAGTTATGAAGACGGTGAAAATTCTTGAGCAGCGCACCAACGGCTACCTGGTCGACGGCCCCATCAATGGCGAAAACGTAATCAGCAGTCCGCCGGACAATCTGAAAGACGGCCAATCTATCCGAATCAAAGGACAGTCCTCATGAGTACGATGACCACCCCGAAGATCGCGACCGGCACCAAGGTTGTGCAGGCCCGCAACGTCAGCAAGATTTTCAAGCGCGACGCGTTTGAGGTGACGGCGCTCGACAACGTTTCGATCGACATCGCGCAGGGCGAGTTCCTGGCGCTGATGGGGCCTTCCGGCTCCGGCAAGACGACGCTGCTGAACATGATTGCCGCGATTGATCGGCCGACCTCCGGCGAGCTGCTGGTGATGGGCGAGAACGTCTTCCGCTTCAACGACGGCCAGTCGGCGCGCTGGCGGAACGAACACGTGGGCTACGTCTTTCAGACGTTCAACCTCATCCCGGTGCTGACCGCGTTCGAAAACGTCGAGTTGCCGCTACTGCTGACCAAGCTGAACGCCGCGCAGCGCCGCGAACATGTGATGACTGCGTTAAAGCTGGTCGGCCTGGGTGAGCGCGTGCATCACCTTCCCAAGCAACTCTCCGGCGGACAAGAACAACGCGTGGCGATCGCGCGCGCCATCGTCAGCGACCCGACCCTGCTGCTGGCCGACGAGCCCACCGGCGATCTGGACAGCCACTCCGCGACCGAGATTCTCGAGATCCTGAAGCGGCTGAATGAGGATTTCAAGAAGACGATCGTGATGGTGACGCACGATCCGCACGCGGCATCGTACGCGCACGTGTCGCGGCATCTAGAGAAGGGGATGTTGCTGCCGCCGGCGTAGGCCGGCCTCTTGCTCAAGTGCGGAATCCCATTTTTGTTATTTTTGTTATTTAGGGAAGGGCCCGACCTTCAGTCGGGCCGAATCAGCATGCTGAAATCCCGAGGCTTTGCTCGCTAGGAACGGTCGCTAAATTGCTTCAAGGCCTGTTGCCAGAAGTTTCTCGCAAGGTTCACGCAGCGGGTTGGCTCATGCCCTCGGGGTGTTTAAGTGCAACATGTGCGCGGAATATTTTATAAAGCATTTCAGTGGTTTCCGTTTGCGTACTTTCTGGATCGGTCACAACCTTTTCGACGCAGATAATCTCGTGGCATTCAGAGCACTTGCCGAAGCGATGACTAGCGCTATCCATCTCTATCCGTGGTCCTAGCCATCCCACGTCCCTCAATTCTGGCGTTTTCATGTCCCTAGTTTCCCACAGGCGGGGCCGGAATTGAATACCGGAGAATTTCAAAAAGGCGACCCACCTCTGTCGCTAAGGTCCGCCAATGTTCCGGGGGATGTTACGCCACCTTCGCTCCTTGAGCGATGTAGACTGCTCAATAGTCCCGAGAGGCTTCTTTCCATCATGAGCATTCCCAACGCACCTTCATGGAGGGCGTGCCTTTTCCTGTTGGCCTCGACCGCAGCACTTGCAGTGGCTGCTTCTGGTCAGAATCTCAAAGTGACGCTCCTGGGTACCGGCTCTCCGCAGCCCCGAATGGATCGCTTCGGTCCGAGCATCCTGGTGGAAGCCGGGGAGAAAAAGCTGCTATTCGATTGTGGCCGGGGCGCCACGCAACGCATTGAGCAAGTCAGAATTCCTTTCACAGAAATCGACGCCTTGTTCCTCACGCATTTGCATTCCGATCATGTGGTCGGCATTCCCGATCTCTGGTTGATCGGTTGGGCGCGCGGGCGCAAGGTTCCCCTCCACGTATGGGGTCCGGCCGGAACCAAGGAAATGATGTCGCACCTGAAGGAAGCTTTCGAATTCGACATTAAGATCCGTCAGGAAGACGACAAACTCCCTGCGCAGGGCGTAGATGTTGTGGCGAAGGATATTGAGCAAGGCGTGATGTATGACGAGGGCGGGATCAAGGTGACGGCGTTTGCCGTCGACCATGGCATGGTCAAACCGGCGCTGGGCTACCGCGTCGATTTTGCGGGGCATTCCGTAGTGCTCTCGGGCGACACGCGATTCTCGGAGAATCTTATTCACTTTGCTCAGGGAACCGATGTTCTGATCCACGAAGTGATTGACCCGGAGGCGTTTCGGGCGAAAAATCCTTCCGTGAGCGCGGAACGCTTCCGGGCAATTGCCGGACACCACACCGCTCCGGATCAGGCGGGCACCGTCTTTTCGCGGGTGAAGCCCAAACTCGCGGTTTACTCGCACATCGTGCCTGGGGATACTCCCAATCTACTGCCACTCACTCGAAAAACTTACTCCGGTCCCCTTGAGGTCGGCGAAGATTTGATGAGCTTCGAGATAGGAGACGGAGTAGTGGTCCATCGTGCCGCCAAGGGCAACTGACGAACCCAACTGACGAAACCAGCTGACGCAATCAGGCGTTGCACAAGCTTGCGCCGTCGGTTCACTAGAATGGGGGTTACTGGGTGCTGTGGAAAATGGAGCAGTTACACACTGCTCTTCTGTGTGGTGGGTCTGCTGACTAGCCGGTGAACTACTTCCATCCCGCAACTACGAGTACGAGGACAATTCCTGCCAGATACCCCCAAGCGCGTCCCTTTTGAAGCTTTTCGTGGTCAATCATCGAAACACCTCGGAATGCCCGTTCTGTATCCCCACAAATTCGCAGCAAATTCATGCCGGCGCAAGTGACCCTCATTCGATGAAGGGTTGATATCCCTCTCCGGGGTTGTGATGTTTACGATGCATTACCCAAATTGGTTCCAGTTCAAAAAGTCCGGCAACATGTTCCAACGTCACCGGCCCGCCCACTGGATTTCGCAGCGACGTAATCGTCAGCCAGTATTCTGTATAGTCAGAAGCCACGGCGTAGACAACTGTTCCCGGTTTGATGGCACCGTTTCCAGTGATGGACCTGTGGAGTTTGTTCTGATTCGTACGTCGTATGGAATCGGTTTGCCATCCCGGAAGAAAATGACCGACTCGCGCAAAGGCCGGCTAGATAGAGCGGAACGCAGCTCTTCATTTGATGGAAATCGCCCGTGAGCCTCGTCCCAGTCGGAAAGACTGTGATCAGCATGCCCGAAGAGTTTTTGGACGGCACCCGCCATTTCTACTCGCGGACCAATATCTGGCAGTGTGACCATGCACCCAATGCCTAGAAAAAACGACGCTAGGGACGCAACGACACAAAACCGTTCTCTGCGGATTGCTCGGGCTGCTATTCCCAGTCCGAGCCCCGAAAGCAGGAGAAAAATCGAACCCGTCAAGAGATAGTGCCACTTAAAATACGGACCGTCCCATGTGTGCAAGCGAATCCAATCACGAAGCAGCGAAAAACCCGTAACTAGTGCGAGAATATTAGCCAACGCCCCAACTCCGGAAATGAAAACTGCCGTCCACCGCAGTGCCTTTCGAAATGGAAGTCGCATTTCTGGTGCCAGCTTTCTCCTTTAACCTGCGTAGCTACGAGCATGACCGAGTGCAGATTTATGCGGGCCTTCTGGTTCCTCTCGCTTCCAGTCGAAGTGCCAGCACACGCACAGCCCCCATCCAGATCAACGCGGTGGCGTAGCCGGCGATGACGTCGCTCGGCCAGTGCACGCCGAGATACACGCGAGAAAGACCGATGAGGGCGACGAGGAGCGTGGCTGCCGTCCACATCAGCGCGCGTTGCCACCTCGAATCCATGTCGTGAGCCAGCGTTCCCGCCAGCAATCCATAGAAGCAAAGCGAGATCAAAGCGTGGCCGCTCGGGAACGAGTACGTGCTGGGCTTGGTGGTGAAGAACGGATCCGGGCGCGCTCGATGAAACGCGAGCTTCAGCGATGCATCCAGAATGCCGGCGCCCATCATGGCAACCAGAGTGACCAGGATGTGGGTGCTGTCGCGCCGGTACCAGAGATACGCCAGTAGGCATAGAGTTGCGGTCATGACGACCTGCCAGTTGCCGAGATTGGTCACGAAGCGCATCACGTCAGTTAACGCGGGCGACGCGAAATCGTGGATGACGGAACGAACTGTGTCGTCGAAACGGTCGGTGTGCTTGCGGAGAATCTCGTTGGCGAGCCATGAGAACAGAGCCAGGGACGCGATCGACAGGCCTAGGCTGACAGGAATGATCGCCGGCCAGCGTTTATTGATGAGTTGCCTCTCTGGCCTCGTAAAACGCGACATGCGCCCCAGACTACCAAAAGCGGGAGCGCATGCCGGTTCTGAATCCAGGATTTTGTAGAAAACTACGCGCGCGGAAGCCCTTGCCGCAGATGCGCGGGGTTATCGGGATCGGCGATCCACTGCCAGGCGCGGCGGCCGTTCTCGCGCACCAGCGTGCGGGCTTCACCGTATTCCACCAGTCGGTTCAGCACCGTGGTCACCGAAGCGAGCGGATCTTTGTGACGCGCAAGGATGGGCGGAACTTTCTGCTGGATGAGCTCGCACACCTCGCGCGCGCCCAGCGGGCGCTCCGCTTCCATCAGCACCATGCGACAAGCTTTTGTAAAACCGGGCTGGCGCCCGTTGGACTTGCGGTCCACCAGCTCCAGCAATTCTTCGCTGAGTACTTCATCGCCGAAGAGATTGGCGAGACCGACAATGGTCTGCTTCACTGTGCCAATGCGCTTCATCACATCGGCTCGCTGGCGCATGAGCTGCCGTAATTCTTCGTGGGCCTGGCGAACCACTTCGACCACATGCGGATCGTTGCTGCCTGGCATGCCTTTGCTTCCGTTGTTGAACTCGACGCGACCGATTTCCATGACTCATCCTCCGGTGCACCGGCATCCCGACATCGGAGGGCCCCGAGGCGGAAAACGCGCACCACCCCCAATTGTTCAGTACGTCAGAACGTGCAAGTCGGTTCCGCGTACGTATGACCGAGTCACCGCTATGGAGCCTGGCACTTGCACTTCATGGTCCGTTCTCCCCACTGCGGATCCACCTGCGTCAATGTGAAGAGTTAGACGACAGTCTTAACGAAGGGTGAGCACACTAGATTGTTTATTTCTGTGGACTTAGCAGACACTCACACACGAAGAGGCCCTCGTGTTATGTGCAACTTTACTCGGATGCACCGGGTGACTGGTCGGGATGTCCTGATCTCGAGGTCCGCCGCGAAATTGTTTAGTACGCAAATCCGTCGGGCTGGCTGATTGCCCCGACGCGCACCTGGCTGTCGACGAAGTTGCGGCCGGCGGCCAGCGCCTGGCGATTGACCTCGATCAATTCAACTTTCTTGATCTTGGTTTCGATCACGCCCATCGCGGTGTCGGGCAGCAGGCACTCAGTTTCCTCGAGCAGCGCGCCCATGAGGATGATGTTGGTGACTTTAGTCGAGCCCAGCTTGTCGGCCATCTCAGAAGCTGGAATGCAGATCACACGGGCCTGGGGCAACGGGAAGTCCGCAGGCAGGCGATCGCGGTTATAAATGATGAGGCCGCCGGCATTGACCTGGTTCGCGAACTTGCGCAGGGAGATCTCGTTCATCGCGATCAACACATCGGGATGCGAGATAAGCGGCGAGCCGATGCGTTCCTTCGAAAGACACACATGGCAGTGCGCGCTCCCAGAACGCATCTCTGGTCCGTACGACGGCAGCCAACTGACATCGAGTCCTTCGCGCATGCCCATCTCGGTGAGCAACTGGCCCAGCAGGAGAACGCCCTGTCCGCCGAAGCCGGCGACTTTGATGGTGTAGTCGCGGAAGTGATGCGGATGCTCGGCAACTTTGCGGAAGGCGGCCTCGTCTTTCGCGCTGATTTCAAGCACGTCCGAGACAGTCCGCTGTGGCGGGGTGGTGCCGGTCGGAGCTTCGAGCTTGCGATCGCGGAACACATTGAGCGGGAATGTGGGGACCAGTTTCTCCATCACCCAGCGGCGGGCCTCCACCGGATCCTTGCCCCAGATTGTCGGACAGGGGGAAAGGATCTCGACGAAGGAGAAGCCCACGCCGTCGCGCTGGTTCTCGAGCGCTTTGCGTACGGCGCGACGCGCCTTCATGATGTTCTTGTTGTCACACAGCGCGACGCGCTCCACGTATACCGGAGCTTCAAGCGTGGAGAGCAATTCCGACATGTGCAGCGGGTAGCCCTCGTTCACCGGGCGGCGTCCCCACGGCGATGTGGTGCTTTTCTGGCCGACCAGCGTGGTGGGCGCCATCTGTCCGCCCGTCATACCGTAGATCGCGTTGTTCACGAAGAAAACCGTGATGTGTTCTCCGCGATTGGCAGCGTGCACGATCTCGGCGGTGCCGATAGCGGCGAGGTCGCCGTCACCCTGGTAGGAGATGACGATCTTGTCGGGACAAGTGCGCTTGATGGCGGTTGCACAAGCCGGGGCTCGCCCGTGCGCAGCTTGCACGTTGCCCACGTCGAAGTAGTAGTAGGCAAACACCGAGCAGCCGACCGGGCTGACGAAGATGGTGCGATCCTGCAGGCCCAGTTCCTCGATCGCTTCGGCGATCAGCTTGTGTGCAACGCCATGGCCGCACCCCGGGCAGTAATGTGTTTGCTGTTTGAGTTCGCCTTTGCGCTCGAACGTATCGTAGAAGACGGGCGATTTGGAGTGCGTCACTTCATATTCGCCGGCCGGAGCCGGTGCTTCGACCAGGGATGTCTTCGCATTATCTGACATGTTCGCCTCTCCGTTACCGCGACGTGTGCGCCAAAGTCTCTCTTTCGACTAACGTGGTGAGACGGCGCAGGATGTCGGCATGAATCTCTTCCACCGACGGAACGTTTCCTCCGGTGCGACCGTAAAAGTCAACCGGCACTCGCCCATTGATCGCCAGGCGCACATCCTCCACCATCTGCCCATTGCTCAGTTCCACCGCGACCACCTCGCGTACGTTGGCGGCCGCGCTGCGAAGCGCTTCTGACGGGAACGGCCACAGCGTGATCGGACGGAACAGGCCAACCCGCTGTCCTTCCGCGCGCGCCGCTTGTACCGCGGAGCGCAGGATGCGGGATGTGATGCCGTAGCCCACCAACAGGATTTCGGCGTCGTCGGCTTCATAAAGTTCCCAGCGCGGCTCGTTCTTGCGTGCGAGCGCGTACTTCTCTTCGAGGTGGCGCTGGTGATCTTCCAGATCGTCGGGCTCGAGGAAGATCGAACTGACCAGATTCTTGCGCGTCTCGGGAGTACCTTTCACCGCCCACGGTTTGTGCGGCGCGACGACTTCGCGATACTCGAGTTCGAGCGGTTCCATCATCTGGCCGATGAACCCGTCGGCGAGAATGACGGCCGGGTTGCGATACTTGTCGGCCAGTTCGAAGGCCAACACGGTGAGATCGGCCATCTCTTGCACGGATGCCGGTGCGAGCACGATGTTGTGATAGTTGCCGTGGCCGCCGCCCTTCACCATGGCGAAGTAGTCGCTTTGCTCGGGAGCGATGTTGCCGAGGCCGGGACCGCCACGAACCACGTCGACGATCACGCAGGGGAGCTCGGCGCCCGCGATGTAGGACATGCCTTCCTGCATCAAGCTGACTCCGGGACCGGAGGATGCGGTCATGACGCGGGCCCCGGAGGCAGCTGCGCCGTACACCATATTGATGGCGGCGACTTCGCTCTCCGCCTGCAGGAACGTGCCGCCAACCTGCGGGATGTACAGGGCGGCCGCTTCGGCGATCTCGCTGGCGGGAGTGATGGGATATCCATAGAAGGAGCGGCATCCAGCCAGGATCGCGGCCTTCACGATGGCGACGTTGCCTTTACAGAGTTGCCGCATGGCCATCTCCTTGCTGCGGGTCCACCAGCTTGAGGCGAGGCGCCAGCCGGTAGACGGTGATGGCTCCGGGCTCCGGACAGCAGTAGAAGCAGATGCCGCACCCGGTGCAGCCTGCTCCGCTGTAATGCGCGGGATGAACTCCGTATGCGCTCAACTCCGGCGTAAGAGAAAGACACTTGGGCGGGCAGGATTCCACGCACAGCCCGCATCCCTTGCATTCGTCAACGTTGATCGCAATGTTGCCACGTGCCTGCGCTGCCATAATCACCTCGTAGCGACTGGTTCCTTCACCGGACGCTGCAACCACTTGGTGCGTTCGCAATAGTCGTACAGCTCTTCCCGGAATTTGGGATGAGCGATCTCGATCAGGGACTGGGCTCGTTCGCGGATCGATTTGCCGTGGAGGTAGGCGACGCCGTACTCCGTGACCACGTAGCGGATCAGGCCGCGCGAGGTGACCACGCCCGCGCCCGGCGCCAGCATCGGCGTGATGCGCGAGATGGTTCCGTTTTTCGCGGTCGATGCGAGCGCGATGATCGGCTTGCCGCCTTTGGACCGCGACGCTCCTCGCAGGAAGTCCACCTGGCCGCCGATGCCGCTGTAGAAATACGTGCCGATCGAATCGGAACAGACCTGCCCGGTGATATCTACTTGCAAGGCCGAGTTGATCGCCACCATCTTGTCGTTGCGCGCGATCAGCGCCGGATCGTTGGTGTAGGCGGTGGGGTGGAATTCAAAGATCGGATTGTTGTCCACATAGTCGAACAGGTTCTTGGTGCCCAAAGCAAAGCCAAGGATGATTTTCCTCGGTTTGAAATTCTTCCTGGCGCCGGTAATCACGCCCGCGTCGATGAGTGGGATCACGCCATCGGAGACTAACTCGCTGTGTACGCCCAGATCCTTGCGGTCCATCAACAGTGGAAGCACGGCATCCGGGATGCCGCCGATGCCCGTCTGCAGGACGGATCCGTCTTCGATCAGGCCGGCCACATTGCGCGCAATGGCCGCCTGCATTTCAGTGATCTCCGGGCGCTTCAACGCGCATAGTGGCCGCGAAGATTCCACGATCGCGTCGATCTTGTTGACATGGATGAAGCTGTCGCCGTAGGTGCGCGGCATCTGGTCGTTCACTTGCGCGACCACGTAGCGCGCCAGGCGCGCCGCAGTGAGGGTGGTGTCGACGCCTACGCCAAAACTGCAGAAGCCGTGCGAGTCGGGCGGAGAGACCTCGATCAGCGCGACATCCAGCGGCATCGCCCCGCTCTCGAAAAGATCTTCTATTTCGCTGAGATACACCGGGGTGTAGTCGGCGCGGCCTTCATTCACCGCATCGCGCACGTTGCCGCCAATGAACACGGCATTGTGGCGGAAGTGGCCGGCCATTTCCGGGGCGACATAGGGCGCCTTGCCCATGGTCATCATGTGCACGATTTCAACGTCCTGCACGTGGGGCGCGCGCTGGATCAGCGCATCGACCAGTGTCTCCGGTTCGGCGCAGCCAGGCTGGATGTATACCCGCATGCCGGACTGCACGCAACGCATCGCCTCGTTGGCGGTTCGCAGTTTCTTTTTGTATTCCGTCTCCCAAGACATCGCTTGCTGTCTCCTCAAAAAATCGTTCTAGTGAATCGCAGTCTCTTCTTTCAACCGAGCCTGCTCGTAACCCATGGACGCGTAGAAAATCGCGCGATCGAAGAACTGGTCGAGCAACTGCAGCATTTCGAGCTCGCCAAAGACTTCGGTTGGACGCTCCATCCCCGCCTCCTGCTTCAGGTAGTCCCATAAATTTTCTTTGGTCAGCACGATGACCCACACCACCTGGCTGAGAGGCACGTGCTGCTGGGCGCGACGTTCGCCGATTTCCAGATAGCGCTCCTTGATGTCGAATTCGCTCTTGCCCAGCAGCCAGTCGCCAAGATGTCGGTAGATCTCGAAGACGCGGGCCTGCAGATCTTCCGGCGGGACGTTGCGGTAGTCGCGGGTGAACTCGGAGTTCTGGACCTTGGCGAGCAAGCCGGCGGCGAGTCCGGCGGAATGGGTTTCGATCAGGCGCACGAGTCGGTATGCCAGCATCATGACCGAATCCTCCCTTCCCTCCGACTGTCAGTTTGGCCCCCGCGCCAGATTGTAGCCGTGACTCTTCGCACTTGGACTTGTGATCTGGGTCACATGGGAATGGTTGAAAAGAAAGGAGTTATCGACCGGACGGTTGGTTTGGAAGATCGCGACTGCGTTGCGTCAGACGCGAAACCTCGTAACCACGGAGGACCCCGAGAGGAATCTGCCGGGAAAAGTTTCGGCCGCCCGTTTTGACGAGCGGCCGATACTTCCACTAGGGAGGCTTACAAGGCCCATTACGACAGGAAGAACTCTTTGGTGATGGCGGACCAGTCCTTGTCGGGGATCTGGTCGGCCAGGTTGTCGACGGCGACTCCGCCATCCTGCGCGAGCGCTCCAGCCGGCATCGGGATCAGGCGCTGCAAGCGACTGGCCGACTCTTCGGTCCACCAGCGGGCCAGCGCGCCGCCCAGCAGGTTGCGGAAGTTGGTCTTGGCATCGGGCGACTGCACGGTCACCAGCCAGCCTTCGCCGTAAGGATCGGTGCGGGCCAGTTCGGGATTCTGCACAACCGCTTCGTTGATATCGGCCACGCTGCCTTCGATGGGCGAAACCATGTCGACCGAAGCGCCGTCGCGGTGCAGGGTCCACACTTTTTGTCCCTGGCGGATCCACTGGCCGCGTTGCGGCAGCGCGATCTTCTCGACCTTACCGCTCAGCTTGGAAGCGAATTCATCCATGCCGATCCGGACCAGGCTGGGACTCTCGCTCAGCGCCCACGTGTGGCCGGGATGGAAGCGCAGCTTTTCCGGAACCTGGAATCCGCCAACCAGGCTGGGCGCTAGCCGAGGCGGCGCTTCGCGCTTCGCGGCTTGCAGCACGGGCTGCAAGACAACCTGTTTGCGGCTGTGGAAGTGATCGATCAGCAAGAACGTTACGAAGGTCAGGAGAACCAGTAGGACTGTCATACATCACCTCTCTGGGGGGCCGTCGTTTCTTGCCGCTCTCTGTTTCCGGGCCACTCGCCGTCTGTCTTAAAGGCAATCGCGAGACCAAACACGACACCGATGGAGCGAATCGCTTCGCCATGAATTTGTCGGAATGAATTCAGAGATTTAGCGGGCTGCTGACGAGAAATGAATCACCGCGTCCGATGAGAGTCTAATCAGGTCCGCGATGAGAATCGCAACGCATCAAACGCTGATTTCGCGAGCACTTGTGTCCCTAGTAGTCGCAAGCCTTGGGGATTCATATTGTTAAGCAGGACAGCGTCGCCTGTTGCGAATCGCAATGGCGAAAGATGCAAGATGCAACGCCAATCAGGCAAGAATCTCTGAAAACTGGTGGACCACATGGCCCGACAACGAAGCAGTCGAGCCCAACCAAACTTTACTGATTCACGAGCTGCATCATGTGTTCCGGATAGCGCTCGCCCGCCGCGGCACCGGAGGGAAAGGCCTCCTCAATGCGCTTCAGGTCCTCGGCATCCAGCCGTATGTTCACGGCACCCGCATTGTCTTCCAGATATTTACGCTTCTTGGTGCCCGGGATGGGCACGACGTCGTCGCCCTGCGCTAGCACCCAGGCGAGCGCCAGTTGCGAAGGTGTGCAGCCTTTTTCGGTTGCGATCTGCTGTACGCGCTGCACTAAATCAAGATTCTTCTGAAAATTCTCCCCCTGAAAGCGGGGCGACTGGCGGCGGTAATCGTCGGCAGGCAAATCGTCGAAACGCTTGAACTGCCCGGTGAGAAAACCGCGGCCGAGTGGACTGTAGGCCACAAAGCCGATGCCAAGTTCGCGGCAGGTAGGCAGAATTTCCCGCTCCGGATCGCGCGTCCACAGCGAATACTCGCTCTGCAGCGCTGTGATCCTGTGCACCTTGGCGGCGCGGCGCAATGTTTGCGGGCCCGCTTCCGACAGGCCGATGTGGCGAATCTTGCCTTCCTCCAACAATTGCACCATGGCGCCCACAGTTTCTTCGATCGGCGTATTCGGATCCACGCGATGCTGGTAGTAGAGGTCGATGTGATCCGCGCCCAGCCGGCGCAGGCTCGCGTCGCAGCAGGAGCGCACGTACTCCGGCCTCCCGTTCACGCCGCGCAGGTTCGGGTTGGCAGGATCGCGCACGATGCCGAACTTGGTCGCCAGCACGACTTTGTCCCGCTTGCCCTTGATGGCCTTGGCGACGAGTTCTTCGTTCGTGTGCGGACCGTAGACATCGGCAGTATCGAGAAATGTAATGCCCAGTTCCAGCGCGCGATGAATGGTCGCAATCGACTCGTTGTCGTCGCGGCCGCTGTAGAAGTCCGACATACCCATGCAGCCCAGACCGAGCGAGGAAACCTTCAGGCCGCTGCGGCCGAGTTCGCGTATTTGCATAAAAACCTCCAGCAGGAAAATGAGGGATAAGAAGATGGCCTGTTTACACGGGCCGAGGAATATTGCGGAAACGGGCTTCTCTTAAGATGCTTTCGGAGTTTGGGAGGGTTCTGAAATTCAGCGTTGCAGCCATCGAGAGAAAGCACGAGGTCTCTCAACTGTTTCGGCTGGCACAGCACTTCGCCCGGGCTGACAGTGCTTGGGCTTAGAAGAAAAGAAACAGACCTCTTCCGCACAGAAGAACAGAGTGGCCCAGACGGTTTTATCTGGTCAGCGCGGTTCGATCGGAGCGTTTTCGCCCAGCGTGCGTCGGCGAAGTTCTTCGAGTACGGGAACGCCCTTCATCCCGTTGTAGATACGGAAGAGGGCGTAAGCGTGGAACGCAACGCCCAGAAAATCTTTGAAGGGAACCAGGATCAGTCCATCGACCGCGTACAGGCCCATGCCAACCAGGAAGGCCCACTTCTCGCCCCGACGCGCGAAATTCCAGAACAGCAGGAACACGCCGGCAATGAAGAGATTCACAACCAGGCTGAGCGCGGAACCGGTAGTTCCCGACTGGCGGCCGACTGCGTCGACGATTTCCGTAATGCCCAGGCCGAAAATGAAATGGAAATTCGCGCCGCTCATGGTGAGGACGGAATTGATAATCGAGAGTCCCGCGATCGCGAGGAACCAGCCCGCACCGTTCTTTACGATTTGTTCGGCGCGCAGTTTCTGTTCCAGGACAGCTGTGGATGGTGCCGCAGCAGGGGTTCCGAAGCCGCTCGTGGCCATGTGGAATACCTCAACCCGGGGGATATGGGACGGTCGTCCCTTAGTCGCGCCGACAGTATCACAGGCGAGAAATGCGACCAACGGATTTTTGCTGAAAACTATTAACGCTTTTGACTATCGGATCACAGAACCTGGATCACAGGTTTTGTTTTTTCTCGAACTTCTCCGACGCGGGCGGCGGGAAGATTTTGCTCACGCAGCTGGGTCACCAGTTCATCCGCTTCGCCCGCTGCAATGGAGATCAGCAATCCCCCCGCCGTTTGCGGATCGAAGAGCAGCATCTTCAGATCAGGGTCGATGTCGGCCGTATATTCGACCACGCACTCGGCGAAATCGCGATTCGCCTTCAGGCCTCCGGGAACATGTCCGGCCCGCACGCATTCGAGCGCGCCGGGAAGAACCGGAGCGGACGCGGCGCGCAGTTGCAGCGAGACGTTGCTGGCCAAGGCAAGTTCGCGGGCGTGCCCAATGAGGCCGAAGCCCGTGATGTCGGTCATGCCGTGCACCCGGTAAGGTTTCGCGGCGAGCGTTTCGGCGGCTTTTTTGTTCAGGGTCGTCATCGAATCGGTCGCGCCCTTGATCCAGGAATCCTCGGCTTTCTGTTTCTTGATCGCAGTGGAGATCACGCCCGTGCCGATGGCCTTAGTGAGCACCAGTGCGTCGCCAGGCTGGGCGCCGCCGTTGGTGAGCACTTTGTGCGGATCGATCAGGCCAGTGACCGAGTAGCCGAACTTGGTTTCTTCATCGCGAATGCTGTGCCCGCCGACCACGGTGCACCCGGCTTCTATCATCTTGGAAAGGCCGCCGGCCAGGATGCGTTCCAGGATTTCAAGATCCGCTTTTTCGGGGAAACACACCAGCGCGAGCGCCGTCAGCGGGCGGCCGCCCATGGCATATACGTCGCTCAACGAGTTGGTGGCGGCGATCTGCCCGAAGGTGTAGGGGTCGTCGACGATGGGCGTGAAGAAGTCGACGGTCTGCACCAGCGCGGTGTCGGGCGCGATTTGATACACGCCGGCGTCGTCGGCGTGATCGAAGCCGACCAGAACGTTTGGGTCGTGTTGCCGGGCTAATTTCCCAAGCACCGAGTCCAGCACCGCCGGACTAAGCTTGGACGCTCAACCCGCAGCTTTCACCGACTCGGTCAGCCGGAATGGCTTGGTTTCTGGCACGTGGTCATTGTATGCGAGCGGCGAGCAGATCCGGGGCGGACGAATTCGGGTGCTTACTAAGCCATTTGTCCGACATTGCTCATCAACCGAACGCCTAAAGCTCGTTGCCACGTAATCGTAAAGGCAGGGAGAATGTTAACATCAGCAACATTCTCGAGCTGTTGGTTGTTGACGAAAGACGTCATTACACCAACGATGTCGCAAGTAGATCGCGTAGGTCAGCCCTAAGCGCGACAGCATCTCTCTGTGACTCTGTGTCTCTGTGGTGAATAGATTCTTGCAATCGTCTGCCGCGCTACTTCGCGCTTACGTCAATGACTTTCAATTCCGGGTATTCGTGGTTCCACTGGGCGGAGATGCTTTCGAAGGTGAGGCGGAAAGGTTTGGCTTGTCCGGGGGCAAGCGGGGATACGCCGAGGTCTACCGCGTCGGGATAAGGGCCCTTGGTCTGCAATACGCGCAAGGGAACGGATTCGCGTTGCGCGAGCTGGCCCATAGAATCTTTGAACGTGACCTCGGCGACTGCGTGAGTGACGGTCTGATTTCCGGTGTTGGTCACGGTGCCATCGATGTAAGACACGGTAGCGCCTACGAAATTCTCGGCGGCACTCATCTTCAGATCGGAAAACTTGATGTTGGCGGCGTAGGGCGGCGGACCGGAGGGGACTTTCTTCTGCGATCGGGAAACAAGGAGCAGCACAGCCACGATGATTACGACGATTCCGATCGCGATCCCGATGGCGCGCCAGTTGGTTTCGCGCTCGTCGGCGCCCAGCGTCGGCTGAATGAGTCCGCCCATGGGGGGATTTTACTCCTGGCATTGACAAGAGCGAATTCACCACAGAGGCACAGAGCCACAGAGATTCCCAAGCGCTGGGTTCCAATCGCCGTGCACGCCGGATCCCTCGACTACGTTCGGCTTTCGCCTCACTCCGCTCAGGATGACAAATTTTATTAGATTCTTCGGGTTCTCTTCGTCTTTGATTTCCTTTTTGGTGTTCTCTGTGCCTCTGTGTCTCTGTGGTGAAGAAATTCTCTACTCGCCACCCACGGTAAGCCCGTCGATGCGCAAAGTAGGCGAGGCCACCGAGCCACGGAATTCCAGGTCGTTCGCGATTTCCGAGATGTGGAAGAACATGTCTTTCAGATTGCCAGCGACGGTGATCTCTTCAACGGGATACGCTAGTTCTCCGCCGGAGATCCAAAGGCCAGAGGCGCCGCGCGAGTAGTCTCCGGTCACCAGGTTCGCGCCGTGGCCGAGGAATTCGGTGACGTACAGGCCCTCTTTCACGTCGGCGATCAATTCTTTCGGGGTTTTCTTTCCCGGCTGCAGAAAGTAGTTGCCGGGACCGATGCCGGGTGTTCCGGCGAGGCCGCGGGAAGCGTTGGCCGTGGTCTCGAGCCCGAGCTTTTTGGCCGTGTAAGTGTTCAGCAGGTACGACTTCAGCACCCCATTATCGATGACCAACTTGCGGCGTGTGGGAATACCTTCGCCATCGAAAGGACTGGTGCCAAAGCCGCCTGGAATCGTACCGTCGTCGATCACGGTAACGTTGTCGCCCGCAATCTTCTGCCCCAGTTTGCCGGCCAGGAACGACGCGCCGCGATAGACGGAGTCGCCATTCACGCCTTCGAAAATGTGCTCCAGGATGGAGGCCGCCACCATCGGATCGAAGATAATGGGGACTTCGGCGGTCTTCGCCTTGCGCGCCCCCAGCCGGCGAATCGTTCTTTCGGCGGCAATGCGGCCCACTTGCTCGGCCGGTTCCAGGCGGCCCAGGTTGCGGGCGACGGAGAACCAGTAATCGCGCTGCATCGCGCCCTGATCATCTTGGGCGATGGGGATGGCGGCGACCGAGCAATACGAGCGGCGATATTCGCCGACGAAGCCGTGCGAGTTGGCGAGGACCTTGCGTCCGGTCGCGGCGTCGAACGAGCCGCCTTCAGAATTCTTGATGCGCGGATCGAAATCGAGCGCGGCCTTTTCAGCGCGGCGTGCGTAGTCGATTCGCTCGGTTCCCGGCAGCGAGTAGACGTCCTCGTGGTAGAGGTCGAGATCGCCTGTGAGCGAACCAAGTTGGCTGGCCTCGGGAATTCCGCCGAACGGATCTTCCGACGTTATCTTCGACAGCTCAAGCGCCGACTTCAGCATGCGGTCGAGGCCTTCCCGGGTGAAGTCGCTCGAATACGTACTGGCGGCGCGTTTGCCGTAGAACACGCGCACGCCCACGGCGCGCGAACCGGACTCTTTCAAGGTTTCTACCTGGCCGAGACGGACGGTAGTGGAGAACTCGTCGCCTTCGCGGACCACGGCTTCGGCCGCGGTAGCTCCGTCGGCCATGGCGCGGCGGACGAGGTCTTGCGCGAGTTCTTTCAGGTCAGTTTCTAGCTTCGTGTTTCGTGTTTCGAGTTCAGTTGGAGACATAGGAAATCTTCACCACAGAGTACAAAGAGGCAGTGCATGGATCCTTCGCTTCGCTCAGGATGACAATCCTGATAGGGGTAGAATCGCTTTTTTCTTGCGCCCGACTCTAACCTAGGCAGTTTAGCGACCCTAGCTCGCGGCTCGCAGCTGGTTCTACTGCATGAACCCGCCCGTATCCTTCTTCGCGGTACCACCAACCGTGAGCCGATCGACCTTGATCGTCGGTATGCCCACGCCGACAGGCACGGCTTGGCCGTCTTTGCCGCAGGTGCCGACGCCTTCGTCGAGTTGCAGATCGTGGCCAACCATCGACACGCGCGTGAGAACGTCCGGGCCGTTGCCGATCAACGTGGCGCCTCGGATGGGAGCGGTTACCTTGCCATCTTCGATCATGTAGGCTTCAGACGCCCCGAACACAAACTTTCCATTGGTGATGTCGACCTGCCCACCGCCGAAGTTTACGGCGTACACACCGCGCTTCACGGAGCGAATAATGTCTTCGGGATTGTCCTGGCCCGCGAGCATGTAAGTGTTGGTCATGCGCGGCATCGGAATATGCTCGTAGCTTTCGCGCCGGCCATTGCCGGTGTCGGCAATGCCCATCAGCTTTGAGGAAAGCTTGTCGCTGAGATAGCCCTTCAGAATTCCGTTTTCGATCAGCACGGTTTCCTGGGTAGGCTGCCCTTCGTCATCGACGTTGAGCGATCCGCGACGCCAAGGCATAGTGCCGTTGTCGACGATTGTGCACTTGTCACTCGCGACCCGCTGTCCGAGTAAACCCGCAAAGGCGGAAGTCTTTTTGCGGTTGAAGTCCGCCTCCAGGCCGTGGCCAACGGCTTCGTGCAGCAGAACGCCGGGCCAACCGGGACCGAGCACTACTTCCATTTCTCCGGCGGGCGCCTCGCGTGCGTCGAGTTGCAGAATTGCCTGGCGGGCAGCTTCCTTCGCGAAATGCTCGGGAGTTTTTTCGCCGAAGAAGAAATCGAGGGCAACGCGTCCGCCGCCGCCGGAACTGCCGCGGCCAGACTGCTGGTCGCTCTTCGCAATGCAGGAAGCATTCAGACGCGCCAGAGGCTGAGAGTCTTCGGCCATCGTGCCGTCAGAGGTCACAACCAGAATATTGCGGAGTTCGTCGGCGTAGCTGGCGCGAACTTCCTTGATGCGCGGATCGTAGGCGCGGGCGGCAGCATCGCAGCGCATGACCAGTTCGACTTTCGCAGTGATCTCTGCGTCGACCGAAGGCAGCGTGACCGGATACAGGCTGCGGGCCTGCTTTTGCTGGAAGCCGACCACCGGGGTTTTGGCCGGGCCGGAAGCGATCAGGGCGGCGGTGCGCGCCGCATGCAGGATACGCTCGGGTGACAGATCATCGGTATAGGCGTACCCGGTACGTTCGCCAGACACGACGCGAATGCCGCATCCCGCCGAAATTCCCTGCGAAGCCGACTTCACCATGGACTCGTCCACCATCAGCGAGGTGGAGGAAAGATATTCAAAATAAAGGTCTGCGTAGTCACCGCCCGCAGAAAGCGCCGCTGCCAGGTAGCGAGGTAAGTCCTGCTGGGTCAGGCCGTAATGCTTAAAGAAGAAGTTTTCTTGATTCACGATGATTAGATGCCTCAGGCCCGGACGGAGACTCCGGAGGGGTTTCAGTTGGTTTTCTTCATTATCCCATACCGGCCAGGCATTTCCGGCCACGTTCACAGGTCACAGACGACTAACGGGGACAGCCGAGAAAATAGGCGTATGACTGCAGAATCGCTCAGCCGCGCGATGGAAGAGTTCCTCGGCGGGTCGCGGCACGCCGTGGTGCTGGAAGATGGCGCCCGCATCTTCGACCTGGCCGACTCGAAGTACTCGGTATCGGGGGAATACAACAAATGCCTGCTGCATCTCTGGTCCGCGGAGCGCAACGTAGTGCGGCGAATTCTGGACAGCGAAGTCCGTAATGGAAGTCTACGACTGGTGGTGCAGAGGCTTGGCCAGTCGCGGCCTTCGAAGCTTGAAATCTGCAAGGGGCACGATCATCGCACGCCGACTGCTCGAAAGGCGGCGCGTTCGATGTACCAGCAGCATCTCAGGAGAGCGCTGGAAAGAAATTTCCCAGACTTCACCGTGACGAGGCTGAGCAACGCGATAGACCTGGAACGTTCCTTCGGCCCGATCTATGCGCGCGGCATATTGCGGCAGGGGCGAACGGCATTCGCGGTCCTCGGCGTCAACCAGGAGGAAACGCAGAGTTCGATCGATGCGGCGCTGACGTTCGCCATCTTGTGGCTGGACGCATGCCGGGAGTCCCAAGACCATCGCGTGCTGGTCGAAGGCATAAAACTGTTCTTGCCGCAGGGGACATCGGCGCTGACCTGCGAGCGCATGGCGCATCTCAACACCGACGCGGCTAAGTGGCAGCTGTACGAGTTCGACGAGCGCCACGACGAGTTGACCGCGGTCGATTTCGGCGACCGCGGAAACATTGCGACGAGGCTGGTTCACTGTCCGGATGAGGCCGCAGTGCTGGAACGTTTTGCCGAATCGATTCACCGCGTGCTCAGTATGCTTTCGGAGACTGAAGTTGCCGTGCTGTCGACGGCTGAGGTTGCTTTTCGCTGGCGAGGCCTGGAGTTTGCCCGGGCACGACTTGGTCACGAGCCTGGATCATTCCGGGCGGCGCAGGAGATCGTTTTCGGAATCGGCGCGGAAGAACGCGCGCTCGCAGACCGATCCAGCGTTGCCTTTGCAGAACTGGTGCGCCGCTTACGCTTCACGCGCGGGCCGCACGGGCGTCATCAGCTGTTGTGGCGATTACACCCGGAGCGCTGGCTCGAATCGCTGGTCCTGCACGATGTGAGCGCGCTCGACGAACGGCTCGATGGCAGTTGCCTCTATTCGCAGGTGCCGGCGTTTTCGGCGTCGGATCGCGCCATGCTGGACGTGCTCACGACCACGCACGACCGGCGTTTGGCGGTGGTCGAGTTGAAAGCGGACGAGGATATCCATTTGCCGCTACAAGGATTGGATTACTGGTCGCGGGTGCAGTGGCATCATGGGCGCGGCGAGTTTCAGAAGTTCGGATACTTCCCCGGCCACGAACTGTCCGGCGAAGACCCGTTGCTTCTGTTAGTTGCACCTGCGCTACACGTCCATCCCGCAACGGACACCGTACTGCGCTACGTGGCGGAGATCGACTGGACGCTGGTGGGGATCGATGAGCGGTGGCGAGACCAGGTGCGCGTCATCTTCCGCAAGCGGCCGACACGGAGCACGCGATCGGTGCGATTGGGAACTGTCGGAGTGGCATAAAAGCTGGCGGCGCGGGCACAACCCAACATCCCTATGCCCATGCACCTAGCAGGCGCCGCAACGTCACCAACTGCCCCAGGTGATAGGCGTTGTGGTCGGCAATCAGCAACGCCTCGCGTAGCACGGTCTGGCCGTCGCCCCAGGAGATCGGCGCGTACAGATCGGTCTTGGGGTTTGAGACTAAGGCCTCCATTGCTTTCAGATCCTTCCGGAAACCGGCAATGCTCTTCGTCCACGCCGCCGTACTGGGAGGCGTTTCCGTCCGGGGCCAGTAACCCTCGGGCCATTTGGGCGAGGCGTACCTGGCGTTGCGGCTGAATTCCAGGATGTCCCACTGCGCGATGCGCATGTGTTCCAGCAGCATCCATGCCGTGTGCGGAAAGTTGGCCGGCTTTTTGCCGCGAAGGTTCGCAGGAAAGTCGCCCATGACGTCTTCGAACTTCGCGTGAGCGCCGCCGTCCTCCAGTAGATAGAGAAGATGCTGGCGTAGTGCTTTGTCCGGACTGGTCTTCATGGGGTCCTCGTTCTAACTTATTGTGACTGATCTCTTTTTTCGGGAATGGCCCCGCCCCCAGGCAGAATCTCCGGGGCCTCTCCCCGATAGACGCGCGAAATGCCTCGAACGACTCGGCGCATCGGCAGCGTGTTCTTTTCGTCTGCGAGGAAGATTTCGCCGGCACGGGTGCCGCGATAGAACCAGCGCCGCAGGATGGCCAGATGCTCCATAGTGTGCAGGGCGTTCGCAACGGGAGGAGAGGGGATCGCGTCGAGCGCAAGTTGGACGCGCGACTCCATGGATTGGGACTTCGTGTGCTCAGGTGACTGGATCGCAAATGCCACTGGTCCGGCGATGCACCCGCCCTCGATGCGGAACAGCGCGACACAGTTCTCCGCCGCCGAGCGCTGTACCATCACTCCGGCCAGGCGATCGGTGCGGCGGACGATTTCGGGCAATTGCGCAAGAACCGGTTGCAGCTTTTCGACCCGCGCGTGCAAGGCAGCCGCATTTTCAAAATCAAGGTTGTTGGAGGCGTCATCGCGCTCATGTGACAGCTCACGCTCAAGCGACTGGCCTCCGCTGTCCAGATAATCCTGCACGCGCTTCACTTCCTCGCGATACTCGTCGTCACTGCACCCCTTGAAGCAAGGCGCCAGGCACATCTTCATTTCCGAATAAATGCAGCCGGGGAAGACCGGGTCGGGATGAAGGTCGTCAACGCAGCGGCGCATCTTGAAGAAGTCGAGTGAGTCGTTAGCGAATTTCTCAGCGCTGGTGCGCGAGGGGAAGGGGCCGTAATAGAGCGAATTCCCGTTGAGACGCCCGAGGCGGGTGGTGATCGAAGCGCGTGGATATTCGTTTTCGAGGTGCAGCTTCACCAATGGCGCAAAGCGCAGGCGTAGGCGGGCCGCGTAGGTTTTCGGGAATGTGATCCGCAGCAACTGGTAGAGAAGAAAGCCGGATTCAAAGTCAGAACCGGTCGGCGTGTATTCGATCGTGCGAACGCGGTCGCGCAGGTTCAAGCGCCTGGTGTGCTCTTCCGGGACGGACAGCAGGCGTTGCAATCGGCGGCGCAAGTTGGCGGTCTTGGTGACGTACGGTTCCGAGCCGCCGTCGCCACGAAGGAGAAAGACCGCAGGTTGCGCGGGGATGGAGGAGAAGATCTCCTGGTCGCGGCCTGCATCGAAGTCAAGCCGTTGGAGAAGCACTGAAAGATTCTAGTCGGATGGTCGGCGCGCGAACAGGGGGCGCCGCACGGGAGTTAACTCTTGGTCCCAAGTTTTCCGAGTATCCCGTGAAGCAGACGTGAAAAGAACTCCACGGCCTCGGGGTCGCGGTGCAGTGGGCCCACCACGTACTTGCCGATCGCAGTGCCCCCGGTTGCGTAGTAGCCAATGGCGAGGCCCCCAGCAGCGGCGTATCCGATGGCGGCGCCGCCTGCGGCGAAATAGCCGACGGCCAGCCCCCCGAGAGCTAGCAGGCCTAGTCCCAGGCCGCCGAGTGCGAGGCCCCCAATGGCTACGCCGCCGAGCGCGATGAGTCCACGGGCGACGCCACCCATGGCGAATACTCCCGTGGCGATGTCGCCCATGGCGATGACTCCGCGGGCGTGGCCTCGCGACTCCTGATTTGCCGGATCGGGGCCGACAGCGATCGCCACTAGCGGCATTTCGAGGAAAGTGGCAGTGGACTTGTATCGGATCGGCACGGGTCTCCTCAGAGCTTACGGAATGGCGTGCTGTCTATCATGCGCTGCTTTTGGCGGGCGAGCCCCCTTCGATTCGATCAGGGCAGGCTGCCCGCCGCTCCACTGACAAAGCCAGACGGACTGAAGAGCCGGCTCTTGATCTTCGACCCGCAGCTTAAAACACCTCTGCGCTGGCGGCCACGGAAATCAACGCTACAATGTCCCCAGCATGATCGCTCACCTGCGTGGCAAGCTGCTGGTCAAGCACCCGAACCAGGTCATCGTCGATACCAGCGGCGTGGGATATGACGTCACCATCAGCGTGCCTACGTTCTCCGAGTTGCCTGCACTGGGCAGCGAGGTCGGGCTGCACATTCACACGCACGTTCGCGAAGACCAGATTGCCCTCTACGGTTTTCTACGGCTGGCGGACAAGCATCTTTTCGAGAAGCTCCTCACGGTCAGCGGCATTGGACCGAAACTGGCCATCACGATCCTGAGCGGCATGCCGGCGGACGAAATGATCGGATCGATTCGGGGGAACGATATCGCGCGCCTGACGCGCATTCCCGGCATCGGGCGCAAGACTGCCGAGCGCATGGTGCTCGAGCTGCGCGACAAGCTGGTGCCGCCTTCGACCGGGCAGGACATTGCAGTTTCTTCGATGAGTCCGGTGGAAGAGGACGTCCTGTCGGCCCTGCTCAACCTTGGGTATCAACGCGCGGCGGCGGAAAAGACTCTGGCCACAGCCTTGAAGAATGGGAAGGCCACTTCCTTCGACCTGTTGTTTCGCGAAGCGCTGGGCAGCTTATCGAAGTAGGCAAGCAGTTTCAGTGCCCGACGAACCGCAGGTAGAGATCCCGATCGCCCTTGCAGATTTCCGCCATCTCTTTCACTTTTTCCCAGGCCTCGCGCTGGGACTCGTCTTTCGCGCGATCCTTCACCCGCTCCCATTCAGACAGGAAAGTCTCCGCCTGCAGGTGATTGAAAACTGTCTTGCCGAAGGGATCGATGCAACTGAGGATCGGGAAATCCGTTTGACCATAATCGGGGATCACTCCGTGGAGGATGACCCACTCGCTGCGTTCCCCGAGATCGTCTTCCAGCTTCACGACCAGTGACATAGCCAACAACCCCGCCCCCACGAAAAGAGTGCAGCGAATGTACCAAGCGACCAACGATTTTGCCAAGGCACGAACGAGCCATATCCGGTTGCTTCCTTGGATCTTGCGGGACTCAGCTCGCAACAAGTGCCTCTGTGTCCTCAATGCCCTCTGTGGTTAAAGGTTTTTTGAGTCCCGGCAGAGCGGACATAATTTCGTTGACCCGAGCTGCCGCATGGAAGTACTTTCCAATTTCAGCAACAATTTGCCGGGAGAGTGCGCGGGTGCGTAAATCGGCCATCGATGTCATCAGTACCGCGTTTGCGCATACGGCCGATCAACTGGCAGAGCCTTTTCGCTTCGGTCAATGGGCCCGGCTCGCCCTGCTCGCGCTGGCGACTGGTGAATTGAGTTCGGGCAGCGGATGCGGCAACGTATTCCGCGGCATACCTACACAGTTCCCAAAGCCCCACAACTTCGTGGATCCGAAAGACGTGCTGCACGGAATCGACCCGGCACTGATCGCCACATTGCTTCTGATCGTGATCGGAGGCGGTCTGATCCTGATGCTGGTCTGGATCTACGTTGCCAGCGTGAGCCGGTTCATGCTGTTCGAGGCGGTGTTGCGGAAGAACTGCGATTCGCTAAGTGCCGGCTGGCAACGCTGGCAAGGCACGGGGCTGCGCTATTTCGTGTGGCAACTGATCCTCTCGGTTATCTCCCTGATGGTGGCGGCGGTTCTGTTTATCCCCCTGCTGGTGCCGCTGCTGGCCACGCTGAAGAACCATCAAAAGCCGGGCCCGGAAATCCTGCTCGCCTTTCTTCCGATGATTTTCGTGTTTGGGGTTTTCAGCCTGATCGTCGTGCTGGTAAATGTTTTGTCGAAAGACTTCGTCGTTCCGCTCATGGCAATCGATGGAGTGAGTTTTATCGAGGGCTGGCGGCGGCTGCTGGCCATGATCCGGGACGAGGCGCTGAGCTTTGCCGGCTATATCGGGATGAAAATCGTACTGGCGATCGGGGCGTCGGTAGTTTTCGGGATTCTGTCAGCGATTGCCGCGGTTTTTCTGATTCTGCCGGTCGGGTTGGTGGCGGCGGTCGTCGTGATTATGGCCAAGGGCGGTTCGTTCAGTTGGAATGCCTTTACGGTGACGGCAGGCATTGTGGCCATGGTCGTCGTGTTTGCCGTGTTGATGTACGTGATCGCGTTGATTTGCGTGCCAATCGCCGTGTTTTTTCCGGCCTACGCAATGTATTTCTTTGCAGAACGATTTCCTGCGCTGCACGCGCGCTTGTATCCACCGGCGGCGGCTCCCCCACCAGCTGAAACTCCGCCTTGGACTCCCGTGCCTGCCGTTTAGCGTCTCGGGTTTACGCCCGAGGCTATATTCTGGCGCCGCTTGGCGGCTCTGACGGCCTGATGCGCATTGCGCGCTTGTCCCGACGCCTCGTCCCTCGTTAATTCTCACGCGCAAAAGCCAGAGGCCTGATGACTTTTCCCTCTGAGGCCTGGATTCCTCTGTGCCTCTCTGGCGAGAAATTTTCCAGGATTCGGCACTACTCTCCTGTACGCGTCGATTGCGGGATCTTCAGCTTGGCGCCGTTACCGTGAGTCCACGAGAAGCGCCGGCCTACGATGCATTTCACGATCAAGTGGTCCGTGGCCGGAGTCAGTCCCCAGCCTACGCCGAAATTAAATTCCCACTTGGGGGAAACGTTGAGGTCGATCGTCGGAAAAATCTGGTGTTCCTGCTGGCTGATGGGATCGAACTCGGTCGCCGGTCCCGTATTTCCGTAGTACTCAATGCCGCCCGCAATCTTGCTGGTGAAGTCATAGCTGATTTTTACGTTGGGATTGAATTCCCAACCACGCGTCACGTTCGGGCCGTGCAGCGCTCGCCCGAATACCGGATTGAACGCGAAATACCAGGGACCAGATGTCTTGTCGATGATGGGGCGCAGTTCGTAGGTCCAGGTGTCTCCTGAGAATTTTGCCTGGCTGTACCCAAATTCCTGCGACAGGCTTAGCCCCACGGGCCAGTGCCACTTTTGCGGGATGGAAAAGCGCGGCCGGATGTGATCACCCACCCACTGCCAGCCGCCGTCCGGCTGGATACTGCTGAATACGTAAAACCCAGTCTCAAACCAATCAGTGAAGCCCTGCGTGATCTCGAGCGTCTCATGCATGGCGTGGTGAGTGGGCTGGACACCGTCGACGACCTGTTTGGTCCCATTCACGGTGAAGTTGGAATGAATTTCGACCATCGTGGTGCGTGGCGGGACCAGTTCCGACGGATAAACCTGGATTTCGTAGTTGTCCTGCGCGAACGCACACGCGGTTGCCAGCACAAAGAGTGTCGTTAAGGCGGCGAGGTGGCGGGTCTGCATTCGTTATGATCGCCGCGCGCGACGCCTCTTGCGTTACAGGCAGCTGCTCCGAATTCTAAAAGAATTCGTTCGGGCTCGGACAGAACCGTTGTTGGCGTACGCAGAACTCCCCTGAATAGGGGAACTCTGGATTGCCGCCGGGTGTCCAATCCCTAAGACACGCCGCGTGCCCCCAAGGAGAAAATCATGGCAATGTCGATGGGAGGCAGTGGTGCGTCTGCGCCCCAAATGAACGTGACCCCGCTGATTGATGTGCTGCTGGTGCTGATCATCATTTTCATGGTGATCGTGGCGCAGTCGAAGGAGAAGGGCTTCACGACCGAGATTCCGCAGCCGCCGGCGAATTCGGATTCAGCGCCACCGCCAGTACGGACGGTCGTGATCCAACTGGGCGACGCCAAGGGAGGAACTGTGCCGCTTCTGAAAATCAACCAGCAGGATGTGAGCTGGCAAGAGTTGAAGACGCAACTTTCGGACATCTTCAAAACCCGGGCAGAGAAGGTCGCGTTCGTGCAGGGCGACGATGAGGTGAACTTCGAGTATGTGGCGTATGTCATCGACACGGCACGGGACGCGGGCGTGGAGCGGGTGGGATTATTGCCTAAGGAGATGGCAGCGGCACATTGAGATGTAAACGAAAACAAACAGGAAATTTGCGCCTGAGCCCTCCCGCACAGTAAAACTACCGGACATCCGCAAATCGGGGTTCGGGAGTTCGACTTTGAAAGATTCCGCAAAGCGCGTACAGGAGAGTTTTCGGCGGCAAGCATTCATGACGACGCTAGGAGCGAGTATTTCCACGCCCCAGCCAGGCGAAGTAGAGATCGGCTTTCCATTTCATTCTTCGCTCACGCAGCAGAATGACTTCGTGCATGCCGGAGCGATCACCAGCATACTGGATTCGGCTTGCGGCTATGCTGCGCTGAGCGTGGCGCCCGAGGGGCATGACGTGTTGAGCGTAGAGTTCAAGGTGAACCTGCTGGCTCCGGCCGTCGGCGAGTTCTTTTGCGCGCGCGCACACGTGAAGCGGGCCGGCAAGACCCTGATCGTATGCTCGGCCGACGCGTTCGCGAAGAAGGGCGGCGAAGACAAGTTGGTGGCCACCATGCTGGCTACGATCATGGCGATCAAGCGAAGCGCTGATCCACTACGGTCCTGAACGGCGTCAATCCCTCGCCCGGGTCTTAATCCAGATCGGCGTGCCCACGAATCCGAACGCATGGCGAATCTGGTTTTCCAGGAAACGCTGGTAGGAAAAGTGCAATTTCACGGCGCGGTCGGTGAACAGGATGAAGGTGGGAGGCGCCACATTGGCCTGCGTCAAGTAGAGAATTTTCACGCGCTGGCTCATGGGGACCGAGGCGCGTTCGAAGTCCACATGCTTGAGGAAGCGATTCATCTCGCCCGTACCGATGCGCTTGCGGCGCTCGCGCGCCACCTCTTCGAGCAACGGGAAAATCCTGTCGACATTCTTGCCCGTGCTCGCCGAGATGAATAACACCGGGACATAGCTGAGGAACTTCAGCGAGTTGCGCAGGCGTTCGATGTATAGCTTCTGATCCTGTGGGCGTTTCGTGTCCTGGATGCGCGCGGCCCGCGCCTGACTGATGGCTCGCTTCTGACCAGTCGTCACCAGATCCCACTTGTTGACGAGAATAATCATCGAGCGCCCACTCTCGTGCGCGTAGCCGGCAATGGTGGCGTCGAGCGCGCTGAC
This sequence comes from uncultured Acidobacteriota bacterium, assembly GCA_963765755.1. Taxonomy (GTDB): domain Bacteria; phylum Acidobacteriota; class Terriglobia; order Terriglobales; family Acidobacteriaceae; genus Gp1-AA133. The sequence continues at coordinate 180,762 of CAVXXV010000007.1, read as the reverse complement.
GCCTTCGGTCGCGTCGATCACGAGCAGCGCGATGTCGGCGTCTTCGAGATGCTTGCGTGACATGACGACGGAAAGCTTCTCGGCCATAAGGTGCGTCTTGCCCTTGCGGCGAATGCCCGCCGTGTCGATAAAGCGAAAACGCTGCCCGTCGCGCTCGACGATCTCGTCGATCGCATCCCGAGTGGTGCCGGGGATCGGGGAGACGATCGCTCGCGAGGTTCCCGTGAGCTGGTTCAACAGCGTCGACTTGCCCACGTTGGGATGGCCGATGATGGCGACCTTTACTTCGCTCGTTGCTGAATCAGTCGTCGGTTGCTGGTCGTCAGTCGTCGGCAAATCATCGTCGGGCGCCTCGACTTCGTCCTGCTTCAGATTCGTTCTGTTTGATTCCGCTGTGCCCCCTGTGTCCTCTGTGGTGGATTGGTGTTGATCTTCCGGCGGAAGGATGGCCAGAAACGCATCCAGCAGATCGTCGATGCCGTGGCCATGCTCGGCGGAGAGCGGAAAGACTTCCTTTACTCCGAGTCGATGAAAGTCGCCCGTCAGCGACTCCTGCTTGTCGCTGTCGATTTTGTTGACGGCAAGGAAGAGCGGCTTGCCGGTTTTGATCAGCAGGCGTACAAGTTCGAGATCAGGCGCCGCGAGTTCCGTGCGTCCGTCGACGACCATGATGATAGCGGCCGCCTCGTCGAGCGCAACTCGCGCCTGGCGGAAGATTTCCGACGGAATGAAGTCTTTATCCTCAGGCATGATGCCGCCGGTATCAACGACGCGGAAGGAGCGCCCACGCCACTCGGTATTCCCGTAAAGCCGGTCACGCGTGATGCCGGGCTCGTCGCCAACAATGGCTCGTCGCGAGCCGACCAGGCGGTTGAACAATGTGGATTTACCGACGTTGGGCCGGCCAACAATTGCGAGCAATGGATCCTGAATCGGAGGAGGAGAGGCCAGGCCCACGCTGGATGCAGCGCCGCCCACTACTTCCCGGGTCGAGTTGTATTTGATTCTTTTCAAAATATGGGGGCCTGATCCCGTAGAGGCAGTCGCCGGGCCAAAACCGCCGCGGCTGCACAGGCGAGAGCGCCTGTGCGCGTAGCTCGTGCTCTATTATGTAGCTCGTGCTCTATTATAGAGACTCCGTGCCTTTCACCTCCCAGCCCGGGCCCCGCAGCGGCTCCGACGTACGCGCCCACGAGGGTTCCCTGCATAATTTCTTCGGCCCGGGAGGAGTACTTTCGCGGACCCATCCCGCCTATGAATTCCGCCGTGGGCAGCTTCAAATGGCGCAGGCGGTCGAGGAAGCGCTCGCCCAAAAGCGACACCTGATCGTCGAAGCCGGCACCGGAACCGGCAAGACCCTGGCTTACCTGCTGCCGGTCATTCGATCGGGCAAGCGCGTCATCATTTCCACCGGAACCAAGAATCTGCAGGAACAACTTTTCTACAAAGACATTCCGTTTCTCGAGCAGGCGCTCTACCCCAACGGTGAGGGCAAGCTAAACGTCTGCTACATGAAGGGGCGGAACAACTACCTCTGCAAGAAAAAGCTGTACGACCTGACGGATCAGCCGGTGCTTTCAGGCCTCGAAGAGATCGAGCATTACCGCGCCATCGCGGCATGGGAGAGGTCCACGCAAACTGGAGACCGCGCAGAGTTAGCCTCCCTGCCCGAAGCCAGCGCTCTGTGGCATAAGCTGGACGCTCGTTCCGACACCTGTCTCGGCCAGAAGTGCAGCGCGTTTGAAACTTGTTTCATCACCGAAATGCATCGCCGGGCGATGGAGAGTGACATCATCATCGTCAACCATCATTTGTTCTTTGCCGATCTCTCAATCAAGCAGGCATCCGAGTATGCGCCGGACGCGGGCATTCTTCCCGAGGCGGGGGCCGTAATCTTTGACGAAGCACACGAACTCGAAGACGTCGCCGGCAGCTACTTCGGAGTGGCGGTCAGCAATCTTCGGGTCGAGGACCTGGTGCGTGATGTCGAGATCTCGCTAACGCGCAACAAGCTGCTCTCGCGTTCGCTCACGGGGGCGTTAAAAAGCCTTCGCGACCGGTCGCAGCTCTTCTTCTCGGTGTTGCCGGCAGGGGACGGTCGGTTTTCATTCGACAACCGGCGCGAGTTTCTCGAGGAGAACGGGGATGAATTTCTTGCTCTGCAGCAATCGCTCGAGCGGCTGGGCGCGGAGCTGCAAAATCTTCCTAGCAAGGCGGAAGAGATCTTCACGTTTTCGCGGCGGGCTCGGGAACTACAGGTGCAGCTTGGATTTCTGATGGAGTCGGAAGATCACAATACGGTCTTCTGGATCGAGCGGCGAGGAAGGGGCTTTTCACCACAGAGACACAGAGACACCGAGCTTCCAAAAGAGCTTTCCGAGCCATCCCGGACCGGGCCTGGGGCTCGCCGGCAAAATGTCTACCTACAGGCCACACCCATCGACGTGGCGCCCATCCTCAAAACCACGCTGTTTGAGCAGTTGGAAACGGCAATACTCACCTCGGCGACGCTGGCCGTAAGTGGAGGCTTCGAATACATGAAGCGTCGCCTCGGCTTGGACCATGTGCGCGAGGTCGTGCTTCCTTCGCACTATGACTACGCGCGCCAGGCGCTTTTTTATGTGCCGCCCGATTTGCCGGACGCGCGCACGCCCCAGTTTGCCGCGAAAGCCGCGGATCGCATTCGCCGCCTGCTCGAGATCACGCGGGGCCGCGCCTTCGTGCTCTTCACCAGCTACGCGCAGATGAACGAGGTTTATCAACGCCTGCTGGGCGAACTGGAATTTCCCATTCTTCTGCAGGGCGATGCGCCCAAGAGCGCGTTGCTCGAGGAGTTTCGGCTGACCCCGCATGCGGTGCTGTTTGGGACGTCCTCCTTCTGGCAGGGGGTCGACGTGCAGGGCGAACAGTTGAGCTGCGTGATCATCGATCGCCTGCCGTTCGCCGTGCCGAGCGATCCCGTGGTCGCGGCCCGCGTGAAAGCAATCGACGCCGAGGGCGGGAACGCGTTCTTCGACTACCAGGTTCCTGCCGCGGTGATCACGCTGAAGCAGGGATTCGGACGGCTCATCCGCTCGCTTCATGATCGCGGGCTGCTCACTCTGCTCGATAACCGGATTCTGAAGAAGCAATATGGTCGGATGTTCGTGGAAAGCCTGCCCAACTACCGTCGAACGACCGATATGCGCGAGGTCGAGCAGTTCTTCGGGGCAATTTAGCCTGGGGGCTGATCGCCGCGTTATACGGATACTCTCTTTGCAAAATAGCCCTTTCCAGTCATAATGCCCGGCCATGCGCCACGCTACGTGCTCGCAATGTGGCAAAAGCGGGCCGATGGGAAGCTACTTCGTCTACGGCAATCAGATCTACTGCCCCGACTGCAAGGAATTTCTGCGGTTCGAAACGGTACCTGGAGCCTCTCCTGCAGCCTTGCTTGATCCGACCATATGCGCGCGCTGCGGCGCGGACAACGGAAACAGCGAATACCAGCGCCTCGGGGCGCTGCCCTTCTGCCAAACGTGCCACTCTTACGTAAGCGCACATCCTTATCCAGCCTGGCTGAAGGCGGGGCTCTTTGCCTTGCTTGCACTTCTTGTCGTCGCACTCGTGCATGGCCGGAGATACTTCAGCGCAGGGCGGCAGATGTACATCGGCGAGAAGTTGGTCGAGGAGGGAAAGTGCGCCATAGCGGTCGGGCATTTGAAGCAGACCGTCCAGGTTGCGCCTGGATCCGACAAGGCAGTGCTCCTTCTTGCAAAAGCGTCTCTCCTCAGCGGCGACCCCGAGACCGCGGAACATGCGATCGACGGACATAACGGCGGCAAGGGTTTCGAGCAGGACAGTGATTTCGGCGAAGTCCAGGCTCTGTTCACTCGCGCGGGTTCAGCCATGACAGCCGCGAATAAGGCAGGAGAATTGATGAAACAGGAGGGAATGGCCCAGCAAGCGGCTTCCCTGATGCACCAGGCTGCCGCAACCTATCCGGAAATGACCGCGCTGGCAGATGCCGCTGCATATTTGGATTCCGGCGCAGCTTTCGATCGAAAGGACTTCGACAAATATCTTTCGCTTGCTGAGGACCAGTGGAAAGCTCATCCGGAATCGGCGGCCATGGCTGGCATGGTAGCGAGCGCACAGGCCTGTAAATATGCCTCGACGGGAACTGCTGAATGGAAGCAGAAGGCCGAAGAAACCATGGAGAAGGCGAAGGGCTTGGCCCAGAAATCCCCCGAGGATATGCAGTCATTTGAGGAATATGCGGAACGTATTCGCTACCGCCTCACTTCGCGAGAGATCATTGACAAGCCGGAGTATGACCGCAGATTTCGTTCAGGAAAGAAAGCCGGTACGCACTAGGAACCAGACATGTTCTTTATTCCAGGTTTTCTGATTGCTATCGTGACGTTCCCGGGCGTCATTGTGCACGAAAGTGCTCACCTGTTCTTCTGCCGCATGTTCCATCTGGCAGTTTATGATGTGTGCTTCTTTCGTCTTGGAAATCCCGCCGGGTACGTCGTCCACGAACGGACCGAAAATTTCAAGAGTCTGTTCTACGTCTGCATGGGACCGTTTTTCGTGAATACTCTACTCTGCATACTTTTTTGCACGGCAGCGTTCTTGCCGGTTTGGGTTTTGAAAGTAGACGACTACCTGGCATATTTCTTCTACTGGCTGGGCCTGTCCATCGGCATGCACGCCTTCCCTTCGACGGGCGATCTCAAGAATCTGTGGCAACTCGCTCCGCGACTGGCAAAGGGCGGGAATCTTTGGGCGGCGGTGAGCGTTCCCCTGATCGGAATTCTCTACGTGCTGAACTTCGCCCGTATCGTTTGGGCCGACCTGGGATATGGCATTGCTGTGGGTATCCTCGGTCCTTTGGCCATCTTCCGTGCTCTGGCGCGCGCCTGAAAAACGGCGAAAAAACGCCTCCTCGCGTAAAATAAAGAATTAGCTTGCGGCGTGCGGACGGACTGGTGTGTCCGGGCTCCGCCGGGGGATTCATGTACGAAGTCACGGTCGAAGATACATTCGCCGCAGGCCACTACCTGCGTAACTACAAGGGCAAGTGCGAGAACCCGCACGGGCACAATTACAAGGTGCGGGTCACGCTGGCCGGAAAGGAACTCGACAAGGCCGGACTGCTGCTCGATTTCAAAGATCTGCGCGAAGTGATGAAGCACGTCATCGACCGACTGGATCACCAGATGATCAACGACGTGGCCCCATTTACCGAGCTGAATCCGTCGGCCGAAAACCTCGCGAAATATTTTTATGACGAGACCAATGGCCGGCTGAAGAGCGTGACCAGCGGCAGAGTCTTCGTCCGGGATGTGACGATTTTCGAGACTGACACGACCACGGCAAAGTACTCGGAATAGGCGGCCCGCCCTCAGCTTTCAGCTTTTAGGTTTTAGGTTTAGGTTTAGGTTTAGGTTTTAGCTAGCCAAAAGCGCCTGCTTAATCGTTAACGACCGACGACCTCGACCGGAAATTGTTTTATGCAGATCATCGAAATCTACAAATCACTGCAAGGTGAGTCGACGCATGCGGGGCTTCCATGCGTGTTCGTCCGGCTGATGGGCTGCAACCTGCGCTGTTCGTGGTGTGACAGCGAGTACACATTTACGGGTGGCGTGCGCATGACGTCCGACGACCTCATGAACGAAGTCGCAAGATTAAGCCCCAATGGCGGATTGGTCGAGATCACGGGCGGAGAGCCGATGTTGCAGGAGCGCGAAGTGGTTCCCCTGATGCGACGCCTTCTGGACGCAGGCTACAAGGTTTTGCTGGAGACTAGCGGCGAGCGGCCCCTTGTCGGAGTGCCCACAGAAGTGGTCAAGATCGTGGACGTGAAGTGTCCCCATTCCGGCGCGCCCGATACGTTCTATGGCGACAACCTCGATGCGTTGCAAGCGCACGACGAGGTGAAGTTCGTGATTAGCGACCGCACCGACTACGAGTTTGCACGGAATTTCGTCGCGCAACATGGGCTGTGGGAGCGGGTCAACGCGGTCCTGTTTTCGCCGGCATTTCGCAAGGACGCAACTGGCGACCGCGACTCGTCGCATTGCCTGCTCAATCCCCAGCAACTGGCGGAGTGGATGCTGGCCGATGATGTGCCGGCACGCCTCGGCCTGCAGATTCATAAATTCATTTGGGATCCGGCGGTTAAGGGCGTCTAGGTTCGCTGGGCATTTTGGTTACCTGATCATTGCCGGCGGCGCGGTGAAAACAGCCTATGGCCCGATTATTTATGGCTGTTTCAGCCCCTCCGGGATGCATCTAAGAACATGGTGACAGCACAAAAACGCGCGATCGTGCTACTGAGCGGGGGGATGGATTCGTGCGTGTGCGCAGCGCTGGCGGCACGGGATTTCGACGCCGCTGCTGTGCATGTCAGCTACGGCCAGCGTACCGAGGAGCGCGAGCGGCAGGCCTTCCTCGGCATCTGCGACCGGCTCGGCATTCGCGACCGGCTGGTCGTGCGCAATGAGGCGTTGCGGGCGATAGGAGGTTCGGCGCTCACTGACCCCAGCATCGCCGTCCCCGAGGCACACAATATCGGCCGCGACATCCCGGTCACTTACGTGCCTTTTCGCAATGCGCATTTTCTCTCGGTGGCGGTGAGTTGGGCGGAGGTTTTGGGAGCCGAAAAGATCTATATCGGAGCCGTCGAGCCGGACAGTTCGGGCTATCCTGACTGTCGTCCGGCCTACTATCAGGCTTTTAACGAGGTGATTCGCAGGGGCACGAAGGAAGGGGCCATCGAAATCGTGACGCCGCTGATCGGCTTGCGCAAACATGAGATTGTGAGCCTCGGCCTTGAACTGGGCGCGCCCCTGGATTTAACGTGGTCGTGCTATAGCCGGGAAGATCGTGCCTGCGGGGTATGCGACAGCTGCGTGCTACGCCTGCGCGCGTTCCAGGAAGCGGGATCCATCGATCCCATCCCCTATGTGGAGCGATCTCCCGTGGAAACGCGATAAGTACGCCACGAGACGAAGATAATTTGGATTTCAGATTTGAGATTGCAGATTGAAGAGCAAACGCCGCGGCTGGCGTGTAAAATCTGCAATCCGAAATCTGCAATCTGCAAATGAGAATTAGATTTGCCATCATAGATCGTTTTCTGGAGGCTCCGATGAAACAACGTTTTGCGTGGACACTGCTGGTTGCCCTGGTGGTGGGCCTGTGCGCGCCCACCCTATTTGCTCAGAGCACGGGTTCGGTGAAAGGCGTAGCTCGGGATGCGGAAGGCAAACCCATCCCTGCGGGAACAGTCGAGTGGCAAAGCATGGAGACGGGTCGAAAGTACACTCTGAAACTCAACAAGAAGGGCGAATACTTCTCACTAGGGATTTCTCCCGGCAAGTACAAAGTCACCCTCTTCGATCCCGAGGGAAAACAGCTCTTCTACATGACGGGTATCACTGTTGGCCTTGACGAGTTGGACCAGGACATTGACCTGAAGAAGGAAGCGGCGGCTGCGGCGCAGGGTCAGGGACTCACTCCCGAACAGTTGAAGGCTCAACAGGAGGCCCAGGCGAAAGCGCAAAAAGAGAACACGACCGTCAAGACGCTGAATGAGAAACTCCTGGCGGCGAAGACGGCCAGCGATGCGGGGGACTTTGATTCCGCCGTCAACGTTCTGAAAGAGGCGACCGACGTCGATGCCAACCGCGACCTGCTCTGGTTCAAGCTCGGTGACGCCTATCGCATGTCGGCTCCCAAGCAGACCGATCCAGCCGAGAAGCAAAAGCGCTTCGCGCAAGCTGCGGAGGCATACCAGAAGGCGATCGACCTGAAAACAGCAAATCCTGATCCGAAGGACGCCGAAGCGAATCAGAAGCTGGCTGCCTACTACAACAACCTGGCCGAGGCTGACGCCAAGTCGAACAAGATTGACGACGCTGTCACCAACTACAACAAGGCCGCGCAACTCGATCCCACCCGCGCCGGGCAGTACAACTTCAATATTGGCGCCGTCTTGACCAATGCCGGCAAAGTGGACGACGCGATCGTGGCCTTCGACAAGGTAATCGCAGTCGATCCCACCAAGGCCGACGCCTATTACTGGAAGGGCGTCAACATGATCGGCAAAGCGACCCTGAAAGGCGACAAGATGGTCGCGCCCGACGGTACCGCCGAGGCGTTCAACAAGTACCTGGAACTGGCGCCAACGGGCAATTATGCCCAGCCGGCGAAGGACATGCTGGCGAGCATCGGCGCAGCGGTCGAAACCGGCTTTAACAAGAAAAAGGCGGCAGCTTCCAAGAAGTAGCCCTGACTGGATTGCTGACGGAGGCGGCTCTGCGGAGCCGCCTTTTTACTTCTGGCGCAGGCGATTGGCCAGGTAACCGGATCGCATGTTACTAAGGGGCACCTACCTTCCGTCCTTCGCGGAACCGGCCTGAAGCGCTACAGTAAAGACAGCGTTTCCCCCCGGAGTTCAATGGTTCTCCCCACTGTGGCAAGGAATCCCTGTACGTGAGAGGCATGCAATGGCTGCAACGGGCGTAGCCCCGATTTCGGTTGCCCTGGAGGGAGTCCACGAACCCGGCAAGGTGCCGACGACGGCGCTGCTGGCAGCGATGCTGCGAGCCTCGGAGAAGGTCAGCGACCTGATCTTTTCTCCCGGACGGCCACCGCAGGTGGAAGTCTACGGGCAGTTGGTGCCGGTACAGATGGAAGGCCTTTCCGCGCTCTCGGCCGACGACACGCGCCGCATTGCCGCCGACCTGATCGGCAACAACAAGCAAGCCATCAACACGCTCCGCGAGCAGGGATCCTGTGATATTTCTTACGGGCTTCCGGGCCTGGCGCGCTTTCGAGTGAATGCCTTCATCCAGCGGGGAAGCTGCGCGGTAGTCATGCGGGTAATTCCAACCGCGATACCGGAATTTGATTCCCTGCACTTGCCGGGGCACCTGGGGGATGTCGCGAACCTGCGCAACGGGATCGTGCTGGTCACAGGTCCAACGTCATCGGGGAAGAGTTCAACCGTGGCCGCGCTGCTTGATCGCATCAACCGCGAGCGCGACTACCACATCATTACCATCGAAGATCCCATCGAGTTCCTGCACAACCACAAGCGCTCCACCATGCACCAGCGAGAACTACACAGCGACACGCCCAACTTCGCGTTGGCCTTGCGCGCTGCCCTGCGGCAGGCACCCAAAGTGATTTTCGTCGGCGAAATGCGCGACCGCGAGACCATCGAGATGGTGCTCGAAGCGGCTGACATGGGGCTGATCGTGTTTTCGACTTTGAACACAATCGATGGCTCCAAAACAGTGGAACGCATCGCCGCCGCTTTCACGCCCGAAGAACAGAAATCCGTCCGCGAGCGACTGGCTAAGTCGTTCCGGTTCATCGTGTCACAGCGGCTCATCCCACGCGCGGATGGCGCCGGCCGGCTTCCAGTATTCGAAATCGTTAAGTCAAACAGCCGTACCCGCGAATGCGTCGAAAAGGGCGAGCACGAGGGGAAGACCCTGCTCGATGCGATCAAGAGTGGCGAGACCGACGGCATGCAGTACTTTGACAACGAGATCGCGAAACTGGTACGCAACGGACTGGTCGATCTGGAGACGGGCGCTTCGTTCGCCAGCAACGCGGCCGTGCTGGGGCAGGAACTGGCGAAGTAGTCGTCAGCCACCGGCCAACAGTCGTCAGCAAAGCCAGTGCTGAGGACTGACGGCTGAAGACTAGCGACTGCAGTATCATCAGCGGCATGTCCGCCGCGTTTCAACCACCCTCAATATTGAGCTTTGAAGACGCTCGCCGCGCTGTCGAGCAACATGCGGCACAGGTGCGCCCGGAGATCGCCGAGAACACTCAACTCCTCAGTAGCGCGGGCAGAATTCTAGCGGAAAAAATCGTCGCCGACCGCGACTTCCCGCCATTCCGGCGGGCCATGCGGGACGGCTACGCCGTGCGCGCCGCGGATGTTGCGAGACTGCCCGCCACTCTGGAGGTGATCGGCGAGATTAAGGCCGGGATTCTCCCGGAAGATCTTCCCGCCAATCTTGAATCGGGACAGGCTGCTGGAATCATGACGGGAGCTCCGGCACCTGAGGGTGCGGACGCGGTGGTGATGGTCGAGTACACCTCCCTGACCGACAATCGAGTGACCATCACGCGAGGCATCGCACCCGGCGACAACATTGTTCCCGCTGGCTCGGAAGCAAAGCAGGGCGACACGCTGCTGCAGCGGGGGACGCGCATCGACTACGGCGCGATCGCCTTGGCAGCCTCTGTAGGACGGGAATCTCTCTCCGTCTTCAGGTGTCCGGAAGTGGCGATCCTCTCGACCGGTGATGAGGTCGTGGAAATCGGCGCTCGTCCCGGGCCGCACCAGATTCGCAACTCCAACAGCTACTCGCTGGCGGCGCAGGTGCAAGCTGCGGGCGGCACGCCCCGCATGCTCGGCATCGCGCGCGATGAAGCAGTTCAGTTGAGGTTCATGATGGAGCAGGGATTGAAACATGACCTGCTGCTTTTAACGGGCGGTGTGTCGATGGGTAAGTACGATCTGGTGGAGCAGGTGCTGTCAGAGTTTGGCGCCGAGTTCTTCTTCACGGGCGCGCAAATCCAGCCGGGCAGGCCGGTGGTGTTTGGCCGCGTCCGGGAGCGATATTTCTTCGGCCTGCCTGGCAACCCGATCTCGACCATGGTGACGTTTGACCTCTTCGTACGGCCGATGCTGGATGCTCTGGCAGGAATGAGTCCGGAACAATTGCGCTTCCTACATGCTCGCCTGAAGGCCGAGATCCGCACCAAGACTGGCCTAAAGCGGTTTCTACCCGGTCGCTTGTCTGGCGAATTCGAGCAAGCCGAAGTCGAACTGGCCGGATGGCACGGTTCTGGCGATGTGGCGGCCATGGGACGATCGAATTGTTACGTCGTGATTCCACCCGATCGCGAGAAGATCAGCACGGGCGAGTGGGTGGCAGTCATGATGAGATGAAGTTTCAAGTTTCGCGTTTCGCGTTTCGAGAAAGCCAATGTTGTGCGAAGTCGAAAGTTGAAACCCAAAACTCGAAACTCTGTAAGATATTTCTTCCATGCCTCGCAAGCTTTCCCACTACGACTGCAGCGGCAAGGCGCGCATGGTCGACGTCAGCGGCAAGTCGGTCACGCGCCGCGAAGCCGAGGCCAGCGCGTTTGTGGTGCTCAAGCCCAAGGTATTGAGTGCTCTGCCCAAAAACCCCAAGGGCGACCCGCTGGAAGTCGCGCGGCTGGCGGGCATTATGGCGGCCAAGCAGACTTCGAACCTGATCCCGATGTGCCATCCGCTCCCTCTCGCCCACGTTGAAGTGGATATGCGGCTGTGCGAGAATGGCGTCGCTGTTACCTCGAAAGTTACCACCACGGCCTCGACGGGCGTGGAGATGGAGGCGCTGGTGGCGGCCAGCGTCGCTGCCCTGACCGTGTACGACATGTGCAAGGCGCTCGACAAGGGCATTGAGATCCGCGAGATTGTGCTGGAACGCAAGTCCGGCGGCAAGAGTCGGGATTATTCCCGCCCGCGCAGGAAGTCTTAGCCAGGCATGTCGACAAACGTCAAGGTGCTGCTGGTCGACGACAACCCCATGGTGCTGGGGATGCTGAAGCAGTCCCTCTCCACGATGGGACAGGTGACGACCGCCGGTGATGCTGCTGACGCGCTGCTCAAGGCGGTCGACGATCCGCCCGATTTGCTGGTCACCGACTACCGCATGCCTGGCATGGACGGGCGCCAGTTGATCGAAAAGTTGCGCAGCCGCCCGGCGACCGCGAACTTCTCCGCCATCATTCTGGCGACCAAGACCGACATCAACGAACGCCTCTCGCAGCAGGACCCGGTGGATGACTTCGTCGAGAAGCCTTTCTTCCTGAAGGAAGCCACCCGGCGCATCAAGCGCGTAATCGATAAGATTGCACTCGAAAAGATGACCAAGGCCACGCCCTCCGATGGCGTGCTGCGTGGCAGCCTGGCGCAGATGAATGTCATCGACCTGATGCAATCCCTCGAAATGGGCCGCAAGAGTTGTCTGCTCACCCTCACCAAAGACGACCAAAAGTGTGACGTCTACTTCAACGAAGGCCAGGTCGTGCACGCGGTATACGGTAACCTGCAGGGCGACCCGGCGGTGTTCAAGGTGCTGACCTGGACGGGCGGCAACTTCCAACTCAACTTCGAAGGCAAGACCACAGAGACCAGCACGCAGCTGAACACCCAAGGCCTGCTGATGGAGGGCCTGCGCCTGCTCGACGAATCCAATCGTGACGGCGGGGAAGACAAGGCCGAGGAAGAAGATGTCCTCCTCGACACCTGAGCTGACAGCGGCGGTATTGACGGTCAGCGATTCTTCTTCCCGCGGTGAACGCGAGGACATGGGCGGCCCGGCCGTGGCTGCCTCTCTCGAAAAACATAACTTTCATGTGGTCGTGCGGGAGATCGTACCCGATGATCAGTCCAAGATTCGGGATGCGCTGGTGCGGATGTGCGCCCGGGCTGGCTTCGTGGTCACAACCGGCGGAACCGGCATCGCCCCGCGGGATGTAACTCCCGAAGCTACGCGTGAGGTGTGCGACCGCCTGATCGAGGGCATCGCCGAACGGATGCGTTCGGAAGGAGTAAAGACCACGAAGTTAGCCGCACTGAGCCGTGCGGTGTGTGGGGTCCGCGGGCAGTCGGTCATTCTCAATCTTCCCGGCAAGCCTTCCGGAGCTGTTGAGTCGCTTGCAGCGGTCGTCGATCTGATCCCGCATGTACTGCGACTGTTGAGCGGGGACACCCGGCACGAGTAGCGCGTTTGCTTGAAATCTCTCACATTCGTGTACGATTGTCCGCATCTTTTCCGGTCTATGGACACCCATCTTTAAAACAAGTTCTGAAACCGTGGAATAGAATCACGCGGGCCCAAAATTCCTCACATCAGGAGAAAGCTGGAATGCGAAACATCGTAAGGCAAGGTGTGGTCTTAGTCATTGCGCTGGCATGTATGGCAGTGGCCTCGCAGGCTCAGTCTTTGACGCCGGCGGACCGCGAGAAGGCCCTGAAGTATCTGGAGTCGACCAAGCAGGGTGTGGCGGATGCTACGAAAGGATTGTCGGCCGCGCAGTGGAATTTCAAGCCGGCGCCCGAAAAGTGGTCGGTTGCAGAAGTCACCGAACACATCGCCGCGGCGGAAGACTACCTGCGCGGGATGGTGGTGGAGAAAGTTATGGTTGGCCCGGCGCGGCCCGCAGGCGAGGACGTCGCCGCGATTGACGAGATGGTCTTGAAGATGATTCCCGACCGGTCACATCCCGCGCAAGCGCCGGAACCACTGAAACCAACCAACCGCTTCGGCTCGCCCGAGGCGTCCCTTAAGCATTTCACGGAGGCCCGCGCCGCCACGGAAGACTTCCTGACCAAAACTCCCGATCTGCGCGGCCACGCGGTCGACGGCCCTATGGGGAAAAAGCTGGATGGCTATGAATGGATTCTGTTCATCGCCGCGCATAGCGACCGCCATACCAAGCAGATTCTCGAAGTGAAGTCGAATCCCAACTTCCCTAAACAGTGAGTGAGCCTCGAGCTCCGAGCTGCGAGCATCCCGGAACGTTTTGCTCGCAGCTGAGGAGCCCGATGGCTGCCGGACGTTTTTTGCTCGCATCTCACAGCTCGCAGCTCGTAGATCACGTTACACTCGTTGTTTCCTTTGAACACGATCAAGCACATTCTTAAGCGGTACACCACCTGGATCTGGAAAGTCCTGGCGCCCCTGGGCCCGTGGGGGGTATTCGCGATTGCCGCGGTTGACGGATCGTTGTTCGGCATGCCGGTGGATGCTATGGTCGCCGGCTACGTCTATAACGACCGACCGCGTTTTCTCTTTTACGTGGTGATGGCTTCCGCTGGATCAGCTCTGGGCAGCATGGCCATCTATGCGATCGGCTATTTCGGCGGGGAGGCGGTTCTACGCAAGCGAATTTCGGAAGAGCGCTTCAGCAAGATTCACGCATCGTTTGAGCGCCATGAGTTCTGGGCCGTCATGTTTCCTGCGATGCTGCCCCCGCCCACGCCCTTCAAGTTATTCGTGCTCGCAGCCTCGGCCTTCGAGATGCGCTTCACGCACTTCCTGGCCGCCGTGTTCGCGGGCCGCTTTGTGCGCTTCTTCGTGCTCGCAGTTCTGACCATCGAGTTCGGTCCGCAAGTTGTCCATCTGGTCGGAAGCCTCGTGCGCCAACATGCATGGTGGGTCGTGACAGGAGCCGCGCTGCTCGCAATTCTCGGCGGCTTGCTGTGGTGGAGACGATGCCACCCGCCACAGACCACGTAGGGACAGCCGCCCCCGGCTGTGCAGGAGCGAAGCTCCAATCAACGTAGCGCCATTGTGTCGGTATCTGGGGAGGGGCTTGCGCCACCGGCATAGTTGATGCGTTCCTGATCCGCTTAGGTCTGGACGGCCGGGCGACCGGCAGGCAGGGTTCTTTGCAGTTCGCAAAAGAAGCGGAACTTCGCTCCGACGGGCAGCCGAGGGCGTCTGGCCCCTACGCGAACAAGCAAAAAGGCCAGCCGATGCCTCGACTGGCCTGATTCAAACGATTCGGCTCGTAAGCTACACGGCCGCGGTGTGATCTCCCGGCTTCTCGAATATTCGGGCCATAGAGTGCAGCACTACCGGCGTCGCGAACATCGCGCAGGTGAAGAGCAGGTCCCCTTCAATCGCCCGGCGGAAGAACGGAAGGCCGGCGGCGTAGCAGGTCATCAACCCGGCCAAGGTTCGCGGATACATGTCAGTCCAAGTCACCCACGACCCAAAGTTGCTGAACATGAAGAACGAAACCGATCCGGCCAAAGCCGAACCGACCACGGTGAGCGGATTCACACGGTCACGCATACGCGTGCCGACCCACAGCATCGCTCCGTACCATATCCAACTTGCGATCTGGTCCCAGGTGAACGGATAGGCATACACGAATTTGTTGAGAAGCAGGTCAGAGGCCATCAGGAGCGCCACTGGCACCCACGCCTGACGGCGCGGGCCGCGTGCCCCGAAATAGAGCAATGCACCCGTCACCGGCGTAAATGCCAGGGGATGGGGCATCAACCGAACAGCTACCGCAAGAGCAACGAATAAGTACGCCAGCATGAACACCTCGCGAAGTGCGAACTATGATTGTGGCGCGCCGGGCGGATGGCGTCAAGCGCCGACGCGGAGCCCGTGTTTACAGGTTTCTTCTTGTGTGCATTCATGACACCCCAAGCCCCGCGAGCGTTTAATATTTCCAGATGCTGAATCGATCGTTCACTGGCAAGCTCAACAAGAAGAGTCCGAGGAAGGGTGGATGGACCTACGTGGCATGGCCCGAGTCCGTCGAATTCTTCGGCACGCGCGGCCTGGTCAAAGTTAAGGGCACAATCGACGGTCATCCGTTCGCCGGCTCGTTCATGGCGATGGGCGATGGAAAGCACATGCTGCCAGTAAAAGCAGAAGTCAGGGAGGCCATCGGAAAGAGCGCGGGGGACACCGTCACCGTGCGACTGAAAGAGCGGGTCAAGTAATGATTGAGCCGAGCCTACCCGACTAAACCCTCTCGACCACGCGGTGCGTATGCTAATCAGGAGCCGGTTGGGCTACCGCTCCCATAAATTCGGTTTTCACCTTGAGGTTGCGATCCAGCAAGACTCCTGAGCTCAGCGGCCGACGCGCACCCGGCTCCGCCGGACCAAAGCGGAGATCGTAGAAGCGCACCAGGTATCCCCCGTCATCGGTTGGCGACGTCTCGGTGATCGGGAACTTCGCCCAATCCAGGTATACGCCGCCCAGATACGACTGCTTAGCGGCCAATGTGACCGGCGTCTCCTCCGGCTTGGATAGAATTTCCATGTGTCCCCCGGGATCCACTTCCGGAGTGGCGGAATCCACGTTGGCCAGCGCAAAGAAATTCGTGGTCTCTACCACACCGCGCCACAGGAACGGGTTCGCATAGGTAGGGAAGGCTCCGGCGCGAATAAGGTCCGCGTGCTCGTAGGTGCGCGCCTTGAGAGCGTTCACAGCCCGCCGGTGCTCAAAATCGCGTACGGCCCACCAAGCGACCACCACGGCCAGTGCGCAAATCGCTGCCGCCCGACCTTTCAGGCGCTGAGGCCGCACTCCAATCTCCTGATTGATCAGCGCGAAGAATGCGGGCACCGCAAGTCCCGAAATCAGCGCGAGCAATAAGATTGGATCAATGATGAACACGATGTCCCACTCATACCACCTCTCGGAGAAGGGCCAGAACGGACGCACGCCATAGTTGTTCGTGAAATCGAGCAGGATATGGCTGAGCCCGGCCAAGTACGCCAGCGCAAACAGCAATCCCCATCGCGGCGGAAGTTCCGGGTCCTTTGTCTTGCGCCCGCGGACCCGCCAGATCAGGTACATAAAACCGACGACGACGGCCGAAATCAGAACCAGTCCAAGGAACGAGTGCGTGAAACCGCGATGATGCGCGAATCCAAACACCGGTCCCTTGAATCTACCGAATACATCGAGATCAGGGGCTTCGGCGGCCAGGGTCATGGTGGCGGTCGCCAGAGCAGTTCGTCGGTTGAACCCGGCGCGCCCAAGGCATGCGCCGGTGAGAAAGTGCGTGACGGGTTCCAAGGTCTTTCTGAACTCTCCTAAGTAGCGAAGCAGTGAGAATACAATGTCGGGCCATTTGCAGGCCCAGTGCCCCGCGAATGAAACCAGCAATCGAAGATCATGGCAAAACGAACTCTCTCAAATGCGACGGATAAACAACAGATTGCCCAGCGCGTTCTCAAGATTCAACCTTCCAGCGCGCGGTTGTGGGGCCACATGACGGCTCCGCAGATGATCTGCCATCTGGCCGACTCTTTTCGGGTCACGATGGGCCTTAAGCCGTGGGCGACCGAGCGCGTCTCGGCGACTCCGATTCCCCTGCCCGACTGGTTTGTGAAATGGGTGGCTTTTGAGGTCCCGTTGAAATGGCCGAAAGGAACGCCGACTCGTCCCGAAGTCGATGCTCAAAGAAACGGCACGCCGCCCGCCGAGTTCACCTCTGACCGGCAGGAACTGCTGCAGTTGCTCGAACGCTTCACGCAACAACCCCGCGACTTCCAATGGCAGGAGCACCCCTTCTTCGGCCCGCTCACCGACGCCGAGTGGATGCGATGGGGCTACCTCCACATGGATCATCATTTGCGCCAGTTCGGCACCTGAGTTCCGCGGGCCGGGGAGTGTCGCTTAGGCGCAAGCAGCGTAAGGAAATCGGGCACAACGGTGATTTGTGCCGGCAGCGTGCCGATCAGTTCGCCGTCAGCTTCTACATACACTCTCCGGATTTCGCCGTACGCGGCCGCAGCGCGGGAGTACTCACACCTTACGGTCTTTCCGTCTGTCAGGTCTACCCCCGGGACGCTCCATCTCCCGCGCAGCAAACCGCGGATAACGTAGTGCAAGTAGGAGGCGCGGTTCGAGGTACGGCAAATGACCAGGCGCATGTCATCTCGATCCAGAGACGCTCCAGGCGCGAGTTCCTGAAGGACGCCGCCAAAGTTGCGAATTCGGACGGCGAGCAGTTCCGTAACCCCGTCCTGTGATCCCGCGCCATCCCATTCCACGCGGAATCGCTCCATGCGATGCGTAAACCAAAGATGCCAAGCCTTGGCATAGTAGGCGGCCATTCCCAAACGCTGCTTGGTACCGGCATGCAGCTTGTAGAACAAGTGGGCGTCGACGCCGACTCCCACCGCAACCGTAAAGAATCGCGTGACATGACGGCCATCAAGACCGCGTACCGTCGCCTGCCCGACGGCGACCCGGCGCGCTTCGCCCGCGAGCGCCGCCCGGGCGGCCCGATGCGGCTCCATCGGAATTCCCAAATCGTGCGCCAGCGCGTTGGCGGTTCCCATGGGGATAACGCCCAGAGCCACGCGGGTTCCGGCCATAGCCTGCAGAACGTCATGCACGGTACCGTCGCCTCCGCATGCGAAGACCGTGTCGCAGCCTTCGAGAATCGCCTTCCGCGCCTGTTCAGCAGCGTCGAGACTCGATTGCGTGCGGGCCAGTCGGACTTCTACTCCGGCCTCGGTCAGAATTTTCAGGACATCCCGGAGATCATGTTCGCGCTGCTTGCGGCGGCCGCCCGAGCGCGCGTTGTACAGGAGGGTCGCTTTGCGCATGCTGGTAAGAGTGCCTCTTAGCTTAGCAGGAGTCTGCCTTCCTATTGCCTCTCCCAACCCGTTTCTACTAAGCTTGAGAGCATTCTCGAGGGTGTCTTCATCGACAAATCGCTCCGGCATCCGTTCGGCGCGAAGCTCGGCCTTCAGGCGAAAACATTTAATTGGGAGGCTTTTGCCAATGAGGAAGATGGGCTCCGTCCTGCTTGTGGTTCTCTGTTCCACGCTCATAGTAGCGCAGCAACACGCGACACATTCTGCGCCAGCCAAACCCGCCACATTGATGACGGGTCTGGGAAATCTTCATCACCCCGTTTCGACCAAGAATGTCCAAGCCCAGCAATTCTTTGACCAGGGCTTGCGCCTGATCTATGCCTTCAATCACGACGAGGCCGCGCGTTCCTTCCAGCGCGCCACCGAACTCGACCCCAAACTTGCGATCGCCTGGTGGGGAGTCGCCGAGGCGGTGGGCCCGAACTACAACGACCCCGCTAGCGACGAACGCTTTCAACACGCGCATGAGGCGATCCAGAAGGCCTCGGATCTCTCAGAAGGTGCGTCAGATAGCGAAAAAGCTTACATCCAGGCGATGGCGAAGCGGTTTCCGGCGGATCCGAAAGCCGACCGGCGGAAAGCAGCGGAAGATTACCGCGACGCCATGCGCGACGTCGTCAAGAATTTCCCTGACGATCTCGACGCGGCCACCCTGTTTGCGGAATCGGGCATGAACCTGCACCCCTGGGGCCTGTGGCACGTCGACGGTACGCCAGAAGAAGGCACTGAAGAAGTCGTCGCCACGCTGGAGTCGGTATTGAAGCGCGATCCGGACCACATGGGCGCTGTGCACTACTACATCCATTCGGTCGAAGCATCCCGCAGTCCACAGCGCGCATTGGCCGCCGCCAACAAGCTGGCCGCAATGGCTCCGTCCGCGGGACACCTAGTGCACATGCCCGCGCACGTGTACATTCGTACTGGCGATTACGAGGCTGCAGTGAAGACCAATCAACAGGCAGCAACTGTTGACCGCGCCTACATCAAGGCGAGCGGCGTGCAGGGCATTTACCCGATGATGTACTACAGCCATAACCTCCACTTCATCGCTATGTGCGCAGCCATGAACGGCAATTATCCGGAGGCGAAAAAGAACGCTGACATGCTCGCTACTCACGTCGCGCCGGGCGTGAAAATCATGCCGCCGCTCGAAGGCTTCATGACGATCCCGATCGCGGTCGACGTTCGCTTTCACAAGTGGGACTCGATCATGGCGATGAAGCAGCCCGATTCCTCGATGCACATCACGACCGTGTTCTGGCACTTCGCCCGCGGCATGGCCCAGGCCAACAAGGGCAAAATCGACGAAGCCGAAGCTGAATACAAAATCGTTTCTGAAGCCGAGAAGGCAACGCCGGAAGACCTGCCCTTCGCGATGCCGGTCAACAACAAGGCAAAAGACGTCCTGAAGATCGCGGAAAACGTGCTGGCGGCCAAAATTGCGTTGGCAAAGAAAGATACCGACGGCGCTGTGACCCACTTGCAGGAAGCCGTGGCGATCCAGGACACGCTCAAGTACGACGAACCGCAGGACTGGTTTTTCCCAGTGCGCGAGTCACTGGGGGCGGCGCTGATGATGAAGGGTGATGCGGCTGGCGCAGAAAAAGTCTTCCGCGAGGACCTCGACCGCAACCCGCGCAATCCTCGATCGCTCTACGGTCTGCAGGAAGCCCTCAAAAAGCAGGGCCGCGAATACGACGCCGGGTTTGTGGAGAAGCAATTCAAAGCTTCATGGAAAGGTGGGGCTACTGGTCTGAAGATGGAGGATCTGGTGTGAACCTTATTAAGATTTGCCATTCCTAAGAGCATAACGAAGAGGAATCTGCTTTCTAGACGGGTCGAGAACAAGCAGATTCCTCACTTCGTTCGGAATGACAAACTATTTGGGACGGAAAGAGCGTCCCACTCCTCCCTCTGAATCCGATAAACCAGGTGCAGCAGGCCGCTGCGCGTTGTTTCTTTCCAGACCTTCATCCCAATTCGCTCTGCTACTCGTCGCGAAGGCACATTCCCCGGTCGAATCAGAGAAATCAGCGCGTCCACCTTAAGCTGCCGAAAGCCGTAGTCGCGACAAGTGCACGCCGCCTCGCTTGCGAGACCCTGCCCCCACATGTTGCGCCGCAGGTGGTAGCCGATCTCCGGCAACGATTCTCCGTCGACCTCCTGCAGCGTGATTCCACAATCGCCTATCATGTCTCCCGCAGACTTCAAATCCATTGCCCACAGGCCGTGACCATCCATCGCATAGCGGCGCTGGTTGCGGGCAATCCATTCTTCAACGGCCTTCCTGTCAAAAGACATCGGGTAATAACGCATGGCCTCGGGATCCGAGAGAACTCGAGCGAGCGCGTCTGCATCCTCTGTTACAAATTCCCGAAGAATGATTCGTTGGGTTTCGAGAACAGATTTTCCCGGCATGATCCGCTCCCCAACTAAACGGGAGAGCATACCATCGTTCCCGCCGACTATAATTTTGTTCGCCATGCCCGTCGCAAGCAAAGAAATCGAGAAGCAGATCGAATCCCTGCGCGACCAGATTCGCCACCACGAATACCGGTATTTCGTCCTCGATGACCCGGAGATCAGCGACTTCGACTTCGACAAACTGGTCGAGCAACTGAAGAAACTCGAGGCCGAGCGTCCCGACCTGGTCACGCCGGACTCCCCTACTCAGCGCGTGGGTGGCAAGCCGCGCGAGGGCGTGGTCAAGGTGGCGCACTCCTCGCCCATGCTCTCGCTGGATAACACCTACAACGAAGAGGAGCTGCGGAACTGGGAACGGCGCGTGCACGAACTCAGTGGCCACAAGGATGTCGACTATGCCTGTGAGTTAAAGCTCGACGGCATGTCGCTGGCACTGATCTACGAACAGGGTAGGCTGGCACGCGGAGTCACCCGGGGCGACGGGTCGGTGGGCGAAGACGTGACGCTCAACATTCGCACCGTGCGTTCGATCCCACTTACCATTCCGAAGGAGAAATTGAAGAAGGCCGGCATTCCCGTGGACTTCGAGATTCGCGGCGAACTCCTTATGCCGGCTGCGTCGTTCAAAAAGATGAACGAAGAACGCGAAGCCAGAGGCTTGGCCTTGTTCGCAAACCCCCGCAACGCCACCGCGGGCACCGTCCGCCAACTGGACGCCAGCATCACAGCCAGTCGCCGCCTCGATTTCTTCCCTTACATTCTCTTGCACAACGGCCGAACGTACTTCGACCGCCACTCCGAAACTCTGCAGGCGCTCGAAACCGCGGGGTTCAAGGTCAACCAGCACCGAGCCATGGCGAAAAATATGGAGCAGGTCTGGAAATTCATCCAGGGCTGGGAAGAAAAGCGCGAGACGTTGCCCTACGAAATTGATGGCGTCGTTATCAAGGTCGATCGCACCGCCTTCCAGACCGAATTGGGTTTTACCGGCAAGGCGCCGCGCTGGGCAATTGCCTACAAGTACGCTGCGCGTGCCGGCGTCACGAAGATTGAAGGTATCCGCGTACAGGTGGGGCGTACCGGCAAGCTCACGCCGGTCGCCGAACTGTCGCCCGTTGCGATCGGCGGCACCACCGTCCGCAATGCAACCCTTCACAACATGGATGAGATCGAGCGCCTAGGCGTGAAAATCGGAGACTGGGTGCAGGTGGAGCGCGGTGGCGACGTTATTCCCAAAGTCGTCAAAGTCATCGAGGACAAAGACCACCCGCGCGGACACAAAACGTTCCACATGCCCGAGAATTGCCCGGTCTGTGGAACGAAGGTCGTAAAGACCGAAGGGGAAGTCGACTATCGCTGTGTCAACGCCAACTGCCCGGCCAAGTTGCGTGAGACGATCCTGCACTTTGCCTCGCGCGGCGTGATGAACATCGACGGCATGGGCGACGCGCTCGTCACGCAACTCGCCGATCGCAGCCTGATCAAAAACGTGGCCGATATTTATTCCCTGACAAAGAATGATCTGCTGGGCCTCGAGCGCATGGGCGAGAAGTCCGCGCAAAATGTGCTCGAAGAGATCGAAAAATCCAAGAAGCTCCCGCTCGAGCGGTTGATCCTTGGCCTTGGCATCCGCTTCGTGGGCGAGCGCACCGCCCAGTTTCTCGCCGAACACTTTGGCTCCATGGATGACCTGATGAAGGCGAGCCAGGAGGAACTGGAAGAAGTCAACGAGGTCGGCCCCCGCATCGCAGAAAGCATCCGCGAATTCTTCGAGGAGGCTCGCAACCGCGACCTGGTCGAGCGCCTGCGCAAGGCTGGACTCACTTTCCGCGGGAAAAAGCGCGAACGCGG
The DNA here is from genome assembly GCA_963765755.1 of uncultured Acidobacteriota bacterium. GTDB lineage: Bacteria > Acidobacteriota > Terriglobia > Terriglobales > Acidobacteriaceae > Gp1-AA133. The sequence continues at coordinate 158,270 of CAVXXV010000007.1, read as the reverse complement.
CACCCAGCTTGCCGGCAAGACCTTCGTCCTGACAGGCACGCTGGCGAAGTACTCTCGCGACGAAGCCAAGAAGCTGATCGAAGACGCCGGCGGAAGGGTGTCAGGCTCGGTTAGCAAGAAGACCGATTACGTGGTTGCCGGCAGCGACGCAGGATCGAAGCTCGACAAAGCGAAGGAATTGGGCGTACCCGTGATTGAAGAAGGGGAAATGGAGAAGTTGTTGGGATAGCACGGGGTCACTTCCCGCTCAGCGCCTCTTTCAGCCTCGTCCAGGTCACATCCAGCGTCTCCGGCAGCATCCGAGTCTCCCCGATTACACTGACAAAGTTGGCGTCCGCCACCCAGCGCGGCAGGGCATGCATGTGGATGTGCCCCGCGACCCCCGCACCGGCCGCTTTCCCGATGTTCATCCCGATGTTCACCCCGTCAGGTTTGTAAAGATCTCGTAAAACCCCCTCAATCCTCTGAGAAAGAACCATCATTTCCTGTGCTGCATCGCCCGGAAGCTTACGCAACTCGTCCAGATGCGCATACGGAACGATCATGGCGTGCCCGGGAGTGTACGGAAACGAATTCAGGATGATGTAGCAGTGCTGGCCGCGGTGAACAATGCGGACTTTTTCATCGTCTCCAGCCTTGGGCAGGTCGCAAAAGATGCAGCCCGTCGCTTTTTCGGCGTTTGTAACGTAGGCGTAGCGCCAGGGAGTCCAGAGGTAATCCATGCGACGGCAGGGTAACAGATGAATATGAGTTTTCGGAACCGGGATGACAGTGTTTTGGTCGCTTTTTTATGCCGCTTTTTGTCACTTTGAAGAAAGTTGTATCCGATTTCGGAAGTCATCAATCTAAGCTCGGCAGAAGCCGGGTTGGATGCGAGAAAGTAGCTACGTTCTCGTTTGACACTGTTCGGAAGCGGTTGCTACACTCGAAGAGTTCCCTTTGGACGCGGGGTTGCTTAGTCGTCCGAACGCTGGGATTGTTCAAGTTCAACCGCCAGGTTGAACCCACCACAACCTTAGACCCGTTCCGGCAGTCCGTGAAACACCCGCATCCTCCCCGCACCCTGAGCAGTGCGAGGTATCGAAGAGGATATGACCTTGTACGACGACAGCACCGCCCGCGATCTGGATTCCGCCAACTCAGTCTCCGCTGTAAGCGAACGGAGCGCGGCTTCCAACGAAGGTCAGGAGCACGACGCATCTGAAGAGCCGGAAACGGCCCAGGCTCAAACCCAATCAACTCCGGATCAAAAACCAGCCATGTCGAGCACCGCTACCGAAGAGAATCCCATCGTTCCTACACCCGCAGCCGAAGAAAAACCGGCCGCCTCTGCCGCCGTTGATGATTTCGCATCGGCGCTTGAAACCTTCACGACTGAAGCCGAGGAAGCGGTCAGCGAAGACCGTGTCATCAAGGGCACGGTGCTAAAGCTTACCGACAAGCATGTGGTAGTCGACATCGGCGCCAAGTCGGAAGGCATGCTGCCGCTTTCCGAAGTCCTCGATCACGAGGGCAAACCTCGCTTCAAGCCGGGCGATGAAATCGACGTCATGCGCGATAAAGGCGAGGCCGAAGAGGGGTACATCAACCTCTCGCACCAAAAGGCGCAGCGGCTCCGTGCATGGGACGACATCGAAGCGGCCTACAACGAGAAGAAGCCCATCAAGGCTTTGGTGATCGACCGCATTAAGGGCGGTTTGACGGTTGATATCTCCGGGGCGCGCGCATTTCTGCCCGGCTCGCAAGTCGATCTGCGCCCGGTGCGCAACCTCGATGGCATGAAGGGCACCACCATCGACGTTGCCGTGATCAAGCTGAACAAGAAGCGCGGCAACATCGTGGTTTCCCGCAAGCAATTGCTCGAAGAAGAACAAAACGAAAAGAAATCGAAGACGCTCGAGCACCTGGAAGAAGGTTCGGTTTTGACCGGCGTCGTCAAAAACCTGACTGAGTACGGCGCGTTTGTTGACATGGGCGGTATTGACGGCTTGCTGCACATCACAGACATGTCCTGGGGACGTCTGACCCATCCACGCGATCTGGTGAATGTCGGCGATCAGATTCAGGTCAAGATTCTCAAGTTCGACAAAGATAAGCAGCGGGTCTCGCTGGGATTCAAGCAGCTGACGCCCGACCCGTGGCTCGATGCCGAACACCGCTACCCGGTGGGTGCGCATGTCTCCGGCCGCGTCATCAGCGTGACCGACTACGGAGCGTTCGTCGAACTCGAGCAGGGCATCGAGGGCCTGGTCCACGTCAGTGAGATGACCTGGTCGAAGCGGATGAAGCATCCGTCAAAGCTGGTCAACGTGGGCGACCAGGTGGAGTGCGTGGTGCTGAATGTCAATCCCACGGAGCGCCGCATTTCGTTGGGTATGCGCCAGTTGGCGTCAAATCCCTGGGACAGCTTGCACGACAAATTTCCGGTTGGAACCCAAGTGGAGGGACGCGTCCGCAACCTCACCGACTTCGGAGCTTTCATCGAGATTGAAGACGGCATCGATGGCCTCGTACACGTCAGCAACTTGAGCTGGACCAAGCGCGTGAAACATCCTTCGGAAGTATTGAAGAAGGGGGATCGCGTGAAGGCCGTGGTTCTGGCTATCGAGCCCGACAAGCGGCGCTTGTCGCTGGGCGTGAAGCAACTGCAGCCGGATGTATGGGAGACGTTCTTCCAGCAACATCACATTGGCGATGTGGTGCACGGCAAAGTGCTGCGGGTAGCAACGTTCGGCGCGTTCGTTGAAATCGCCGAGGGCGTTGAAGGCCTCTGCCACAATTCAGAAGCAATCGATGGGAACGGCCAACAGGTTCACCTGGAACCAGGTGTTGAGCACGACTTCAAGATCATTAAGATGAATCCGGAAGAAAAGAAGGTGGGTCTCAGCATCCGCGCCGTGGGGGAAGAAGCCTCACGCTCAGAAGTGGAAGCTTACAAGCATCCGGTTTCAAGCTCGAGCACCAGTTCCACCATCGGCGAGCTGATTTCCTGGAAGCGCGCCGGCGGCGACAACAGCTAGAAGTTTCTTAATAAAACCTGTCATTCCGAACGCAGTGAGGAATCTGCATCATCACAGATTCTCGCGCTGCGCTCCTCGGAATGACAATTTTTTTGGCCTAGGGTTCTGCCTTACGCCAGGTTCGCAGGTTGACGCCGCAGAGCACCAGGCAGAAGAGGTTGGCCGGTACGAAGCCGAATTGCGCGGTCTTCACGCCGATGACGCAGATCACGATGCTGTTCACTCCGGCCAGCATCCAGCCCTCCCAGCACCGCTTTCCCACCAAAATCGTTGAAACAATGGTTAGTACGCACGACAGATAATCAAGCCGCACCACGTAGATCGACCTCCGACCCTCCCAATTTGTAGCATCGGTTGCGGTGCAGTCTGTGATATCGGAGGTATCTGTCCGTAACGACGGTAACGTTTGGGTGTGATGGGTGGACAGATGCTCCGAAAAAGTGGCGATTGACTGCAATTTCTCGCAACCCATGCCGGGCTGGCGCACTCCAACCAGGGAGAGGACATCCCCCATGCCGAAAAACAAGGCGACAAAAGCGAGTAAGGTTGTCAACCAGGAGTACGTGGACGATCCTGCCGAGCAGGTGCGCGGGCTAGGTCCGAACTCCGCCGGACAGTCGGGCGATTTGCAGGGCCTATCTGAGAAGCCGGGCGCGGATTCGGAGAGCGTCGAGGAGTTGGTGGAAGAGGGGCAAGCACTGGAGGCCGAGGCGATCTCTGGCGTCGAGGACGCACCTGACGCCGACACCCGGGAAGTGCACGTGCGTGAGCGTCCCGAAGACGACGTGCCCGAGGAGTACCGGAATCAGGACTGAAATCCTAAGGCGATACCCTGTGACAGCCAAGACTTGACCTTGCAGGCGATCCTGTCGGACGGCGTAGCTATGTCGGGCAACCCTTAGTGCGCAGAAAGGGCGCAAGCTTTTGCTAGCGCCTGTTTTAACGGTCGCCAAGTGAAATCAGTTCGATTTGTGATGGTTGGCGAAAAATCCCATTTCACGCGTTGACAGCGCTACATCGCGTCGTCAAAGTGATCTCGGGCCTTGTAGGAATCGCGGGGTGCTCGTCCTTTCCATTTATCGAAGATTCTCGCCAGTTCCATGCCGCTCACCGAAATGAATTTCTGCCACATCTCCTGTTTATTGCGTGTCGGATAACCCAAGAGATTGTTGAACGAGTTGTTGATCGCACGCACCACGGATTCGTCGTTTTCATCGAGATCGGGCCAAGAAATGAGAATTCGCCTCACTTGGTCACGTTGAAGGCCAAATATGGTCGCAAACTCTGGGATGAACCCCTATAGTGAGACAAAATCTTTGGGCACACTTGCAGATTTCATTCAGCCTTCGAGGTGCACGGAAGATCTCTCGCTCCTGTGCACCATCGAAAGTAGTCGCCTGCTTAGTGCTTATGCGACGGGTTAGGGCATGGTCAGCACGACGCGGAAGCGCGCCTTGCCGCTCATCATTTGGTCGAAGGCCTCGCCGGCCTTGGCGAGCGGATACTTCTCGATCATCGGGCGCACACCCGTCAGCACGCTGAATTTGAGGGTATCTTCCGAATCGACCGCGCTGCCCGAGGGCCATCCCTGAAGTCTCTGCTTTAGCAAGATCATCGGCAGGGCGTTGATGCTGAGCGCCTCGGCAGGAACTCCAACCAGGAGGAGTTCGCCTTTCCGAGCCAAGCCGCCCACAAGGGCCGACATAGCTTTGGCATCGGGCGCGGTTGCGAGAATCAATCTTGCCCCACCCAGCTTCTGCAACTCCTGTGCCGGGTCGACTGCGCCGGAATCGATGTAGATGTGGGCGCCGAGTTTGCGAGCCAGCTGATCCTTGTCGGCGCCGCGCCCAATGGCCACCGTGCGGAACCCCATCTGGCGCGCGAACTGCACTCCCAGGTGGCCGAGTCCTCCCAAGCCCTGGACGGCCACCAACTCTCCCGGCCCCGCTCCGGCATTGCGCATGGCGTTAAACACCGTGATGCCCGCGCACAGCAGTGGCGCGGCTTCGTCGTCGCTGATCCCATCCGGCATCGCAGCCGCGGCCTCGGCTGGCACAACGATGTACTCAGCGTACCCGCCGTCATAGTGCAGGCCGGTGATTTTTTCGTTGACGCATAAGACGAAATCGCCGCGTCGGCACGGCTCGCAAATGAAGCAGTGTCCCCCGTGCCAACCCACTCCGACTTTCTGCCCGGGTTTCCACTGGATGACACCGGGGCCGACGGCATCGATGTGGCCGCTGACCTCGTGGCCCGGAACGCGTGGATATTGGATCCATGGGAAAACTCCCTCTTTCACCAGAACGTCGCTGTGGCACACGCCGCAGGCATGCACTTTGATCCTGACCTGCCCGGCGGCGGGCTGCGGAATATCTCGTTCGACGATTTCAAACGGCGCTCCAGGTTTGGGCACCTGCGCAACTTTCATATGAGCCATGGGAGTTCCTCTTAAATTAGGGAAAATAGGGCCGCGGGAGTCTTGAGAAAAATCAGTGTTCTAGATGACGGCGCGGGAGTATCCGATTCAACCTGGTAACCAAAAAATCCTGCCCTGAACGGACCCGACCCGGTTGCTATTTCGTGTCGACTTTCAGGTTGATATTCAGCTGCTGGCGGTTGTCGAACTGGCTCACCGTCTTGGTATCGCTCTTACGTCCGTTGAACTGCGCATACACCTCGTAGTCGATATTCGGCGCGAGGGACGGGAAGCGGTATACGCCATCTTGGCCGACGATGTAGGTCTTCACGGCCCGGGTGCGCGTGTTGGTCAGGTAGACCACGGCATTGGGGACTGGGTTGTCCTGACGATCAGCAACTCGACCACTCAGCACGCGGCTGTTGTCGGTCTTTTTTTCGAAAGGTTCGCCAAAGGCCGTGAACGACACGACCAACAGGGTTAGAGCAATGATCAAGGCTTTCTTCATCGGGTTTTGCCCCTTTCGGCTTTGCCTCGCACTACTCTGTCACTTACTTTAGATGCAAACCGATGTCAGCGCGCTCTTCCGATTCGATATGGACGGTTACCTCCGGCCCAGAACCTAACTTCTTGCCGGTCAACGACTTGAAGCCCTTCAGGTCAGCCCAGACGATGTAGTCCGCCTTCCCGGCCGGCAGCCGCTGGGCGAATTCGCCGGTGTGGTTCGAGTAGAGCTCCCACTTGGCCTTCTTCTGGTCAGCCCGTCGAATCTTCACCGTGACCCCGTAAACCGGACGATCATCTGGACCCCAAACAGTTCCCACGATCAGCGCATACGACTTGCGCGGGTCCTTTCGCTCAGTCTGTTCTTGAAGAGCTTGCGAAGAGAGGGAAATTACGCAGGTCAAGCCGACGAGCATGGCAGCACACGTGGCGCGGAACTTCGTGGTCGAGAATACCGCGCGCAGCTTACACGTCACCGTCTTCGGCTTCCTCGCCTTCCTCTTCTTCGTCATCCTCTTCCACTTCTTCCACAGGTTTTAGTTCGAGAGGATTGACCGTCACGATCTCGAAGTCGGTGCCGCACTCCGGGCAGGACACGACTTCTCCCTCGTCGACCTCATCTTCTTCGATGTCGAGGTCGCTTTCACACTCCGGACAATAAACCATGAATGCCTCCGTGCCAGGGGCCTACCCTGATAATATTTAATTCTCCCGGGCTAACGGTCAAGTCCTCCCGGTTTTCGGCCGGACCGCGCTGCGGGTGTACGCTGACGCACCATACTCGCAGCTAGATTTCCCTTGGATCAAAATGCCCAGCAAGAAATCCACGGTGAACTTTTCTATCACACCTCTGATGCTCGTGTTGGGTCTGGGGATGACGACTTTTACATTTCACGTTCAGGCTCAGGATGCACCCAGTTCGGCTGCTGATCCGAAAATTGCCACGGCCTTGAAGGATATTTCTGCCGCGCACGTGCAGGCAAACATCGAAAAACTGGTCAGCTTCGGAACGCGACTGACCCTCTCAGCGCAGGATGCGGCATCGATCTCCGCCGGGCGCGGCATCGGCGCGGCGCGCGAATGGATCCGTTCCGAGTTCGAGCGCTATTCGAAAGATTGTGGCGGCTGCCTGGAAGTAAAAACCGATTCGTTCACCGAAGCTCCCGCCGACCGTATTCCCCAGCCCACGCAAATTACCAATGTTTATGCGGTGTTGAAGGGTTCTGATCCGGAGAGTGCTAATCGCATTGTGCTGGTCACCGGGCACTACGACTCCCGCAACAGCGACACCTTCGATGCCAAGGGGGACGCGCCTGGCGCCAATGACGACGCCAGCGGCACCGCCGTCAGCCTGGAGTGCGCGCGCGTTTTGAGCAAACTGAAGTTCCCCGGCACCATCATCTTCCTGACCGTGGCTGGTGAGGAACAGGGACTGAACGGCAGCACGCACTTTGCGAAGATGGCGAAAGAGCAACACTGGAATCTCGAAGCCGTTCTCAACAACGACATCGTTGGTGGCAACAAGGATCCCGAGCAGGATGCCAGTGTCGTGCGCATTTTCTCCGAGGGCGTTCCGGCCGCCGCCGATGAAAAGCAACTTCGGTTGATCCGGAATTTAGGCGGGGAAAGCGATTCGCCGTCCCGCGAACTGGCCCGTTACATTGGTGAGGTTGGGCGCGCCTATGATCCCGGGGTGAAGCCCCTGCTTGTATTTCGCCTGGACCGCTACCTGCGCGGTGGAGATCACTATTCGTTTAACCAGCAAGGGTTCGCCGCCGTCCGCTTTACGGAGTTCCGCGAAAACTACAACCGCCAGCATCAGAATGTACGCACGGAGAATGGCACCGAATACGGAGACTTGCCCAAATACGTGGACTTCGACTACGTAGCCCGAGTGGCAAAGCTGAACGCAGCCACGCTTGCGACACTTGCGTCCGCTCCAGCACCGCCCGCCAACGTCAAAATCGTCACGAAAGATCTGGAAAATAACTCCACGCTAAAGTGGGACGCAAGCCACGGCGCCAGCGGATACGAGGTCGTATGGCGCGCCACCAGCGCCCCGGAATGGGAACACGTGCAGTCGGTCGGGAATGCCATGCAGGGCACCCTGAAGCTCTCGAAAGATAATGTGATTTTCGCGGTCCGGGCGGTTGATAATGAAGGACACCGGAGTTTGCCGGTGGTACCCACCCCAGAACGGTAAAGCAGACTCGCAGGAGAATGCATTGATTCGTACTACCGGAAGAGAAATGACGCTAAGCTTCCCGCCCTTCACCAGGGCAATTATCTGGCTGCTGGGGATCAATACCGCGATTTTTCTATGCCTGAGTCTGTTTGCTTCCAGAACCACGATGGATTGGGTCGACTTGAACCTCGGTCTCGTACCAATCAGTCTGATCCAGCCCCCTTTCAAAATTTGGCAGATCGTCACTTACAGCTTTATTCACGAAGGCCTTGGCCACTGGTTCTGGAACATGCTTGCGCTCTGGATGTTCGGTTCAACGTTCGAGACTTCCTGGGGGCCGCGGCGCTTTCTGGAGCTTTTCTTTACCGGAGTGGTCGGAGCCGCCATCACAACGATTGTCTTGTCGTTCGCCCACGTGCTCGGAAATCCCAATAGCGCGACTGTTGGCGCATCTGGTGGTCTCTACGCGGTCCTGATGGCTTACGGAATGGTTTTCGGAGAGAACGAAATTTTTCTGTTTCCGTTTCCAGCCCTGATTAAAGCCAAGTACTTCGTGATGATCCTGGTCCTCTTGACCGTATATTTTGCGGTCAAGGGCGGCGGGCATACGGCCTACCTCGCGCATCTGGGCGGGCTCTTCTTTGGCTATCTGTATGTGAAATTCGGCGCCTCCCGGCCCAGGACGAAGCAATCCTCTCCCTCTGAGTGGTACTACGGAATGAAAAACTCGTACTACCGCTGGAAGCGCCGCCGGGCAGCACGCAAGTTCGAGGTTTACATGCGCCAACACGATCGCGAAGTTACCTTCGACGACCGCGGCAACTACGTGCCGCCCGAGGACCGCGACAAGAAGAACGGCGGATCGAAATCTGGCTGGGTAAATTAACCACGTCCGAGTAGGCGCAGGCGCGCTCGTCTGCCCAGCGAAACCGACGCTCCGAAACCTGTGCGGCCAGGGATGCGCACGATGCATCCCGATTATTCAGGAGAAGAACCTTACAAACCTCGCCCGCACCCCCTGCGCCAGTTCCTCGCTGCCCATCTTCCCCTTGAATCCCAAATCGTGACCAGCCCCCTCGACCTTCAGCAGTTCCGTTTTCGCCGGGATCAACTTCAGCGCCGATTCGATCTCATCAATCGACCCGAAAGGATCGCGTGTACCTTCCACGAAAAGGCTCGGGGTCTGCAAATTCGGCAGATGCTGGGTGCGCAGCTGCTCAGGCTTGCGTGGCGGATGCAAAGGATAAGAAAACAGGAGAAGTCCATCCACCAGCCCCGGCTCCTCCGCGCACAGCATGCTCGACTGGCGCCCGCCGTAGGAATGTCCACCAAGAAACGTGCGGCCGGTGGCCAGTTTGCGCAGCGCAGTGATCGCATTCTGCAAACCCTTTCGATCGCGTGCCGCATCACCGGGCCCCGGCGGTCCGTACGGACGCGCCTGCCGGTAGGGCAGGTCGCAGCGCAATACAGTGAATCCGGCGGTCGAGAATTCTTCGGCTATCGTCACCAGGAGAGGTGCCCGCGCATTGGATCCCGCGCCGTGGGAGAGGACCAGGCCGTCGCCATTCGGAGTCTGCGGGCGATGCAAGTAACCGCTTACGGGTGGACTTGTAGCCGCGTCGGAGAAGGGTTCAGCGTCAGGCATGGTTGCTGTCGCCCGCTGAAGCGGGCTCGGATCTGTTTCGTCTGCTTTCCCAGCGCTTACGCGCTGGGCTAATGAATGCCGCGCGCCTGCGGCGTTCCTTCCCACTCAATATCCCGCCTAAGGCCCTCGCTCGGCCCAACGGCTGGGGAAATCGCGTATCCTGAGGTGACCTCGCACGGGACTCCTAAAGCGAATGGCTAAGGGCTCGCGCTAGGAGCTACCAACCCTCACCCCAGTTCCACCTCCTCCAGACTTTCATACACTTTCAGAATCTGGATCTCATGGGCCAGTTTGGCCCAGCAGCGCTGCGCGTTCGCGTCTTCCATCGCCGCCCGACGGGAATCATCTGACTTCCAATGCCGCACCAGGACGTATTCGCCTTCGTGCCCACGGTAAAGGACATCCCTGCTGTGACCACTTGCAGCCAATACGCTCGACAGTTCCCGCACCGTTGCGAGAGCCTGCTCTTCGTGACCCGCCAGCGGCTCAAACACCGCGACCGATAATATTTCACTCGACACTACCGTCAAATCTCCTGGTTTTACCTGCTTCGGATTTTCCTATTTCTTCGCGGCTCTCTTCGGACGCTTACGCATGCGCTGCCTGCCGGCACGTGCAATCTCAGGCGCCGGCACCGTGTGCAGGCGCATGAAATTCGTCGACCCGGAAGCCATTTGGGTACCAGCCACCACGCCCAGCACATCGCCGGGCTTGAGCTGGCCTCGATGCAGCAGTTCCCGCTCCGCGGTATTCACCATGTCTTCCGCCGTACGCGACAGCTCGCGGCGCTGCACGGGATGTACGCCCCAAAACAGGTTCAACCGGTTGCAGACCGGCCCGGTATGGCTGAAGGCGTAAATACCTACACGCGGCCGGAATTTCGAAATCATGCGCGCGGTATTTCCGCTCTCCGTGAAAATCGCGATCGCTCCCATGGGGAGATCTTCGGCCGCATGCGCGATCGATTCGCAGATCGCCTCGGCCACGGAAAGCTGGTGGCGGGTCCGGCGCCGCCTCGGCTCGCTGAACGATGCCATGTTGTGCTCGGCCTCGATCACGATCCGGCTCATCATCGCAACCGCTTCTCGCGGATATCTCCCGCTGGCAGTCTCCCCGGAGAGCATGACGGCATCGGTGCCATCAAAAACCGCATTGGCTACGTCGCTCGCTTCCGCCCGCGTCGGGCGTGGGTTTTCGATCATCGATTCGAGCATCTGGGTTGCGATAATCACCGGCTTCCGCCATTCCCCGGCCCGCCTGATCACGTGCTTCTGTATGACGGGTACCTGCTCGGGCAGCATCTCAACGCCCAGATCGCCGCGTGCCACCATCACGCCGTCGGCCGCTTCGAAGATCTCTTCCAGTTGCTCTAGCGCCTGCGGCTTTTCGAGTTTCGCAATGACGGGCACATTGCCGCCATGATCCAGAATCAACTGCTTCACCTCGCGCACATCCGTTGCCGAACGCACGAACGAGATGGCCACCATATCCACATCGTGCTTCAGTCCGAACTCGAGATCCTTGCGATCCTTGTCCGTAAGCGCCGGAATCGTCAGTGCAACGCCGGGCAGGTTGATGCCCTGGTGCTCTGCCAGCAGTCCACCGTTCACGACATCGCATTCCACATCCTGCCTCTGCCGTCCCCGCACGCGCAGTTCGATCAGCCCGTCGGAAAGCAGGATGCGCGCGCCCGGGCCGACTTCCCGCGCGAGACCAGCAAATGTCGTAGCGATCAAATGGGGCGTGCCAAGTACGTCCTTGGGAGTGATGGTCACGCGAGAGCCGCTTTCCAGCAGCACCGGTTCGTGCCCCTTAAGCCGCCCCGTCCGGATCTTCGGACCCTGCAGATCCTGCAGAATGCACACAGTCCGACCTTCCCGGCGAGCCGCACGACGAATTCGTTCGATGTTGCGAGCGTGTTCTTCGTGAGAGCCGTGCGAAAAATTCAGGCGTGCTACATCCATGCCGAGCCGCAGCAGGTCGCGCAGCGCGGCCTCGGTATTCGACGACGGGCCGATAGTCGCGATGATTTTCGCGCGGCGGGGATTAGCGTGGCCGCCTTCGGCCCGCAAGTCAAGTCTGCCCGCACGTTCCGTTTCGCTCTGCAGGTTGGAGATCTCGCCCGCGACTAAATCGAACCTTTCCTGTCTCAAATCTCCTGCTCCCTAAGAATTGACGGAGGCCCAGGTGAGAAGCCGCGGGCTCAGTGCGTGGGGATTCTCAACGTGGCGTTCGACTCCAGCAATTCTTTTCCCAGGAACGCCCGCGGAAACAACATGGCATTGAATTCGGCGCCGATCAGAACGATCAGCGAGATCATGTACATCCACACCAGCAGCGCAATGCCAACTCCCAGTGACCCGTAAATGATGCTGTAGTCTGCATAACCGTGCAGGTAAATACTGAAAAGCGTGGTCGTCAGGAACCAGAGCGCGGTAGCCAGCGTCGCCCCCGGCAGCACGCTGTGCCAGGGCTGGGTCCGCGGAACCGCGTTGTGATAGATCAGTGCGATCACGGCAATGCTGGTCAGCGTGGCGATGATCCACCGGGTCACGGTCCACAGGAGGCTGATGTATAGGCTGAACTCGTGCCCGCTATGGAAGAGGATGCGCGTCTCGATGTTCGACCCGAAAGCCACCATCACCGTAGCGAAGGTCAGCGGAATGCCAGCCATGATCACCAAAGAGAACGCGATCAGGCGCTCCTTGAGGAGCCCCCATGTCTTCGGCAACGCATAGGCGTTCCGGAAGCCTTCCATCCAGGAAATCATGGTTCCGGATGCGGTCCACAACGTGAGCAGTGAAGTGCTGATCAGCAACCCGACCGGCCGCTGGTTGGTTCCGCGCAAATACGCGATGGCGGTAGCGGCGCCGGTGGGAAGTATCCGCCCCAGTGCATAGGAAACTTCGCGCAGGTAGGCATCCCCGCGGCTCAGGGTCGCCAGCACAGAGCCAACGACAAGCAACGCAGGAAAGAACGTCAAGATCGACGAATACGCTGACGCCTTGGCTACTGCAAACTGGTCATGCTCAAAAGCGCGCCAGGTCGCCAGGCGCAGCAGGCGGAAAAAGCGCAGCATTTCTTGCCTTAGAGTAGGGCGCGAAGCCTCCCGGCGCAACTCCGAAATGCGGCGGCGAACCTCTTGCGGTCCAAATTGCTGGGGATTGGCACTCATAGGAAGAGAGGAACAGGAGGGGCGGGTGATCCCGCCCCTTCTCAGTTCCCTTATATTACTCGGCGGCCAACTCTTCGGTCTCGCCTTCGTGCCGCATCATTTCGAGCGCACGCTCCGCCTCTTCGTAGGCTGCGGAAACCTCCTCTTGTACCTTCGCAGCGGCCTCTTCCATCTCGGGCGAGAGGCGAACGTTGCGGTAGTACTCCATGCCAGTGCCGGCAGGGATGAGGCGACCGACGATGACGTTCTCCTTGAGGCCGCGCAGGTGATCGACCGCTCCCTGGATGGAAGCTTCGGTGAGCACCCTCGTGGTCTCCTGGAACGACGCCGCGGAGATGAACGAGTCGGTCGAGAGCGACGCTTTGGTGATACCGAGCAGCAGCGGCCGGCCGGTTGCCGGACGTCCGCCGTCCTTGATCACGCGTTCGTTCTCTTCGGCGAAGCGGAATTTGTCGACCTGCTGTTCGAGCAGGAACGACGTGTCTCCCACGTCTTCCACCTTGCGCCAACGCATCATCTGGCGAACGATTACCTCGATGTGTTTGTCGCTGATGTTGACGCCCTGGAGCCTGTAGACCTCCTGGATCTCGTTCACCAGGTAGGACTGCAGTTCCTTTTCGCCGAGCACCGCCAGAATGTCGTGCGGGTTGAGCGGCCCGTCCATCAGCGGTTCGCCCGCCTTGACGCGCTCGCCTTCCTGCACGTTAATGTGAACGCCACGCGGAACCGAGTATTCCTTCTCGGTGCCGTTGTCGGCGACCACGTAGATTTTGCGCTGGCCCTTCGAAACCTCGCCGAACTTCACCGTACCATCGATTTCGCTGATGACCGCGGTTTCGTGCGGCTTGCGCGCTTCGAACAGCTCGACCACGCGTGGTAGACCACCGGTGATGTCTTTCGTCTTGGTGGTTTCGCGCGGGATCTTCGCAAGCACATCGCCCGGCGATACCGTGTCGCCGTCGGCCACCATGAGGTGGGCGCGTGACGGCATCAGGTAGCGCTTGCTCGATTTGCCCTTGATCACAATCGCGGGCTGCCGCTTCTCGTCGGGTGAATCGGCCACCACGTGACGGGAGAGGCCGGTGACTTCGTCCACTTCCTCGTGCAGGGTGATGCCTTCCTGCAAGTCTTTGAACTGGACGGTGCCGCCGATTTCGGTGAGGATCGCGAAGGTGTACGGATCCCACTCGACCAGGATGTGACCGAGCTGAACCGGATCGCCCTCGTTAACCTTCACCTTGGCGCCGTACACGACCGAGTAGCGCTCACGCTCGCGGCCCTTTTCGTCGACCACTGCGATAGAGCCCTGGCGGTTCATCACGACCAGGTCGCCCGATTTTGCCTTGACGGTCTGGAGGTTGATAAAGCGCACAGCGCCGTTGTTCTTGGCTTCCAGGCGCGACTGCTCGGAGACTCGCGATGCCGTACCACCGATGTGGAAGGTACGCATCGTGAGCTGGGTTCCCGGCTCGCCGATGGACTGCGCTGCGATAACACCCGTCGCCTCGCCCAGTTCGACCAGTCGGCCGGAGGCCAGGTTGCGGCCGTAGCACATCACGCAGACGCCGCGCTTCGACTCGCAGGTCAGCACGGAGCGGATCTTCACCCGCTCGATGCCGGCTGCCTGAATCGAACCGGCCAGCTCTTCGGTGATTTCCTGGTTGATGTCGACGATGACGTTGCCGTCGTAGTCCTTGATTTTCTCGAGCGACACGCGGCCGACGATGCGGTCACGCAACGGCTCGATGATCTCGCCGGCTTCCACGATACCGGAGACGTAGATGCCGTCCACGGTGCCGCAGTCGTATTCGCTAATGATCACGTCCTGAGCCACGTCGACCAGGCGGCGCGTCAGGTAGCCCGAGTCCGCCGTCTTGAGAGCGGTATCGGCCAGTCCCTTGCGGGCGCCGTGGGTCGAGATGAAGTATTCGAGCACCGTCAGGCCTTCACGGAAGTTCGCCGTGATGGGCGTTTCGATGATTTCGCCCGACGGTTTCGCCATAAGTCCGCGCATTCCGGAAAGCTGGCGGATCTGCTGTTTCGATCCGCGAGCACCGGAGTCGGCCATGACGTAAATCGGGTTAATCAACCCTTCCTTGTCGCGCTGCTGCATTTGTCCGAACATCTCGTCCGCAACCTTTTCGGTAATCGCAGACCAGATTTCGATGACCTTGTTGTAGCGCTCGCCGTTGGTGATGGCGCCGTCCAGGTACTGCTGCTGAACGCTCACACCCTGCTTCTCAGCGTCTTTTACCAGGGTCTTCTTGTTGTCGGGCACGACCATGTCGTCGATACCGATCGAGAGGCCCGCCTTGGTCGCATAGTTGAACCCAAGCGACTTGATCTCGTCCAGCATCTTGACTGTGACTTCCAACCCAAAACGCAAGTAAGTGTAGTTGACCAACTGCCCGATCCCTTTCTTCTTGAGCAAGCCGTTGATGTACGGCATGCTCTCGGGCAGGTGATCGTTCAGGATGGCACGGCCTACCGTCGTGTTCAGGAAGCTGCGCTCATAGTGAACTTCATCGGTGTGGGTGATGTCCTGATCGTCGTACGCAGTGGTCAGGTCGATCACTTCGCCGGTGTAGCGCAACCGGATCGGAGACAGAGTCTCCAGTTCCCCTGCTTCCAGCGCGAGCAGCACTTCGTCAATGTTCGCGAACGAACGGCCTTCGCCCTTCGCTCCCGGCTTGCCTTTGGTCAGGTAGTACAGACCGAGAACCATGTCCTGCGTAGGCACGGTGATCGGCTGGCCTGACGCGGGCGACAGGATGTTGTGCGAAGCCAGCATCAAAACACTCGCTTCAACCTGCGCTTCCGGAGACAGCGGAATGTGCACCGCCATCTGGTCGCCGTCGAAGTCGGCATTGAACGCCGTACACACCAGCGGGTGAATCTTGATGGCCTTGCCTTCCACCAGCACCGGCTCGAAAGCCTGAATGCCCAGACGGTGAAGGGTTGGGGCGCGGTTCAAGAGCACCGGGTGATCCTTAATGACCTCTTCCAGGATGTCCCAAACAATCGGTTCCTGCTGCTCCACCATTTCCTTGGCTTGCTTGATGGTGGTGCAGTGCCCGGTCTGTTCGAGCCGGTGATAGATAAACGGTTTGAACAGCTCCAGCGCCATCTTCTTGGGAAGACCGCACTGGTGCAGTTTCAACTCGGGGCCAACCACAATCACCGAACGCCCGGAGTAGTCCACGCGCTTGCCGAGCAGGTTCTGACGGAAGCGGCCCTGCTTGCCCTTGAGCGTATCCGACAGCGACTTCAGCGGCCGGTTGTTCGCTCCCCGCAACACGCGGCCACGGCGTCCGTTGTCGAACAGCGCGTCCACCGCTTCCTGCAGCATGCGCTTTTCGTTGCGCACGATGACTTCGGGAGCGTGCAGGTCCATCAGCTTCTTCAACCGATTGTTGCGATTGATCACACGGCGATACAGATCGTTCAAGTCGGAGGTCGCAAAACGGCCGCCGTCGAGTGGAACGAGAGGACGCAGTTCCGGCGGAATTACCGGGATCACATCCAGAATCATCCAGTTTGGCTTGTTGCCGCTGCGACGGAAGGCCTCGACCACTTTCAGGCGCTTGGCGTACTTGAGGCGCTTTTGCAGCGACGCCTCGTTCTTCATCTTCTCGCGCAGTTCGGTCGAAAGGCCTTCGATATCGACTCGTTTCAGCAACTCTTTAATCGCTTCCGCGCCCATCATGGCCTTGAAGCCGGCCGCGCGATACTGCTGGTCGAGCTCGCGGTACTTGGCTTCGTCCTTGATGATCTCGCGCTCTTTTACCGGAGCGTCGCCCGGCTCGACCACCACGTAAGCCTCGAAGTACAGAACGGATTCGAGGTCGCGGAGTGAAATGTCGAGCAGGTGACCGATGCGGCTGGGCAGGCCCTTGAAGAACCACACGTGGGAGCAGGGCGATGCCAGCTCGATGTGGCCCAGGCGCTCACGGCGAACTTTCGACAGCGTAACTTCCACGCCGCACTTGTCGCAGATCACGCCCCGGTGCTTCATGCGCTTGTACTTACCGCACAAGCATTCCCAGTCGGTTACCGGTCCAAAGATACGCGCGCAAAACAGGCCGTCGCGCTCGGGCTTGAAGGTGCGGTAGTTGATGGTTTCGGGCTTAGTGACTTCACCATGCGACCAACTCCGGATTTTTTCCGGAGATGCCAGGCTGATGCGGATAGCATCGAAATCGGCAATCGGGTTCGCCATGTCAAAGGGGCTCGAACGATACAAGTGGTCCTCCGCTTCCTGCGGGATCTCACGCGCCCGCTCACGGCCCTCGAAACCAAGTTCTCAGTTTCCGGTTCTCAGTTCTCAGTCAAACCGGCTAGAACCTTCGCCTTACTTGCGGCACCGAGAGCGATACCGCAGTGGCTGATATTTCAAAAATCTCTTGGAGAGTTCCGGCCTCAGCTCCCGCCTCAGGATGAAACAACTGAGAACTGGGAACTGAGAACCAAGAACTGCTGTCCTAATCCGCTGCCACCGGCGCCACAGGCTTCTTCTCGCCCAATGCCGCCTTGATCAGTTCCACATCCAGGCAGAGCGACTGCAATTCGCGAATCAGCACGTTGAAGGATTCGGGGACGCCGGGTTCCATGGCGGCCTCGCCCTTCACGATGGCCTCGTAAATCTTGGTGCGGCCATACACGTCGTCCGACTTCGCGGTGAGCAGTTCCTGTAGGATGAACGCCGCGCCGTACGCTTCCAGCGCCCAGACTTCCATTTCTCCGAAGCGCTGGCCGCCGAACTGCGCCTTGCCACCCAGCGGTTGCTGCGTGATCAGCGAGTACGGTCCGATGGAGCGAGCGTGAATCTTGTCGTCCACCAGGTGCGACAGTTTCAGCATGTAGATGTAGCCCACGGTGACGGGCTGTTCGAACTTGTCGCCCGTCATGCCGTCGTGCAGGACGGTCTTGCCGGAAGTCGGCAGGCCCGCCCGCTCGAGCAGCGTCTTAATCTCGTGTTCGCGCGCGCCGTCGAAGACCGGCGATCCCGAGAACACTCCGTGTACAAGCGTCGGCGCCACCAGTTCGACTTCTTCGTCGCTGAACGCGCCGACGGTATCGGCTAGCGCGGTGTCTTTGAACAGGGCCTTCAGTTCGCGCCGGATCGCATCCGCACGGGTGTTCTCCGCGAGAATCCGGCTCACCTTCTTGCCTAGCTCAAAGCCCGCCCAGCCCAGATGTGTCTCCAGAATCTGGCCGACGTTCATACGGCTTGGCACGCCCAGGGGATTCAACACGATTTCCACCGGAGTACCATCCCCGAGGTACGGCATATCCTCTTCCGGCAGGATGCGGGCAATCACGCCCTTATTTCCGTGACGGCCGGCCATCTTGTCGCCGACACTCAGCTTGCGCTTCATGGCGACGTAGACTTTGACCAGCTTGATCACGCCCGGCGGCAGTTCGTCGCCCTTGGTCAGCTTGTCTTTCCGCTCGTTGACGATCTTTTTGAGCACATCAATCTGGCGCGAGGTCATTTCCTCGATCTCGTCGATCTGCTCGTTCACGCGCGGATCCTTGTCGTTGTACTTGATGCGCTTCAGGTTGCGGGTCGAGATGCGCTCGATCGTGTCGCGGTCGAGAACCGCGCCCTTGGTCAAAAGGCGCTTGTTGGTGCGCTCGTCGTGCAGGTCGGCCTGCACCTCCTTGCCGCCCAGCAAGCCTTCCAGACGCTTCAGGCGCTCGTCGGTCAGAATTCGGATTTCGTCCGAAAGGTTCTTCTCAAGCTTCGCGATCTGCTGCTCCTCGATCGCCTTTGCCCGCTCGTCTTTTTCCTGACCTTTGCGCGAGAAGATCTTCACGTCGACCACCACGCCCTCGATTCCGGGCGGGCAGTAGAGCGAAGCGTCGCGCACATCTCCGGCTTTTTCGCCGAAGATTGCGCGCAGCAGTTTCTCTTCCGGCGTGAGTTGGGTCTCGCCCTTGGGCGTTACCTTGCCCACCAGGATGTCGCCCTGCTTGATGGTCGCGCCGATGCGGATCACTCCCGCTTCATCCAGGTTGCGCAGCATGGTTTCGCTGACGTTCGGAATATCGCGCGTGACTTCTTCCGGCCCCAGCTTCGTGTCGCGCGCCTCGATCTCGAATTCCTCGATGTGGACGGAGGTGTAATAGTCCTCCTTCACCATCTTTTCCGAGACCAGGATCGCGTCTTCGAAGTTGTAACCGCGCCACGGCATGAAGGCGACCAGGACGTTGCGTCCCAGCGCCAACTCGCCGAACTCGGTACAGGGACCGTCGCCGATCACCTGACCCTTCACGACGCGCTGCCCTTTCTCCACGATCGGCTTCTGGTTGATGCAGGTGTTCTGGTTCGAGCGCTTGAACTTGGTGAGCTGGTAAATGTCGCTGCCCACCTCGCGCGAGAGCTGTCCAGGATGATGCTCACCCTCGACGCGCACGATGATGCGCTCGGAGTCGACCGAGTCCACGATTCCGTTGCGGCGAGCCAGGATGACCGCGCCTGAATCCCGCGCCGTCACGCCTTCCATGCCCGTGCCCACCACCGGAGCCTGTGCGCGAAGCAAAGGAACCGACTGGCGTTGCATGTTGGCGCCCATCAGCGCTCGGTTCGCGTCGTCGTGCTCCAGGAACGGAACTAGGGAGGCGGCCACCGAGACCAGCTGTTTCGGGCTGACGTCGACGTAATCGACTTCATCCCGGTTCACCAGCACAAAGTTGCCGGCCTTGCGGGCATTCACGAGTTCGGCGACGATACGTCCCTTGTCGTCGAGTTCGATGTTTGCCTGGGCAATGACGTGCCGGTCTTCTTCCCACGCCGAGAGGTAGAACGAGAAGGGCTCGATCTCCATGGCCCGCTTCTTGCGGTCGCGGAGTTCGCTGTTAATCTTCTCAGCCTCGCTCTTCTCGATGTGATCGCCCACCTTGTGGTCGCTGTCGCCGGCGTTCACCACGGTTACATAGTCGATGACGCGCGAGGTCTTCACCTTGCGGTAGGGCGACTCGATGAAGCCGTAGTCATTGATCCGCGCATAGCAGCTCAACGACGAAATCAGTCCGATGTTCGGACCTTCCGGCGTTTCAATCGGGCAGATACGTCCGTAGTGCGTTGGGTGCACGTCGCGCACTTCGAATCCTGCTCTTTCCCGAGAAAGTCCGCCCGGCCCAAGAGCCGACAGACGCCGCTTGTGCGTGATCTCCGACAGCGGGTTGGTCTGATCCATGAACTGCGAAAGCTGCGAGGATCCGAAGAACTCGCGGATGGCCGCCATCACCGGCTTGGCATTCACCAGGTCATGCGGCATGGCCGTGGACATTTCCTGGTACACGCTCATCTTCTCCTTGATGGCGCGTTCCATGCGGACCAGGCCGATGCGGAACTGGTTCTCCATCAACTCGCCGACCGCGCGCACGCGCCGGTTGCCGAGGTGATCGATGTCATCCACCGTGCCGATGTTCTTGCGCAACTTCAGCAGGTACCGAATGGTGGCGTAGAAATCATCCGGATCCAGCGTGCGCTGCTCCAGGCTGGTCGCGTCCTGGTTCTCAAACAGCTTGATGTTGAACTTCAACCGGCCCACGCGCGAGAAGTCGTACTTGCGCGGGTCGAAGAACATGCCCTGGAACAACGCGGTCGCCGTGTCGAGCGTCGGCGGGTCACCCGGACGCAGCTTGCGGTAGATCTCGATCAGCGCTTCCTGCGGCGTCTTCACCGAGTCGCGCTTGAGGGTCTGGCAGATCACCGTTCCCACGTCATCGCGCTCGGGAAAGAACACGTTCAGTTCCACCACGCCGGAGTCGAGAATCTTCGACAGCTTGTCGGCTGTCAGTTCCGAGTTGGCTTCGAGCAGTACTTCGCCCGTAGTCGTGTCGACCACGTCGCTTGCCACCCACGCGCCTTCGAGGTCCGTGATATCGACTTCGATCTCGCTGATCTTCGCCTTCTGAATTTCCTTCAAAACCGCGGCGTTGATCTTGCGGCCAGAGTGCGCGATCTCGTCACCCGACTTGTTCTTGATGCTGTGCGCCAGTTTCATGCCCAGCAGGTTTGTGGGCTTCTCGCTCGCCGGATCGAGCGTCCAGAAAAGCTTCTTGTCTTTAATCGCCAGTCGGTCGACGGTATAAAACGTCTTGAGAATGTCGTCGCCGCCGCGCAGGCCCAGGGCTCGCAGGAAAATCGTGCCCAGGAATTTGCGCTTGCGGTCGATGCGCACATACAGCACGTTCTTCTGGTCGTATTCGAACTCCACCCACGATCCGCGGTAAGGAATGATCTTGCCCAGGAAGTAAGTGCGATTGTTCGCCGTCTCGAAGAACACGCCAGGGGAGCGGTGCAACTGGCTGACGATTACGCGCTCGGTTCCGTTGATGATGAACGTGCCGTTCTGCGTCATCAGCGGCACATCGCCGAAGAAAACTTCCTGCTCTTTGATGTCGCGAATTGAGCGGTTGCCGGTCTCAGCGTCCTTCTCATAAATCGTGAGGCGCATCGTGACCTTGAGCGGAGCGGAATAAGTCATGCCACGCTCTTCGCACTCGTTCACGTCGTATTTGAGTTGCAGCCCGACCGGGTCGCCGCACTTGTTGCAGAAGTCGGGAGTGTTCGCGTTATAGGTGCCGCACTTCTGGCAGAGCACGTCGCCAGGATGAAATGGATCCGTGATGACCGTCGAGCCGCAATTCTTGCAGGTGGTGCGCAGGTGATGCAGCCCCTTGAGGTGACCACATTTGCACTCCCAGTTGCCAATTGCGTAATCCACAAACTCTAGTTGTGATACGTTGCGGAAATCGGTGATGGGAAATACCGATTGAAAGACCGCCTGAAGTCCGGCGTCATCGCGCTCGCTGGGCAGCCGGTCCATTTGCAGGAAGCGTTCGTAGGAGCGCTTCTGCACCTCGATCAGGTTTGGGATCTGGATGGTGGCTGGAATTTTGGAAAAATCAAAACGTTTACGGAAGGCATTCTTCTTCATTCAAGAAACTCCCAAAGTCAGCGCAGCTGCCGGCTGCGCCACAGAAACCGCGGAATGTTGGGGCGCATTGCGGCGCCGCGAGACTACTGATCGATGAACCTAGAAAGACAATAGGGCACCCGCAGGGACAGGATTCCCCGTGGGCGCCATGGGCTGCGCGTTGCCATTCTGATTTGTTTCTTTCCGCGCCAGTTCTAAAGGCCTGTTTCCGTTCCGCCTGCATGCGGAACAGCCTGCCAACTCTGCCAACGGCCCGCGCTCTCTCCTGGGTTGCTGGAGCACAAGCCGTAATCACCTTGCGTGAAGCAGGGGTAGCGATGTTGTTTAGATGATAACATCACTCCCCCCGATTCAGCTAGTAGATCGTTCGCTGGCCCAAAACTTGCAGGAGGTCCGCAAGTTGTTGAGCTGATTGAAGATCGAATTTGCCGCCTGATACAACCACCCGCCGTGCCAAGACCTGCCAACCAAGGACTGCGCCAGACGTAACTGAAAAAGCCGCAGCTGCGCGAGGCTTGCCTCTGTGCTGTTCCCTGAGAAAAGTGAACAGCACATTGCCAATAACCTCGCGAGTGCCGCTACTTCACTTCGACAGTCGCACCGGCCTCGGTGAACTTCTTCTTGATCGTCTCGGCTTCTTCCTTCGAGACGCCTTCCTTGATGCTCTTCGGTGCTCCATCGACCAGGTCCTTAGCTTCTTTCAGGCCGAGGCTGGTGACTTCACGAACCGCCTTAATGACGTTGATCTTGTTCGCGCCCACGTCCTTGAGGACCACGGTGAACTCCGTCTTCTCTTCCGCAGGTGCTGCCGCAGCGGCTCCACCACCGCCGGCCACCATCACGGGGGCCGCGGCCGCAGCCGAAACGCCAAGACGCTCTTCGAGCTTTTTCACCAACGCCGCCGCGTCGAGCAGCGACAAGCCTACGATTGATTCTTCGAGTTGTTGCAGGTCTGCCATGTTGTTCTCCAATTCTTGATGTATCGGTCGTTCGATTTCGCCACCGCTCGCCAGGTTTCCAGTGCGACAAGGCCAAGTCTCCGCGCCAGACAACGCTCAGACTCGAACCGCGCAACCCCCGCAGGCGATAACGCAACCCTTTTCCGGCAGCAAAGCCGCCGAGAAACTTGGAAACGCTTCTAACTGTTGGCTTCTAGCTTCTAGCAAAGGTCGCCAGCAGCCAGAAGCAAGCAGCCAGTAGCCGCTCTTATGCTTCCTTAAACTTGTTTTCCTTCACGCCCTGATCAATCACCACCGCCAGGTTCCGGCCCACTGCATTCATGGCCGTCACCAGACGCTGCGCGGGAGCGTTCAACAAGTACAGAAGCTTCGAATAAATCTCTTCCTTCGACGGCATGGTGGCCAGCGCCTCGATCTCCTTGATCGAGACCACGCGCCCTTCGACCACGCCCGCCTTGAAGGTGAATTCCGGGTTGTCCTTGGCATACTTCGCCAGCGCCTTGGCCAGGGCGACCGGGTCGCCCTCGGTATAAGCAATCGAGGTCACGCCGCTCAGGTTCTGTAGCGCTTCTTCGACCTTGGTGCCCTTCGACGCCCGCTCGGCCAGCGTGTTCTTCACCACGCGATACTTCGCGCCCGTCGTGCGCAGCGCCTTGCGGAGTTCGTAATCCTTTTCGACGGTAAGCTTGCTGTACGTGGCCACGATCACGCTGGAAACATTCTTCAGCTCGCCACTTAGCTCTTCGACCTGTTCCATCTTTTTCGCTTTGCTGACTGCCATGTTCGTATCCCTTCAGAAGTCTTGTGATGTAGCGCGGGCGCCCTCGCCCGCGGACGTTGCCCGGCTCGTAGGCTAAGCCTTCGCTGCAGCTTCCACTGCGCTGGTATCGATCGAAATCCCGGGCCCCATCGTCGAGCTCAAGAAACAGCCCTTGATGTACTTGCCCTTGGCGACCGACGGCTTGGCCTTGATCACACTCGTGATGACAACCGTGGCGTTCTCGACCAGCTTGTCGGGCGTGAAAGAAATCTTCCCGACCGGCACGTGGACGAGAGCGGTCTTGTCGGTGCGGAATTCAACTTTGCCGGCCTTTACTTCCTGCACGGCCTTGCCCACGTCGAACGTCACCGTGCCGGTCTTCGGGTTCGGCATCAGGCCCTTGGGGCCAAGCACCTTGCCAAGACGGCCAACCGACTTCATGACGTCGGGCGTTGCGATCAGTGCGTCGAAGTCGGTCCAGTTTTCTTTCTGGATCTTCTCGACCATCTCTTCGCCGCCCACGAAATCCGCGCCCGCCGCTTCGGCTTCCTTCACCTTGTCGCCAGTGGCAATGACGAGAACCTTCTTCGATTTGCCTAGCCCGTGCGGCAGAACTACCGTTCCGCGCACCATCTGGTCCGCATGTTTGGGATCGACGCCGAGACGCATGGTGACTTCCACGGTCTCGTCGAACTTGGCGTATTTGACTTTCTGCAGAAGCGGAACCGCGTCCTGCAGCGGGTACGATTTTTCTCCAACCGCGCCCCGAGCCTTCGTGATGTTCTTTCCTGACTTCTTCATCCGTTTTCTCCGTCTCCCACCGCTCAACGCTGTTCTGAAGAGCCGTGGTGAATTCGACTTTCGGCTGCTGGCCACTAGCTTCTGGCTAAGGGCGAGAACCTCTTCCCAAACTCTAGGAACTTGTCATCCTGAGCGAAGCGAAGGACCTGCTTTTTCTTCGTTGCGCCCCGCAGAGTCGCCAAGGCCATCAGGCGCCAGCGATCAGCTAAACCACATCAATTCCCATCGACCGTGCCGTGCCTTTGACGCTGTTCACGGCCGCTTCCAGCGACGCCGCATTCAAATCCGGCATCTTCTGCTTCGCGATGTCTTCCACCTGCTTCAGCGTCACCTTGCCGACTTTATCTTTGTTCGGCGCGCCCGAACCCTTCGCGATGCCCGCGGCCCGCTTCAAAAGAATCGAGGCCGGCGGCGTCTTCGTTATGAAGGTGAACGAGCGGTCGTTGTAAACGCTGATGACGACCGGAATGATGAGCCCTTCCAGTTCCTTCGCGCCCGTGCGCGCATTGAACTGTTTGCAGAACTCCATGATGTTGATCTGCGCCTGGCCGAGAGCCGGGCCGACCGGAGGAGCCGGAGTCGCCTTACCAGCGGCGATCTGCAGCTTCACTGAACCTGTAACTTTTTTCGCCATACTCTCTTTTCCAACTTCAGTCGTTAGTCGCTAGTCTTCAACAAACTTCATGAGCGACTAGCGCCGTTCAATTCCCCAATTACCAAATTTCACATTTACTCAATTACGTAATGACCTTCTCCACCTGCCCAAACTCCAACTCTACCGGCGTCGACCGCCCGAAAATCGTGACCATTACCTTCAGCGTCTCGCGGTCTTCGTTTACCTCATCGACTATGCCCGTGAAGCTGGCGAACGGCCCTTCCGTGATGCGCACCGTCTCGTTCTTCTCGAACTTGACCTTGAGCTTCGGCTTATCCTTCGACTCGCCCACCCGGTACACAATGTTCTGAACTTCTTCTTCCGACAGCGGCGTGGGCTGCTGGCCCGTGCCAACGAATCCGGTCACACGCGGCGTCGACTTCACCACGTGCCACACGTGGTCATCCATGTCCATTTCAACCAGCACGTAGCCGGGATAGAACATGCGCTCGCTGGTGTACTTCTTGCCGCCCCGAACTTCGGTAACAGATTCAGTCGGAATCAGCACGCGGCCGATCTTTTCCTGCAGACCGAAAGCCTGCACCCGCGATTCGAGCGACTCGCGCACCTTGCGCTCAAAGCCCGAGTAGGAGTGGATGATGTACCACTTCATGTTCGGATTGCGAGGCGCTTCGGTAGTCACTGCCTCGCCAGCCGCCCCTTCGGTTTCCGCCGGAGGAGTTGCGCTCGCGTTCTTTTCGTCTTCCTGCATAAGTTGCTTCATTCCCAGGCTTTCTATTTCCAGTTCGATCAGCTGTGGGCAAGAGTGCGGAACACGAAGTCAATGCCTCGCCCGATCACGAAATCCACCAGCCAGAAATACAATCCAAAGATGAAGACCGTGATGACCACCACGATAGTGGTCGCCTGCACTTCTTTGAACGACGGCGTGGTGACCTTCTTCATCTCCATGCGCACGTCGTTGTAGAAGGTCTTTATCTTGTCCGGCCACGAGGCCACTCGCGCCCCGAAGCTATCCTCGGGATTGGCTGCTGCAATCGACTTTGTCATCTTCTTTGTCTCGATTCCCATGCACCACACCAAGCTTCCTGTCGTTCATTCCAAAAACTGGCAGGGGCGGAGGGATTCGAACCCCCAAGTCCGGTTTTGGAGACCGGCAGTTTAACCGTTGAGCTTACGCCCCTAGATTCATTGAGTAATTGGGAAATTTGGTAATTGGGGAATTGAAAACCTGATCCGTCATCGACGTCTGTTTTTCAATTTCCCAATTATTCAATTCCTCAATTTCCCAATTTATTTCACTTCTTTATGCGGCGTGTGCTTCCGGCAACGCTTGCAAAACTTCTTCATCTCGATCCGGTCCGGAGTCGTCTTCCGGTTCTTGGTGGTCGAATAGTTGCGCTCTTTGCAGTCACCGCATTGCATCGTAATTATTTCTCGGGGCATTGAATTACAGCTCCTAGCTTCTGGCTGCTAGCCTCTAGCAGCCGTTGTTTCGTTTTCTCCCCGCCGTATTCTGCCATCGGCCAAGGCCGAGGGCTTTTGCCGACGACCAACGACCGACGACCAATGACAGGTTTTCTACTTCACAATTTCCGCAATCGTGCCCGCGCCCACCGTGTGGCCGCCTTCACGAATCGCAAACCGCAACCCCTTCTCCATCGCGACTGGCGTGATCAGCTCAATCACCAGGCTCACGTTGTCGCCAGGCATCACCATCTCCGTGCCCGCCGGCAACTCCGCCACGCCCGTCACGTCCGTCGTTCGCAAGTAAAACTGCGGACGATATCCCTTGAAGAACGGCGTATGCCGCCCGCCTTCTTCCTTCGTCAGGATGTACACCTCGGCCTTGAACTTGGTGTGCGGCGTGATCGAGCCCGGCTTCGCCAGCACCATCCCGCGCTCCACGTCGTCCTTGCCAATACCGCGCAGCAGCAAGCCGGCGTTGTCGCCCGCCATGCCTTCGTCCAGCTGCTTCTTGAACATTTCCACGCCCGTCACCACTGTCTTCCGGGTGTCGCGGAAGCCGACGATTTCTACTTCTTCGCCCACCTTCACCTTGCCGCGCTCAATCCGGCCCGTAACCACCGTGCCGCGGCCCGAGATCGAGAAAATGTCTTCGATCGGCATCAGGAAGGGCTTGTCCAACTCACGCGCCGGCTGCGGCACGCTCTTGTCGACCGCCTCCATCAACGCGTCAATCTGCTTTTCCCACTTCGCCTCGCCGTTCAGCGCGCCCAGAGCCGACAGCCGGATTACTGGCACGTCATCGCCCGGAAACTGGTACGACTTCAGCAGCTCGCGCACTTCCAGCTCAACCAGGTCGAGCAACTCGGGATCGTCCACCGCGTCGCACTTGTTCAATGCCACCACGATGTACGGCACACCGACCTGGCGGGCCAGCAGCACGTGCTCGCGGGTCTGCGGCATCGGACCGTCGGTCGCCGCAACAACCAGGATCGCGCCATCCATCTGCGCCGCGCCCGTGATCATGTTCTTGATGTAATCGGCGTGGCCCGGGCAGTCGACGTGCGCGTAGTGCCGGTTCGCCGTCTCGTACTCGACGTGCGCGGTCGCAATCGTGATCCCGCGCGCCTTCTCTTCCGGCGCATTGTCGATCGAATCAAACGACCGGAACACAATCTTTGGATTGTGCTTCTGCAACACCTTCGTGATCGCCGCCGTCAACGTCGTCTTCCCGTGGTCAATGTGACCAATCGTGCCTACGTTGCAGTGCGGCTTATTACGCTCAAATTTTTCCTTCGCCATTTCCTATCAGCCTCTAGCTATTGGCCTTTAGCCTTTAGCTTGGTTATTCATAATTGCGGGCGTTGTGCCCGTGCACTTCAGTAGTACTGAAAAATCTTGCGGAACTTGTGGCGCAGCGGCTCTTCCACCTGCTCAAGCTTCGACAGGTAGAACTCACGCATCTGACCCTGGTCCGTCACCGTCAGTTCCTGGTACAAGCCCTTCGCGGTCTTACGAGCTCCGCGGAGAGTTGCGTCCACATGCTCGATCACCTGCTTCTCAAGCACACTGTCGAAATCGCGGATTCGCGTGTTCTTGCTATCGAGCCGCTTCAGCATCTTTTCGACAGCGCTGGCTGAAAACGCGCGCTCAATGGAAGCCTTTAATTCCGCGAACTGCGCTTCCTTCTCGACCTTGATCGTTGCCTGCTCGTAACTCAATTCGCTCGCACCTTCACTCAGATCTGGAGCGGGAGACGGGAATCGAACCCGCGACCAACAGCTTGGAAGGCTGTGACTCTACCACTGAGTTACTCCCGCAAAACCTAGCTGTCAGCTATCAGCTGTCTGTTCTCAATTCAACTTCAGCGCTTGGACTTCATCTTCCGCGCCACTCTCAATCCCTGTCGTCCCTCGTAGTCTCTGCACACGCAGCATATGAAGCAGGATCACGGTTGCAATGAGTGCCGCCAAGCCGACTACCAAGTTTCCGACCCGACTGACCTCACGAATCTCGAAAACATCCCGAACGAGATTCTGAATCCCTGTGAGAACTACAATCACCCACATGATGGTCTGCGCCCGCTTCTTCCCGCCAGCATCCAGGCGCCAAATCGCAATCAGATTCACGCCTAAAAATGTGAACAGAACCGCTGCCCATGCCCACTTAACTATGTGTCAGACCTCTTGCACGTGGACTCCTACGCAAACTCTGGAGCCGATGACCAGGATTGAACTGGTGACCTCTCCCTTACCAAGGGAGTGCTCTACCAACTGAGCTACATCGGCCCACCGTAACTGCAACGCCGATCAATCCCGTTACTTGCCGTCATCTTCGCGGTCGCGGTGCATCAACTCCCCACGACGCAGCCACGTCTTCACGGCAAACAAGCCCAGGATCGCAAACGTCATCAGGCGAATTCGCGGATCGGGCAGCGTTATGTACGCCAGAAATCCCAGAATTGCAAACGCCGCGAATGCCAAAAACAATCGATTCATCAATCCCTCGCAACTTCGCCAGGCGAAGCGCCGAAGGGGCTCAACTCTGGTGCACAGGGAAGGATTCGAACCTTCGTACCTCGCTAGGAGGGACAGATTTACAGTCTGTTGGCTTTAACCACTCACCCACCTGTGCAAAACCGCCAAGCTTTCGCTTCCCACCGGAAGCATCTGTTTCCGACAGCCGGGAATCACACACGCGGAGGAAATCTGCAGGCTTCGCTACTACACAGAAAAACAGGAATCGCGCGAACACACTCGCGCACGGAAACCACTACACGTCGGAAAAATTCCTAAATGGAGTGCGTTTGGAAAACCTGTTGCGCCGCTAAACTGCTTCCGCCGCCCTGCCGGAAAATTCGTTCTTGGAGCTGGCGAAGGGATTTGAACCCCTGACCCTCTGATTACAAATCAGATGCTCTACCGACTGAGCTACGCCAGCAACTGAGGAATGCGCCCTTTCAGGCGCAAATCTCCTACGGATCCCTTTCAGATGACCGGGACAATTTTAAAAGGTACCATAAACGCCAAATCGCGTGCAAACAATCCGTTAGCCTGCCCCGCGCTTGCCTCGATCCTGGGACTTTTTCCTCTTTGGACGTGCCCTTTAAGCGAGGGCATCGTGTCATCGGAGCGGCGGACAACCTGCCCCTGAGCTTATTAAAGGGTCCTCGCCCGCCTTAGCTCGCTTCTTCGCGGATAAACGGTCTCTCGTGCCAGTGCTATCATAATCGCTTCCTGTGCGCCTGAAACGCAGACTTCCCGTTCTGATTGCCGCTCTGCTCGTCGCCGCCGCCCTGGTGGCGGTGGTCCAGCTCCGGCGGCGCGCCCCTCCCGAAGCTGCGCGTCTTCTTCCCGGGGCGGATGGATTCTTCTACGTCAATCTCAAGTGGTTGCGCACGCTGAAAGCGATCGGCCCATTGCCACCCGTTGCCCACGACGCCGACTACGAGGTCTTCCTGCACGAAACCGACTTCCAGTTCGAGCGCGACCTCGACGAGGCCGCCTTCGCGATTCACTATCCAGCCAAGTGGGGCCATGGCGGCACCGGGGGATCGGCTCCCGAGCCCCGGTTCTCGGAGGTGCTGGTCGGCAAGGTGCAAGGGGAACGCGTCAGAGCCTACCTCCACAAGGTGGCCGCGAACGTCGAGAACTACCACTCGACCGACATCTACAGCATCCCGCTCGAGGGACGCACGCTGCGCGTCGCGATCCTGAGCGTAGATACTGTCGCCGCCTCAAACCATGAGGATCCCGCCGTGATCCGCGGCATGGTCGACCGCTCGCGAAAACTCGCCTCCCCCTTTGGAGGACCGGCACTCCTTCGCCAGCATTACAAGTCGTTGCCGGTGGTCAGCAAAACTCTTCCGGTCCTTAAGCTCGCCTGGTTCATTGGCCGCGTTGACCCATCAGCAGCGGCCAGCCTGGGCACCTGGTCCATGCTGTTTCCCAAGCCCGCGTCCCTGGTAGTCTCCGCCTATTACGCTGTGTACTCGCCCACCCTGCATCTGCGAGTAGAAGCCATCTCCGGCACGGAAGACGACGCACAAAATCTCAGCGAGAAAGTCTCCACGTTTGTGAACCTGTTCCACGCCGCCGAAAACTCGGTCGCCACAGGAGGAAGTGATCCCGACGTCAAAGCCTTCTTCGACAGCCTCCAAGTGGAGCAGCACGGCGAGCGCTCCGTCCTGACCGCCGCGATTCCCCCAGGCTTTCTGCGCAAGGTAGTCGGCGCCACCCAGCCTGAGGGAACGGCGACCGAGGGTGAAGCCGCTCCTTCGAGTGGTGCTCCCTCAAAGCGGACCGGCCAGGTCCCCGAACGTCAAAAGTCGCCCAAGTAGAATCTCTCAGCCTAATGCATAAAATGGCAGCGCTCCGGTTTCCGGAGGCTGTTTCGTACGTCTAACCGTCGGCGATCTCGGGACTAGTGCAAAAATTGGGCGCGCCAGGAAGACGCCTCCCTGGTAGCCGCCGCAATTCCTTATGCTGCTTGGGGACCTGTTCAAGACGAAGCTGCGAACGAATCGGCTGCCGGCCTTCGCGCTGGCTCTATTTCTCGCACCGCATCTTTTCGCGGCGGGGCCTTCCATTCAGATTCCCCGCATTGACCGCCCCCCCAGACTCTCGGACTTCGGCGACATGGAGCCCACTGCCGGAATTGCGGGACGCATGCTGAAGGTGACCGGCTTCGTCGTGCGCGAGCCTGCCGACGGCACCCAACCCTCGCAGAACACCGACGTCTATCTCGCCTACGATGAACACGACCTGTATGCAGTTTTCGTCTGCTGGGATACCGAGCCCGACCAGATCCGCGCCCGCATGACTCGCCGCGAGGACATCTTCTCCGACGATTCAGTCGAGATCATGATTGATACCTTTCACGACGCGCGCCGCGCTTACGCGTTCGCGGTGAACCCCTTTGGCATCCAGTGGGACGCGCTTTGGACGGAAGGCTCGATCGGCACCGGCGCAGCCGGCGACTTTAGCGGGTTCGATTCGTCCTTTGATACGTTATGGCGTTCCGAAGGACACCTAACCGGGCGCGGCTACGTTGCGCTCATCGCTATTCCATTCAAGAGCTTGCGTTTCCCCGAAGCCGACCGCCAGGATTGGGGCATCATTCTGAACCGCAGCATTCCCCGCACCAACGAAAATATCTTCTGGCCAAGAATTTCCAACCGGATCCAGGGACGCTTCAACCAGGCCGCCAATGCCAGTGGCATGGAGCACGTCTCTCCCGGGCGGAACATTCAGGTGATTCCGTACGGACTGTTTCGCAGCTTTCGCGACATCGACCAGCGTGATCCGAACCATCCTGTTTTCGAGAGCCGCACTCTCAAACCCGACGTTGGGCTGGATGGAAAATTCATCTTGCATGGGCGCTTTGTACTCGATGCAACGGTGAATCCCGACTTCAGCCAGATCGAATCGGACCAGCCCCAGATCACGGTCAACCAGCGCTTCGAAGTCTTCTTTCCCGAGAAACGCCCGTTCTTCCTGGAGAACAGCAACTTCTTCACGACGCCGATCAATCTTGTTTTCACCCGGCGCATCGCTCATCCCGAATACGGGCTGCGGCTCACCGGGAAATCGGGCCCTTGGGCAGTAGGTGTGCTGGCCAGTGACGATCGTGCCCCCGGCGAGATACTGCCCCCCTCTGACCCGCACAGCGGTGACCGCGCCACCTTCGCAATCGCGCGCGTCAGTCGCGACATCCTTGATCAGTCGACCATCGGAGCGATTTTCACCGATCGCGAGTTTGGCGGGGGCTATAACCGCGTCGGCGGGGTGGATGCCAACATCAAGATCGGCCAGAACTGGCGCATCCAGGGCGCGGCGGTGACGAGTTCCACGTTGAATGTCGACGGCACGCATTCTGCTGGGCCGGGTTACAAGGTCGATCTCGAACGTGCCGGACGCAAGCTGAACCTGCAAGGCCTCTATCTCGACTACAGTCCGGGCTTCGTAACCGAAACCGGCTTCGTTAATCGCGTCGACATCCGTCAGCAGAACATCAACGGCGCGTACACCTGGCGGCCCGAAGGCAAGTACCTCATCTCCTATGGGCCGACCATCAAGCAATTCAGTATCTGGGATCATCGTGGCACTGCGCTCGACTACTTCGTCATGCCGGGATTTCGCGTCGACCTGACCCGCGGCACCTGGGTTAACTTTCACCCCTTCGCGTATGACGATGTCTTTCTCCGCCCGCAGGACTACAGCGGCTTGACCAAGGTAACCGACTATCCGCAGCCCTTCTGGGGAATTGAGGGCGCCACCACCTGGATCAAGCAAATCGAATTCAGCTGGTTCTTCGTCTCCGGTGCGGGGGTGAACTTCAACCCCTCCGCAGGGCGCATTCCCCTGATCGGGCACGAGGACCAGGGGAACGCCACCCTCACACTGCATCCGTCGGGCCGCCTGCGCATCGACAACACCTACTTGCTCGAACACATTCGGGAGCGCGACGCCCACCTCACCGCGGTGACGAACCATATCTTCCGCAGCAAGTGGAACTGGCAATTCACCCGCGAACTTTCGGCGCGCTTCATCTTCCAGTACACGGGCGTACTCTCCAATCCCCTGATCAGTTCGCTCTCTCCGACCAAGAACTTCAACGCAGACTTTCTGATCACCTACCTGGTACACCCGGGCACGGCAATCTATGTGGGCTATAACAGCAACCTGCAGAACCTCGACCGCCGTCTGATCCCGACTCCAAATGGCCCGCTCACGACCCCCGACGATTACATCAACGATGGTCGACAGTTTTTTGTGAAGGCATCGTACTTGTTCAGGTTCTGAAAATGGAGACGCTTGCCGGCAACGGCGAAAAGACGCGATCCGATCGCTCAGAGGCTTGGCCGTACGTTTCCGGGATTTGTAAAAGAATTGCGTGATGTACTTTTGTTTGTAACATCCGGCGCTTATGGCGCATCCGTCCGGTATGGGCAGACGTCTTGCCCGCCTTGATGCCTAAGCCTCTGCTATAGCGGGCTCAGCGTATTTTGACTCCCGGACAGGTAAAATAACTTTGATGTCGACCTTGCCACTGCCGATCGCAGCCTTCGTTGCCGGGATCATTTCCTTCCTGTCGCCATGCGTCCTGCCGCTGGTGCCCGGCTACGTATCGCTGATCTCCGGGGCGGGCGTCGAGGAGCTCAAGTCCAGCGATGGCCAGCTCCTGCGCAAAGTGATGCTGAACTCCGCCGCCTTCATCATCGGCTTCAGCATCGTCTTCGTCACGCTGGGAGCGCTCTCCACCGAAGTGGGCCGCATGCTGGCCCGGTACAAGTCGGTGCTGGCGCAAGTCGCGGGCGTCATCATCATTCTGTTTGGACTGCACCTGACCGGTGTCTTCAAGATTAAAGCTCTCTACACTGACGCGCGCCTGCACAGCGTGAAAGGCGGCAGCACGGCGTGGGGATCATTCGTGATCGGCTTCGCATTCGCCTTCGGCTGGACGCCCTGTGTCGGGCCGATCCTCGCCGTCATTCTCGGCCTGGCAGCCACGCAGAATTCCGTCACCAAGGGAATTTTCTTACTGGCCATCTATTCGCTCGGCCTCGCCGTGCCGTTCCTGCTGACGTCGCTTGGCATCGGGCGATTTCTCAAGTTCTACAGTCGTTTCCGCTCGCACATGCACGCGCTCGAGGTCGCCAGTGGCGCCCTGCTCATCCTGCTCGGAGGTCTGCTGGTGCTGGGCCGCTTTACCGTAATCGCGCGTTACTTCTCGTTTTTGAATCGCTTCGCGCTCTAGTGAGGTTGCAACTGTGAAACGAAATTTCGCTGCACTATTCTTTGTAGCCGTCCTGGTGGCGGCAATGTTGTACGTGGCCTCTCACGGCATTAAGGGAGGGAACAGCAACAACGACAGCCTCGACGTTGCCGGCAAAACCGCACCCGATTTCACGCTCGAGTCGCTCGACGGCAAGAATATCCAGCTCAGCGGCTACAAGGGACAAGCCGTCCTTCTGAACTTCTGGGCGACCTGGTGCGGCCCCTGCAAGATCGAGATGCCGTGGTTCGTCGAACTGCAGAAGGAGTATGGCCCGCAAGGACTGCAAATCGTCGGCGTGGCCATGGACGACGCCAGCAAGGAAGACATCGCGAAATTCGTGAAGGAGATGGGCGTCAACTACCCGATCCTGATTGGCAAAGAAGACGTCGGTAACCAGTACGGCGGCGTGAATGTGTTGCCCACGACTTTCTTCATCGACCGCGAGGGAAAGATCGTGGCGCGGGAGTTCGGCCTACAGAGCCGCAGCCTGTTCGTCGATAACATCAAGAAATCATTGGTACAGGGTCGCGCGGTACAGGCGCAAAAGTAACGTAGGCGCGGACGGCCATCCGGTCTACCATCTTCGCGTCCGGTTAGCGAAGGTGCCGATCGATGGCTTCTTGAGAAGGGCCGGCTTCGAAGCGGCCTCCGTGAACTCACAACATGCGAACCTTCAAAACGCTGCTCGTCATTGTGCCTTTGTTTACAGCCCTCCTCTACGCGCAGGGCACCGGCAAGAAAGTTCCCTCCGTGATGGTCGCGCCCGTCGAGACCATCACCGTAACTCGCGGCAAGGGAGGCCCCGTCACGATTCACTTTCGGGTGCCCCCGGGATATCACATCAACTCGAATACCCCGAAATCGGAGTTCCTGATCCCCACGGCTTTGAAGCTGGATGCGCCTACCGACATCGCGATTACGAAGATGACGTACCCCCCAGGCAAGGAAATGACCTTCCCGTTCTCGCCCGACGAGCCTCTGAACGTCTACACGGGAGACTTCGCCGTCACGATGACGATCCGCCCGCTGCACACCGTGCAACCTGGCAAGTACGCCATCCACGGAGACCTGAAATACCAGGCCTGCGACAACGCCGCCTGCTACCCGCCCAAACATCTGCCGGTGGATTTCGAAGTAAAAGTCCTGAAGAACGCCGTAACGGGCGGAAAGAACCCAGCCCAAAGCCCGCACGCGCACCGCTAAGCCAGTCTCGGTGTTGTAGTTTCGTATCAGGGCTCCGCTTCAGCGGTGCCGAAATCTGCTTCTTTGAATCACCGCTTTAGGGGTCGGGCTCGACTTTAAAAAATTCTTGCCATAGCAGCGCAATTACCCATGCTTAGCTGCCGCACCCGGCCCGAGCAGCGCGTCCACCAGCGTCTCCCCCAACCAATCCTGATACTGTTCCGGAGACCACCCCCGTTCCCCCACCAGCATGCGATAAACATCTCCGCCGGAAAGCACCCAAAAAATGTCGCGCGCCTTCTTGTGCGTGAGTCCTCGCCGCAGCCCGCCTGACTCGCGAAGGAAGTCGATCACCCCTTCCTCCTTCTCATAGCGCAAGCGCTCGCGCTGTTGCGCCAGTTTCGCCAGTTCGGGCGCTACCACGCCCGCGCTACGCATCAGGTCGAAGGCGGCACGCTGCGCCCCGCGAATCTGCCGGGCCACTCCGGCTGCCAGCCGCAAGCGGGTTTCCGCATCGTCGGCACTCGCAGCACGCCGGACCACTTCTTCGTAATCGGTCCCAAACGTCAATTGATCGAGGACCGCAATCAAAATCCCCGTCTTCGACTTGAAGGTGGCATAGACGCTCGGAGCAGACACCTCCGCTCGCTGTGCGATCGCTTCGATGGTCATTCCCGCATAGCCATCGCTCTGTAATAAGCGCCGCGCCGCGTCAACGATTCTCCTGCGTGTGTCCGCCGCCTGGCGCTCGCGGGCCAAAGACTTGTAAGGACGTT
The DNA here is from genome assembly GCA_963765755.1 of uncultured Acidobacteriota bacterium. Taxonomy (GTDB): domain Bacteria; phylum Acidobacteriota; class Terriglobia; order Terriglobales; family Acidobacteriaceae; genus Gp1-AA133. The sequence continues at coordinate 122,034 of CAVXXV010000007.1, read as the reverse complement.
TTTTGACCTTCGCCATGCGGACGAAATTGTAGCATCCTTTATTAACAATAGTAATCTATAGTCAATATATTGGAAGGGGCTATGCGCGCCCCTGAAAGCGAGGAGTTGTGAAGCTAGTCGTACTAGGTGCAACGGGAGGGACAGGCCTCGAAATCGTCCGCCATGCCATCGACCACGGTAATACTGTCACAGCACTGGTCCGCTCGCCGGAGCGGCTAAAACCATTTCAGGATCGCATCAGGATCGAGCAGGGAGACCTTCTCAACAGCTCCGACCTCAGGCGAGCGATCCAGGGTCACGATGCAGTTGTATCGGCGTTCGGACCCCGCGTGCCAATCTCGAAGGCTGACTCGCATCTTCTGGAGCAATTCGCCAAAGCGTTGACGGCAGCCATGCAGCAAACCACCGTGCGGCGAGTGGTAGTCGAGTCCGTCGCTTTTCTGTTCAAGGATTCGATCCTCCCGCCCGCCTATCTGCTCGGCCGGATTCTGTTCCCGCGGACGGTCGCCGACGCGTCAGCGATGGAGCGCATCTTCGCCGAAAGCACCCTCGACTGGACGATGGTGCGCCCGCCTGAACTCACCGACAAGCCATATACGGCGAAGTATCGCGTGCGGGAAGGTCACTTGCCGCTGTTCGGTTTCAAAATCTCTCGCGCGGACGTGTCCGACTACATGATCAAGGCAGTCGAAGATCGCTCTTCGATCGGCAAGGTCATCGGCGTGTGCAATTGATGGTGAGGATGGCTCAGCGGCGACGGGGGCTAAGAACAGCTACTGCACGATCTTCACCCGCACGCGCGCGCGGTCCGGCCGGATCTTCACTTCTTTGTATTTGGCCGACGTCTCCACCTTGTAGTCCACCGGCACTTCCGTGATCACCTGCGCCACCATGCCCTCGGGCTTATGAACAACGCGCTTCAACACGTAAATCTCCGGATGCGTCTCGGCATTCTTCGTTTCGACCGGCACAAGTTCCACCGTGTACCCCGCGGTTGGAAACTCGCAAGTCCCTGTGACATGTAGTGTCGCAGGCGCTGTACCCGGCTGCAGATTCTGCCACGCTTTCCAATGCTTGCAAGGCGAAGGCGGCTTCGCCCCGCCCTTCTGGGCGGTCGCGGCGGCGAACAGCAGCAGCATCGCAAGTGCTGTCAGTCCCGCCCGCACCGTCTGCGCTCGAAGCGTTCTTGCCGGGCTGATGCCGGATCCCATCGTTGTCCTCACTTTCCGCCCTGCTTCTTCTCCGCCCTGGCCCAGGCGTCTTTTAGCGCAACCGTGCGGTTAAACACCGGCTGGCCGGCTGCCGAGTCCGGGTCAACACAGAAATATCCAAGCCGCTCGAACTGCAAACGCATACCCGACCCAAGCTTCGCCAGCGACGGCTCAACCTTCGCCGTGCTCACCACCTCCAGCGAATTCGGGTTCAGATTCGAAATGAAATCCTTCCCCTCTTCGGCCCGGTCCGGATCCTCCTTCGTGAACAGGCTTTCGTAGAGCCGCACTTCGGCGTCGACGGCTTGCGCGGCCGATACCCAGTGAATCGTCGACTTCACCTTCCGCCCATCCGGAGTATTCCCGCCGCGCGTCGCCGGATCGTACGTGCAATGCACCTCGACCACCTCGCCCTGCTCGTCCTTCACCACGCTGGTGCAGGTCACCAGGTAGGCATAGCGCAGCCGCACTTCCTTCCCCGGCGAAAGCCGGTAGTACCCCTTCGGCGGATTTTCGCGGAAGTCATCTTGCTCGATGTACAACACTTTTGAAAACGGAACCTTCCTCGAGCCCGCATTCGCATCTTCCGGATTGTTGACCGCGTCCATTTCCTCGACCTGGTTCTCGGGATAGTTGTCGATGACCACCTTCAGCGGCCGCAGCACGGCCATCACGCGGGGCGCCCGCTTGTTCAGGTCCTCGCGCACGAAGTGCTCCAGCATCGCCAACTCGACCACACCGTTGGTGCGCGACACTCCCGCCGCTGTCACGAAGTTCCGGATCGCTTCCGGCGTATACCCGCGCCGGCGCAGCCCGCTCAGCGTGGGCATGCGCGGATCGTCCCAGCCCTTGACATGCCGTTCTTCCACCAGCCGGCGCAGCTTGCGCTTGCTCATGATGGTGTAGGTCAGGCTCAGCCGGTCAAATTCGATCTGCTGCGACGGAAAGATTCCCAACTCCTGAATGAACCAGTTATAGAGTGGCTGGTGATCGGCAAACTCGAGCGAGCACATCGAGTAGGTTATTTTCTCGATCGAGTCCGACTGCCCGTGCGCGAAATCGTACATCGGATAAATGCACCACTTGTTGCCCGTGCGGTGATGCTCGGCGTGCAATATGCGGTACATCACGGGATCGCGCATGTTGAAGTTGGGCGACGCCATGTCGATCTTGGCGCGCAACACGCGCGATCCGTCAGGAAATTCGCCCGCCTTCATCCGCTCGAACAGCTGCAGGTTCTCTTCCACGCTGCGGTCGCGATACGGACTGTTCTTCCCTGGCTCGGTGAGCGTGCCGCGGTTTTTCCGGATCTCATCGGCAGTTTGATCGTCGACGTACGCCTTCCCGGCTTTAATCAGCTGCACCGCCCACGCATAAATCTGGTCGAAGTAATCCGACGCGTAGTAAAGCCCGTCCCAGTGATAGCCCAGCCACCGCACGTCCTCCATGATCGAGTCAACGTACTCGGTGTCTTCCTTCTCCGGATTCGTATCGTCAAAGCGGAGATTGGTGTGCCCGTGAAATTCGTCGGCCAGTCCGAAGTCGAGGCAGATGGCCTTGGCATGTCCGATATGCAGGTAGCCATTGGGCTCGGGAGGAAAGCGCGTCTGCACACGGCCCTGGTACTTATTGGTCTTCAAGTCTTCCAATATCCTGTCGCGGATAAAGTTCGAAGGACGCGGCTCGGCCGGATCGTTGGGCGCCGGACTTGGGGAAGCATCTGTAAGAGTCATGAGCGGTCTATTTTATCGCCTGGGTTGCGAAATAGCCGCTCGGCCTCGGCGAAAATGCACTCTCGATGACCGCCGTTACAGCACATGCACCGACAAAGACGTTGCCGCCTGACTGTCCTTTTTCCGAAACAGCCGCACTGACTCCCACGTCTGGATGACCAGCGCCACGCACAATCCCAGCCACGCACACACGATGCTGACCAGGATCGATGCGTTCAAGACCGCGGCAATGCGGACCTGTTGTGCCACGTCCCCAAACTTCGCGATCAGGAAAGGATGCCAGTCGCCACCACGCGGATGCCCCGCGACGCCGATCATATAGTTCAGTATGATCAGCCACAGCACGGTCTGCCCCCACTGCGACCACATCGGAAAGCGCGTCCACTGCGGGCGCGCCATGACAACAACAGACCTTGCTACTGCCGCCGACGCGAGCAGCAGGAAAGCCCAGTAAAACGCGTGCAAGGTCGGCGCCGCGCTCAGAAATTTCGCCGCTGGCCCCAGAATGAGGAACGGATTCGATGGCAAAAGCAGCAACCACAAAAACCCAAACACATTAAAGATCAATTCGCAGACCACGTTCACTTTCGACGTTTTGCGCTGCGGCTTCTGCAAGGGGGGCAACGATTTCGGATTCCAGCGGTCGGCGGGGCAGAATTGGCTTCGCGCACGATCGAGCGCCGCGAATACCAACGTGATGATGCCTGCTGCCATGAATCCGGCGGGCCACAGCGCGCCAAACGTGTGCAGAATCGCCAGGCCCACGTTCTTGCTTTCCGCATAATTCACCGGCCCCACGATGAAGATGAAGACCGGCACCATGATCCAGAGCAACGACACCTTCAGAATGAAGCGGTACACCGGAAATATGGTGGGCCCGATCAGATACCCCTGCGGGCGTAAGCGTCCAGCCATGACGATCGGACTTCCGCAGCGCTTGAGAATCGCCGCTACCTCATCCTCCCCGAGCGGACGCCCGACCTCTTCTTCTTTCGCATCCACCTGCGAATGCAGGTCTTCGGCAAGTTCCGCGAGCACATCCTCGTGCCCTTTCGGCATCCAGAAACGTACAGCTTGCAAGTAACGATCGATCAGTTCCTTCGCCTGGCGTGAATTTTCCATATCTATGCCTCTTCCAGAATTTTTTCGAGCGACGCATTGATGCCCTGCCACTCCGCCAGCAGCCGCCGCAGAATCTGTTTCCCTGTGGGCGAAAGCTTGTAGAAGCGCTTGTTGCGCTTGTCCTCTTCCCGCCACTGGCTGACCAGCAGTCCTTGCGACTCAAGGCGACGCAGCAGGGGATAGAGCGTGCTTTCATCGATTTCCAGTCCGTCATCGTTCAGAGCCTTGCGCAAGGTGTATCCGTACTGCTCAATCCGGAGCTGACCAAGTACGGCCACAATCAGGCAACCGCGGCGAAGTTCCAGCTTCAGGTTTTCGAAAAGCTCGTCGGGTTTTCCGTTGCCTTGCGCCATATAGTATGTGATGCATACTGTCTTACATACAGTACACGTTGTCAACCATTTTTTAAGCGCAGTTCGCAGAGGCCCCGACCGTTTTCTTGCGGTTCGTGCAATGTGCAAATCAAGTGTTCACTAAGGAGAAGGGTTTTCTTCCAGTTGATTCTGTATGGCGATTTTCCTTCCCTCATGTCGATTTTCCCGTGAGCACGATCCTGTAGGGGGACCTAACTCCTTGAGGGTGCGGTTCACGGCGATACGTCCCCGGAGTTGGCATGGGGCTTGCACCTTCAGCAGAAGATTCCCATACAGGAGGAACCTGCAAATCATGAGACCAACGAGATGCCCGTATCCCAAGCGTTTGCTGGCGCTTTTGAGCCTGGCGGCTCTGCTCTGGATAGGCAGCCCAGCCAGCGCACAATCAAACCAGAATAACGACACCACCATCCGGGATGTGGCGAGCTTTGACATGTTTCTGGATGCGCACTCTGAGATCGGCGAGCAATTGCGCAAGGATCCCTCGCTGGTTCGTAACCAGGAATTCGTCAAGAGTCATCCGGCGTTGCAGGAATACATCCAGGCGCATCCGGGAGTAACCGAGGAGATCCGCGAGAATCCCAGCGCATTCATGCGCCAGGAGCAGCGCTTCGAACAACGGCAGGAGCCCCGCGAGTTCGTGAGCCTCGATCAGTTTCTTGACAGCCACCCCGAGATCGCCGAGCAAGTCCGCAAGGACCCGGCCGTGGTGAATAACAAGGAGTTCGTTGAGAAGCATCCCGCTTTAGAGCAGTATCTGCAGACGCATCCTGGCGTCGCGCAGCAATGGCGGCAGAATCCAAATACGTTCATGCAGGAGGAACAAGGCTTCGATCGCCGGGAAGAGACCCGCGATCGCGACCATGACGGTTACGCGCTGGCCAACGTGGATCGCTTTCTCGACAGCCATCCCGAAATTGCCGAACAGCTGCGCAAAGATCCGTCGCTCGTGAACAACAAGGAATTCGTCGATAAACACCCGGCATTGCAGACCTATCTGCAAGAGCACCCGGCGATCCGGGAGGAGATCCGGGAGAACCCGAACGCCTTCATGCGTCAGGAAGAGCGCTTTGATCGGCGAGACGGGGACTTACACCGCGCCCAGCTGTCGAGTATGGATCGATTCTTCGACTCTCATCCCGAGATCGCTGAACAATTGCGCAAAGATCCGTCCCTGGTGAACGACAAGAAATTCATGGAACACCATCCAGAATTGCAGACCTATCTTCGGCAACACCCTGCAGTGAGCGAGGAATTCCAGGAAAATCCGAACGCCGTCCTGCACCAGGAACAGCGCTTCGATCGGCGAGAGGACCGCTTAGAGCAGCGCGGGCAGGGCTTTGATCGCGGCCGAGACTTCGAGCGTAATGAAGGCTTCGAGCGCAATCAGGGCTTCGAGCACAATAACGATGGCTTCGACCGCGATGCCTCTCGTGAGGCTGCAAGCTTCGGGCAATTCCTCGGCGTGCACGCTAACATCGCGGCTCAGGTTTCCAAGGACCCTACGCTGTTGAACAACAAGGAATTCATGGCGACCCATCCGGAACTCCAGGACTACCTGAAGTCGCATCCAGCAGCGCAGGCGCAATTGCAGCAGAATCCACAAGCCTTTCTGCAGTCGGCGCAGCAGACAACCAAACCCGCTCCAAAGGCACCATCCATGCCTCGCCCTTTGCAGAAGTAGCGGTTGGGCAACACCCAAGAGGGGTCGCTTCGGCGGCCTCTCTCGGAGGTCTGTCCCGCGAGTCAATCAGTTCCTTTCAGCCGAGTGTCCTGGAGGTGAGCAATGAAGATCATGAAGCGAATTATGGTTCCAGCCTTGCTGCTCGCAATCGCTCTTCCTTGCGGAGCAGGTGAAAAGCAAAATGGGAAGCATAAGAAAAAAGGCGCGCAAAGAGCCATGCTGGAGAGAATGGAAGCCGTCCCCTGCGGCGCAAAGCAACGCGGATTCACAGGGGTGGGAAGTATCTTTGCCTCTGCCGGTATCGAGGCTGTGAACTCAGAAGAAAAATTGTGCCCCCAGTACATGCTTCGCACCGACGAGATGGAATATCACATTCGTCCGGTCGATAAGAAACACGCGGCATTGTTGCCGGTAGGCGAGGAGGGTGAATTCAAAATTAAGAAGAACCGCATGTATCTCAAGGTGCCAGACGGCGATAAGAAGAACCGCGCGTACGAAGTGGTCTCGATGAAGCCACTGAATGGTGGGGAGGGCTCAGTGGAAGGTGCCGCTTATCGATCGAGTGACAAGCCGGCAACATACCATGCCCCCGAACGCCCGGTTGAGAAAGCCGCCGGTGGCGCGGCGAATCCAAACCCGCCGGTTAACCCGCAGTAGACATTTCGCCGATAGGATGGGCCACACTCTCTCTTTCGTAAAAGCGTAGTGGGGATGTGGCCCGCCTGCCTTAAACGCCCGCCGATACCACCTGACCGCCTGTTACGACCGCCCTGCCCCCGCGTGCCAACTGCTTCCTGAAGTGAACGTGGCGCAGTCGCGTGGCTTCCACCAGGGGGCTCCAGACCGCGTGCACCAGGTTGTGCTTGATCAGCATGTGCCAGAAGCGGTTCGAGCGCTTGTAGAGGTACGACATTGCGAGATACAGCGGAACCGCTTGCCAGTCCTCAGGCCGTCGCCGCCAGATCGAGGCGTGCGAGAACAGGCGCTGATAAATCCATCCGTAGCCATGCTCGAGTTCCTCCGGCGTCATGTGTTTCGGACGAAACACGGCGTGCGACGTATCGTACCGTGACCAGTCACGGTGCAGGATGCGCCCCTCACTCTCCATCTGCCGGAACAGCGGCGTCGCCGGGTACGGCGTCAGGATATGAAAGGTTGCGCACTCCAGCCGGTTCTCCTCCACCCACTGCGCGGTACGGGCGAAAACATCCTTGCGGTCATGATCGAATCCCAGCACGAAAGACCCGTTCACCTGGATGCCGACATCGTGCAGCATGCGCACGCGCCGAGAGTAGTCGGCCGTTTTGGGCGTCTTCTTATTCGCTTCAGACAGGTTGTCATCGGAAAGTGATTCGAAGCCGATAAAAACACCGGTGCAGCCCGCCAGGGCCATGTTGCGAATCAAGGAAGGATCATCGGTGACGTCGATAGTGACTGCCGCACTCCAAATCTTGTTGAGGGGTCGCAACGCCGCGCAGAGCGAGTGCAGGTAGTCGCGGCGGGATCCGAGGTTGTTGTCGATGAACACCGCGTAGGGCTCGCCGTTCGCGACGAACTCCTCCACAACCTGTTGCGGATGCCGCATGCGGTAGGGCATCCTCAGACCATCAGTGGCGAGATAGCAGAAACCGCAGCGATTGTGACAACCCCGCGTCGCGATCAGGCTGGTGGTCGTGAGGAATCCATGCCGCGGCAGGATCGACCGGCGCGGCGCGGGATCTTCCGAATAATCATTCTCGTAGGTCGCGACGTAGCGCGATTGCAACTGCCCCGCTTCGATGTCACGCAGAATCCGCGGCCAAAGTTGCACGCCATCCCCGAGCGCCAGAGCATCCGCATGCGGCGCGCACTCCTCCGGACACGACAACACGTGCAATCCCCCGAGCACCACCTTTGCCCCGCGCGCCCGATACCACTCGGCCAGTTCAAACGCCCGCCCCGCAAACGTGAGATGCACTGTGATGGCCACCAACTCCGGCATCGGCCAACACGGCGGCGGCCCCGCCAGCAGATTCTCGTCCCAATATTTCAGCCGCCAATGCTCCGGAGTAGTCGCGGCAAAACTTGTAAGTGCGAGCGACGGGGTGAGCACGTGCTTGCCAAAGCTGGCATTCGCGTCCTTCGCATAAAACGGGTTGATCATCAGGCAAAAGCGCGGCTCAATCGCTCCCGTCGGAGCCCGGTGACTCAGTTCGGGGGCATGCAGCATTTCCTCGGGAATCCAGCGCCTCCGCAGAGGGCGTGAGAAGGATGGGAAAGAATGGTGGTCCATGAGCTATACTTTGTATCACAAAGTACTCTATGGTATACATCGCAAAATGCACCCAGGGCTGGAACAGCACTTTCTGCAGACGCAGCAGGCTTGGGTCCTGGCTCTTGCCCGCTTCGGCCCGTGTCGCCCCTACGGGGGCTCGTTCTATGCGTCCCGAACCCAGGGCTTACGCCCTGGGCTAATCTATGTCACCGTTACTCGGCTCTCGCTTGGTGCCTTTTGGAATTTTTACTTCAAATCTTGAGCAAGAGGACGCAGACGCGCCGAGGGGTGAGCAAGACTGAGATTGCGAAGGTTGAAAGAGTTAGGAAAAGACTGCGAAACATCAGCAAAGAAAATCTTCGAACGAGCCTACACTGCAAGCCGCGAAGCGGCGACATGCATTAGCCCAGCGCGTAAGCGCTGGGTACCGTCCCAAGGGGAAAGCGAGCCCCGTAGGGGCGACACTCGGCGATGCGGGGCAAAGCCCGCGAGCCGCAAGGACGATCCGCCAATCGCGTGGCCCAAAATAGCTCGCAAAAATGACCGGGCGTCGTTCCACATAACGGAGTCTCACCCTAACTTCTGAATCCCCTGCTCGATCCGCGCCAAGGCCTTCCCCCGCCCTAACACTTCCAATGTCTCAAACAATGGCGGTGCATTCTTGCGGCCGCATACGGCGACGCGAATCGGCTGAAACATCTGTCCCGCCTTGACCCCGAGTTCCTGGGCGGCCGCCCGTAGCGCCTGATCCAACGGGTCGTGTTTGAACTCGACTCCACCCAAAACGACATGGGCCTTTTCCAACACTCTCTTAGCCATCGCCGCGTCGCCCTTTTGCGGAATCAATTCCGCCGCATCATAGGGCGCCAATTGATCGACAAAGAAAAAATCCGCCGCCGTCAAAACATCCCGCAGCAACTTGATGCGCTCGCGAATCAGCGGCGTAATCCGCAACATCTGCTCCGCCTCCACCGTACATCCCGCCTCGCGCACAATCGGCAGCAGGCGCGCGCTCAATTCTTCCACCGGCAGGGCCCGAATATGCTCGGCATTCAGCCACACCGCTTTGGGATCGAACGTCTCCTCCGGCGTCGCTGCCGGCTCCTTGAAATTGACGACCGCATTCGCGCGATTGATGCCCTCCAGCGAAAACAACTCCTGCAGTTCTGTCAATGACAGCTGTTCCCGGTCGTTCTTCGGCGACCAGCCCAGCAGGCACAGAAAATTGATGAACGCCTCCGGCAAGAAGCCCGCGTCCCGATACGTGGTCACGCTCACCACCGGCCCGTGTCGGCGTTTCGAGAGCTTCGTCCCATCGGGCGCAACCAGCAGCGGCAAGTGCGCGAATTGCGGCAGAGAAGCTCCGGCGGCCTGAAAGATCAGCACGTGCTTGAAAGTATTGGTCAGGTGATCCTGTCCCCGGATGATGTGCGTGATCCGTAGATCGGCATCATCGGCACAAGACGCCAGGTGATAGGTGGGCATCCCGTCGGAGCGCAGCAAGGCGAAATCTTCGATGTCAGCGGCCGCCTTGCGCTGCTCGCCATAAACCGCGTCGGTGAATCGCACTTCCTCACCCGTCTCCCGCGGGACGCGAAACCGCAACGCGAAGGGCTCCCCCGCAGCCACCCGCCGGTCACTCTCCTGGCGCGAAAGCTCGCGCATGCCAGCGTTGAACAACCAGGTTCCCTGCGCTCCCGACTTCTCCGCTTCTCCGGTATGGGCGGGCGTGAAATCACGGTAGGCCAAGCCACGCTCGAATATCGCCCAAGCAGTTTTCTGGTGTAGCGCGAGCCTCTCGGATTGTTTGTACTCCTCGTCCCAGCCGAGGCCCAGCCACCTCAGCCCTTCAAAAATCGAATTAACCGACGCCTCGCTATTGCGCTCGACGTCGGTGTCATCGAGCCGAAGTACCATGGTTCCCTCATTGCGGCGCGCATAGAGCCAGTTGAAGATGAATGTCCGCGCGCTGCCCACGTGGAGGAACCCGGTCGGCGACGGAGCGAAGCGGACGCGTGGGTTCGTGGCGGGTAAGTCGCCTTTTTTGAGGGAGGTAGAGGGATCCGGCATGAAGAACTCATGTTACGGGCAAGTGAAAAGCAGCGTCAAGCGAACCAACGGCGTCGTCCGGGAACGACTCAGCTTTTCACACCCCCTGTACTGAAATCGTATTGAGTTTTTTGACCGGGCTGTGAAACGATGCAATCACCAAAGTTTCCCACGGTCCTTTTGGTTGACCAGCCGCCGGAGCGGCTTTGCGCGCCATGAACAGCCTTGCCACCAATATGGTGATCCTCCCGGGGATCGTGGCCCTGCTGCTCTTCCTCGTCTTCACTTACCTTTACGAGCAAAGCCGGCAGCCGTATTTTCGCGCGTGGCAATTGGGTTGGGGCGCGTACTCGCTGCACTTCGGGCTGGACGCCTTGAACGCGCGCCAATCCTCCGCCTGGATCTATCTCGCCAGTTCCCTTTTGATCGTCGTTATGGCGCTTTGCCTTTTTGTGTCCACGCGCCTCATGCGGGAGCGCTTCCGGCTGCGGTGGTACGACGTCGCGCTTGCCGTGGCTGGCGTGGGTCTGACGCTGTGGAGTTTGCGCACCCACATGGTGAACGGCGTCTTCAAGAACGATCTCGAGTCGATTTCGCACCTTCGCCTGGAGATCGGCATTGCTGGGCTGCTGCTCTATTGCTCGATGCGCTTTTATCTTTTCGCGCACCGGCGAAATTCCCTCGCCTTCCGCATGTTGGCTTTAGCCCTTGCTTTGTGGGGAGGCCTGATGGCCGTGGGGCAGCTAGTCAGCCCGTACTCGGAAGTCCTGGGAAACGCCGGACACATGCTGGGACCCCTGCCGCAGATGCTGCTCGGCATCGCCATGGTGATGGTCCTGTTTGAGAACGAGCGCAACGCAGTACAAGAAAATGCGCTCGCCTTCTCCACCCTGGGCGTGGATCCGCGGCGATTGCTGGCTGCCCAAGATCTCGTGCCTAGCATGACGGCCGTGCTCGACCGCCTGATCAATCCCCTGCCCACGCGTCGCGCCGTGATTTGCATCGCCGAACAATGGCGAGGCGTCCTGCCATCCGTGCAGCGCGGCTTCTCGCCTGAGCTGATCCAGAAACTCGAAAAGACCGGGGCGGGTGAGTACGTGTGCGAGCTTGCTTATCGCCGCGGAGGCTTTTTCACCTTCCGCAACATGCCGGAAATGACCGAACCGCTGCCCGCGCTGCCCGGCGGCCGTTTCGAAGACTTCAAGCGTGTTCTGGGAGAGGAAAACATTCGGCACCTTACAGCCGTCAGCCTGCAGACCCGCGAACATAACTTCGGCGTGATCCTTTTCCCGCACGCCGAGTTGCGGGTGTTTGGCTCCTCGAATCTGCGGTTGCTTATCGGTCTGGCGTTGCAGATCGGATTGACTATCGAAAACTACGTGGTCATGCACGACGCGCAGCGCCGTACTAAAGAGTACGAATTGCTCACCCAGATCGGCCAGGCCATCAGTTCGCGGCTTGATCAGGATGAGATCCTCCGAACAATTCAGAAAGAGCTCGGACTGATTTTCGATACCAGCGAGTTCTATATCGCCTTCCAGGAGGGCGACCAGATTTGTTTTGAGCTGGAAACGGAGAACAACCGCATCTTACCCAAACGCTCGCGCCGGGTGAGCAACGGGTTGACGGAGCTCATCATCCGCACCGGGCAGGCTCTTCTGATCCGCTCCGACCTCGAGAAAACCCGCGAGAGGTTAGGCGCCGTTCAGGTCGGTGGCCGGCCAGCCAAGTGTTTTTGTGGCGCTCCCATCATGCTGGGCGGCAAGCCTGCCGGGGCCATGGTTGCCATGAGCACGGAACGCGAATACGTCTTCCAGCAGCGCGACCTGGAAGTCATGCAGACCGCCGCCGGCCAGCTTTCGGTTGCGGTCGAGAACGCACGTCTGTTCGCAGAGGAACTGCGCCGCTCCAAGCAGTTGAACTTCCTCAACAACATTTCCAAGATGGCCATTTCGAGCGAGGACGCCGAGCAGATGCTCGCCGACATCGTCGCCGAAATCCAGAAGACCTTTCAGTTTGATCACATCGGCATCGGAATTCTTGACTACGTCACCAAGGAAATTGAAATCAAGGCGGAAGCGGGCGCGACCGCACAGGCCCTGGGCAAGCGCATTCCGCTGGGCGCGGGCATCGTGGGCCGGGTGGCACGCACCAACGAGCGAGCGCTGGTGCACAATGCAGGCGATGGCCACCTGGTAGGCGTGCTGCCAGACTCGCGCTCTGTGCTGTGCATACCGATCACGTATGGCGAATCGCTGCTCGGCGTACTGAATGTCGAGAGCCGCGAGGAAAATGCGTTCTCTCCGCAAGACGTGCTCATCATGAGTACGCTGGCCGACTTGCTGGCGACGGCACTGCACAACACCTTCGTGTTCCAGAAGCTGCAACAGCAGTCCATCACCGACGGTCTCACTGGCATCAAGACGCGGCGCTTTTTCTGGGAGGCTTTGTCCTCCGAATGGAAGCGGGCCTCGCGATCGGGCCGACCGTTTTCGGTCGTCCTCATCGACCTTGACAAGTTCAAGGAGGTCAACGATTCGTTCGGGCACCTGGAAGGCGACCTGGTACTGGCGCGTGTGGGCAGATTGCTCGAGCAACGCTGCCGGCAATCCAACGTAGTCGCGCGTTATGGCGGCGATGAGTTCGTTATCCTCATGCCCGAAACTAGTATCGATCAGGCACACTCGCTGGCCGAGCGCCTGCGATTGTGGCTGGCGCAAGACGCGATGCTGGCCGAGCATCACATCTCGGGCAGCTTTGGCGTCGCGAGCTTCCCGGCCCACGGCTTTTCCGCCGAGGACATCATCCGCGTCGCCGATGCCGGCATGTACGCCGCCAAGCACAACGGCGGCAATCGCGTATCCATGGTCGACGAGTTCGGAGACACGGAGAACATTGCCGCGCAGCGCCAGCAGTTGTCGACTTATATCGAAGGCTTCCTGCAGCAGGACCGCTCGCTCCCGGCAGATCTGGAAGATCTGGTCTCGACCCTCCATCGATTGTGCGGGGAAGAATGCAACGTACAGGTTCTGAAGGAATCCATCGAAGCCCTGGCCCGCGCCGGCGAGTCGCGCGAATTTCACGCCGCCGGCCACGGAGACATGGTGGCCCGCTACACGGAACTCATCGGCCGCGCCCTGGCTCTTCCGCCGGACGAATTGGTTGAATTGGTCTATGCCGCTCGCGTGCATGATGTCGGAAAGATTTTCGTGCCCGAGCGCGTTGTCACCAAGCCGGGTCCGCTAAACGAAGAAGAGTTCGCGCACATCAGAAAGCACCCGCGGACGGGAGCCGAAATCGTCGCAACTATTCCGGGCAGCATCCTGCTGCAAAAAGCCATCGAGCATCATCACGAAGCTTTCGACGGAAGCGGCTATCCCAACGGCCTTCGCGGAGAAGAAATTCCACTCTGGGGACGCATCCTGGCGCTGGCAGACGCTTTCGTGAACATGACCAGCGAACGCGCCTTCGCGGCCGCAAAGACGACAGACCAGGCACTCGCGGAAATCGAAAAGCTGAGCGGGACGCGCTACGACGGAATGTTGGTGCGGGTGCTCATGCGGCAACTCAAGACTGGTAAAGCGCCTAGCCTGGGGGACTAGTTTCAAGTCTCAGGCCTAGCCGAGAGCTACAAGACGGTCTATTGCGCACGACTAAGGGCTGCCTGCCAATCCGCCCCTGACTTGCTAATTTTCGCTTGCTGCCTTGAAACTAGAGACATGCCAGTTTCTCTTTCTCTGGAAGGAAAGGTTGCGCTCATCACTGGGGGTTCGCGCGGGATTGGAGCGGCAGCCGTGCGGATGTTTGCAGCTGCGGGCGCCAAGGTATTGTTCAACTACCAGAGCGCCAAGACGCAAGCGGACGCGCTGGTTCGGGAGTGTGGCGAGTCCCGCTGCGCGGCCGTAGCATGCAATCTCAGCGGGCTCGACTCGGCAAAGGATCTGGTCGGGGAAACGGTCAAGCGCTTTGGACGACTCGACATCCTGGTGGCCAATCATGGGATATGGCCTCCGCAGGATGCGCCCGTCGACCAGATGAGCGACGCGCAGTGGCGTGGGACGGTGGCCGTCAATCTCGACAGCGTGTTCTCCCTGATTCGCCACTCGGTCGCGCAGATGAAGAAGCAAGTAAAACTGAGTACCGGCGACGGAGGACACATCGTGCTGGTCAGTTCCACGGCGGCGCAGCGCGGCGAGGCTTTTCACGTGGACTATGCCGCCACCAAGGGCGCCCTTATCAGCATGGTCAAGGGGCTTTCGACAGAACTTGCGGGGGACGGGATTCACGTGAATTGCGTGGCGCCCGGGTGGGTGGGCACCGAGATGTCGGAGCCGGCGCTGAACGATCCGACGACGCGCGACAAGATTTTCGCGACCATTCCACTTGGCCGCGTCGGAACACCCGAGCAGATCGCGGCCCCGATTTTATTTCTTTGCACGGAGCACGCAGGCTTCATCACGGGAGAGGTTTTCAATGTAAACGGGGGCGCGGTGCTCGCCGGTTGAATGCGGTACCCGGGACTGAACGCGAGGGGAGGCATACAGCCACCGTCCTGATTTCAGCGTCTAATTATGAAAAGCATGCGTTTATCTCTTGCTCTCATCCTTAGCTTGTGTGCGGCCACAGGCGTCGCTGCCCAGACCAGCGCTGCAACGCCTCAGGGCGACCCGGTTGCCCAGGAAAATGCGGTGAAGGCCAAGACGTTGGTGAACCAGGCGATCCAGGCGCTTGGCGGCCAGGCTTACCTCGACGTCAAAAACATGAGCCAGCAGGGCCGGACCTACAGCTTCCATCGCGGCGAGGCCACCAACGCGGGAGTGCTCTTCTGGCGATTCGTGAACTTCCCCGACCGCGAACGCATTGAACTGACCAAGCAGCGCGATATCTCGTACGTCTACAACGGGGACAAGGGTTACGAAGTCACCTTCAAGGGAACGGCCATGCTCGACCAGAAAACGCTGGATGAATTCCTGCGGCGGCGCGAGCACTCCTTGGAATGGGTCCTCCGGCGCTGGATCAACGAGCCCGGGGTTGCCTTGTTTTATGAAGGCGCGGCTGTTGCGGCTAACAAGCCCGCCGACCAGGTCAGCATCATGAACACCAAAAATGACAGCGTGACGCTCTACTTCGACAGCACCACGCACTTGCCGCTGAAAAAGACTTTTACATGGCGCGATCCCGCGGACAACCTGCGCAATACAGAAGAGGAACTCTACGACGCCTACCGTCCCACGCAGGGCATCATGACGCCTTATAGCGTTACACGCTTTTACAACGGGGAGATGTCGAACCAGCGTTTTTTAAACACGGTGACTTACAACGAAACGCTGAACGACTCCATGTTCGACGCCAAGACTACCTATGATCCGAACACTCTGCCGCCGCGAAAGAAGTGATTTGCCCGCTGTCTTGATACCAGTTGAACTCGAGAGGAAATCTTAAAACGCAGAGGTCGCGGAGAAAGCGCACGAGGTCAGAATCTGGTTTTGCCTAACTCGGGGGTTCAGATATTGGTTCCAGTTCCCGGGCGCAGGAAAAACATCCGCCATGGCCTGTCCCGTTATCCTGTTAGCCATGAACGATATAGGCGACAAGGCCCACTGGCACTGGCCTTCCGTACCACGGAGTGTGGCTAAATTGCCACATTGGATTATCGGCCGCGGACTGTAAGCTGAACTGGATCAAAGACATTCAGCCCTCCCTTTGAGACAGGAACACACAATCCGCGCGGCCGTCGAGTGCAAAGGGATTGGTCTTCATAGCGGCGCTCCGGTCCAGCTCAGAATTCTTCCCGCCGCATCCGGCGCCGGCATTATCTTCCGGCGGACCGATCTGGATGACTTCGAGGTCGAGGCGACGGGCCGCAACCTGGCCCGTGTCAGCTACGCTACCAGTCTGATGAAGAAGGGCGTGTTGATCTCGACCACTGAGCATCTCCTGTCCGCGTTCATCGGGACCGGAATCGATAACGCCATCGTCGAGCTCGACAACCTGGAACTGCCGATTCTGGACGGGAGCGCCCGGCCGTTCGTGGACATGATCCAGCGAGCCGGCATCCGCAAGCAGCGGCGAGTGCGGTCGTATATGCGCATCCGGCGGGAACTGGAGCTGCGCGAGGGAAACAAGTTCATCGCGATCTATCCCGCGGACAGCTATTCGGTTTCCTACACCATCGATTTCCCTCACGCCTTGATCGGACGCGAGACATTCCGCGTAGATCTTTCGGCCGGCAACTTCTTGCGCGAGATTGCGCCGGCGCGGACTTTCGGATTTCTGCACGAGGCCGATGCCATGCGGCAGCAGGGGCTGATCCGGGGAGCATCGCCTGAGAACGCGATCGTGCTCACCCCCGAGGGATTGATGAACCCGCCATTGCGCTATCCCGATGAGTTCGTCCGGCACAAGGTGTTGGATTTGATCGGGGATCTGGCATTGGTGGGAAAACAGATCCTGGGTAGTATTGTGGCCGACCGCGCCGGACATGCGATGCACACGGCGCTGGTGTCGCGCCTGCTTCGGGATAAGACTCTATGGGAGGAAACTTTCGTCGAGGAAGCGGGCGAACACGTGTCGCGGGTGGCTGACGATCTGGTAGAACACTCCCTTTAATTTGAAACCTGTAGGTTGCAGCCGTACTTCGCAGAGGGCTGCGGGGAAAAGTCCGTCCCTAAGGGGCGTTTGAGAAGCAGGTTCAGGGGCGCGCACCCGGATACGGAACCGATTCAATGATCCGCGCGCAGATGTCTCGCCGACCTACTATCCGCATCTTTGGTGCAATGGGGATATTGGAAACCGTTGCCGAAACAGAAGCGTTCTCCTCGGGACCCCTCAAGTTCCCTTAGCTCCAGATTCGCCTTGTTTTTAGGCTCAGTGCGGAACAAATCGAAAATCGCGAATGATTGCCGACTGATCACTTGAAGGCGTCCCCTGGAAGCACCAGAGATTGATGCCTACTGGGGCGGCGGTTTGCGGAATGTTGGTCGTGTTCGAAGAATAGGTTTCGGTCTTGATGACATCGGCAACAGATCCGATTGGATGAACGCCATTCATTAACGTGAACACGACGCGATCGGAACTCCACTCCATCCTTGCCGTGGTAAGGTTTCCACCGCTGACTTGGAAGTTGTCCTCCCAACTGGAAACGCCATTCGGCTTGCGGTTTCCCGTGGATGGATAAACTGTAAAGTCGGCATCACAGCCGTGACAAGTCTTGTTCCACTGGGAAAATTCAATATCAATTTCGTTCTCTGCGTCGGCGCCGATGTGCACAGTGGGCCCGTAGGTGAAGAGTCCGAGCACCGTTGTCTGATCCATGTTGTAGACGTCGCCCTGGATAACCCACTGGTACGTCCCAAATCCCATGGTGTCGGTCGTAAACAACTCCGCGGCAGTCCATTTTCCCTCGCGCTTGGTAATCTGGAGATGTAGATATCCATCCGGGTTGAAATCGACATTGGACGGATCCCCGGGAGCGACGCCTGCCATACCACCGCTGGTGACTTTCCAGGTATGTCCAGCCCATCGGATCGTCTGGGCCTGGACGCACGGAAAGGCAGCGAGCAGAATGCCGCAGATCGTCATTCGAATGAATAGCGTATTCGCCATTATCGTTCTTTCATTCCCCCTGTGCGGCGATTTCAACAGCCGCAGGCGATAGCACGAAAATCCCTTCCTGATGTCAATGAGTGTAATTGCGGTTTTTCGTCAAGGTTGTGCGGACCCACCACTTTGAAGGCTTTCGCATCTCGGGGCTTACGCAGGGTTCGGGTAGAAAATCCAGCCTCAAATCTATCGGTGCTACACAATCACCGGTGGTTTGCGGATGACGCAAATCGACGAGTACTGGAACCGATACTTCTCTCAGTCCAAGCGGACTGAATCGTATTTCATATTTCCCGGCTGGTACATCTTTGAACTCGAATTTGCCCTCGTCATCGGTCTTTGCAGTTCGCTCAAACGATTTGGAGCCAACCTTCAAGTCACGCCTCGTCAGTCTCAATGCCCCCGGCGACGATGACCCACTCAATAGAACCTGCCCACAAAACGCCGGCTAGTCGGCGGGCTCGCAGGGAATGGACTCTTCTTCGTCTTCGTGGGTGCGCTCCTGCATGAGGCGATCCAGTTCCGCGCGGGTCTGATCGATCATGCTGGCGGCAAAGCTCTTGGCCACCCGTTGCCGCTCCGGGGACAAATCCCGGACTCGCATGGAAAGCAGCGAAGCATCTTCTTCCAGCCAGCGTAGGGTGCGCTGCACGCGGGCAATCTTCACGTCGTAGGCAAACGTAGCCACGGGGATACTCCTGGGAGTGGACTCTCCTTAGCTTGAAGAGCCGGGTCGAGTGCGACAAGTCCTTAGCTTGGTGCCTGGTTGCGGAACGGATTTCGAACCAAAATCTTTACCACAGAGGACGCGGAGGAACATCTGGAGTCCTTCTGTGCTCTCTCTGGTGAAGCCTTGAAACAGATTAAAGAGGAGGATTGGTGACGGATTCGAGCCGCTTCATCATCCATTTTTCGAGCTGTTCGCGCGAGATTTCCGGCAGGTCCTGAAACCGGATACCAGCCCGGCCCAGGCCGTCGGCCCACGCGACCTCACATTTCGGATCCATGGAGACTTTCGTGCCGGGCAACGTGAACTGAATCCTTCCCGTCGAGTTCTTGGCTAATGTTCCGTCGAAATGAATGGCCATCCCGCCCTCGCTGAGGTTGGTGGCGGTGGCTTTGAGTTCTTCGCCCTGCTTGAATAAAAGCTTGACGGGCATCTCAAGGGGACAGCGGAAATAACGGCGCTTCTCGCGCACCATGAAGCTCATGGCGGTGTTGAAGCAGCGCAGGGTTCCGGCAGTGGTGATGGGCTTCTGCAAAACGAAGTTTGCGCCCATCTCGAACGCCTGTTGCGTGGTGGTTTTTCCGTTGAGGATGGCGAAGGATACCGACGTCTTGTTGCTGGCGTTCTGGCGCAGGCTGCGCAGCACGTCGACGCCGCCCTGGAGATCGTCGCAATCGACAATGACCGCGTCAAACTTGGAAGACGTAAGGATCTCAGCCCCGGAGCGCGCCGCCGCGGAGACTTCCACTTCAATCGACAGTTTTTCCAGTGTCGGCCGAAGCACGCGTACAACTTCAGCGTCGCGACAGACTAAAAGCGACTCCAGATTCATGAAATCTACTCTAGTCTCCGTGCGCTAGCGGTAAAAGGCACGAAGGTAATTGGCACAGGCATGGCCGTAAGTCCGTATGGATATGACCTTTTGGAAGAGTTCAACGCGTGGTCGGCTGTGGCGTGGCTCAACTCCAAAACAAATCCTTCACCACCGAGGACACTGGGAACACAGAGGATTTCTTGGCTTCTCTGTGTTCCCTGTGGCGTAGGGTTTCAGATTTTTGTGGCCAAGCGCCGCCGAGAGGCTCGAAACTGATGCCTAATGCACAATCGAGCTTACTTGTCGCTCGGATCGAACACGGGAGATCGAACCGCCAACCTGCATGCGGCAATCGAGCAGATTTCCCAAGTCGGGAACGTGCTGGCTGTTTCTTCGTTTTACGAAACCGAGCCGGTGGAATTTACCAGCCAGCCCTGGTTCCTGAACTGTGTGGTCTCGCTCGAAACGGAAAACAGTCCATCGCAACTTCTGCAGGGCGTGCTGGCGATCGAACAGGCTATGGGGCGCCGCCGCACGCAAGACAAAGGTCCCCGCAACATCGACATCGACGTTCTTCTGTATGGCGACCAGACCGTGGACGAGAAGGGCCTGCACATTCCGCACCCTGGGCTTGCGGGACGGAGATTCGTACTGGAACCTCTGGCGGAGATCGCTCCGGATGTACAGCACCCGGGGCTGAAGAAGACAGCGAGTGAGTTGCGCGACGCCCTGCCGCCCGGGCAGATCGTCCGCAGGCTGGCGTGGGGTCCGAAAGATGATCCGAAAGATTAAGGGCTGATGATCCGGCTCGCAGGCTGGCCGGGGGAGCTGAGCGCCGATTCTCGCTCGGGAAATTGTGCTTTCAGGAAATCGATGTATGCGCGGGACTTTGGCCGCCCCGGAGTTCGACTGTAGCCCATGCGGACCAGAAAAACCAGCGCTTTCAAAACCTCGGAATCGCGCAGCCGCGAGTAGCCCGCGTGCTTCACTTCCGCTTCACGGTAATCCTTAATCATGGTCTGCAATTCACCGGCAACCGCTTGCTGGGCGAGGCTCTGCGTCGGCTCCTCGTAATGCAGGCCCGAATTGACGAGCCGCTCGTAGCTGCGTGCCAGCGTCGACACGCCGGCGATCACGTCACGGTCGGTGAGGGATCGATCCTTGTCCGCGGCGCGGACCAGCGCAAAGCTTAGTCCCATGATCAGATGTTCGTGTTCGTAGAGGAACTGGTCCCCAAGTTCGACTTGCAGGAAGACGGCGGCGGGGTCGAGATTTTCGCCGTGGCTTGCCTTTTCGTGTTCTCGCGCCTGCTGCAGGTAAGGGCAGTCGCTGGGACAGTCGAGCGTGACCTCGCGCTGCTCCCCGCAACACTGCGGGCAGATGCGGCCATGGACCGCGGGGCAGAAGCGCTTTTCCTTACGGGTTTCGCAGATGGCGCAGCTCAAGATTTGCTCCCTTGCGATCATTATTGCATTGAGGCAGCGTCACGGAAGCGGCTGTACCGGTGGTGGTGGCCATCCCACCAAACCTGCTTGGCTGGTGCCTTTGCGAGGGCCAGGATCGGCAAACAGGCGATTTTTGTGCCTTTTTGGACACCTCAAGCAAGAGAAACCGCATAAAACGTGGGGAAAACGCTATTTTTCCACAGGACGAGTGGTATAAGATGGCGCACATCGCAACAAAACAAGCAGTTCCACTGAGGAGGATTCATGGCTTCTGGTATGACCAAGACACAACTGGTGCGTCATCTCGCGGAGAAACTCGAAACGCCGAACAAGACCGCAGCGGCGTTTTTGGAGCATCTCGCCGACACCGCAGTAAAAGAAACGAAGAAGAACGGGATTTTCGTAGTGCCCGGACTGGGCCGCCTGAAGAAAGTGCACCGCAAAGCGCGAGTGGGACGGAATCCGCAGACTGGCGAACCGATCCAGATCAAGGCCAAGACCACCGCAAAGTTCTACCTGGCAAAGGCCGCGAAGGACGCGATCGCTCCGAAGAAGTAGTTTTTTTCCAAGAATTGGAAAAAGAGGCCGGCTGCGAAGCCGGCCTTTTCATTTTTGTCGTGGTCGGTGCGGCATGCTTCTCGAAAATCCCAAGGCTGATAGAGGCGCCGAGTCCCACGTTTCGAAATGCCCGAAACGTGGGGGCACCCTGCGCATTTGTCGTTCGCGGGAGCTTATTTATTTTGTGTATTGATTTTTTATGACCTCGCCGCCTTTCATTACGAACTTCACCTGCTCGAGCGTGGTTACATCTTTCAGCGGGTCGCCGTCGACGGCGATGATGTCGGCCCATTTCCCGGGCTCGATCGTGCCGACCTTGGCGGACCAACCGAGCAAGTCGGACGCGTTGACGGTCGCGGTCTGGATAGCCTGCAGTGGTGTCATGCCCAGCCGCACGTAGACGGCAAACTCGTGCGCGTTGAGGCCGTGCGGGTAGACGGCGGCATCGGTGCCGAAGGCGATCTTCACTCCGGCGGCGAACGCCTTCTTCACGTTGGCCTGCCCGACGGCCGAAACTGCCTGCATCTTTTTCACAATGTAGTCAGGCGCCTTGCGCTTGCTGAGGTTCTCGCGGTTCCAATCCATCAGGTACAGCGTCGGGACGAGGTAGGTGCCGTTCTTCTTCAGGGTGGCGACGGAACCGTCGTCCATCAGGTGGCCATGCTCGATGGAATCCACGCCGGCGTCCGAAGCCCAGGTGACACCTTCCGCTCCGTGCGCGTGGGCTGCAACCTTGCGACCGAGACGGTGTGCTTCTTCGACGATGGCTTTCATTTCTTCGCGCGTGTACTGCGAGGCGTTCGGGTCGTCCCCTTTCGACATGACTCCGCCGGTGGCGCAAATCTTGATTACATCGGCGCCGTACTTGATGTTCTCGCGCACTTTGTGGCGCACGGCGTCGACTCCGTCGGCGACGCCGAGTTCGACCGCATGGAACTGGGGGGCCAAACGGTTGTCGTCGCAATGGCCGCCTGTGATGCCAAGGGGCGGGCCGCTGGCCAGGATGCGCGGGCCCGGGACGTCACCGTCGTTGATGGCATCGCGCAAGGCGATGTCGCTGTAGCCTCCGGCGCCCACGTTGCGCACGGTGGTGAATCCAGCTTCGAGGGTGACGCGTGCGTTGCGCGCCCCGGTGAGCGCTTCGCGTGGAAACGAAATGGCAAGGCTCTCGTAGCCGAGGTCCTTCGGATCGCCGGTGAGATGGGTGTGTGCGTCGATGAGGCCGGGGAGAACCGTCGAATTCGGGAGATCGATGACCTGCGTGTTCGAGTCTGTCTTGGCATCGGAAGCAGCGCCAATGCTCACAATCTTGTCGCCCTCGATGACGATGGCCTGACTTGTCAGCGTGTTGCCCGCTTTGACGTCGAGCACACGCCCAGCGCGGATGACAACGCGGTGTGGCGGGGCGGCCGGACTTGCCTGCGCGGCACTCAACGCAGGAAGGAAGGCTACTGTGATCAGCAGGAGGGAGACGAACTTCAGCGAACGAACGGGCTTGGACGTGAGCAGCATGTTTTTATTTTCCTGAAAAAACGCGGCGCAAGGATAACGGAAATGGCAGATCAATGCGAGTTTCAAAGCCGCTCGCGCAGTGCCCCGTCGATTCCCCAAGTTTGGCCGGCATCGGTGGCGAAAAAGATGAGGAACAGGAGGATAAGCGGGATGGTATCGAGTTCGGCCCCGAAGTAGCGCCAAAGAGCGACGCCGTGCCCAGCGCCCCACCAGGTCGATAGCGTGATGTTCAGCATAAAGAGCGCGCCGACGATGGAACTCGGACGCACAAAGATCCCGAGGATGAGCGAGGCGGCAATCCAGAGTTCGAGAATCCCGACCACGTATCCGAAGAAGACTGCATGCGGAAGTACGATGTGTTCGAGTACTGGACGGTAGAAGGAGACGGCTTCACTCTGAATGAACCCGGCGAGATACTTCTGAAAGTCGGCGTGCGCGAACGCTGGGCCGGCGACCTTGTATTCGCCGAAGAGCAGGAAGAGGAATCCGGTCGCTATGCGGGTTATGGCAATCGTCTTTGGAGCTGGGGATGGATTGGGCATTCGCCAGAGTTGAGACTGGGAGGGCGAGACGCCCTCCCGACTGCCGCCGAGACGGAGGCGCTACGTTATGCGCCGCGGGTTAGCCACCGGGGCCATCGTTGCTGACGTACTGTTCGAGCGAGTCCAGTTCCTGGGTAAGGCCGTCGATCCGCCATTCCAGCAAGTTCCGGATGGAGAGGATGCCGAGCAGTTTGCCATCGTCGTTGACCACGGGAAGATGGCGGAAGTGGCGCTCGACCATGGTGGCCATGGCCTCGCCGGGACCGGTCTGTTCGGTCGCCATCTCGACCGGAGTGGTCATCAATTCACGGACAGGGGTGGACTGCGGGTCGCGGCCGGCCAGGGAGAATTTTCGAAGAACATCGCGCTCGGTAAAAATTCCGGCCACGCGGCCTTCCTGGTCGACGACGCCCACTGCGCCAACGTGGTAGTCGAGCATTTTGTGGATGGCGTCGGCTACCGTCGCTTCGACTGAAACGGCGGCGGCTTCTGGATCGCAGAGTTGCAACACATTCATAAAGACCTCCGGCCCGAGCGTGGCGTTGAAGATTGGGGAATTATGAACCTCGGATTGGTGATGTCAAGAGAATCTGTCGAGGGCGGAGACATTTTGTGGAAGCATCGGTCTGTTCTCGGTAAACCTTGCCAATGGGCGGCGGTCGCTGGTTTGCGCCAGCTACAATTCTGCACCGAGGGACCGTTCAAAGCATAAGATCGGGTCGCGGCGTAACAGGGTAGTTCCCACACTTCTTGTCAAAGCGACTTCATTCCAAAAAAGCAGAAAACAAAACGGAGCCTTGCGATGAATGGCATGAACGCGGCAGATGCAGCTCTGGTAACGCTCCGCGGCGAACTGATGGACATTGCCCTCGGAGCGATTTTCTTGTTCATCGGAGCCACCGCCTGCGCGATCGCCGCGATCCGTTGGCGTAGCGGCGTTCGCATCCTGGTATGGTGGGGAATCTTGAGCGGGATGTACGGCCTGCAAACCCTGGTGCAGACGCCCGCGATTGTGGCTGTTCTGCCACACGCCTTCCAAATGGTCACGCCCTACGTGAGTACGGCAGTCGGGTACCTGCTCCTGGTTTCCGGCTTGTTCGCCTGGCGAGAGCTGTGCCTCGGCAAACTCAGGCTCCTCACCGAGCTGGAGATCCTTGCGGGGCTCGCGATTGCTGTAGCCGGTATTGGTACCTTCGTCCTCGGTGGCCCAGCTGACAAATGGATGATCTACAACCACCTGCTTGTGGTATTTGCCATGCTCATCCTCTCCACGGTCGTCCTAGTTCCACGGTTCTCCAAGTTCCTCGTTATACCCAATCACCGCATTTTCACCGCCGCGACGCTTATTTTTGCTTCAGAGGTCCTGTACACCAACCTGTCTAGCGTGTTTCCCTATCGCGTCCTGCCCATGGTGGCCTCGTTAGGTTTTGCAGCCCTCCTGTTTTCGCTGGGGTACGTAGCTCTGGAGATACTGTTTACGAACGAGCGCCGCCTGCTTTCCATCGAGACGGAACTGGAGACGGCCCGGCAGATCCAGTCTTCAATTCTCCCGACGAGAGTTCCTGAGCTGGAACACCTTCGCATCTCAGCTTCTTACCATCCCATGACCGCCGTTGCGGGGGACTTCTACCAATTCATCCGGTCCGACAGCAACCATCTGGGCGTCCTGGTGGCAGACGTCTCTGGACATGGCATCCCGGCGGCGCTTATTTCTTCGATGATAAAAGTGGCCATGCAGTCGGTAACTGTCCATGCCCATGATCCAGCGCAAGTGCTTGCCGGCTTGAATCGCATCCTGGCAAGTGAGGCGCAGGGCCAGTTTGCCTCGGCGGCTTATGTTTGGATCGACACAGAGAGCCGCAACGCACTCTACTCGGCGGCGGGACATCCGCCGCTATTGTGCTGGCGGAATACCAGGGGCGAAATGCAGCGTATCGAAAGCAACGGGCTGTTATTCGGAGTCGGACCTGACTCCCAGTATCCGGTGTGTCGCGTGCCGCTGGAACGATCCGACCGCTTCCTGCTCTACACCGACGGCGTGACCGAAACGGAGAACGCTGCGGGGGAGGCGTTTGGGGACCGCCAACTCGAACAGGTCGTGCGCAACAATCGATCGCGGCCCGCCGCCGAGCTCTCGCATCAAGTGCTCTCCGAACTCCAGAGATGGCGCTCCGCCGCAGTGAAACAGCAGGATGACATTACGCTTATCGTCGTCGATGTTCTTTAGAGCATCGAGCAGGTCGCGTTCGCGGCTAGTTGCTGAATTGTCGCGATGGCAATGGATCGGCTGGTCGAATCCGGCGTCCCCCTCAATTCTTGAGTTTCTGCCGCTCGCAGGCCTCCACGGTTTTCGTTGGGTCGACGGCATCATCGTCCACTTGCAGGTGGATAATTTTTCCTGATTTGTCGATGAGGAAGGTGGCCCGTCTCGCCGTTTCCATGGCCACGCCCTGGATTTCAATTTTCTGGGTCAATCCATACTGGCTGGTCACCGGGCCGCCCCAGTCGCCTAGGATCGGAAAGCTGATTCCGTTTTGTTGAGCGAAGACAAAGTTTGAAAACGGACTGTCCATGCTCACACCCAGAACCTGGGTGTCGGTGCCCTCCAACTTAGTGAGATTCTGCTGGAGAGCTTTCATTTCACGGGTTCAACCGCCCGTAAAGGCGAAGACGAAGAACGCCAGCGCGACGTTTTTCTTTCCCTTGTATTCGTGCAGAGATACTTTCTTCAGTTCCTTCCCATCGAAGGCAAGCAGCGTGAAGTCTGGAGCGGCATCACCCACCTTCAGCTTCATGGGTGCAGGTTCTTTCTGCACGTTGTTTTGGGATTTTTGTTGAGCCTGCGAAACAGACGGTAGCGATGACGCCAAAACAAGATTCAGAAGCCCAAAACCGACTAGATGTTTCCACTTTCGCTTCATGACGAATCCCTCCATTGCCGTCAGTTTACCTCGTTGGGGAATCTTCTCAACGGCCCTGATGACATTCACTGCCTGGCGAATTTTGGCTGGCTATGGACGCACGATCGCCACTCAAACCACCTTCCGAGTTTTGCGCACTTCCGCCAAGCCCTTCCAGTCCTCAGTGTCCTGATCGGGTTTCTCTCTGCGATATTTCGCGTAGAGCTCAATGCCCTGCTGATCTTCGAGAATCTCCACCCGCACGCCTTTGTCTCGAATCATTTGCTCGTTGCCCGAGGCATTGGTGACGTCGCCGACGACAACCCTATTGAACTGGCGCATGTAGATCAGGGTTGCGCAAACGTCGCAGGGACTGAGGGTCGTAAAAATCGTGGTCTGGCTGAAATCCTGGCGTCCCGCATCCCGAATGGCGGAAGTTTCGCCATGATTGTACGGGTGGTTTTCCTGAACTAGAGTGTTGTGGCCTTTGCCAAGAATCTGACGGGTCTGGTTGCTGATGACGACGCCGCCAATCGGGCATCCTCCTTCTTCGTATCCTTTTTGAGCCAGCAGAACGGCGAGGCGCATAAAATCTGCATCGGTCAGCTTCTTGAAAAACCCGTGCGCAGCAACCGAGGCCAGGCTCTTGGTCGGAAGATGGGCGATCACGTTGAGCGCCTCTTCGGTAGCTGGCGTGTCTTCGGTGAACAAAGGCTTGATCATTCGGTTATCCCCAGAACGGCGATTGAGGAAATATCGCCATTTACACTTCTTGAACACTGCCCGAACCGGCCTGGCTGAAGCTGGTCTTTCCGAACCACTCCATGCCAAACACCGTCAACTCCAGACTCGCCCGGCCATCTGCTAGTGCAGCTCGCTCTTAAACACCTTCCCGTCTTTCATCACGAATTGCACGCGCCCGAGTTCTTCGATGTTTTGCAGGGGGTCGCCTGCGATAGCGATTACGTCGGCGTAGGCGCCAGGGGCGAGGACTCCGATCTGGCCGGTCATGTCGAGCATTTCGGCGGCGCGCGAGGTGGCGCTGTGGATGGCGTCCATGGGGCTCATGCCGAGCTTTGTCATCTGGGGAAATTCCTGGGCGATGGGTTGGGTCCAGGGGATGCCGCCGATGTCGGTGCCGTAGACGATCCTGACTCCGGCCTTCATGGCTTTTTTGAAACTGTCTTCGTGAACGGAGGCGCGGAGACGGTCGCGCTTGCCAGCATCGGTGTCGGCGGGCGCCCAGTCGGTGTAGTAGACCGCGATGGTCGGGCAATACCATGTGCCTTGCTTTACCATCTGGGCAATCTGGACGTCGCTGATCTGGAGTCCGTGTTCGATGGAGTCGCAACCGCCGTCGAGGGCGCGCTGCAATCCGATGCCGCTGTAGGCGTGGCAGGCGACTTTTCGGCCCCAGCCGTGGGCTTCGTCGACGATGGCCTTGAGTTCGTCGAGCGTGAGCGTGGGTTGAGAGACGAGCTCGCCGTTCTTGCCGACCCAGGAACGGTGCGTCATGTAGACCTTGATCCAGTCGGCGCCGTGGTCAAGCTGTTCGCGGGCGGCCTTGCGGGCTTCGACCGGGCCGTCAATAATCTGCGCGCCCTTCGGCATGGTGAGTTCCGGCGCGTAGCCTTCCAGGTTGTAGCCTCCGGTGGTGGAGATCGCGCGAGTGGCAACAAACAAACGCGGGCCGGGAATGTATCCGCCCTCGATGGCCTGCTTGATGCCGACGTCGCCGTAGCCTGCGCCTTCGGTTTCAACATCAC
This sequence comes from uncultured Acidobacteriota bacterium, assembly GCA_963765755.1. GTDB lineage: Bacteria > Acidobacteriota > Terriglobia > Terriglobales > Acidobacteriaceae > Gp1-AA133. The sequence goes on along the minus strand of CAVXXV010000007.1, from coordinate 93,741 downwards.
GGAGCGTGGTGAAGCCCTGTTCGAGCGCGCGGCGTACGGAGACGGTAGCGCGCGCGGCGCGGAGGGACGCCGGATATTTCAGGATGTTCACGTCGTAGCCGCCTTCGGCTGGATCTTCTCCCTGCAGGAAGATGTGGGTGTGGGAATCGATGAGGCCGGGCAGAACGGTGGCTTTGGAGAGATCGACAACGGTGGCGTCGGGCGGGACCTTGGCGGTGGCGGCATCGCCCACGCTCTCGATACGATTGCCGCGGATGACGATCACCTGATTGCGGCGCGGCGTGTCGGATTTGCCGTCGATGAGTGTGCCAGCGCGGATGACGGTGACAGTGTTCGGGGCTTTTTCCTGAGCGGTCGTGAACAGGGATGCGATCGTGATGCAGGCAATCGTGAAGGACGCTCTCATCGTGGGCAATCTCCCGGGAAGGGATTGTACGACGCCGCTCGGGAGGTCGTGAAAAATTCGTGGGGATCGCAGGTAGTGGATGGGGACACAATGGTCCCTCGACTCCGTTCGGCTGGCGCTCACTTCGCTCGGGATGTCAGAGTTAAGAGTCGCATGAAGTGCAACGCTTCCTCTTACTCGCTCACGTAGGCGTCGGCTTCGATTTCCACCAGCATTTTGGGATCGATCAGCGCTGTGACTTGCACCATCGTGGCAGCGGGGCGGACGTCGCGAAAGAATTCTCCGTGGGCGCGGCCGATCTTTTCCCAGTCGGCGATGTTGGTGACGAACATGCGCGTGCGCACGACATCTTTCATGCTCGCGCCTGCTTCTTTTAGGGCCTTCTGAATATTGTTGAGTGTCTGCATGGCTTGCGCGTAGGGATCGCCGGCGCCGACTACTTTTCCTTCCGCATCGGTCGCGGTGGTGCCGGCCACGTGCACGTAAGGTCCAATCCGAACTGCCCTACAGTAACCAACCACCGGCTCCCAAGGAGTACCGCTAGAAATGTTTTTGCGCGCGCTGGGCAAGAGAAATCCCTCCCTGCCGATGATTTTACTGGAAGCATTGAACATTCAATGCGGGCGCTATTAGCAGTCGCGAAAGGTGAGTGCCAAGAAAAGCCCGTACAACTCAAGTTTTGGTTGCGTGTTTCTAATAGGAGTAATCGGTTTTTTAAGTGGCTTACAAAAGTCACTTGCGCTGGAAACTGAAGTCGGTTAATTAGTCAGTCAAACGCAGGAGGCCGCGCACCAGCGCGGAGTTGGGGGCCCAATGAACGTAATACCGGAAACGCATCCGTTGCGGCAGTTTTTTACGGACCTGGTGGGACGTCATTACGCGGAGGAAATCGGCATTCGTGATCCGCAGGTGATCGCCTACGTCTCGCAACTGCTCACTGAATTCTGCGACGCGGAACAACTCTTCAAAATCCGTAACGCCGGCAATCGGCCCATCAACGACGTGGGCGAGATGCTGCTGGAATCCGATCCGGTCTACGGGCCTGCGCCTTCCTTTGATCGCGAACGGCAGGTGCGCAAGCACATTGGCGACTTCACCTTATTTTTTGCCGGGATGTTTCCGGAGAGCGTGAACCAATACCGCCTGCGCCGCCAGCGCCTGGAAGGCCTGATCGACTGGATGAAGGCCGGGAAGGAAAGCTATTACATCGTGTCGAAGTTCGAGCACTTTGAGTACGCGAAGGTGGCGCCGCTGTTCGCGAATCTGGCTCGGAATTTTGAAGAGTGCGTGTACGGGCTGAACCGGGTGAAGAATGAACTGGCGGAACGACAGCATCCGATCATGCGGACGGCGCGGGAGTTCTTGATGTAGGGGGATTCGAGCGTCGGGTCTTAAGGCTTTAGGTGTTTTGGTCAGGGGTCGGCTTTAGATTCTGTTTCGCGTTTGGTAACTTCGCCTCTTCGACTTCTCTTTTCATTCCTTGCGATAGAAACTCAGAGCTGCGTCTCCTTGCACCAGCGTCCGATATTTCTTTAAAACGCCAGTGGCTTCGACTGGCTCAAACTTCTTTGTGTGCTCAGCGATCACTATTGTTGCCGGCTTCAGCAGAGTCGAATCGCCGATGAATTCCAGCGTGTCGCCATACTCGTGTTCCAGGCGGTACGGTGGATCAAGGAACACGTAATCCAAAAGCATGCCTTGCGCTTGCCACCGACGCAGAGTCTTCCCCACGTCGCCTTGAAGTAGTTCGAATCCGGCCTCGATTTGCAGGGCGTGCAGGTTGTTCTGGATCAGTTTGGCGGCCGGGCGCGCGGATTCCACGAATAAAACCTTATCGGCCCCGCGGCTCAGGGCCTCGATTCCGACGGCCCCGGTGCCTGCGAACAGATCGGCCCATACTGAGCCCTCGAGCGCGGCGGGATTGCCTGCGGTCAGTACGTTGAAGAGCGTTTCGCGGAGGCGGTCGGCGGTGGGACGCAAGTCGAGGCCTGGCAACGACCGGAGGGGGCGGCTGCGGTATTGGCCCGCGATCACTCTCAGAGTGCTGGTCCTTCGGTCACGGCAAAAACGCACCGCAACCCTGCCGAATCGAATCTAACTATATAGAATGGAATAGAGCAGATGGAGTTACGGCTTTGAGAAATTGGTCCATCCCGATCGGCAAGCTGTTTGGCGTGGAAATCCGCGTTCATTTGACGTTTGTGTTTCTGCTTGGGTTCGTATGGATGGCGGAATCGTCGATGAAGAGCAACAGCACGCCCGCGCGCGTGGTCGGCTTGGTCGGCATCATTTTCGGGGCAGTCGTGCTTCACGAGCTGGGGCACGCGCTGGTAGCCGTGCGCGAAGGCATGCATGCGAAAGCTATCATCCTCTTGCCCATAGGCGGGATTACGCTCTTGGAAGACTCTCCTTCCGCAGCGTCTGCCGGTCAAGCCACTTGGAAGAGAGATATCTGGATAGCCCTCGCGGGGCCGCTGGTGAACATTGTGCTGGCGTTGGTCGCGGGCGTGGTGGTGCTCGCTAAATTTCCGGACGCGCATCTGTGGACCAAACCGCTGGTTCATTCTAATCATCTGCTGCGTAGCCTGGTGTGGACAAATCTCTATCTTGGCCTGTTCAACCTGCTGCCTGCCTATCCCATGGACGGCGGCCACGTGCTGCGGGCGTTGTTCTCACGAAGGATGGATAGGGTTTCTGCGACCCGCCGGGCGGTTTCGATCGCGCACGCGCTAGCCATGCTGGTCATTGTGCTGGGCATGCTGCTGCTGTTTCAGGGCGGATATCCAGATAGCTACCTGGTGGTGACCCTGGGATTTTTCCTGCTGATCGGGGCTCAGGTGGAAGAACGCTCGGCGGTGTTCCAGAAAGTGCTTGAGACTGTGCATCTGGAAGACGTCATGCTCACCGACTTTGCCACGTTGTCGCCCGCCGACACACTGGAAGATGCGCTCGAAAAAGCGGTGCACACGCTGCAAGATGATTTTCCGGTGGTCCGCGGTGGAGACATGGTGGGCGTCATTTCAAAGGCCAACATTCTGGATGCGCTGCGCATGGAAGGCAACGGCTACGTGCAGTCGGTGATGAACCGGATTTTCGAAGTATCGTCGCGGCAAGAGTCGCTGGCGTCCGCCTTCCGCAAGCTGAATTCACGGAACCTCAGCATTATCCCGGTGGTGGAAGATCAGCGCCTGGTGGGGATTATCACGCTGCAGAACCTGATGCACTCCATGTCGCTACTCGCCGAGAGTCGCAAGCTTCGCAAGGAAGCGCTGAACTCCTGATATCCGTTTCAACTTTTCCTCGTACGACTGACCACAAGAGAACCGCGGATTTTTTACCACCGAGGACACAGGGAAACACTGAGGAACTCATGTGTCCTCTGTGCCCACCGTGTGTCCTCTGTGGTAAACGATTTGATTTCGGATAGACGCATTCTTGCGGACCTCCGCGCATCCTTCACGACCTTTGCGGATTAAGCTTTTCGGCGAAGAATCTTAAAACGCAGAGGACGCAGAGAAAACCGCGGAGATCGAGGTGAAGGACATTCTCCTCAATTTGATCCATCGCTAGCTTATTTTCACCACGCCTGTGCCCAGGTCGTAGACCCCGGCTTCTACTTTCAATTTGCCAGCTTTGATCGCGTCGCGGATGACGGGCGAAGACGTGCGTAGCAACTCGGCCTGAACTTTGGCATTGGCTTCGATAGCTTTGTCGACATCGCCGCCCGACTGATCCACTGCGGGTCTTAGGTGTGGGTACAGGGAGCTGATTTGTCCAGGTACAGCGTCGGCTTTCATGGCCGCTTTCACCGCACCGCAACTCGAGTGGCCCAGCACCAGAAGTGCCTTTACCCCCAGCACAGCCACTCCATACTCGAGGCTGCCGATGATTTCCGGAGTGACGAGATTGCCGGCAATACGCGTGACGAAGATGTGGCCGATTGTCTGATCAAAAACGAGTTCGACAGGCACGCGGGAGTCCGCGCACGCAAGCACGGCAGCGAAGGGCTCCTGCTTATCGACGGTCCGCTCCTTCAGGATGGTCAGGTCGTATTCGATCGAGGTCAGTTTATTTGCAGCGAAGCGCTGGTTGCCGTCGAGCAATTCGCGCATGGCGGCATCAGCGGTGAGATTGCTTTGGGCCTGAAGAGTAGGGGGAGAGTAAAGACCAAGTCCAGCCGACGCCGCGACTCCAGCCGCACCGGAGAGCACTTTGTGAAGGAATTGCCTCCTGCCGACTTCCGCGGGAGTACAGGCTCGATCTGGCATTTATGTGACCTCTGGATGAGGATGGGGGGCCGGGGACTCATAATAGATGATTTGAGGTGAATGGGAAGAAAATAACAAACCGTGCTCAAGGACGACGGACCCGGCAGAGGTTGAGTCCATGTCCCACCCTTCGACTGCACTCAGGGCAGGTTGTTTCGAAAACCGCGAAACGTAGGGCACCCACCTTTGTTGTAGTTCGCCCGCTGGAAACGAATGGGGCGATGTCGGCAGTGGTCTGGCTCCATTGCCAGGACTAGAACAGCCGAATCGCCTTGGCCTGCTCGATCGCCGGGATTTTGCGCAGGGCTTTCAGTACATCGTCGGGCACTCGACCGTCCACGTGCACGACTGCGACCGCCTGGCGCGCCGCCTTCTTTTCCGTGCCGCCATTGCCGGATTGGCGGCCGAGCGAGAAGTCGGCGATGTTGATTTTGTGCTCGCCCAGAATCGTGCCTACTTTGCCGATCACGCCGGGCACGTCGCGGTTGCGCAGGTAGATCAGGTTCCGCTCGAGCGGGGCTTCCACGTCGATGTCGTCGACCGAGAGCAGGCGAGGGGCGTGGCCGTGCAGGACGGCGCCTTTCACGCGATGCTCCTGGCCCGCCGTTTTCAGCAGAACGGAGAGCACGCTGCCCGATCCGCCGGTGGAACTTTTCGCTTTGTGCTGCTCGTGCACGCGGAGGCCGCGCGAATCCGCGATGGTGGCGGCATTCACGAGGTTGGCCTTTTCGTCGAGCATCTGGTTCAGGACGCCCTTGATGGCTGCGTTCCGGATCAATTCGGTTTTCCATTCCGCGATGTGGCCGCTGTAACGGATAGAGATTTCTTCCAGCATGCCGTCGCTGACCTGCGCAAGGAACGAACCCAGGCGCTCAGCCAGCACGACGTAGGGTTGCATCTCGGCATACTCTTCGTGCGACACCGAAGGCACGTTGACCGCGTTCTGGATCACGCCGCTCTTCAAATATTCCTTGACCTGCTGCGCGACTTGCACGCCCACTGCTTCCTGCGCTTCCTGCGTGGAACCGCCGATGTGCGGGGTGAGGATCACATTGTCCAAGGCAGTGAGCGGAGAGTTCTTCAGTGGCTCTTCCTGAAAAACATCAAGCGCGGCACCGCCGACTTGTCCCTGTTTGAGCGCATGGGCGAGCGCAGCTTCGTTGATCAGTTCGCCGCGCGCACAGTTCACGATGCGTACTCCTTTTTTCATGGTCTTGATGGAGTCGGCGTTGATCATGCCGGTGGTCTGCGGGGTGAGGCCGACGTGCAGGGTGATGTAGTCGGCTGCGGCATAGACGTCATCGAGCTTGCCCATGCGGATGCCTTGCTCTTTGGCCACGCTGGCAGAAACGAATGGATCGTGCCCGACGATTTCCATGCCGAAGGCCTTGGCCCGGCGAGCAACTTCCATGCCGATCTTGCCGAGGCCGATCACGCCCAACGTTTTGCCGCGGAGTTCGGTGCCCTGCAGGGACTTTTTCTCCCACTTGCCGGCATGCATCAGGCCATCGGCGCGCGGGATGAAACGCGCCATGCCGAGCATCATTCCCAGCGTGAGCTCGGCGACGGCCACGGCATTGGCGCCGGGAGTGTTCATGACCGCGATGCCTTTGCGGGTGGCGGCTTCGAGGTCGACGTTATCAACGCCCACACCGGCGCGGCCGATCACGCGAAGTTTGGGCGCGTGTTCCAGCAGCGCGCTGTCGACCTGCACCGCGGAACGCACAATGAGCGCGTCAGCGGATTCGAGGTGCATCGTCAGCTTGCCTTCGATCAGATCAGGAGTCACCAGCGTCCAGCGCGGCTCCTGCAGCAGGGCCATGGCAGAAGCTGAGATTTTTTCGGCAACGACAATCTTCATTGGGTTTCAGGGTTCCTGGGGAAATTGAAATCCTAGCAGAGTTGGGAACATCAGTCTGTGAGCACCGAAGGACTTAGACTTACGAAGAACTCGGGCCCCGAATCGAACGGTTAATCAACCATTGATTCGTGGCCGTTGTTTGACAGCCGTTTTAGCTATTGATGTTTCGCTCCGCCCAGCACCTCGTCCGGATTCTTTTGCGTCTGGGTGTATCCAGCGGGAGGAGCGAACAACGCAGCATCCAGAGAGTCGTTCGAATAGTTGGTGACTTCGGTCTGCATGTCCATCAGCGAGCCGGGAGTGCTCGCAGGGTTCGGATTCGCAGACTGCTTCTCCTGCTCCTGCTGCTGTTGCTGCTCTTTCTTCTTCTTGAACATTCCACCCAGCCCTTTCATGACCGCGCCGCTGGCCGTCGTGGGAATGGAATCGTCGTTGTGCGTTTGCGGAGGCGGAGGCGGAGGCGCCTGCTGGGCGGGCTGTCCCGCGGCCGGGGCCGTGCCGGCCATAGCCATGCTCGTGAAGGAGAGCACCGGCATGCCGGTGATGTGCGCCACGTTGTTTTTGCGCAGTTCGGCGAGGCTGACTTGCACGTTGTTGTTGGGCATGCCCTGCATCACTTGGCCGGGAACCCAGTCGAGTTCTTTCGCCATCTTCAAATAGAACTGGCGAAGCTCGTTATAGCCGGGCACGTCCTCGGCAATCCACTGATCGGTGTTGAGGACGGTTGAGACTTGCTGGCCCTGCGCTTTCGGGTCGTCGGACTCCATCAGCATCGTGACCTTGGCCTTCACTTCCTTGGTCGGTAGCCCGAGGATGTTGCGCGTGGCTCCGGTCTCGCTGCTTTCGAACTTGGGCGTAATCTTCACGTTGGTCTTTTCAGCGTTGTCAGATTTTTCGGGATGCTTGGCCTGCTCTTCCTTCATCTTTTCCTGCATCTCGGCCTGCTTGCGCTGCATGGCCTGCTTCATTTCGTCGAAGGTCATGATGCCGTATGTTTTGGCTTGCGGGTCGATTTCGATAAAGCGCCGCCCGTCGAGATCGATGATCTGGACCTTGCCGTCGGATTGCTCCTCGCGGAGTTTGTTTCCCTTGATGGCTACGGTGCGGGTGGTGGGGGCCATTGCCTGCTTGGCATTCTTGCTGAAGACGGAGGCGAATTTGACGGCACCCATCATAGCGCCGCCCGTCACTTTCGTAGTTTCCGTGTACTTGAAGTCGGCGTGACATGTGCCACATAACATCCCGATCGCGGTGAACAGGGCCGTAGTACCTTGCAGTCGCATACACACTCCAGTTGGGTATCAGGGGGGAAATTGAGTTTGTTGGAGCGGCTGACGAGGCCGCTCCCGGGAGAACAGCTGCAATCCACTGCGCGCGCGACAATGGCTATCGGGTCGCGTCCGCAGTTTCGCTTTGTCGAGCAAACACTTCCTGCGCAGCGCGCACCGCCGATCCGAACTCGACGGGCTTGCCGGTCACGTGCGCGATGACGTGTTCGAGCGCAGCTAGTGCGCCAATGGTATCGAGATAGTCGTAATAACCAATGTGGGCCATGCGGAACAGCTTGCCCTTCATCTCGCCCTGGCCATTGGCAACTACGGCGTTGAACGATTCGCGGAACTCCTTCACGATCGCGCCGGAGTCTACTCCCGCAGGGGCCTCGATGGCTGTGACGGCCGCCGCCGGGGAACTGGGCGCGAATAGTTTCAGGCCCAGTGCCTGGGCTCCGGCCCGCGTCATCTCGGCTGCAAGTTCGGCGTTGTTTACGAGATCCTCGCGACCGGCCGACAAATCGCCGTTCCCGAGCTGGCGGATGTAGTCGAGCGCCGCTCCTAGCGCCGCGAACAGCGACGTAGCCGGCGTGTAGGCCGACTCGCCCTTCGTGGCCGACTTCCGCTCCTTGCGCAAGTCAAAGTAATAGCGCGGAGATTTTGTGGTCTCCATGCGCTGCCAGGCCCGCTCGCTGACGCCGCAGTAGGCGAGGCCGGGTGGAATCATGAGCGCCTTCTGCGATCCTCCGACCACGAGATCTACTCCCCAGGCGTCGACTTCCAGGTGGGTCGTGCCCAGTCCGGTAATGGCGTCGACTACGAGGAGAGCGTCATCACCCAAGGCCCGCACGAGCTTAGCAATTTCCTTCACGTCGTGGCGCGCACCAGTAGAGGTTTCGGTAGCCTGCATGTAAACGACGCGGACGTCCGGTATCAGCTTCGCGCGCACTTCTTCGAGGGAGAACGTCTGGCCGTAAGGCTTGCTGAGGACGTCGATGTTGCAGCCGAAAGCTTTGCCCAGCGCGGTCCAGCGCTCGCCGAACTTGCCGGCGGTCAGGACGAGGATCTTGTCCCCCGGGGAGGTCAGGTTCGAAACGCTCGCTTCCATCACGCCGGAACCGGAGCAGGCGAGCACCAGGACATCGTTCCGCGTGCCGATGAATTCTTTCATGTCGGCCAGCACGCGGGTGAACAGGTTCCGGAAGTCCGCGGTGCGATGGTGTGCGGTGAAGGCGGCCTCGGCAAACTGAGCGGCGGGGAGAAGGGGGGTCGGGCCGGGGGTGAAGAGGCGGTTTTTGCGCAGCATGGGATGAGTCCTTGAAAAATAGGATGGTAGATAGTTTATCGGAAGGGGCGGCAATGGCGCACGTTTGGGGTGCCTGGCGGGGTTGAAGAAAAGTCAGCCGAGCTTCGCTCGTCCGGACAGGCGAGGGCGGCTGTCCCTACGTGTTTTGTGCAGCCGCTATAATTGCGGGACTATGAGCCTGATCGATCAGATACAAAAAGATCTTGTGTCCGCCATGAAGGCTAAGGACGAAGCGCGCCTCTCCTGCCTTCGCATGGTGAAAACTGCGCTGACGCTAAAGCAGACCGAAAAAATGGGCCCACTCGACGACAAGGAATCGCAGCAGGTGCTGACTACGCTGATCAAGCAGCGCAAGGAGTCAGTCGAGCAGTTCACCAAAGGCGGGCGTCAGGAGATGGCGGACAAGGAAGCCGCCGAGATTAAAGTGATTGAAAGTTATCTTCCCAAGGCCGCGGGTGAGGAAGAGATTGTGGCGGGCGTGAAAGCTACGATTGCCGAGATGGGCTCCCCCACAATGAAAGACATGGGAACCGTCATGAAGAATGCCATGGCGCGGTTCGCGGCGGCGGGGATGCGGGTAGATGGCAAAGTCGTGAGCGACGCCGTCAAAAAAGAACTAGCTGGCAAGTAGCCACGAACCACGTAGGGGCAGCCGCCCTCGGCTGCCCAGTCGCGCATCCAGCGCGGCTAGATTTTCAGGTGGAATATTCCCTGCCTCAAAATGCAGAAGTCGAATAAGCGGAGCCGAGCTTTCCTTGGCTGGATAGGGGGGCGCCTGTCCCACGTGGTTCGTGGCGTTACGTGGTACGTTGCGTTACGTGTTCGTGGTTCTACTTGGTTCTCTGCAATTCCCGATAGGCTTCGCTTTTGGATACGCCCATCTCCTTAGCGACTTTTTTCAGGGCGGCTTTCTCGTCTACTCTTTCCTCGGACATGATTTGGTTTACCCGTTGGCGGACTGATATTCGCACTGGCGCTACGCTTTGCGCCGCGTCCTCGGCTTTCGCAATCAACAGGGTGATTTCGCCTTTCACGTCACCGCGAGACCTTAGCGTTCGTAGTATTTCGGCCGCACGGCCGCGCAGGAATTCTTCGTGGATTTTGGTGACCTCGCGGGCCACGACCACGTGGCGCTCCGGGCCCAGGACTTCGACAATATCTTCCAGCGCTTCGACCACGCGGTGGGGAGCTTCGTAGAAGACTTGCGTGCGTGGGGAGGTGCGGATGGTTTCGAGAAGCGTGCGGCGCTCTCCGCGCTTGGCGGGCAGGAAGCCGCTGAAACGGAATGAATCGGTGGGCAATCCGCTCGCGACCAGGGCTGCGAGGAACGCCGAGGCGCCCGGGATCGGAACAACTGGGACGCCGTGGCGGATGGCCAGCGTGATGAGGCGGAATCCGGGATCGGAAATGCCGGGCATGCCGGCGTCGGTCACCAGCGCGATCTTCGCACCGCCTTCGAGATCGACCACCAGCTCCGCCGCCTTGGTCATCTCGTTGTGCTCGTGGTAGCTGATGGTGCGGGTCGAGATGCCGTAATGGTTCAGCAGTTTCTGGGTTTGCCGCGTATCTTCGCACGCGATCAGGTCGACGCCCTTGAGCACGCGCAGGGCGCGCAGCGTGATGTCCTCGAGGTTGCCGATGGGAGTGGCCACCAGGTAGAGAGTGGGGCCGGGATCGAGCGGGGCGGATTTCGACGAATGCTCGGCGGCCATGGCGAGAAGGATAACATCGGGACAGCAGCTCTTAGCCGTCAGCTCTCAGCCATCAGTAAGATCGTGCTTCCAGAATCCCGACGAACGGGAAAATTACTGATAGCTGAAGGCTGACAGCTGACAGCTTCTTCCAAATTGACGCGACCCGTGCGGTGACCCTAGAATCTAATCAATCTATTGGCCAGCCATGTACGTCCCGCGCGTGGCCCGTGAGTACCTCGAAACATTGGAGTTGCATGCCCCTTTACGAATACGAGTGCAAGAAGTGCCACCACCGTTTTGAGCGGATCCAGAAATTCTCGGACCCGCACGTGAAGAAGTGCCCGGACTGCAAGGGTCCCGTGGAACAGGTTGTGTCGGCGCCGGCCGTGCAATTCAAAGGATCGGGCTGGTACGTCACCGACTATCCGAAGAAATCCTCGGGTGGCTCGTCGTCGAACGGCGAGTCGGGGAGCAAAAAAGAGGAAAAGAAGGACGACAAGAAGGAGTCGAAGTCCGAGACCTCGACCAAGAAGGCGGAGAAGAAGTCGTAACCCTCGTCGAGCCGGACTACGCTTGATTTACAGGGCCACGGATACCATCCGTGGCCTTCTTGTTTATGCGCAAACTTGGCTCTCCCGGGCATCGGCCGCCCCCGGCTGAATCCTTTCTGACGCCAATTCATCAAATCACTTGACTAGTCAAGTATTCGACAAAAGCACAATTCTAGAGGGAGATCATGATTAAGTTACGGCGCGGCAACGAGCGTGGCGGGGGAAACTTCGGCTGGCTGAACACCAAGCACACGTTCAGCTTCAGCGACTATTACGACCCGAGCTGGATGGGCTTCCGGTCCTTGCGGGTGATTAATGAGGACTACGTCGCCCCATCCTCAGGCTTTCCAACCCACCCGCACAGCGATATGGAGATCATCACTTACGTACTGGAAGGCAAGCTCGAGCACAAGGACAGCCTCGGCACAGGGTCGGTGATCCTGCCCGGGGACGGCCAGCGCATGACGGCCGGACGCGGCATCCGGCACAGCGAGTACAACCCGTCGAAAGACGAACGGGTGCACTTGTACCAGATATGGATTCTGCCGGAGAAGAAGTCGCTGGAGCCGAGCTACGAGCAAAAGTCGTTCCCAACGGAAGAGAAGCAAGGCAAGCTCCGCCTGATTGCTTCACCCGACGCGAAAGACGGATCGGTGAAGATCAACCAGGACGCGCGGCTCTATGTCACGGTGCTGAAACCGGGCGAGGAAGTGGCGCATGACTTCGGCAAGAATCGGCACGGCTGGCTGCAGATCGCCAAGGGTAGCGTTGAGGTGAATGGTCAGAGGCTTGAACAGGGCGATGGAGCGGCCATCAGCGACGAGTCCAAGCTGAACATCAAAGGAGCGAAGGACAGCGAAGTGCTCTTGTTTGATCTGGCGTGATGGGGGAAATTGATCGGTTGAGTCGGGTACATCCGCTTGCTCACCTTCAGATGGACCCACCGGCGGTGCGTGATCGAGCAAGCATTCTTGCCGGCAATCGGGGCTCTGGGTGTAATCGCTGCGATTTCGCTCACTGACCCCGATTTTGGCGAACAGGAGGGTTGAAGAGCACAACGGCGGCAGGATCACTCAAACCGCAATGCTGAAATCGGATCGATCCGCGTTGCTTTTCTCGCTGGTACCCAGACTGCTATTAGCGCCACCGCGCACAGAAAGATTGGGGTTAGGATGAATGCTGTCGGATCCCACGTTTTTACTCCGAACAGAAATCCCGTCAGAAACTTCGTCAGCCATAAGGCTCCGCCAATTCCGATGACCAGCCCAATTCCTGCAAGAAGCATTCCCTGACGAATCACCATATTACGAATGTTCGAAGCGGGCGCTCCCAGAGCCATTCTGACGCCGAGTTCCGGGGTTCGCTGCTGGACCGAGTAAGCCATTAATCCATAAATACCGATCGCCGCCATCAGTAACGCCGAGGTGGCGAAAATCGTGAGCAGCAGCATGTTGAAGCGTTCGCGCGAGGTTGTCCGCACGACGATCTCGTCCATGCTACGGATGTGCGCCACAGGCAAACTGCCCGTCGCTTCGCGGATCGCGTTGGTGACGGCGGCCGTGAGGCTGTGGGGCTCTATCCGCGTGCGCACAATCCACCACAAGGGCGCGATGCGCGAATTGAGCTCCGTGACTTTGTCGGGCATCTGCGTAACCGGGATATACATCGTTGGACCCGGATCCTGATTGAGTCCGCCATCGCGTGTGTCTCCAACCACCCCGATCACCTGCCGCGGTGGTTCGACGAAGACCGGTCCCACGCCCGCACCAATCACGATGCGGTCGCTCAGCGGATCACCGTTGGGCCAGAACTGCCGCGCCATTGCCGCGTTGATGATGACGACACCGGGCGCAGCACCGTTATCTTGTTCGGTGAAATTGCGCCCGCGGACGACGGGTACCTTGAAGACTTCAAAATAACTCCACGAGACCGGGAAGTATCCTGCTCCACCCGTATTCGGATTGTTGCCGTTCGCCCGCCCGACGATGTTGAAAGGAAGCCCGAAGCCACCTTGCAGGGGCAGACAGCACGCGGCGGCACTGGCCGTGACGCCGGGAACTGCATTGATCCTCTCGGTGCCGTCGTGAATGACTTGCGCGACGCCGCTGGTCCTCAAAAACCGGTCGCCGCTGATCGACATGGCCATGGTGAGAACGTTGTGAGTGTCGAACCCGGGATCGACCGACTGCAGGTTCATAAACGTGCGAATGAGGAGCACCGCTCCAATGACCAGAACGAGCGCAAGAGCCATTTCGCTGACGACCAGAAGAGATCGCACTTTGCCGCTGCGGAAGCCTACTCCTGCACGGTTGCTGCTCTCGTTCAAGGCTGCTGCAAGACTCTTGCGCGAGGCACTGATGGCAGGCACCAGGCCAAACAAAATTCCCGTCAGCACCGAAACTCCAAGCGTGAACAGAAGCATATTCAGATCGACCGTGACTGCTGATCCATCTTCACCGATCCGCGGGATGCTCCCAGGATTGATTGCCAGCAAGAACCGGACCCCCGCGAATCCAAGAAGGAGTCCAAGCACTCCGCCGGTGAGCGATATAAGCAGACTCTCGGTAAGCAGCTGGCGAATGATGTGCCAGCGTCCGGCGCCAAGTGCAGCGCGCGTTGCCAACTCCCGCTTACGAGCGGTGGCGCGAATCAGCAGCAGATTGGCAACGTTGGCACATGCAATCAACAGCACAAGTCCGACCGCGCCCAGGAGCACGTAAAGGGACGACCGCGTATCGCGGACCATCAATTCCTGCAACAACACTACGCCAAAGCTATTTTTCGGCCCCAGCGTGCCCGGGTAGGTCGCTCGATATTGATCGGCGGCCAGCTTTAACTGCGCGTTGGCCATCGGCTCAGTCACACCTGGCTTCAAGCGCGCAATCGCGCCGAAGTAGTGTGCCTGGTCGGTCGAACTGAGTTCGAACTGGAATGGCAGCCAGAGATCAGCCGGATTTTCCGTAACAAAGGCGCGACCGATCACGCCCACAATCTGATACGGCTGTCCGTTGAGCTGAATGTTTTTGCCGACGATGCTGCGATCTCCACCAAAGCGCCGCTTCCACAGACCATAGCTCAGCACAACTACACTTCCGCCGTGAGGACTGTCCTCCGCCGCCGTGAAAGTCCGACCCGCGATCACGGGTGCGCCAAGAACCGAAAAATAGTCAGCGGTTACGTGTACGCCTTGCACCTGTTCCGGCTCATCGTTACCGGTCAGGTTCAATCCGGCGCCCCCGCTATCGTAAGCTGCGACCTGCTGAAAAATCCCCGTCTGCTGCCGCCAGATATTGAACTTGGGCACGTTCGCGCCAGGGAAGGAACCTTGATCGCCGGTGTTCATCAGATGCACCAGCGATTGCGGATCGGGATAAGTGAGTGGCTTGAGCAGAACTGTATTAATAACGGAGAAGACAGCTGTATTCGCACCGATCCCGGCCGCCATCACCAGAATCGCGACGACCGTGAATCCTGGAGCTTTCAGCAGCGATCGCACAGCAAATCGAATATCGCGCCAGATAGATTCCACTGACATGAACGAAGAACCGGCTGCCTCGCTCTGTGCATTAGGGGGCCGGTCTTGATTCACGCCGCCTCCTTGTAATTCAAAGAAGTCTGCCCACTCATTATGCACGCAACTTCGTCTCAAATGTTACTGCGAGGGACTACAACACGGACACGCCGGTGCGCCTTTCCGATGCGCGAGCGACCGCGCTCTGGTCAATTTTTTAAATATCGCCATTCCATCAACGATGTCGATACTAGATCAACCTCGCGTGGCGGAGAGCAGCGAATCCCCGGCGCGGTCACGCAGCATCGAGCATCCATGGCGCTCTGCTCACTTGCTGGCAGGAACTGCCTCCATCAGCAGCGAAAGAGACTTCTTGAAGCTCTTCATACCCACATCCAAACCTTTGTAGTGTCCCAGCCGCACAACGACGAGGTCGTGAGACGGAATCATCATCGTCTTCTGCCCGCCGGCACCCGACATGAAGTAAGCGCTCCTTGGCACCGGATAGGAACCGTCGCCGTTAATCCAGAAGAAGCCGCCGTACACCGGGTTGTGGTCGGCTACCCAGGCCGGCGCCAGCGTGCTGACGAACTTCACAAATCCCTCGGGAAGAATTCGTTCCCCGTTCCAGACGCCGTTCTGCAGATAGAGATTGCCCAGCCGCGTCCAGTCCCGCGCTGAGGCGAACTCATAGCCTTGGTTCAGGAAGTTGCCGAACGGGTCCGTCTCCAGGACCATGGTGCGCATGCCGAGCTTGTCAAACAACGCGCGCCGCGGAAATGAAAGGTATTCCTCGCCGCGCTTCTCCACGGCCAGCCGGATCAGGTAGTTCGTCAAGACCGGGTCGGTGTTGCGATACCTCCCGACCTTTCCCGGGAGCCATTGCAACGGCCGGGTGGCCGCATAGTGGAACGAGTCCACCCCGCCGGTGTACAGGTACAGGTGGTCCGGATATGTGCCGGCAGGATCGTAATCGGGATCCTCAAGCGCCTTGATGCGGAGCCCGCTCGACATGTGCAGCAAGTCGGCGATTCGGATCTCCGACCGCAGGTCCTTCCCCTCTTGCCACTCCGGAATAGGCGCGGGCTGCCACAGCTCGTACGCACCCTGCTGGATCAGCACACCCATCAGGGTAGCGGCCACACTCTTGCCCATCGACCAACTTTCGAGCGGCGTCTGCGCCGTGATCCCCGGCGCGTATCGCTCGGCGATGAGCCGTCCTTTCCAGGTCACCACGAAAGCGGCAGTCTTTCCCTCCGGCGGATCGAAAGCCGCATCCACCGCTTCTTTCACTTTCGCCATGTCGAGTTGGGACGGAGGCGGATCATTTGGCAGCACGTCGCCCATCGGCCAGGCTTGTTTCGAGGGGTCGGGCAAGCTGCTCTTGAGCATCACGGGCTTGAAGCTGACCGATTCCTTGCCTGCGGGGAGTGTCACGCATCCCTGATCCCCTAGGTAGACAGCAGTGCGGGTCACACCACCGGGCGCCGCAACGTGCACCTGCTTGTGTTCACGGTCCACGACCGGCTTGCCGAGCTTTGCGCGCATCTCGTACGGAGCGGTGAAGTAACCGACGTTCTCCGCCGCGAAGTCGGGATCGAGCCCGGTGATGAATACGGCGGAACACATGACTTTAGCAAAGCCCGCCGCGTGGTGCGACAGAGGGTCGCCGGGCGGAGCGACATACGGTGTATCCAGCTCAAGCGCTTTCGCGCGAGAGATGAGTGCCGTTGGACTCGGCGGCGGATCCGGCGCAGATAGCGTCGGGTTAGCGGCGACGGTCCGCTGTGTCTGGGCACCGGTGACTGCGAATGCCAACAAGAATGCCGTTACCAATGCTCGCATGAGATGCGTTCTCCTCGAGTAATTTAGCGACATCGCAGCGGTAAGCCGCTGCATGACTCTCAGCGGTTTCCAGCCCGCCTGAATGGGCTGCGGAAAAACTCCGAAAGATCTGTTGCTTTGAAAGGGTTCGGCTTTAGCCGACCCGTAAGGCCAGCTAAGCACCGCGGCTTCAGCCGCTGAGGTCGAAGCATCGCCTCCGAAACCACTTTTTCTTCAACTCTGTGAAGGCGGGTCCTTCCAGAACAATAACTAAGCCCCCCGGCCCTCTCACGCCAGCTGAAATCGTTCATGTAGCACGCAGACGCTCACCATAGTCATCAGCACCTGATCGTTGGCAACGCGGGCGCCGTCGTCCATGGTATGCAGGCTATCCAGCAGTCCAACGACTTTTTTTCGATCGAAGAACGGAATGGACGCCAGAACCGGGCCGCGTAGCGTATCTTGCACGAAAGCGTTGAGCCGTTGGTCGGGGTTTAACGTAGCCGGAGGGCTCAGGAAGGGATGCTTCTGCCTGCGATACACCGTATCGGTAATCACGTCTCGCGCGGCTTCTCTTAAAACATATTTCTCCGTCATGCCACGGACCTTCTGGTTCACCGGCTGGGATCGGACCACTTCGACAACATGATGATCGAGAAAGGGCACGCGTCCTTCCACCGAATGCGCCATTTCCATGCGATCACCGAGCATAGTCAGAATGTAGCCGGGCAAAGCGGTCTTCGCCCACATGTAGAGCGACTGGTGCAGCGGGTCGCGTCCCGCCAATTGACCGCGGACGTCCACGTCGCCCAGGAAAGGCTGAAATCCCTCGCGATTCCCAAATGATCTGAGAAAGCCTTCCGAGAACAGGGCCCGCATCTTGCGCGCCCGGGCCGAAAAAGCCTCGATCCATGAGGGAACAAAGCCCAGCAGCTTTTTTACGCGCTCGAGCGGCCCGGGTTCGCCGTCGGGCAAGAGTAATCCGCGCGACACAGGATTGCGTTCGTCCAGTTCGCGAAGAAGAGCTGCAATCACTGCAGAGTCCTGTCCCTGGTTGTTGTAAAGCAGCATGTCACGGCGAAAGTGCGGATAGCCTCCAAGAATTTCATCGGAGCCTTCGCCGGTAAGAACAACCTTGTAACCCGCATCGCGGACGGCGCGGCTTAACAGGTACTTGGCCACGCCGTGTGCGTTGAAGCAGAGGGTCTCGGATTGCGAGATCGCGTCAGCAAAGTGATCGGCCAGGTCGTCTTGCCGGATGGGGATAGGGAAGAATTGAGCGCCTGCCTTGGCTGCCATCTCCCTGGCAATTTCTCCCTCGTCGTATTCAGCGCGATCGAAGGTCAACGTAAATGCACGAATCGATCCGGCGTGATGTTTCGCGGCCAGCCCGAGGACCGCGCATGAGTCCAGTCCGCCGCTCAGATAACAACCGACTGGGACGTCTGCCCGCAGGCGGATGCGAACGGCTTCCTCGAGTGCATGGCGGAATTCGGCCGCGTAGTCCGCATCCGAACGCCCGGATGTAGCCCCGTTAAGCTTCGGGTAATTGAAATCCCAATACTGATGCAACTGGATATGCTTGTCGGTCGCGATCAGGCAGTGGCCGGGCGGAACCTGGAATACTCCATCGTAAAGTGTGCGGGTCTGATGGTGGCCGTACTCGATGCAGTGATAGATTGACTCGGCGTCCCACCTGGCCGGCACTCCCGCCGCAAACAACGCTTTGACTTCGGAAGCCAGGTAGAGTGTGTCTTTATAAAACGCATAAAACAGCGGCTTGATACCAAAACGATCGCGAGCCGCGAAAATCGTGCGGTGAGTCTCATCCCAAACCACAAAAGCGAATTCGCCGCGCAGCCGGTGCAGGCATTGCGTACCGAGATCTTCATAGAGGTGAAGCGCGATTTCGCTGTCGGAGCGCGTGCGCAGACGATGACCCGATTGTTCGAGTTCACGCTGAATGGCTTCAAAGCCATAAAATTCCCCGTTGACCACGATGCGGGTGCGGCCGTCTTCGCTGGCAATGGGCTGGTCGCCAGTCGTCAGATCGATGATGCTGAGACGCGCGTGTCCGAGGGCGACCCGGCTGTCCTGCGACCTCCAGTGGCGCTGGCCATCGGGGCCGCGATGATACAGGCTCTGTGTAGCTCGCTGTAACGCTGCCTCTGAGACAGGGCGGTTACGAGAGAAGAACGCGACAATTCCGCACATGGGTTTCTCCTTGGTTTGATCTGTAGGATTGCCTGGGTCCGGCGTCGCGCCGTTTATGCGCGTTGCCGCTGAAAAACCCCTAACCGTGATGGCGGTAAGCGCAAACGACGTGCGCGATATGCCCGGCAGGTGGTTCTTTTCGCAGAGCGCTCAGTAAACATCCCATTCTAAATGCGCTCGCGTGTTTGCTATTTATTCGCGGTGAGTTGAGGATAACGACAGGTCGACACCAAGGCGTAACGCTGATGTCACTTTGATGTAATGGTTTTGTAAATGCAGCTGGCGGACGAGGTGAATAAAGCGAGGTGAATAAAGCAAAGTCCAGCGGCGAAAGCCGCGATCACTTTTCCGCGGGTACGGCGCGCCTGACGACCACCCTGATACAAACCCTGACCAATCAATTTGGGCGGATAAGGCATCCGCCCTGTGCGAACTAAACTTACGCTTTTGTCTTGGCGGGCTTCTTGTCTCCCACCCGCTCGCTCACTTCAAACTTCAGCTTGCCGGTCTTCTTGTCTGCGTCGACGATCACATGGTCGCCGTGCAGTACTTCGCCGTCGAGGATCTTCAGGGCCAGCGGATCCTGAATTGCGCGTTGAATGGCTCGCTTCAACGGACGCGCTCCGTAATTCGGGTCGTAGCCTTCGTTCAGGACGAGTTCCTTCGCGGCTTCGGTCAACTCGAGCGAGATTTTACGCTCGGCCAGCTGGCGGCGGAGGTCTTCGAGACGGAGATCGACGATCTTGACTAGTTGCTCTTTGCCCAGCGGACGGAACACGATGATGTCGTCCACCCGGTTCAGGAACTCAGGCTTGAAGTAGCCGGCCAGGGAGCTGGTGACTTCCTTTGCGGCCTTCTCGAAGTCTTCGTTGGTGCGGATGTTTTCCGCCACCAGGAACGACGATCCGATATTCGACGTCATGATGATGATTGTGTTGCGGAAGTCGACCTGTCGGCCCTGGCCGTCGGTGAGTCGCCCGTCATCCATGATCTGCAGCATGATGTTGAAGACGTCGGGGTGTGCCTTTTCGATTTCATCGAACAGCACGACCGCGTAGGGGCGGCGGCGGATCGCTTCGGTAAGCTGGCCGCCTTCTTCGTAGCCGACGTATCCGGGAGGCGCGCCGATCAGACGAGCCACGGCGTGCTTCTCCATGTACTCGGACATGTCGATGCGTACCATGGCGTGCTCGTCGTCGAATAGAAACTCGGCCAGTGCACGAGCGAGTTCGGTTTTGCCGACTCCGGTCGGACCAAGGAAGATGAACGAGCCGATGGGGCGCCGGGGATCGCTGAGGCCGGCGCGGGAGCGGCGAATCGCGTTGGCTACACGCTGGAGCGGTTCGTCCTGGCCTATGACGCGCTGGCGCAACCGGTCTTCCATCGTGACCAGCTTCTTGACTTCGCTTTCGAGCATCTTGGAGACGGGGATGCCGGTCCACTTCGACACGATGCGGGCGACATCTTCTTCGTCGACTTCTTCCTTCAACATGCGGCGGGCGCTGGTCTTTTCGAGCTGCGCCGTGAGCTTCTTCAATTCTTCTTCCACCTGCCGGATCAGGCTGTAGCGGATTTCCGCCACGCGCTGCAGGTTGCCCTTGCGCTCTTCGGTCTGCTCTTCGAGCCGCAGTCCTTCGAGCTTCTCCTTGAGTCCGCGCTGGCGGGCGATCAGGTCTTTCTCCTGTTTCCAGGCGGCTTTCAGGGCGTTCGACTTCTCGCGGATCTCCGCGAGTTCCTTGTCGATGACGGCCAGGCGTTCGCGTGAATTCGGGTCGTCTTCTTTTTTAAGGGCCTGCTTCTCGATTTCTAACTGCATGGCGCGGCGCTCAAGCTGATCGATTTCCGTGGGCATCGAGTCAATCTGGATGCGCAGCGAGGCGGCTGCCTCATCGATAAGGTCGATGGCTTTATCGGGCAGAAAGCGCTCCGTGATGTAGCGGTGCGAAAGGGTCGCGGCGGCGACGATGGCGGAATCCTTGATCCGCACGCCGTGATGCACTTCGTAGCGTTCTTTCAGGCCGCGCAGAATCGCAATGGTGTCTTCCACCGTGGGCTCGCCGACGTAGACGGGCTGGAAACGGCGTTCAAGGGCCGCATCTTTTTCGATGTGCTTGCGATACTCGTTCAGCGTGGTGGCGCCGATAGCACGAAGCTGGCCGCGGGCGAGCGCGGGCTTGAGCATGTTGGAAGCGTCAATCGCGCCTTCGGCAGCGCCGGCGCCGACCAGGGTGTGCAATTCGTCGATGAAGAGAACAATCTGGCCTTCGGATTCTTCGATTTCCTTGAGGACGGCTTTCAGGCGGTCTTCGAACTCGCCGCGGTATTTTGCGCCTGCGAGCATAGCGCCCAGATCGAGACCAACTACACGCTTGTTCTTCAGAACTTCGGGGACGTCTCCGGAAATGATGCGCTGGGCGAGGCCTTCCACGATGGCGGTCTTGCCGACACCGGGCTCGCCGATAAGCACGGGATTGTTTTTTGTGCGCCGTGAAAGCACCTGCACCACTCGGCGAATTTCTTCGTCGCGGCCGATGACGGGATCAAGCTTGCCGCGCCGTGCCTGCTCGGTGAGGTCACGGGCATAACGTTCGAGCGCCTGGTACTTCGCCTCGGGATTCTGGTCGGTGACCTTCTGAGTGCCGCGGACGGAGGTCAGCGCCTTCAGGATGGCGTCGTAAGTGGCGCCGTGATGGGCGAGGATGGTCTGGGACGCGTCGCGCTTGGCTTGGGTCGCAGCAAGCAGCAGGTGCTCGGTCGAGACATACTCGTCCTTGAAATTGGAGGCTTCCTTAAAGGCACGGTCGATCAATTGGGTAAGCGCCGGCGACATGGTGGCCTGGGTCGCGCCCTCGCCCGAAACCTTCGGCAGATTTCCGATTTCGCGATAGGCCTCGTTCAGAACGGCCTGCGGGCCGATGCCCAGCTTTTCGAGAACCGGGGGGACGATGCCCTCCTTGTCTTCGAGCAAAGCGGCGAGCAGATGCACGGGCAGCAACTCGGGGTTGCCGTGTTCGGTCGCAATGTCGTTCGCGCGCTGGACCGCTTCCTGCGCCTTTACTGTGAATTTGTCCCAGCGGATTGCCATGGGAAACTCCTAAGAACAATCGGGTAATTTTGTAATTTGGTAATTGGGTAATTGGGTAATTTGAGAAATCGATACTACCTTTGGATGTTCCCGGCACTTCACCGGACAACCTCAAATTACAAATTACCCGATTACTAAATTACAAAATGAAACGGGAGGCGGTCACCTCTGCCGCCTCCCGCAAACTGCAAACTGGCTGGTGCTTCAGGCAGCTTTGCTGGGGCCTTTGCCTTCCAGCGTCTTTTCGCCGCCGACGTTGACCTTGATCTGCTTGGGCTTGGCTTCGGCTTTCTT
Organism: uncultured Acidobacteriota bacterium; assembly: GCA_963765755.1. Lineage (GTDB taxonomy): Bacteria > Acidobacteriota > Terriglobia > Terriglobales > Acidobacteriaceae > Gp1-AA133. Next base: position 71,456 of record CAVXXV010000007.1, on the reverse strand, counting down.
GGGAAGGGCGATCTTCAGGATGCCCTTATCGTAGTTGGCCGAGACCTTCTCCGCGTCCACGGTAGTGGGCAGCGTGAAGGTACGGGTGAAGCTGCCGTACTGGCGCTCGACCCGACGGAAGTTCTCTTCTTTCTCTTCTTTCTCGAACTTGCGCTCGCCATGCACGGTGAGGACGTTGTTCTCGATGCGCACATCGATGTCCTTCTCGTCGATGCCTGGGACTTCAATTTTCAAACTCACATTGTGCTCGTCTTCATAGACGTCCACGGGCGGAGCAAAGCTGCTGGTGGTCAACGCTTCCTCGGGGCCCTGCGACTCGCGGAACAAGCGGTTCATGCGATCTTGCAGGTTAGAAAACTCGCGGAAGGGATCCCAACGGGTAATGACAGTCATAACTTAAATACCTCCTAAAAGCTGATCTTAAAATTGAGTGGTGCTGCAGTCACTCAGTTTAGATGAGCGATTAGCACAGAAGAAGCATAAAAGTTGAGTGTCTTATTGTCAAGAACGTAATACTATTATAAATCAATCACTTATGCATAGTATGAGGCACTTTAAATAGCTCGTTTCCGGCACCGAGAGCAGGACGGGATGATCTTTGCTCTGGCCTCGTTTCTCCAACAGGCGAGCGGTTTTGCGGGCGTCACGAGCAGCGTCGGCCACGACTTCCAGGAATTCCGCTTCCCCGACGTGATAGGAGCAGGAGCATGTCACCAGGATGCCACCGGGACGGAGCATCTTCAGGGCACGCAGGTTGAGCTCCTTGTAGCCGCGCAGCGCCGTCTCCAGATTCTTGCGGCTTTTGGCGAAGGCCGGGGGATCGAGGACGATGGTGTCGTACTGACGGCCAGCGGCGGAATAATCTTTGAGGAGGTCGAAGGCGTTGGCCTCGATCCACTCGACCTCGCGCTGGTTGAGCAGGGCATTCTTGTCGGCGACTTCAAGGGCCGGACGGGAACTGTCAACCGCCGTCACAGCGTTGCACGACTTGGCGAGGTGCAGGGCGAACCCGCCGTGGTAGCAGAAAACGTCGAGCGCATCGCCACGAGCATAGGCGGACACGGCAGCGTAATTTTCCCGCTGGTCCAGGAAGGCTCCGGTCTTCTGGCCTTCGCGAATATCGAAATGAAAACGCACTCCGTTCATGGTGAAAATGGTGTTGGTCTTATCGCCCTCCAGGAGAGCCGACTCGCGTGGCGGCAATTGCTCGAGCTCGCGGATGTGCGGGTCGACTCGCTCGGCGATAGCCTGCGGATGAAGCTGTTCGGAGAGTTCGGCCAGCAGGGCTGAGCGCACATCTTCGCGGTCCATGGCCTGGGTGAGGATCTGCAGGGACAGGATGTCGTTGTAGCGGTCCACGATGAGCCCGGGCAGGAAGTCGGCTTCGCTGAATACGACGCGGTGGGCATCAGTGTCGCGAACCAGCAGCTTGCGATAGGCCACGGCGTTGCGCACGCGCTCACGAAGCAGGGTGGGCAAGTCGGAGGCTGGCCGCTCGGAAAGCATGCGCAGGGCGATCTGCGAACTGCTGGAGTAAAGGGCTGTTCCGAAAAACCGGCCACGCTCATTCACTACGGAGACGACGGCGCCCGGGTTGGCTCCCGCCTCGGACAAAACGTCGGACCGGTAGATCCAGACATGGCCTGTCTTGAGCCGGCTCACAGCGCGCGCAGAAATCACTGCTTTCGGGCCAGCAGGAACTGCGGCGGGTTTGCGCATTGCGGATCGCGCGGGTGCACGCTGATGGAGCGGAGGCATGACTCCATCTTAAATGCAGCGCCTGTAAAGAGGGTCGTGAGCCTGACAGGCGGGCAGCGATTCACTATCCAGTCGGCTACGTCTGATGGCGAGCTGCATTGCCAACTACGCGGTCACTGCGCAATGCGAGTGCAGGTGCCTTCGGTCCGCGTGCCATCGTACTGATGTCCGTAATAGATGCACTTGGCTGCAAAGTCATTGCAGTCCGACCTGGCATCGGTCTTGCAGGTTTTCTTGTCGCAGCGCACGCCGTCAGCATTCCCTTGGGTGCATTCCGTCGTGGCATATACCACAGCCCCTTTCGAACCCATCACGTCCCCTCCGCCACTTCCGTGGCGTTTCGCGCAACTTATCGCTAGTGAAAGACTGCCCAGCAAGAACAATGCAGCGATGAATCGCCCCATGTCGATCCCTCCCTACCGAATTGTGAGGCGTTTTGTCCTTTCGTTTCTTGGAGGGTTTGGAAACTGCAAATCGGCCGTCCTGCTCGATGGACAAAACTTTGAGATCAAATTGGGGTACCACGGATGGATCGGTTCGCGATTCCGTGGCAGATTGTCGGCCAGGTACTAAAACGAAGTAATGGAGAAGGTGTTCTAATGGCGGCAATCTCTTCCGAGAATTCGCTGGTGGGGACATGGAAACTCTTGTCTCGCGAGGACGTGACGGCTCTTGGAGAGCGGCGAATCGATCCGATCCTGGGCGGCAATCCACTCGGATACCTCATGTACGACGGGGAAGGTCACTTTGCCGTGCAGTTCATGAAGCGGGATCGTGGAACTGTTGAAGCGCAAGCCGGAGCGCCGATGTCTGGCAGCGGCAACACCAGCGCTTGGCTTGGATACGATGCATACTTCGGCCGTTACACGGTCGAAGAAGCAGGCACGGTCACGCAAGAGCTCATCGGGGCATTGTCGCCGCGAGATGTCGGAAAAGTGGTGACCCGCCGGTTTCAAATCAGCGGCAGAGATCTGGTTATCGAACTTGAGACGACGGCGAGTGATGGAGAGCTGGTCACGAGGACGTTGCGCTGGCAACGTGTGGGGTAAGAGACCGATGCGATGCAATGGCAGGGTCTCGTGCTTTAGTGTGAGAATGATTGCGATCTAGCTAGCTGGCGGCGGGATGTTCTGAAGAAGTTTGTCCAGCCGACGCGGCGTGCGAGGAGTGCACCTCAGCCCGGGCTGCAGCTAAATCCGACAGCAGCGAGTCGAGCACCACCATAGGAAGTTCGGCGCCCCAGCTGTCAATTTCTTCTTCGTCCCAATGGCCATTCAGGCGAATGACGCCATTGAGGTCCTCAGGAAACGCGAGGCGGAAACTGCCTTCGCGGTTCAGTATGTCGCCGACTTCGCGGCCGGTGTGCAACTCATAGACGCGGCGCGAGGATGTGGTGGCGGCGTTCACGAAGGCCAGAAACGCTTCGCCGATCTCTCCGAAGGCGGGGTGGTAGAACCAGGCCTGCTGGGAATCTGCCTTGGGGCGGGCCCGGCGCTTGGTGGTGAAGTTCGTACGCTCGATCTTGGCTTCGTTTTCCGGATTGAAATACAGCAGGCGCTGGCAGGACTCGCACTCGATCAGTTTCTGTCCGGAGCGGACCTCGTTATAGGTCTGCGGGCGCAGCATGACCTGGCAGGCCATGCATTTCTGATCGCGAACCTCGGAGATGCCAGAGCCGCGAAACTTCATCACGCGCTCGTAGTGGCGCAGGAGGTCAGCGCTCACGCCGCCGCGTAGTTTGTCGCGCTTGCCGTTCCATTCGGCGAGAAGTTTTTCGTCTTCGGCAGTGCGCAGGCGGGCCTGCTCTTTTTCTTTTTCGATTTCGGCGGTTTCCGCCTTCAACTCGGCCTCGGCGGCCTTTACGTCTTTTTCGCGCGCCTCGGCGTTGACCATCAGGTCGAGGATCTTGTCCTCGTTGGCGCGGATTTCCTGCTCGGCGAACTGGATTTCCTGCATCAGCGCGCGGTACTGGTCATTGGTTTTGACGGCCAACGACTGGTCGCGGTACTTGGAAGTCTTGCCCTGCAGGTCCTGAATGGCGGTTTCGTACTTCTTCTTCGCGGCCTCGTCGGCCTTGGAGGCGGTTTTGGCCTTCTCGAGATTGGCCTTCGTGTTAGCCAGCTTGGCTTCGATGACGGCCACGCGCTTGGGAAGCGCGGCCACTTCTTCTTTCAAGCGCAGGATTTCCTTGTCAGCAACCTGGATTTCCATCAGGTTTTGAAGGTCCTGCAACATGGAATGGAATCATTTTAGCACGCAGGGACTGGCCGTCCCTGGGGCTGAGGGCCGGAATTGCAGGAGTTCCGCGCGGGAAGTGATGGTTCAGATGGGCCAGGTTAGCGCCACAGGACGCGCGCCCCTGGGGCCCGCGTCGGGTTGTTGGCACGGTCCTATTTGTCGGTGTCGCCGAATGCGTATTTTCCCAGCAGGAAGGGGTGAGACGTCGGCGGGGTGCTATTGACCTGATCGACGGGATACGGGGAGTCGGCGGTCAGGGTGGGGAATCCCCAAATTTTGCCGTTGCGCAGGTCGACAACTACCTTGCCGTACACCTGGCGACTGCCGTCGGGGGCGCGGAGCATCGAGACGCCAGGTTCGATGTAAAACGGGTACCCCTCGGCAGCCTGGGCGTTCACCACAGGCGGCGCGACGGCGGGTCGGAAGGCAATGATTCCCAGAAGTACAGCGATGACGATGAATAGCGTCTTCACCAGCCAATCAAGTTTCAGGCGATCCACCTTCATGAATATCTCCTTCTTGAGAGCGATGATTGTGCGTGAAAGCACGACGCGCGCGCAAGCTTCGATTAAGGGTCGAGATGACTGCAAGAAGTCGGGTTCGGGCTTCATAATTCCCGCTCACAGCCGGGTGACGGGGCAGCGGTGTAAACTTTCCGGTCTGCCGCACGAAACTGAATTTTTGCTTTCGGGAGAACGCTATTGAAACGCCTTTGTGTCCTTCTGATCCTGGTATGGAATCTTGCGTCTGCCAGCTTTGCCCAAAGTACGGCGCCGAACAGTTCGAAGGAGCCGTTAACAATTGAGTCTATCTTCGCGGAGGGTGGAATCACCGGACGAGCGCCTGAAGCTGTCCAGTGGAGCCCGGATGGAAAGAAACTGACCTTCGTGGCGCGCGATAATGCGGGCGAGCACGGCCAGTTGTGGTACGTCGATACGGCGAGCGGCGAAAAAAAAGTCCTGGTCAGCGAAGCCAAGCTTGCAAGCCTGGCACCCGATGCCAACAAGATCAAGGACGAGCGCGAGAAAGAGCGGGTCACCCGGTACCACGTCGCGGCTTACGTGTGGAGTCCGGATTCCAAGTCTTTGCTGTTCGATTCAAGTGGACAGCTCTGGATGTACAACCTGGAAAATGGGGTTGCGGTGCAGTTCACCTCATCGCCGGATGCGAGCCAAGATCCCAAGTTCTCTCCGGACGGCAATCACGTCGCCTACTTGCGCAAGCACAATCTCTACGTGCAACCGCTGGCTGCTCAGAACGGGCGCCAGCTTACCGACGATACCGACGAGAACCTCCTGAACGGCGAGGTGGACTGGGTATACGCAGAAGAACTGGGCGTACGCGGCAACTATTTCTGGTCGCCCGACAGCAAGGAGATCGCGTTCCTGCAGATGAACGAGAAGCAGGTACCGACCTACCCGATCACCGACTGGCTGCCCACGCATCCCAAGGTCGAGCAGGAAAAATATCCGAAGGTGGGCGATCCGAACCCGGAGGTGCGGCTGGGAGTCGTGTCTGCTAAGGGCGGCAAGCCGAAGTGGATTTCGCTCACCAAAGACACGGACATCTATATTCCACGTTTTGGATGGGTGCGGGAAGGGATCCTCTGGGCGCAAGTTTTGAGCCGCGCGCAGGACACGATGGACCTGTACTTCATCGATGCAAAATCCGGACATACCCGCAAAGTGCTGACCGAATCGAGCCCGGGCAGCTGGGTCGATGTCGACGACGTCTTCCGCATCTTGAAGTCCGGCGATCGCTTCCTTTGGTCCAGCTGGCGGGACGGGTACACCCATCTTTACCTGTACAGCTTCGACAAGCAGAATCCGCTGAGCGCGGATGCCAAGCTGGAACGGCAACTTGAAAAAGGAGACTACGAAGTTCTGTCGGTCGAGGCCGCAGATGAGAATGCGGTGTACTTCACCGCAAACCAGGGGGATCCCCGGAGGAAGGGCGTGTTTTCGGTGGGGCTGAATGGGGGAGAGGTTCGGCGACTTTCGCAGTCGGAGGGCTGGCACAATGCGTCGTTTGCAGACGACGCGAAGCATTGGCTGGACCGATACTCGAATGCTTCGACGCCGCCGAAGTGGTCGCTGTGTGCGGGGGACGGCCCGTGCAGCAGCGTCTGGGAATCCCGCAGCATCGGCGACATTGGCCTCGCACCGCAGAAGTTTTTGGACTTCAAGGCGGACGACGGAACCACATTGCACGGGCAGCTTTTGCTTCCCGAAGGCACGCCTGGCGGGAAGATTCCGTTAGTTACTTATGTCTATTCCGGACCCGCCGGCCAGGTAGTGCTCGACGAATGGGGAGGCACGACCTATCTGTTTCATGAGCTTCTTCTGCGAAAGGGCTTCGCGGTGTTCTCGGTCGATAATCGCGGCACGCCGCATCGCGGACGAACGTTCAGCGCGAGCATCTATCACCAGTACGGTGTGATCGAACTGAAAGATCAGCTGGACTCCATCAAGCAATTGCTGGCGCAGTATCCGCAACTCGACAAAGACCGTGTGGCTTTCTGGGGATGGTCGGGCGGCGGAACGATGACGCTTTACGGCATGACACACTCGGACGCTTTCAAGGCCGGGGTCGCGGTCGCGCCGGTAGCCGATGCACGCAATTACGACAGCATATACACCGAGCGTTATCTCGGCTTACTGAAGGAGAGCGCGAAGGCCTACGAGCAGGGAGCCATCCCGAAAGTTGCCGGGCAGCTGCATGGGGCTCTGTTTCTGGTACACGGAACAAGCGACGACAATGTGCACTTTCAGAACAGCATCCAGATGATTAATGCGCTCATCAAAGCCGACAAGCCTTTCCGGCTGATGATTTATCCCAACAAGACGCACGGCATTGCCGGGCAGGCCGCGCGGACCCACCTGTTCCAGCTGATCGAAGAACATTTCGAGCGGGAATTGAAATAGAGGTCCTCGTGCGAAAAATGGCGCTAGGCGATTTCGAATTGAGCATTGTTTCCGACGGAACGTATCCGCTGGACGGAGGCGCTTTTTTCGGCGTGGTTCCAAAGGTTATGTGGTCGCGAAAGGCGCCCGCCGATGAAAGAAACTTCATCACCGCAGGACTCAACTCGCTGCTGATCCGCACCGGCTCGCAGAACATCCTGGTGGAGACGGGCATCGGAAACAAGCTTCCGGAAAAAATGGTCAAGGTCTACGGCCAGCCGGCGAAGTTGCTCGAGAACCTTCAGGCGGCCGGGGTTGCGCCCGACGAAATCGACATCGTCATCAACACCCACCTGCATTTCGATCACAGCGGGTGGAACACGATGCGCAAGGGCGATCGCGTGGTGCCCACCTTCCCGAAGGCTAAGTACTACGTGCAGGAAGGCGAATGGCGACACGGACAGGAGCAGCATCTCCGGGACGCCATCAGCTACATCAGCGACAACTACAATCCGCTGATTGAAAGTGGGCAGATGCAGCTGCTGCGTGGCGATCAGGAGATTGCGCCGGGGATTTCCGTGCGCGTCTTTCCGGGCCACACGATGAATATGCAGGCGGTAGTCGTGACCGCCGGCGGCAAAACGGCTTGCTACATCTCCGACCTCATTCCCACCAGCGCGCACATCGATCTGACCTGGGTGATGGCGTTCGATCTGTCACCCATCGACACGATCGACAGCAAGAAGCGGTACTACGAGCAGGCTCTGGCAGAACGGTGGCTGACCGTATTCACCCACGACGACGCGGTGCCTTGGGCGTATGTGGAGCAGGACGGCGCAGGCAAATTGAAAGCATCGACTCCGGTCCAGAGGTAAATGATGTTCACTAAGGACGCAATCCTCGAGCTACACACGACAACGCACGAACGGATGGACCTCTTACTGCGCCATGTCGCAACTATGCCCGACGCGCTGTGTCGCAAGCCGATTGTAGGATTCGGCCATGCGACAGTCTGGAAGCAACTTGTACACATTCTGACCTGTGAGGAAGGCTGGGTTCACGATTTGCAGAACGAACCCTTTGATGGCTGGTCTGAAGAAGATTGCCAAACGATGGCAGCCTTACAAGCTGCCAAGGGTCGTATACAAAAAGCGACGCAAGCCTACGTGGGCAGCCTCACGGAAGTAGAACTGAACACAACCTTGGCCAAGCGTCCGGTGGATTGGGGCGGCGAACTCCGCAGTCCGGCCTTCATCTTGCTGCATGTCATAACCCACGCGTTCCACCACAAAGGCCAGGTGGTCGCGATGCTGCGAATTCTCGGATATCCGGCTCCGGACACGGATCTGCAGCCAGTGTAGATTCGTGGTTTGGGATTTCGGGCCGGCGTGCGCAGAGCAATGAACTACCGCTCGCTTTCACGAAAGTAGGCGCAACAGGTCTCGGCTAGATACTACTTCTCACTATCCAGCCACGCCACCGCATCATCAGACCAGCTATGATCGGACCTCAACCAACCGTCTTTGCCCGGATGGGAGAAATTGGGAAAGTTCGTGCGGCAGTAGCCTCGCTTCGCCACGAAATCAAAAGCTGCGTGAGGGTAATCATTGATCAGAAGCGCACATTTGTTTCCGTCTTCTGACCATACGATGCAAAGAATAGAAGGCTTATCTCGGTCAACGATGTTTTTGACGTTGTAGATGTGGACCGCATCGAGAATCATTGCGTCAGGTTGACTGAGATCGAGGGCGTAGAAATAGCCCGTTTCACAATCGTCTTCGAAGAACGCGCTATATCGACCCTCGGGAGAGTCTTGTGCGACAAAAGCTTCGCTCCCGACTTGAAACATTTGCTCGCTCACGTAGCTAATCTGCCTGCGAAGTCTGGAACGCAGTGGTCTGTTCGCTGACGACGGCGTCTGTGCTTACGTCTGCTCTGGCAGAAGAGTGGGGATCACCAAGGGCTACAGTCTGTAGTCGCGCTTCGAAGAAGTCCTCGACGCGTTTCAGAATCTCGCGGTCTTCTCGCGCCTCGTAAATCGCCTTCCTGAGACCCGCCCCGCCGGGAACGCCGTGCGTAAACCACGACGCGAACTGCTTCATCTTTCCGGGAGCATCCGGGAACTTCTCTTCAATCAACATGCTGAAATAGGTCCGGATCATGGCATAGCGATCCGACTCTGCAGGCTGATCGTAGCGCCCGGTCGCGGTGTACTGCTCAATCTGGCGGAAAATCCAGGGGTTCGAAGCCGCCGTCCGGCCGATCATCACGGCGTCGCAGCCGGTTTGCGCGATCATGGCGCAGGCATCTTCGGGCGTGCGGATGTCGCCGTTGCCGATGACCGGAATTTTGACCGCATCCTTCACGGCTGCGATCCACTCCCAGCGCGCGTTGCCGCTGTAACCCTGCTCGCGCGTACGGGCGTGCAGGGCGACACCGCACAAGCCGCAATTCTCCGCCAGCTTGGCTAGTTCGACACACACGATTTCCTGGTCGTTCCACCCTGCGCGGAACTTCACGGTGAAGGGGATCTTCACTGCCGCCCGAACGGCCTCGAAGATTTTCCCGATGGCAGGCAGGTCGCGCAACAGGCCGGATCCGCCATTGCACTTCACGACTTTCTTGGCGGGACACCCAAGATTCAAATCGACCAGGTCGAATCCGAGGCCCTCCACCATGCGGGCCGCCTCCGCCATCACTTCCGGATTGCTTCCGAAAAGTTGCGCCGAGATCGGATGCTCGTCTTCGTAAAAGTGCAGGTAGCGCTTGGCCTTCTTGTCTTTGTGGCGCAGCACGCCGTCGGCCGAGGTGAACTCGGTCATGATCAATCCGCAGCCGGAAAGATTGCGAATGAACCGGCGGAAGACGGTATCGGTGACACCGGCCATCGGCGCAAGAACCGTCGCAGGAGCGATCTCGACTGTGTCCAGACGAAGCTTCGCCGGCACCGGCGGAAGCTCGGCTGCGAGTCTTTGGTCGGGCGGCTTGTCCCAATACTTGCGCACGTCAGTATTCTAGCTTGCGTATGCAACAGAAAGCCCCCGCGCGGGCGAGGGCTTCGATCTTCCGGAGAATCGCGAAACGTTACTTCTTCGCGGTTTCAGTCTTCGCGGCTTCCGCCTTGGCGGCGTCGCTTTTCGCGTACTTGCGGCGGAAACGCTCCACGCGGCCGGCGGTATCCAGCAGTTTCTGCTTACCGGTGAAGAAAGGATGGCAGGCGGAGCAGATTTCCACGTGCAGGTCGCCCTTATGAGTCGACCGGGTCGTAAAGCTATTGCCGCATGCGCACATTACGCGAATTTCTTCGTACGCGGGATGAATGGCTGCCTTCATATTGATCAAGTCCTCGATTCGAACCTTTTGATTCTACAGGAATGACCCGGGATTCAGCAACGGTGCAAGCTGCTGATTGTATGGAGCTTGCAAGAGAGCGTAAGCTTTTCAGAAACAGCGGCCGAAGGGCCCGGGAGCGAACATTGCCCGATTTCCTATCCTGGCAGACTGTTACCACTTTGTGGATGGCGTGGCTTCTCTACTGGATCGTCAGCGCCTGGGGCGTACGACGCAACGAGCGCGGCGAATCGGGTACGCAACGCCTTCTGACCGCAATTGTGCTTGGGTTTGGAGGTTTCCTAATCTTTGCGCGTGCTTCTCATTTGGGCGCGCTCGACCGCCGGTTCGTGCCGGATTCGGAGGCGGGGCGGGTTGTAGCCCTGATCATGGCCATCGCGGGACTTGGCTTCTCAGTCTGGGCGCGCGTCCACCTGGGAAAGTTCTGGAGTTCGCGCGTCACACTCAAGGAAGGCCACCAGTTGATTCAGTCCGGTCCCTACGCGCGCGTACGCCACCCGATCTACAGCGGCATTGCGCTCGCCATGGTGGGCACGGCCTTGTTCGTGGGAGAGTGGCGGGTACTCGTGGGCGCCGGGATATTTATTGTGGGGCACTGGCTGAAGTCGCGGCGGGAAGAGGCGTTGCTGACCAGCCAGTTCGGCCCGGAGTACGATGCGTACCGCAATCGGACCGGTTCGTTGCTCCCGCGCCTCCGCTAAAAAAGAAAAACGGCAGGACCGACCTCCTGCCGCTGACGAACCTGAGCTTGTCTAGGTTACTTCTTATTGACCGCTTTCTTCAGTTCAGCACCCGGGGTGAACTTCGCGACTCTACGAGCGGCAATTTTGATGGTGGCACCGGTTTGCGGGTTCCGTCCATTGCGGGCCTTGCGTTGCGAAACCGAGAAAGTGCCGAATCCAATCAAAGCTACCCGGTCTCCCTTTTTGAGGGCAGCGGTAATGCTGTCCACGGCGGTGTCGATCGCTGTCGTCGCCTGCGTCTTGCTCATTTCACAGGCGCCCGCGATGCGGTCCACGAGATCAGCTTTGTTCATTCTCTCTCCTAGGCAGAATTCCAGTCTGCCCCAGCCAATTCCGGGGGAGGTGATGCGCACTTGCCGAGGCGGAATCCTGATGGCAGCTATTTTGCCCCTAGTTTGCTGGATGTCAACTGTGAATAACTCCGCAGAGCCGCATGGTTCTTGCAGTCGATGGGGAGGGAGCGCGTGTTCCCCGCGAAAACGTTGATTGGCGCCGAGTTTGGGGTGTGGAGGTGATCAGTTTGATTCTACGATTACTCAGAAGTACATTGCTGCGCTTCTGGCGCAGGGCTAGCGGGTTAACACTCTGCACCGGAGTGTCGCCCTTACGGGGCTGACGATTGGTTTGACTTTTCCCCAGCGCTACCCGCTGGCTAATGAATTCCGCCGCTCCGCCGCTTTCCGAGCTCACGAGTTGGTCTTTATTTCGGATTTCCACCGTTGTCCACAGGGGCGCGGTGAGCTTCACAGGTTGTACACAGTGGACATCGCATTAGGACTTGCGCGATCTTAGCCGAGGGGTGCAGAGTCAGAGGAGAGGGAATGCATTTGTCCATGAAGGTTTCCGCGGAAGTTTGTCCGCTCTGCGACGGCACAGGATGGAAGAGCGTCATCCAGAACGGCGACCGGCGGGTTGCGCGTTGTGATTGCCGCCTGAAAGCTCGGGCACAGTCGCTGCTGGAGGCGGCCCGCATTCCCAAGCGGTACGAACACTGCGAGTTGCCGAGCTTTACGACCGATTTTCCGGGGGCCCATCCCTCGCTGGCGATGGCGCACATTGCGGCCTCAAAGTTTGCTCAGGAGTATGACCCGAATGACGGGACCGGACTCTTGCTGATCGGCGCGATTGGGACCGGCAAGACTCACCTGGGCGTGGGGATTATTAAGGAACTGATCCAGGGCCGGGGCGTGGCGTGCCTTTTTTACGACTACCGCGAACTGCTGAAGCAGATTCAGAATTCCTACAACGCCTCGGTGCAGGCTACCGAACTCGATGTGCTGCGTCCCGTGTTTGACGTCGAGGTGCTCTTTCTCGACGAACTCGGCGCGGTGAAGCCGACCGAATGGGTCTGGGACACCGTGAGCCTTATTCTCAACACGCGCTACAACAACAACCGCACCACCATCATCACGACCAATTTCGATGACCGTCCCGCGGCCGGAGCCAACGGGTCGCTTTCCGCCGTGCGCGCGGCCGTGCGGGAAGAGACGCTGGGCGACCGGATCGGGGAGCGGATGCGGTCCCGCCTCCACGAGATGTGCCGCATCATCAAGCTCGATGGGTTGGATTTTCGCCAGAAGTTCCGCAGCGCGAATTTCCGCTGAACTGAGCCGACACCTCCTCAGAATCGAAATAAATAAGAGAGCTTCACGAAGAACAGGCGCCCGTCGTTGATCAGCTGATCGCGCGTGCGCAGGAGTCCGCCGGTGGGAGCGAATTGCAGCGCAGGATCGATGTTCTGCAGGTCGCTGTTGTACCCGACGTAAATCGCTGTGCCGGGATGGATCAGGTACGTCAGCAGGAAATCCGCATTGAACTGTTTGGTCGTGGGCAGCGAGGTAAAAGAGGAATTCGCCAGCGTCGCCGTGTACTGCAGGATCATGCGGAAGGAAAGCTCGCGATTGAATTGCCAGTTCCACTTCGTGCGAATGATGTGATTGTTGAAGATGGCGGCCGCGCTGTCGCGATCGCGGAGTCGAGAGAAAAGGTATGTGTTGTCGATGCGCAGAGAGGAAATCGGGCGCACGGAGACAGTCAGGCTTGCGTCATCGGAGCGAGCCAGAAATGGCGGACAGGATGTAAACGCAATTCCGGCAGCGCCCGGGCATGCGAGAGGCGTCTGCGCCACGGGCGGAACAAAATTAATGTTGTTCCCCCACTGGTAGTACCCCTGCAGCACAAGCCATTTCAGGTAGCTGGTGCCGAAAATCATGGAGCTGTAGTGCTCGTGATAGTCATGATTCGCAGTGAGGGATGCGAAGTCGACCGGCCGAAGCCGTTCGTGAAGGTCGGTGTACGGATACCACCCGAGAAAACTCTGTCCCTTGAACCGGAAATTCAGGCTGGGATCTGTGAGCAGGTCGAGGCGCGTTCCGTCGTGAGCCCAGACCCAGTCGGTGTGCATGGACGGTCCCCAGGACACCAGCGGGCCGTCTTTCGGGCGAAAACGATAGTCGAACTGATTGGCGACGTCGCGGATGTCAACGCGGTTCACGAATCCCGGCAAGCTGAGAAATCCCGGGCTCACATCCTTGTAGGTGCCTTCGTAGGTGGTATGCACTCCTGAATAGGTGGTATCGACGTAGGACGCAGGGCCCGCGCGATAGCCGTCGCTTGCGAATTGCGTGGAGCTGACCACCGATTGCAGGGTCGCGGTCCAACTGGGCGAGAGTTTGATCCGGCTGTCCAGTCCGCCGATGCGGTTAAAGCCGTGGGCCGCCGGATACTCCTCGTCGGTATAGATGGCGCCGATGCTGGATTGCTTGAAGATGTCGCGGCTCACGCGGGCGATGGTGAAATATTGCCGCGAGCCGGCGAGAGGGTCGGAAGGAGCGACGGTGAGACCGGGGGCACGGTCGTCGGCGGTCAGCACTCCTAAAGAATACGGTCCCAGTTTGCCGGTAAGCCTTGCGCCGTAACTCGGGTTTACGATTTGGCGTGTGAAGAAAAGATCGATCGGCGTCCGGAAATAGTCGGCATTCTCGATGAAGAAGGGACGCTTTTCCGGAAAGTAGACGGCGAAGCGCTGGTTCACGGTGACCTGCGGCTCGTCGGATTCCACCTGGCTGAAATCGGGGTTGGCGGTCAGGTCGAGCACGAGGCTGTCTTTCAGGACAATCTTGGAATCAAGCCCGAAGGTGCCGCCGATCGCCCGGTTTTCAAAGTGGGGGTCGGCGGGATTGCGGGCGTCTAGGTCGCGGAACGAATTCAGCAGGCCATAGGGAATGAGCTGAATATTGCGACCGGGAGAGATGCCCTCGAGTCCAGTCAGGGTGGCCGCTTGCGCCAGCCTGCCTTCGAAGCGTTGGGAAACTTCGGGCCAGAAGGCGTTCTCATTCTCGCGAATGATGCCGCGATACAGGATGATCCCCCAGGATTGCTCGGCAGCCGGAGGGAAGCGCAGGCTCTTGAAAGGGATGGCCATCCAGGCGACATAGCCCTGCGCCGTGACCTCGCCCTCGGAATACCAGAGAGTGTCAAAAGAAGTATCGAAGTTTCCGCTGACCTCTTCGTGAGGAACCTCACTCCAGATCGCGTCCCACTGCACGCCGAGCGGATTGACCTGAAAAGCATAGGCGCGGCGCCGATCGTGAAAGGTATCGAGCATGACCTCAACCGTGTCGTCATCGCCCACGTCTTCGCGCCGGGCCTCGTGCGCGCGCACTTGGCCGGGGTGGTCGAAACACACAAAGACAACATAAAGATTCTTCTCGTCATAGCCGAGGTAGGCATCGGTGCGCTGCGATGCAGGAGCACCATCGTGCGGGTCGCGCTGAACGAAGCCGGAGACTTTCGTCATTTGCGACGCGACTTCGCCGGCGGCTTTCATGGTGAGAAAGTCCCTCAGGAACGGCTCGCGCGTGAGGCGTGGAATCGAGATCGCGGGCGGCCCCAGGGCGCTGGGCGCGATCGGCTGCTGAACCTGAGGGTCTTGCGATTGCGGCGCGGAGGGCTTCTGCTGAACCGATGGCGCTGCGCCGTTGTATTGAGCGCTGGCGACCTGCGTTTGGGAGGCCGCGTGAGTGGCTCCTGGCACAGCAGCGAGAGCGCAAAGCACAGCCGCTACCGCCAGTCGTGAAGAAAGCCCGCGCACCCGGAGCAACCGTCCCAGAGACAAGATAGGTCCGCCATGCATCCCGCCCCCACGGGATGAAACCAGACACGATACACCATAGGGGGACGCTTCCCAAGATTTCGTGGGGAACGAAAGTGTAAGGCCAGGTACATCCCTGGGTCTTGTCATTCCGAACGAAATGAATCGGGAACCAATCGTCTTCTTTCATCGGCAGAAAGCTTTCACCACAGAAGGCACAGAGGACACTGAGGATTTCAGATCTACCTCCGTCCTCCTCCATGTCCTCTCCGGTACACACTTTTCACCACGGGAAGGTGCGGAGCGGGACGGTTGGGGTGAGCTAGAAGAGTGAAGTCTGCCGGCGGGTCGGCGTGATTCCGAAGTGCTCGTACGCCAGCATCGTCGCAACTCGACCGCGAGGAGTGCGGTTCAGGAAGCCAATCTGGATCAGAAAAGGCTCGTAAATTTCTTCGATGGCGTCCGGCTCTTCGGCCAGCGCAGCCGCCAATGTGTTCACCCCAACCGGACCGCCCTGATATTTCTCGATGATGGTCAGCAGCAGCTTGCGATCGACTTCGTCAAACCCGTGGCGGTCCACTTCCAGCATCTGCAGAGCGGCTTCGGCGGTACGCTTGTCGATCTTGCCTCCGCCGCGAACCTGCGCGTAGTCGCGAACGCGGCGAAGAAGGCGATTGGCAATTCGCGGGGTGCCTCGCGAACGGCTGGCAATCTCGTTGGCTCCTTCGTCATCCACGGCAACGCCCAGGATTTCGGCCGACCGCTCCACGATAATGCGCAGATCCTTGTGCGTGTAGAACTCCAGGCGCAGCATGATGCCGAAACGGGAGCGGAGCGGCGCGGAAAGCAGCCCGGCGCGCGTGGTGGCGCCGACAAAGGTGAAGGGCTGCACATCCATGGTGTGGGTGCGCGCCGAGGGGCCCTGTCCGATGATGATGTCGAGTTTATAGTCTTCCAGTGCTGAGTAGAGAATTTCCTCGAGCGCGGGCTGCAAGCGGTGAACTTCGTCGATGAACAGTACCTGCTTCGCCTGCAGGTTGGTCAGGATCGCTGTCAGATCGCCCTTGATTTGCAGCGTGGGGCCCGAAGTCTGCTGGAACGCGACGCCCAATTCATTGGCGATGATGTTCGCCAGCGTGGTTTTTCCCAACCCGGGTGGACCATAGAGCAGGACGTGGTCCATAGCTTCGCCACGCGATCGGGCCGCCTCGATGGCGATGGATAGATTTTCTTTGACCTTGTCCTGACCAATGAACTCGCAGAGCTTTTGCGGACGCAGCTTTAGCTCAAACGAGGAATCGTCCTCGACCGGCGCAGCCGACACCAGCCGGTCTTTCAGGTGAGGAGTGTTTTTTATGGTCGCCACGCTAAGGCGATGGTAAAGCGAAAGCAGCGGCGGCGCAATGGGAGTTCAAAGGGCTGAATCGCGCCCAAGGCCCGGCATGAGAGAACTCGTTTCTCAGAATCTGTAGTGGACCACACACCCTAAGATTTAGGTTTCGCGAGGACGTACTTGTCCATGTACTGGTAAAGCTTGTCGCGATGGGCGGCGCGGTAGGCGGGATAGTCCTTCGCAATTTCCGGATCGGCGCGGTTGAGCAGGACAAAAGGCTCCAGTAGGCCATCGTGGTCAATCTGAACCAGGGCGAGAAGGGAGGCGTCCATTTTCTCGGCTTTCTTGAGTGATGCTGCGTCGGGAGCGAGGACGGCGACCATTGCGTCCAGAGCCTCGGCCTCTTCCTTCAAAGTGCGGCGGTATGCGGGTTCGTTCGGAAATTGCTGTTTGAATTTCGCTGCCTTCCAGTTCTGACGAACCTTCTCATAGGCATTCCAGCCCGCCTCTTCCTGATTCCCTTCCTTGAGGGGCTGCTCATCCAGCTTGACCGGCTTGTCCGGCGTTGTCTGTGCAGTGGATTTGTTCTGCAGAATGATGGCGTTGAATGGCTGGTTTACGCGGTCTGCCCAGCGGCGAAGGGCGGTCCAGGGTGGACGGATGTACGGTTCTGCAATCACGGCATTGATGTATTTCTCGCGAGCCTCGTCGTTCTTGCCAGACTCTCCGAGTGCGTCGCCCCAGTAGCGGTACGCTGTCTCTTTGTCGGGGTCGAGCTTGATGGCTTTGGCGAACCATTCTGCCGCGCTGTTGTAAGCGCGCTCTGAGAAATAGACATCGCCCACGTAGACGGTGGCGTCGTAGTTCTTGGGATCAAGCT
Source organism: uncultured Acidobacteriota bacterium (assembly GCA_963765755.1). Classification (GTDB taxonomy): domain Bacteria; phylum Acidobacteriota; class Terriglobia; order Terriglobales; family Acidobacteriaceae; genus Gp1-AA133. Next base: position 54,157 of record CAVXXV010000007.1, on the reverse strand, counting down.
CGAGCACGCGAAGATAACCCTGGCGCGCCTGATCGAGGTTGCCCTTGGCACGAGTGGCTTCGGCGGCCTTCATGGCTTCGTCGACGTCGACGCGCTCGGAAAATTTCAGGTCGGACCCATCTTCGGGGATCGAGAGCAGAACCTGTATCAGTTCTCCTTCATCGCCCAGTTTTTTGGCTTCAACCCCGAGAGAGCGAGCTTTACGACGGGCCGCCTTGCGCTCCTCCGGGTTGGTGAGAGTCTTTGAATACTCGAGGACGCAATAGGCCCAGTGCTCCTTGACGACGAAGTCCGACGGATTAACGCCCGATAGTTTCTCGAGCAGGGGCATAGCGTCGACGAATTTGCCGTCGCGATACAGTTGCAAAGCGTGCTGGCGTAACGCGGCTGTCTCCGGGTCATCCTTGGATTGGGTCTGGGCAAGACGCGCACCGCAACCGGTTACCAGAAGCGAGAGCAGCAACAACCTCGCCAACAATGGAATTCGATGATGGCGGACGCTAAAAATCATATTGGGATGATCTCCTCGAAGGCGGCTCGACCGGTCACTCGGCGGATTGTTCCAGAACTCACAGGCTAATACGGACGCGGTGGGCTGCAAATGGCACTTGTGGGTCGCTCTCATCGGGCGCAGAACTTGTCGTACTGCTCGTAAATGAAATGGTCGGTCATGCCGGCGATATAGTCGCAGATCACCCGGGGCAGGGGCTCCTGCTCCGCCTTCTCCTGGTATTGATGAGGGAGGTCGGTTGGCCTGTCCATCCAGTAGCGAAACAAGGAGGCGATCACCATCTCCGCGTCGTCTTTCTCGTCGGATAGAGACGGGCTGAAGTACAAGTGTTCGTAAAGGAAGCTCTTGGTGGCGCGCCGTTCCTCCTCAACTTCGGTGCTCAGGGAGACGAGGCGCTCGGGAAGGCGTCTCACATCTTCGAGCGTGGCGATGCAGCTTTCCTGAATCCGGCGGCCGGTATTTCGGATGAGGTCGCCAACCATGCGATCGAGCATGCGCTTGATGGTCTCGTTGAATTTCAGTTTATCGGCCGCCTGCGGATAAAGGTCGTCGACTTCCTGAAAGTAGCGTTCAAAGACGGGTACGCCCTCCCGGATCTGCTCGAGAGAAAGCAGGTGCGCTTCAAAGCCGTCGTCCAAGTCGGCGCTGTTGTAGGCGATTTCGTCGGCGAGGTCGATGAGTTGGGCCTCGAGCGGAGGGCGCTGGTCCAGAGCATACTCGGCAAGCTCCGGAAAGCCTTTCGGATCGTAATCGCGCGAGTGTTTGATGATGCCTTCGCGGACTTCGAAGGTCAGGTTCAGGCCGCGAAATGCAGCGTAGCGAATCTCAAAATCTTCGACGATGCGCAGCGCGTGGAGATTGTGGTCGAAGAAGAATCCTTGCTTCCGCATGATCGCGTCCAGAGCCTTCTCGCCTGCGTGCCCGAACGGAGGATGCCCGATGTCATGGACCAAAGCCAGCGCCTCGACCAGATCAACGTTCAGGTGCAGGGCGCTCGCAAGAGTGCGCGCAATCTGCGCAACCTCAAGCGTGTGGGTCAGCCGGTTGCGAAAGTGATCGGAGTAGCGGCGGGTGAAAACCTGGGTCTTGGCTTCGAGGCGGCGGAAGGCACGCGCGTGGACAACCCGGTCACGGTCGCGCTGGAAGTCGTTGCGGTAGGGATGTTGCGGCTCGGGGTGGCGGCGACCGCGCGATTGCTCTACGCGCACCGCGTAATCAGCGAGCATGCAAAAAGAATAGTTTCAAAGTTTCAGAGTTTCAAGGACTGGAATTCCACGTTGAAACTATGAAACTTTGAAACTCGAACTTACGGCTTTTCCGACTGTTCCCTCGCGAGCCGGACTTTTGCGGATTCCAGTTTCTTCTGCACGCTGGCGAAGCTATCGGTGTCGATTTCGGGGCCGACTGTCTTATTCCATTCAGCGACTGCGCGCTCCCAGTGTGCAACAGCCTGCTTCAGCCGCCCGGTTTTCTGATAAACGTCGCCCAGATGATCGTGAACGGTGGGATCAGTGCCGATCCGCTGTGAGGCCTTCACCAATTCTTGTTCCGCCTGGTCGTACTTGCCCATCCGGAAATAGACCCAGCCGAGCGAATCCATGTAGGCGCCGTTCGAAGGCTCGAGCTCGACGGCTTTTTTCACCAAGCCAAGGGCTTCCTCGAGCTTCATGTTGCGGTCCGCCAGCATGTAGCCCAGGTAGTTGAGGGTCATGGCGTTCTGCGGATCGCTGGCCAGCACCTTGCGGAACATCTCTTCAGCCTGCTCGTATTTCTTCTGCCGCTCAAAGCTCGAGCCACGCAGGAAATAGACGTATTCCTTGTCGTCGGGCTTGGAGGACAGTTGTTCGGCTTTGTCGAGCGCTTTCTGCGCATCGTCCCAGCGCTTGAGACGGGTATTCATCTGCGCGAGCGTGATGTAGACGTCGCGGTCGTCGCCTTTGCCCTTAAGCATCGACTGCACTTCGGCGAGAGCCTTGTCGGGGGCGCCCGTGTCGGCCAACTGGGCGGCATACACCATTTGCAGGCCGCGATCGTTGGGCAGTTTCTGCGTAGCTTCCTTAGCCACGATGGTGGCTTGCTGCCACTGCTTGGCTTCGCGATAAGTGTCGATAATCTGCTGGAAGCCGCGGACCGCGTTGTCATCGCCCAGTGTAGTCATCTTGCGGAAGGCTTCGATGGCTTCGTTGTACTTATCCTGGTCGCGGTAGACCGTCCCCAGACGCTCAAGGAACACAGCGCGGTTGTTGCGCTCGCCCTGCGTGTAGCTATTGTCGGATTTCTCTGTTTTCTTCAGCAGATCGGATAGAGTCTGCGCGGCCTCATCGAAACGCCCCTGCGCCTGATAAACGGCTGCCATGTTGTAAGGGACTTCGATGGAATCCTGCACCATGCTCTCGGCTTTTTTCAGGTTCTCGAGCGCGAGATCGAACTTGCCGCTCTTGCGGTAGATCTCGGCCATGTGCAGGTAGGTTTGCGCATCTTCCGGATTTGCGTCGGCGATGATCTTGTACTGTTCCAGCGCCGCATCCGTTTGGCCGTCGTTCATCAGGTTCTCGGCCAGGCCCCGGATCGCGTCGAGATTGTCGCGATCGAGCTCAATGGCCCGCCGGTACGCGTCGATGGCCTGCTTGTATTGCTTCTGTTGCTCGTACGTGTATCCGAGAGCCGAATACATCTTCGCGGAACGGCCCGCGTCCGGAACAGAACTCAGCACCTGAACCGCGCGGGTGGCGTCGCCTTCCTCGTTGTAGAGGTATGCCAGCGTCGTGACTGCTTCTTCGGAATCGGGCTGCAACTTCACGGCAAGTTTGAACTCGCGCTCCGCCTTCTGCAGGTCATTATTCATGCGGTACAGGCGGCCAAGGAGCAAGTGGTCGTCGACATTGTCGGGCTCGATCTTGATGATCTGCTCGTACTGCTCGATGGCGAGTTTGAGCACGCTGCCGGAACCGCTGTTGCCAGACTGCATGTCGCCCAACGAACGCAGATAAATCCGGCCCAATAACTTGTGCGCCTCGAGATTGTTGGGATCGCGCTTCAGAATGTCTTGCGCTTCGAGCACCGCGTCGCGAATGCGACCGGTCTTTGCGTAGAGTTCCGCCAGGGCAGAGGTCAGGTATTCGGAACCGGGATCGGCTTCAATGGCGGCGCGATATTCCTCGATCGCCTTGGTCGCCAGATCGCTCCGGCCATAAACCGCAACCTGCTCCTCGTACATGTGCGCCAGGGTGTAGTGGTAGTAGGCGGCAGCCTTATCCGGTTTGTGCGTGGCCGACGGATCAGCCTGCTTCGCGCTCTCTGGGGCGCTGGCGGATTGCGCGAAACTGGCAGCAGCGGCCGCCAGAAGCACGAAAACGGCAAAAGAATATCTCTTCATGAAATACCTTAGATCCCAAAGTCTCAGCGATTTAGATGCTGAACCGCCGCGCGTGGGTGTATTTGAATTGTACTCCGCGAATGGGCGATTCCCAAGGAAAGGGCCCTCCCGATTCAGGCCAAAAGTAACCACCAAAGGACAGGGACTGGCGGGACATTGAAGCGGCTTTGAGCCATTTCAAGGCTGGGCACGGCGGACTGGTCGATTCGTCTCCTGCGATGCGACAAGTTGACCCACTACGAAACATACCCTCGCGGTTTCGTCTTGGCCAACGCCGTCTCAGTGCCGGAAGTGTCGGACGCCCGTGAAGATCATCGCCATCCCATGCCGGTCGGCTGCCTCGATGACCTCCTGGTCGCGGACGGATCCGCCGGGCTGAATGATCGCGGTCGATCCTGCCTTTGCAATTTCCTCGACCCCGTCGGGGAATGGGAAGAAGGCGTCGGAAGCAGCCACAGTCCCTTTCAAGGGCAACTGGGCCTTCATAGCGCCGATCTTGCAGGAATCCACGCGGCTCATTTGTCCGGCACCTACTCCCACTGTCTGACCGTCGCGAACGTACAGGATGGCATTCGATTTCACGTGCTTGCAGACCTTCCATCCAAACAGCAACGCCCGCTTTTCTTCGGGCGTAGGCGGACGCTTGGTCACCACCTTGAGGTCGGCGTCGGTGAGTGGGCGGATGTCGGCGTCCTGCACCAGCATCCCGCCGGATACGTTCTTCAAAGTCCACTTCTGATTTGAAGGGGCGACCTCCACCAGCCGTAGATTCTTTTTGGAGGCGAACTTGGATTTGGCGTTCTCGTCGAAGCCGGGGGCGGCGATTACTTCAAGAAAGAGCTTGGCCATCTCCTCGGCGGCGGCTCCATCGATCACGCGATTCACGCCGATGACTCCTCCAAAGGCGGACACCGGGTCGCATTCGAGGGCCTTCTTGTACGCCTCGAGCAGAGTCTTGCCCGTAGCAGTGCCACAGGGATTGGTGTGCTTGATGATTGCCACCACGGGTTCTTCAAATTCCTGGGCTAGATCCCACGCGGCTTGGAGATCGACGATGTTGTTGTAGGACAGTTCCTTGCCCTGCCATTGCCGTCCATTTGCAACACCGGAACCGGAGTTGTCCGAGTACATCGCTGCTTTCTGATGGGGATTTTCTCCGTAGCGCAAGTCCATGACTTTCTGGAATGACATTCGCAACGTGGCGGGAAAGCCTGCGGCGGGACGCAATTCAAAGTGGCCGTTCGAATTCACGCGCTCGAGCGTGGAAGCAATGGCGGAGTCGTAAGCCGCGGTAGTCGCAAACGCCTTCTGCGCAAGACGCCAGTGGGTCCCCGAGGAAAGCTCTCCGCCCGACTTCGCCATCTCGTCGGCCAGTGCATCGTAGTCGGCGGGCGAAGTCACGACCGCGACATCCTGAAAATTCTTTGCAGCCGAGCGGATCATGGAAGGACCGCCAATGTCGATGTTTTCGACCAGCTCTTCAAATGGCACACCCGGCTTGGCGGCCGTTTTCTCGAAGGCGTAGAGGTTGACGACCACCATATCAATGGCCTGAATGCCGTGTTCCGCTACCGCAGAACGGTGAGTGGGATTCTCGCGCCTGTGGAGAATGCCCCCGTGCACCTTGGGATGCAGTGTCTTTACGCGGCCGTCGAGCATCTCGGGAAAGCCGGTGAGGTCGGAGATGTCTTTGACCTGAATCCCGGAGTCGCGCAGCAGTTTCGAGGTGCCTCCCGTGGAAATCAATTCCACACTCATCCCTGCGAGTTTGCGGGCAAAATCGACCAGGCCAGTTTTATCGGTGACACTCAGAATGGCTCGCTGAATTTTCGCCATGGGGACGCCTCGCTGGGAGAAGGGATGATTGCCGCAGAATGGGAAATTCTAACAGTCGTCAGTCGCTAGTCGCCAGTCGTCAGGCAAGGCGGCAAAGTCCTGCGCACCAGCGAGGCTCGAGAATCGTCATCGTTGAGGACTAGGGACAGGAATTTGGGCGGGGCTGAAGACCGACGACTGGAGCCTGACGACCAGCTTTTTACGTTTTTGCCTTGGCCTTCAGCTTCACATGGCCATCGTGCAGTTCGACAGAGTATTCGACTTTTTCGCACGAGTATTGTTTGCGGATCTCGTCGGTTTTTTTCTTCACGAACGCGGAAAAAGAATTCAGGTCGCCACTGACGGGTTCGCCGGACTTTTTCTTTGCGGCGAGCAGGGCATTGTAGAGGCGTTCCACATCTTCCTTGGGAGCGGCCGCCGAGCATTCCATGGTGAATGAGCGAGGCGCGACGCCATACACGGTATGCGCTTTTGGCAGCGGATCGTCCACGCTGCGTACGCCTTGCACCGAAAGCAGCGCATCCTGCGGCCGGCGGTAGCCTTCTTCACGGATGCGCATCTTCTTGCGCCACAGATCGCTGTAAATCGCGTAGCGCTGGGCCATTTCGTTGTACCGGAAGCGCTGTGTGAAGTTCATTCGGCCACCATCCGAGTGCTTGCGGATGAGGGCGACCGTCTTCCATTCCAGATCGGTGGGAGGACGCTTGGTCGGATTGTTGAAGTACACCTCGTACTCAATCTTCAAACGGCGAAGGAGCGAGTCCAGGTGCGTCAATTCCTCATCAATGGTCAAAGGGGCGTGCCTCTTCCGAGAAATCAGTTTAGGCAGGCTTTGAAGTTTGGGGGAGATACCTTGCGGACACCGAAGGGACGGTACGAAAGTAATGGAAGCATCTAGCTGCTGGCATCTAGCTTTGGGGGGCTAGTTGGAAACTAACTGCCGGGTAGAGAACCGTAGTACTAAGCTTGAGATTGCTAGTAGCCAGAAGCTAAAAGCCAGAAGCGCCTAAAGCTATCTTGCCGCGCTCGAGGCCATCTTCTTCACCATGGCCAACACCAGCTTGCGGTCGCTGTCATTGAGGCTGGTGGAGTAACGACGGATCTGGCTGAGAAAGCGAACCTCGTCTTCGGAGAGCTGGGGTAAGCCCTTCGAGCCATTCGCGTGGCCAGAGTCAGAGAAGAACTGCGAGAGTGGAAGTTCCATCGCCGTGGCAATTTTGGCCAGCGTGTCGAGCGATGGGATGGTATGTCCGTTCTCCACCCGCGACAAGTAACAGCGAAGCAGTCCAGTGCGCTTTTCGATATCGCCCTGCGACATGCCTCTCTGCAGTCGGTAGTTTCGGATGGTCTCGCCGATGTTCATAAGGGGTACGGCAACATCAAAAGAGCGACGGAGTTGGACTGCATAGTAACCAGAGTAGTACCGTCTGGCAAGTAGAAATTGGTCCTACTCAAAAACCGTTTCGAGTGATTAGTTTGTCGCCCGTGGGTGAGGCGTTTAAGGAATTTTCCACCGAGACGAGGCAGCCGGAACAAAAAACGCTACGGCCTCTTCAGCCAACTCCGTTAGTTTCTATCGTGCATTATGATAGTAGCAATCGAATTTGTAGCTTTCTCCGCTTCCCGGAAGTAGCCGCTCCACTTCGTCGAACCGCTCGCCATTTTTTCACAAGAGAAGGAGTTACTTTCATGTCTGACAACGTGCAAGTTGCGCTGTGGGTCCGGCTCGAAGCTAAGCCGGGAAAAGAGAAAGTAGTCGCTGACTTTCTACGCAGTGGGCTTCCGCTGGTGCAGCAGGAACCGGCAACGGTGGCCTGGTTTGGGATTCAGCTGGGTCCATCGACTTTCGGCATCTTCGACGCTTTCCCGAACGAAGCCGGACGGCAAGCACATCTGGCCGGCGCAGTAGCGTCCGCGTTGATGGCGAATGCGCAGGAATTGCTCTCGCAGCCGCCTGAAATCAAGCGAATCGACGTGCTCGCATCGAAATTGCCTTCGCATTCCGTCGACAAAGCTGCGTAAGAGTCACGTGAAAAAGGCCAGCCGTTTCGCAGCGGCTGGCCTCGATCTCGCGTGTTTCAGGCTTCTCGTTTCACTTTTTTAAAGTTTCGTTTAGAAATTTTACAGTGCGCTGCCAGGCGTCGGCGGCATCATCTGCGCGGTAGCCCCCCTTGTTGTTCGGATTTTCGAACGCGTGTCCGGCGTTGGGGTAGATCTTGATATCCGCCGACTTGCCGTCCTTCTTCAGTGCTTCCTCGAACTTCTTCACATCCTCGGGCGGAATGCCCTGGTCCTGGCCTCCGAAATTTCCGAGAATCGCAGCATTGATCTTATGAAGCGCCGCTGGATCGGTTGCCAGGTGTCCGTAATTGATGACCGCCGCGGTGAGCGTCGGCTCCGCAAGCGCAACGTTGAGCGAGTAGCCGCCACCCATGCACCAACCAATCGAGCCGATACGGTCCTTCTTGACGTTGGTCTGAGATTTCAGGAACTCAACCGCGGCGTGCAGATCGCGCGCGGCGCGGTCCTCGGGAACCCCGCGCATCAATTCGTGGGCGGTATTCGGATTGTCTGCGACTTTGCCGCGATAAAGATCGACCGCTAGCGCAGCGTATCCCTGGTCGGCAAGCTTGGACGCTTGTTCTTTGACCCAATCGTTGAGGCCCCACCATTCATGGATGACGACGATTCCCGGGAACGGCCCGCTACCTCCGGGCGTGTAGAGAATCCCTTTCACGGTTTCGTCGCCGCTCTGGTACGAAACCTCTTTGCCGTTTGCGGCGAACGACGCCGCGACCATGGCAAGGACGCATGCCGAAACAACCAGTGTTTTGTTCATGACGCTTCGCATGATGCTGGTCCTCTCCTCGAGATTAGAAATCTACTTTTCGACGCGTTCCCAGATAATCCGGTAACCACTCGGTTCTCCGTCGGGCGCCGTCTCGTGACCGGAAAGAATGAGGCGGTTGCCTTCCAACTGGTACGGCCGGATCTGGTCACTTCCGACGTAGTGCGGCCAGGAAGCCATTTCCGGCCGATGAATGATGCGATGTTCCTTCTCTTGCAGTTCGTAGGTTCCGCAATACGCGTACATGACACGATACGACTCGAGTTTCTCGGCGTCGGTAGGCTTTTCCTGATTCGCCCAGCGCGGATGATTCGGATTGGCCAGGGAAACGCACATGTGCCCGGTGCTGTCATACATCAGGTAGCCAATGGGGTGCGGTCCATATTCCGCGAAGGGTTCAAACGCCCCGTCCTTTCGGATGTTGTCCGCGGAGATCAGACGCCAGGTTCCGATGATCGGACTGGCTGCGGAGGTTGCATTGGCTTTCGTTGTTGACTGATCTTGCGGAAGCATTGCCCACAAAAGAGCCAGAGCTGCGACCAGTTTTGTCATGAGTCCACCTTTACCAAAGGAGCAGAACACCTTCACCACGGAGAACGCAAAGGAATCGAGATTTTCCCTCTGTGCTTCTCCGTGTCCTCTGCTGTAAACGCCAACTAGCCCAGGACGAGTTCCATGTAGAGCGCGCCCTCGCAGGGATTGGCGCAGTACGGCGCGATTTCACGAAAACCCATTTTGCGATAGGTTCTCACCGCATCCTTCATCAGCGGCTCAATGGTATCGAGGCGCAGGCGATGGTATCCGATGCGGCGTGCCTCGCTGACGATGGCGTCGACCATGATGCGGCCCAGGCCCTTCCCGCGAAACGCCGGGCGCAAGTATAAGCGCTTCATCTCGCAAATACCGGGCTCCAGGGAATGCAGGGCAACGCATCCTGCCAGTTGGCCCTCGAAATGACCGAGCAGCAGGCGGCCTGAGGGAGGAGTGTAATCGCCCGGCAAATCGGCCAGTTCCCGATCGAAGTTCTGAAAGCACAGACTAATCCCAAGCGCTTTCTGGTATTCGAGGAAGAGTTCTCGGGCTTGCGCGATCTGGGCGGGAGATTCGACTTGCGAAAAGACAAGACCTTGAACCACAGAGGGCACGGTGGAGGTTACAGAGTTTTTATCTGCGGAATTACTCATGGCCTTGCGAATCTTTAGATCGTCCAGGGTTCATTGCGTTTACCCCATCAACATGCCGCCGTTAATGTTCAGGACGTGTCCGGTGATGTAGGAGGCGTCATCGGACGCGAGAAAGCGAACGGCTCCTGCCACATCTTCCGGCGTGCCAATCCTGCCGAGCGGAACCATCTTCAGTCCCGCTTCCCTCATATCGTTGGACAGCACGTCAGTCATGGCGGTTGCAATAAATCCAGGCGCGACCGCGTTGCAGGTGATGTTGCGGGATCCGACCTCGCGCGCGATCGCCATGGTCAGTCCGATTAAACCGGCTTTCGAGGCGGCATAGTTGGCTTGTCCGGCCTGCCCGGTCTGCCCAAAGACACTGGTCACGTTGATGATCCGGCCCCAGCGCTGCTTGAGCATCGAGCCAATGACCTGCTGAACGCACAAATATGCCGAAGTCAGGTTCGTGTTGAGCACGGCATCCCAGTCAGCCCGCTTCATGCGCATGACTAATTGATCGCGGGTGATGCCGGCATTGTTGACCAGGATGTCGATCTTGCCGAACTGCGCGATGGCGGCCTTGACGGTGGATTTGATTTGTTCTTCTTCGGCGACATCAAGGGGAAAGGCAGCGGCTTTTCCGCCTGCTGCGGAGATCTGCGCAACCACTTCATCCAGCTTGGCCTGATTGCGAGCGGCGACGGCCACGCTAGCACCGGCTTCCGCAAGCTTCAGTGCGCAGGCATGGCCGATACCTTGCGAAGCGCCCGTGATCAGCGCCACGCGTCCGGATAGGGTCATTTTTCGTTGCTCCCGACTGCTCACTACGCCGTTTAAGAATTGGAAATTATAACCGTGCGCACTAAAGGACGTCGGTTCGGTCAGAATAGTGCCAGTTTATGGCTGGCAACATCAGGCAGGACCCGCACTCTGCGCAACAATAGGGCGCTCCTTGCGAAGCAGGACCCGCAGCATCGGCGGCGCCAGAATCGTCGTGACGGCGGTCATAAACACGACCACCGCATAAGTGGACTGGGTAACAATCTTTGAATTCAGTCCCACGAGCGCGACAATCAGGGCTACCTCGCCGCGCGGCATCATGCCCACACCCACGCTCAGAGCGGCGTTCCACCCGTCGCGCACCAGCGGCAACCCGCATCCCACCACTTTCGAAACGATGGCCAGCAGCGAAACCACAATCGCGACCGCCAGCACATCCCTGTTAAAGAGCTTGACATCGAGTTGAGCGCCAATCGAAAAGAAGAAAAATGGGCCGAGGAACTCCGTGATGGCGTGGACCCGGGGCCGCAGGTCCCACTCCGGTGAGCACTCGGAGAAGATCATGCCCGCGAAGAACGCTCCGATGATCGCCGCCATCCCAATCTTGCTCGCCGCAAACGACAGTCCCAGACAAACCATAAGAGCAACGATGAGGGACGCGTTGTGCGTGGAAAGCCGCGCCACGCTGGGTCGCAATTTCGAAAGGATCCGCGGACCGATGAAAATCATGAAGAGCGCGAACAATAAGGCTTCGATCGCAAGAATGCCCAGCTTGAGCCAATCGACGCCTCCGCCCTGCGCTAAGCCGTCGACTACGGCGAGCAGGAGCATGCCCAGGATGTCGTCGAACACCGCCGCGCCCAGAATAATCTTCGCGATGCGCGAGGAGAGGACGCCTATATCGCCGAGCACGCGCGCCGTGATCCCGACGCTGGTCGCCACCATCGCTACGCCCACGAACACAGATTCGGTGAGCGCGTCCCCGCGCCAATGCATATAGGCGAAGCCCAGGGCGAACGGGACAATGATGCCGGCCACCGCCACCTGCACGGCTGTTCGCCCCACTTTGACCAGATCTTGGGGACTGACCTCCAGCCCGGCGTTGAACAAAACGAAAATCGCGCCGATCTCTGCAATCGCTTTCAGCGTGTCACTGGGATGAATGCATCCGAGTGCGTAAGGGCCGATGAGCACACCGGCAAGAATTTCGCCCAGCACGGCGGGCAGTCTCAGGCGCTCAAAGATCTCCCCGATCACCTTCGCGGCGACGAAGATGGCGAACAGTTCGAAGAGCAGGAGGTCGTGCTCGTGCATGGCAGGCTGAAAGAATAGAGCGCTGCAACCATTCCGGACAAGCAGTCGGTCGCGGGAAAACTTTGACGGACATGCTCACGGCTCACAGATCTAGCGGATTCGCTGCAGGGGCCAGATCAGTACGTCGAGACGCCGGGCAAAATGCAGGAGGGGCTTTGTATCCGGAAGTGCAATCCCAGCGGCGCGAGCCATTGTGTTGAGGTTGACCTCTGCGGACGCGTCCTGCAGCGGCCAAGGCGGGTGATGAATCTCGCCGCGGTAGGTCCTGTCATTGACGGTGGCATAAAGGCAATAGCGTTCGGTGAGCCAGTGTTCGAGCGCATTGATATTCCGAAGGCGGACCGGACTCGCCGGGCGATAGCGGCCCTGAAATTCTGCTTCGCCTTTTCGCCGCTTTGAACGGTAGAGGATCTCTTCGCCGGTATCTTCGGAACGCATCCGGGCGTAGAAGTATGGCAAGTGATAGGCCATCCGCGCTGTTCTCACGGCAAGCCAGTTCGCGGCATCCAAACTAAAAAAATAGACTCCAGGCTTGCCGCCACATGCCACGTACGTTCTCACGTTGAGTTCGGGGAAACATGAAGTACCCGCGATGGCGGGAAGCCCGCGAGCTCGCACGCCGCTCATCCGGAAGGGGACAACTCCCACCCAACATTGCTTGTCGAAGATGTCCAGCTCGAGTTGCGTCGGAATGAGGGGACGCAGCACCTCGGGCTCGATCGGCCAGTGTGCAAAGAGAAGATCGTGCCAGCTCTGCGCCATGATCCAAGACCCTGAGGGCACAGGCCACGGTCGGTGCGCAACGGACTGGAGCGCCGGATGCATTTCGCCCTGATTATAGGGAACGAACTGGGGACGCTGCGGTGATCCCGAATGTCTAGAATGAGGCTCGAGTTTCCGGCGGGGGCGCTGTCTTCAGGCGCGCGGCCATTGCCGGCACAGCCTGATAGTCGCGGTGAACGATATCGACAATCGTCCGCCCCACGATGCGCGCCTTCGCTTCCGAGTGAATGTGCGTCGGCAACGTGAAGGACTGCACGTCGGTGTAGTCCTGCCAGAAGTCGATGTGCTTTACGAAGAAGGATGGCGACTTCACAACGCTGCCTTCCACCCGCACCAGCGATCCGTTGTGCGCATCCAAATAGACCCGGCCCTTGAAGAGTCCGGGACGCTTCTTGTGCGGCTTCACCTGGTAGACGTGCACGGTTCGCTCATTCACGCGGCTCAACCCGCGATAGTTGAACTTGTAGTTCGCCAGGCTGAGGGCCGTCAGCGACGGGTCGTCCTTCTGCACGTGGTCCACTTCGGTCTGTAGCAGACGCGTGATGACGTTGTTCTTGACGAATCCGTCCCCGGTGTAACGGACGGGCGTAAATTGCAGAGTGTGTGGAGCCTCGAACTTTCGTTGCAACTCAAATTCACCCTGCTGCGAGGTATCTGGCAATTCGGCGTGGACGATCATCACCGCAGAGTAGGACGCCAGTGCGTTAGCCTGCTGAACGACCCGATGCTGGTAAGCCCCAAGCGCCAGCTCAGGCGACATCAGCGGCAATTCCGCGGTCGGTCCCAACGTCGGCGCAGGTTGCGAATCGGCCAGGATCAGCGGGAAAGGCGGCAGAACTCCCTTGGCGGACGGCAGCACCGCCGCCTCGCCTGCGGAAAACATTGCCTGTGCAAAAAGGCCTCCCGGGGCCCAGAGCCCACAAAGGAGGACTATGAGAAAAATGCGCTTCATCTTATAAGGGACGAACCAGTTATATATGATTCACCTCTCGGCTGAAAAGTGGCAAAAGTTACCCCGGACCATAGCCGCCACGTCCCCGGTTCCGACGACCGAAGCGACCGAATCTCCACAGGCAGTCTCATTGCGCATCGACACCCGGCCAGATAACATTCGAGCACTCCCATGTCTGAAGTGATGACGAAGCCAGAACCCACCCACAAAAGCACATCCTCGGCGGATTCGCCGGCCGTGGAAGTGTTTGCCGTGTACGGCGTCGAACCTGAAGTCCAGGCCTACGCCATGGCGAAATACTCACGCTCGGCCCTCTCCATGAAGGAGTCGCTCAGGGAGATCACCGCGCAAAAAGCCGAGAAGTTCCTGAATACCTTCTATTTCCAGTACGGACATCGATCCATTGCGGATTTAGCTCACATCGCGCTCGCCATTGAAAGGCTCTCGATTCTCGCGGCGATCGCCGTAGCCGACGAGCAGCGCTGGGACGGGCAGGAGCGCTCCACGCGCTACCAGGATTTCAAGAAGAGCGGCTATTACATCCCGGACTTCGGTGGAGACGAGCAGGCCCAGAAGTTGTATCGCAGTACGATGGACGGGTTGTTCGAGGTCTACCAGGCGCTCTCGCAACGCACCTTTGAATATCTGATCGACATAACGCCGCGGCCGGAAGACATGAAGGTCGAGGCCTATGAGCGCACGGTACGCGCGCGGGCTTTCGACATCTCCCGGTACCTGCTGCCGCTCGGGACAAATACGTCGCTGGGCGAAATCGTCAATGCCCGCACGCTCGAAACCCAGGTCGCGCACCTGTTGTCGCAGCCGCACGCAGAAATCCGGAATCTGGGCGAATTGCTGAAGAGCGCCGCGCTGTCCCCCGCCTACAACGTGAACCGGGAAGCGCTCGAGGAACTGGTCAGCGAGATTCGGGAAGTCTCCCCGGAACTAGCCGCCAAGGCCGAGGAACAACTTCTTAAAGAAGTGCGGGTGGCACCCACGTTGGTGAAGTACGCCAACCCCAATCCTTACGAGATCGAAACGCGACGCGCTCTGCAACAGGCCGCCGTCGAAGTGATTGGCAGGACCCAGATCGCGCCCTCGAAGTTAGTGGATCTGATCGACGAGGAACCGCTTGAGGTCGAACTCGCGTCCACGTTGTTGTACGAACATTGCCACTATTCATACCGGCAGGTTCGCCAGGCCGTGCAGGCCGCCGGAGAGAAAATGAGGCGCGAAATCATTGACCTGGGATTGCGCGGGCGCGGCTCGCACGATGAGTTGCTGCGTCCCTTCAGCGCCGGCCAGCAATTCCGCTTCGACATCCTGATGGACATCGGTGGATTCCGCGATATGCACCGGCATCGCCGCTGCATCCAGATCGGTCAGGGCTTCACCACCAGGCACGGCTACGATACTCCTCCGGAGATCGACGCCGCCGGAGCGCGTGGCGGGTACGATGCCGCCATGAAGAACGCCGCGCTCGCGGCCGACCAGATCGCCCGCCGTCCGGGCGACGAGACGGTCGAAAATTCCCAGTACCTGATCCCACTGGGCTTCCGGAAGCGCACCCTATTCAAGATGGACTTCGCCGAGGTGGTCTATATTTCCGAATTGCGAACCGGTCCCGCCGGCCACATGTCTTACCGCAGCGTCGCATACGCAATGTACGAGGCCGTAGCGAGAAAGTATCCCGCGCTGGCAAAGTATTTCCGCGTGCATGACGTAAAAGAGCCGATTGATTTGTTGAAGCGGTAAGGCGCCCACTGTTACGCACAATTGCGCGGACGAAGCGGTATTAAAGCCGACGATGCCGAAGCGGTCCCAAGCAGCCATGGAGCGGCGTCAAGACAGCGAAGCAGCCGCGGAGCGGCAAAATTCATTAGCCCAGCGCGTAAGCGCTGGGAGGAAGTCGAGGAGTACGAAGCTCCGGAGGAGCGGCATCAACCAAACACGTATTTCTCCTCGAACGAAATCCCGGATTTCCGTAACAAGTCCCTGAATTCCTCCTCGAAATTTCTTTTCTTATGATGCTCGACTTGATTGCGGATGTATCGCTGTACATCGGCAATCCTCGAAGGGCTCACGCTGAACGCGCCGTATCCCTCTTGCCAGGCAAACCGAATCCCCTTCTCGTTCAGCCATCTCGACGAATTGGCTTTCAGATCGCAAACGACTTTCGACAGTTTCATC
This sequence comes from uncultured Acidobacteriota bacterium, assembly GCA_963765755.1. GTDB lineage: Bacteria > Acidobacteriota > Terriglobia > Terriglobales > Acidobacteriaceae > Gp1-AA133. Next base: position 38,401 of record CAVXXV010000007.1, on the reverse strand, counting down.
TTCGGCGGCAAAGCAATCAACAGGTGCAGGTGATCCGCGACCCCTCCAATCGCGAGAACTTTGAGCTTTTCGTTGCGCGCGATGCCGAGGATGTATGCCCATAGCTCCTCCTGTCGATCGGTCGCGATCAGCGGCGCCCGGCCTTTCGTGCTGAATACGCAATGAACGATATTTGCGGGGTAGGTATGGCTCATGTGCTGTCGCCCCATCCGGGGCTTCCCTATGCGTCGACCTCTTCCCAGCGCTTACGCGCTGGGCTAATGAATTTCGCCCTGCGGGCTTGCTTCGTATACTCGTCGGCAGACGGATTGTCTGGGATCCTCCGCGTACAAGTCACGTGTGGACGTCACAGGTCAGTTGTGACCGAAGATTGCAGGTATCCCAGTCGAGGGTCCGCGCCGGCACGGTCCCATGACAGTTGCCGATTGGCGGTCCGAGCGAACTGTGTAGATCTGGTCCCCAACATTTGCGCAGCCTGGACACAGACCGAGCTTAGAATTGGCACAAAGGAAGCGTCCCCGATTGTATTTACGATGCGCAGGCGCGCAGCCCGAAGGGCGAAATTCATTAGCCCAGCGCGTCGGCGCTGGGACCCGATTCCCCCGAAGCCGGAGCACCGGAGGGGCGACACTCAACTGCCGCGTGGCTGGATTAACGTTCCAGGCCCGGCAACTCGGAAGCGTCGCGAGGTAATAGAAGTGGTTCCAAAACGCAATACAATTCGCTTTTTCTTCGCTCCGTGGTATATTGGCCAAAATCGTTGGTAGATTGAACAAAATTGCTGTGACGATCAGCACTTACGACCCGCCAGCCCGTGGGTATACCCTACGAGGGTCTTCATAAAGCCTACATTTGAGGAGCCATCATGGCCGACGAACGTACCAAAGCAATTGACCTCGCGCTCTCCCAGATTGAAAAGCAGTTTGGTAAGGGCTCGATTATGCGGCTGGGATCGAAAGAAGCCATCGTCCCAATTGCCGTGATTCCGACGGGCGCGATCTCGTTTGACGCGGCCCTGGGCGTGGGCGGGTTCCCGCGCGGGCGGGTCGTGGAGATCTTCGGGCCGGAGTCTTCGGGCAAGACGACCATCGCGCTGCAGGTCATTGCCGAAGCGCAGAAGACCGGCGGCATGGCGGCATTCGTCGACGCCGAGCACGCGCTCGACCCGCAATATGCAAAAAAGCTAGGTGTCGACGTCGAGAACCTGCTGGTCTCGCAGCCCGATTACGGCGAGCAGGCGCTCGAGATCGCCGAAGCCCTGGTGCGCTCAAATGCGATTGACGTCCTGGTGGTTGACTCGGTGGCGGCGCTGGTACCCAAAGCCGAACTCGACGGCGAGATGGGCGACAGCCACATGGGACTGCAGGCGCGCTTGATGTCGCAGGCGCTCCGCAAATTGACCGGGATCGTCTCGAAATCGCGCACCTGCCTGATCTTCATCAACCAGATCCGCGAAAAGATTGGCGTTATGTTCGGGAACCCCGAAACAACCACCGGCGGACGCGCCCTCAAGTTCTATTCTTCCGTGCGTATCGACATCCGACGCATTGCCGCCATCAAGGAAGGCGACCTGGTGACCGGTTCGCGCACGCGCGTGAAGGTCGTGAAGAACAAGGTGGCTGCTCCTTTCCGCGAAGCCGAGTTTGACATTCTCTATGGCGAAGGTATCTCGCGGGAAGGCGACCTGCTCGACCTGGCCGTGAACAACAACATTCTCGAGAAGTCTGGCTCGTGGTTTAGCTACAAGACCGAGCGCATCGGGCAGGGTCGTGAGAACGCGCGCCAGTTCCTGAAGGACAACAAAGACACTCTTGCCAAGCTCGAGACCGAGGTGCGCAAGGCATTAGGACTGATTCCTGCAACTCCGACTCCGGCGGCGCCCATCAATGGCGCATCAGCCGCCACACAGCAGACGGGCAAAGTCGCGACCATGCCCACAGGCACGGATGCGAAGGTGCCTGCGCGACGTTAGCCTCATCTGTACACGGTCTTTGACCACCTTTAGACGGCGGATGGATTTCTCTTCCGCATCTGAGCTGGAATCGTAATCTTCAACCGCCGTCTGCTCTCCAACAAAGCTGAACTTCGTCAGACACCTTAGCTCCGCCACTACGAAGCACTTTTCACGGGGGCCGCTATGTCTGAGATCCTTTTGCCCGTGCTGCTCACCGTCTGCCTCTGTCTTCAGGCTGTCGCGAGCGACAGCGATCCTGCCTATTCGCCCGATGGAAAGACCATCGTCTTCATGTCCGACCGGGACGGCGACATCGAAATTTACATTGCCCGTCCCGATGGAACGAACGTGCAGCGCATTACTGATTCGCCGGGACGCGATGCGCATCCCAGTTTCTCGCGAGACGGGAAAGAAATTGCCTTTCAGTCGCCTCGCGGCGGCCGCCAGCCTCAGATCTATGTAATGAACGCGGACGGATCAGGCCAACGGCGACTTACAGACTTGACCGGCTTCGCTGGCGTGCCCGACTGGTCGCCCGGCGATCAGGAAATCATCTTTCAGGCCAACATGAATCCCACTCTCGACCCCGCTCATTGGCAGATTTTTCTGATGAAAGCGGATGGCAGTAGATTAAGGCAGATTACTCACGACGGATACGACGACCAGGTACCCAAGTGGTCGCCCGATGGAAGCCGGATCCTGTTTTTCTCCAATAAGACAGGCCGGAACCAGTTGTACACCATGCGCGCTGACGGATCAGACTGGCAGCCCGTCACCATCAGTTCTCGCAATGATCACGCTGCGTCATGGTCCCACGATGGATATCGCATTCTCTTTGCTGCCGATGCGGGTAGTGGCATGAACATCTACACGCTGGAATTGCGTACACAGAAATTGAGGCAGTTAACCACGAACGCTCCTGGCATGGGGGTCCCTTACTGGTCCCCGGATGAGAAGTCCATCGTATTCACTCTTCATCGCGGCGATGACAGCGACATCTATTTCATGGATGGCGACGGTTTGCACCAGAGAAAAGCAAGCCTTGCTGAAGTTCCGCACTGAGGGCATTCGGGATTTGCCTTTCGGGTTTCCGGCCCTCTAGAATCAAGAGTCATTCCAGTTGTGCCAGAGCTCCAAGGGGCGCGCCTTTGCACAAAACCACCGCCGTCTATCCCGGTTCGTTTGACCCCCCGACCAATGGTCATCTGGATCTGATCGAGCGGGGCAGCAAGATTTTTGACGAGCTGATTGTGGCGATCTTGAGGAATCCGGACAAGGACCCGCTGTTCAATGTCAGCGAGCGGGTGGCGATGCTGGAGGCGCTCACCGGACATTACAGCAATGTTCGCGTGGACACGTTTGATGGGCTTACGGTGGATTATGCGGACCGGGTCGGCGCCAGTTCCGTGTTGCGGGGCATTCGAGCCTTGAGCGACTACGAATATGAATTGCAGATGGCCTTGATGAACCGCAAGCTCCGTCCGGAACTCGAGACCGTGTTCATGATGCCGGCGGAGAAATACTCCTACCTGAGTTCGCGGCTGGTGCGCGAAGTAGCGCAACTCGGGGGCTCGGTGAAGGGATTGGTGCCCGAACTGGTGGAACAGCACCTGCGCGGCAAGCTTGACCCCGCGTACAAGCTCGAAGAGTTCGGGAAGCCGCAGGGCGAAAGATCGGAAAGTCGTAAATCGAGGGCAAGGAAAAAAGCATGACACCCACGACCACGGAAACGGCCCACACCATCAAGTTGACCGAACGCATCAACCGCATCGAACCGTCCGCCACCATGGCCGTCGTCGCGGAAGCCGACAAGCTGCGCTCCCAGGGAGTTGACGTCGTGGATTTCGGCGCCGGCGAACCGCACTTCGCCACGCCGCAGCACATCAAGGACGCAGCCATTGCCGCCATTCAGGGCAACTTTACCAAGTACACCGCAGTCGCGGGCACCGCGGAACTGCGCGATGCGATTGTGCAACGCCATGCCGCAGACTTCGGCTCCGACTACCGGCGCGAGGAAGTAATCGCCTCCACGGGCGGCAAGCACGCGCTCTTCAACGCGCTGCAAGTGCTGGTCGATCACGGCGACGAGGTAATTTTGCCGGTGCCGTACTGGGTGTCATTCAAGGACATCATTCGGTATGCCGGCGGGAAGCCCGTGCTGGTCGAGACCGACGAGTCGCACGACTTTGCGTTGACCGCGGAGATGGTGCTGAAGAGGGTCACTGACCGCACGAAGATGATCATCCTGAATTCGCCGTCGAATCCGTCGGGTGCTGTGATGAAGCCGGAGCACATGACCGAAATCATCCAGATGGCGCACGAGCGCGGAATCTGGGTGGCATCGGATGAGTGCTACGTCTATCTCAACTACACGGGGAAGAATTTCTCGGCAGGATCGTTGCGCGAGTACCGCGAGCGGCTGGTGATCCTGGGCTCGCTCTCGAAGACGTACGCCATGACCGGCTGGAGGCTGGGATATGCGCTGGCTCCAGCACCGGTGGTCAGCGCGATGGCCAAGCTGCAGAGCCAGTCGACTTCGAACCCCACGTCGATCGTGCAGAAAGCTGCGGTCGCGGCTCTGAAGGGCCCGCAGGAATGCGTGGGAGAGATGCGTCGCGAGTACATCCAGCTGCGCGACCACGTAGTGAGTGGGCTGCGCGCTATTCCGGGCGTGAAGTGCACTTTGCCGGAGGGCGCGTTCTACGCCTACCCGAATGTGTCGGCCTTCTTCGGTAAAGGCGGAGTAAAATCCGCTTCCGACGTGGCCGGCAGACTTCTGCGGGAAGCGCACGTGGCCGCGGTTCCGGGCGAGGGCTTCGGAACGACCGATCACATCCGCGTTTCCTACGCCACTTCGGTCGGGGAACTGGATCGCGGGCTCGAGCGGATGCGCAAGTTTCTTGCGTCGCTCTGAGACGAAGCAGAAAGAATTTTCCGAACAGAGAGTTGCCTTCCAGTCCTGCCGTGTCGGTCCCATTCGTGTGCCTGGAGATTTCGATGAAGGGTTTCCTTTCAGGTTGGCTCGTCATTTCTGCGTTGGCAATACCTTTCGCTGCCCAGACCAAAACGCCCGTGCCTACCAGTGATCAACTGATCGGCGCGTGGCGGCTCGTGACCATTGAAACCGTGCGCCCCAACGGTGAGGTCATTTACCCCTACTACGGCAAGCATCCGCAAGGCTTGATCATGTACGACCGCGAAGGATGGATGAGTGTGCAAATCGTTTCCGATCCCGCTCCGACCGTACCTTCGGCGAGTTCGCGCGAAAGCGTGTTGAGCGCATCGCCAGCCGACAAGAGCAAGGCCTTCGATGGATACTACGCCTACTATGGCACCTGGACGTTTGACGCCGCGAACTCGACTGTCACCCATCACATCCAGCAATCGCTTACGCCCGGCGAGCGGGGCGAAGATGCGATTCGGCATTTTGTACTCGACGGCGATCGCCTCATCCTCACTGCGAAAACACATGAGATGGGCGAGGATCACGAGCGAAAGCTGGTCTGGCAGCGGGTTGCGAGCCCACACTCCTGACTAAAAGAAATGTCCGGTATGGCTGATAATTGCATCTGACTTTCGGAGAATGACTGACCTGTACCCACTGAGAATGCTGCCTGCCTTCGACCCGCGCCCCTGGGGAACGACCGACCTTTCCCCCATTTATCCGGACCACAAATTTGACGAGAAGATCGGAGAAGCGTGGCTGACCGGAGATCACTGCAAGGTGGCGAACGGACCTTTGGCGGGACGAACGCTTTCGGAACTCAGTGAGCAGTACGGGCAGGCGCTGGTGGGCGAAGCCGCCCGCGATCCGCAGCGCTTCCCACTGCTGCTGAAGTTTCTTTTTCCGCATGAAAAGTTATCGGTGCAGGTGCATCCAGATGACGCGCAGGCACAACGCACCGGGCAGCCCTGGGGAAAGACCGAGTGCTGGTACGTAGCCAGCGCGAAACCCGGCGCGCAAATTGCCCTGGGATTGAAGCCCGGTGTCGGCAGCTCTGCCTTACGCGAGGCCATCGAGCAGAAACGCGCGGAGGATCTTCTCCACTGGATCAATATCTATCCGGGCGAAATGATTTATGTTGCAGGCGGCACTGTGCATACTCTGGGGCCGGGCTCGATTATTGTCGAGACCCAGCAGCAATCCGATACGACGTACCGACTCTACGACTATGGACGCCCACGGGAATTGCACCTAAGAGAAGGGTTGGCAGCAGTAAAAGAGAAAGTCGCGTCGGGCAAAGTGATCCGGCCCGCGCCAGCCCGCATCGGGCAGACGAAGAATACAATGGCCCCAATGATCCGCGCGCCGTACTTTGTTGTGGATCAGTACGAACTGAAAGAGCCACAAGCTTTCGGAACCGCCGACGATACCGAAAAGAAGTCGGTTCAGATTCTGGTTGCGATCGAGGGCTGCGGCGTGGTCGAGGCTCCCGGAATGGAGCCTGTGACTTTGGCAAAGGGCGATGCGGCGGTGATTCCCGCGTCTCTCGAAGCGTTCGGAGTGCGTCCCCAGTGGGGAGTGAGTTTTTTGAAGGCGTACGTGCCCGGCACAACTTTGCCGGAACCTGAGACTCGTCTCTGATTCCAAAAGCGAGCACTGAAACCAGCGTGACGAAACCATCGAACTTTTATCCGGTGATCCTTGCCGGCGGGCGCGGCACGCGCTTCTGGCCTTTAAGCCGGAAACGTTGCGCCAAGCAGTTGCTTCCACTCGATGGCAAGCGAACCATGATCCAACAAACGCTCCAGCGCCTGCTGCCGCTGGCGCCGCCCAGGCGCGTGTGGGTCATCACCAACAACGACCTGCGCGCCGCCATCGCTCGCCAACTCCCAAAACTCGAGAAGCGCCAGATCGTCGCTGAGCCGATCGGCCGCAACACGGCTCCAGCCGTTGGCCTCGCGGCATTTCTGTTGTTGCGTAGCGATCCGAAAGCCGTCATTGGCCTTTTCCCGTCCGATCACGTCATCGGTGACGCTCAGGCATACGGCAAGAATATTGAGCGTGCCGTCGAGATCGCGGCTGGCGGCGACAACATCGTCGTCCTCGGAATCAAGCCGACCCGCCCCGAAACAGGCTACGGTTACATCGAAGCAGGCGCGGCAGGGGACGGAGGAGCGCTGCGCGTCCGCCGCTTCACCGAGAAGCCCGATGCCACGCGAGCTGCGCAGTTTCTCGCCGCCGGCAATTATTACTGGAACAGCGGCATGTTCCTTTGGAGCGCCCAGACTCTCGCCAACGCCCTTCGCGAGCATTTGCCCAATACCGCCGCGATTCTCGAGAAAGTTGCCGCGACGTACGGCACCCGCAGGTTCGACGAAACGTTGCGCAAGCTTTACGTTAGGTGCGACAACATCAGCGTAGACTACGCTCTCCTCGAACCGCGCTCCGCGAAAGGCGAGAGCATCTCGAACATTTACTGCATCCCGTCGGAGTTCGGGTGGAACGATCTCGGTTCGTGGACTGCGCTCCACGAACATCGCACTGCAAAAGAGAAGACCGAGAACTCGAACGTGCTGGTTGATGACGGTTCATTCACTCTCGATGCCTCGGGAAACTATGTGCACGCGCCCGGGAAATTTGTCGCTGCCGTCGGAGTAAAGGATCTCGTGGTCGTCGACACTGGCGACGCATTGCTGATCACAACCCGCGACCGTGCTCAGGATGTAGGCAAAGTAGTGAAGTACCTCGACGACAGGAAGCTGTCGAAATTGACGTGAGAGCTACGAGCCGCAAGCTCCGAGCAATCGTCGTTCTCGCAGAGTATGGCGAAGTTGCTCGCTCGTTAGCTCACAGCTCGAAGCTCGAAGCTATGACTGAAATCAAATTCGGTACCGACGGTTGGCGCGGAATTATCGCGGAAGACTACACTTTCGAAAACGTCCGCCGCGTTGCAAACGCGATCGCGGCGTACGTACTCAAGCACGAAGACGGCTCCCGCGGAGTGATGATCGGTTACGACACGCGCTTCGGTTCAGCGCGCTTCGCGCGTGCGGTCGCGGAGGTGATTGCCGGAGCGGGCATCCCCGTCAAGCTCGCCAATGACTACACGCCAACCCCGGCCGTCTCGCTCGCCGTGAAGCAGCAAGGCGCAGCCGGCGGAGTGATGGTCACGTCCAGCCACAACCCGTGGAACTGGAATGGGGTGAAGTTCAAAGCCAAGTTCGGCGGCTCGGCGACTCCCGCGATCATGAACAAGATCGAAGAAGAGTTGCGCGCCGGAACAAAACCTGCGGGCAAAACCGCCGCGATCGAGGAAGTCGATTTCAAGCCGGCTCACATCGCGGCCATGTGCAAGTTCGCCGATCTGGATCTGATCGCAAAAGCCAAATTCAAGTTCGCTATCGACTCGATGTACGGGTCGGGCCGCGGTGTCATGGCCCAAATATTCTCCCAACACGGAATCGATCACGTCGCCATTCGCCAGGACGTGAACCCCTTGTTCCCAGGCATCAATCCAGAGCCCATCGAACCGCACATTGATCTGCTGCGGCAGACCGTCGCTAAAGAAAACTGCCATGCCGGCCTCGCCACCGACGGAGACGCAGACCGGATCGGCGCCATCGCGGAAGACGGCAGCTTCGTCGATTCTCATAAATGCTTCGCGGTTCTGCTGCGCTGGCTGCTGGAACGCAAAAAGTGGTCCGGAGACGTGGTTCGCGCCTTCAATACCACGAGCATGGTGGACCGCATCGCCGCGAAGTACGGGCGAAAGTTGCACGAGTGCCCCATCGGATTCAAGTACATTGCGGACCTCATGATGGATCACGAGATCGTGATCGGCGGCGAAGAGTCGGGCGGCATCGGCTATTCGCGTTATCTCCCGGAGCGGGATGGTCTGCTGAATTCCCTGCTTCTGGCCAACGTCATGGCGGAGGAACGCAAGCCGCTGGGCGAACTGGTTTCCGACCTTCAAAGGGAGTTCGGCCCGCACTACTACGGGCGGCTCGACCTGCATATTCCCGACAGTGTCAAGCAGGGCGCAATCCAGAGAGCGCGGTCCGAAACGACCACGAACCTGGGAAAATACAAGATTGTCAAGAAAGAGAACATGGATGGGATCAAGTTTTTTTTGAATGCGCCCACGAACGGTAATGGCGCTACTCCGTGGGTTCTGCTTCGGGCATCGGGAACGGAGCCTTTATTGCGAGTTTATTCCGAAGCCGCAACACCGGAATTGGTCACGGAAGTTCTGGATCTCGCCAAGACCTTCGTTTCGGCCAGTGGTTGATTGTTTTTTGGCCGTGTTACTTCACTGCCCACTCGACACTGAACTGTTGGGCACGATCTGGCATGCCGGGAACGGTCTTTATTAGTGGATAATCATTATCGAACCGAGCCATGAGATTTGCCGAAGAGAGCCCGATCATAGCCACCGACACGCCAGAGGCACGCCGCTACAATCGCATTCATCGCTGGCTGGAATTTAGCGACTTCGCATTGGGCTTGGGTTTCCTGCTGGCGCTCCTGCTCTCCGGATGGAACGCGGTTCTCCGTGATTGGGCCTACCGGGCTGCGTTCCAGAACTACACGGTCGCAGTCTTCTTCTATGTCTTCATGCTGATGCTGGGTGGCAAGTTGCTGGGCATCGGACTGGATTATTACGGGCTCAGGCTGGAACGGAACTTCCACCTCTCCAACCAGAAAACCCGGTCCTGGCTCTGGGACGAGATCAAGGGTTTCCTGGTCGGACTGGTGTTCGCCGTCATCATTGCCGAACTCCTCTACTTCACGATCCGGCAATCTCCCCAGCACTGGTGGCTGGTTTCCTGGGCCATGTTCATGGGACTGTTCGTGATCCTGGCGCAGGTCGCGCCCCTGATCCTTTTCCCGATCTTCTATAAATTTGAGCCTCTGGAGAACGAGGATCTGAAGCAGCGGCTCGTACGGCTCAGTGAAAGCGCAGGCACAAAGGTGCGTGGCATCTATAAGTGGCATCTTTCGGAGAAAAGCCGCAAAGCGAATGCGGCACTCACCGGGTTGGGTGCCACGCGCCGGATTATTCTCGCCGACACCTTGCTCGACCACTACTCGCCGGAAGAAATCGAAGCCGTCCTGGCGCACGAACTTGGACACCACGTGCACAAGCACATCCTCAAAAGCATCTTCGTGCAAGCGGCAATCACGCTATTCGGATTCTGGGCCGCCAACTACGTGCTGCACCTGTCGATCGAACAGTGGGCCATGTTCGACACCCTGTCGGATTTCTCGAACCTCCCGCTGCTGGTGCTCGTTTCGACCATGCTGTCGATCATCCTGATGCCGGCGATGAATGCTTACTCCCGCTTCAACGAACGCCAGGCCGACCGCTACGCCTTCAAGACCATACGCAGCGTACAGCCGTTCATCAGTTCCATGAACAAGCTCGCGGCGCAGAACCTGGCGGAGCGCACTCCAGCGCGCTGGGTGGAGTGGCTGTTCCATTCGCATCCGGCGATTTCCCGCAGAGTGGCCGCCGCCGAAGCGTGGAAGATGCGTCTCGCCACCGATTCGCGCTCCTGAACAACTCTCAACCCGCAATCACAAGCAGGCAGGATTTAACGTTTTGGCAACAAGGCTGTCACGCGCCGCAAGTCCTCTTCCGTGTCGACGCCAACGGTATCAAACCGAGTCTCCCCCACATGAATGGGAATTCCATTCTCCAGGAATCTCAACTGCTCAAGCCGTTCCGCTTTTTCCAGCGATGATTCGGGCAGAGTGACAAAGCGATCGAGCGCCGCCTTGCGGTACGCATAAAATCCCAGATGCTTGAAGTACGCCGGCGCGCTCTGATCGCGATCATGCGGGATCGTGGCCCGCGAGAAATAAAGAGCGCGCCAGTTGGCGTCGGTCACTACCTTTACCGCGTTTGGATTCGCAATGTCTTCTGCGCCACAAGGCGTTTTCAGAGTACCCACCTGCACTGCCGGATCCGCCATCACGTCGAGCAAGGAAGCAATATGTTCCGGACGGGTCAACGGCTCGTCGCCCTGCACGTTGAGATAGACGTCTGCCGCGGCGAAATTCGAGACCTCGTGGACGCGCTCCGTTCCGCTCCGATGCTGCGCTGAGGTCATGCGCGCGTGCCATCCGTTTTTATTGCAAACCTCGACAATTTCTTCCGAATCGGTCGCGATGATGACTCCGTCGAGCAGTGGCGAAGCACAAACGCCGCGGTAGACGTGACCGATCATGGGCAGGCCGGCAATGTCGCGGAGGGCTTTGCGGCTGAGGCGAGTCGAGGCAAGACGCGCGGGAATGACAGCGATCGCTTTCATAGGTCGGAAGTAGTTTCATCGGAAGCCGAGAGAGTTGCAACTGGCGGCAGGGCTTGATATTGGTTCACGCATCAAAAGAGCAAAGTTTGACACTCCGCGAGGGCGCCTTTTAGAATCAATAAGCTGGCCACAGCGGAATGAGCCACTCCGCCGCTTCATGGTCGGCAAGGCATTGGCCAGTCCATCTCTCCTGATATGTTTCCTGAAATGGCGGTGTAGCTCAGGTGGCTAGAGCGAGGGTCTCATAATCCCTAGGTCGTTGGTTCGAGTCCAACCGCCGCCACCAATTTCAACGTGTCACGTAAGAGAACACAAGGTCTGTGACAATCTTTTGATCGTGTACGGAGCAAATGCCGTCTGGGTTGATGTACGCGATTCTGTTGGGATTGTCAGGGTCTTTGGGATGGACCTTCAAGAGGATCATCGCCTCGCCTCCATCCGAACATCATGCGCCGTCCGGCAAGCCAAAGCATACCGGTACAAAACCCTACCCGAAATCAAAAACAGTCTAGACGAATAAACAGCGAAGCATTGAATGCCTTTCGTAGGATGGAGGGAGCCGTGGAGTTGCCGCCATTTTGAGTGCAATGGCGATGTAACGCCAATCATTGAGGGCCAAGCTACTCCCAAGGAGGCAGGCTATCTTCGGGGTATTTCTTTTGCAGGTCTTGCCATTGCCAATGTGCCGTCAAGTACCCGCCCAGCAGGAAGATTGGGAGCATGATGAGCGAGGTCAGGAAATCTGTTTTTACAGAGTGCGCAGGTGAGCGGTCCAGCAACGCTAGACCGAGCAGGATCACAATCCCGCTCACAAAGCTGCCGAGCATTCCTCGCCTCACGAACCGGCCCTTACCTGCTGCCCTCGTTTCTTGCCAGGACTTTTGCTCGATTTGGGAGGCTTTTGACACCGAACAGAGAATATCGCTGACCTTTCCGATCGTCCAGTCTCAGCAACGGCAACGTGAATTGACGAAAACAGGCGATTACACCAATAACCTCCGCCTGCAGCTCAATTGGTGAAATGGGGATTTAACGTCAATTGGCAGCTTTCTGATTACTCGTCAGGCTTCGCCGCAGCAGAGCCACTGCCGACGGTCGGGCCTTTCGGTTTCTTAACAACCACTCCAGCCCCTTCTCCGCCTTCTGGGTGATCGCCCCGATTCTCAATCGCTCGGCTAACGTCCTCTCCGACTTTGAAACGTGCAAATCGCCGCACCGCAATGTCCTCTCCTAGCTTGCTAGCTTTTCCTGCAATAAGCTGCCCAACGGAAATTGTCTGGTCTTTGACGAACGGCTGCTCGTACAGGCAGACATCCTCGTAGAATTTGGTCATTTTTCCTTCTACTATCTTTTCCACTACCGCTGGCGGCTTCCCGGTACTTTCCGCTTGCGAGCGATAAATCTCTCTCTCTCTCGCTCGTAAGCCTCTGGCGTGACATCCTCTTTGCGAATAAATCTCGGATCGCTTGCCGCTATGTGCATAGCAATGTCGTGCATCAGTTCTCCAAAATCCTCAGTCTGGGCCACGAAGTCGCTTTCGCAGATCAGTTCGAGGAGAACACCGATTCTTCCTCCCGCATGGATATAGCTCGTTACCGCGCCTGCCGACATGAGAACCTCGACACAGCTCGATTGTAGCTTGAGGTCAACTAACGAAATCAGGCCATTTCACCAGTAACCGACGAGAAAAGCCTTTTGATCGTCAGTAGTTGGTGAAATGGGGATGTTACGCCACTTGACTTCATGGCGCAGCAGGGGCAACCTATTGCGGTTGCGATGAGACCGTGCTTGAGAGGCCGAACCCTGGTAGCGGCTTTCGAGGGGGTTCATTCCATGCCCTGCAAATCGTGCCAATCAGTCGATCAAAGCTCATGCCCCGCTGAAATCAATATCCACCCCCCTCATAGCTTGAAAAACTTAGTTAAGCCCACGGTTTGGGCATTTGCCTCACTCGTCATTTGTTCCGAATGTGGTTTCGTGGAGTTCGTGCTAACGGAAGCCGAACTCCATCAGTTCCGACACAACAAGGCTAACTATTGGGAGCCGGGTAACCATAGTTTCGGTACTTAGCGTCTAATCTCGGAGCCTTGCTTGTGGGAGTGACGATCTAATGCGCAAGAGATCGAAGACACGAGTCCTCGTTGTGGATGATTACAAACCCTGGCAGGACTTCATCTGTTCGATGATTGAAGGGGCACCGGGTGTCCAAATCGTCGGTAGGGCGTCGGACGGTTTAGAAGCGGTTCAGAAAGCAAGTGAACTGCAACCAGACCTGATTCTGCTGGACCTTGGCCTTCCTATACTGAACGGAATCGAAGCTGCTCTACGAATCCGACAGTGCGCCCCGAAATCGCGAATTCTCTTTGTGAGCGAAAATCAAGAGAGGGACATAGCCGATGCCGCGATAGCTGCGGGTGCGGTGGGCTACATAGTAAAGTCGCATGCCGCCGAAGACCTTTTGCCAGTCCTTAATGCCCTTCGATGGAGTCTGGCCCAAAACGACCCCTATCTGCTGGGAGCCAGCCAGAGGATTGTGTACGAAGAGATTGTCGATGCTGCTGTAGCTCTCATGCGCTCCGACTGTGCCAGTATGCAAATGTTGTATCCAGAGCGCGGAACTGGCGGAGAACTGCGGCTGTTGGCTTTCCGGGGATTCAATCCCGACGCCGCTAGTTCTTTTGAGTGGGTAGGCGCAGACTCGAAATGTAGCTGCGGAATCGCGCTGCGCGATAATCGGCGGGTGGTCGCGCCAGACGTAGCTACCAGCGACCTCATGGCCGATCCAGAAGTTCAGCAGGTATATCTTGAGATCGGCGTTCGCGCCTGCCAATCCACGCCTCTGATCACTCGCACCAAAAAAGTCGTTGGGATGATGTCGACCCTTTGGCGCATACCCCATCAACCCTCGGAAGACGATTTTCACCTGTTCGATATTCTGGCAAGGGAGACCGCTGAACTGGTCGAACGATGCCGGGGAGAAGAGGACAAGTAATTCAGTGAGGAAAGTTATGGCATCTCGGTGACAATCCTCCATGCCGGGTGTTGATGTCCGCTTCCAGAGCCAAGACAAGGAAGATGCAGAGCGCCGCATTGTAGATGACGAAAACAGGCCTGATCAAAGCTTGCGCTGGTTGACGTAACCAGGCCATTACACCAAAAACCCCCTGCCCGGTCACTGGGGAAGGGAGTTTTGAGTGTAATGATTCCATAACAATGTCGGCTCCCCGGCCCGAGTAAAGTTGGTGGTGCGAAGCCAACCAAGAAGGCTCGGGAGAAAAGGAGCCGAACATGATCATTATAGGATGTGACTATCACCCGGGCTTCCAGCAAATTGCGTACGTAAACACCGACACGGGCGAACTGAGCGAAGCACGCCTGGGGCACAAGGAACAAGCCGAACAGTTCTACCGCGAACTCAGCCAGCGCGCCGTGACCGTGCGCGTGGGCATGGAAGCCAGCGGACACGCGCGCTGGTTCGAGCGTCTGCTGAGCGAGTTGCAGATTGAGTTGTGGATCGGCGATGCCGCCGCCATCCGCACCAAACGAGTGCGCAAGCAGAAGACCGATCGCCAGGACGCGCAGTTGTTGCTGCGGCTGTTGCTGGAAGATCGCTTCCCGCGGATCTGGGTACCGGATGCGGAGAATCGCGATCTGCGGCAACTGCTGTGGCATCGCCACCGACTGGTGCAGATGCGCACGCGGGTCATGAACCAGCTGCACGTGGTGGCGCTCAACGAGGGGCTACGGCGCAAGAAAGCGTTGTGGCGTCCGGCGGGTCGGGCAGAACTGGAAGGGTTGTCGCTGGCCCCGTGGGCGAGCCGACGCCGGCAAGACCTGCTCGACCTGCTCGACCGGCTCACGCCGAAGATCCATGAACTGAACGGGAAACTGGAGCAGATCGTGGAGCGACGGCCCGTGACGCGGCAACTGAGCACGCATCCCGGAGTCGGCCCGCTGACCGCACTGGCGTTCGAGTTAGTGATCGGAAAGCCGGAACGTTTTGCCTGCGCCAAGCAGATTGCCAGCTACGTGGGATTGGTGCCGGCGGAAGAGTCCAGCGGAGATCGGCGACGGCTGGGCCACATCAGCAAGCAGGGCAATGTGCTGTTGCGCTTCCTGCTGGTGGAAGCGGCGCAAGTCACGGTGCGCAGCGATCCGCGATGGCGCAACCAGTTCTTTCACCTGGCCATGCGGCGCGGGCGCAAGATCGCCAAAGTCGCGATGGCCCGTAAGCTGGCGGTCGAGTTGTACTGGATGTGGCGGCGGGGCTGGGACTACGCCGAAATGCAAAAGCTCGGTTCGCACGCGGGAGAGCCCGGAAATCGCCATGGTGTGCAGTAAATCACCGCCGTAATGATTGGGCATCCCGCTCCCCTTCGCGGGGGAGTTCGAAGAAGTAATCATGATCGCAGTTGCGATCGAAGAGATGGTTGGGTCGGACTGAGTTCCTGACCCGCAATGATTAGAAGCGAGCCTAAGGTTGGCCTGGCAAATCTCAACTAGAGCGAAATGGCGCTCTTCTCGGAGTGCATGCCGCAGTGTGCTCGAAAACGTCTTGACACCGCCGACATTGTTAGAGATGGCGATTTTTCGCCAACCATGATTGCCAGCGTTAAGAGTAAGCTTCTCGCAAGAATCACGCAGCCGAGTGGTTCATGTCCTCGGAGTGTTTAAGTGCAACATGTGCGCGAAACAGTTTATAGAGCATTTCAATGGTTTCCGTTTGCGTACTCTCTGAATCTGTCACAACCTTTTCGACGCAGATAACCTCGTGGCATTCAGAGCACTTGCCGAAGCGATGACTAGCGCTATCCATCTCTATCCTTGGTCCTAGCCATCCCACGTCCGTCAATTCTGGCGTTCTCATGTCCCTAGTTTCCGGAATTGAATATACCCGCAACATCAGGCACCATGATGGCACGTTCGACAAATTTACTACCACCACTGCTGACACCCCAAGGAAGCGCCATCAGGCGTCAACTGGGGTTCCAAATACGGTCGGGCTGTATTCCGTAAACAACTTCGCACTCAGCCGCAAGCCAGTCATCCATCGCGTGGCCGTCGCCTTTCCCTCGGCGCAGAAAGAGGTAATAGGCACGAAGACGGATTTCGTGTTCTACGATTGGTTCTATCAGCCTGTCTTGCACGATTATTGGGGAGTTCATCGGGGTGACCTCTGTGCGGATTATTTTCGCTCCAACTTCAAGAACCGCACTATCCGGCAATCACCCCAAATGTTTGATCCACAATACCTCAGTCGCAAATGACGGTCTTTTCGGAGATTCTTGCTATCTCCGATGCTAACTGCTGAAAACAGGCCATTACACCAAAATCCCCCGGCCCGGTCTCAATTGGTAGAATGGCGATTTTTCACCAACGCTCAGCCCCCGGTGCAACAAATTTGTACCCCGCCCCCTTGACGGTGACGATAAATTCAGGTCGCTTGGCATCCTGCTCGAGTTTCCGTCGAAGGCCGTGTATTTGCATATCCACAGTTCGCGTGAATGTCCCGCCGTTATAACCCCAGACTGAACGCAACAGCTCATCACGAGAAACCAGGCATCCAGCCCTTTCAATGAGGTAACGGAGAAGCCGCAACTCCAGGCTTGTAAGGCAAACAACGTTGCCGTTTCGTTTCACCATGGCGTGCCCGAAATCGACCCAGAGCGGTCCAAAATCATGACGATCCGTTCGGAGGAGATGTCCAAGTTTTTCGAGGATCGCCATCCTGCGATCTGGCTCCGCTTCACACATTGCTTGGAGGCAGATTTTTTGCCACTGACTCGTCTGCGTCTCTGACATGGCCATTCTCCTAGTCCCCTGCAAACAACGAACCGGAGTTTTTGGTCACCCACGGATCGGAAGTTTGGCGCACGATTTGTGGACTTGCAATCCCAGCGAACTGCCTTCAGCAATCGCCAAGTCGCAAGGTGTCATCCACTCGTTACAGTCTCAACGTGGTAACCGCGAGATTCCAGAACCGCTTTGCGAAGCTCCCTAAAATAGGGACGGTCATCGATGCACAGCAACATTGGGGCATGGCCGCACTCAAGATTGGCTTACCGTTAGACCAGATTCGTAGTAGAACAGCGATGATAAGGGGGCTGCTGCGGGCAGTGGAACTAGCAGTTCTTATAGGGGAAAACCCAAAAAGCTCGGCGAACTGTTGTAAGCAGGCGATTACACTCATTGATCCGATTCGGAGACCTTGCGCATTCGTCCGCGACCAAGGCCAATAAGGATGAGCCAACTGGTGACGAAATACTACGCGAGGTTAGCTGCGTCCTTAATCCACGGGTCGATGTCGTGAACACGACCAGATGCAGCGAGGAACCCGACGAAAGCGCCAGGAATTCCCAGAGTAGCGGCGAACGATTTTAGCGACGAGACGGTCGCTGTGTTGTAATCGCCTGTTTGCAGCAGGTTTGGACATCATTCTCTCAGCAGTGTTATGGCGGGTGGGACAAAGCGGTGAGTGAAGGCACGGCGGCATCGTGTCCAGACAACCCTGTCAGCCTAGATACACGGACTCGACGAAGCCGGGACGCGCTGCACGACAAGCGAGGAATGCCCCCATAGAAGCACAAAGGTCCCGTGGAGAACGAGACCTTCGTGGGTACGTTGTCAGGCTGCCGAAGCCTGCACACCGGGATTAACGGTACGTGTATGTACTGGCGGAGCTCTGCTGGCCGTCCATGTTCGTGACAACTACATCGGCAGATCCCACAAGCGTGGGCCGGGGTGTTGGCATATGTGCTACTGTCCAGGACGATGATTGTGGCACAAAGCGTACCCCCTACCCGTGCGGAAGCACTGGGCTAGCGACTCCATGTTGGTAAAGTCCATGTCGCTGCCCGTAAGAGCCGCGTCGTTGAATGAGCCGAGCTGCTGCCCTGTCGAGCTAGACAGCGTCTCGGACCATTCACCATCTGTTGTATTCGTGCTTGAAGAACTTCCTCCACAAGCAACAATCGTGACGGCAAGAACAATTGCTGCAAGCGCTCCTATGCCCTTCATGAAGACTCCTAAGCGCTCAGGCTGCACTCTTGGCCAAAGGTTATTGCATTCGGTCTTAAGCGCACGACTGCTAGAAGAACTAGTCGGCACGTTGAAAACAAAGAGGCACATCCGGCAGTCGATGGAGGTCGACCGGCGAAAAATTGCGCTTACACTCAAAACAACTGGGATTACTACTAGGTGACATGGAGTGCCGTTCTTTGGGAACCTGAAACGAAGCATGTAGTGAGCACTTGGTCCCTCCCGACGATGCCTCCATGCATCAACCAGACGCTCGGGGGGGACCGTTCTTGCCAAACGAAGACGCCACGGAGCCTCGGATCGTAACTAGTGAGATCGCTTGTTTTGGGTTGGAGGTTCTACGTGCGAAAATCTGACAGTAGCAACTTTAGTTGAGAGCGCCATGGTCTCTACCGTAATTACCCTGACTGTGCTGGTCGCTTTATTCCTAGTAGGCATCAAATGCTCGATTGATGTGGTCCGGGAGTGGCCACACAGGAAATCGATCTCAAGGTGGGCTAAGAAGAAGAGCCAGCAGGCCCGCTCGGGTCAATGAGTGTAATCACCTGACTTCGTCAACTGTCGAGAGGACGCGGCTTTCAGATTCCCGTTGCTCCTATAACTTTTGACAGTTCCCAGCACACCAACCACCCTCTAGGATTCGCATCTCCTTTCTACAAGTTGCGTGAAGCCTCGTCCAAGAACCTTCTTGGGCAGTGCTTTTCGATCCACCTAGAACGATAAATCCACTAAACGATCAAGGAGCAATGTCATGAATCTGAGCGCTGAAGAACGCGAACAAGTGGTGACCGAATTGAAGCGTTTCGCTAGCGACCTGAACCTCACCGACGATCAAAAGGAAAAGCTTCGCGTCGCTCTTACGGAAGCTCGAGAAAAGATCGCAGAGTACATGCAACAGAATCCCACCACGACCAAAGCCGAGGTCATCAGCAAAGTTGTTGCAAATCGCGATGCGATTCGTCAGCGGGTCGTCAGTTTCCTTAGTCCCGAGCAGCTGAAGAAGTGGGACGACGAAAAAGCCAAAGCCAAGGACTTCCTGGGCCAGAAGATCGCAGCTTAAGAATTCACCTCGTACTGAAGTTGCTACACTTGGGTGGCCGACAATCGAACACAGTCGGCCACCAATCCTTTGGTTTGCATGTTTGGTGGGTAGGCCCACAGGAGGAACAATGCCTGCAGGGGCGGTTAGTTGTTGGCGTAACATCGCCATTACACTCGTTGACCCGGATTTGGGCGAACAAACAGCGCAAGCTTGGTGCTATGGCCTGATCTGCAACAACAGCGATTACAACAGCAACGCCTTGCCTTGGCTAACCGAGCTTTTTTGACATGGTCTATGGGTCCAGTCAGATTGCGCTTGAGCAACGACAATGACCGTGTCAATGCCTATGCTCGCATATCAAGCGAGTTTCACTCGCTATCTTGTTTGTATCGGAGGCAAGCGTGTCTGTAATCGAACGCTACGGAAACCGCGTCCCAAGTGAACGTGAATACCGAATCATCGAGCTCGTTGCCGAAGGTCTGAAGAACAGAGATGTAGCCGAGGCCATCGGAATGACTGAACTCGTCGTGAAGAATTATCTGAGAGTCATCTATGACAAGCTCGGGCTCTGGAACCGGCTAGAGCTTGCCCTCTGGTATGAATCTCGGCGTGGTACTTCCCCATATTAATCCAGTAACACTTCTCCCTTGGGTCAAGATGAAAGCGGCACTGCTCCGTCGACCCCGGTGGTAGCGCCATCCGTGCTCCAGAGCAACGACATCAGCGCGCCAGCAAACTAGCCTTCCAGTCGACTCGGTCTAGCGCTGCCTGTTCGTTGGGGCCCCTTGCATGCCTGATCCAACTTCCGGTCAGCTCGGGCCGAGCCACCCAGGGAATTCTTTTCGCTAAGCACGAAGCCGACACTCCCAACGACTGTGATTATTGCTAGGTGACGCGGGGTGCCGTTCTTTGGGAGCCTTTAACGAAAGCAGTGACCTCAGCACAGGGTCCCTCCCGAAGGATCCCTTCAAGGATTAACTCCCATTCGGGAGGGATTTTTTGCCAAAACGAAGACGCTACTGGAGCCTTCGGAACTACAGCCGATTCGAGGTGTAAATTCCTCCCCAGATGAAAGCAGCCACCGATCGACGAGCGTCAGTCCGCTTTTGGGTTGTCGGCGCTTTTGTGGTGCTACTCTCCATCGCATCTGCCGTTAGCTACTTCGGCTACGTTGGGCAAGAGGTCATTGCGGGTGACTTGTTCGGACTACGAGGGCGCGAAGCGGACGTGGCCCTTGCACAACAACGGGCCACCTACTGGTTGATAACCTCTCTATTTTGCTTGACAGGCACGACACTCACTGTCGCACTCGCGTTGCCCATCTGTGTAGATGCACCCCGTCTACCTCGGTTTATCGCCCGTTTTACTCTGGCATCAATCTTGTCCCTGGGACTGATGGCGCTCATCGGCTTCGTAGCATTCTCAATCATCACGGGCTTGCATGGCTCAGTGGTCGACTGAGCTTGGATTTGATCGCAAGGATCAATTGGTGAAAATATCCGCTTCACACTCATTAACGCTTAATTGAAGCGGAACAAAACGTCCCAGTCTCCAAGAGTCCTGGGACGTATGTTTGAGCAGCCCTCCCCCGAGGAACTGCTCGGCGGGTGATCTTACTCTTCTTACAGAATATGGATACTGTCAGTTGTTTCAGACGGACAAGCGAGCCCACACGATGTGCGTGGTGATGGATTGCTGGCGTAACATCGCCATTACGCTCACCCCCCTCCGTGGCGACCGGGCCGGGGTCAATGAGTGCTATGGCCTGGTTTCGTCAACTATCAATTCAGTTCAAATGTGAAGAGTGTGCAGTCTTGAACAGTTGTGCCAGGCTGCCAAGCCTATCGTTACGTGGGCAGTACGGGTCCCTAAAGACCTGATGTTAGGTTAAACACCCCGTCTAGAAAAATCTGGAGGCACCATGAAATTCCGCAACTCCCCGTTTCTCCTGGCTCTTGCTTTGATCGTGTCGTCGCCTTTGATGTCCCACGCCAGCGCTTGCGGCGATTCCACCATCCGAGGCAGCTACGCCTTTACCATCCACGGAAGCATAATCCTCCCAGACGGGTCTACCCTGCTCGTGGATGGTCTCGCCAAGCAGACGTTTGATGGTAACGGAAACTTCACGCAAGTTGACGCAGTTGCCGTTGGCGGCAACCTCACACCCCTGGGTTGGCGCCCTGGCTCGGGCACCTACTCCGTGAACCCGGACTGCACCGGAACCCAGACTATTGTGATCCCGGGCAACCAGGACGTGCACTTGCAGCTTATCGTCGCCCAATCGGGGAACACGATCCACCAAGTAGTGATCGATCCGGGAGTCGCAGCCACGGCCGAGGGAGAGCGGATTAAAGCTCCGGGAAAGAGTAAGGATTAGGGTTCCGGGAAAAAGGCCACTGTCGAACAGAGCGGGGCACATTTCCGCCCCGCCCCTCTTAGATCCGATCCCTGTCGTAATTCACCATTACACTGATAACCGAGCGGTTATGAGTGTAATAGCCTGGTTATGCAAACTGAGAAACGGCACTGATTCCTGTCGCTTTAAGACACATTGTCACTTTCCCTTAGAGATGTTCGTAGGCGATTTCTCCGTGAGAACCGCGAGCAATTTCTTGGCCGATTCTGGTGCCGGGCCTGCACTACCGCTAATGATTTGGGTGGCATCCACTTTTTTGCCATACACCTTTTCGTTCGCGTCGTCATCAGGTCCGAGGGATGTCCCCGCCAATGAGACGCCTGCAAACACACCCTGCGCTCTCGAATAGGACAGCATTTCTGCGCTCATCGCCGCATTCGTCGAGGCTTCTGCATCTCGTCCGACCGGGCCAGCCGCGATGCTGGCATCGGCACCGAGTTTAGCCTTCCCCTTCATCAGGGCGCGTGCCCCTTTGTCGTTCATTACTAGAACCACAAAGTCCGTAGCCTGTCCGCCAGCCTGAAGGCCGAAGCTGCCGCCCATCGATTGCATCATTGTTGGGGCACTCCAGGGACCTTTGAAATTTTCACCGCCACGGCAGGTCATCACTCCGCGTCCATAAGAAGCGCCAACGATGAATCCAGCTTTCTTCACCGCCGGAAGAACGATAACGCACTCGGCTTTATTCAGCACACTCATGGGAACGCCGCTGGGTGAATCCACTAGTTCCTTGATTACATTGCCGGACTCCTCTACGCGTTCCTGCTCGTGCTTATTATCCGCAGCACTCGCAAAGCTGGGAAGGACAAGGCACAAGATCCCAATGCTTAGGGACGCCATCCGCTGGGCTGTGAAAACTCGGTGTAGACTCAACATAGCCTCCTCCTCTGCCGCACCTCTCGGATGAAAAGACACATAGCAAGTGTTGTCTCTGACCGCCCCCTAGGTAATCGTGGGTATGGACAGAGGCATTCCCGCCACTAGACTCTTATTAAAGGAGTTCGTCATGCCATCCCCCGACTCCGAGGCACGCGCTCGTGCTGAACTAGTTGACCTGCTCGAATCACAACTAAAGACCCTGGAAAACCAAACTTTCGGCTGCGTCACAGAGCCAGAACTCCGCAAATAGGAGGACAGGCACGACCGCATTCGTCAGCTCTACGCCGAAATCATCGACGACCGAGAAGCAGCCGCATAGCTTAGCTCCGGCTGCTAGGAGGAAAAAGACAATGACCACCATCGTTCCTTTGGAGGGCCAATGATTCTCATCACCGGAGCGGGTGGAAACGTCGGTCATGAAGTGGTAAAGCAGGCGCTCGCCTTAGGGCTGAAGATTCGCGCCACTTTCCGCTCGGCTGCCGGAGCAGCCAAGGCGCCTACGGGGTTGGACGGGGTCATCGTGGATTACTCCAAACCAGAAACGATTCGTCCGGCATTGGACGGGGTGGAAAAGATTTTTCTGGTTGGACCGCCTGTTCGAGAACTGCCCTGGTTGGAAGCAAACTTCATCAAAGAGGTGCGCGCGGCTGCGCGGCAGCACATCGTCAAGCTTTCGGCTCTCGGTGGGCGCGCTGTCATGTTTTCCAGCGGGCATCGCGATTCGGAAGAGAACATTGAGAGGTCGGGCCTGCCCTACACGTTTCTTCGCCCCAACGGTTTCATGCAAAACCTGGTCAACTACAGTGCGGGCACGATCAGATCTCAGGGTGCATTCTACGGATGCCAGGGAAACGGTGCTGTCAGCTTGGTTGACATCCGGGATATTGCCGCCGTGGCGGTAATAGCTCTCGCTGCAACCGGACATGAAGGCAAATCTTATTCACTAACCGGCGGTGAAGCTGTTACAAACGAGCACGTTGCGGAGAGAATTTCTCAGGTTGCGGGACGCAAGATCACTTATGTGGACGCTGCCGCCGGTCGAATTCAAGAAGATGATTCTATCCACTGGCGCTGCGGAATGGTCTGCTGAGGCTCTGATCGATCTGCAGCGTCACTACCGCGAAGGGAGAGCGAGTGTAGTTACTTACGATGTCGAGCGGCTCACCGGACGCAAGCCGATCACGTTCGATCAGTTTACGCGCGACTACGCCTTTGCTTTCCACGACGAGACGAAGGCCGCGAGCTAGGGAGATACGAAACCTTTACTCGAGGCACGATCTGCCAGCGCTAGTGGCGACCGGCCATCACGCAGAACTCGCATTGCAGACCGCGCCGCTCATCGCTGATTCGGTTCCCGTTTTTGGGGAAGATGCATGAGCGCCCTTTGCTCTTGCTTCCACCTACCCTACTTAGTTGCTGTAGCACAGATTGTCCTGGCGCGAATCCGGAATTCACTCGCCGATTTTTGAGATGAAGTGTATCTCACAGAAAATGTGCTGCCAGCGGTTTGGATGGAGGCGTGCCGTCGTCATTTGATGAGACATTCTGGAGGGACATGTGGAGAAATCAACTCGTGATTTCCCCCCCGAATGGGAGGCGGAGCTGACGGGTGAGATTGAAGAAGGCGTCGCCAAACGTGATCTCTCTCGCATCGCTCACGATGATTCTTAAAACAAAACGGAGTCAAGAATTATCTGTCTTCAAGGATTGGCGGGACGCTATGAGTGAAAACGCAAAGTTATGGGCTGTGGATGGGCTCGCAGTTCTTTCAACACGAGGTTGAAGATGAAATCCGCGGCCGTCTTACGATCTATATTGTGACCGCGGGAAGAAGGACGGTCACGCGCTCGATGACGGGCTGACGGCGGAAATGGAAGTCCGGTCACGAGGGCAGTTCCGCGACTTTTGGGGACAGCTAGCGAAAAGATGAATTCTGTGTTTTGACCGCGGGAGTCCTTTGCGTGCATGTCTTGCCCGCTGAGGGAACTTGGATTTTCCGGTCTGGAGGTGCGGGTCTGCCGTATTCACAGCGCTCTGCGTTCCGCGCCAAATGGGACACCACCTTAGCTCAAGCCCGGAAGAGCCTGTACGCGGAAGCGAGAGATGTCTGGGGCCAAAGTCAAAATGTGCACAATCTGCGCGTGGCTTGCATCTTTTACAAGAAAAGTTGCCGTTTCTTACAGAGTAGCCTTTCGGTCGAAACGCCTCTCGAACCTAAGCTCATGCGCCGACAGACGTTGCAGTTTGGAATCCGTTGTGCTTCTTGTTCTCATGAGAGGTGCGGGCGGTTTTAGATGCAGAACTGCAACTAGGCCGTTTCTGCTCCCTCGAGAACAGACATTAGGAGGAGCTCCATGACGAGGACTGCCACAATTCTCTGTGTGGACGATAAATGCGTCAGTCTCGAGGGTCTCAAGATGCTGTTTGAAGAGCAAGGGTATCGCGTTCTAGTCACAACAAAGCCAACGGAAGCCCTTCAATTGTTCTCCTCGAATTCAGTTGACTTGGTGTTACTCGATTACCACATGCCCGAGATGAATGGGGATGTCGTTGCGGAGCACATGAAAGCCACGAAGCCGAGCATCCCGGTCGTGATGCTGTCCGGCGATGACGATCTGGAGGAAAGCCCTCTGCGATGCGCTGACGTATTCGTGCCCAAGAGTGAATCTCCCGCAAGATTGCTAGAGACTATCGCGCATCTGCTCGATCTCTATGCTCTGTCGTCTAACCCCGAACCAGAAGGGGCAGCGAGACTACGGCCCGTTGCTTAGAAATGGAACGCAGAGCAGACAGTGCATCCGAGGTGAAGTACGAAGAGAGCCACATTTTGCTACGCGAGTAGCTTCCGTGAAACTTCCTGGGATCCGAGCAGCTGCTTGTCGTGGTTCGCTGCGTTCGCGGAGTCTCTGGCTCCCTTGTGGACCGGGCTGCCCCACGCTCAATCAAACCAACGGACCCATTCTTTTGAGCCTGGACTTTTTGAATCGGGTCTTGCGGTCGTTTGACGATTGGGAAGGGTAAAGCGGTTTTGGATAGAGCTGAAACGGCTCTGATGGTCTGCATTGAACATAAAATGCACTGTGCGCGACTACAATGCAATACGGATTTACCCACAAATGACCGACTTCACTCGAGCACACTTGCTACTTGTCCAGCGCTTGTATTCAAGACGGAGAATGCACTTCTGGCGCGAAAAGGGCAACAGTTGCACCAGCTCGGAACCTACCAACATCTCGTAAAAATCCAGTCTTCGTTGACGGCTTGTTTCATTGTGAGCCAAACTCTGCTGTCAACACGTTGAAATCGGTTCTCTTTTGGGGTTTTGACCCCGTCGCCGGAAATCGCAACTACACAGATTCTTGTATAGGCACGCATTTAAAGGCAAAACAGTTTAGGTAGTGTGCATCTAAACTCCAGGCCACTTCCAGGAGGTGCGTTATGAAACGCATACTTTGGGGCTTGGCTCTGGTGTTTGTGACCTCAGCTTTCGCACAACAACAGCCCCCGACGAATTCGCCCCCGTATACAACTCCCCCAACATTCCCCGAAGGCAGGCCCCAGCGGCAGATGGCGCCGGACACAAAGGCGCCACCTCCGCAAGACCTGCTGGCCTCCGAGGTCGAGCAGCAGATTCAGGACAAGCTCAATCGCGAGCCAACCTTGGCGAACACGGAAATCGGAGTCAAGATCGATGCCACATCCGTGACTCTGACTGGGTCGGTGGATACGGAAAGGCAGCGCGACCTCGCCCTCCGTATCGCACAATCGTATGCAGGCCAGCGAAAGGTGGTGGACAAGATCAAGGTTCAAGGACAGGCTTAGGACCCCAGTCGATCGAACGTTCTGTTGTAAACCATACCGCGTTAGGACCAAAATGGTACGCATGCTGCATCCTGGTCAACAGGTGCGGGTGAATCTCGCCGACATGCAGGTAGGCTCGGTCACTTTCCACGCCGCAGTCACCGACGCGGTGGGCACGATTGTCCGCCAGGTTTCGGAGGACCCTCGGAAGTACTTAGTAAAGCTCCTTTTCTCTTTTCGCGGTGTGGACGAAGTGGAGGTGTCGGAGGCTCAGGTAGTCGCAAAGTGATGGCCCCTCATCCTCAGGAGCCGCCCCATGATCAGCGTACTGCATACCTTGGGAACTATCCTCGCGGCTGCGGGCGGGGTTTTGGGTGTCCTCCTCGCTGTGCCAGCTTTCAAATTCGATGGGTTTTGGAAGACATGCCTGAGGATCGCGACAGTCGTTCTGATGCTGGGACTCTCCATGCTGCTTGAGGAACAGGTTCTGAGCTCGGCAGGCGTTTCCTAGATTGGCCTTGTCACGGACTCTGCCCCACATGCTCCGACCCGAGGGCCATCGTCCGTCCGGACGACGCACCCTAGTGACTTTGCCGCCTCCCGGCTCCGTGGAAGAGTGTCTGCGGCGATACGCGTCCTGCCGAGCATCCAGAACTTCGACGTAGCCCAGAAAAGCAGTGAGCGCCGCTGCTTCATTCTGCTGCCGTCGCGGAGACACCTCGACACAGTAACAAGAGTTCCACCTTTCGTGGTTGTCCCGCGAGTGCAGGAATGGTGTCTTTCAGTGCGATCGGTAAAGTGACAACGGCTTTGACGGCGGCTACGGTGGTAGCTTGATGAACTCTTCGTTCGGTTCCTATAGTTTAGGTCATCAGAAAATTGGTGGCACTAACAACCACGAACGTTCTTGTATTCCGGCCAGTCGGAATACCGCGACATGCTGGCCTCTTTGAGCGCCCCAGTGAAGAGACGGTCCCAAGACCAGGCAATCACCAAAAACGAGAGCCAGTGCCACACCATCATGGCGAGGCTGCCGTAGATCATCATTTCCTCGAGGTAGTTCACGGCGCCGCTGAGCGCGCCGCGGCTCTGGGGAGCGCTCGATGTTTGTGAGTTTTGCCGCGCTCATCTCTCCCCTCCGGCAATCGAAGTCGCCTTCGCTTTTGCACTCCTTCGGGATCCAGTCCCCGTGATTTTCGACGCCTTCTCTCGTACCGCCGTTTCGTATGCGGAGGCGATCCCCGCCTGTTCCACGAGTCGTCCCTTTGCGTGATCCGCCGCTCTCCGGACTTCCTCCGCTGTATCGAGAAGCAAACGTTCCAGGATCGCCGCCGTCTTCTCGCCGGGATGGTCTCCCAAGGCGTATGCCGCCTTCGTTCGGACAGTCGACGCGTCTCCTGCGCGAGTGTCTCCAGTAGCTCAAAGGATCGGGGATTCTGATTCGGATTGACGAAGGTATAAGTCTTCCGCATGACAGTTTTCCTGATTCGCTCGGTATGCTGACGAGTCGCGTCGGCGACGGCTTCGCGAACGCGAATGTCGGAATCCCCAGCGAGTCGCATAAGCGTCGCGAGATGATCGTCCGTCCCGAGCGAGTCGGACAGGAACAGTCCCTCCAATCTGAGTTGCGATTCTCCGCTGGCTATCAGATCGCTGGCGAAGCCTCGTAACTGCGCCTCGCTCACATCGAGCTTCCCGAAGGGACCCTCAACGTCGCCAATCCACTGAATCCGTATCTTCGTGATTGGATCCGCTTCCTCGCTCTGACAGAACAGAAACTCGCCCTCTTCGCGAATGGGAGTCAGTTCCTCGTCTTTCGCTTCCTTGCCCGACTTGTCGAAGTAACAGATTGAGAGAGGAATCGCATGTTTCAATCCGAGTCGGACCAATACAAGATCCCGCTCTCTTGGCTGCAACTTGAGCTTGTGGGGTTCCCTGATCGAGATCAGTTTGAAAGTCTTTCGGCGAGCTTCGCCGTCATATGCGAAATCGAGCGGCATAGCCGTGAGCAAGTCGCCAGTGAGCGAGAGCGGTAACAGGGAGCATTCCTCTCCGCCGATGTAACACGACATCGCATTGTGGTCGTGGAGACAGCCCAGAACGAAGGCGGTGAGTTCCACCTGTGAGATCGGAAGTAACGGACAGTCGTCTTCCGAATGTCCGGCGCTTGTGTATTGCGATTCACTCGATGCGATCAGCGGCGAGTCGCCCCTTGGAAGAGACTCAAGACGGAGATCCAGGGGAGCTTGTGTCGGCGGCTGACTCTTCGACCAGATCACGAAGATCAGTAACACAGCGACGACGAGAACGAGAATGACGAGCATCCCTTCAAGTCTAGGACGGACAACGCACTCTATTCTGTGATCTGGATTTGCTGTCGTTGTGACGAAAAGGGGGCGGGTCTGGGATAGGCGGTGCGTCGTCGATCATCTCGCCAGTGTGCTATGACCGTGACTCAACGCACGCGAACGCGTGTTGCTGTGCTCTGGTTCACGGCGGTCGTTCTCACCGGACAGCGACCCAGCCCGCTTTACTGTTTGATATATGGAGTGATCGCCTTGCGCAGGTCCTTGCTGACATAGTGCGCGAGAGCAGCATCCAAAGCCAATGTGTCCGCGTCCGTTCGGGATAGCCATGAGCTAGTGGTATACAGAATAGAAGTGCCTACGACGATTACCTTGCCAAACGTCAGATTGGCATTCCACTCAGCAATTTGCTTCGTCAGTGCCGTTGGCACCGGCGTGTCCTTCGGCAATTGACCAAGCAGGAAATACATTTGGAGGACCTGAAGCTTCTCGTCCTTTGGATCGTTGCCGAGGGCCGAAAGATATACGTGGAACCTGTCTGATTCGCCTTCCTCCACAGTCACGACGGCAACATATCTTCCATCCTCGGGCTTAGTGAAGGGAATCTCGGCAGCCGTGAACAGCGCTTCGAGCCTCTTGCCAGGCTCTTGGTGCTGCTGAGCGGCGGCCGACAAAACGGAACTTGTGCTGAACCTGTTTTCAGCGCCGCTTTTCTCGCGTAGCTTCGGCACGCGACAGAAGCTCGAATCCAAAGGCCCGAATTGGCCATTTTGGGGTCGATGAGTGTAATGATTCCATGCGCAGGCTTCTCGATTTCCTGTAATCCAAGCAGGTCGCCGAAGAAACGACGCGCCTCCGGCTCACATCCTTTCGGAGCCGCAATCTGCAAATGATCGATGTCCGTGATCCACATGCACAGATTATCTCAAAGTGACTCAGTATCCACTCGGCAGCACGTTTCACGTTTACATTCAAAATGCCGATCACCGGGGTTTTGAGCGTAATGGGGATATTTCAACAACCAAGTGGTCCCTAGCCGCACGGTTGCAGACAGTCCGCCCTGAAATGGCCGCTCTCTCTCCCTGTCCTGAATCTCAGCTCATAATAGCCATCAGTTTGAAACACCTTCCCAGCAGTGTCTTCAAAATGGTCGAACACGACCTTGCCCGACGCCACAGCGGTCGTTTTGGGGCAGCACGTGGGCCATCTGCGCGGGGTCGGTGAGCGTAATTGATTCAGTCACGACTGCTGGCAAAAGGCGGGAAGGTCTCGTACAGCGTTGTCTGGCTCTTGGAATCGGAACGGAACGCAGCTTTTACGTGGGGTTGAAACAAGTACCATATTGCCCACACATAGAACAACGTCCACAGCCCGACACGAATTAGGTTACCGACGAGGCCGTGCGCTGCAACCACTTGTCGCGGAATGAAGACCAACGCAGCGGCACAGACTGCGATACCTACCCAGCGGGACCACCTGTGCATTTTCAGGAGTGCGATACCCAAGGTTGCTGTGATCAAGAGATTCGCGACTGCTACTACAAGCAATCCGCGTCTTTGCACCAGCCACCAGGACAGATATGTGACCAAGCCCCTGGCCGTACAATAGGCCATGAACAGAAAGATGTTCGCCATGACTGTCACACCTGTGGGTCGTTTCATGACGATCGGTTCACCAGCATCTGCAACTGTTGCAGGCGGCAATTCGCCGGGCTGAATCAGGGACGCGGGCGGTCGAAGTGTTGCCCCACACTGCTTGCAGAAGATGAGTCCGGCGTCGGCCCGCGTGCCGCACCGTGCGCAGGTTCTGTCGGAGACTGTGTCTAGTCCCGAGCCGTTCATTGAGAGGTATCATACGCCGTCTTGTGGGCGTAGCGGTTGAAACCAGGCGATAAGCGCAAGCTTGCGCCGTTTGTTCGCCAAAACCGGGTCAATGAGTGTAATGATTCCATAACAATGTCGGCTCCCCGGCCCGAGTAAAGTTGGTGGTGCGAAAGCCAACCAACAGGCTCGGGAGAAAGGAGCCGAACATGATGATTATAGGTTGTGATTATCACCCGGGCTTCCAGCAAATTGCGTACGTAAACACCGACACGGGCGAACTGAGCGAAGCACGCCTGGAACACAAGGAACAAGCCGAGCAGTTTTACCGCGAACTCAGCCAGCGCGCCGTGACCGTGCGGGTGGGCATGGAAGCCAGCGGACACGCGCGCTGGTTCGAGCGTCTGCTGAGCGAGTTGCAGATTGAGTTGTGGATCGGCGATGCCGCCGCCATCCGCACCAAGCGGGTGCGCAAGCAGAAGACCGATCGCCAGGACGCGCAGTTGTTGCTGCGGCTGTTGCTGGAAGATCGCTTCCCGCGGATCTGGGTACCGGATGCGGAGAATCGCGATCTGCGGCAACTGCTGTGGCATCGCCACCGACTGGTGCAGATGCGCACGCGGGTCATGAACCAGTTGCACGTGGTGGCGCTCAATGAGGGGGTACGGCGTAAGAAAGCGTTGTGGCGTCCGGCGGGGCGGGCGGAACTGGAAGGGTTGTCGCTGGCCCCGTGGGCGAGCCGACGGCGGCAAGACTTGCTCGACCTGCTCGACCGGCTCACGCCGAAGATCCAGGAACTGAACGGAAAGCTGGAGCAGATCGTGGAGCGACGGCCCGTGACGCGACAACTGAGCACGCATCCCGGAGTCGGCCCGCTAACTGCACTGGCGTTCGAGTTAGTGATCGGAAAGCCGGAACGTTTTGCCTGCGCCAAGCAGATTGCCAGCTACGTGGGATTGGTGCCGGCGGAAGAGTCCAGCGGAGATCGGCGACGGCTGGGCCACATCAGCAAGCAGGGCAATGTGCTGTTGCGCTTCCTGCTGGTGGAAGCGGCGCAAGTCACGGTGCGCAGCGATCCGCGATGGCGCAACCAGTTCTTTCACCTGGCCATGCGGCGCGGGCGCAAGATCGCCAAAGTCGCGATGGCCCGTAAGCTGGCGGTCGAGTTGTACTGGATGTGGCGGCGGGGCTGGGACTACGCCGAAATGCAAAAGCTCGGTTCGCACGCGGGAGAGCCCGGAAATCGCCATGGTGTGCAGTAAATCACCGCCGTAATGATTGGGCATCCCGCTCCCCTTCGCGGGGGAGTTCGAAGAAGTAATCATGATCGAGGTTGCGATCGAAGAGATGGTTGGGTCGGACTGAGTTCCTGACCCGCAATGATTAGAAGCGAGCCTAAGGTTGGCCTGGCAAATCTCAACTAGAGCGAAATGGCGCTCTTCTCGGAGTGCATGCCGCAGTGTGCTCGAAAACGTCTTGACACCGCCGACATTGTTAGAGATGGGGATTTTTCAACAACAAACCACGGTATTGGTTGCGGAGTGGACAATCCCACTGCCAAGCCCTTCTACCAACTGGCCTTAGGAGGCTGATTGGCAGAATGCAACCGGTGCAAAACACCGCGTTGACTTCCGTCATCCCAGTGATACGATAATTCAACAAACCGAAATGTAGTGCTTCGCAGCAAGACTTTATTCCCGCCTTTCGTGGTTTCATTTTCATAAGTGGACAGGACATTCTAGGCCCCCTCCAAGAGGAGGATCGACTATGACTCCGGCTGCATTAGCTAAGAAAAAGCGCACTTTTCATCCCAAGACATTCCTCGCCACCATCGGTGAGGGCAGGAAGATTGTGGGGTTGGCGAAGAAGCAAACCATCTTCACGCAAGGGGACGCCGCAGACGCAGTTTTCTATCTGCAGTCAGGCAAGGTAAGACTCACCGTCGTCGCCGAAACCGGCAAGGAAGCGACGATCGGCATATTGAGTGATGGGAGTTTCCTCGGCGAAGGTGCGCTTGCGGGCCAAGCTCTTCGCATGTGCTCTGCAACCGCATTGACGGATTGCGCCGTTCTGAGGCTTGAGAAAAAGGCCATGATGCAAGCCCTTCACCGGGAACACACACTTTCCGATCTGTTCGTGGCGTATTTGCTGGCGCGCAATATCCGTTATGAAGAGGATCTGGTTGACCAACTCTTTAATTCCAGTGAAAAGAGACTGGCCCGTGTGCTGCTCATGCTCGCTCATTTTGGCAAGGAAGGGGTTCCTGAGACCGTGGTTCCGAAGATCAGTCAGGAGACCCTGGCGGAGATGATCGGAACCACTCGTCCGCGGGTGAGTTTTTTCATGAACCGGTTCAGGAAATTGGGATTCATTAACTATGCCGGCGGTGTAGACGGCGGGTTACAGGTTCACAGTTCACTTCTCAACGTCGTTCTCCACGACTAGCTTCCGCAAAATCTACAGCTAGGCTTGGGGTTTTCTCGTGGAAGGGAACATGCAGAACGAAGAGCGTTGGCGGAAGTTGTGCGCACAGGCCGCAAAGGAGACAGACCCAGCTAGACTCATGGAGCTTGTGAAAGAAATAAACGAACTGCTAAGTGAGAAAGAAGCGCGCCTGAAGGAGAATCGAGCAAGAAACGATTACAAGGAGACGGACTCAACATAGGTAGGTTGTCTCCTCCTGTCCTGTTCAACACCAACTACTCTGCGGGAAACCTAAGTCCTTTCGGTGGCTTCTTCGCGATCGTCGTCGCAGCTCGGCTGGCATCCTCTTTGTCGAGGAAAGTTAAGGCGTCCCAAGGCATGGAGCTTAGCCTCAAATCGCCACCCATCAGCTTCAATTCGGCGGTTCGGAGGGACTTGTCCACACCGTAGATTACAAACGTACCCGTCTCTCCATGTGCCGTTACACGGTTGCCAGTTTTGGGGATGCGCTTTTTTCGATTGACCATGCCCCACACTCTCCCACAGGCTGATTTCTCAATTGTAAGGAACGGGATTGCTGTCGTCCGCCCACTGTTGGTCAGACATCTGTCGGGTAGGGCGCGGGCCGTCAGGAGTACAGCGGGGATACGAGTCGATGGATGACTGATGAAATCAGGCCATTGCACTCATTGAGAAATTGCCCGATTCGGGTCAATGAGTGCAATTGATTCCATGACAATGTCGGCTCCCTGGACCCGGGTAAACTTTGGTGGTGCCTAACCAACCAAAAAGGCCCGGGAGGAAGGAGCCGAACAATGATCATTATAGGAGCAGATTACCACCCGGCCTTTCAACAAATTGCTTTTGTGGATACCGAAACCGGGGAACTGCAAGAGCGGCGACTGGACCATCCCGAGGCCGCGGAGAAGTTCTACCGTGAGCTGGCGGCCCAGGGAAAGAAGGTGCGGGTGGGGATGGAAGCCAGTGGACAGGCGCGCTGGTTCGAGCGACTGCTGGCAGAACTGAACGTTGAATTGTGGATCGGGGACGCCGCCGAGATCCACAGGAAGCGGGAACGCAAACAGAAGACCGACCGCCAGGATGCACAACACATACTGCGCTTGCTGCTGAAGGATGACTTTCCACGGATCTGGGTACCGAGTTGGGAGAATCGCGATCTGCGGCAACTGTTGTGGCACCGGCACCGGATGATGCAGGCCCGCACGCGGATGATGAACCAGTTGCAAGCGGTGGCCCTGAACGAAGGTCTCCGCTGCAAGAAGAAGCTGTGGCGGGAAACCGGACGAAAACAGTTGCAGGCATTTCGGCTAGCTCCGTGGGCGAGCCGGCGACGGCAGGATCTGCTGGAGTTGCTGGATCGACTGAACCCGACGATCGCGGAGTTGACGCAGGCGATCGAGCAAGAAGTGGAGAAGTGTCCGGAGGCCCAACGCTTGATGACCCATCCCGGAGTGGGTCCACTGACGGCACTGGCGTTCGTGCTGATCATCGAGCGAGCGGATCGGTTTCAGTGTGGCAAGCAGATCGCGAGCTATCTGGGACTGGTGCCGCTGGAAGACTCGAGCGGAAATCGGCGGCGACTGGGACATATCACGAAACAAGGGAACTCTCTATTACGTTTCCTGCTGGTGGAAGCGGGGCAAGTGACGGTGCGCAGCCTTCCGGAATGGCGCAATAAGTATGTCCACCTGACCATGCGGCGGGGACGGAAGATCGCCAAGGTGGCCATGGCGCGAAAACTGGCGGTACGCCTTTACTGGATGATGCGCAAGGGATGGGATTACGAGCAGTTGAAAAAGTTCGGTTCGTACGCGGGACAACCCGGAAATCGCCATGGTGTGAAGTCAAACACCGAGTAATTGATTGGGTATCCCGCTCCCTCTTGGCGGGGGAGTTCGAAGTAGTAATCATGATCGAAGTTGTGGATCGAAGAGATGCATGGGTCGGACCGAGTTCCTGACCTGAAACGGATTACGAGCGGGCCTTAGGTTGGTATGGCACAGCTTCAACTAGAGCGAAATGGCGCGCTCTTCGGAGTGCACGGGTTAGTACGCCCAAAAAGTACTTGACGGGAACGACATTGTCAGAGAGGCGATTTTTCACCAACGCTCAGCCCCCGGTGCAACAAATTTGTACCCCGCCCCCTTGACGGTGACGATAAATTCAGGTCGCTTGGCATCCTGCTCGAGTTTCCGTCGAAGGCCGTGTATATGCATATCCACAGTTCGCGTGAATGTCCCGCCGTTATAACCCCAGACTGAACGCAACAGCTCATCACGAGAAACCAGGCATCCAGCCCTTTCAATGAGGTAACGGAGAAGCCGCAACTCCAGGCTTGTAAGGCAAACAACGTTGCCGTTTCGTTTCACCATGGCGTGCCCGAAATCGACCCAGAGCGGTCCAAAATCATGACGATCCGTTCGGAGGAGATGTCCAAGTTTTTCGAGGATCGCCATCCTGCGATCTGGCTCCGCTTCACACATCGCTTGGAGGCAGATTTTTCGCCACTGACTCGTCTGCGTCTCTGACATGGCCATTCTCCTAGTCCCCTGCAAACAACGAACCGGAGTTTTTGGTCACCCACGGATCGGAAGTTTGGCGCACGATTTGTGGACTTGCAATCCCAGCGAACTGCCTTCAGCAATCGCCAAGTCGCAAGGTGTCATCCACTCGTTACAGTCTCAACGTGGTAACCGCGAGATTCCAGAACCGCTTTGCGAAGCTCCCTAAAATAGGGACGGTCATCGATGCACAGCAACATTGGGGCATGGCCGCACTCAAGATTGGCTTACCGTTAGACCAGATTCGTAGTAGAACAGCGATGATAAGGGGGCTGCTGCGGGCAGTGGAACTAGCAGTTCTTATAGGGGAAAACCCAAAAAGCTCGGCGAACTGTTGTAAGCAGGCGTTCACACTCACAACCCCGGTTTGGCGCGTAGTTGGTGTAATGGCGATGTTACGCCAGTCATCGTGACGGCTGTGTTCGCTTCGGGTACGCTGAGGGTGCCTAACGGGGGATCGCAAGATGTCAGAACTAGAAAAGCATGCAAATAGAGTTCCGCGCCCCGGAGAAGTCACCATAGAAACCGTTCGCGATCTGATGTGCCATGAAAATCTCTCATTAACAACTGAGCAAGCCGCCAACCATTCTCAACGAACGGTATCCTCACTATTCATACGAAGTTCTACTGGAAAGCACGCGCCTCGTCGAAGAGGTTAAAGAAATAGTGAAGAAAAATCATCAATAAGCGTAAGGGGATTTTGCAACAGTTGACAACCTGTTTCTATTCGATCTTGAGGGGCAACCAGGCGTCGATCCTAGTACCCCGCATCAGATGGGACTGTATTTGAAGTCGTCCTCCTAAGAGTCGCAATCGTTCCTGCATACTCCAGATTCCAATACCACCGCCTACCGGCGGGGTTCCCAAGTCAAATCCCTTTCCCTCGTCATAAACCGTGAGATGAAGGCTCTCACCCGACCATTCAATACGAACATTGGCCTTCTCAGTACCACTGTGCCGTTTCACATTGCGAAGCCCTTCCTGGACAATACGAAAGAGACAGAGCGCCACATCTCCCGGAATACTGCTCGGAACGTTCTCATGTGTGAGATCCACTTGTACGTGCTCTGTTTCCGTGAACTCCCTGCAAAACCCTCTTATACCCGCAACCAGTCCCAAGTTTTCAAGCGTGGAAGAATGCAATTGGTGTGACAGAGAATGCATATCAGTGCCCAGTTCGCTAAGACGTTGGTAGACGTTAATGAGCTGTTGTTTTGTTCCTTGTGAAGAATCTCCGACCTTTTTCGCCAGATTTTCGACATCGATTGCCAGCAGCGCCAAGCGCTGACTGTAGTCGTCATGGACATCTCGGGCTATCCGCTTTCGCTCTTCTTCTTGCGCTTCGATTAACCTGCGACTCAGACGTGCAAGTTGTTCCCCGGCAAGCCTGCGATCTTCTACAACCGCAGTCAGGATCATGAAAGGTGTCGCAGCGAAAATCAGGAATAGCTGTAGGACCAGCATGCTGTTCTGTGATCCCAGTGCATTAAAGGGACCTCGTTCATGGACTAGACCCCACACGGATAAGAAAGAAATGATGATCATCGAGCCGGTAATCCCAATCCATCCAAAACGCAAGGCGGACCACAGCAAAAGCGGGACGAGCGAGTAGAGTAGCGCCGGAGAGTCGCTCTTCGTATCGGCCGCAAAGACGAAATAGCCCAGAAGAACTGTCGTCGCCGTTAGGACGACGAATTCAACATGGTAGGCACGTGCTTTTTGCACCCATGCAGGCCCTTCACTGACCCAACTGAGAATCGCGGGTGTCAGAGTGAGGAAAGCAAGCACCTCAGAAAGGAAGGCAATCCTCCAACTGGTCCAATAGTCTCCCGGGATGCCTCCTGCGCTGACAAATGCTGCCACGCATGGAGCGAGAAACACCGCAACAAATCCATACTTCGCCAACGAATTTACGTTGTTCAGGCGAGGTACGCGGCCAAAGCAGTATCGAAGGCCGATCGCAGCGGTGAGAACTTCGATCGTATCGGCAGAAATGAACCAAGCAATCGAAGCGACGGGCACGCCTACGTGCAGATCAAAAAGAACAAAACCTGCGAAGGACACGATTATGAGTGCCGGCCAAATTCTTGTCCGTACCAGCATCAATACGGCTACCAGAATCGCGCAACCCGGCCACAGCGGCCAAACCGTCTGTAGATTTCGCATTAGATTGGCTTGAAGTCGGGGCGCAACATAGGACAGAGCGGCGACGAGACACACGAGAACAATTGTGGCTCGACGAGAGTGCAGATTCGTCTCGGTTGAAGATGCGTGCTTGGGCGTACTCCTCATTTCTTTGTCGTACTTCCCCCGAGCCGGAGACAACGTCTATGGAGTAGCTACCGCAATCAGGCGTTTGCTCTCACTGACCCATTACAACTGCTATTCATTGTCACAGCGAAGAGTACTGGTCCCAGTCCTGCCGGGGAATATACGCTCCCTCGATGCTCAAGCACGTTGCTCGCGAGCAACGTGAGAGGAAGACGTTATATTCTACGCTCGGGCTTTGGGTCGCTCGGCCCCGTAGTTGTTGCAAACAGGCGATTACACTCATTGATCCGATTCGGAGATCTTGCGCATTCGTCCGCGACCAAGGCCAATGAGGATGAGCCAACTGGTGACGAAATACTACGCGAGGTTAGCTGCGTCCTTAATCCACGGGTCGATGTCGTGAACACGACCAGATGCAGCGAGGAACCCGACGAAAGCGCCAGGAATTCCCAGAGTAGCGGCGAACGATTTTAGCGACGAGACGGTCGCTGTGTTGTAATCGCCTGTTTGCAGCAGGTTTGGACATCATTCTCTCAGCAGTGTTATGGCGGGTGGGACAAAGCGGTGAGTGAAGGCACGGCGGCATCGTGTCCAGACAACCCTGTCAGCC
>CAVXXV010000006.1:0-126446 GCA_963765755.1 uncultured Acidobacteriota bacterium | reverse complement strand
TACCGCCGTGAAAGGGCGATGTCCTAGGCCGGGCTAGACGACGGGGACGATAGCCGTGAGGCAGGTTTCTTTTCTGAACCATTCATCGTAACAAGCGGCTCTTTATGCTGTCAAAGAGCCACCCCTGTCAGGTAGCGCCCCTTGCATCGAGTTCTTGCGATCGCTCGGTCGCGCGTATTCCTCTCACGAAAGAGATCGAGCATGAACGCCAAGGAAAAAAGAGCGGATTGCGTCGATGATTACTGAGCGGCCGCATGTGCCAACGCCCCGCACCGCCGTTTACAATCATCGTAATAAATTCATCGGGAGCATACCCATGGCTGATCCACTCCATCTGAGCTTATGGTTTCCCAGCTTCGGCGATGACGAGATGATGGCGTATGTCGTGTCGGTTCTGCGCCAGTTCCCGTTTTCCGCTGTGCGCCCCGGCGTCACCTACGTGTCGATACACCCGGTCTCCTGGAATGAGGCGACTATTTTCGAACGCAGATTCAATCCCGGAATCGCTCCCGAAGAGGCCGCCGGCATGGCTGCTGACCTTCTCCACGAAGACTATGCGTACGTGTTCGAAGTGAACTGGGATTTATGGAGTCCAGACTCCAGTGGTCGACAATGGGCGCTGGTCCCCGCCTCGATACGAGTGATCGCGCAGGGAGCGGAATTCGACGAACATGCTTCAGAAGCGACCGGGCATATTGAGATCGACTTCGGTCTCGACAGCCTGTTCCTGCAGGAACAGGTCGAACTCGACAGTGAAGCCGAACAGCACGTGCGGGCCAACGTTCATAAGCTCGTGGATTTCACCAATAAACTGGAAGCCAACGCCCATGCCAACGGTCGCCTGCTCTGGTCCGATTCAGAAGACAACCTGGCCCAGAAACTGATCGCGCGCTTACAAAAAGTCCAATAAACAACAAGGAAACAAAAAAGAAGGTGGAGCGACGGGCGTCTCGCCCGTCGACCGGGCAAAGCGCGCGTAGCTCCACCTTGGAACCGGCATCTTTTCGAAGTGCGCAGCCGAAATTACTTCGTCCGCCCGCCTTCTACTTTCAACTGGTCAGCCGCAGCCGCCTGCGCTGCTGCGAGCCGCGCTGTGAGCACCCGGAACGGCGAACAAGACACGTAGTTCAAACCCACCCGGTGACAGAACTCCACCGACGAAGGTTCGCCTCCGTGCTCGCCGCAGATGCCAACCTTGAGATTCGGCCGTGTTTTGCGTCCGCGTTCGGTGGCCATCTTCACGAGTTGGCCCACACCTTCCTGGTCCAGAGCCGCAAACGGATCTTGCTTCAGAATGCCTTCTTCCAGGTACGTGGGCAGAATCTTGTTCACGTCATCGCGCGAAAAGCCAAACGTGGTCTGCGTGAGGTCGTTGGTTCCGAACGAGAAGAATTCCGCTTCCTTGGCGATTTCATCCGCCACCAGCGCAGCCCTCGGCAATTCGATCATCGTTCCCACCAGGTAATCGACTTTGTGTTCTTTCTCCTTGAACACCTCATCGGCCACGCGGCGAACGATCGCCGCCTGGTTTGCCATTTCCTTCAACGTCGCCGTCAGCGGAATCATTACCTCGGGAAATACTTTCACGCCCTGTTTCGATACGGCCACCGCCGCCTCGAAGATAGCGCGCGCCTGCATCTCGGTGATCTCCGGGTAGGTAATGCCGAGTCGGCAGCCGCGATGGCCGAGCATGGGGTTGAACTCATGCAGTTCTTCCACCCTCCGCAGCAGCGAAGTTATCACCCGCTTGAGATCAGACGCACCTTTGGTGCCGAAGCGCTTGTATTTCGCCACCAGCTCTTTCTTATGTTTGGCGTCCGCATAAGGAAGCACGGCAATGTCAACCATCAGATCTTCACGCCGTGGGAGGAATTCGTGCAGCGGAGGATCCAGCGTGCGAATCGTCACCGCGTACCCGTCCATCGCCTTGAAAACGCCGGCAAAATCGGCTCGCTGCATGGGCAGCAGCTTCTTCAAAGCGGCGCGCCGGTCTTTCTCGTTGTTCGCGAGAATCATGGCTTGCATGTGCGGGATGCGATCTTCCGCAAAGAACATGTGCTCGGTGCGGCAGAGCCCGATGCCTTCCGCGCCGAATGTTCGCGCCTGGATCGCATCACGCGGAATATCAGCATTGGCGCGCACTTTCAATTTTCGAAATGGATCTGCCCACTTCATGAAAGTCTGCAGTTCTTTATCGTCGGGCGACGGCGGCAAGGTATTCAGTTGTCCCTTGATCACGCGCCCAGTGGTCCCATCCAGAGAAATCCAGTCTCCCGACTTGAACACCTGGCCCTTCACCCGCATCTCGCCGGCCTTTTCGCTGACCTCGATCTCGCCTGCTCCCGCCACGCAACACTTGCCCATGCCGCGCGTGACGACCGCTGCGTGGCTCGTCATCCCGCCGCGCGACGTCAGAATGCCCTTAGCTACTTCCATACCGTGAATATCTTCGGGTGTGGTTTCGCCGCGCACCAGAATCACATCCGCCTTCTTGCCATGCCCCGCCTTTTCGACCGCTTCATCCGCTGTAAAGACAATCTGCCCGACCGCCGCACCCGGCGAAGCTGGAAGCCCCTTGGCGAGCACTTCGATCTTGACGCCCTTTTCGTCGAGACGCGGAACCAGGAAGTCGTATAGCTGATTCGGCTCGACGCGGAAGATCGCTTCCTCTTTTGTGATGAGCCCCTCTTCCACCATCTGCAGCGCAACCCGCACTGCCGCAAGGCCCGTACGCTTGCCGTTCCGGGTCTGCAACATGTAGAGCTTGCCATCCTGGATGGTGAACTCGAAGTCCTGCATGTCCTTGTAATGTTTTTCCAGCCGCGTCGTGATGTCGCGCAACTGGTTGTAAACCTCAGGCATGATCTTCTCGAGTTCAAGAATATGGACCGGCGTGCGCACACCCGACACCACGTCCTCGCCTTGGGCGTTCAACAGGAACTCACCGTAGAACTCTTTGGTGCCGATTGCCGGGTTGCGCGTGAAGCCTACGCCCGTGCCGCTGGTCTCGCCCAGATTGCCGAATACCATTGCCTGCACGTTCACGGCGGTGCCCAGCATGTCATCAATATTGTTGATGCGGCGATAATGCTTCGCTCGCGCGTTCTGCCAGGAACGGAACACCGCATCTCTCGCCATCACCAACTGCTCGTGGGCATCCTGCGGGAAGTCGCGCTTGAAATGCTTCTTGACGACCTTCTTGTATTCCGCGATGACTTCTTTCAAGGCCTTGGCATCGAGATCGGTATCGAGCTTCGCTTTCTTCTGTTTCTTCTTCTCGTCAAAAACTTCTTCGAACGCCGACTTCTCGATCTCGAGCACGACGTTGCCGAACATCTGGATCAGGCGCCGGTAGGAGTCGTATGCGAACCGGGCATCGGCGCGCTTGGCCAGCGCTTCCACGCTCTGATCATTCAGGCCGAGGTTCAGAATTGTATCCATCATGCCCGGCATGGAGAACTTCGCCCCCGAGCGCACGCTGACCAACAGGGGATTGGCGCCCTTGCCGAGTTCCTGCCCCTGCAGTTCCTCGAGCTGCTTGAGGGCCGCTTCCATCTGGCGATCCACTTCCTTCGACACCGCGTTGTGCCGCATGTATTCGCGACAGGCCTCGGTCTGGATCGTGAAGCCCGGAGGCACCGGCAGCCCGGCATTGGTCATTTCGGCCAGGCCGGCGCCTTTGCCGCCCAGCACGTCTTTCATCTTGCCGTTGCCATCGGCTTTGCCGCCGCCAAAGGAATACACGTACTTGGTTTCATTCTTCGGGCTGGTTTTGATTTCCATTTCAGTCTCAGGGAGAGTTGTCGTCGCCATAATGAGTCCTTTACTGTTTCGAAGATTCTTTGGATTCTTTGCCTTCAGTAACGATCTCGGAGAAGTCCGCGATCGTCGAGAATTCCTTGAGCAGCGTCTGCAGTAACGCCAGCCGGTTGGCGCGAAGCTTGGCATCGTCAGCCATCACCATCACCTTGTCGAAGAAATGATCGATGGCCGGCCGCAACTTCCCAATTTCCAGCAGAGCCTGTTCGTCGTTGTGATCGGCGCGGAGTGCCTCAACCCTCTTCGCAGCCGCCGGGACCTGTGCCGCCAGATCTTTTTCAGCCTGCTCCTGCAACAAGGCCGGGTTGATTTCCGGCGCGACTTCCCTGCCTGCCTCGCTTGCTTGCCGCAGGATATTCTTCATGCGCTTGAACGATACCGAGATGGAGGCGAAGTCGGCAGAGGGCCTTACCTTGGAGACCGCTTCCCCCCGCTCCTGCGCATCCACCACGTCGTCGGCATCCGCCGCGAGCACCGCATTCACGACGTCATACGCGTATCCGCACACGTCACGCAGATAGAACTCCAGCCGTTCGCGGAAGAACACGCGCACGGCCTCGCCAAAGTCGACGTTCGCAGCAAACTTCTTTTCCGCTTCGGACCCGCGATAGCGGACCTTCGCATCCTCCATCAACGCGCTCAGCTTCAGCGGCAGCTTGTGTTCTGCGACCGTCTTCACGATTCCGTTCGCCTGCCGCCGCAAACCAAACGGATCCTTCGATCCACTAGGCACCAGCCCCAGGGCAAACATGCCGGCGATGCTGTCGGCTTTGTCCGCGATCGAAAGCACCGCTCCTTCGACAGTACGCGGCACCGCGTCGTCCATCGATTCGGGTCTGTAGTGGTCGTAGATCGCCGTGGAAATGCACTGCCGGACTTCATCATTGAGACTCTCGTCCAGCACCTGCACCCGCGCGTACAGCCCGCCCACGATGCCCTGCAGCTCGGTAAATTCCTTCACCAGTTCGGTGGTGAGATCGGCCTTCGCCAGGCAGGCGGCTTTGTGAACAACACCGGGACGGACCGTCACTCCTGCCTGCTTGAGCGTTTCCGACAACCAACTTGCCAGCCGCTGTGTCCGGATCGTCTTGTCGTAGTAGCTGCCCAGGTCTTTCTGAAACGTGACGTGCTTCAGAAGTTCCAGCCGGTCGCGCAGAGACTGTTTCTGATCGGTCTGCCAGAAAAAGCGCGCATCGTTGAAGCGGGCACGCAGCACGCGTTCGTTGCCATGCTGGATCGTGCCATCACGATCCCCGTCAGTGTTCAACACGGCGAGGAAATGTGGGGCAAGCTTGCCGCTCGAGTCCTCGACCGCAAAATACTTCTGGTGATCGCGCATCACGGTGACCAGCACTTCCTCGGGCAACTCCAGGAATTGGACATCGAAATTCCCAAGAATCGCCGAAGGAAACTCCGTCAGGTTCACTACCGTGTCGAGCAGCACCTTATCCTCGCGCCAGCGCGCGCCCGCCATCTTACGGGCCGCGGCGTCCAGGGCCAAGCGGATCTGCTTTTCTCGCTCGGAGCGGCTGAGCACCTTCGCGCCCGCAAGAGCTTCCACGTAGGCGCCGGCCTTCGGAATCGCAACCGCGTTGTCGGCCAGAATCCGATGTCCGCGCGAACGATTGCCTGCAACCACCCCGTCAAATTCAAGTGGGATCACTTCCCCGTCCAGCATAGCGACCAGCCAGCGCACAGGCCGCACGAAGCGCTCGTTCGCCTTGCGCCAGTACATATTCTTCGGCCAGTACAGCGACGAGATTTCCTTGGGCAGCAGCTCAGCCATAATCTCGCTGGTGCCACGACCCTTCTTCGTAACTCTGGCCGAAAGATAGTCGCCTTTAGACGTGCTG
The DNA here is from genome assembly GCA_963765755.1 of uncultured Acidobacteriota bacterium. GTDB lineage: Bacteria > Acidobacteriota > Terriglobia > Terriglobales > Acidobacteriaceae > Gp1-AA133. Next base: position 120,774 of record CAVXXV010000006.1, on the reverse strand, counting down.
GTTTTTTCCAGTTGCGAAACATCCACGCCCGCTTTCCTCGCGAAAGCGTGCGCTGCCGGAGTCGGCTGTCCATCTTTATAGGCAACAGCCAGGGAAGGCCCTGTGATCTGCTCTGTGACGTCGGGTTGGGATGACGGAACGCCTGCGGCCAGGATGGCTAACCGGCGCGGTGTGTCGAAACTGGTAACGGCCCCGGAGGGTTCGAGCCGCTCTCGCGCGAGCATCTTTGCCACCCGCTCGCGCAGTCCTTCCGCGCCCGCATCGATCATGCGCGCCGGAATTTCTTCACAACCGATTTCAAGCAGAAAGTCAGGCATCGATCAATCTGTCTATCTTCCCAAGTTTCCCTGAATCCTGAATGTGAGCAGCGTCACATGTCTCGAAATAACAACCCGGCTAGTCCAATTTCGAGTCCTGGCTGCGTTTTGCAGGTCCCGCCGATGCAAATTATGGCGCATCTCAGCTCTACCCAACCGTTGCCGGCTCTTTCTTCCGCCCCGGCTTGGCCGCCTTCGCCTGCACTGTTGGTTCCGGCTCCGCAGGCTTCTCACTTTCACTCGTCTGTTGCTGCAGGTACGCCTTAGCGATGCCCACCGCCAGCGCCCGCACACGCGCGATCACGCCCACCCGCTCCGTGACCGAGATCGCCCCGCGCGCATCGAGAATATTAAAGAGGTGGGAGCACTTCAGGCACAGGTCATAGGCACCCAACAGAGGAAAGCGTTTCCGTTCCGCCACAATCCCGCCGGCCTTACCTTTATCCGGCCGGTTCAGTTCTGTATAACGATCAATCAGGGCGCGGCATTCCGACTCGTACAATTCAAAATGCTTCCAGGTCTTCTCAACGTCCGCCATTTCGAAGTTGTAGACGGAAAACTGCAACTCATCGGCCAGCCGCACATCCCCATATGTCGTCGGATGCCCGGTCTCCGTATCACGCGCCCACTCAATGTCGTAAATCGAATCGACGTCTTGCAGAAATGCCGCGATGCGCTCCAGCCCGTAAGTTAGCTCTGCTGAAATTGGCAAAAGATCGACGCCGCCGCACTGCTGAAAGTAGGTGAACTGCGTGATCTCCAGCCCATCGAGCATCACCTGCCACCCGATGCCCCAAGCGCCCAGCGTCGGAGACTCCCAGTTATCCTCTTCAAACTTGATATCGTGCTGGCGAAGGTCAATCCCGATCGCACCCAGAGACTGGAGATAAAGCTCCTGCACATCATTTGGCGGAGGTTTCAGGATCACCTGCAGCTGCGTGTGCTTGAACAACCGGTTCGGGTTCTCTCCATACCGCCCGTCCGCCGGACGCCGTGATGGCTGCAGATAAGCCACCTTGTACGGCTGCGGCCCCAGCACCCGCAAGAATGTCTCCGGAGCCATCGTCCCCGCGCCCACTTCGACGTCATAAGGCTGCTGCAGCACGCACCCGCGCTGCGCCCAGAAGGTCTGCAACTTCAGAATGAGTTCCTGAAAAGTGGGCGGATTGGGTTTGGGCGATGTCATGTAAAGCTATTGCGAAATCAAAACTAGTTTGTCATCCTGAGCAAAGCCAAGGATCTGCACTTCAGCCACGAGCCACGAGCTTCGAACAATCAAAACATCGGACTCGGACTGTTCGTAGCTAGATCTTCTCCAGCATCCCCGCCGTAACCAACTTCTGCTCCGTATGCCGCTCAAGAATCTGGATAAGAAACTTGCGCAGGTCAGATCCTTTCGCTCGCGGCCATTCCGCTCCCGCAAAACTCTCGACCGTCGCCCGGAACATCTGTGCCGCCAGTGCCCGCGACTCGCTGGAAATCTCCGACGACGCCAGCCGCTTGTCGTCTCCGCACATCAGCCCATCGGCCAGTGCGTGAAAGAAGGCTCGACTTCCGTTCAGCGTTTTGCCGCAAACCACGCACTCGGAAAGATCCGGCAGAAAGCCCACCAGCCGCGTCATCCAGAGTTCGAAGTACGTGACCGGCATCCAGATCGCCGACCCGCGCAGACTGCCCAGCACCGAAAGCGTCAACCGGAATATCGCGTCATTTGCTTCCCGGTCCGGCAGCAGTTCGTCGAGCAATTCCGCAATGTGCGCCAGCGCTACCGCCCGCGGGTAACCCACTTCACTCGCAAGCGGAGACTCGATCACCTCGAGCGCATCCAGCCGCGCCAATTCCTGGCGCTCGCGGTCTTCGTAGAACGCCCGTACAAACGTCAGAGGCTCAAGCGCGCCGCCAAAGCGTTTTCGAGACTTCTTGGCCGAGCGCGCTACGCCACGCACTTTGCCTTCAATCCGCGTGAAGAAAGTGACCAGCAGGTCGGCCTCGCGCAGCGGGTACGTACGCAGGACGATGGCTTCCGACTCCTTCAGTGCCATGGGAGCCCAGCAGGTTAATGTTTGATTGTAACGGAATGAGGCGGCGCCCGTCAGGGGGAATCGGGCTTTGGGCTCTGGACTCTAGGCTTTGGGATCTAGGTTTTGGGCTTTCGCTCCGAGGGTTCTCAGCCCTCATACGGTAGTTTTGTCAGCGAAGTCGAAGGACCCCGCGTCTGTGAGCCACGGCGCCGACCCACAAACGTTCTTCCCCACAAGAAGCGCACTTTTAGCCGGTCTCGACGTGCCCCAAGTTTGAGGTCGCATTTTGCGACCTCAAAAGCAAAAGGCGCATATCCACAAATGGATCATGCGCCTCAAATCTGCTCTCAACTCGCGCGACCTGGCTGATAGCTAATAGCTGAAAGCTACCTACCGTAATACTTCGCGTTCCGCTCCGTAAACGCCGCCCATTTCTCCGGCAGATCGTCGAGCGCGAAAATCGCTGACACCGGGCACACCGGCACGCACGCGCCGCAGTCGATGCACTCGACCGGATCGATATACAGCAGTTCTTCCGTGGCGTGCGCCGGCTCATCCTTCTTCGGATGGATGCAATCTACCGGGCAGGCGTCCACGCAGGCGGTGTCCTTGGTTCCGATGCAGGGTTCTGCGATCACATAGGTCATGGTGTATCTGTCTCCTGAAACACTGCGGATCTTAAAAGAACCACAGATTCTAACAAGAATCCCGTCCACGGTACAGCGGACCAGGACGTTTTTCACTTGCCCGAAAGGGCAAAACTCGCTGCCCCCTCGAGGAATCACCGGAGATCTCTCAGCCCCGGCTTCCCGCCATTTCCCTCTCTTCACTGGGCTGATATTCCACGATGTACCCGGCCACCGCGCTCGCCGCCACCGTCAACGGACTCGCCAGGTACATCTGACCGGGCCCGCTGCGACCGGGGAAATTGCGGTTCTGCGCGCTGATCACCACCTGGTCCGGACGCGTCGAAACTCCTGGCCCCGCGTTGATGCAGGCCCCGCAACTCGGCTCGATCACGTGCGCGCCGGCCTTCTGGAAAATCTCGAGGTAGCCCTTCCCGATACAGTAGTCTCGTGTTTCCTGTGAGCCGAACTGTATGTAGAACTCCACCGAGTCTGCCACTCGCTTGCCCTGCTTCAGCGCGTCGGCAAGTACGGCGGCGTACATATCCATGTCTTCGTTCTTACCGGCCGTACACGTGCCGCCGTAAGCCAATTCCACCGGAACCGGCGTGTTGAGTTCCCGGATAAACTTGCCATTCCCAGGATCACCCGGCGTGGCCACCATCGGAGCAATCTCTGCTGCGTCGAGTGCGATCACCTGAGCATATTCCGCATCGCGATCGCTCTCGAGCCCGCGAATCATTTCCGCCGCGTCCCGCCGACTCATCCCGCGACGTTCCACCAGGAACTCCACAACCTTGTCATCCGGAGCGACAATGCCGGTGAACCCGCCAATCTCGGCCGCCATGTTGGTCATGGTCGCGCGCTCGTCCACGCTCAGTGCCTCAACCGCCTCGCCCGCGTACTCCATCACCTTGGCGAGCGCTTTACCGCTGCGCACGTAGTCCAGGCTCAGGATCTTCAGGATGAAATCCTTCGCGGTGACATTCGGATGCTTCTCTCCACGAATGACGATTTTTACCGACTCCGGCACCTTCACCCTCACATCCTTGGTGATCCAGCTATTGAACACATCGGTTGTGCCGATACCGAAAGCTACGCACCCGATCGCGCCCACGTGCGGCGTATGCGAGTCCGACCCAACGTTGACCTGACCCGGCAACGCATACGACTCCAGCATCACCGAATGGCAGATGCCTTCCGACCCTTTCCGATCCTTCAGTTCCCCATGCAGCTTGATGCCCTGGGCCTTCGCGAAATCTTCCTGCTTCAGCTTCAGTTGCGTCGCCAGATCAAGCAGCCCCATCTTCTTCTTTTCCTCGGAGATGACTTCATCCAAAAAGGTCAAGTGATCGCGGAAGAAACGGATGCTCGAAGCCTCATTCACCGGCACACCCTTGCCGACGTAATGCTCATAAAAGATCGCCGCCATGGGTGTCACGTATTCATGGCTGAAGCGCAGATCCACGCGGGTAAAGCCAGTGTCGCCGGGCTTCACGGCCTCAACTCCTACGGGGCCGTCGGGCGTGATCATGTGCTTCGCAAAAATCTTCTCCGTCAAGGTCATGGGCCGCTTGGCCGTGTGGATCGAGGGCAGGAAGACCTTCTTCTGCATGCGCGCGACGTTAAACGGAAACAGCCCTCCGTACTCGATCACCTGCCGGGTAATGTCGTCCTCACCCGCCGTGAACTCGCTCAGCGCGATTTCTTCTCCGGCACGAATCTTGTCAATCAGCGAAAAGTTCGTCGAAGTCAGCAGCCCCAGGTTCTGGCAATTCTGCTTATAGATGCGCTCAATGTTCTCGGCGATCACCACCTGGATCCCGGCCGACATCTCCGCATAAGGCGACTGTTCGCGGCTCGAGCCCTTGCCGCGCCGCTTCCCGCTGGCCGAGCAGACGAAGCCGCCCTTCTTCACATCACTGCGCCCGATCGGGAGAATGCTCCCGCACTTCAGCCCAAGATAAGGAATTTCGCCCAGAGTCTGATCGAAGTAGAAGCAGTAATGCGCAGGCGTGATTTCGTCGGTAGAAATGTCGTCGCGGAGTTTCGGATTGTTGGCGGGATCCTTCGTATCCCAAGGCAAGTCTTCACCCGCCAATTGCCTTCGGATCAACTCCGGATCTTCGGTAAGAAAGAGGATGCGCCCCGACAGCCGGACCTTGTCCGGCCGTTTGGTAATTTCACGATCGATTAAGGATTGAGTCACGATAAACGAACCTATATGAGGACTCGGGACGATCTCGAAGCCCCGGAATCAGTGAAAAGTCATCCCTTTGGGTCTATTTTACGCCGTTTGGGCTGACTTCGTGCGAGCTGGAGTTCAGAAGGCTACTTCCGGTACTCCCGAGGATCGGGTAGCGGTTCGAGCCCGCGTCCCTCGAAAATTTCGGCAAACTCATGCAATAAATCGCCATGAATCAGACCGTTGCTCGCGACCACATCGCGATCGGTAACCGCCAGTTCTTCCCCGCGAAAGCCGGACACCTTCCCGCCTGCTTCCTCAACAATCAAGACGCCAGCCGCCAAGTCCCATGCGTTCAGATTGAATTCCCAGAAGCCGTCAAAGCGCCCGCAGGCTACCGACGCAAGGTCCAGTGCCGCCGAACCGGCCCGCCGGACTCCGTGGGTCTTCAGCGTGATCTGGTGATAGAAGTAGATGTTCGGATTCTTATGACGCTTATGACTGGGAAACCCGGTGGCCACCAGCGATTGCACCAGCTTCGGTGTCTTCGACACTGAAATCGTTTCGCCGTTCAGCACAGCGCCTTTGCCCCGCTCAGCTGCAAACAGTTCATCACGGGTCGGATCGTACAGCACCGCCGCCTTGCGCTTCCCTTGAAACGCCAAGCCCAACGACACACAAAATACGGGATACGCGTGGGCGAAATTGGTGGTCCCATCCAGCGGATCGACATACCACCGGTAGTCGCCTCCCGTCTCAATCCGGGCGCCTTCTTCCCCGATGACTTCATGCGAGGGCCACTTCGCCCGGATGCGCTCGAGAATCAATTTCTCTGACGTTCGGTCGGCTTCCGTGACCAGATCCGCGTCACCCTTGTATTCGATCTTGACGCGGCGCTGAAAAAACTCCATGAGCAGCGCCCCTGCTTCCCGCGCAATCTCCGACATCTGGGGGACGAACTCGTAGTTTTCCTGAGGGGATGACATGGATAACGTTGTTTCACTGGGTGCAGACCAGGGGCCGGAAAATTTGGAAGCCTAGCTCGAAGACCCCGCGGTCCGTCTATTTGCGCTTAGCGGTATCTTCCGCGATGTACATAATGTCGTGCTTGAAAATGAAAAGATTGGGGGCGCCTTCACGCGTCAGCCGGACCATATTTTTGTCGTAGTATTCGATCCAGCCGCGCACCACTTCCCCGTCGGTCAACTTGATGCTGACCGGCTTCTGCTTCTCGCCCAACAGTTTCAGATAAGCGGCCTCTTCAAACGTCTCGTCCGGTGGTGGAGTCTTCCCGCCCCGGCGGGCGGCTCCCTGCGCACTTGCATTGAAAGGCATAGCCACATTTTACACGGCGCGTCTGCGCCAGCGACATCAATCTGCCGCCATCCGTACTCTGCCCAGAGAAAGACCGCCGCTGGTTAAAGCCTGTTAGAACTCGTATTCGACGGCTAGGGGAGCGGCTCGATGAACCTTCGTTTCAAAAGTTTAGAACGTGATCTTCACCCCGAATTCCATCTGGCGCGGCGAGCCATAGTTGTACACTCCCGAGCCCGACCCGATCCGCAACACGTCACGCGATGATCCCGGAGGAGTGCCATTCGCTGACCCCGCGCCCGCTACTGGCTGTCCCGGACCCGGATAGTAGTAGGCCAGTTGTCCGGACAATGGCTGGAAGTTTGCGAAGTTAAGGACGTTGTAGAAGCGCGCGCTGGGTTCAATGTTGAGCCGTTCTCCAAGCTTCAGGGGCCAACTAATCGCCGCATCCAGCGACTTGAATCCCGGATTGTTGAATTGACCTTCAGGCGGCACGATCACGAACGGCGCGGTCCCTCTCAGGGCCGTCAGTTGTGCCGATGTAAAGAGCTGCGCCTGCACTAGCACTTGGCCCGCCGGCGTCAAAGAGCCTGCCTGCGTTTGGTTGTATGTCTTGATCGCGGTTGCCAGATCGCTGCCCGAGAGCGCATCGAACGATCCGGCCCCTTTAAAAGGAAACAGATTTCCCGGCGTTCCATCCCCAGTGAAATCCGTACGAAAAATCTCTCCCGGAGTCGCTGCCGGATTTCCCGACGACACGAGCAGCGAGCCAATCGTCGGTGGCGGCGTGGCATAGCGCCCGATAAACGACAGCTTGGGCCCCCACAGCGAGTCCAGCGTCCACCCAATCGATACCTGGTGTCTGCGGTCCAGCGGCGACGGCCCCTTATAGAGCTGAGGGTTCTGGAAATCGTAAGCCACTGTGCTTTGACCCGGGTTGTCTCCGCCATTCGACACGAATTTGGAGAATGTGTAGGCGAGGTTCACGTGTCCGCCGCGGAAGAAGAACCACTGATGCACGATGTTCTGCCGCAGGGCAAACTGAAGTCCGTTGTAGACGGCCTGTCCAATCGACGTCTGGAACTCACCTTGCCCGACCAGCGCATTCAAGCCAGGAAAAGCAGCGCCGAAATTTCGCGGATCCGTTTGCACCGGCACCGTGACTCCCACCGAAGCCGGAAGCCCTCCCAGAAACGCAACACCCGAATCCAGACCATTCACCGCGAAGTCATTAATATTGGCCATCGGCACTGCCGAGATGTAGCAACTAACCGCATCCCGCACAACCGCGCCCGGCGCCAATGGTTGGTTCAGACAGCCAGGCGCCTTTTGTAGGATCGTGTTGGTAATCGCGTTGAGCGCTGCTGTCGGAATCCCGTTTGCATCGGTGTACAAGTAGCGCCAATCACCGACGTGGTTCTTGTCCACGATCAGGCCGAACCGCTGGCTCATGTTGCGGACGTAGTCGATTGAAAACGCGCCCCCGCTCCACAATTGGTGTTCAAGGCCGATGCTCATTTGGTAGGAGCGAGGCGTCCGGTAGTTGGGATCGAAAGCCGCCAGCCCATTCACGGGCGTGCTGACGGATAGCGTGTTCCCGGCAAAATTCGGATTGCCCGAAGCGCCCGCAGCAACCACAGCCGCTTGATATGCGGTCTGTAGTGCAGCCACATCGATGGCCGCATTCCCCACCGGCGTTCCGCAAACTTCAGTTGCCAGATCATGCCCGTTGATGGATGTCACACGCGAGGGCAGTCCGCCTGCATTCGGGAAATACACACCCACCGTTCCGGCAGCAGCTCCGGCGGCGCAGCCCAGGACATTGGTTGCGGAATACAGTCCCTGGCTTAAGCGCACCGGCCTGTCCATGCGCATGTTGCTGAAAAGGGAGTTGTCAAAAAACACTCCCGCGCCACCTCGCACTACGGTTCTGCCGTTGTGAAACGGATCCCATGCAAATCCAAGCTGCGGCGCAAAGTTGTAGTTTGGCTGTTTGACTCTTCTTCCCAGCGCGCTTCCGGCAAGATTGGAAAATTGGTCGAACAGGTTTGTATCCGAGCACGGCACAAAAATGGATGGAATGCCCGCATTTGCCGCTGAGCAAGTAATCGGCGCCAGATCACTATCCACGCGTCCGGTATCACGCACGTAGTGCACACCGATCGTGATGGTCAGGCTCGGATACATCTTGTAGGAATCTCCGACGTAGCCCTGCAGCCGGTTGTCCACCTGCCCACCGCGTGGGAATCCAAACCCGGATTTCTCGGTAGTAAAACCCTGCCCGTTGCTCAACGTCGCGAGCAGCAACGGATAGTCCAGCGGATTGGGATCGGTGCCTCCGGCCCACGCAGTCGTAAGCTGCGGCGCAAGCCCGTAGGAGTTCGCGTAACCCCCGACATTGATCCGGTTGATGCTGGCTCCGAAGCGGAAGGTATGGTCTCCGGCCCGCCGTGTGCCGTCATAACGCAGCTCGATGTTCTGCTGGAGTGTCTCCTGCGGAGCGAACGGGCTGGGGCCGATTTGCACCCGGCCGCCCGCCAGATCACCGAATCGAATGCTCGCCGGCAGTCCAAACGCACCGCCTGTTCCCAACTGGTTTGACGCATCCAGCAGGGAGTTGTGGTACCGCGTATACCCGAAACGCACGCTGTGCAGGTACGGCCCCCTGGTCAGATCGACGCCGATCGCATGCGACGGAGAGTTGTTGTGATTCTGATAAATCGAATACCCGTCGCTGAAATCGTCCACCGACTTGTTCCAGTTGTAGGCAAACCGGTAGAACGCGTGAGTTGTAGTCGAAGGCTGCCAGTCAAGTTTTCCAGATGCGGATGTATTTCGGAATGGCGACGAGAACGAACCTGTCAAAGCCTGGAACGGCGAGGGCAGCACCACCGCGCGGTGCTCATCCTGGGTCACATGCTCGACATCGAGAAAGAAGAACGCCTTGTCTTGAATCAGCGTCCCGCCCAGTTTTCCGCCAAAGTCGGTGCGCCGATACGGCAAATCCTGTCCGCCCGGAGCCTTCGCAAACGCAATGCTCTTGTCGCGAAATAGGCCAAACGCCTCGCCGTGAAGACCGGTGCTTCCCGAGCCTGTCTTCATTCTGATTTGGCCTGCAGAGGTCGGTCCCTCGGACACGTTCAGCATCGCCCGGCTGACCAGCATCTCATCCACCGAACTCAACGCGACATTCTGCGTCGTGCCACCCTTGGTTTCATCATTCAGACCCACGCCATCCAGCGTATAGAGCGTTGCCAGCCCGCTCTCTTTGCTGATCGAAGCCGCAAAGTTCCCCGTCTTCGTCGCATCCAGCGAACGACCGTCCTGGATCAACACGCCCGGCTGAAACTGCGCCGTATTCAATACATCCCGGCCGCTGATCGGCAGTTCCGCGATCTGCTCGGGAATGACCTTGCCTTCGATTGTTGGAGTTCCGGGTTCGATGTGCGACAGCTTGCGATCCCCATTTGAGGTCTTACCGTCGCGCACGGTCACGTAGAAGCGGTTGGCATTGTAGTTTCTCAGTTCGATTTGCAGGGTATACACGCCCGCGTTCAGAGCGCCGGTCGAATATTTCCCATCCTTATCGGTCGTGAGCGTGAGCGGAGTTTCAGCGGCTTTCGAGTTGATGTAAACGGTCGCCCCGGCAACGGGAGCGCCTGAAGAATCGATCACCGTCCCTTCGATCGATCCCTTGGGCAGGTCCTGCGCGAATCCGCGCGGCCCACCGGACAACGCCATCACTATGGATAGAAAGATGAATACCAGGGAGTTGCGGCGTTTTCCCTCGCCGCCCGAAGCGCGCAATTTCAACAAACGGTCTCTCCTTCCCACTCCTGGACATGCGGGTACTGCCACATGGAATCGCTCCCCGCAGGAATGGTTGCTTCCGCTTTACAAAGTTGAATTGACTATCTTACTAAACAAGGCAGGAATCTGCCGGGCGCAGGCGACATGGGATTTTTGCGAAGTCCGTTAATCGGCATAGGGGGGAGAGTCGCCTCTCCTCCCCTGCCACACCACCGTACATGCGGGTCCGCATACGGCGGTTCGATAAGTTAGTCCCGCCAAGGAACTGGCAGGCTGAGCGTTCGCAGTTTGGGGACGCCGTGTGGGTTTCACTTCTCGGGTTAGCATCCGTAGCGGCTTCACCGCGTTGTGCCTGCCCAAGGCCTGCCGAAGCAGGATGGCTAGTGCAGTACCCTCATCGAGACCCAGACACTACTGACCCTTCCTATCGTTCGGGCCTTCGCCGCTTACGCGACTACTACGCCCTCTGCTGACTTCTGCCACGTGGTCAGAACATCTCACGATGCTCTCAGTCACGGGTCCGTGACACGTAGCAGATCTCCCGCGATAAGCTCGACCGCTTTCTACGCACGACCGCCGGATTTACCACCAGTGTCCTTGATGGATATGGGCTTCGCGATCACTTGCTCGCTTGCCCGGCACCGTAGGCCTCATCATCCGGTTCTTGTTCATCGGCCCGTGTATTTGCTCCACGCTTCCTTCAGACCCCACCTCGCGGTGACGCCCTTGCGCTTCGCTATCACTTCACCTCCATCAGGTTGTGAAGAGGACTTTCACCTCCCAGCTGTCGAACATGCACGGCGTACAAGAAAAAAGGGACCGGCAACCCGGTCCCTCCAGAACCCGAAAAGAATCAGCTAGAACGTGAATTTCACCGCCAGACGCAAGCTGCGCGGCGTCTGGAAGATAAACGGCTTCCCGTACTGGCTGTTCGCAATGAGGGGAACGCCCGCGTCCGGACCCGAGAGTCCAGTATTGTTCGCGAGCAACGCTTTCCAGTCATACGGATGTTCGAAGGCCGCGTAGGAGAACTGCCCTCCTGGACTGAGGAAGCTCTGGTTGAACGCCGAATCCAGTTGGGAATAGAATCCCGTCGCAGACTGCCGGTTAAACAGGTTGATCACGTTCGCTTCGAACGTCAACACCTGGGCTTCGTTATTCTTGTTGACCTTGAATTCCTGCTTGAAGCTGGCGTCCGACTGGATGTACCAGGGTGTCCTGCAGCTGCAGAGACTGGTCACTGTTGGAACCAGCACGCCGTCGCTGTTGGGCACCAGGCTGATGCGAGCAAATTTCCCGCGATCCTCCGGGTACACCGGGAAACCGCCAGAGAACGGAGGCTGCGAGAAGGAGAAGCCCACGTCCGTATAGGTGCTCAGAGGAGTACCACTGTATAGCGTCTGAAACCAGCCGATGTTGGTCGAGGTCCGTCCACCCTTCCACGGAATGCGGTAGTAGGCATATCCCTTCAAGGCGTTCGGACGGTCCGTCCCCAACGGTCCGCTCGACGATCTTCCATTGGCGTCGTACTGGAAGAACGACTCGTCGAAAGCGCGGCTGTTGTTGGGCGCGTTGCGGCCGCCGCCGCCGTCCGCCAGGTCAGTGCTGGTCAGGCCGGAGTAGTTGCCACGCAACTTGCTGTAAGTGTAGGAGAACATCCCGAACCAGTTCTTGCTGCTCGCTTTGGTCAGGCGGAACTCCATACCATCGTAGCTGCGGGCAGCCTTGATGTTTGGCGGGCAGCCACGCGGATCCTGTGTGCAGGAATCGGCCAGGTTCACGGCATTCGGTCCGTATCCCGGGTTCACAATCAGGAAGGTCTCGCTGCCATCGGCACCGAAGATCGCGGCATCCTCGATTGCTCGGTCCAGGCGCCGACGATCCCAACGCGCTTCGAACGCCAGTGTCTTCGTAATGGCATAGTCCACGCCGAAGACGGTTTCATGCTGACGGTAGGGCTTGAGTCCTCCCACCACGCCTTCGGTCCCGCGGAAGTTTTGATTCTCCAGGAACGTCAAGCCCGCCGGAACAACACCTCCGGCAAAATTAGCGCCCCCCGTGCTGTCGCCGCTGCAGTACCGCTGTCCCTGCCCGAATTGCACGTTGATGCTGGCCAAGTCGAACGTGTCGAGCGCGTAGAAGCAGTTCTGCCAGTACTGCCCGCCGAACGAACTGATCGCCAGGTTCAGCTTCATCAGGTCGTTGTATACGCCGTAGCTGCCGAACACCTTCAGCCGCCCGTCTCTGAAGACGTCCCATGCCCCTCCGATGCGCGGCGCAATCTTGTCGCCCCATCCGAAGTTGATTGGTTTCGACGGGAATCCGCCGGCTGTGGTTTCGCTGGGGAGAGATTCCTTTTCCACGCGCAACCCGACGTTGAGGGTCAGGCCTCGCCCAATTTGCCACGCGTCCTGTGCGTAGAAGCTATGGTTGTAGCTCGATGCTTTGCCAAAGGAACCCAAGTCTTGCACGTTGAGGTATCCGTACTGGCCAGCGCAGATTGGGTAACCATTCTGGGCCTGGAGAGCGTCGCAGTTATCTGTTCCTGTGTTACCCCCCGGGGAAAAGAAGTTGCCCTGGCCGACGTACAACTGCACGTCCGGCGCATTCCAGTGCTGGAAGATATCGTTGAACACATGGTTCAGCTGGTACCCGAACTTGAAATTGTGCGTGCCCAGCAGACCGCTCTTGAACCAGGCGACATCCTGGTCAAACTGGTGATGCTTGTTGGCATTCCGGATGGTGAAAGTCTGGTCGTTGCCGGCTGAGAAATATCCCGCAACCTGCTGCAGTGACTGTGGCAACGGATTGCCGTTGTTATCCACCTGCGGTACGGGAGGATTGCCGGGCGTAACTCCCGAGGTCAGCCACGAGAAGAGCGATCCCGTCGTCGGATACCCGAAGTCGTGATAGTTCTCGAAGAAGTAGCCGAAGCGTGTTGTGAGAACCAGCTTCGGTGTAACCGCGAAATCCGCTCCCACGTTCAGGGTTTGATTGGGAGCCACGTAGCCGTAGCCGTGCTGGTACAGAAACAGCGGATTCGTGGAGCTCGGGTTGAACAAGCCGTTGGTGGAGTCACCCACCGGCAGCACCGCGCCCGAAGTCCGCTGCAACTGGTACAACCACGACGCGAACACCCTCAACTTATCGGTGACCGTGGCGTCTACGCGCGCGGTCGTGAAGTAAGTCTGCTGATCCGTGCTAAAACTCTGGACACCCGCATTGTTGTTGGCTGAACCGAAATTCACCGACCGTCCCAGCGAGGTGAATTTCGGATCCACGCCCAGGTAAATCCACAGGCGATCACGCATGATCGGGCCGCCGATTGTGAAGAACGGCTGCACAAAGCGATAGCGATCCGCGCGCTGCTGGTATGTGAGGGCGCGCGGATCCTGCCCAATGCCAGCGTTACCGTTATCGGTCGGGTCGTAGTAGAGGAACGGGCTGTTCTGGTTCGCATTCAGGGCGTTCGCCGAGTATTCCGCGCCCGCCGATCCGTGCCAGTTGTTACTGCCCCGCTTCAGGATCACGTTCACCACGCCGCCCATGGCGCCGCCATGCTCGGCTTCGATGCCGGAGCTCTTCACTTCCACCTGGTTGACGAATTCGAACGGAACATCCGTGTGCGAATAGCCGCCGATCACGTTCGCGGTGTCCTGGCCCTCGACGAGATAGCGATTCTCGCTGTCGGCACCCCCCGCAACCTGGAAGCCGAATCCGCTACCGTTTGACGTGCTCCCAGGCGCTCCGCCACCGATGCCGGGCCGCGAGAACGATCCTGCGCCCGTTCCGGCAAGCGCGTTATTGCCCATCAACGGCTCGTTGCGCGCCGACGGCGCAAATTGAATCACCGACTGGAACGAAATTCCATGCGGCACTTCCGCCAGCACATCGGACGTAATGTTGGTCACCGTGTGTGAAGTCGTCGTATCGATAAGCGGCGCTTCGCCCGTCACCTCCACCACCGTGCCCGTGGATCCAACCTGCAGTTGCAGATCAAGGGTCGGAACTCGTCCGACCGCAATGTTGATTGCATCCCGCTTCAGCAGGGTGAAGCCCGGTGCGGTCACTCTCACGGAGTAAGTCCCCGGCGGCAGGTTCGAGAAACGGTAGTAGCCGCTCGAATCCGTCTCCAGTTTCTTGGAACCGACCAGCGACGTTCCGGTCAGTTCCACTTCCGCATTGGACACCACCGCGCCCGTCGGATCCTTAATGGTTCCCTGCAGGCCGCCCGTGGTTTCCTGTGCGATTGCGGTGAAGGTCGAAAGGCAAATTAGCAAGCCACACAGGACAGCGATGGAGCCGCACATCCGGCGCCCAATCGTCGCACCCCTTGACTGATTCATGCGCTCTTCTCCTTGACGTAAACAGGCGTGGGGCTCGGCCATCCGCTGCCCGGTGACACAAAAACGCGTCCACACTCTGTTGTGTTGGTAAGTCCGGAAATTCGCCATCCTCGCAAACACCATGTGCAGAGCACTGTTCAGCGAAGCCAGACTTCAATCCTGTCTACGCTGTTCAATGCAAGGAAAGGTCCATCGATGTTTGTCAATGTCTAGAGATTGAACATCGAGGGTTAGCGCCGCATAACAAAACAATCCAGAGATGTGCCACGCAGTTTTATGGAGATTTCGAAAACGCGTTCATCCCAGTTTTCATAAGGCGCTGAGAGCAGCAGATGAGAGCTATTTGTTTGCCCGTCAAACATGCCCGCGAAGACACCAGACAATCTGTGCAGTCGCGGCCAGGGAATAGTCGGAGCGGAGAAGTTCGGAAGTTAAGCGAAGGGTTCGCTGATGTTTAGAAGTCCGACTGAGAACTGTAGTAGCCGGCGCGATGCCGCACGTTATAACCGGATGCATCGGGCGCGCCGTCCACTTTGACCTGAAGCCTGCGGAATTCGGAATCGGACAAACGGCGAGATGGATAGTACGCCAGCAGATATTGTGTCCGCAGTTCCTCGCCGATCTCATGAAACGCGCTATCGAGCTGCGCGAGCGAACTCGCATAGTAATACTTGCCGCCGGTATCTTCGGAGAGTTGGATCAGCGCATGCTCTCCCCCAGTATCGCGGCCGGCGCTGGCTTCTATCGGAACCACGATCAGGCTGTAGACGATCGCCTCCGCTTCTTGCGCGGCGCGCACCGCTTCGCGATAGTCAGTCTTGCTGACCGTGTCACCCCCGTCCGTAATCACGACCATCACCTTCCGCCCTTTACGCTTTTCGAGCGCACGCGAACCGAGGTAGAGCGCGTCATAAAGCGCGGTCGCCGATCCAACATGAATGCGCTCGATCCCACGGTCGATGGTCCGCAGGTCCGGCGTAAACGGCACCACCTCATCCACGATTTCACTGAATTGATAGACCGACAATCCGTCGATCGGACGAAGGATGGAATGCGCAAAGCGTCGCGCCGACGCCAACTCCAGCGGCAGGTCTTTCTTCGTACTCAAACTGGTGTCGACTGCCAGAATGATCGACAAAGGCAGGGCCGATTCCTTATCGAAGACGGCAATTTTCTGCTCGATCCCGTCCTCACTCAGCTTGAAATTGTCTTTGGTCAGATGACTGATCGGGGCGCCGTGCGCATTGGTGACGGTCACGAAAACATTGACCAGCCGGACGTTCACCTTCACCGTCGTGGAGGGCTCCTCCTGAGCGGCACAAAGGCAGGAGGCGCATGCAATGAGGAGGATCCAAAGGGCGGCGGGCTTATTCATCGGCAGTCGCATCATTTAGATGCAGCCTGCCCGCTGGGGCTGCCTTGGGCGCGAGGAATGTCCTCCGGGAAAGACTCCCCATCGGCCCAGACTGCGCCATCCACGAAGTATTCCTTCTTCCAGATCGGTACCTTGCGCTTCAAGGTGTCGATCAGCCAGCGGCTGGCTTCATAAGCCGGGCCGCGGTGGGCCGAGCCCACCACGATCAGTACGCTGGTCTCGCCAATCTCCAGGCGTCCCAACCGGTGTACGATGGCGACCTCCCGCACCTGGAACTGGCCTAGCGCCTCCCCGGCCAGATCCTCCATCTGCTTCAAGGCCATCTCCTCGTACGCCTCGTAGTCGAGGTAAAGCGTTTGCCGCCCCCGGGTATTGTTCCGAACGATGCCCTCAAACACGATGGCTGCCCCGTCTTCCGGATGCTTGATCCCCGCCAGTACCTTAGCGGTATCAATCGGCTCGCGCACGATCGCAGCCCGGCTCATCGCTTGCATCCTCCGCTTACCGGCGGAAGCAGCGCCACTTCGTCATTCGCCCCCAAAACCGTTCCCGGCCCTGCATAGTGCTGGTTCACCGACAGCGCCACCGATGGCAGCAGTTCTTGCAGCTTCGGTATCCGCGTTTCGTAGTGCCGCAACAGGTCCGCGACCGTCGAGCCTTCCGGCAGATCGACGCCCTCGCCCGCTCGTCCCACAACGTCCTTCAAAATTCCGAAAAACAAGACCTGCACGCGCATCAGCGACTAGTGTATCCGGTCATGAAGCGAGGAGAGAAGACTTCGAAGCTGGAGGATATTGGGGAAATGGCCGCACTGTCGCCGCTAAGAGTTTCAGTGAACGGCCGGGTCAGGGAAGGTTGGCGTTTTATTCCGTCTCGACAACCACCGCCACGTCGAAGTTTGAATAGTACTTTTTGACGTCGCCTGCACCATATTTTGCACGAAACTTCTCGACCACCGCCGATACCTGCCTGGCATTCGAAATAGGAACGGCCTGAAATTCACCGTGCGCGTCCCGTGCGTCGATCCGAATCTTCGGGTTCTTCAGCACGTTCTTATACCACTGGGTATCTGAACCCTGCACGGGAACCAGGTAAACCTTCCCTCCGTCCAGCACGAACCATACGGGATTGGAGATGGTGCGTCCAGACTTTCTGCCGGTCACGCTGATCTTGATTTCGCGATATCGCGAAAGCCTATCTTTGAGAGCATCGTTCTTCGCTGGCATATGCACTCCCACTTTAATCGCGAGCCGAACACCTCGCCCCGGGTAGCCGTGACGAAGCCTGCGCCATGGCCTCTAAGCGCTTAGCGGCCTACCAATTTCTGCAGCTCCTCCGGATACCGAGCGCCTTGTACCGCGATCTTCGAAGCCGCCATATCAAGGTCGCGGAGATCAGAGGGCGAAAGATCGACATTCGCGGCGCCAATGTTTTCTTCCAGGCGCTCCAGCTTCGTTGTCCCGGGAATCGGAACGATCCAGGGCTTCTGCGCCAGCAACCAGGCCAGCGCGATCTGAGCGGGCGTCGTTTTCTTAAGTTCGGCCACTTTGCTCACCAGGTCCACCAGGGCCGAATTCGCTTTCCGGTTCTCCGGCGTAAAGCGAGGAACGATGTTGCGGAAATCATTTTTGTCGAACTTCGTATCTTCGCTGATCTTGCCCGTAAGGAAGCCCTTTCCCAGCGGACTGAATGGAACGAATCCGATCCCGAGTTCCTCAAGCGTCGGGATTACCTCGCCTTCCGGCTCTCTCCACCAAAGTGAATACTCGCTCTGGAGCGCGGTGACCGGCTGGACGGCGTGCGCGCGACGAATCGTCTTTACACCCGCTTCCGAGAGTCCGAAGTGCTTCACCTTGCCTTGCTCAATCAAACCCTTCACGGCTCCTGCCACATCTTCAATGGGCACATCCGGATCCACCCGGTGCTGGTAAAAGAGATCGATGACGTCGGTCTTCAGTCGCTTGAGGGACGCCTCGGCGACTTCCCGAATGTGTTCGGGCCGGCTATCCAGCCCGGCTTGCTTCCCTGTATTCGGGTCGATCTTGAACCCAAACTTGGTCGCGATCACCACCTGTTTGCGGAATGGAGCAAGGGCTTCGCCCACCAGTTCTTCGTTTGTGAATGGGCCGTATACCTCGGCGGTGTCGAAGAATGTCACCCCGCGTTCGACCGCCGCCCGAATCAGCGAGATGCCCTGCTGCTTCTCGACTGCCGGGCCGAGGCCAAAGCTCAGCCCCATGCAGCCCAGTCCAATCGCTGAGACTTGCAGATTGCTTTTTCCAAGTTTGCGTTTCTGCATTTGATCCTCCTAACGCGAAATCCGTTTGCCTTCCGCGGCACTCTACGCCAGCATACTTTCCTCGGGGCACGGGCCGCGTGCCTATTTCCATGTAGTTCTTGCCAGATTCTCCGAGCCCAGGATCTACATCGTTCTAATTATGGATGCGCCAATGAGCAAATGGATTGAAGCAAAAAAATTGCGCCGCATTGCGACTCCATTTCCGAACCTGTCATCGCGAGTGGAGTGAGTCGCCAGACGAACGCAGTCAAGGGGCCCAGCGTTCTCGTCGGTTCATACCGACCCTAAAGGATTTTCCAGTGGGAACTTCAAAGTTGAAGCAAACATTAGTAGTGAGTCGGGAACTCACCCATCGTTGACGAAAAATCGCTGCTTCGACCAACGGCTTTTCAGACTCCCCAAAAAACAAACTGCCAGTCCCACTTGCGAGACTGGCAGTTGATTTTGTCAACGACCAACGACCGCCGACCAACGACTCGGTTTATGCTGTCTGTCCGCTGAGCACCTTCTCGCGCTCCTCGGCATCCTGCTTCTCTTCTACCGGCGATGATGGCAGCGCGATCTCCAAAACTTCGTCGATGCTCTTCACGTAGTGGACATTCAGATTCTCGAGCTGCTCAGGAGTCAGGTCCTCTTCGACGTTCGTCTTGTTGTCGGCCGGCAGAATCACATCGCGCACGCCGGCTCGCTTGGCGGCCAGCACCTTCTCCTTGACCCCGCCAATCGGCAGCACGTTGCCGCTTAGCGTGATTTCGCCGGTCATGGCCAGGTACGGTCGCACCGGACGATCGGACAGCAGGGAGACCAGGGTGGTTGCCATGGTCACGCCCGCCGAAGGCCCGTCCTTCGGGATCGCTCCCGCCGGAACGTGCATGTGAATGTCGTGATCCGAGAAGAAACTCTCCTGGATCCCGAGCCGTGTCGCGTTCGACCGCACCCAGGTCAGAGCAGCCTGCATGGATTCCTGCATCACCTGCCCGATCTGACCGGTCATGGTAAAGCCGCCCTTGCCCTTCATTGTGTTCGCTTCCACGAAGAGCACGTCGCCGCCGGTCGGCGTCCAAGCCAGGCCCACCGTCACCCCAGCCCGCTTCGTACGCTCGGCAATTTCGCCTTCAGTACGAATCTTGATGCCGCCGAGGAATTCCTGAACAATCTGCGGAGTGACGATCAGCTTCTCGCTCTTCCCTTCCGCCAGCCGGCGCGCCTGCTTGCGGCAGATCGTGCCAATCGTGCGTTCCAGGTTGCGGACTCCAGCTTCCCGCGTGTAGTGGCGGATCACGTGCCGCACCGACTCCTCCGGAAATTCAATCTGTTCCGCCGTCACGCCGTTCTCTTCTTCCTGGCGCGGAATCAGATACTGGAACGCGATATGGACTTTCTCTTCCTCCGTGTATCCCTGCAGTTCGATGATCTCCATGCGATCGCGCAAAGGCTCCGCAATCGGATCGAGCATGTTCGCCGTGGTGATGAACAGCACCTTCGATAGATCAAACGGAACGTCGAGATAGTTATCCCGGAATGTGGAGTTCTGCTCAGGGTCGAGCGCCTCCAACAGCGCTGATCCCGGATCGCCTCGGAAATCACGGCCGACTTTGTCGATCTCATCCAGCATGAAAACTGGATCTCTGGTCTCGGCCCGCCGAATTCCCTGGATGATTTGTCCCGGCAACGCTCCGATGTAAGTCCGGCGATGCCCGCGGATTTCGGCTTCGTCATGCACGCCGCCCAGCGAGATGCGGACGAATTTCCGTCCCAAGGCGCGCGCAATCGACTTACCCAGCGACGTCTTGCCCACGCCCGGAGGTCCAACGAAGCACAAGATCGGCCCCTTCATGTTCGGCTTTAACCGGCGCACGGAGAGGTAATCGAGAATGCGGTCCTTCACCTTTTTAAGGTCGTAGTGATCCGCATCCAGAATGTCTTTGGCTCTCGGAATGTCAACTTCGCCGCCCGAGGCTTTCGTCCACGGCAGCACGGCGAGCCACTCGATGTAGTTGCGCGTAACGCCGTAGTCGGCTGCCATCGGCGACATGCGTGAAAGCCGCCCCAATTCCTTCAGGGCTTCTTTCTTCACGTCGTCGGGCATGCCCGCTTGTTCGATCTTCGTCTTCAGATCATCGACGTCGCGCTGGCCTTCATCCTGCTCACCCAGTTCCTTCTGGATGGCCTTCATCTGCTCGCGCAGGTAATACTCGCGCTGCGTCTGTTGAACCTTGTCCTGCACCTCGGACTGGATCTTGTTGCGGAGTTGCTGAACTTCCAGTTCCTTCGCCAGATGCTGGTTAATCTTCTCGAGACGAACGTTGACGTCAGTGGTTTCGAGTGTTTCCTGCTTGTCCGACGTCGACAACGACGGTAGAGACGAGGCAATGAAATCCACCAGCCGCCCTGGCTCTTCGATATTCATCGCGACCGTGGAGAGCTCATCGGACAGCGTGGGCGATCCTGCCACGATCTGCTGGAACAAGGTCAGAACGTTGCGCTGCAATGCTTCAATTTCCGACGTCTTGGGAGGAATGACCTCGGCGATCGAGGAAAAGCCTGCCCTCATGAACGGGGTCAGTTGCGAAAATTCGCCTAACTTCACCCTCTCCAGGCCCTCGGCAAAGACGAACAGGCTCTGGTTGGGCATTTTTACGACTTTATGTACGACGGCAAGAGTGCCAACTGCATAGAGGTCTGTTGGCTGGGGAGAATCCACGCGCGCTTCGCGCTGCGCCACCACCACGATGGTCTTGTCCTCACCCAGGGAATTGATCAATTGCACTGAACTCTCACGCCCGACAGTGAGAGGCAATACAGCGTGCGGGAAAAGGACGGTATCCCGAACCGGCAGCACCGGCAGGGAACGCTCTTCCTGCTCTTCTTTCTTTTCTTCTTTGATTGGGCGTTCGGGACGCGGCTGCTGTGCCATTTTTCTCCTTGAGTGTAGTTCGCTCAACTTTTGATGATTCTGGAGCTCAAAAAGATGCAGGCCGAAAGAATCACTGTCTGTAGATTGTTGGATTGTAAACCGTTTCCTAGCTGCTGACACTGTGTCAATGGTACAGGTTACCCGCTCGGCAAGCCCGGGCTCAATCAGGGGATTCGGTTCTCGACCAAAAATTGCCGATCTGCCCGCCAGCATAATCATCCACCGCAAACCTCCAAGTGCTCACGCTCACGTCTGAACGTGACAGCCGACCGCCTCAATCGTGGGCGGCCGGGTAAACTCCCAATACTTTGACCAGATCGGCAACTTCCCCCAGATGACGCAGAGCATTGCGCGCGGCCTCGTCGTCTCCTCGCAGGATATCGACGTAGAACACGTACTCCCAGGGCCGACCCCGGACAGGGCGAGACTCGATCTTGCTCAGACTGATGTCGCGCAATGCAAACACGCTCAGCGCTTTAAACAACGCGCCCGGAATGTTCTTCACGCTGAAGGCCAACGACGTCTTGTTGGCGGCAGGTCGCGCCTTGCGCTGCTTTCGAATGTGGAAGAAGCGCGTGAAGTTCTGCTTGTTGTCCTCGATTCCGGACTTAAGAATGGAGCCGCGATAGACGCGGGCAGCTTCCTTGCCCGCAATTCCGGCGGCATGACGAAGCTTCCCTTCCACCACGTGCTTCACGCTGCCCGCCGTGTCATAAAACGCTACTGGCTCCAGATGCCTGTGTTTACGAAACAAATCGCGGCATTGATCGAGCGCGACCGGATGCGAGAACACCTGCCGCACATCGCGCAGCTTGACTCCGGGCGCGGCAATCAGGTTGTGAACAATCCGCAGGGGAAACTCGCTTTGAATGAACACGTCCCGGCTGAGAAGCAGGTCGAAGTGCTCGGCCACCGATCCAGCCAGCGAGTTTTCAATCGGGATCACCGCCCCGGCAACGGATCCACGCTCCACCCGGTCAAAAACTTCCGCCGATCGCGCGCACGGCACAATCGTGCATCGCGGGACCATGCGGAGAGCCGCTTCATGGCTAAACGCCCCAAGTTCGCCCTGGATCGCAATCTTCATGAAGTTAAGAGACTACCCCCGCGATTCTTATCCGGACACCCAGCACCTTTTTCACCAGAGAGGCACAGGGAACTACGCAAACCCAATCAAAGCTTTTCTCTTTGACTCAGTGTCTCTGTGGTGAGTTCTCGCTTTAAAATCGAATGCACCGAATGCTTCGTTCCACCGAATTGACCGCATGACCTTATCCGCTCACTCGTTCGAGAGCAAATCTTTTTTCAGCACGAACGCGTCGACTCCGGTCGCGTAATAGCGCGGGAGCGTCTTGACCAGAAAATATTGGTGTCGTTTATAAAACGCGAGCGCCGATGCATTATCCACCGCCGTTTCCAGAATCACCGCAGGGCAACCCGCCGCACGCATCCGCTCCTCGGCCGCCGCCATCAGTTGGGAACCCAGGCCACTGCGCCGGAATTCGTTCAGAACGTCGATCGTGATGATGTGTCCCGCCTGTTTTCCAGTTTCGCCCACAATAAAGCCCACCGCCGTCGCGCCGTCCTTGCCATTGCGCGCAGCTGGTTCCGCGACCAGCGTAAATGCCCGCGGGCGCCGCATATAAAACAAAAGCTCCGGCTGCGAGTACGAGATCCCGGGCGGGAAACATTTTTGATCGATTTCCCACAGGCGCGGGAAATCATCCCTTTGAAACTCGCGAATCTTGAAGCGCTGGCTCATCCGGTTGCGTAAAGAACCTCCAGTGTATCGCCGGGATGTCTTTATAAATCATCAAGACAACGGCCTTGCCGGGCAGCCGCCCGCGGCCAGAGCCTCGCGAAAAATTTTGCCTCACCGGCACTTGCCCTAGCTCATCAATCGGACGTACCATCTCAGTAAACGAGGTCCTCCGTGGGGCGCCTGTTACTGATCGACGTGTTGGGTGCCATCGTCTCCCTGGGCATTTGGTACTACGCCTTCGCGCGCTATAACCGGCGCCGGGGTGCGGCTGCGCTGCGCTGGGTTCAGATCGCCTGCCGCGGTCGCGGCAAAGTCGTGGAAAGCCGCTGGAATGGAAGTTCCCGCCTGCAGGCCCGCTTTCAATTCCCTTCCCGCTGGTTTGAAAATGCCCGGCTGACGCTGGATTTGCGCCCCAGGCCTTTGCCGGTGCAGTGGCTGCTCAGCCACTGTCGCAAGCAGAAAGAAACCCTCACTTTCGAAGCCGATCTGGATTGCCCGCCCAGCTTTCGACTGGAAGTCTTGAACCACCGCTGGTGCGGTCATAGCAACGGAAAGCGAAGCGACGATGGCCGCTCCTGGGAGATTTCCCGGCCCGGCCCGGTCGTCCTGACCACCCGCGCGCAGTGGACCCAGGAACTTACCCCTGTAGTGAATGCGCTGATGGCATCCCGTGACCACAACTTCCTGAAAGTCCACTTCCGCCAGGATTCCCCGAATTTCTCGGCGACGGTCGATCTCGACGCCCTCGCTGACCCCGAAGCCGCTTCGGGATTCTTCACCGTGTTGCGCGAACTGGCCGCCGGAGCTTCCGCCAAGCAGTTGTAGGACACCCTTCCCTTGTTTTCATTTAGATAGCTTTAAGATAATGTAAAAGCACTATCAGGCGAAGAATCTAGCCGGTTAAAAGGACCCCACAACGGACTCTAGAATGCCTATAGGAGGCGACGAGAGGCCCCAGGGTCGTGAGTTGAAGCTCCCACCACCCAGAAGCCTGTCGGGAGCGCAGCGATTCGCCAGAGAGGCCCTAATGCGATACTTATCTATAAGCTAATTATGCGGAGGAGCATTCCCGGTCCAGCCCTTCCCGATAGGACTCACCCGGACGCGGCCCTCTAAAAAAATCAGCGACTGAGGGTCGTCTCCCAGTCGCTGAGCCCTTCGGAGGAACTTCATTTACATGACGTCGCCGCGTTTGCGTAGGAAGGCGGGCACGTCGAGATCGTTTTGTTCGAAGTTGGAAACCATCGCCGTCCGCAATGCGTCCAGCGAGGCTACTTCCGGGGAAACCTGCTGCAACCCTGCAGCGGGCTCGGCCGGCAAGGACTCTTCCCTCATGATGCGTTCGGGAGCCGGTTCCGGCTCGAAGGGCGCGGGCTCCGGCTCAGAAAAATCCATGTTGTGCGAACTCGCAAAGGAGGAAGAATGGACCTCCGCCTGGCGTGCGCGCATGGCCGGGACGTCACGGAAGCCGGTCGCGATGACCGTGATCTTTACGCTGTCTTTCATCTTTTCATCGAGCACGGCTCCGAAGATGATGTTGGCATCCTCGTGGGCGGCGCTTTGAATAATCGTGCAAGCCTGTTGGACTTCGGCCAGCTTGAGCGAGTTCGAGCCCGTGATGTTGATGAGGATTCCGCGAGCGCCATCGATCGCCCCGGCCTCCAGCAGCGGTGACGCAATCGCCTTCTGGGCCGCGTCGGTTGCCCGATGATCGCCGCTGGCGGTGGCCGCGCCCATGACGGCATAGCCCATCGCGGCCATGATGGCTTTCACGTCGGCAAAATCGCGGTTGATGATGCCCGGAATCGTGATGATGTCCGAGATGCCCTGCACGCCTTGACGCAGAATGTCGTCGGCCACGCGGAACGATTCGAAGAATCCGGCGTTCTCGGCGACGGCCAGCAGTTTTTCATTTGGAATCACAATGGTGGTGTCGACCGATTCCATCAATTCGTTGATGCCGCGCTCCGCCTGCGACATGCGCCGCTTGCCTTCGAACGCAAAGGGCTTGGTGACCACGGCTACCGTGAGGGCACCCATCTCGCTGGCGAGCGACGCGATGATCGGGGCGGCGCCCGTGCCCGTTCCGCCACCCAGACCAGTGGTGACGAAGACCATGTCGGCGCCTTCGAGTGCCTCGATGATTTTGTCGGAGTCTTCAAGGGCGGCCTTGCGGCCGACTTCCGGGTTTGCGCCCGCGCCCAGGCCGTTGGTCAGCTTGACGCCGAGCTGAATCTTCACGGGTGCGCGCGACATGCGCAAGGCTTGCAGGTCAGTGTTCGCGACCACAAACTCGATGCCTTCCATGCCGGCATCGATCATGCGGTTGACGGCGTTGCCACCTCCGCCGCCCACGCCGATGACCTTGATCTTGGCGTCGTTGCGCGTGTCTTCGTTGAAGCTGATGCGAATGTCGTTATCGTCTTTTCTCATATCCACCACCGTCGAAGATTTTTTTTGTTTCCTCTGCATTGAAGTAGCGCTTCGACCGGGTCGGCCTCCCGGTCAGTTGAACTGCTAGGCTCCCTTTTTCGCGAACATGGCTCTGATTTTTGAACTCCAGCGATCGTCCTGAATACCGCGGGCAACCCGTGCCCTGTGTCCGTAGTAGACCAATCCCAAAAGCGTTGCGAATTCCGGCTCGGCCAGTTCGACCGGCATTTTGGCCAGCGGAACCGGCCACGACAGTCGAACCGGCTTGCGCAGCACCGACTCGGCAATGTCGAGCAGGCCCGGAAGTCTTGATCCGCCTCCGCTGAGCACGACGCCTGCGATGCAGGCTTCAAACATCCCGCTCTGCCGCATGGCCTCGCGCACCATCTCGCACAATTCGCGCGCGCGCGGCTCGAGAATTTCGCCCAGCAAGCGCTGCGGGAGCAGTCTTGATGGGCGGTCGCCGACGGACGGCACTTCCACTTCATTGCCCTCAGGGATCAGCGTCACGATGGCATTGCCGTAAAGCTTTTTCAGTTTTTCGGCTTCGTTCACCGGAGTGCAAAGTCCGACGGACAGATCGCTGGTGAAGTGGTCGCCGCCGAGCGGAATCACACCGCTGTAGGCGACCGCGCCCTGGTGAAAGATGGCCAGTTCCGTCGAGCCCGCCCCGACGTCGGCCAGGCAGACTCCCAAGTCGCGCTCATCGGAGCGCAACACCGCGTCCGCGCAAGCCAGGGGCTCAAAGACCGTGTTGTCGACATGCACTCCGGCGCGATTGACGGCAGTGACGACGTTCTGGGTCGCGCTCGAAGCGGAAGTAACCATGTGCACGCGAACCTCGAGGCGTGCCGCCATCATGCCCAGAGGATCGTGAACGCCGGCCTGCTCGTCGAGAATGAATTCCTGCGGCAGCAGGTGCAGAATTTCGCGATCCGCGGGCAACTGAAGCGAACGCGCCTTATCAACCGCGAGGCGAATTTCTTCCCGCGCAATTTCACGAGGACGCGTGCCGAACGTCACACCGCCGTGCGTGTTCACTCCGCGCACGTGCGAACCCGCCACGCCCACTAATGCGTGCTCGACGGGCGCACCCGCCGTATCTTCCGCCGCTTCCACCGCTTTTTGAATGGACGCTACCGCTTTCTCCAGATCGACAATGACGCCCTTCCGGGATCCGCGCGATTCCGCAATGCCGTGACCTCGATAACGCAAGCCGTTTTCGGTGATCTCCGCCACCAGGGCGCACGTCTTGGCGCTCCCCACATCGATTACGTTCAGAAAATTCCCCTGCTGGTTCGCCATGCCTATGGGTGGTCCTGTTGATCGTGATTTTTCGTGACGGCTGCGCTCGGCTTTTTCGTGCTCGCTGCTGGCGCGGGCCGCGCGGCGCCGCTCGCCGCCGGCTTGGTTGTCGCGGTTTTGACAACGGTTTTCTTGTTTGAGTCCGAAGTCGCCGGCTTGGCGGCTGCCTTTGGGGCGGCTTTCTTCACTCGCGCCTTCGGTTTTGCTTTCCGGTGCGGTGCTTTCTTCGCAGCCGGCTTGGACGGAGGCGGAGTAAACGAAGCTTTCTCCCACTGCGACTTGTCCAGCTTCACGGCCGGAGGATCCGGGACGGACGGCTTCCTGGCCGTAATCACGTGAATCAGCGCCGCCGTCTTCACGCCAGCTGCCATGGCAGCCTTGGCCGCGGCCGGAGTGATCGGGGGAGCCTTCGCCGTCGCCTGGTTATCAGGATTCACGATGATCTGCCGGTCGTAACGCAGATCGACGGACTCGAGCTTCTCGAACTGCTGCCGCCAACCCTGCACGTGCGACACATAAATCTTGTAGCGGCTCAGGAAGTCGGCGGAGCCCAGGTGAATCAGCACCGCGCCCGCGGGATCGTTGGCGAGCACTTTCACATCGTCCGGATCGGAGATGTCGACTTCGCTCAGTTCCTGCGAGTAATGGCCGCCGTCGGCGTCGAGTTCGCGCAACAGCTGGTTGTAGATTTTCATGCGCGCCGAGCGGGTCGAAAGCGGCTCGCCGGCATTCATGCCCACGATCACCGGGAAAGAAAACTTCTGCTTGCCCGCGCTCGGCAATTCCATCAAAGTGCCGCCCGCGTCGATCAGTGAGATCCGGGATCCGACGCGCGCGAACGCAATCGGAGTGCGCTCGCGGATTTCGATCTGCAGACGGTTGGGTACGAAGCGCATGACGCTGGCCGACTCGACCCACGGAATTTTCTCGAGTTGCGCTTTGCGCTCGCTCAGCGGGATGAAAAAGATGTTGCGTCCGATGTCGCCACCCATGACTTCCATGATCTGGGCGCGGGGCACGTTATGCGTGCCGTTGACTTCAATGTCGTCGCTCGATTCGATCCGGAAACGCCAGTTGCGCTCGCCGTACTGATAAAGCTCGGCGCCAAACACGCCCGCCACGCAGGCAAATACCAGGGCGGCTGCTGACCAGCCCAGCAGGTGCAAAGTCTTTTTTGGAAGAGGGCCGCGCCGGACCGGAACACGCTTTTGTCCGCGCAGAAAAGGAGATTCTTCCTCCACGTCAAGATCGACCAGGCGCGCGTCGTCCAACCCGCGCTCCGGTTCCCCCGGCGGAGGGTACAACTCTTCCTGCAAGATGGTGGGGCTCGTTTTCCGCGCCATCAAATCAGGTAGTTGTCGAAGAAAATCGCTGAGCGGAATTAACTATAACTGCTTTTCGCGGGTTGAGATAGACAAAATCTTGGTTCGATCGACCGATTTTTCAAACGCTGCCGACGGGAGCCGGCAAGAATTGTCTACGACCACTTGTGGCTGATTAAAAACGCACGGCCTTTAGATGGGGCCGTTGCCACGCGACTCCGGCATAGAGTCAAAATCCGGAACGTCCGGGACCTGGATGTCGGGGATGTTCGACAAATCAATCTTCGGAAGGTCGGGAATGTTGACCACGACTTTCGAGAATCCGGCGCAATTGCTGAACTGATTGGCGCGGTCGATCGAGATCATGCGGACCTTGTCCATTTTCATCTGTGCCATGGCGAGCTTTTGTTGGACTTTGGCCTGTGCCAGTTGCTCGCGCACGTGAGCCATCGCGATCTGGCGCTGCGCATGAGCAACCCGATCGCAGACGATCTTGTTCTGGACTCTCTCGAGCGCGGTCCCGGTGCGGCCCAACGAATCACCGAACGTGTCCGTGTTGCGGCCCAGCATGACTTCCGCCATTGCCAGGAAATGCTGTCCCCGTAAAGTGACCCGCTCCACGGCGGCTGTCGCGCGATCGGCGAGCACGTGCGCCCAGCCCAACTGGCCGTCCTGATACGCTCCATTCAATCCCAGGGCAAGAACGCCCGCCGTCAGCCAGTACCAAGCTTTATCCGATCGCATAACCCACTCCTGAACCTGTACTGATTGCTTAGACGAAGAGGCCGAGACTTTGTTAGGGGTAGATACGTGGAAGGTTCAGGAAAAGTTGCGATGAAAAAGACCCCTGCAAGTCTCGCTTTGAGACGCGACTTGCTGCCAAGCTAAATATCGCATATGAAATAACTTAGCTTGAAGGGCCGACGGGTTGCCGCGACTGTAGTTTTTCCACAATCATCGGTCCGAGCTGCGACACGTTGCCCGCACCCAAGGTCAGGACCATGTCGCCGTCCTCGGCCTCGGAAGACACGGACTCGGCCACTTCCGCGAAAGACGGGCCATAACGAACTTTCTGGCCGGAGGCTTCCTGGATTCGTGTAGCCAGGGTTTCTCCCGAGATGCCCTCGATGGGCTTTTCGCTAGCGGCATAAATGTCGAGGATGCGGAGCGTGTCGGCGTCCTGGAATGCGGTGGCGAAGTTTTCCAACAACTCCTGGGTGCGGGTGTAGCGGTGTGGTTGGAAGACCACGTGAATCTTGCGGAAACCGCACTGCTTCGCCGCGGCAAGGGTGGCTTTGATTTCGGTCGGGTGATGGCCGTAGTCGTCGATCACGGTGACGCCGCCGGCTTTTCCCTTGAGTTGAAAGCGGCGGTCGACGCCACGAAAGTTCTCGAGAGCCGTGCGTATGATTTCGACGGGAATCTCGAGCCCGATTCCGGCTGCGATCGCGGCGGTTGCGTTCAGGACGTTGTGGGCGCCGGGCACGTGAAGCACGAACTCATCGAGCTGCTTCGCCCGGTAACTGACGCGAAAATAGGTCAGGGGGCGATGTTCACCAGGCTGTTGCTCGATTTTGCCCGGACGGATGAGGAAGTCGGAACCTCGTCGTGTTCCGTAGGTGACCACTCGTCTTGGAACCTGCGGCAGCAATTTGCGCAGGATGGGATCATCGTTGCACGCCACGATCATTCCGTAGAAGGGCACGCGATCCATGAATTCCAGAAACGTCTGGCGGACATCGCGCATGTTGCGGTAGCAATCCATATGCTCGCGGTCGATGTTGGTGACGATCGACAGGATCGGGGATAGCTTCAGGAACGAACGATCACTCTCGTCGGCCTCGGCGACCAGGTATTGCGATTTGCCGAGGCGGGCGTTCGAGCCCATGGCATCGACGCGGCCACCTACGACCACAGTCGGGTCGAGACCACCCGCAGCCAGGACTGCCGCGACCATCGAGGTGGTGGTCGTTTTGCCATGCATGCCGGCGATGGCGATGCCGTACTTCAGACGCATGAGTTCAGCGAGCATTTCCGCGCGCTGAATGACCGGGATGTGAAGTTTGCGGGCTTCAGCGACTTCCGGATTGTCGGGGGAAATGGCGGAGCTGGTGACGATGACTTCCGCGCCGGCAACGTTTTCGGCGATGTGCCCCTCGAAGATGGTCGCTCCGAGAGTCGCGAGCCGTTGGGTGACCGCGGAACTTTTCAGATCAGAGCCGGAGATCTTGTACCCGAGATTCAGCAGCACCTCGGCAATACCACTCATGCCGATGCCACCGATGCCTACGAAATGGATGCGCTGAATTTTGGCGAACATGGGAAATCAGCTGCTAGTTTCTAGATGCTGGCTCTCAGCTGGCATTCGATGAGTTTAGAGCTTTGGTCAGCATAAAACATTTTGGGCTGACCGGGTGGGTGGATTCGTCGAGGAGATGGAAGGACGGTTCCGATCTCTGCGGGTGTGCAGGAGTCTCCTCGACTGCGTTCGACTGGGCCTCATTCGCCCAGCATCACAAGTTTGATGAAGGCTGTTCCGGAACCAGAGCCTCCTCCGTGATCAGATCCTGATCCGGGAGTCGATCAGCTCCTCTACGATGGCGGCGACTTCTTCTACTGCTTTTGGGTGGGCCAGGGACCTCGCGGCGGCTGACATGCTTTGCAGGCGGCTCGAGTCCTCGATTAGGGCGGTGATTGTATCGACGAGGTAGGCGGATTCCAGCTTCGACTCTTCCACCACCACGGCGGCGCCGGCGCGCTCGAGCGCACGGGCATTTACGTTCTGGTGATCGTCGGAAGCGCGGGGGAATGGGACGAAGATTGCGGGCTTGCCGGCGGCAGTGATTTCTCCGACGGTACTGGCTCCTGAACGGCACACCAGCAGGTCGGCGCGCGCGAACATTGCGGGCATGTCGTCGATGAACTTGTGGACCTCTCCAGAGATGCCGGCCTGGCTGTAGGCGGCATGGACGCGCTCGAAGTCGCGCTCTCCGGTCTGATGGATGATGTGCAGCGCCGCGGTTCTCGCTGCCAGTCCGGGCAGGGAGTCCATCATCGCTTCGTTGATGGCGCGCGCCCCCTGGCTTCCGCCAAAGACCAGCAAGGTTGGCTGGGTACCGGGCGGCTTGGTTGGGATTTGAAAAAATGCAGGCCTGACGGGAACACCGGTGACGTGGCAGTTTGGGAAATACTTGCAGGTTTCTTCAAAGTGGACGGCGGCGGCCGAAACCCAGCGGGCGACCATGCGATTCGCAAAGCCCGGCACAACGTTCGGTTCGAACGCGATGGTCGGAATGCCCCGCATGATGGCAGCGGCCATGGCTGGGCCGGACGCGTATCCCCCAACGCCGATGACGACGTCAGGCTGGAACTCGGCGAGCATGCGGCGCGAATTCCAGATGGCGCGCGGGAGATCGAGCGAGGTTTTCAGCCGGGTGGCGAGGCTCACGTTCTTGAGCGCGCCCACCTGCACCAGGCGCAGTTCGAAGCCTGCGCCGGGAACGAGGCGGTTTTCCATACCGCGCGGCGTCCCGATAAAGAGCAGTTCGGCGGCGTACGCCTTCTTCAGTTGTTGGGCGATGGCGAGTGCGGGAATGACGTGTCCACCGGTGCCGCCGCCAGCCAAGACTACGCGCATGAGGTCATTCTAGCTGCGAGCTATGAGCTTCGAGTTTCGAGCTTACGGCTCCAAACGGCGCAGCCGCGCACTAAGCCCGGAATCACAAGCCGCCAGACTGCCCGTTGCTGCATATCGATTAGGGTGCTCGAAGCTCGCGGCTCGTAGCTCAAAGATCATTCCGCTTGCTTCGAAATATTCAGCAGCACTCCTACGCACCCTAACATGACGAACAGCGACGACCCCCCGTAGGAAACGAAGGGGAGCGGGATTCCCTTGGTCGGCATCAGGCCCAGGACTACGCTGATGTTGATGAAGGCCTGCAGGATGATCATGCTGGTGATGCCGACCGCGAGAAATCTTCCGAACAGGTCGTTGGTGCGCAAGGCGGTTCGGGTGCCGCGCCATAGGAAAATCGCAAACAACGCCGCTACGAACAATGCGCCCACCAGTCCGAGTTCCTCGGCGGTCACGGCAAAAATGAAGTCGGTGTGCGGCTCCGGCAGATAGAACAATTTTTGCTTACCTTCCATCAGGCCGAGGCCGGTCAGGCCGCCGGTGCTCACGGCAATCAGCGATTGAATGATGTGAAAGCCGGTGCCCCTGGGATCGGCATACGGATTCCAGAAGGCCATGATTCGGTCGCGCCGCCAGCTCACGTGAAAGAGCAGGAAATAGAGCGGCAGCAGGGACGCGGCAAATCCGTAGGCGAAATAGCGCAGCTGCATTCCGGCTACGAACAGGATGGCCGCCGTGATGCCGGCGCAGGCAATGGCGGTGCCGAGATCGGGCTGGGCGACGATCAGCAACAGAAAAACCAAGGTCGGTACGATCGCCGGGAGCAGAGTGTTCTTCCAGTCTTCGATCGCCTTGGTGCGGCTCTCCAGGAAAAACGCCAGGAACAGGATCAATGCGGGCTTGGCAAGTTCCGACGGTTCGAGCGAGAAACCGCTCCAGCGAATCCAGCGATGCGTATTGTGCGACCGGTCGAGCAGAAATACGCTAAGCAACAGCAGCGTGGTCACGGCGAGCAACGAGAAAACCACGCCCGGATGCCTGTAACGGCGGTAATCAATCTTCATCGCCACCAGCATGGCCAGAATGCCGGCGACGGCCCAGAACAACTGTTTGAGAACAAACGTGTACGGTGAGCCGAAGCGCTCCTTCGCCATGACCGCGGACGCGCTGAAGACCATCACCAGGCCGACGAAAACCAGCAGCATCGTGACAGTGAAGAGCCAACGATCGACGCTGACGCGCTTGGCCATGAATTTTTATTTCAACACGGAGTCAGGGAGAGGCGGAGTTTTTTGGATGGGAAGTTAAGACCGAGTGCTGACTAGTTTGGTTCATGCGCAACCGGTTGTAGATATTTGAGGACTCATACCTTCGGAGATTGCGTTTGAATGGCTTGAACGATCTCCTTGAAGACTCGTCCCCTATGGTTGTAGCTCTGAAACTGGTCGAAGCTGGCGCAGGCAGGGGCTAACAGGACGATGTCACCGGGTTGGGCTACTGCGGCGGCCCGGCGGATGGCATTCTCGAGGGTCTCGGCGTGGACGATCTCGGCGGCGCCTTTGATGTGTGATTCAATCTTTTCCGCCGCCGCGCCGATCGTATACACACGCTTCACACGCTCGCGCAGCAAATCGTTCAGTACGCTGTAGTCACTGCCCTTGTCTTTACCGCCGAGAATCAGGTGAATGTTTTTCGGGAAGGATTCCAGGGCTTTGATGGTGGCGTCGACGTTGGTGGCCTTCGAGTCGTTGAAGTACTCGACGCCTTTGATGGTCGCCACGTACTCCAGTCGATGTTCGACGGCCTTGAAATTCTGGATCGCCTCGCGGATTTTCGCGGGCTCGCAGCCCATGAGAGCACCGGCAGAGACTCCAGCCAGCACGTTCTCGACGTTGTGGGCACCCTTCAGGGGGATTTCGCTGATCAACATGATCTCGCGCTGGCCGGTGGAATCGCGGAAAAGAATCTTCCCGTCACGGACGAAGGCACCTTGCTGGATTTCCTGCTTGCGGCTGAACCAGAACACCTGCGCCCGGGTACGATCGCGCAAGGTGCGGCAGGTGGGGTCATCCTGGTTCAGCACGGCAAAATCGTCGGGCCGCTGGTTTTCGAAGATACGGGCTTTCGCGTCGATATAAGTCTGGAAGGTGCGGTGGCGATCAAGGTGGTCGGGGGTGATGTTGAGGACGACAGCCACTTTCGGACGGAACGTCTGAATCGTCTCCAGCTGAAAGCTCGAAATCTCGAGGACAAATATGGTTTCTTGCGTCGCTGTCGCCACCAACGAGATCGCGGGCGTGCCAATATTGCCGCCCACCGCGACCGGAAGTCCTCCGGCGGCGAGAATTTCACCCGCCAGGGTGGTAGTCGTGGTTTTGCCGTTAGAGCCGGTGATGGCGACGATCGGGCCTGTGAGGTTTTGCGCGGCCAATTCGATTTCGCCGATGACAGGCTCGCCTGAGGCACGGGCTTGCACGAGCGGAGGCGCGTCTACGGGAACTCCCGGGCTGACGACAATCAGATCCTGGCCTCGGAAGGTGCGTTCGCCATGGCCGCCGGTTTCGACGGTGATGCCATGATCGAGCAGGACAGGGATCTCTTCGCGCAACTGGTCAGGGGATTTGGTATCGGAGACGGTAACTCGGGCACCGCGATTTTTGAGGAAGAGGGCTGACGCGACTCCAGACTTGCCTAGCCCAACGACGAGGACGCGCTTGTCTTTGAGATCCACGAGAAACTAATTTCTACCACAGACGCTGCATGATGAGGCTTAAGAACATCCTCACCACAGAGTCACAGAGAAAAAGCTCAAGGCTTCTCCTCATCCGGGATGATAGGGATTCCGGGAAGCTTCTCGCGCGTCTCCCAATCTCGGGATCAATCTTAGGTTTTCTCTGTGACTCTGTGGTGAATTCACTCTTAGCGGAGTTTCAACGTCGTCAGGGCAAACAGCGCGAACACCAGCGACGCAATCCAGAAACGCACAATCACCTTGGATTCGGACCAGCCCATCAGTTCGAAATGATGATGGATGGGCGCCATCTTGAATATTCTCTTCTTGCGCAATTTGTAGGAGGCGACTTGCAGGATCACAGAGAGAGCCTCGATCACAAACACGCCCCCGATGAAGGGCAAAAGCAGTTCCTGCTTGATCATAACGGCGACCGTTCCAATAGCCCCACCCAAGGCCAGCGAACCCACGTCGCCCATGAAGACTTCAGCCGGATGCGCGTTGTACCAGAGAAAGCCGATCGCCGAGCCGACCATCGCACCACAGAATATGGTCAACTCGCCCACTTGCGGCATTCGCTGCAGTTCAAGATAGGAAGCGAACGTCGCGTGACCGCTGACGTACGTCAGAACCGTTAAAGCTCCGGCGGCAATCACGGTGCAACCGATGGCCAGCCCGTCGAGTCCATCCGTAAGATTTACGGCATTGCTTGAGCCCACGATCACAATGCACACGAAAATCACAAAGGGGATAAAGGCCAGCGGCCACAGGTGCGGATTGTGCACCCAATGCTCGATGACCAGATCCGGCCGAAACTGCTTGATAAACGGGACGATCAACTTGGTGGAATACATGCCGCGGGACTGCATGACGATCAGAGCGCCCGCGATCAAGAGGCTGGTCAAAATTTGCAGTCCGAGTTTGGCGCGTGCCGTGAGACCTAGATTGCGACGCTGGACTACCTTTATGTAGTCGTCGGCAAAGCCGATGGCAGCGAAGGCACACGTGGAAGCGATCGCGAGCCAGACAAACACATTGCTAAGGTCGGCCCACAGCAGCGTGGGGACGACGATCGCAATCGCGATCAGCAGACCTCCCATGGTGGGAGTGCCCGCCTTTTTCTGATGAGCCTTGGGGCCTTCTTCCCGGATGTACTGGCCGATTTGAAATTCGCGCAGGCGGTTGATGACCATCGGACCAACGATCAGCCCGGTGAACAAGGCGGTCAGGCTGGCAAAGGCAGTGCGAAACGTCAGATAGCGGAAGATTCGGAATGGCGGGAAGTAATGGTAAAGCTTGACGAAGAGCAGCCAGTAGAGCAATCGTCCTCCAAAACCGGTCGTTATAGGTGGTTGGCCACGGGGGACAGAGCAAACACCCACTTCGGAACCAATACAAGCCAACTACTGACCACTAATTTCTTTCCACTTTTCCAGAGCCTTCTCCAGTTTCACGCCTCGTGACGCTTTGAGCAGCACGACATCCCCGTCCCGTGTTTCATGGGCCAGCCACTCGCCGGCTTCTTCCGACGTGGCCACGAACTCGGCGCGCGTTCCCGCTGCTTTCGCCGCATCCACCATGTCTTGGGCCAGGCCGCGAACTCCCAGAAGCACATCGATCCTGTCTGCCGCGATCTGGCGCCCGGCCGAGCTGTGCATCTCCGGACCTGCAGGGCCTAGTTCCAGCATCTCACCCGCGACCACGATCCGCCGTTTCGCAGGCATCGTGGCCAGAGCATCGACCATGGCTTGCAGAGCTTTTGGATTGGAATTGTAACAATCGTTGATGACGGAGATGTTACCCACTTGGACGACCTGTCCGCGTTTGTCGGCTGCCTTCAGCGTTGCCAGGGCCGCAACCGCGTTCGACAGATTGATTCCCCTGTCGAGAGCGACGGCCAGGGCAGCGAGGGCGTTCGAAACGTTGTGGGTACCCACCAGCGGCAAGACAACGTGTTCGCGTACACCCTTTACTTCAACATCAAAAGTGGTGCCTTCGGCGCCGCGAGACTGAATGTTCTCGGCCCGCAATGTGGCCGAAGCTTGCGTGCCATAGAGCACAACTTTCCCTTTAAAGTCGCGCCCGAACTGAGAGACGTACTCATCGTCCGCATTCAGGACGGCTGTTCCTCCGGGCGGCAGGGATTCGATCAATTCGTACTTGGCCCGCGCAATGGCGGCCACGGATTCGAAGTACTCCAGGTGAACAGGCGCCACAACCGTGACCACTCCGATTTCCGGTTGCGCGATCTTGGCCAATGCTGCTATCTCGCCAGCGTGCGACATGCCCATTTCGATCACGGCCACCTCATGGTCCGGTTCCAGTTTGAGAAGCATGAGAGGAAGTCCGAAATGATTGTTGAAGTTGCCTTCCGACTTCAGTACGCGGAAGCGACTGTTTAGGACGTGGGCTATGGCTTCCTTGGTGGTGGTCTTGCCGGCGGATCCGGTGACACCAACTACCGGCTTGCCCCAAAGGCGTCGAACAGCGGTAGCCAGCGTCTGCAGGGCGACCAGTGTGTCGTCGACGGCAAGCAGGCACGTTTTGACCGAATAGCGAGCCAACTGATCCTTGCGCACTACCGCGGAGACCGCGCCTCGTTCGAGAGCTTGCTGCACGAAGTCGTGGCCGTCGAGACGCTCGCCCTGGACTGCGAAGAAGAGTTCACCGGGCTGAATGGTTCGAGAGTCGATGGAGTAACCGGTCGCAACCTCCTTCAGTTCGCATTCGCCGGTGGCGTTGAGAAACTCTTCGATTCGCGAGAGAGGCAGCTTCATGCTTTTTGACCTGCCCCGGCGGTTGCCGTCCGGCACTCGTAGCCGCATTTTCCCAGGACCTCGCGCGCTACTTCCACGTCGTCAAAGGGGAGCGAGCCAGCGCGGGAAATCTGCACTTTTTCGTGGCCCTTGCCGGCAATCAGCACCATGTCTCCCGGCCGTGCTTCTGCGATAGCGAGGCCGATTGCGGCATGGCGATCCGGTTCCATGGCATATTTTGCGCCCGAGCGCTGCAGGCCGACTACGGCATCGTTCATGATGGCGAGCGGGTCTTCGCTGCGCGGATTGTCCGACGTCAAGACCGCAAAGTCGCTGCCTTTGCCGGCGGCTTCGCCCATCAGCGGACGCTTGGCGCGATCGCGATCGCCCCCGCACCCAAAAACTGTGATGATCCGACCCTTTTGTCCGGCTTGGGTCACGAATTCACGGGCTAAGGCAGTTAGGTTTCGAAGGGCATCGTCGGTGTGAGCGTAGTCAACCACTA
Organism: uncultured Acidobacteriota bacterium; assembly: GCA_963765755.1. Classification (GTDB taxonomy): domain Bacteria; phylum Acidobacteriota; class Terriglobia; order Terriglobales; family Acidobacteriaceae; genus Gp1-AA133. The sequence goes on along the minus strand of CAVXXV010000006.1, from coordinate 83,116 downwards.
CCGTGAATGGCTGGCCGCAATCTACTCGCTCGAAGCGACCGGGGACCCGCAGCAGAGAGGCTACGCCAGCGGCGATTTCCTTGGCAGAACAGTTTCGCGCCGAGGCAGCGGCAGACGCAGCCAGGATGTTGTAGACGTTCACCTTCCCGATCAACGGAGAGAAGATGGCGATCGTGCCACCCGGGGTCCCCATGTCGAAACGCGTGCCGCGTGAGGTGATCTCCACGTTTTGGGCATGAAAGGCGCCCGTGGACCAACCATAGGTCAGGACTTTCGACCCGGCTTTTTTGCTGATTCCAGCGAGCTTCACGCCATAATCGTCATCGGCGTTAAGGACGGAGACACGGGGCGCTTCGGTGCCGCAGCCTTCAAAGAGAATTCGCTTGGCATCAAAATACTCTTCCATGGTGCGATGGTAGTCGAGGTGGTCGCGCGTGAGGTTGGTGAAGACAGCGACATCAAAGGGAATCGCGAACACACGCTGCTGCGCGAGCGCGTGCGAGGAGACTTCCATCACCGCCTCGGTCGCACCCTCGCCGATTCCTTCCGCGAGCATCTGATTGAGCTCAAGCGATTCGGGCGTTGTGTGCGGTGCCGGCAGGACTTTGCCTGCGACGTGATACTCAATGGTGCCCACGAGCAGATTCTTCCGACCGGCGGCGTTAAGAATCGATTCAAGCAGAAATGTGGTAGTGCTCTTGCCGTTGGTTCCGGTCACACCGGTGATCGCCAGACGCTCGGCAGGCTGCTTATAGAAGTTTGCGCTCAGCCGTGCCAACGCACGACGTCCGTGAGGGACCAGAGCCCAGGCAACCCCGGGGCGAGCTTGCTCCGTTGCAGAATCCGTCACGATCGCCACCGCTCCTGCTGCAATGGCGCGGTCAATGAATTGATTGCCGTTGCTGGTCTCGCCTTGCATGGCCAAGAAGAGGTAGCCCGACTTCACCCGACGCGAGTCGTAGGCGAGGCCTGCGACGCTGGCGTCGCCGCACTGGGATAGTACTTCTGCCCCCTGCAGGATCTGCTCAAAGGTCATTGCAGTGATTCTAGTGCATGTTGGAGGTGGGACACCCGCTACCTGAAAACAGGAGAAAACTGCAAAGCCACATCCTGGCCAATCCAGACACTTGGAACTCAGCGTCCGAACTTGACGATCACGCGTGAACCCGCCGTTACGTGCGTTCCGGGCATTGGAGATTGCTCGCGTGCAAGGCCGCTGCCCACGGGATTGAGTTCCAACCCACTATCCTGTGCGGTCTCAATCGCTCCCCGAACGCTTTTGCCAAGGAACGACGGCACCTCGATTCCACCCTGTTCGACGTCGAGGACTATGGTGCCGTTGGAGGGCGTGGACTCGGGCGTTTCCTTAATGGGAGCTGCGACCGCCACAGGCGGGTGCGCCGGTGGCAACTTTTCTTTCAGTGCCGCAGGAACCACGACACCTTGCGCTGCGGGAGGTTTGGGCTGTGGGGGCATTGGCGTGGTATCGGCAGCACTGTCGGCCACGTCCAACACGGATCCCAAACGATCGGGCGAGCCTTCGTCGAGATCGGAGTCCTTGACCTTGGTCTGCGCCAACCAAACCTGGCGGCTGGGTGGCAATGCCATATCGTGTGCCACATGCAGGTACTCGAGTACCTGCTGCGTGATGCGCTGAAATACAGGTGCGGATACTTGGCCGCCCTGATGCAATCCCACCGGCGAATCGAGGATGACGGCAACGGTTACGGCAGGATTGTTGATGGGCGCGAAACCCGCGAACGAGGCGACGTACTTGCTGCGCGAATAGAGTCCAGTGCTCGGGTCCACTTTCTGTCCGGTACCCGTCTTCCCAACTGCCGTGTAGCCTTCGAGCGCAGCCCTTCTTCCCGTACCGTGCAGGACCACGGCGCGCATCATCTGCCGCATTTGCGCGGCGGTAAATGAGGAGATGACTCGCCGCTCCTGTTGCGGGTGGAAGACGACCGGCTGCAGGGTATTTTGCGGCGCGGAGGTCGTCGCTACGATACGCGGCGCAACCCAGACACCGTCATTCGCAAATGTCGAAACCATGGCTGCAAGCTGGACGGCCGAGACACCGATCTCTTGGCCGATTGAGATGGCACCAATCGAAACCTTGGACCAGCGATTGACGGGTTTCGTCATGCCGCGAGTCTCGCCCGGCAGTTCGATTCCGGTTTGCTGACCGAAGCCGAACGAGCGGATGTATTTGTAGAATCGGTCTTCGCCCAGGCGCAACGCGATCTTCACCGATCCGACGTCGCTGGATTCCGCCAGGACATCGGTCACGGACAACACTCCGTGCTTCTTACTGTCGCGGATACGCATGCCGTTGATCACGATGGAGCCCATTTGACAATCAAACATCTCGTCCGGCCGGGTCAGCTTTTCTTCGATCGCTCCGGCAATTGTCACCAGTTTGAAGGTCGATCCCGGCTCGTAGATGTCGCTCACGGCACGATTCTTCAGCGCTTCGTTCTTAATTTCTTTTTTGATGTTCGGGTTGAACGTGGGGCGATTGGCGAGAGCCAGAATTTCTCCCGTGCGCGGATTCTCGACAATCACGGTACCGGCAATCGCCTGCGTGTCTTTGATTGCCTGTTCAAGTTCGCGCTCCACGATGTATTGAATCTTCTCGTCGATGGTGAGAACGAGATTGTCGCCGGCTTCAGGTTCCTTCTCAATGCGCGCGAACCATTTCTTCCGGGCATCTACTGAGATCTGCATGCGGCCCGGCTCGCCCTTGAGCTGATCGTTGTATTCGCGCTCGATGCCGCTCAGTCCTTCGTCATCGGTGCCGACGTAGCCCAGCACCTGGGCCGAGAGCTCTCTCTTGGGATAGAAGCGCTTCGATTCTTTCTGGAAGTGAATGCCCTGCAGGTTCAGGGCGCGAATGCGATCAATGACGTCGGCGTTGGCTTTTCGCGCGACCCAGCAGAAAGTCTTGTGCGCCCGGCAATCGGCCAGCACCATGCGCGCGTCGCCGCCGCTGATGCGCGTAATCAGAGAGACGGCATTGGGCAGGTCGGGAACCTCGCTGGGGACCGCGAAGGCCGAGTCGACCAGGATCGACATGGCGAGCGCGTTGCCCTGACGGTCGTAGATGATGCCACGCTTGGCGGAGACGTTCACCGCGCGCTGCTGCTGCTTGTCGGCGCGTTGCTGGAAATCTCCGTAGCGGAAGATCTGAAGGTAAACGAGACGCAGGCAGATAGCGCAGAACCACAGGAGAAGCAAACCTCCCAGAAGATACAGCCGGTGATTCGTGCCATTGCGGGAGATCGCCACGATCAGTTCCTCTTGCCGTTTCTGTTAGAGACAAACATGGCGACCCACCAGACATCGGAGGCCGCCAAATAGTGTTTCTCGGGGAAGGGCACATCCTCTCCGAGCCGAAAGCCGGCTTTTGCTATCGTGCCGAGACCACTCCGATCGGAGTCATACTCGCCATAACGGGCTCACCCGCGTCAGCCGACCCGTCCAGGTGCATCACTTGTCCGGCCTGCGGAGATTGCAACCCCAGTCTTCTCGCCATCGCATCGATCCGCTCGGGATTGCGCAGGGACGCATCTTCCAGATGGAGCTCGCGATTCATCTCCACCATGCCGTCACGTTGAATCTTCAGCGATTCGATCTGATAACCGTATTCAATCGCCTTGAAATGCTGCCAGGCGTAAGTCATGACCAGCAGGAACAGGCAGCCGAGTGCGAAACCAAACTGGCGCATCTCGCGCCCCCGGCGCGGATCTTCCACCTTCACCAGGCGCGAGTTGTCGATGACCTTGTTGAAGTAGATCTCGGGCGTGCCGATCCAGAAAGAAGGCCGCCGGCCCGATGCCGCCAATTCGTGCATTGATGCTGCCGCCGCCATCTAGGCCACCCCGAGGAGTTCGGCTTCGATGGTTGCGTTCGAATGCTGGCTTGCGTACCAGCGCTCCAGTTCGCTGTCCCGTTCATTGCCGCGCAGGCGAGCTTCCGTCCGCTCGACCACTGCCATTAATTCGCTGATGAGTGTTCCGGTGTACATGGCCCTGACTCCCTGTCCTACCTTGAAATTTCTCTCCGGGACAGCCGCGAGAGATCGGCAGGATTCTTCTTTTTGAAACCTTGCCCCGGCACGCCTTCCCTGATGCGTGCCGGGCTTTACCACAATCTGCCCCAACGCAAGAAGCGGTCACGTCAGGGGCCCCGGCGGGTTCTCCGGAGCGAAACTTTTGAGGTGCCATTTCCCTCGGGGCTAAAGCCCCCGGTCGTTCTTGGCGCCTATCGGCACGGCTGAAGCCGTGCCCTTCCAAACTTAAATTCGTTCGGCGGCTCGCAGTTTCGCGCTGCGGGACCGCGGATTGCGATCGATCTCTTCCTGGCTGGCCGTCACCGGCTTTTTCGTCAGCAACTTGTAGTGACCTTGTTTCACTCCTTCGCGGAGAGCATCTTTTACAATGCGGTCCTCCAGCGAGTGGAAACTGATGATCACCAGCCTGCCTCCGGGCTTCAACATCTGCGGGGCTGCTTGCAACAAATCCCGCAAGTCATCGAGTTCGCGGTTTACGAAGATTCGGAGAGCCTGAAAGGTGCGCGTCGCGGGATGAATTCTTCTTTCCGCCTGATTCATTGGCCGGGCCGCGGCTGAAACGATCTCCGCAAGTTGCGCGGTAGTGCGTATCGGCCGCGACCGGACAATGGCTCTGGCGATTCTCCGCGACCTCCTTTCCTCACCGAATTCGTAAATCAGGTTGGCGAGTGTGACCTCGTCGACCTGATTTACCACTTGTTCGGCGGTCTCGCCGGACAGCGTGTTCATCCGCATGTCCAGCGGTCCTTCCGCCTGAAAACTGAATCCGCGCTCGGGCCTATCGAGTTGCAAGCTGCTGACGCCCAGGTCGGCGAGCAAACCGTCGATCGTCGCTGGTCGTTGATCGTTGGCTAAATCTGCAAACGACCCCTGAACCAACTCGACCCGCGGCCAATCGGGCCGCTCGTCCCCAGCCGCCTGCCGCTCATCGGCGTGTTCGCCAACGACCAACGACCGACGACCGACGACTGCCCCTGCCCCTTCCAGCGCTGCCGGATCTTTATCGACCGCAATCAAATGACCCGGTGCGCCGAGGCGTTTTGCGATTTCGTAACTGTGCCCGCCCAAGCCCACCGTGGCGTCGATATAAGTCCCACCCCGCCGGATGGCTAGAAAATCGATCGCTTCTTTTAAAAGAACCGGTACATGGCCACGCTTTCCACCATGCCCCCGCTCGGGGGTATTTGTTCCAAAACCCTCGTCCACTAGATGCCCAGTTCGTCGAGCGTCTTCTCATCGTCCGTGGTGAACTGTTCGGTCTCGATCTCCGTCTGCAACGCCTGCATGTTGCGCACTTCCAAATGAGTCAGGTTGCCGAGCACTGCCACTTCGCCCTTGATAATTGCGTTCTCGCGCAACAACTGCGGAATCAGCAACCGGCCCTGGCCATCCATCTCGACCTGCTGCCCCCAGTAATTGGCTCGCGTTAAGAATTTCTTCTTCGTGGGATTGAAAGTGGAGAGGCTGGCCAACTTCTGCTCGATCCGCTCCCATTCCTCGAAGGGATATATCTGGGCAACTCTCCCATCCAAACTTGTGATGTAGAATTGCGTCCCGTATTTCTCGTCGATCACCCGCTTGAACTCGGCCGGGATTTTGAGACGGCCTTTGTCGTCGACGCGAGTTGGGTGATTGCCGCGAAACATAAGTTCGTTTTCGCCGGTAAGGGCGTCCGGTTCTTCTGACGGCTGCCACTACTGCAACGAGGGAGGAGGTAAAAGCGGCACGCAAAGGGGTCATTTCCGGTTCGTTCGGGCTGTTTTTCAGGGTGTCAGTCTTAAATTCCACTGGCGCCTCAAGAGAAATCACCGCTGCCCACGACCTCTACCGAGTTGACCACTTTTTACCACTTTTGCCCACATCTTACGCCTAAATGGTTTGTTGTCAACGAGAAATATCGAGGTTGCGGGTCGACCGAAATGCTGTTTTGGAAAACCGCCAGTCGTTGGGGCTAACTGCCGTGGTGACCACAAGATGTTGCGTTTAAGAAAGTGATTCCTTCGATGTTTCTTCGCTTCGCATCTCTCTTGCATTTCAAAGATTTCTGTGGATAAGCGAGGCGGTTCGGCGAAAAAATGAAGTGCGATGCCTTATCGCCTGGAATTCGCCAGTTGGGTGCCCTTCCCGGTCGCGGATGTGTTCCTGTTCTTTGCGAACCCCGAAAATCTTCCCCGCATCATGCCGCCTTCGACCAGGACGCGCATCGATGAACTCCGCCTCGTACCGCCTGAGCCCAGGCCTGGCACCCCGCTACCTGCGGGAATCATCCTGGCCGGGCCATCCTCTGAAATCGTGACTTCCTTCTCCTTGTTGCCGAACCTGCCTCTTCGCCGCCGCTGGATTTCACGCATCACGGAGTTTGAATGGAACCACCACTTTGCTGACATCCAGGTTCATGGACCATTCACGAACTGGGCCCATCGTCACGAACTGCGTCCGGAGATACGCAACGGAGTCCCCGGTACCGTGGTGCGTGATGACGTTCAATACGTAATCGGCTTCGGCCCGCTGGATGGGATTGTGCAGGCGCTATTCGTGGGTCCGCAGATGAGGGCGACATTCGCCTATCGCCAGCGCGTTCTTCCGGGATTGCTTCAAGAAACTAGATTGGCAGGAGCTACTTCGAGGGTTTAAGCTGCTGCGCCTTGCGCATGGCTTCTTCGGCTTCGTGGGCCATGCCCTTTGCGCGGTAAGCTTCGGCGAGTGCATTCTCGGTATCGATATCGTCGCCAGCTTTCTGCTGTTGGGTGTGAAAAGCCGCAATGGCTGCGTCGTAGTTTTTCTGTTTGGCCTGGGCGACACCCAGCCGGTAGAAAACTGATTCAAGGTCAGGTTCAAGCTCGGCCGCGGCTTTGTATTCTTCGATGGCAGCCTGATAGTTCTGTTCCTCGGCCAGCGTCATCCCAAGGCCGAGGTGAGCGTAACCATCGTCCTTGTCAGCACCCAGCAACGCAGTAAAACGATCCTTCGCCTCCGGAAGGCGTTTCTGGTTCAGATAGACCATCCCCAGTTCGTATTGCGCGCCGCCGTGGCCGGGCTTAAGTTGGAGAATACGTTTCAGTTCGGCTTCCGCGAGATCAAACTGGCGCTTGTTGAAATAGGCGTGGGCAAGAGCGAAGTGCGCGGGCAGGTAGTCCGGATGCTGGCGGATCGCCGTTTGTAGTTCGCCTACGGCCTGGTCCAGCTTGTTTTCTTCGAGAAACTGTTCGCCGCGCTGCGCATGGATCAGGTAGCTTCGCGAACGATGCAACCACGCTCCGGCCCCGAAAACAATCCCGGCCACGCACAGGATGACGGCAACCCTGCGCACAGGATCGCGATTGGGAGCAACTCGCGCGATCAGAGCACCCAGGACGAGGCCGGTGACTAAACCGCCGACGTGCGCGGCATTGTCGGTACGGCCGGACATGGCTCCGAAGATCAGAGCGTAGCCGGCGAAAACCAGCACACTGCGAAGCCTGGCGCGCACGGCAAACAAAGGCGCGGAGAACTCGCCCAGGTAGTGCGCGGCAATCAGTGCTCCGACGATCCCGAAGATCGCACCCGAGGCACCGGCGCTCACCCCCACCGGCCTCCACCACACGCTGGCAAGACTGGCACCTACGCCGGAGATCAGGTAGACGGCGGCGAAGGTGGCATGTCCGAAGAGGCCCTCGCACATCGCGCCCAGATCCCACAGGCACCACATGTTGAAAAAGATGTGCATCAGTCCAATGTGAAGAAAGGTGCAAGACAGAAGGCGCCATTCCTGGCCACCAAGCGTGTATGGACCGAAATTCGCGCCCCATTGGATCAGTTGCCGTGAGCTGGGATTCATGGCGATTCCCTCGAGCGCCATGGCCGCGAACACCATGAGATTGATGGCGAAAAATGCCTGGGTGACGATGGCGGACGAAGTCATTCCCTGCGCCCAGGGCACAGGCATCACCGGCTGAATGGCGTCCTCATCTTCTTCGCCGCGCTGCGCAGCTTCGTGCCGGACGCACCATTCGCAAATCTTCCGGAACGAAAACGCAGGGAGGTTGCGGCCGCATTGCGCACACTTCGCCATCGTGGAAGGATCAGATCTTTCTTAGAAGCATTCCTGATTTTACTTGGTAGGTTCGACGTAGACCGCGGTCCCGTAAGCCAACACTTCGGTGACACCCTGCATAATTTCCGTGGCGTCGTAGCGGGCGCCCACCACGGCATTGCCGCCCAGTTCCGCCGCATGTTGCAGCATCAGATCGAAGGCCTCGGAGCGAGTCTTTTCGCAAAGGTTAGTGAGAAGCGTGATGTTCCCGCCCACCAGCGTTTGCAGGCCGGCTCCAATGGTGCCGAAAATCGACCGGGAGCGGACCACGATGCCGCGCACCACGCCAAGCGTACGAGTCACATGATAGCCGTCGAGTTCGAACTGCGTGGTGACCATGTTGTGAGACACCATCCGTCCGCTGGAGGCATGGTAGGAGGACATGCGTACCTTCTCCTGTGGGCCGAATTCTTCCGGGCCCGACGCCGTTACTATAGCGCCTGAACCGGGTGAAGGCGAGATGCTTGCGGGTTCCGGTTCTTCGTTGCAGGTGCGACGCCGATGCCTACTCGAGGTCGGCGTTAATGAGATAGGACTCGATCAGCGGATCGTACGTAACTCGCAGCAGGTTGGGCTTGCAACACACCTGGCAGTCTTCAATATAGCTTTGATTTGCCCCCGCGGATTCATCCACGGAAGTCTGGTTCCACTCGCCACAGCCTGCGCATTGGAAACCGGCGTCCATGCCGATATTGTAGGCGGGAAAAACCTTCAACCACAGAGGGCACACAGGTGCACAGGGAAAACCAAAAGCCTCCGCCTTCCCCATGTCCTCTGTGGTGATTGATTTCGCTAGCGCGACGAAGCTGTCTCGCTCGGGGCACTGGAATTTCCTTCGCCGATTGCGTCACCCGAGAGCACCAGTTCGACGCGGCGGTTCTGTTGGCGTCCTTCCGGCGTTTCATTGCTGGCGATCGGTGCGGTCTTGCCAAAGCCGGTGGCGACGATCGTTTCGCCGGAAATTCCCTGCTGGACGAGATACTGACGCACCGCCTCGGCGCGTTTTTCCGAGAGCTGCTGGTTGTAGTCATCTGTACCGACGCTGTCGGTGTGGCCCTCGACCGATAGGCGCAGGCTGGGATAGGCGAGTACGATTCCGGAAACCTTGGCCAATCGCTCGCGCGCTCCCGCCAGAAGATCGGCGCTGCCGCTCTTGAACAACACGTCAGACATGTTGGCGATCAAACCACGAGCGCTGTCGCGGGTGGCGAGAACGGTGTTGAGCTGCTGCAACAGGCGAGCACGCAAGTCCTGTTTTTCTTTCTCAGCCTGCTGACGAAGCTGGTCGGACTGGGCCGCTGCCTGGCGAGCTTTGTCGGCTTCGACAGCCAGGGCTTGTTGCTGGGCGAGAGCTTCGGCCTTGGCTTGCTCGGCTTCTTGTTTCTGGCGCGCGGCTTCCTGCGCGGCCTTCAGAGCCTCGGCTTTTGCGATTTCGGCCTGGGCGCGAGCGGCGTCGGCTTCCGCGCGGGCTCTGGCCTGTGCATCAGCGTCGGCCCGAGCCGTCGCGGCACGGTCATCCGCAGCTTTCTTTTCCGCAGCCGCCTGAGCTTGCGCTTCTTCTTCCGCCTTTTGCTTGACCGCCATCACTCGCGACTCTTCGGCAGTCTGCGCCGCTTCGCGGGCGGCAGCTTCGATGGAACGCTTGTCCTGCTTGCCGCGATAGGCCGATTCCGCGCGGCGCAGTTGCTCATCCGCTTTCGCGATGATGGAGGGAGCATATTTGTCGGCAGCGGCGATGTGGGCAATGCGCACGGCGTTCCGGGCTTCGAACAGCTCGCGCGGCGTGTTGGAATCAATTCCGAAAATTGCGTCCTGGATGTGCGTGTTGACCGACGAGTACGTTCCGCTGCCCAGCAGTTCATACTTGGCCGTGATGTCCTCGCCCGCGGCGACCACTACGTTCTCGAGGACAACGGTATTCCCTGGCTGCGAAACGGCGGAGTAGGGCTCGGCCGTGACGATCATGCCAAAGGTCTGCATATCCGTGAAGGTCTTGATGTGTCCCTTGCCATGTTCGAGTGTGAGTTCGCCCAAATTCACGGCGCGCCCTTGCGGAGAAACCGCCCATAACACGTACGTCAGATACTCGAGGCCGAACTTGCTGGAATCTTCGAGGCCCTGGAACTTGGCGTCGATCTCGACGTTGGTCTTCTTGCCCTCAACCTTGGCCTCCCCCGTAGCACCCGCCATCAGCGAAGAACTCTGGAAGGCGACTTTCACGCTCGGGCCCTGCGGAGCATAGTGCATGGCCTTGGTGGTGTGAGACACGCTGGCGGTCTTCGCGGGGAACGAAGTTGCGGTTTGAGCTTGCGCGGCCGCGAAAGTGCTGGCGGCAAGAATCAGCGTCGCTGCGGACAAGAGTTTTTGCACCCGACACCCCTAGTTCTATTTTGAGTTCGAACCCCCTAACTCTACGTGGAAACAGGACAAGAGCAGAGATGCGACAGGTGCTGGGAAGCGGGTAGTACTTTCGTGTCGAAGGGTTGTCGGTGAGCGCCGCAGAGCCTGGGATCGAGCCCTGAACTGGCCCGCCCAGGCTTTGCTTACGTTGGGATCGCGTTATTGCGGCAGGCCCGGCAGCACTGGCGTTTGCTCGACGCGCACGGCCTTCAAGGATTCGGGATCGATGCCCAGACTCTGCAGAATGGTCGGCGCCACTTGCGAGGTGGCCACCGGCGTCTTTACAACATGTGCACTCAGGGCTGGATGCGAGACGATCAGGCCCACGTTCGTGTCTCCAAAACTGAACCCTCCGTGCTCAGAGTTCTTTTTCGTGGAGCCGGTGTAGATGGTCCCGTATTGCGGTTGCACGATAAGGTCGGGCACGCGGCTGTCGTGCAGCGGATTGTTGAATTTGAGTTTGAGTTCATCTCCGGCCATCACTTCATCAATGAACAAGGTGGGAGCGTTGGCATTCAGATACCGGGCCACGGCGCCAGTCTGCTTTTGATCCTGCAGCCAGATCAGGGCAACGTCGTCATCCATGACGAAGCCGCACGGTCCGGTGGTGCAGGCAGCAGCGTTTGCGATCGCGATTCCACCCGGATCTGTGCCTGCGTCCGGCAACGTGGCGACCAGGTCCGCAAAATGTCCGGGCTTATTCACCTTCGCCGGATTGATGGGCGACTGGCCATGCTTGGCGGTCACGATGAAGAGCGTGGAGTCGTAGAGGTGCTGATCCTTGAGGGCCTGGATCATCATGCCGAGCGCATCGTCCGTTTTCTGCAGGCCATAGGCGAGTACCGCGGTCGGAGTGCCCGAGCCGTCGGTGTATCCGCCGGGCTGTCCATTGATCTTCGGATCGGTATCGGCAGTGCAATCACCGGCCGCATTGTCTTTGGCCAATTTTTGTCCGACACTCACGGCCTGGAAATTCATACCGAACACGGCCGGAACGCCGAGGCCGGGCTTGCCGTCATGGCGCAGGCCCATAATCTGGTTCAGCACGCCTTGCACTTTCAGGAAGTCGTTCTGCGCCGTGCAGACCACACTTACCGTGTTATCGAAACCGGGAGCGTTGGTGATCTCGGGCGTGTATAGGTCATCTACACCTTTGCCGGAGGGCCCGTTCACCAGATCGTAGGCGGGATGCTTGTCGGCCCACGCCGTGACACCCCCGTGGTTCTTGACGACCTCAAAGATCGTGTTGCTACGAATCGCATTGTGGGGATAGATAGGCACGCATTTTCCGTGCGCATCGAAGCCGCGTGGCAATTGGGCGGGGTCGATGACGTCCAGCGATACGCCGGCGGAGTTGTACACGTCGATGGTCTCATCGAAAACGATGGTGTTGCCCGGCGTCCCCGAGCAGGTCGTGTTGGACGGGGCAAACAGCGCGCGATCGTAGCTGACGTCATAGAACATCCCGTGCGAGATGGGCGAGCCGCCCGTCACCAGTGCGAGCAAGCCGGGAAAGGAATCGGAATTCGCGGGCGTGCGGGCATTCGAGTAAGCAACGCCATGCCGGGCAAGTTCGGCCATCGCCGATCGCGGATGGCTCTCGATAAAGCGCGATACATCCAGGGCGTGCAACCCGTCCACACTGATCAGCAGAACGTGTTTCACGCTTAGGGCGGCATCGGCCTGCTGCGCGGCAAGTGGAGTCACAAGAAGAGTGGATATCAGAAACACGAACAACAGCTGACGCATACGTCCTCCGTAATTTTAGTTGGGAAAACTTGCGTTGCAGGCACGCCCGTCTACTACGCCACTAGTTGATATGCCGAGAAGGTTACGGGCTGGTTAGAGCAAAGTTAAAAACGTGTTACAAAAGTGTCAAAAGCCTTGTCAGGCGGGCGCTTGGTGGTAGCGCGCTGTGTGAAAACTCGGCTTGGGCCCGACAACCTTTATAATGCGCTCCCGATGATCGCCACCCGACGAGCCTTCTTGCACACCGGCGCAGCCAGCCTCAGCGTGGGCCTATTGCCCGCAACTCCCACTCTTGCGGAGGACACAACTTCCTCTTTGCCTCCCTCGATCGCCGCGCTGAAATCCATGCGAGATCAAGCGCACCCGATCAAAGTCGAGGAACGCCTAATGCGACAGGAAAAGGCACGCGCCTTGATGGAGGCCAATGATCTCGATGGCATCCTTTTGATGGAAGGGACGTCTCTGTACTACTTCACCGGAATTCGCTGGTGGGGTGGCGAACGGATGTTCGCGATGGTGCTGCCTGCAAAAGGGGCCGCCTTTTACGTTTGCCCGGCATTTGAAGAGGGGCGTGCGCGCGAGCAGATTGCGCAAGCACCGGAAGGTGCGCAGGTGGACGTGCGCATCTGGCAGGAAGATGAAAATCCCTACCAGCGGATCGCACAGGGCTTCAAGGATCATGGGATTCTCACTGGAAAAATCGGGATGGAGGAAACGGTGCACTTTGTATTTCGCGAGGGCATCGAGAAGGCTGCTCCTCAGGCGAAGCTGCTGAGTGCGACACCGGTGACGGCGGGTTGCCGGATGATCAAGAGTCCCGTGGAACTTGAACTGATGCGGCTGGCCAATCATGTCACCCTTACCGCATACGAAGCCGTCTACCGCGGGTTACGCGATGGCATCACGCAGGTTGAGGTAGGGCGCTGGGTCGAGGCGGCGCATCAAAATCTTGGCTTCACGGGCGATGCCCTGGTCGAGGTAGGCGAGTTTTCAGCGTTCCCGCACGGCTCGACTCAGCCGCAGGTGATCCGCGAAGGCGTGCCCGTGCTGGTGGACGGCGGGTGCAAAGTGGAAGGCTATCAATCGGATATTACGCGAATGCTTGTGCTGGGTTCGGCACCCGACAAGGTAAAGAAGGTATTTGAGATTGTGCACCGCGCACAATCGGCTGCGTTGGCAGCGGCACGGCCCGGAGTGGAGTGCGGCGCGGTCGATGCCGCCGCACGCAAAGTCATCACGGATGCAGGATACGGTCCGGACTACAAATTCTTCACGCACCGGGTGGGGCACGGGATCGGAATGGATGGCCATGAATGGCCGTATCTGGTGCGCGGGAACGGCACCAAGCTCGCGCCCAACATGACGTTCAGCGACGAGCCGGGCATCTACATTCGCGGTGAGTTCGGCGTCCGTCTCGAGGACGACATGCACATCACGGAAAATGGCGCCGAACTTTTCACGCCGCAAAGTCCCTCTATGGAGCATCCGTTCGGCAAACTTTAGGACCACGCCCAACGCAAAGGACGTTCAGCGCGAACCTACAGTTATGTGAAGTGCTTCCAGCTGTTGCTTCACAGCGATGCTCAACCGTCGAATGCCCTCTCGGATCTGGTCGGGCGACGAAGACGAAAAATTGAGGCGCATTTGCCGCTTGCCATTGTCCCGATGGCCGTTGGGAGCATAGAAGCAATCGCCCGGAACGAATGCCACGTTCTCACGCACGGCGGCTTCAAACAACTCCGCGGCGTCGGCGCCCTCCGGCAAAGTGACCCACAGGAAGAGGCCGCCCAGGGGCCGAGTCCAGGTGACTTCGGGTGGAAAGTTACGGGTCAGGGCCTCGAGCATCACGTCGCGGCGTTCGCGGTAGACGCGCCGGATCAATTTCACGTGCTCGTCGAGAAAGTTGTCGCGTGCCACTTCATACGCGACCATCTGCACAAAGGTCGATGTGTGGAGATCGGCGCCCTGCTTGAGTTGCACGAGTTTGGCAATCACGTCGGGAGGAGCGACGATCCATCCCAGACGCAATCCGGGCGCAAGTGTTTTTGAAAACGTGCTGAGGTAGAGAACGTTGCCGATTGAGTAGCCATTGTCGCGACGCAAGTTCTCGCGATCGAGAACGACCAGCGGTGTGAGGTGCTCCCCTTCATAACGCAGCTGCCCGTAAGGATCGTCTTCGACGATTGGAATTCCGTACTTATCCGCCAGCAAAACCAGTTCATGGCGGCGGCCTTCGGAGAGCGTTGTCCCGCCCGGATTCTGGAAGTTCGGGAGCACATACATGAACTTCGGCCCGGAGCGCAACGGGGCTTCGAGCAGATCGGAACGGAGACCGTCTTCATCGCTGGGCACGCTGACATAATCTGCGCCGTAAATGTTGAACGCCTGCAGGGCGCCGAGGTAAGTGGGCGCCTCGACCAGAACGCGATCGCCGGGATTGATCAGGAGTTTGCCGATCAGATCCAGAGCCTGTTGCGACCCGGAGGTGATCAGGACGTTTTCCGACTTCGCCTTGATCCCATAGCGCGCGATGTGCCGTGCGACCATTTCCCGCAGGGGCTCGTAACCTTCGGTCGCGCCGTACTGCAGGGCCAGATGCGACTTCTGCTCAAGCACCTTGCAGCATGCTTCCTGAAACCGCTTCGCGGGGAAGACTTCCGCCGCCGGCAAGCCGCCTGCGAACGAGATCACCTCGGGTCGCTGGGTGAACTTCAGCAGTTCGCGAATAGCCGAGCTCTTGATTCCTTTCGTGCGCTGCGCGTAGCGCGACGTCCAGGCGGTCGACATGAGTGTTAGCCTCCCATGCAATGCTATAGAAGAGTGCGTTTTCACACTGTGACGCGGCACCGTTCCCAGGTGACGAAAATCACATCCTGTCGAGTGACGAACATCACCGGATGGGGTGAGCAGTTGCCCGCCAAATCCGATAAATTGGCGCGTGCCCTTCCGGAGACTGTTGCGTAAACCGCGCGGCTTGATAGACTTTCCCATCGAACCAATGGGGTAGTAGCACGGGGGAGATTACCTCCGGTCGTTTTTTTCGGGGAGCAGAACTGGCTTTGGCCGATTTGCAAGTCCCAAACAAATTGCGCGCTTCGTCCCGTCGCCGATTGCAGGCCTCATGGCGTCCGTTCTTTGGCCTGCTTCTTTTCGTGGCCGGATGTTTGTTCGCATCGAGTGCGCACGCCCAGATTTCTCCCGGACCTCTGGCGCGCCAGCACCAGTTCCTGGATGGTGCGATGCATTGCACGGACTGCCACAAGATCGGCGGCGGCAAGCCTGAGTTCCGCTGTATCGGCTGTCACTCGGATATTGGATCGCGCGTGGCCAACAAGCGCGGATTGCACGCCTCTTATCACATTCCCGCGGGGTCGAGTCAGGAATGCGTACGCTGCCACTCCGATCACAACGGGCCGAACTTCCCTCTGATTAAATGGGACCCCAACAAATTCGATCACAAGGAAACCGGCTACCTTCTGGAAGGCAAGCACGCCGGGTTAGCTTGCAACAAGTGCCATCTACCCGAAAAGATTCCGGCAGCGGAGCGTCCTAACATCAAGGCGAAGGACCTCAGCAAGTCCTTCCTTGGCATTCCTCAAACCTGTACCGCGTGTCACAAGGATTTTCACGAAGGACGTCTCGGTTCCAACTGCATCCAGTGCCACAACTTTGTGAATTGGAAGGACACGTCCGGAAAGTTCGACCACAGCAAGACGCGATACCCCCTCACGGGCCTGCACCAGCAGGTGAAATGCGAGAAGTGTCATACGCCGGATGCGACCGGTGCTCCTCGTTACAAGGGACTTCCGTTCAGTAAGTGCGATGACTGCCATGCCGATCCGCACAAAGGAAGTTTCAAGGACAAGAGCTGCCAGTCGTGCCACAACACCAGCAGCTGGAAGCGCGTATCGACCACTGGTCTGAACAATAACTTCGATCATTCGAAGACCAAGTACCCGCTCCTGGGAAAGCACGCAACAGTCGAATGCGTTCAGTGCCACGCGAATGGAGACTTCAAGAAGGAGCTCGCGTTTGCCAAATGCACCGACTGCCACAAGGACGATCACAAAGGGCAGTTCGCCAAGCGGCAACCGGACGGCATCGAGTGTTCCAGTTGCCACAACGTTGAGGGGTGGAAGCCTTCGCTGTTTGATGTGAAGGCGCACGCCAAGAGTGCCTATCCGCTGATCGACGGGCACGCCAAATTGAAGTGCGAGCAGTGCCACACGCCGAAAGGCAAAGACACGATCTTCAAGATCGTGAACTTCAAGCGCTGCACCGACTGTCACAAGGACGAACACAACAACCAGTTCGCAGGCAAACCTTACGAGAACCAGTGCGACCAGTGTCACAATCTCAAGGGCTACAGTCCCTCGACGTTCACGCTGGCTCAGCATAAAAAGACCAGGTTCGAACTGACGGGCGGGCACATCGCCGTTCCCTGCACGGATTGCCACAAGCTCGCTGACAAGAACGAGTCCAAGTCAAAAATTCCCTATCACTTCGACAATCTGTCGTGCACGAGTTGTCACGAGGACGTGCATAAAGGCCAGTTCAAAGAACGCATGGCGAAGATCGGGAAGGACGGCAAGCCCTTGGGCTGCGAGGCTTGCCATTCCACCAAGTCCTGGAAAGAACTGGACGGCTTTGATCACAGCACAACCACCTTCCCGCTGGCGGGAGCACATCGAGCGGTTGCCTGCATCGATTGTCATAAGCCACCGAATCTCGAGACCAAGCTAATCAACGTTGACTTTAAGAAGGCTCCGGAAAAGTGCGAGGAGTGCCACGAAGACGTACATGGCGGACAGTTCACCAAGTTCTTCGAGAACAAGGTCACCCAGTGCGCCGACTGCCATAACGCCACCAAGTGGAAGCCGTCAGTGTTTGACCACGACAAACGGACCACGTTCGCGCTGGAAGGCGAACACCGCAACGTGGCCTGCGCCGGCTGTCACAAGCTCTTCAAAGATGTGGATGGAAAACAGGTCCTGTTCTACGCGCCAACGAAGAAGGCGTGCGCGGATTGCCACGGTCCGGAGATCAAACCTCTAAAGAAAAGTTAGCTCTGAACGCACTCGCTAGCAATTTTGCGTCCAATTTTTTGGACAGGGTGTGCACGTCTGGTTCTCCACAGTAGAAAAAACTCACAGTAGGCTGCAGAACTTACATTTTTTACAATATTAAACACCGTCATTTCCGCCAAGTCCTACCCTTCGCTGCAGTTACGAAATAACTCCGGAAATCCATGTACTTATGTAACCTTCCACAACAATTCTCACCTGCATAAGCTTGCTGGGCGTTTGATTGCAGTTCTTTCTCATAACCTTACTGACACTTATTGAAGTGCTTCGTCTCGTGAGTCGGAATCCTTTCGTGTGGAGTTGGGGCTACCTTGGGTTCGACATTCCTGATTTATTTGGCAGTCGTTTTTGCGACGCTTCCCGGCGGTCAGCCGGCGGCGCAGTCGCAATCGTCTGCGAATTCGAGAAGCCCTCATGGAAGCCTTAGCATTCCCTGCCAGAACTGCCACACGCTGAGCGGCTGGAAACCCATTCGAGCAGTTCCTGAATTCGATCACAACACCACAAAATATCCGTTGCGCGGAATGCACGAAGGCGTTTCCTGCACGCAGTGCCATACGAAGCCGGTGTTCACGAATGTGGGCACGCAGTGCAGCCAGTGCCACGCAGACATTCACAAGGCGCAGATGGGAGCCAACTGCGAACAGTGCCATACGGTGAAGGGTTGGAACGTTTCGATCCAGCAGATCAACCAGCACATGAACCGGTTCCCGCTCACGGGCGCACACGCGACCGTGAGTTGTGACTCGTGCCACAAGGGCGCCGCTTCAGGACAGTTCCAGGGTCTTTCGACCGCCTGCTACTCGTGCCACCAGAGAGACTTCATTAACACCAAGTCCTCGGGCATTGATCACGTTGCACTGAGAATGCCGACGGCTTGCGAAACCTGCCACACCGTCGACAACTGGATGGGCGCGAAGTTCGACCACGTGAAGTTCACAGGCTTTGCCCTGGTGGGCGCGCACGCTGCCCTCGATTGCAACGCCTGCCACGCAGGCGGCAAGTTCACATTGACGTCGACAAGCTGCGTGGGCTGCCATATGGCGGACTTCAACAAGACGAACAACCCGCCGCACGCGCAGGCCGGCTTCCCGACCACGTGCCAAACCTGCCACAACGCGAGCGCTTGGGATCCTACGACTTTCAATCACACCACCTTTACGAAATTCCCGCTGACCGGCTCGCACGCCAATGTGGCCTGCACGCAGTGCCACATTAACGGCCAGTTTGTCGGAGCGGCGACCGATTGCGCGTCCTGCCACATCAAGGACTTCAACACGGCGACCAATCCGAACCATGTGCAGTCCGGATTCCCGACCAGCTGTCAGCAATGCCACACCACTGCCAACTGGACCAGCGCGACCTTCGATCACTCGACCACCGGCTTCCCGCTCAGCGGAGCGCATAGCACGGTGCAGTGCACGCAGTGCCACGTAAATGGCAATTACAACCTGAGCAGTGCGAACAGGGCATGTGTCAGCTGCCATTTGAAGGATTTCCAGGGAACGACCAACCCGAATCACGTTCAGTCCGCGTTCCCACAGACCTGCCAGCAGTGCCACAGCACGACCACCTGGACGAGCGCGACGTTTGATCACTCCACCACTGGTTTTCCGTTAGCGGGAGCGCACGCCACCGTGCAGTGCGCGCAGTGTCACGTAAATGGCAACTACAACCTGACCAGCGCGAACACCGCCTGCGTCAGCTGCCACCTGAAAGACTTCCAGGGCGCGACCAATCCGAACCATGTTCAGTCCGGCTTCCCGCAGACCTGCCAGCAGTGCCACGGCACGACCACCTGGACGAGCGCGACGTTCGATCACGCGACCACCGGGTTCCCGCTTAGCGGCGCGCACAGCACGGTGCAGTGCGCCCAGTGTCACGTGAATGGCAATTACAACCTGACCAGCGCGAACACCGCCTGCGTCAGCTGCCACCTGAAGGATTTCCAGGGCGCGACCAGTCCGAATCACGTTCAGTCCGGCTTTTCGCAAACCTGTACGCAGTGCCACAACACGACTACCTGGACAGGCGCGAACTTTGATCACTCGACCACCGGCTTCCCGCTGACCGGCGCGCACAGCACCGTACAGTGCGCCCAGTGCCACGTGAACGGCAACTACAACCTGACCAGCGCGAACACGGCCTGCGTCAGCTGCCACCTGAAAGATTTTCAGGGAACGACCAATCCGAACCACGTCAGTTCCGGATTCCCGCAGACTTGTCAGCAGTGCCACAGTACGACTTCGTGGAATAGCGCAACCTTTGATCACTCGACCACCGGCTTCCCGCTGACCGGCGCGCACAGCACCGTACAGTGCGCCCAGTGCCACGTGAACGGCAACTACAACCTGACCAGCGCGAACACGGCCTGCGTCAGCTGCCACCTGAAAGATTTCCAGGGTGCGACCAATCCGAACCACGTGCAGTCGGGCTTCGCACAGACTTGTCAGCAGTGCCACACCACGACTTCATGGATGGGCGCGAATTTCGACCATGCGACGACAGGATTTCCGCTGACGGGGGCGCACACCAGCGTGCAGTGCGCACAGTGCCACGTGAATGGCAACTACAACCTGACCAGCGCAAACACGGCCTGCGTCAGTTGCCACCTGAAAGACTTCCAGGGCACGACGAATCCAAACCACGTTAGTTCCGGCTTCCCGCAGACTTGCCAGCAGTGCCACAGCACGACTACGTGGACCAGCGCCACCTTCGATCACTCGACAACGGGATTCCCGCTGACCGGGGCGCATACGTCGGTACAGTGCGCACAGTGCCACGTCAACAATAACTACAACCTCACTAGCGCGAATACGGCCTGCGTGAGTTGCCACCTGAAGGACTTCCAGGGCACGACGCAGCCGAATCACGTGCAGTCGGGCTTTCCGCAAACCTGCCAGCAGTGCCACAGTACGACCACGTGGATGAGTGCGAATTTTGACCACTCGACGACCGGCTTCCCCCTGACGGGCGCGCACACCAGCGTGCAGTGCGCACAGTGCCACGTGAATGGCAACTACAACCTGACCAGCGCAAACACGGCCTGCGTCAGCTGTCACCTGAAAGATTTCCAGGGCACCACGAATCCGAACCATGTGCAGTCCGGCTTCCCGCAGACTTGCCAGCAGTGCCACAGCACGGCCACGTGGACCAGCGCCACCTTCGATCACTCGACTACGGGGTTCCCGCTGACCGGCGCGCACACCAGCGTGCAGTGCGCACAGTGCCACGTGAACGGAAATTACAATCTCACGAGCGCAAACACGGCCTGCGTCAGTTGTCACTTGAAGGATTTCCAGGGCACCACGAATCCGAACCACGTCAGTTCCGGATTCCCGCAGACCTGCCAGCAGTGCCACAGCACGACGACGTGGACCAGCGCCACCTTCGATCACTCGACTACGGGGTTCCCGCTGACCGGCGCGCACACCAGCGTGCAGTGCGCACAGTGTCACGTGAATAACAACTACAACCTGACCAGCGCGAACACGGCCTGCGTCAGCTGCCACCTGAAAGATTTCCAGGGCACGACCAATCCGAATCACGTCACGTCGGGCTTCCCGCAGACTTGCCAGCAGTGCCACGGCACCACCAACTGGACGAGCGCGACGTTCGATCACTCGACCACCGGATTCCCGCTGACCGGCGCGCACACCAGCGTGCAGTGCGTACAGTGCCACGTGAATAACAACTACAACCTGACCAGCGCGAATACGGCCTGCGTCAGTTGCCACCTGAAGGATTTCCAGGGCACCACGAATCCGAATCACGTGCAGTCGAACTTCCCGCAGACTTGCCAGCAGTGCCACACCACGACGACCTGGGGCAATGCGACGTTCGATCACACGACCACCGGATTTCCTCTGACCGGCGCCCACGTTGCCCTGCAGTGCGTGCAGTGCCACGTGAACGGCAACTACAACCTGACCGCGGCGAATACGCCTTGCGCGAGCTGCCACTTGGCGGACTTCCAGGGCACGACGAATCCGAATCACGTGCAGTCGAATTTCCCGCAGACTTGCCAGCAGTGCCATACCACCACATCGTGGGGCAATGCGACCTTCGACCACGCGACGACGGGATTCCCGCTGACCGGCGCGCATACCACCGTCGCTTGCACGGCGTGCCACGTGAATGGCAACTACAACCTGACGGCGGCGAATACCGCTTGCGTGAGCTGCCACCTGAACGATTTCCAGACGACCAACAATCCGCCGCACGCCGCGGCCGGATTTGCCCAGACTTGCCAGCAGTGCCACAGCACCACGAACTGGACGTCGGCGACTTTCGATCACTCGACAACCGGCTTTGCGCTGACCGGCGCGCATACTACCGTGCCTGCGCGCAGTGCCACGTGAACAATGCGTACAACCTGACCAGCGGCGCCTGCGTGCAGTGCCACCTGAAGGATTTCCAGGGCACGACGAATCCGAATCACGTTTCCGCCGGCTTCCCGCAGACCTGCGACCAGTGCCACACCACCACCAACTGGGGCAACGGGACTTTCGACCACTCCACGACGGGCTTTACCCTGACGGGAGCGCACACGACCGTCGCGTGCGCCAGTTGCCACACGAACGGCAACTACAACCTGACCAACGCAAACACGACTTGCATCTCGTGCCACCAGACGGACTACAACAACACAAATAATCCGAAGCACTCAACGGTGGGTTTCCCGACGACGTGCGACGTCTGCCACAGCACGACCAACTGGACCAGCGCGACCTTCAATCACAACACCACGACTTTCCCGCTGACCGGAGCGCACACCACCGTGGCTTGCGCCAACTGCCACGTGAATAACAACTACACGACGCTGCCGACTGCCTGCGTGGGTTGCCACCAGAGCGATTACAACGGCACGACCAATCCGAACCATGCGTCCGCCGGTTTCCCGAACACCTGCGCCACCTGCCACACGACAACGGCGTGGACGGGGGCGACGTTCAACCATACGTACTTCCCGGTGAATCACGGCAACGCGAACGGGGTCTGCGCGACTTGCCATACGAATTCCAAGCGATTACTCCGTGTTTCAGTGCACGGGTTGCCACGGCAATAACAACGCTGCCAACTTCCGCCACCCCAATGTGGGTGGCTACGTCTACAACAGCGTGAATTGTTTGCAATGTCACAAAAACGGCAACGGCGGTTAAAGCCGGGCAAGGGATGTTGGTAAGGGCCGGAAGTGTCCGGTTCAGCAGTAAAGAAATAACTTTCCCCCTACGGGTGAAGATGCCCGTGAGTTATGAGGTCTGATGAACCGTACGCGGCTAGTCTCTGTGCTCCTGCTAATGGGCTCGCTAGGCGCTGCGCAGAACACTGCAGGCGGCGCGGCTGAGATTGAACAACTCCAGGTCAAGCGCGATGGCTCTGACGTCACCATTCAGGTCGTCCTGACGGGAGCGGTCAAGCCGACCGTCGAAACTGCCATCAATCCGGACCGCCTGGTGCTTGTTCTTCCCGGCACAATTTCCGACGCCAAGCAAAAGCATTTTCCCCTCGAGGCCAACGGCGTGCGCGCCGTGCGTTTAGGACTGAACAGCGCGAACCCGCCGGTTACGCGCGTGGTGGTCGACCTCGACAGTGCGCATCCTTACACTCTCAGCGCCGACGGTAAGAGCATTACGCTGCGCGTGCAGCCCTCCGAGAATGCTGAGGTGGTCGTGCGACACGTCGGGCCCGCCCCCGCGGCCAGTGCGCCCTTGATCGGCGTGTTCCACCGCAAGCCCCAAGCGCCTGCCACCGATTCCACCACTGCGCAGGCCCCGATCCCGGTTCCGCCCAAGTTCCCACCGATCAACTTCCCTGAAAAACAAGCAGCGGCTCCTGCGCAGACGACCGCGAGCGCATCTGCGACGCCTTCCGCTGCGCGCCCGAAAGTTGGCAGCCTGCAGCAAGGCACGGTCTTCCCTGGCATGGGCACACCGGGAGCCGGAAGCGTTCCCTCGGTGCAGAGCTCGACCGACAGCACTGCTTCTGTAGCCCCGAAGCCGAATCCGGAACTCGCGGTAAAGACGATTCCGACCTCGCCCGCGCCGACATCCGGCGCAGCGCCGAGCTCGATGAGCGTCAGCGTCGCCCCTGCTCAACCCGCAAGCTCGGCTACCGCCAAGAGTGAGACGCCGGCTGCAGCGCCTGTTGTCAACCAGACTGCCGCCTCCATCGAAGCCAGCGCGAAGGTTGCACCGGCGCCGGCGGGTGCGGCGGCGACGGGTACAACACCCAGTTCCGCGGGCTCACCCAATATCACGGCCAAGGTGCTGTCGGCCACGGTGTCATCGCCGGCGGCCGAACCTGTGACAGCGGCTGTGGCGAATCCGGCGGCACAATCCGCGCCCGCTTCGCCTAGCGAGAGCACAGCGAAAACAACGTCGCCCGCGACGCAGGCCTCGAACGACACAAAAGCTCCCAGCTCGACGCAAGCCCCCGCTCCCGCGTTGGCTTCTGACGTTAAGACAACAACTACGTCGCAGGCCGCCACCGCAGTAAAGCCATCGGAAACTCCCGCGTCTGCGACGGCACCCGCTGCCGCTACGGAGACGGCGACGGTTGCCGCTGCTCCCGTCGCGGCCCAGGCCACCCCGCCGGTTCCGGTGATTCAGGGAGCTTCGGTTTCGAATCCATTGGGCCTGGCGCCCGGCGAGAAGGCCGAGCTGGCCATCGTGGAAACTGATGTCGTCACACCTGAGCCCGAAGCGACCACGCAGAAGGGGCAGGAAGTTCCCCTGATAACGGCCCCGGATCAAAATCTGATTATCGGGAAGGCCGGTGAACCCGACATTCCGGCAGCACTCGCACTGCGTGCTACGCATCCTGACTTCCGTACCGCTTTCAAAGTGAAATACGTGGCCGCCGGAACGGCGTACATCGATGGAGGCCGCAGCGCCGGTCTCGCGGAAGGTATGAAGCTGGTAGTTCGCGACACGCCCACGGGCTCAGTGATCGCCGCTGCCGATGGCAATCCCGACGACGTGGTGGCGGAACTGGAAGTCACTTCGGTTGCGGAAACTTCGGCTGTTTCGGACGTGCGTACGCCCAAGCGCGACCTCAAGGCCGGCGACCTGGCTTACCTGTCGTCGCACGACGAGCAAGCTCTCGTGAACCAGAGCACGCTCAGCGCGACGCGCAAATATCCGACCGTGATTTCGTTCACCGAGAGCGATACGCTCGATGAAGAAGCGCGCGTACAGGTGCCGCGCCCGCCAATGCCGTCGGTGAACCGCGCACGCGGACGAATCGGCGTCGATTACATGGGAACTGCATTTCATGGGTCATCCGGCGGATCAAACACTGATCTCGGACTGGTCGCTCGCATTGACATGACGCGCATCGGCGGGACGTACTGGAACGCCAGCGGCTACTGGCGCGGACGTCTCACTACAAACAACTACTCCGGTAATTCCACCCTGCAGGACCTGATCAATCGCACCTATCACCTCAGCATGACTTACGACAACCCGAACTCGCCGTGGGTCGCGGGTTTCGGACGCATGTACCTGCCCTGGGCGACCAGCCTCGACACCCTGGACGGTGGATATTTCGGGCGTCGCCTCGGTCACAGCGCAACCCTTGGCGTTTTTGCAGGATCGACCCCAGACCCCACTTCGTGGAGCTACAGCCCCGATCGTCGGATCGGCGGAGTCTTCGTGAACTTCGAAGGCGGCGGTTACGACAGCTTCCACTACACGAGTACCTCTGGCATGGCTTTAAGCACGCTGAAATGGAAGATCGACCGACCATTCGTTTTCTTCGAAAACGGCATTTACTACAAGCGGTATGTGGCGATTTACGACTCACTGCAGGCGGATAGCCCCGTGGGATACACCGCCGGGGGGTCCCCGGGTGCAGGAATTGCGCGCAACTTCCTGACCGTGCGCTACCAGCCTCACGAACGCATTGAATTCGATGGTAACTACACCTATTTGAGAGACTTACCGACCTTCGACCCGACCTTGGTCGGAACCGGCCTGCTCGACAAGTACCTGTTCCAGGGGTTCAGCGGCGGCGTGCGGCTTGAGGTGATCAAGACGGTCTGGGTGTACGGAAACTGGGGCAAGAGCAATCGCTCGGGCGACACCAGCAATTCATTGAACGAACTCTACGGATTGACGTTCGATCGGTTGCCGTGGGTTCACATCCGCGCCGACGGCCACTACGCCCGCTTCAACAGCTCTTTTGGCAACGGAAGCTACTCCTCCGTCTCTCTCTCGCGCAGCCTGGGCGACAATTTCCGGCTGGAATTGCTGGGTGGGCAGCAGAATTTCGTGTCGCCGCTTTCGAGCAATACCAATGCGAAATTCCTGACCAGCAACATGGAAATGAACCTGGGCTCGCACTACTTCATGCAGGGCGGCTTCACCGTAAATCGCGGTCTGACCCAGAGTTATGACCAGTGGTTGTTCAGCATCGGCTACCGCTTCGACTCTCGAAGGGGCAAGGCTCAATGAAGTGGCACCCTGCGTGCAGTACCTTAGGTGTGAAACCCCTTATAGCTGGCATCCTGCTGTGTGCCATCAGCCCATTTTCCATGGGGGAGACTAATTCTCTCCAGGAGATGATCGGTCGCGCAAACGACCAAGTAGCCAAGTTTGTTGAGAAGTTCTCGGATGTTAAGTGCACTGAGCACGTGACCCAGGAGAAGTTCAAGGCAGACGGCAAGGTCGAATTGAAGGCGGAATCGACCTACGACTACCTGGTAATTCTTACGAATGCGGGTGGTGAAATTAGCCTGGACGAATCCCGTTTGGCGGTTAAGGAATCCAAAAAAGAGCCCAAAAAAGGCGTCTCCATGCTGGTCAGCAATGGATTTGCGACCCTGTTCCTGGTGTTTCATCCTTACTACTCCTCGGGCTTTGAATTCACAGATCTGGGCGAAGACGAAATCGGCGGGCGAAAGTTTCACAAAGTGCAGTTCAAGCACATTTCGGGGATGCGCTCTCCGGCTGCGCTGTCGCTGCGCGGGCGCGAATACCCGCTGGACCTGGCTGGGGTGGCCTGGATCGACCCAGCGACCGGAATCATTGGTAAAATTGATGCAGGCTTGGCCAACAGCATGGAAGACATCGGCTTGAAGTCCATGCGCTCCGAGGTTCAATTTCAGCCGATGCCTTTTAAAGGTGCGAAGGATGTGTACTGGTTCCCTGCTCAAGCCAGTGTAGAAG
Organism: uncultured Acidobacteriota bacterium; assembly: GCA_963765755.1. Classification (GTDB taxonomy): domain Bacteria; phylum Acidobacteriota; class Terriglobia; order Terriglobales; family Acidobacteriaceae; genus Gp1-AA133. Next base: position 56,569 of record CAVXXV010000006.1, on the reverse strand, counting down.
TTGAGACCCCGCGCCAGCACTGGCGGAATACTCATAACTTCACGGACTACAAACAATTCTCTGTGAGTACGGAAGAGAAAGTTGCTGCTAAATGAGTGCGAATGCTTCTGTTGCCACCGCGGTGGCGCCCGTTCGCGATCGTGAACGCGGCCATCGCTCAAGAGTGGCGGCTGGATATTTTCTTTTTGCGACCCTAATTCTCGCGCTGACGGTCTACGGGTTTGACTATTACACCCTGGGATCGGCGGATCGGCCGTTTTCTCCCAAGTTCACGGCTCTGCGGCCCAGCGGAACCATCGGCTTGAAGCTGGGATGGCTGGGCGTGACCATGTTCCTGATCATCTTCCTCTACCCGCTGCGCAAGCACTGGTCATGGTTGATGAAGAAGGGCAACTCCCGGCACTGGCTGGACTATCACGTGATTCTGGGGATCGCGGCGCCTTTCGTGATCGCCTTTCATTCGTCCTTCAAGTTCGGCGGCTTCGCCGGAATGGCGTTCTGGATCATGTTCGCAGTATCGGTCAGCGGCATCATCGGTCGCTACCTGTACGGGCAGATTCCCCGGAATCTGAAAGCCGCCGAAATGACGCAGAAGGAATTGCAGGACTTCCACCAGAAACTGCTGGGCCAGTTGACGCAGCAGAAGCTGGTTTCGGAGCGGGACCTGCGGGCGCTGTTAACCTTGCCCAGTCCCGAGCGGGTGCGTCAGCTCTCCATGGTTTCCGCTTTGGGTTACATGTTCGCGCTGGATATTTCTCGCGCATTTCGTGTTGCCCGGCTTCGCCGGCACGCTCTGAGCTTCGGAGACAAGGTAGCCACGCTGGGAGGCTTTCTGCGTACCGGCAATCGCGAGGTCGAACGCGCCGTAGGCGCCGCTCGCGAGGACGCTGCTTTAACCAAGCGAATTCTCTTCCTGAAGCGCTCGGAACAGGTATTTCACCTTTGGCACGTTGTGCATAAGCCGTTTAGCTACACGTTCGCGCTGTTGGCCATGTTTCACATTGGCCTCGCTCTTTCGATGGGCTTTCGGTGGTAGAGTTTCTGAAGTGGCATGGATACACTGATTGCCTTCATCGTCGCAGCGGCCCTTACTGTTTTCTTTCTGCGAAACTACTTCAAGGGTCTTAAGAAGCGGGACGCCCAGGCCCGGGCAGCCGCCGAAAAGGGAAAGCTGTTTTCCGAAGGGCCCAAGGCCCAACATCCCCACATCGACAATGCCTACTGCATAGGCTGCGCCACCTGTACCACGGTCTGCCCGGAAGGCGATGTGCTGGCCATGCTGGGCGGCAAGGCCGTGATCGTCAACGGCTACAAGTGCATCGGCCATTCTCTCTGCGCTGACGCTTGCCCGGTCGGCGCCATCACGATGGTCATGGCTAGCCCCAGCATGGGCGGAGACATGCCTACCCTGAGCGGCGAGTTCGAGACCACGGTTCCGAATCTTTTTATCGTTGGGGAGCTTGGTGGCCTGGCCCTGATCAAGAACGCCGTCAACCAGGGTCGGGAGTGCGTCGACACCATCCTGAATCGCTTTGTCGCCCGTGGAACGGCACGGACCGTGGCCGACGTATACGACGTCCTGATTATCGGCGCAGGCCCTGCAGGAATTGCGGCCTCGCTGCGCGCCATTCAGCACAAGCTCAAGTACCTTACGCTGGAGCGCGATGAGATCGGCGGCACGGTTGCCAAATATCCGCGTCAGAAGCTGGTAATGACCAGCCCGGTCGAGTTCCCGATGTATGGCAAATTCAAGAAAACTGAGCTGTCGAAAGAGAACCTGCTGGCCTTCTGGGACAAAGTTCTTCATCGCGCCGACTTCAAGGTACGCACGGGACAGAAGGTCGAAGACATCAAGCGCGGCGAAGACGGGATTTTCACCGTGAGTTCGCAGGACTCGCAATACCGGGCCCACGCGGTAATCCTCGCACTGGGACGCACGGGCACGCCACGTAAGCTGGGCGTGAAGGGCGAAGACCTTTCCAAGGTGATGTACCGTCTCATTGAGGCTGACCACTACGTGAACAAGAAGATCCTGGTGGTGGGCGGAGGAGATAGCGCCGTCGAGGCCGCCATGGGACTGGCCCACCAGGTGGGCAATAAAGTTACGCTTTCCTACCGGCAATCCCAGTTCAGCAGGATCAAAGAGCGCAACTCGCAGCGCATCGCGGATTCCATGAAGTCCGGAAAGGTTGAGGTTCTGTTTAACTCGACTCCAACCGAGTTTAAGGAACACTCAGTGCTGATCGAAGTAGAGGGTCAGCAACGGGAGATTCCTAACGACTTCGTGTGGATCTTCGCGGGCGGCACCCCGCCCAACGACTTCCTGAAGAAGATTGGCGTCGGCTTCGGTGCGCGCGACATGACGAAGGATGGAAGCGAAGAGGCTAAGCAGGAGGCGGCCCAGAAGAAGGCCGTGGCGAGCAAGCCTCTGGCACAACCTCTCGCGGCGCCCACTCCCGCCAAGGAAGAAGTGACGGCCGAATCCCGCTTGGGTATTCCCGGAGAGGAACTACCCAAGGTTTCTTACAAGCTGGATGATGCCGTGAAGTATTCTGACAGCGACATCCTCATTGTGGGGGGAGGCGATTCCGCGATTCATGCCGCGATCGCGCTGAGCCATGCGGAACGCAACCGGGTGACGCTCAGCTACCGTGGAGATCAGTTCCAGCGCGGTCCCGAACGCAATCGCAAGTTTATTGAGACGGCCGAGAAGGAGAAGAAAGTGCGTATTCTCCGGCACTGTAGCGTGGCCGCAATTACGCCCGATTCTGTCATTCTGGACGTCAACGGGCGCCCCGCAGAGATACCCAACGATCACGTTTTCATCCTGGTGGATAGCGACGCAACCGTCGACTTTATGCAGGCCGACACCGACCTCCGCCCCGCAGAAAGCGTTCGCTGAGCCTCCTACTTCACAAAGACCATCGATGTCGGCGCTGAGCCTGTGGTTGTGGTTGAAATCAGCGTCAAAACACCGGTCGCAGGATCGATCTTGAACCCAGAGAGGCTGTTCGAGGTCTGATTGCCCACAAAGATCAGCCCTCCGCTGGTGTCGTTGACGATGAAAGCTGCCCCGCCGCCCGCTGCGACAGGATTACCTACGGATGCCGTGGGAACTCCGCTGGTGCCGTCGATCGTGAAGCCGTAGACGTTATTCCCTGCGTTCAGCGCGGTAATGTAGAGATATTTTCCTGACGCATCGACGACCAACGCACTCAGGGGAATCACGGTGCTGGTGGTGGTCGACGCTCCAAAGGGGGACCCGCCCATTGCCTGCAGGACACCGCTGGTGCCGTCGATCATGAATCCAGAAAAAGTGCCGTCCTGCAGATTGGCGACATACAAAAACTTCCCGGCCGGGTCGATGGCGATCCAATTGGGACCGTTCCCGACTTTGATGGGTGAGTTGGGAATCAAGGTGAGGCCGCCCGAGCCGTCGATGACGTAGCCCGAGATGCTGGCGCTGTTGGAGTTCGCCACGTAGAGGAATTTCCCCGAGGGCGCGATCGCACCTCGAATGGGCGTGAATCCGAACGTCGAGATGGGAGTGCCCACCAATGTGAGAGCGCCTGTTCCTGAGTCGATAGAAAATGCCGAGATCGTGTTTCCGGCGCTGTTCACGGAAAACAGAAGTTTCCCAGCCGGGTCCAGAAGAATGTCCGAAGGCTGGTCTCCGGTTACCGCGCGCGGCGTGACCTCGGTCAACTCTCCCGTGCTGCCGATCTTATAGAGGGAAATGGTGTCTTCGCCGGCGTTGGAAACATAAGCGAACTTGCCGGACGAGTGTACGCGGATCGCGGTTGGGGAAATTCCCGTTGGGTAAGGCGATCCGAGGATTTGCTTAAGACCTCCGGTATCGGTGTTGACGCGGAACGCCGTCACCCCATCGTTCTGAGGGGTCGTGACATACGCGGTCTGGCGCTTCGCGCTGCCGCAGGCGGTCAGCCACATTAGTCCGGTCAGGGCAACAAGCAGGAGACTTGCTCTGGTCAACACCGTTTGGGGCTCCTTTGCGCCGGGCATTCCCAACCACCTCGTTTGCCGGGCGTAAATCAGGATTGGATTGAAAACAGGAACGAGATATTCTATTCCATCCCCGCCCGGGGCCGCTGGTTTCGGCCCTGTCGTGTGGATAGATGCTGAACTCCAGTCCTTAGACGGCGTGCTATCCCCTGGCGTTGCCCATTGGACCTTCGACATCTGGGTTTCGCCAAGCACGCACGGTTACCATTTGTAAGCGCAAGACGACCAAGCTTCCGCCTCCCCCCTCGATGTGGAACTACGAGGAGAGAATTTTTTGAGGCCCTCTGCTGCCAGCGCCGGGATGTGCAGCACCGTACGCCGAAACGGCGTCGTGTCCAAACTTCGCGCACCCATCGATTCCCCTGGTCTTCGAGACCCCCTTGGTGTCTGCACACCAGCTCTTAACCGGGTGGCGCCACTGTGAGGAAGATCTCCATCGGCGTTCGGCTGGCCGCCTGGTACTTCGGCCTGTTCGTCCTGGCGCAAGTGATTTTCGGTGTGGGAACGTGGCTCTCCCTGCGTTACAGCCTGCATGAAGCGGGCGCACTCGTGCATTTCAGAAATCAACTCCTTTGGCTGGCGCCAGTGCTCTCACTGGGTGGCGCCTTGCTCTGCTGTGCATTGAGCCGGCGGGCGTTGGCTCCTGTCGAGAACGTGACACGCGCCGCGCGGGTTATCGATGGACGGTCGCTAAATCAGCGGATAAAGTCTTTGAAAACCGGCGACGAACTACAGCGCCTCTCCGACACGATCAACGAGATGCTCGCGCGCCTGGAAGTCTCCTTCAAGCGCACGACCAACTTCACGGCGGACGCGGCGCACGAACTGCGCACTCCCATTTCGCTGATTCGCACAGAGGCCGAGTCTGCGCTGCGCCGGTCGCGCGGCGAGGCCGAATATCGCGAGACGCTGCGCCGAATCCTGCTCGAAGCCGAACGCACCACTGCCCTGTTGGAGGAACTGCTCGCGCTCGCGCGTGCTGATTCCGGCCGACAGGCTTTGTTCGTCCAGCCTATTGACTTGCGGGGAGCATTGCAGGAAATCGCCCGGGGATGGCGCCAGGTGGCGAATGTTCGGGGAATGCAGTTCAGCGAGCGGCTGTTGAACGCGGAATTGAGGGTGTCCGGCGATGCGGCCGCCCTGCGCCGGGTTATCGATATTCTGCTCGACAACGCTTTCAAGTACACTCCGGCGTCCGGAGGCGCGATCAGCCTGTCCGCGGAAGAGGTCGCGGGCCGTGCGATCATCAGCGTACAAGATAACGGCGTGGGTGTCGCCGAAAACGAGCAATACCGCATCTTCGAACGCTTTTATCGTGTGAATAAAGAGCGCAGCCGGGAAATGGGCGGCGCGGGGCTGGGTCTCGCCATTGCCCAGTGGATCGTGGAGCAACACCACGGCAAGATCACCGTGGAAAGTACACTGGGCGCCGGGTCTATTTTTCGGGTCGCACTCCCTCTTGCGCCCGCCGGGGCGTCCCGAGAACTCACCCTCCGTTAGTTCACTGCGCAACCAGCAGGCTCTCGGCGAAGGGCCATTCCTGGTCCACCCACTGGGCCTCACATTGGAATCCAGTCGCGAGGGCCATCCCGCAAATTTCATCCTTCGAATATTTGTGGCTGCTCTCCGTCCAGATGGTCTCGCCTTGGGCAAATCGAACAGAAAATCCAGCAGCGGGAATCGTCACTGTTTGAGCGTGTTTTGACATCAGATGCATTTCCACGCTGCGCGCCTTTGCATTGAACTTCGCGAGATGATGGAACTGTTCGAGCTCAAAATCCGCGCCGAGTTCGTGATTGATGCGAGCCAGCAGGTTCTTGTTGAAGGCTGCAGTCACGCCCAGCGGATCGGCATAGGCTTCCAATAGCTGCGGGATAGGCTTCAACAGATCCGTACCCAGCAAGAGCGAGTCCCCGGGGAGCAGAGTGGCCCGAATATCCTTCAGAAACTGCACACCGGCCGGCCGATCAAAATTGCCGATGGTGCTTCCCAGAAAGAGCACGAGCAAGTGTTGATTGGGTTTGCGCCGAGCCGCTACTTCGGCCAGCCCGTCGAGATACTCTCGTTCGAACCCCACAATGCTGATTGCGTCGATATCGCCCAACTCGCGCTTGCACATGGCCAGCGCGGTCGGAGAAATCTCGATTGGGCAATACGCTGTGTGCTGACGGCGCGCCAACGCTTTCAGCAGCCAGCGTGTTTTCTTCCCACTTCCGCTACCCAGTTCGGCCACCATCATGGGCAGAGGCAGGCGCTCGACGATGTCATACGCGTTGCGCTGCAGCACTCGCTCATCGGCCCGCGTAAGGCCGTACTCCGGCAATACGCTGATCACTTCGAACAGCGCAGAGCCCACATCGTCGTAAAGGTATTTGGAGAGTAGTTCCTTCTGCGGCTTGGTCAGACCGGCCCGCACGTCTGAAGCAAACTCCAGGGCGGGCTGGGCCGTGATTGCGTGTGTCAGCATGCTTGGCTCCCTTTTATGCCAGCTGGCTAATGGCTCACGCAGCGAAAACCCGCGTAAACGTATGGATAATGCGATTGGAACCAGTTTCGAAACGAGCGGCGTAGCATACTGGCGGCCGTGCGCGGTGAGCCACCCTTCATGACGAAGTGTTTGTTATCGAAGAAGTCCGCGGAGTATCCACGATAGAACGGGAACGGTTCGAACCCGGGAAAAGGGCCAAACGGCGTGGACGTCCATTCCCAGCCATTGCCCGCAAGATCCCCAACGCCAAATGCGCTTGCGCCGTCGGGAAACGCTCCGACAGGAGTTGGATCCCAATGCTGGAAATCAAAGTTTCCTCGCTTTGAGGATGGCGGTTCCGAACCCCACGGATATTGCCGCTCCTCGCCTTCCGGCGTGCCATAAGCGGCACGCTGCCATTGCACTTCGGTCGGCAGTGTTTTACCCACCCACCGCGCATACGCGGAGGCTTCCGCCTGGCTCACGTACACCGGCCAATCCATGGGCAGCGGAATCTCGTTGAACATCGTGCGCTGATGCCATGCATTTTCGCGTAGGACCCAGAAGCCCGGGTGGTGGATTAACGCGGCGGTCTTCCATGCCCAATCATCTTTCGACCACCACTGTTCAGAGTCGTATCCGCCGGCTTCCATGAAAGCAAGGAAGTCCCGATTTGTTACCTGGTGGCGATCGATGGAAAACGTGGGAACATCGACGGAGTGAGCCTCGAACTCATTGTCCCAGCCGAACGCCTTTGGCTCCTTCCGGCTCAGTCCAAGAGTCACATGGCCTGCGGGGATTTTCACCATTTCCGGATGAACCGCGCTGCGAACAGCTTCCGGCCCGCTGTTGGGGCGAATCTTCCGATCGAGCGGCAACTGATGCAGCATGTAAGCAAGCGTCTCGGCGTGCATCAACCGATGCTCAATGGCGACCTCCAGAAGCAGGGTCAGATCGGCGTGGCCGGGTTGGTCATCCGCGAGCCGGTCTGCCAGCGCCTCGTCCAGTGTTTGGCGCGCCTCGCCGACGTAATCTTTGACTGCCTCCATCGCCGGCCAGTCCGAAGGTTGGTCCGTCGGCAAGCCGCCACCCACGGGATCGATGCCGAACGCAAACAGGCGGTCATAGTCTGGGTGGAAGGATCCGAGGCTCAGCGCGCGTTCTCGCAGCAAGTTCCAGTCGAATGCTTCGAGATGACCGATATAGAAAATGATCCGGTGTCTCTCGGGAATTGGACGATCGTATAAAGCCTCCGGCTTAACAATCGAAAAAAGCTGATCCGTATTGGCTCTCGCCTCAGCCAGGCGATCAAGGAGCTGGTGACGAAGTTCAACCTGCCTCTGCGCTACGGGCATTTACGGAGTGCCTCCTTGAGCGGAAATGAACCCCTTTAAACGCTCTCCGTAAGATGCCTTCCCAAGGCAAAAGGCTCAGCGTTTTCGACCTTTTCTGATTCGAATGGGCTTGCCGTGGCGGGCTTCAGAAGTGCCCACCATAGGACCACCTATCCCCCCTTGTTTACAGTAGCTTGCGACAACTTCCACTCAAAGCGAAAGCGCCCCAGTAAGATACAGAACGGCTTTTCCCTTCAAGATGACCCGCTCGTCGCGAGCTTCAACGATCAGGTCTCCTCCGCGCTCAGAAAGTTGTTGTCCATGTAGAACCTTCTTTCCGAGTCGCTCTGCCCAGTAGGACGCCAGCGTGCAATGCGTGGAACCCGTAACAGGATCTTCCGGAATTCCGTAGCCGGGCGCGAAGTAGCGGGAGACGAAGTCTGATTGGCGTCCCGGTGCCGTGATGCAGACGCCGGCGGGATGCAATTTCTCGAGTTGGGATAGGTCGGGTTTCGCACTCCGAACTTCGTCCTCGTTGTCGTATACCACGAAGTAATTTCGATCGGCCGCGCTTTCGCCGGACTCCAACACTCGACGCGGTACAGGGTTCAAGCCGGAGATCAAATCGGGAGGCGCGGAACATGGGCGGGCTGGAATCAAGGGCAAGTCCATCGCAAGGAACTCGCCGTCTTGTTTTACGCTCAACAAGCCGCTGCACGTTTGAAACGTGACGGTCGTGGCGCCCGGCTGCAGGTAATTGAGTACGACAAATCCGGTTGCCAAGGTCGCGTGACCGCACAGCTGCACTTCTGATTTGGGGGCAAACCATCGCAGCCCGTATTGCTCCCCTTCCCGCACGCAGAAGGCGGTCTCCGATAGATTATTTTCGGCGGCGATCGCCAACATGGTTTGGTCGTCCAGCCACTTGTTGAGCGGACATATGGCCGCCGGGTTCCCCGAAAAGATGCGATCGGTAAAGGCATCCACGTGGTAGAGAGGCAATTTCACGAAATTTACGTCCTTTCTGTGCTGGTGTTCTGCTCGAATCCGAAGTAATCGACTCTGGACCTGCTTTTAGAGCGCAGTTCCGTTTTTTCGGTTCACGTTTATGATGTTCGCGCGTGTCGAGAGCCTGCCCATGAGAAAACTGACCTGGATTGCGCTGCTGGGTATTCCCTTAGCCAGCTTGCTCTTTATTTTTGTCATGCGGCCTTTGCCTCCTCGCCATCTGCCGAGCGGGCACATCCTCATGGAGGTTCCGGGTAGCCCGCAGGCGACTAACAATTTGCCAACAGTGCTGGCCCTCAGTCCCGATCACCGCTACCTTGCTGTATTGAACAATGGCTACGGCTCTTACACGTCCGATCAGAAACAGTCGATTGCCATCCTCGACCTAGCCAGCAACCGCCTCACTGATTACCCCGAGTCTTTGATGGCGAGCGGAGCGGCGCAGACTTTTTTTCATGGAATGGCATTTTCCAGTGACGGCCGGCATCTGTACGCATCGGTGGGTTCGCTGACGGATCCGCTGGGTGAGAAGAAAGGCGATGTTGGAAACGGAATTCTTGTCTACAACTTCGATAACGGAAAAATCAGCGGCAGCACGTTTGTAAAGATGCCGCCGCGCCCGAACTCACAGGGCAAGCCGCTGCAGCGCGATGACATGAAAAACGTCACGTTCCCCGCTGGCCTGGCGGTCGTTCCCGGCAAGGACGGGGATTCACTGTTGGTCGCGAACAATCTTTCCGACGAAGCGGTGCTGGTCGACGCTCATGGTCAAGTACAAACCCGCTTCGATCTCTCCATTTGGCCGCGCATACCATCGTCGCTGCCGTTCGGCGTGGTCGTAACCAAAGATGGCTCAGCTTTCGTCTCTCTGTGGAACGCCTCGCGGATTGCGGAACTTGATCTCGCCGGCGGTCGCGTCCGGCGCATGATTGAACTTTCTCTGCCTGCATCCCCGATTGCGCCTGGTTCTCATCCGACCGCCATGCTTTTGTCTCCGGATGAGCGACTCCTGTATGTCACGCTTTCAAACGCAGACGAGGTTGTGGTCATCGATCGCACCAGCGGCGCGGTCGTAGACCATCTCTCCACAAAGCTCCCAGGACAAGTGGTCGGAGGGAGTGCGCCAAACGCGCTCGCCTGCAGTGCGGATGGCTCGCACCTGTTTGTTGCGAACGGAATCTCGGACTCGGTCGCGGTATTCGACCTGAAGCAAACTAAAGACGCTCCTAAGTCTGCGGCTGGATTCATTCCCACCCAAGTCTTTCCCACGGCGCTGGCCATTGTGGGTAACGATCTGTTCATTGCGTCGGCAAAAGGCGTGACCACTGGCCCGATCACGACTCCCCTGAAAAAAATCGACGGTGTTCCCGAATATCCGTACCTGGTTCCCATGATTCACGGTTCGTTAGCGCGAGTGCATCTCCATAATCTGGATGTCCAACTCGCCAATTTCACCGAGCAAGTGCTGGGTAGCAACCAGATCCAGGGCAATAAAAATGCGCGCCCAGCACAGCAACTGCCGCCAATTCGCCACGTGATCTACGTGCTGAAGGAAAATCGTACCTACGATCAGATCCTGGGCGACCTTGGAGTGGGTAATGGCGACCCATCGTTGACGATGTACGGCGAAGCCATCACGCCGAATCTGCATAAGCTGGCCCGCCAATTTGGAGTGCTCGACAACTTTTACGATAGCGGCGACGTCTCGGGCGACGGACACAACTGGTCGACGGCGGCCACTGTAACCGACTACACCGAAAAAGTCTGGCCGCTCGACTACCGGGGACACGAACGCACATACGATTTTCAGGGAGAAGTGCTGAACGAAATCCCGCTCGAAGATGGCAACCCTGATGTGAACGAACCATCCACCGGCTACTTATGGACAAATCTCGCCAAAAACAAACTGACTTACCGCGTTTACGGCGAATTCATTACCACCAAGTGGTGCAACGGGAAGCCCGGCACGAACTTGCCTAGCGAAGGCCCGCCTCATCCCGAGGGGGATCCATGTCCGAAGAGTTTCATCTATCCGGGTGAGAGTCTGCCGCCCAACCTGGGAAGCCCGCATGGCTCAGCCAGTCCATACCCGTGGCCGGTCCCGATTTTTGCCCGCTCGATCCCTACGAAACCGGAACTCCGCGAACACTTCGATGCCCGCTTCCCCGATTTTGAAACCAGCTATCCCGACCAATTGCGGGCCGACGAATTCCTGAACGAGTTCGACGATTTTGTCACTTCGCGGAAGCAGGGACGCGACACGATGCCGCAATTCATATTGCTCTACCTTCCCGACGATCACACCGGAGGAGTAAAGAAAGGATATCCGACACCGTCGGCTTCGGTTGCAGACAACGATCTGGCGCTCGGACGGGTGGTCGAAGCGGTATCGCACAGTGAATACTGGAACGACACTGCCATCTTCGTGATTGAAGACGACGCCCAGGATGGCCCCGATCACGTGGACGCCCATCGCAGCACCGCGTTCGTGATCAGCAAGTATGCTCCGCAGAAAATCGAGAGCGGCAAGACTGCCCCGGTGATCGATTCCACGTTCTACACGACTGTGAACATGTTGCGGACGATGGAGATCCTGTTGGGGCTGCCGCCGATGAACAACAATGATGCGCGTGCCGCCTTCATGGGGGATCTGCTATCTGGAACGGGAAATCAACCGCCCTTTTCCGCCGACCGCGGCAATCTGGAGAACAAACTCATCTACCAAGTAAATGCAAAGGATTCCGAGGCGTCACGCCGCCTGGACTTTTCACACCCGGACGCGTCCGATGCTGGCCTGCTGAACAGCGTGCTCTGGAAGGATCGAATGGGAGGTCGGCCGATGCCGTCTCCCCGCCATTCGGCGCTTTTCGAGATGCGCGAGAGGCTGGCGATTCTCGGGAATTGAGAAGGAGAGCAGGGCAACCTATTTTTTACGTGGCCAAAGCTTCATGCAAGTATTCGGGCTATTTTTCTGCGAACGAGACCCAGCCGCGCGTCTTGCCAAAATCAATATTGATTTCACACTTCTTTGGCCCGGTGTGTCCGAAATAAAGAGAGAGCTTCTCAGCCGGCGAACTGAGCTGTCCGGTTTCCATCTGCGCGCGCACCAGATCCTGCTTGTCATCATACTTCGCTTCGACAGAAGTGTTCCTGCTCACAATGAGTGTCCATTCCTTCTTGGCAGGAATGAGATACATTGTGTACCCACCCGTAGGAATCGTCGTCTGGCCCAGCACCAGGTCGGTCTCGGTAAAGAAAGTCATGGCTGAACCCCCAGGCGTCAGCACTTTCCCGACAGGAGGTCCATCGTTGCGCGCCGTCGCAATGGGGTTGTAGCGTGCCGTGAGTTGCTTGCCATCTTCGAATGCACAGATGGCGCTTTCCCCCTGAGAGCTGTCTGAAGATTGACCAAGTGAAAGGAGCGGAAACATGGTCGCACTACTCAACAGCACCGCACAGACAAGAATGGCTCGCATAAGAGTCTCCGCGCAGAACCTGAGTGCCGCATATCATCGCAAAAACAGGGGGGAAAGAGAATAGTATTAACGAGATTTTTGTAATTTTCCGGTCTCAGATTGGGCGAACCAAGGAGCGCGAAGAGCCGTTTGCGTCCATTCTGCCGGTTTCTCAACAGCGTTCAGCACTAAGCGGGTAGGTAGGAGGTGCCTCTTGCAATCGAGTTTGTGGCCCGAATTGCCTCTGGAAGCGTGGCAGGACACATACGCCACTCTGCACATGTGGACTCAGATTGTGGGCAAGGTGCGCCTCGCGCTCAGCCCGCATATCAATCATTGGTGGGAGGTCCCGCTGTATGTCAATGCTCGGGGACTCACGACCTCGCCCATTCCTTATGAACAGCGCACCTTCGAAGTGCAGTTCAATTTTGTCGAGCACGAGCTGTCGATTTCGGTGGATGACGGCCATCGGAAATCTGTCCCACTCCGCCCACAAACGGTAGCCGATTTTTATGCTGAGTTTCTGGCAACACTGCAATCGCTGGGAATCAACGTCAAAATCTGGCCAATGCCGGTTGAAATCCCCAACCCGATCCGATTCGATCAGGACAAACAGCATGCTTCGTATGATCGCGAGTACGCACAACGCTTCTGGAGCATCCTGGTTCTGGTCGACGGCATATTCAAGAAATTCCGCTGTGGCTTTGTAGGAAAGCACAGCCCGATCCATTTTTTCTGGGGCAGCTTTGATCTGGCATCCACGCGCTTTTCCGGACGCCGCGCTCCTGAGCGGCCGGGGGTTGACGCCATCACGCGCGATGCCTATTCGCACGAAGTAATCAGCGCCGGTTTCTGGCCCGGTGGTGGCGAGGTGAAGGGCGCGGCCTTCTATGCGTACGCCATGCCTGAACCGAATGGATTTAAGACCGCCCCCGTGCTACCCGAGCAGGCGTTCTATTCGCCCCTGGGAGAATTTCTTCTTATGTACGACGACGTTCGCCGGTCGGCCGATCCCGAAAAGGCTGTGTTGAAGTTTCTCCAAAGCACTTACGAGGCAGGGGCGAACCTCGGAGGGTGGCCGCGCGCAGAGTTAGAAAGCCGCTCATTGCTGCGACCAGCGGGGTAGCAGTCGTTGGATCTACGCGAACATTGACCGTCCCTGACCTTGGCGGACGCGAAAACTTGTGGCGATTGTTGGAAACGCCTTACAGAAACGAGTCAGCCAAACGCCGGATTGGCCCTTCGCCCGTCGGCGCGTATACTGTGCCCGTCTATCCGCATTTCCGATCCTGCAAGGAACTCACCATGGATTTTTATCACCGCAAGCCGCAACGCACTGAGCAGTCAACTGGACGAGATTGTCGGTTTTGCGCCGCCGTTGATCCGAATTTTGAAAAGCGCAGCGCTGTTGATCGATGGGTTCATGGCACGCCTTACGATTCGGCCAATTCTCATCTTTCTGAAAACGGCCACGTCCTCCACTTGATGTCAGAGCTGGCGAAGAGACAATCCCCAAGCCCAACGCATGACCCGGGTCTGGGCAAATCAGCCTGAGGGTTCGCATCGCCATTCCGCGATCGAAGCACATCGCTGTGTAGCTCACATCACATACCACGCCTAGCCGATCGCGTTTCATAGGTATGTGAAGTATTGGATTTGTCGCCTCCTGGCCCTGCTGAGAATCCATCCGGCCAACTGCGAACATTGCCGTCACCGGGATACTTGCTGGGCCGAGGTGAAAAGCCGGCTTGAGGAATTGCGGTGACTGGTGTCTGCCGCTCGGCCCGTCATGCGGCCAGCGGCTGTCGCGCCGTTTTCGCTTCTTTTTGAAATCCGTCCCGCCATGTTGTCCACCGAGGCTTCCAGTCTAGTGCGCGTCTTGCCTTCTGGTTGGAAGAGCCGCGCGCCTCAGTCATGAGGATCACCCCTGCATCGCCGATGGCCAGCTGCGCTATCCACGCCGGAATGTGAAGTGGAGGTTTTGCTCCAATCATCCTTGCCAACTCGGGAAGCCACTCAGAAACAGCAACCGGCTCATCGTCCACGATGTTGTAGATCCCTGGGGCTCCACTCTCGACGGCAGCCAGAGTCGCCGTGGCCGCGTCGTCCACGTGAATGAAGGACCACACCGCACTCCCTTCCCCGACGATCGGCAAGCGATGCTTGCGAATCTGATCCAGCATCCAGTCGCTGGAAGTACCCGGACCATAGAGCGAACCATAGCGCAGCACAACACCTTGCACTCCAGGGGTTCCCGTGACCCTGGTTTCGAGATGCCGCATCGCTGCCAGGCTGCGACGGAATACCTCCGGTGGATCGGTATCGAGCGGGTCGTCCTCACTTTTAATGGGACCGCCGACGCGCTCGTACGGCCAACCAGCGTAGCTCTGCGCGATGAATTTCCGTGTGCCGACAGCCAGTCCCGCGGCCAGAAGGCTGTCAGTGCCCTCGGATCGCAGCCGGTTCGTCAGCGCAAACTGCTCATCGAACCGACGCAGATTCAGGTCCTGAGGTATGGCAGTCATTTCGTGAATAATGACGTCCGGCTGAGCGGCCTGAATTTCGCGCATAACGGCTTGTGGGTCCAAGGCGTCGGCTGCAACATGCTTTGCGCCCAGAGATTCCACCAGTTCCCGTCTCTGTGGCGACCGGGTCATGCCAATTACCTGGTGACCGGCCTTTACCAGCACAGGAATCAAAGGCTTTCCTATCGCTCCACTTGCACCTGCCAGGAAAACTCGCATCTCATCCCTCCTCGATCTCGGCGGAGATCTCTTTATTTTGACGCTTTCGCCCATGCTTTGGATTCCACAGATCAGCCTAATACGACTGCACAGGGCAGGGTCCTACCTTATTGCCTAACCCGATACATATCGTGTTACGATATGTATAGAGTTTATCTTGATACGATATATTTTCCGACGGGCAAGGAGACGGCAACGGTGAGCGAATATACGCTACTGGCGGAATTGCGCTATCAGATCCGCCGGTTTCTGCATTTCAGTGAGCAGGCGTCCCGTGCCTTCGGCCTGCAGCCGCAGCAGCACCAATTGATGCTGACTTTGAAGGGATTGCCCAAAAATATCCGCCCTCGGGTCGGCGAACTGGCGGAAAGACTGCAGATAAAGCATCACAGCGCAGTCGAACTGATTAATCGACTTTCGGCGGGCGGCTACATCCGGCGACACAGGGCCGGGAAAGACCGGCGAGAAGTGCTGCTCACGCTAACCCCGAAAGGAGAGAAAGTGCTGCGAACACTCTCCCTTTCTCACCGCTCTGAACTGCGCACGCAGGGCCCTGCCCTGCTGACTGCCCTGCGTCGGGCGATGGCAACCAGCACGAGCAACCGATCCATGGGCAGGAAACTACAACCACTCAAAGCGAGAAGGAATGGACAACATGCCGGACGGTAACGACAGCAACGGTGCACGTCCCGTAACCATTGGGGCCACCGGAGCACAGGTTGGTGATATTCGGATTGCGGAGCCCGCGCAATTCCGGATGGTTTTAGTTTCATTTCTCGCGGGCGGAATCGGCCTGCTGGCCGGGCTGATTGCATTTGTGCTTTACAAGCTGATTGGCCTCTTCACTAACATAGCTTTCTATCACCGTTTCGACGCAGAATTTATCAGCGCGCGCCACAATCATCTGGGACTGTGGGTGATCCTGATCCCAGTGATCGGCGGAATCATCGTCGGGTTCATGGCAAAGTACGGAACTCCCAAGATTAAAGGCCACGGGATTCCCGAAGCCATGGAAGCGGTGCTGGTCAACCGCAGTCGCATTGAGCCCCGAGTCGCCATCCTTAAGCCGATTTCCGCCGCCATCGCAATTGGCACGGGCGGTCCCTTCGGCGCGGAAGGGCCGATCATTCAGACGGGCGGCGCCGTGGGTTCGCTCGTGGGTCAGGTTTTTCATACCACCGCTTCAGAACGCAAAGTGCTTTTGGCCTGCGGGGCCGCGGCGGGAATGTCGGCGACATTCAACACGCCGATCGCGGGTGTGATCCTGGCTATCGAACTGCTTCTGTTCGAATTCAAGGCACGATCGTTTATTCCGCTGGTCATTGCCAGCACCCTCGCAACCGCTGTGCACATGCAGTTGCTGGGCGCAGGCCCGATGTTCAAAGTCACCGCCATGGATTTCGGAATCCCACATGCACTTCCCTTCTATCTCATACTGGGAGTGGTCTGCGGGTTCGCCGCGGTGGGATTCAGCAAGCTGCTGTACTGGACCGAAGATCAGTTCGAAAAGTTGCCGGTCGACGAACTCTGGTGGCCGGCGATTGGCGCTCTGGGCCTCGGAATCATTGGGTATTTCGTGCCTCGCGTGTTGGGTGTCGGATATGACACCATCGGCGACATCCTGAATGCGAACCTGGCTTGGAAGCTGCTGCTAGTAGTCATGATCGCGAAAGCCGCGGCCCTGGTGATCTCGCTGGGCTCTGGAACATCGGGCGGATTGCTCGCCCCCATGTTCATGTCGAGCGCAGCCATGGGTGGAGTGTTCGCCATGGGGATGGATCGCATTTTCCCGTCGGCTAACCTGTCGGCCGGAGCCTTTGCCCTGGTCGCGATGGGTGCCGTCTTCGGAGCTGCATCCCGAGCGACGTTCGCGTTTATTATTTTCGCCTTCGAGATTACCCGCGACTACAACTCCGTCTTACCGCTCATGCTCGTTAGCGTGATTGCAGACGGGGTCGCGATGCTGTTGATGCCCAAGGCTTCGATCATGACGGAAAAACTGGCGCGGCGCGGGCTGCACATCCATCAAGACTACGAAGCCGACGTGATGCACCAGGTCCGGGTATCGGAAACCATGGATCGAGATGTTCCCAGTTTGCCCCCTGACATGACGGTCGGCGAGCTCGCGGACCGCATCGCCCGCCGTGATCCGGAGGTCTGTAAACATCAGGGAATGTTCATTCTCGATCCTGAAAGCAAACTGATCGGTGTGATTACGCGCGGCGATATTATGCGTGCACTCGATCAAGATCCATCGGGTGCGATGAAAGTCGCCGACGCCGGTACACGCAACGTCGTGGTTACCTATCCTCACGAGTCGTTGCACGAGGCATCGGCCAAGATGTTGCGGAACGCAATAGGTCGTTTGCCCGTCGTGGACAGCAGCAATTCCGGGCAAGTGGTCGGCTATCTGGGCAGACCCGGCATTATGGCAGCGCGCTTGCGCCGTCTGGACGAGGAACATGTTCGCGAACCCGGCTGGTTCACGCGCTTTTAATCACTCAAAGCGCAGCAGGATTCCGGCGCCAGGTCGCTGGTGTACTTCTGCAACCGTCGGTGAAACTGCTTCGCTGGCAGAAGGAATTGTGTTACCTTTTCTGAGCATCCGCACGGCTAAGAACGCGTCTGTATCCAGTTTGCCCCGGCTTTCTCATGCTCCGTTCGATTCTATTCGGCCCTTGGAAGGATGCGGACGCGACGCCAGAATTTTGCCCGCTTTGCCTTGATCAGCAACCCATCTTTCAATACCGATTGACCGGACCTGATGGCGGGACGAAGCAAGGTTATGAACGCCACGGCTACTGCTGCTTGCGCTGCGGTCAGCAGTTGTTGGCAACCTTGGAGGAGTTAACTCTGGCGCAATGGGCAGAAGACGAAGCGCACGAAGCCGAACACGCGAAAAAGCAGGTCGTCGAGGAAAAGCAGTCAGACAAGCGCTAATGATTGCCAGAGCCCGTGCGCGACCGGATCGCTATCCGGCTATGGTGCCCCCTTCCGGAATTCGGCTGAATTTATGTTGAGTTTCAGCATTCTGGACTGCAAGGTCGTCCGCTTCATTCCCAACTTCGCGGCAGCCCCGTTGACCCCAGAAAGTTTGCCTCTTGTTCCTTTCAGTACTTGCAGAATGTAATCGCGCTCCACAGCCTCGAGCGTGCGATCGACGGTTACAGATGCGGGGTCCAGCAATTCCGAGATCGCGCCTTCCAGAACTGAACCGGACGTCATAATCACGGATCTCTCAATAAAATGTTCTAGCTCCCTGACGTTCCCAGGCCAGTCCTCCCGCTGCAATGCGTCCATCAGCTTATTGGGAATCGCCTCGATGTGTTTCTCCATCAACCTGCAAAATTTGTTAACGAAATGTTGCGCCAGCGGTGGAATGTCTTCTCGCCTTTGGCGCAGGGGAGGTATCCGGATCGGAAAAACATTCAAGCGGTAAAACAAATCGCCGCGAAAGCGGTTATCCGTAATCCTCTTTGCGAGGTCCCGATTGGTCGAAGCGATCAGTCGCACATTCACGCGAATCGTTCGTGTGCTGCCCAGCCGCTCGAACTCCCCATCCTGCAACACCCGCAGCAGTTTCGGCTGCAATTCCAGAGGAAGATCTCCGATCTCATCCAGCAAAAGTGTTCCGTGATCCGCCAATTCCAGGCGGCCCACCTTTTGCATGGTCGCGCCCGTAAACGCACCCTTTTCGTGTCCGAAAAGTTCACTCTCCAGCAGCCCGCTCGGAATCGCAGCGCAATTCACTTTCACAAAGTTCTGGTCTTTTCTTTTACTGATTCGGTGGATCGCATGAGCGACCAGATCCTTACCCGTGCCGGTTTCTCCCAGAATCAGCACCGTGGCGTCTGTGCTGGCTACAGTCCGCGCTTGCTCCAGTACCTCCTCCAAGGCCAGGCTCTTGCCTACGATCTCGCTAAACGCACTTTCCCGCTCGCGTTGCGTCTGGACCAAAATCTTCTGTCCGGTCAATTTGCTCTTGAGCGTCTCGTTCTCTTTGCTGACGCAGGTATATTCCAAGGCAAGAGCCACGTGAATTGCGACCTGTTCCGCCAGTTCGCGACTCAGTCCTCGAAATGCACCTTTTTGACGGCTTGCCAGATGCAGAGTCCCCAGCACTCCCCGCTGCGTCGCCAAGTCCATGTCGTATACGGACTCAATCCCTTGAGTCCCCGTGCGATGCCAGGCTCCCGCACCCAGCATCGACAATTGGGAGGAGTCTTTCCCGAGCCGGAGCAGAGTCTCTTCCTTTAGGGTCAAGGCAGCGTAGTCGTGTGGAATTCGGCGATTGACGAAATCTGTGATCGCGGCCACCAAATCGGTGGGCTCAGACTTTGCGAGCAGTTGACTGTGGAACTCTACCAGGACCTTTAGCTGATCGGTGCCGTCCTTGCAGGCACTGCTTAAAAGATGAAAAGACTCTTCCAACTTCTTTTGTTCAGTTACTTCAACGACCATCGAACACAGCCGCTGGACCTCTCCTGCCGAATCCTTCAGGGGGAAGTAATTTTCAACCCAGTGTCCCGGTTCCGATCGCATAGGCAAGTTGCCGGTGACATGAACATTCAGCACCGGATTCCCAGTAGCCAGAACATGTTGGAACAGCGGTTCCACTTTTGCAGCAAACTCCCCCAGAACTTCGTAAATGGTTCGCCCCAGATGCGCTTTGGCGGGAATTCCGTTCATGCGAGCCAGAGCATCGTTGATACCCCGGAATCGAAACTGCCGGTCGCAAATGCCCACCCCGACGTTAGGGGCGTTCATAAAGGTCATCACAAGTTGTTCCGGGTGTCTCAGGATCTCCTGCGCGATCCATTCGTCCGCAAATTGACTGGAATTGCTGTCTTGCCTGGATTGCATATCAAAACTCCGACCGCGGCGTTTACCGCGCGATGTGGCGCTTTTAATTCTATGGTTGCTCATACTACGCTAGTTATTGTCTTCTATCTATAGACACTTAGCGCTCTGTTCCCCCAGATGGCCGCGGTTCAGGCGAAAGGAGATGCAGAAGAAAAATGCCTGACCCCGATCACTGCTCAAGGTCTGAGGAAGAGACTGGGGTTCTATTGGACACCCTTCCGCATCTTCATGCAGATACGGGCTATCTCAGGAATCACTGCCGTTTTGAGCCAGTTGCATATGGCGTTGCCGCGCGGTGTTAGGGATTTAGGTTTGGGTATTCAAAACCCGAGCAAGGTCGAGGTGGGACGCGGTATCGGTCAGTCTTACCTCCTGACCCCTGACGCAATACCGGCTTGTTGTTTCCCAATTTTTCGATATAGGCTTTTGGTGCTCACCTGCGAGCCGGATCGAGAGCGATCCCGCTCGAGCGTCCCACGAATGCGTCTCATGAATAAGATCCCCGCCAACGCCGACAGCGAGCGCTTTCAAAGCGAAGTGGATAAGTACGCCACCTACCTTGAAACTCCCGAAGGCCGCTTACGGCTCGACCTGCCCTTTGCTACCCTGCAGGAATTTCTGCCGTTGCAGCAGGCAAAATCGTCTCTGCGCGCTCTGGATCTCGGCTGCGGTACGGGAGCAAACGGGCTGCGCCTCGCCCGACTGGGATTTCAGGTCACCCTGTTGGACTCTTCTTCGGCGATGCTGGATCTCGCAAACCGCTCCGCGCGGGAAGCAGGAATTGCTGAGAAAATTGAAGCCAAACGCGGCGACGCCGACGAATTTGCGAACTTGTTCCCTCAAGGAACATTCGATGTAATTCTTATCCACAACGTCCTGGAGTTTGTCGCCGAACCAGGTGCCGTGTTGCGCGCTGCGGCACGCGCGTTGCGCGATTCGTCGGCGATACTCTCTGTTCTCGTACGCAACCAGGCCGGCGAGGTATTCAAGGCAGCCATCCAGGCGGGCGATTTGCCTGCCGCGGAACAGAACCTTGCCGCTGAGTGGGGCAATGAGGCGCTGTACGGGGGGAGGGTGCGGCTATTCACGTCAGACACGACACGAGCCATGCTGAGGGCGGCCTCGCTCGAAGTTGTTGCCGAGCGCGGCGTGCGGGTCATGTCCGATTACTTATCTCCACGGGTTTCGCTCAGTGCCGAGTACGAACGAGTTTTCGCGTTGGAGCGAAAATTGGGCAGCCGGCCGGATTTCGCTGCAGTCGCCCGTTACACGCACTACGTGGCGCGTCGCGCAGGTCCAGTCACGAAGGATGCTGCATGAACCACGCTAACCCACATTCTTCATCGACCAGAAGCGGCGCCGTCGCACCCGATGCCGGGATTTCGCTGGGGCTGGGGCTAACCAACGAGTGCAATCTCGCTTGCGCCTTCTGCTACCGCGATCCGACGCGTACGGACCGTCTTTCTCTGGATCAGGTGAAGGCAGTCATGGAGCGCCTGCCCGTAGGTTCGGTGAATCTGGGAACGGGCGAGAACGGGATGCATCCGGATTTCAAGGCAATCCTCGCCTACTTGCGCACGAAATCGGTCAAGCTCACCATCACTTCCAATGGCCATAGCGTTGCCGTTCTGGAAGACGAAGAATTGTGTGCCTTCCACGATATCGAGTTCTCTCTTGATTACGCCGCGCAAGCGGAACAGGATGCACAGCGGGGACCCGGCAATTGGGACCTCATCCATCGGCAGGCGGACCGATGCGTGAAGTTGGGAATTCCTGTAACCATCATCGCCGTCATGATGAAGTCGAATTATTTGCGTTTAGCGGAAGTGGCGCGAGTCGCCAAACAATTTGACGCTCCCTTGCGAGTAAATGTTTACCAGGCCGTGCGATCGGACATCTACGCGCTCAGTTACGAAGAGTACTGGGAGGGATTCCGGCGCCTCTTTGAGGAGACCGACGTAATCGCGATTGGCGAACCGCTGGTTCGCGCAATAGCGGGGCTCCCACCGCTCCGAGGCGGCTGTGGGGTGAGCACCGTACGCGTGACACCACGGGGCACAACACAACCCTGCGTGTATTGGCCGGGATCAGGGGAGCCGCTCGCAGATTTGATCTTCGACGGGGTCGACATTCTGAACTCAACTCCATTCGAGCAGGCACGCATTCTTCCTCAGACCTGCCATCCGTGCGAGTTCCGCGAGTCGTGCCACGGCGGATGTGCCGGGCGGCGACGCTTGCAGGATGCACTACTACAGCCTGACTTTTATTGTCCGGTTGTTCGCGGTGAACGCCCGACGCTCCGGGTCCGCATGGCCGCTAACCGCGATCTGCCCAAACTGCGCAGTTCCTGCACTACCGTGGTAATCGCCCGATAGGGGCCCGCTCCTTATTTTGCGTCAACCCATTTGTCCGATCCTGCCAGCTTCACTGACACGTCAGACAACCAGATGTGCAGGGGCTTGCCATCGGCGGTGCCGCGATGTTCGGTTGAGAACAGAATGGGACCTGCCTTTTTGTAGCCTGTCCACGTTGCGAAGACGCGGCTCGGCGGCTTGGCCCCGCCACGGTGATAGACAAAGTAAACTACGCGCTTGTCATTACCGACGTAGAGATCCCAAGTGTCGCCGGGTGTGTAACCGCCATCTGCGGGATATTTTATGGGGACCAACTCGGCCATGCCCGGGCCCACTGGCAGGTTAAACTTGCCCTGATCGATCGCGCTGGCGCTCTTGTCCCAATAAGCATGGAAGGGGAACAGAGTCCAATAGCTATCGTTGATGAAACTCGGGTCGACTTCGTTCTTCACGGCGTCGGTTTGGCTGCCGGGGTCGGTGCGTACATAGGAAACCTTGACCGGCTTGCCGTCTTTGTCCGTCCCCTCGTAGGACACCTTGTTCGTCTTAGGCTCCCACTCCCACTTGTGAGCAGCTTTGAAGAGTCCGGGAATATCTGCGTTCCAGGTGTAGCGGACAGCTTCAACTTGATCCCACGAGTCGATACCGTAGGTCTTGGCGATTTGATCGAGAATCGGCGCGCGCTCCTGCGCCCAGGAGTTTGCAGCCAAGACCAGCAGTCCGCAAAGCAGAACGCCGATCGTCGTACTACGAAGGCGGGCATTTCTCATAGAATTCGCTCCTCAGTAAGTTGAAGGATGTTGTCTTTGGATGAGCCCCCGCGGCTTCCGGATACAGAAGTCGCATCTTGGTGCAATCAGCTGATTAAACGAGTTCGCTCGGGTGTTGAGGCAATTCCGGCCGCATGAGCCGGCGTAATGCAATTATGGCACCGACAGTCGCCAAGCATCCATACTCCAGCAGCATGACCCAACCAGGAAGCGCTCCCCACGGACGCCCAAGTGTACGGAAGTGCCACATTACGTACGTGGGGATAACGCTCACGGACCAGAGGATGATCAGCAACGTTGAGGCCGACGTCAGAAATGGCAGCAGCCAGAGAAGATACCATGGGAATACAGCGGGGGCGAACAAAAGGCATGCCGCCATTGGCCATGCAAATTGGTCCGGAGACCATTCGGGCGCTGCGCTTCTTAACCAAGCTGCAGTCACTAAGCCGACGACGACTGCGAGCCCTGCCAGCAACTGCGGAGGCACCACCAGGGCGAGTGTCGCAAACACGGGACCGTTAAAGCGGAAGCTCTGCACATACGTGCCAAGCGAGCCGGTCGGAATGCGGCCATTATTCAAGAATGGTACGTATAGAAGTGCGATGAATGCGGCCGCCAGCGCAGCGTCACGAATGCGAACCCGCTTCCAGTAAAGCGGCAAGAGCACGACCGGCAGGAATTTCACTGCAATCGCCAGCCCAAGCCCAATGGCGGCAGTCGCTCGCCACCGCCGCACGAGCGCAGCGGCAGACACCACCAGCAAGAACGCGCCAACAATGTCCACGTGACCGCTGCCCGCCACCTCAATGGCTAACAATGGGATTCCAGGCGAATACCAGAACCAGGTGCGCTCCCTTACCCGTGCAACGCAGGATGTCGAGCAACAAGAGAACGATCGCCGACTCGCATACTACAAATGCTACTTTCAGCGCGAAGGTGGACTCCTGAATCGCGGTGACTGCGCGAAAAAAAAGCTGTGCCCCTGCCGGATACGGACTCGGTAGATCTGGGTTGTTCAAATTGCGGGTTTCCGCGATATGAAGTTCCTTCGCGGCGGGATCACTGGGTACGACAAGATAGGGGTTGTAACCAAGCCTCTGCAGGTGGCCATCCCAAACATATCGATGAACATCGTCATCTGGCCCCGCAGGCAGCCGAAGAAATTCAATGTTCCACACAGCAGCCAGGACGAGCCCAATGACGACGACGCGCCGCGGAAATTCTGGCGCTGCAAAAAACTCGCGGATCGCCAAGAGATATACGATGCCCGCGGCGGTCAAAGACATCATGAAGGGCGGCCCACCCCGATCGCCGAAGTTGCGTGAACAGATCGTTAGCGCCACGCACAAGGCGGCGCCGAGTACGGACACTCTCCACTCCGGAGCGGCCCTCACAATTCTTCCCTGCCCGCGCGTGACTGGTCCGCCGCAAGTTCCCACACCTTAAGCCATGCCGCTGTGCGTGGCGCCCTCTCCGGAGCAAGCCGCAACTCTTCGGCCAACCGGGTCAGATCGTCGGCGACATCAATATCGTAGAAAGGATCTGCGAATCCTACGGAAAGCTCAAGAGCCCGTGCGCGCGATAAAAGTCTGTCTAACGCACTGCTGGTGCCCATTCCGTCATTCGCGAAAAGCGTAGGATGAGCAGCGTTTGCCCCGACCAGATAGTAGCCTCCGTCGTGGGTTGGCCCAACAACAACATCACGGGTGGCCAGTGCTTCGAACGCTCCTTCGAGAACAGCGCGCGGCAGGTGTGGGCTGTCACTGTTGAAGGCAATGATGTGTCGTGGATGCCCTTCCGCAAAGTGCGCAAACACCGAAGTCAGGCCCGCAGCCAGACCCTCTCCTTTTTGTGCAATTACGCTCGCTCGATTGCCTGCCAATTGAGTCAGCTCGTTTACGTCCGAGCCCGGGCACATGATGGTGACTTCCACGTCGCCCAGTGACCGCGCCAGCGCCAGCGTGTCGTCCAGAAGACAGCAATAGAAATCGACGACAGCTTCCGGAGAAAGGCTGGAAGCCAGGCGGGTCTTGACCGCACCTGGCCTCGGGGCTTTCGCCATGATCACGAGCACACGTTCGCTGCCTGACGAACGCTCTGCCGTCTCGCCGATGGATTTCATGAAATGTTGTCGCGGACCTAGGCTTGCCGTGGCATACCGGCGCTTGGCCGAAAATAATATCGCACGATCAGGCTGAGAATGAACCAACCGGCGCCGACTGTGCCCTTCAGCGTACCGCTGATCTTCGATTTTCCGATACGCGGATGGTAGCTCACCGGGACTTCCACCACGCGGTATCCGGCCAGGGCGCCTTTGAGGATCATCTCGACCGCCCAGCCATAGGTGGCCTCTTCGAGCGCAAGGGCGCCAATCACCTTCGCGCGCGCGGCGCGAAACGGGCCGAGATCACTGATTTCCAGTCCATACAGAAGCCTGATCAGGCTCGCGGCGAGACGATTCCCAAACACCTGATGCCAAGGCAGCGCCCCATCGGATCTCTGCCCCTGCAAACGGGAGCCGAGTGTTATGTCCGCACGTCCTTCGATGATTGGAGCCAGCAGCATTGGCAATTCAGACGGCCGATCACTGTAGTCGCCATCCAGGAACACAACTACGTCAGGGGAATTTGCTGCGGCCAGCCCGGTGAGGCAGGCCTGCCCATATCCGCGGCGCGGCTCCTGAATCACACGCGCTCCCATTCTTGCGGCGATCTCGGGCGTCCCGTCGTTCGAATTGCTATCGACAACGATGACCTCAGTGACGGGATCGGTAGGCAGATCGGCAAGCACACGGCCAATCGCCTTCGCTTCGTTATGGGTAGGAATGATGACGGACACTCGCACGTGAACTTGGTCCGATCACCACCAGGGAGAGGACGGCCGCCGCCGTGCCAGCCACGAGTCGACACCCCATTTTCGTCCCGCGCGTCCGATCGCGAGCCCGAGCGATGCCATCACCGGAACCAACAGTTCCCAGATCCACCCGACGCCCAACTCCGAAATCCAGAGGCTGCCGAGAAATAGAAAAGCCACCATTGCGGCCGGCCGGGTAAGCAGGCCGATGAGGAGCAGGATGCCGAGAGAGATCTCGGTCAGGCCCTGCAGGGGAGCAGCCAGCGCGGCGTGGCTTGCCGCCAAGCCCATTACCGCCTTCCAAGCAGCTGGGGCGTGGCTCGGCTTGATGAGGGAATTGATTAAGCCAGCGTAACCCGCCGCTGTGTAGAGTCCTTTTCCCAGATTCTCAAAAAAGACCGAGACGAACATCGCGCCGATCGTCACACGAACGATGGCCAGACCGCATCCTGCGCAGGGTTGGGCGGCCATCCTGGTTACTTCATTTGCCACAGAGGTTGTGCTGGTTGTCATCGTGAACCTCGTAACGCAATGCATGCTACACCAGATCGGAACCCTTCAACATGCATTCACCCTTCTTTTAATGAAGTTATGATTTTTCGTCGGCGATAGCGGCTTGCCTCTCGGCCTGATCGCTTGCCTCCGTTGCTGGTAGAATCTGGTCCCATGTCCGCCGTGCAACTTCCACTCCGTCTGATGGTTTCACCTCTACCGTCTCACTCTGTTCGCGCGCCGATTCCACACCTGAAAATCGACGGTCCAATATAAAGGAGTGTCTCCATGAGGCTGCGAGTCCTCTCGTCGTTGCTGTTGCTCTCTTACCCGGCGTGCCTGTTGGCCGCCGACACCGCTTCGAAGGTACAAAAGTTCAGCGCCCCAGCCCGCACCTTCCGCTTTACATACAACTTCACGGTGAAGGATATTCCCGCAGACGCGAAGCAAGTGCGCGTATGGGTTCCAGTCCCGCAGACCGACCAGCATCAGGCGGTGCGCGTTCTGGCCGTCAAGGCCCCAGCGAAAACGCAGATGACGCATGATTCCGAATACGGCAATCGAATGATGTACGCCGAGATTCAGCATCCTTCTTCGGGTAAAGTAGAGTTCACACTCGAGTATGAAGTCACGCGCCGGGAATACTCGCGCGGCGATTATGCGCAACTGCAGCGCAAAGACCAGAAGCCGAGCCTCGTATCCGCGTCGATGAACCGGTTGGTCGCCCCAGACAGTTTGATTCCTACGGATGGAAAGATCAAGGCGCTGGCGGTCGACGTAACCGGATCGCAGTCCGGCGCGATCGCGAAAGCCAAGGCTGCCTACGACTACCTCTTCACGAATATGCGCTACGACAAGACAGGCTCGGGCTGGGGACGCGGTGATGCGCTGTGGGCCTGCGACGCCAAGCACGGCAACTGCACGGACTTCCATTCTCCGTTCATTGGTATGCTGCGCGCCGACAAGATCCCTGCGCGCTTCGATATCGGATTTCCTCTGCCCGAGAATAAGGACAAAGGAGACATCGCCGGTTACCACTGCTGGGCCGAATTCTATGCGACCAAAACCGGCTGGGTCCCTGTCGACATCTCAGAAGCGTGGAAAGCGAAGGAGAAGGAAAACTATTTCTTCGGCAGCGTTGACGCCAATCGCGTACAGCTCTCCACCGGCCGCGACATCTCTCTGTCTCCTAAACAGGATGGACCGGCATTGAATTACTTCGTCTATCCCTATGTCGAGGTCGACGGCAAGCCCCACGAAAAGCTCGACAAGCAGTTCAGCTTTGAGGAAGTCAAACGCTCGGAAGTGAAATGAATCGGATTCTCGAAAATCAAAAGGCAATTTTCACCTTTTGGGTGGTATCAACCCTATTGGTCTGCGTGGCTTTTGCCTATCAGGCAAGCCTCATTCCAAGCTCACGGCTGATCAGTCCTGACGAACTGGCCAAGATTCTCCAGGCCTCGAAGGATGAAAAGCCACTGATGCTGCAGGTTGGATCTCATGTGCTTTACTCGCAAGCGCACATACCTGGTTCGGAGTACATCGGCCCGGCTTCCACCGAGGACGGTCTCCAGCGACTGCGAAAGCGCGCCGAATCTCTGCCTCGGAATAAATCCATCATTATTTATTGTGGATGTTGTCCCTGGAGCCATTGCCCCAACGTGAAACCCGCGGACGATGCATTGCACGCGCTCGGCTTCACCAACGTGAAGGTCCTGTACATCGCCAACAATTTCGGCACTGACTGGGTCGACAAAGGTTATCCCGTGGCGAAGGGCGATTAGGCCCGGACCTCCCGTGAAGAAGAAGCTGCTCATCGGCATGGTGGCCGTTGCGGTTGTATTCGGAATCTATTTTCATGCGCGTCCTTTTCGAGCCCGCGACCGGCGTGCCGCTCACGCGAACTTTTCGCTGGCTCCCGATTTCTCCTTGCCTGACTTGACGGGTGGGCGTTTCACACTTTCCGACTACCGCGGAAAAGTAGTTCTCCTCGATTTCTGGGCGACCTGGTGTGATCCCTGTCGGGAGGAGATACCGCATTTCATCGAATTGCAGAACAAATATCGGGATCGCGGCCTGCAGATCGTCGGCGTTTCCATGGACGATGGACCCGAACCGGTGCGCGACTATTACCTGCGCTTCAAGATGAACTATCCAGTAGTAATGGGCAACGCAAGGATTGGCGAACTCTACGGAGGAGTTCTGGGGCTGCCAATTGCCTTTGTCATAGAAAAGGATGGCCGCATCTATCAGAAGCACATTGGCGCTACTGACGTCTCAGTTCTTGAAAAGGAAATTGTGAACCTGCTGCAGAATTAGGTTGTCAGTCTCGCTGTAGCGCTAGCGATAGTCTAGAGAGTTCTGCATGACCATAATTTGGAGTTGGTGAGCGCCTTGTGGTGGTTCCCGAGAACCTGGTTATCACGGGGTTAAACTCCCGTCTAGACCAAATCAGGATGCTTCAGTCGACTCGTGTCTAATTCTGCTAAGACAACCTGGTTGTCGTACCGCTGGGAGCGGAAAACAGGAACGCCCGCTATTGGTAACTATTCGTACAGGGCAAGGATGGGGTCGTTTGGCCTCCCTGTTTGTTGTTGATGACAGATTCCTGCTGAAGCACGAAGGATCCCTGCTTGTTTACATAGTATTTCCAATCGAATAACCCTATGCCGAATCCTAGACTATAAATTTCCATGTACTGACAGTTGGCGTAGTTCTGATCGCAACTATACTTGTACGTAAAATATCGGGTCCTGGTTATTCCGACATTGCCCACGTTTACCCACGTCGGAGCGGAAAGTGAATTCGTGACGTAGCCCAGCGGCTGGGTGAGGTACGGCATGCATTGCGAATACGATTGATACTTCGTATTCGAATATGGAATTCGGAGCGTCGCTCCTGCTCGATCAACCCGCACGCATCGCTGGGACAAGGCGAGATCGCTGTTAAATCTTTTGAAACTGGTGGGATCATCCCAGCCCAGTTCCGTCGACCGATCGTAGATAAAGTTGTTGTCGAATGTCTTAATGTCCCAGGGGTAGCCACTGGGACTTTTGGTCCAGATGAAATAGCCGGTGGCGGCGTAGGAATTGTTGCCGTAATCCGGAACGATCGAACTGTAAATCGGATTCGCATTTCCCGGCCCCATGTTCTGGTCCACGCGTGCGGGGTATGCCATCACGAAGTAATTGAGGATGTCCTCCGTTCTGCGCGGGCAAGAAAACATCTGTGCTTGAGACTGGGCAAACGCACAGGTGCAGAAAATGACCGCAATAAGGTACTTCATCCTGGGCTCCTCCTCCAGGCGCACAGGGGAGGACTTCTTGGCGCATGGAATTTCGTTTTTATTTAGGGTGGGACGTCGGCGATTCTACACCCACGAAGGCTCGACGCACGCTAATTTTTAGCGACGCAGTCGGTCGCTAGCATCGGTAGGGTGTACGACCAAAATACACTGTCCGAATTTTCCAGCGTGCTTGATTCGGAGGTCGCGGATGCTTGCCGGTCGGGCAAATGGTGGCCGCATCGCATCAGATCTACCCAGCCCACCTCATTTGTTCCATCGTCGTACGGCAGGAGGATGTCGGTGTCCGCGAGAGCCTCTTGTGACAACCAGATCCAATCCTTCGATCGCACCAGGCCAGGGAGGCCAGATATTGCTCGCCAACTCCGTTCCAGGGCTCATGTAGTCCGCGCTTCACCGTTTTCGGGACCGCGTTGCTTTCAAAAAACCGAGCCTCTGCATTGTCGTAATGATGTAGCTTACATCTATTACCGGAGTTTGAAGACGCTCAAAGCTCCCGCAGGTTTGATCAAGTTCCTCGGGTCTCTTACCGGCGAGATGCCCGAATACGCGGAGTCGCCATCTGGGAACGAGTGGTGCAAGGAGCCGATATGAAGTCTCAGTGCTGGTTCAGCCTCTGCTGCGTGGTCGGGCTCATTTTCTGCGTGGGTGGACTCATTGTGGGTACCTGGGGACAAGCCGGGATACCAGTCGCAGGCGTCACCCCACCTAAAAGCACTCCAGTAAATGAATACGTCGACTCCCGGCTTTGCGCGGGTTGCCATAGTCAAATCTATAAAAACTATCGGCAGACGGGAATGGCCAAATCCCTATTTAAGCCCGCTCCTGCGAACACAATCGAAGACTATAAAGGGAACACGCAGTTCTACCACTCCTTGTCTGACACGCACTTCTCGATGATTTTTCGCGACCAGGCCTATTACCAGAGACGGTGGCAAATCGGCCCCGACGGAAATGAGACGAATGTAGAAGAGATGAAAATTGACTACGTGATAGGTGCAGGCGACCACTCGAGGTCCTACCTACACCGTACCACTCGAGGAACGTTGATCGAACTTCCTCTGGGTTGGTATACGGAACGAGGTGGATATTGGGGCATGAGTCCGGGATTCGATTCCCGTCACCCGCAGACCCGGCGATTGGTTTCGTATGGATGCGTATTTTGTCACGATGGATATCCTCAAGTGCCCTCCGGAAGCGATGTTCCGGACGCTGATCCGGTCTTTACTGGGGACCTTCCTGAAGGGATTGATTGTCAACGATGCCATGGTCCGGGCGGCCAACATATTCGAGCAGCCCAGGCAGGCGCTGAGTTTTCGGACATCAGTAGCAGGATTGTGAATCCTGCACGGCTAAGTTCAAAGCTCCAGATGGAACTCTGCATGCAGTGCCACCTGGAGCCGACGAGCGGCCGCTTCCCAGCTTTAGTGAGACGATTTGATCGCGGGATATTTTCCTACATCCCAGGGCAACCCCTTGAGGACTTTGTCCTGTACTTCGATCATGCCCCTAACACCGGATACGATGACAAATTTGAATTCGTGAGTGTTGCATATCGACTTCGGAAATCTCGTTGCTTTCTAGAGAGCAAGGGGGCGCTGACATGCCTGTCCTGCCATGATCCACATCGCAAGCTCCCCGCGGGCGAGGAAGCGACAAGCTACTATTCCGGACAATGCCGTCATTGTCATGAACCCGTCATTAGCACCTTGGTTGCCCAGGGCAAGCACCCGGATGCAGCTGACTGCGTTTCGTGCCACATGCCAAAAAGGAGAACTGAGGATGTAGTTCACGCACTTATCACGGACCATTTCATTCAGCGTAAGGTCCCAATGCGTAATCTTCAGGCAGAGCTTCAGGAACGCCATTTGAGTGATGCTGAGGAATACCACGGAGAAGTGGTCCCGTATTATCCGTCGCCCCTGCCGAAAACGAGCGAAAACAGCCGATACCTTGCTGTAGCGCAAGTGGCTCGTCAGAATAATCTGGAGAAAGGAGTAGCCGACCTGGCCCGAGAAATGAACCAACATCCTCCTCGCGAGGAGGAGTTCTACATCGCACTTGGGGATGCCTGGAAAAACAGCGGAAATTCGAAAGCGGCCGTTGGAGCGTTTGAACAGGCAGTTCGGATCAACCCAAAATCTGTGACAGCATTACGGTCCTTTGCCGCTAGTTTGAAAACATCGGGGAATGTCTCGCGCAGCGAGCAGATATTGAACCGCGCGCTAGACTTGGCACCTCTCGACGCTAGCACCTGGAATCAATACGCGATGCTTGAGGCCGACCTTGGGCGAACCGGTCGCGCAATCGAGAAACTTCAGAAAGCGCTTGCGCTAGATCCAGATTTGCCGGAGGGCGACCTGAACCTTGCCACCCTCTTTGTCCGCGAAGCGCAGATGGAACCTGCCGAAACAGCCTTAAAACGCGCATTAAGCATTGATCCGTACGACGCGGCTGCTTACGATCTGATGGGGCGGGTGCTGGCAGGGAAGAAGAATGAAATGTCTATGGCTCTCTATAGCTTCCAAAAAGCAACGCATCTTCGTCCGGACTATGGACCCTACCTTTATAACTATGCTCTGGCGCTGGTAGCCGCCCAGCGGTTAGACGAAGCGCGGACACAAGCGCAGGCCGCAGTGAACGCGGATCCTAATCTTGCTGAAGGCCACGTATTGTTGGGTGGACTTCTCGCTAGAGACCAGCGATTGTCGGAGGCAGTGAGCGAGTATCAGCAGGCGGTGAAACTACAGCCTGGTCTCAGTCTGGTACACCTGGACTTAGGGTTGATTCTGGCCGCACAAGGAGATCTGCGGAGCGCGACTGAGCACCTACGCAAAGCAGCAGCCGCCAGAGACCCGAATGTCGTCCGCCAAGCAGCCCAGGCCCTCCAGCGAATCAGCAATCATTAGGCTGCCCACCTGAGGTCATGCGGATTTCTTGTCGGGGTTTGGGAGCATCAGGTCTCGGACGTAAGCTGCCAACGCATGGACCGCTTCCAGAACCTGCCGCAGAGTTCGAACCGTCGGACCGTATGTGTCAAAGGCGGCCGCGCGGATCGACAACCCCGTCGATCCAACTTTAGTCAAAGAATTATTGAATAAGTTTCCTGATTTCAGGCGAGCCTACACGGAAGACGGTTTGCCTGCGAAAATCAGTTCTTCCTGGAAACATGATACTGGCCCGGGTGCTGACTCGATGAAGAGCTTGTCGACTTGAAGTCGAAAGTGCCGCCTCTGCTCGGTGCCATTCCATTCTTCATTCCATGAAACATCGACTGCAGTGACGAAGTCACTGGCTTCGACGCGATATTTGCCACGAGGAAGCTGGCCGTCGAGTTGTACTGGACGTGGCCGTGCGGCTGGAACTCCAGTGGCGGCCGGAAACACCGTGGTTCTGTAGGATCATCGGCGCGCTATCGAGATCCTCGACCCCGACGTCCACATTGCCGTCGTTGAACAGATCCCCGACCGCCAGGCCCCGTGACACGCGTCTTTCTTCCAGAGCCGGTCCGGCCAGATTGCCGGCGTCACAGAAGGTGCCATCTTTCTGGTTCATGTGGAGCAGCTTGGTCTGCGCGTAACCACTGCTGGCAGACACCTTTTCATTTGCGGATAGACATGACCGCTCACCGCCACCAGATCCAGCCAGCCATCGTTGTCGAGATCCACGAATGCATCGCCCCACTTCACAAGAGGAAAGGAGGGCAAGGCTACCCCTGACGCATAAGAGACATCCGTAAACATCCAGTTCCCGTCGTTGCGATACAGGTCGCTATAGTCGTCGCCGAAATTTGTCACGTAGATGGAAGGACGTCCATTGTGCAGGTACTCGCCGAGGGCAACTCCCATTGCACTGAACCTTCTTGGCGTTCGGCAGAGGAGCAGGCGCGGCCGGATGTTGCTCCTGACTCAAAGCCATCGGTGCAAGCAGCACCGCTGCGCCGACGAGCAGGACGCGAATGCAAAGTAATGGTTGCGGATTCAATTGCTGTCCGTCGCGCTCACGTTCATGGCTTCTTGGCTTCCTTCTTTTGCGGAACCTGCCCGGGGACAGTAGTCCCCAGTTCTCGCAGAACCGCGCGAGCCTCATCATCACCCGGGGCAAGTGCCAGCGCCTTTCGCAATGCCCGGATGGCTTCCGGCTGGTTCCCGGCGCGATAGGCCGTGAACCCGAGATTGCGCATCAGGTTGGGTACTTTGGGATCCCATCCCTCCGCTTCCTGGTAGTGTCCGAGAGCTACGGCATACTGCTCCTGCATTGCTTCGACCGTGGCCAGATCACTGAAGGCACCACCCAGAACAGAGCGCAAGAATTCTTCCTGGGCCGCTGCCTGCCTCTCCTGGCCCTGCGTCAGCTTGGCGTGCGACAGCGCGTTGCTGCCTAACGGCGTGGCCGCATCCTTGCCCGCCCCCCCCAGGGGAACCGGCGGCTCGTTTTGCGGAAGGCTGGGGACATCGGCTGAAGAAACTCCGGATCCACCCGAATCACCCATGCCACTGCCTTCCTGGTTATCGGCGAGGATGTTTCGCTGAATCGCGCGTGCCTTTTCGAAGTATTGCTCCCCTTCCGCTGCTCTTCCGGAAGCAATGAGGATCCGGCCAAGACTGGTGTAGGCCTTCCGGATATCGGTGTGAGCGTCTACGCCGCTACGTTCGGCGAGTGTAATTGCCTTCCGGAAAAGCCGCTCCGCGCGCTGATTTTCCTTGCGGCGGTAGGCATTCAGTCCCAAGTACAGCCAGGCTTCCGATGAAGACGGATTCAATCTCGCCGCCTCCCCCAGGTAGTGATCCGCCTCCGGCTGGTGCGAACTGAACGACATATAGCCCAGCAGATAGTTCGCATAAAAATTCCCAGGGTCGACTCGCAGTTGCTCGAGGAATTGCCGGCGAGACTCCGGCGTGAGCACCCATTCGTTCTGTATCAAGTAGGTCAGGCCGAGAAAGTAGTGGCCGTTTGGAACTTTGGGATCGAGGGAGAGCGCACGCTGGAACTCCCGGATAGCGTCGCCGTACAGGGTGGCTTTTCGATAAGCGTCGCCGAACAAGAGATGCAGGCCGCTGCGATCACCGGACGCCACCGTCATCTGCTGGAAAATGGCCTCGGCCTTTTCTTTTTCTTTTAATCGGAGCAAACAACTGGCGAGAGCGTAGCTGGTTTCGCGGTCGGGACGAATCTCGAGGGACTTCTGGAAAGACTCCACCGCGGCGCGGTAGTCCTTTTTCTTGATCTGCGCCTGGCCCTGAATGGTCCAGGCCGTGGCGTTGCGTGGATCGGCGGCAAGAGCCTGACTGATCTCTTTGAGTGCGTCGTCCAACCGGCCGGTAAACAGGTTGGCAGCAGCGAGATCGACGTGCGCATCTGCAACCTCCTCGAACTCGAGGGACCTGCGGGAGAACGTGGCGGCCTCGGGATATGCGGCTTCAAAGAGGCGCAACTTTCCCATTTCGCGCAGTCCGAGGGCGACTATCTTCTCGCTGGCGGCAGCGGCAGCGGGCAAGTCACCCGCCTCCTTCGCCGAGTTCGCAGCGGCAAATCGCCGATCAAATTCATCGAGTGGTGACGCGGGCTTCTGTTGCGCGCTGGCTTGCAGGCACCCCAGAACGGCAAGCAGGAAAAGGCACGCGCCACGCGCAGACCGTTTCCAGAGAATGACGTTCGAAGACCGGGAAGGTGGGGTGTGGATCAAAGCCGAATGTCCCAGGTTGGTACCTAAAAGTACACGCTTGGTAGCGAGCTGTTCAAGTCGCGGGATTTGGCCAGAAATCGCCAACACTCCAAAATCCCTTCCGTGGCGACCGCGCCGGGGACTATTGGTGTAATCGCCTGACTACATCAACTGGTTGCAAAAGACTTGTGCGTCAGGGCTTGTCCGGTAGACCATCACAAAATATGGCGAGAATGACAGTATGGCTCTTCGTGGAGTGCGCCGACATGACAGTGCAGGACATGCCGGCTCGGATCGGCCTGAACCCAGATAAATCGTGGGGCATTGGAGACCCTCGGGGAAAGACCGGTAAGACGTACGAAACAAACTCATGGTGCCTAGAATCCGTTTCGGAAGTTGAAGAGAATCCTATGACTGTCGGAGAGCGACTCCGACAAGGAGTGGATGATGTGCTTCGCAGGATTGCAGATTCTGCTGGCCGATTCAGAGACTTGGCCTCGCAGCGCACGGCGGGCCTCTACGTGGGAGTCTCGGCGGATGAGAATCCAGCCATACAGCTCAAGGCTGCTACAGTCAGCGGAATTGCTGCTTTAGGCGTAGACCTCGAAATGGACTTGATGACGGTGGGCCAAAGCAAAAGGCCAGAAGGTTGTTTCGATTGTTCCCAGGAAACGGCGCAAGATGTCCGCGGCCGCAATTGCTCGGATTCGTTCTGCTCAAAAAGCACGATGGGCAAAATGGCGAAAGCTACAGAAGACGCGGTGATCCGCTATTGCTGATCCTGCGCGGTCGAGATTGCACCGGAAAATATGGCTCAAGTCGTCCTGATAAGTCATTCGAATACAAAGACTCCCGGAGTGAAGGCGCGCATCTCAAAGAAGCTGAGTGACCATGCGGTCGCCAACAAGTGGTGGGAACCAATCGTCTCACACCAATTTCACGCTCTTTGGTTTTCCTCAAAAATCTCGCTCTTTGGCCAGATCTACAAATCTTTATGATTTCTTTATAACTTTTTCACGGGCAGTCAGCTATAAGGCTTCCTTTTCTCCCAGAGCCCTCTCCATAATTCAGATTCGAGAAAACCCCACCACAAGTAGGGCTGGTCGGTGAACTGAA
Source organism: uncultured Acidobacteriota bacterium (assembly GCA_963765755.1). GTDB lineage: Bacteria > Acidobacteriota > Terriglobia > Terriglobales > Acidobacteriaceae > Gp1-AA133. The sequence goes on along the minus strand of CAVXXV010000006.1, from coordinate 20,121 downwards.
GGAACGTGAATGCTTAACAATTCTGGACGAACCTCACCACGTGTCGTCATGAATGGCGCTCAACGCGTGCTGGTCGCCACAACCGCAATGCTGGCATTCATTTCTTTTTGGCGTGCAGCGGCCATCGTACTCAACGACATGGGTTCGTCCGCATTCTACGCGGGCGCGATTTCTGAACACTTCGTCGGGAAAACAGCCCCTTGGTTCATTCTGGCCATCATGTTGCTCTCCTATGCCGTGCGCGCCGTTTACATCGAGAGCTGCAGCATGTTTGTGCGTGGCGGCGTCTATCGCGTCGTCAAGGAGGCCATGGGCGGAACCCTAGCAAAATTCTCCGTTTCAGCCCTGATGTTCGACTACATCCTGACGGGACCGATTAGCGGCGTATCGGCTGGCCTATACCTGGTGGGTCTCTTGAACGAGCTTCTGCGCCATGCCCACTCCAGCTTCATGCTGAACGTGAATTGGACAGCTGCGCTCTTTGCCGGCGCAGTCACCGTCTACTTCTGGTGGCAGAACATTAAAGGTATCCCCGAGTCCAGCGAGAAGGCTCTGAGAATCATGTACGTGACCACGGTGATGGTGGTCATGATGATCGTGTGGTGCGTCTATACGCTGTGGGTGCGGGGGGCTCACCTTCCGCCCTGGCCTCATCTCTCGAATCTTGTGTATTCAAACGACGCGCTAGGCTGGCTGCGACACACTTCGCTGCCGTATACCGTCGGGCTGATAGGGATTTTGGTTGGGTTGGGCCATTCCGTCCTGGCTATGAGCGGCGAAGAGACGATGGCTCAGGTTTATCGGGAGATTGAGCATCCGAAGCTGAAAAATCTGGAAAAAGCAGGGTTCGTGATCTTTGCTTACAGCCTCATCTTCACCGCGGGGGTGGCATTCTTCGCGGTGATGATCATCCCGGATTCGGTGCGGAACAATTTTTTTGATAATCCAATCGGCGGACTAGCAATGCACCTCGTCGGTCCTCTGTCGGTCCGGCTCGCTTTCCGAGCGTTCGTAGTAGTGGTCGGTGTCTTAATGCTGGCCGGGGCCGTCAACACCGCCATTGTGGGCTCTAACGGGGTCCTGAACAGGGTCTCCGAGGATGGAATTCTCCCGCATTGGTTTCGCCAACCGCACCAGCGTTTCGGCACTTCTCATCGCATCCTGAATCTGGTGGTGGGGCTCCAACTCCTCACCATTCTCCTCAGCCGAGGAAATATCTTCGTGCTGGGCGAGGCTTATGCGTTCGGTGTGATGTGGAGTTTCGCCATGAAGGGCCTCGCCGTACTTGTGCTTCGCTACAAGCAACCTGGCAAGCGGGAATTTCGCGTCCCCTTGAACCTGAAGTTGGGTACCTTGGAGGTTCCCCTGGGTCTGGGCTTGATAACTGTAACTCTGTTTGCTTTGTGCCTTATTAATCTCTTCACGAAGCAAGTCGCCACGTTGTCAGGAGTGGCCTTTACCATCATCTTTTTCGGCATTTTCACAGTTTCCGAGCGAATGACCAAGAAGCGGGCTACGGCTCACGCGGAACTCGATCAGTTCAATTTAGAACCGGGCGAGGACCTGACTCCCGACGTCTTGGGTGTTCGTCCCGGCAACATCTTGGTTATGGTCCGGAACTACAACACACTTCATAACCTCGGGGCAGTTCTCGACCGGGCCGACTCGCATAAACAGGACGTCGTTGTGCTCCATCTTCGATTTCTGCAGGGAATAGGAGAGTACGAGTTGGCACCGGAACAACTTTTCAGCCTCGAAGAACAGAAGCTTTTCACCCGCGCCCTAGAGCTAGCGGAGAAAAAGGGGAAGCCCGTCCACCTAGCCGTCGCTGCAGCCAGTGAAAAATGGGACGCCATTCTGCGCGCCGCCCAAAGCCTGCAGTCATCCACCGTTGTCCTGGGGCCTTCCCCGACCAAACCTGTCACTGAAGAAGCGCGCACGGCAGGCTTGGCGTGGGAGCGTTTACCCGATCCCAAACCGCAGTTGACGCTCGAAATTCTTTTCCCGACTGGCCAAGAGCATATTTTCTATCTTGGGCCTCACACCCCACGTCTTACTCCCAAGGAGATTGATCTCCTGCATAGCATTTGGCTTGAACTTAGCAGCGACTTGGCCCCACAGGAGATTCACCACCACGACGTCGTCCACTTCGCGCTCAACGAACTTCGGCAAGAGCTCAGCAACAGCCAGCGGGAAGAAGTGCTACGCAGGATGCGTGAGCACCTCCGGGAGATCGAACACAGACGAATACCGTCCTCGTAAAGACTTGCAAGGCGCTTGTCTACCCCCCCTTCGGGAGGCGGGCGTTGCGCCCGCGCGGAGCGGCGAGAGGTAATCCAGAGAGCGGACTTGAAGCTAACGTGAGTCCTACACGCTGCCTAGATTGTTTCCGTGAAGATCACATCATGACCGAACCGACGCAGTCGCCGAGCCAGAATCTTTTCTCTCGTTGGCAACCACTTCTTGCGGGCGCCGATGACGACGATTGAACCCGGCTTCAATACGGCGCTCAATGTCACTAATCGATCACGACACAGATAATGGCGAATTGTCGTCTCGACTGGAATGTCGCTGGCGACTTCACCGAGTTGCTTCTGAGTGAACTCAAGCACCACCTGTGGATTTTCAAGTGGGAGCGGGTAAGGAACAACTTGAGGAACTACCAGTGTTATGCGTGCGCTCAAGCCGCTCGCGAGTGCGGCTGCCATTTTCAGCGCGGCAATCGTTGCATCATACGACGTAAAGACAACCGAGAACTCAAACCTGGCGTCTTCCCAGCCACCGAGCGATCCAGGCACTCCGATTGCTGGGACAAGGCGTTCGAGGATTAGTGAAACTTCTCTTCGGTCCACCATCTAGGATTCGAAACTCGACAGTAGGCGAAAAGACCTGAAGAAGTAATAGAACAACCATAAAGATTCTATAAAGATTCGATGATTCCATTGAAGCGGTAGCCGACCCAGGGTTCTGTCTTGATGTATTCGGGCTGTTCTGGGTTGGTCTCGATCTTCTTACGCAGGTTCTTGATGAAAACACGGAGGTAGTCGACCTGATCGCCGTAATCTGGCCCCCAGACTGCCTGCAGTAGTTCGCGGTGTGAGACTGCTTCATTCGCACGCTGAGTCAGATAGCGGAGAAGATCGAGTTCCTTCGGGGTCAAATGCTTCGTCGTGGTCCCGTTCGCGACGGTTCGCGCAGCAAAGTCCACTGCCAATTGGCCCACCCGAAATCTGATCGGAGATGATGGAGGAAACGGAACTCTCCTGAGGGCCGCCCGGATGCGAGCCAACAGTTCCGGCGTGCTGAATGGTTTGGTAACAAAATCGTCTGCACCAGCATCCAGTGCCGCAACCTTGTCGCCCTCGGAGTTTCGAACCGTGAGCATAATGATGGCAACGTTTCCGTCGCTTCTGATCTCTCTGCAGACCGCCAATCCCCCCATGCCGGGCATATTGACATCGAGCAGAACCAGATCCGGACGAAACTCTCGCACTTTCTCGAGTGCCTCCTCACCCGTCTTGGCATCGCCGACCTCGTACCCTGCACCGGCCAAAGTGGTTCGCATGAAACGCCGGATCTGGGCTTGGTCATCAACGACGAGAACACGGCCAGCAGTCATCTATCGTCTCCCGCGCAACCCGTCGGCAAAGTGATTCGAAACGTCGTCTCGCCAGGACTACTCGTTACCGTCAGATCTCCCTTATGGGCTCGCACAATGCTATGCGCAATGCTCAAGCCGAGACCAGAGCCGGGTATCTGATCTTTTACGGAAGGGCTTCTGTAGAACCTCTGAAAGATCCGTGTTTGTTCCTCGACGGTTATGCCGGGCCCGTGGTCGGTGATCTCAATCGTCAATGTGCCATTGCTGCCAAGCACGCGGATCGCAACCGGCTTGTCTGCAGGGGAGTACTTCAAAGCGTTGTCAATAAGCTGCTTCACAGCAAGCTTCATCAAACGCCTATCGAACGCAAGATAGGGCGGTTGGTTATCGCAGACGATTTCGAAGAACCGACCGTCGATCTCGCTCTCCATCGAAGCGACACTCTCGCGAATGGTCTCCTGCACATCGGAAATCTGTGGATGAACATCGATGTGGGTGGTATCCAGGCGAGCCATCTCCACAGCGTCGTCGATAAGTTTCCTCAAGTGCTCGGCCTCTTCGTCGGCGATCGTGAGTTGCTCCTGCCTGCTCTCCTTCGGCCCATCTGGGCTGGACAGGAGAGATGTCGTTGCTGCCTTGATCAAGGTCAGCGGAGTCTTGAATTCATGCGCCATAGCATCGATGAGTGTAGTTCTTAGCTGCTCGCTCTGACGAGCGGCCTCGATCTGCTCGGCAAGATCTTGTGTTCTCGCCCGCTCCAAACCGATGGCAACCAGATTCGCGATTCCCTGGAGAACAGAGTCGGGCATCGTTCCGCCCTGCAGTGCCAGACTTGCTATCGGCTCCGCGCCGAGCCGCACGCCCACTACGATCGCTTGCCGTTTTGGGTCGGAGGGCGACATTCCATGGGATGCTACCTCGCGAAGCTGCTCGTCCAGGTTCTCAATACCAACATCTGGGCTCCCCGTCCGATAGAACGCGCTGGCATTACGCTCGAACAGTACTGCTGCACGAAGTTCGAAGATCTCGGCCAGCTTGTCAAGAAGTTGTTGTGGGAAGGGGGCAGTCCTGTCAATTAGGAGCATGGCACGGCTAAACGCGTACAGATGCTCAAGGTCTCGTTGCCGCTCGATCGCTTCCAGGGCCCGGCGCTTAGCCATAGTCGACAGGCGACTGGCAATGAGCGAGGTCGCCAGAAAGCTGAACAAGGCGACCCAGTTCTGCGGGTCTGCGATCGTGAACTTGCCGACCGGTGGGAAGAAGAAGAGGTTGAAGAGGAGAGTCGCGAGGACTGAGGCCAACGCAGCTTCAAGAAACCCCCACGCACTCGCAATGACCAGCACAAGCAACAGATATGCAAACCCGACAGTGGTCGTATTGACCGGGATCAGGTGGTACGCCACGAACGTGACGATCGCGACTCCTGCAAAGGACAACACCAACCGTAGCGGATGCTGACTCAAGGCTCTGCACAGCCTCCTGCTGGTATTCTAGGCGACTGCCAATCGCGTTGCTGGCTTTCTCGCAACGGCCCTTGCGCGTGCTTCAGGATGATTTCAGTTTTCTGGTCTATCCTGCGAATTGTCTTAAGTCCCTACACCTTCGGGCGTGTGTTCCGAAACTGCAGAGCTGGTATCCCGCGCCCGTTTGTGACAGGACAGACTGCGCTGGCGACACGCTGAGCGGTGTTCGTCATGGCTTCGCCTACCAATCGTTCCTGCGTTTCAAGAGGTTGCCGAACGGGAGAGAGTATTATGCGGACAATCGACAGGCTGATGAAAACGGAGTGAGCAATGTCTGAGTCCATGGACTGGCCGCGGATGCAACCGCCGCACGGTCGCCGTCGCCGCCGCTTTTGCCGCGCAGACGACGAGCATCCCGGTGAGCGTGACGTGCGCGTCCGTGTAGGTCACGCCCCCGAAGATCGTATGATCGTCGAGCAATCGCTCGAACCGCCCCAGATATGAAATCAACGGGGCGATTCGCGAGGTGATGCTCGCCACGCGCGAGCTGAACGTCGATAAGCTGCCGGAGAGCAGTCGCAACTGGATTAACGAGAAGCTGATCTACACTCACGGGTACGGCATCACGATGAACCCGGTGAATGGATTCACGCCGGAGGGTCTACCCATGCTGATTCTGAGCAACATGCCGGTTCAGAGCACGGTGCACGGTCTGGCTGTCACACGTCCAGAGGTGTATTTCGGCGAGTTGACTAACACAGATGTCTACGTCAAGACTCGGCAGAAGGAATTCAACTATCCGCAAGGCCAGACCAACAATCTGACATCGTACGAAGGCAATGGCGGCATTGTGCTCGGCGGTTTCCTGCGACGAATGATCATCGCGCTCGACCGCGACGACCTCGCAAAGCTTCCGTTCAGCGATGACATTAATAGGGATAGCCGACTGCTGATGCGGCGCAATGTGCGCGAGCGCGTATCGGCATTGGCGCCGTTCCTCACCTACGATCCGGATCCGTATATCGTGCTCGGAGACGACGGCCGGTTGTCGTGGGTTATGGATGCGTTCACGATTTCAGACAGCTATCCGTACTCGACGCATTACCGGCTGGGCAACGACCTGATTAACTACATGCGGAACAGCGTGAAGGTGGTAGTCGACGCCTACGATGGCACGACCACGTTTTACGTCTTTGATACAGGGGATCCGATCATAGCTGGCTACCGCACCGTCTTTCCAAGCCTGTTCAAGGATGCGTCGACGATGCCGGCCGGGCTGCGGAAACACATTCGCTATCCCGAGATGTTGCTGAAACTCCAGGCGGAAGTTTACGGCTTGTACCACATGACGGATCCGGAAGCATTCTACAACCGGGAGGATCTGTGGACGCTGGCCACAGAAGTCGGCCTGAGCGAGGGAGGTCAGCAAACGACACAGGCGATGGAACCGAATTTCGTGCTGATGAAACTGCCAGGCGAAACCGGCGAAGAGTTCGTGGAGATTCTGCCCTTCACCCCGGCGAACCGGAATAATCTGATTGGCTGGATCGCCGGGCGCAGCGACGGCGAACAATACGGTACGTCGGTGGTTTACAACTTTCCCAAGACGAAGCTGGTCGATGGACCACTGCAGATCGAGGCGCGAATCGATCAGAATGCGCAGCTTTCCGGACAATTGACGTTGTGGAATCAGCAAGGCTCGCATGTGCGGCGTGGGGCTCTGCTTGTGATCCCGATCGGGCGCGCGCTACTGTATGCGGAGCCGATCTACCTGCAGGCTGAGCGGAGTCCGATGCCGGAATTGCGTCTGGTCGTACTCGCACTGCAAGATCGGCGGGCATACGGACCAACCTTCGAGTCGGCACTGGCGTCCCTTTTCGGAGGAGCCGTCTCGTCGATGAGCTCTGCGCCAGTCCCGGCGGAGTCGGACCGAAAAACAGCGGCATCCGCCGCGAAACCCCAGCCCGCAGCGGATCTCAACGCGCTCATCGCGGAAGCCGCCAAAGACCTTGCCGACTACCAGCGCCTGACGGCGGAGGGCAAGCTCGGCGAGGCTGGGCAGAAGCTGGAAGAGTTGAAGCGAGCACTCGAGAAACTGAACACGCGCTAAAAATAATCTCGCTGTGTTGTGCAGGAAGGATTCAGTACTGGGCAGACGGTCGTCGTCGATGGCGGAACCGTTGTGGTTTGGGCATCCTCGATAGACGCTTGGCGAACTTTTTAGGCAGCGGCACGCCGTTCCATTTGGCCGTGCCGTGACAGGGCAACAACGACGTGCAACTTATTGGATTCCAACGGTACTGACAGCCCGTTCTTGATCCTCTAAGGAGTTCTTTGACCCGGCTTACCAGACCCAAATCGGACCCAGATTTCTGATCATCCCCGATCAAGACTTCAAGACCGGCTCGGTAGTTGCCGCTCGCGCGTCGCAGAACAAAGGGCGTTGAAAATAGAAGGCCACGTTGACCAGTGCGATCATCAGGTGCACTTCCACCACTCGGCCAATGAGCGTCGCGAATGCCGCTCCGGAGTTGATGCCAAACACCGAGACGTTTGCTTCGAAAAAGGAAGATCGAGCTTGGAAGTAGCACGGCGAATCTCATGTCGCAGCCGCTATCTGGCATTTGTGTCTGTCAAATTGCTCCTGAAGGTTGGCCTGGGCATCGACTGTCCGAGTGAGAGCACTCATCGGCGCTTTGAACTCCCGGTTGCAATGTGCGCATATAGCAACGACTGGAGTTGAACTGAGCCATTTTACGACTCTGAGTCTGGGCCGGTTCGGTGGAGTGTTCTTCTCGCTCATGAGACTGAGAGTTTAAACGACCGCAACCTTCGCATCAATGGAACCTAGACCCTATCGGTTCCAGACGCACTTTTGCTCAAAGCGCTTTCGGTTAATCTGCTGACAAGGTCTGAAGGTCATCCCTCACGCACTGCGGCTCATCTTCCAGCGGCTGGTTCAGCATGTCGCGCACACCAACCAACGCGTTCCGAGGTTGGCCTGGCCGTCAAGCCGCTTTGGCAGAATGCCGCTTCGTGAGATCTATCGAGCGCTGTGCAATGTTGACCAGTTTCGCCGCAACACATCGTCGATCATGGTCTTCTAGGGTCTCCCGAACTTTCGGCAGCCCTGTGCCGCCCCAGGGTTCAGGTTTAGTGGCTTGCACATAGGTGCGACGGAGATGCACAGGAGGAAGGTGTTCATCATGTCCACGAATCTCACCACTTGCCATCCCGGTGATGGCATCGAAGCATTGAATCGATTGCCCGGATTAGCGGAACCTCTGCTGCAAATCGACTTGGATCGTGAGTTGCAGCAACTCCGGCGAGAAGACTCCTGGCAGCGCGAGACTGGGCGGAGTTCCAAAACCCTCGCGAAATATCCGGACTTCCGAATCGTTCTGATTCTGATGAAAAGCGGTACACGAATGCGGCAGCACAGAGCAGAGGGAAGGATATCCATTCAGCAGCTGAAGGGGCGAGTCTGTATACATCTGACTGATCGAAAGGTGGAGGTGTCGGCGGGCCAGTTGTTGGTGCTCGACTGCGGAGTATTGCATGACGTCGAAGCGCTGGAAGAGAGTGCCTTGCTGTTGACCATTTCTTGGCGAAGAGAGAAAAGCCCCGCCTCTGAATCTTTTTCGTCCACTCAGCGGCTGTTAGACGAAAAGGCTGTGTCGCGGATGGATGATGAAGGTGGCGCCCCTGACGTGGCTAGTCGACCGGAACCGTCACTGTTGGAGCTAAACGCAAACTTGGGTTTGAAAGGCGAGCGATGAGGCGAACCGTTTTCCTGGCGGCAATGAGCTTGATGTGCGTGCTGAGCGTGAGCGCCCAACAACATAACATCGACACGCAGAAATCCACCTTAACGATCCACGTCGGCAAGACGGGAGTATTCTCTGGGCTGGGACACGAGCACGAAGTGCACGCGGCGATTCACAGCGGCACGGCAGACACAGGTTCGCATCCTGCGGTTGAGATACACGTGGATGCGCGTGCGCTGCGCGTGATCGACAAGGGCGAATCCGAGAAAGATCGCGCCGAAGTGCAGAAGACGATGCTAGGGCCGGAAGTGCTCGATAGCGAGCATCATCAGGAGATCGTGTTCAAATCCACAGGCGCGGAGCCTGCCGGCCAGGGGCGGTGGACGCTGCATGGGAATCTGACGCTGCACGGGCAGACGCGGCCGGTCACGGTGCACGTTGCGCTAAAGGACGGCCGTTACACCGGCGAGACCATCGTGAAGCAGACCGATTTCGAGATCAAGCCTCCTGGAAAAGCGGGGATTAGAGCCAAAGACGAAGTGAGAATCGAATTCGACGTCCGGCTGGCATCGTAAGGCGTGAGGGCGGGTGGCACTACTCTCGTAACGGAGATAAAAGCATGGCGCTAGAGAAATTCCGATCGTCGGTTACGAATCCAAATTGTTGAGCAGAGTTGAGGTAGCGGAAGGTACGATGGCCTTTCACTTCGAGAAGCCATCCGAATTCAGGTTCAAAGCAGGGCAGTTTGCCGACGTGACACTTGCCGACCCGCCGGAAACTGATGGCGAGGGGAACACGCGCACTTTTTCGATCGCGAGTTCTCCATTCGAAAACGAATTAGTCTTCACCACCCGGATGCGGGACACTGCTTTCAAGCGCTCGCTGAAGAAAGTGCCACTGGCCACGGAAGTGAAAATAGGCTCAGCCGCAGGCTCTTTCACCCTACACAAGAATCGTGCGAAGCCGGCCGTGTTCCTCGCAGGCGGAATCGGAATCACACCTTTTCTCAGCATCGTGCGGCAAGCCCATCACGACCGCCTCCCGCACAAGTTGTATCTTTTCTATTCCAATCGGCGGCCCGAAGGCGCACCTTTCCTGGATGCTCTGCAGAACCTGGAGAAGACGAATCCCAACTTCCACTTGATCTGCACAATGACAGAAATGTCAAACTCCAAAAAGGAATGGAAAGGCGAGACAGTTCCGATAGACCAAGAGATGCTGTCCAGGCATTTAGCCATCCTACAAGGCCCCATCTATTACAGTGCCGGGCCGCCTGCCATGGTAGCCGGCATGAAAGAGATGCTTGTGAGCGCGGGCATTGACGAAGACGACATCCGAACGGAGGATTTTGCCGGATACTGAAGCGTGTCCTCGCCGGGGGAGAGGATGTCGGTCGGGCATGGCAAAAAGGAAGGGTTTCTCAAGGTGAGCAGCATGCTGACAAATAAGCCCAAGACAAAACTTCTAGTAGACGGTGGAGATCCCGAAGAAACCCTCCGAATTAAGAGCTTGATCGGGTTTGTTGATGGGCAGACCACCAACCCCTCCCTGATCGCAAAGAACCCGGAGATTCAAAGGCGCCTCGCATCCGGTCACAAGTTGAGTGAGCAAGAAGAAAAAGACGCCTACAAGAAGATTGTGCAAAGCATCTCTCCACTTGTGGGAGATGCCGGCGTGTCCATTGAGGTATTCGCAGATCTTGATAGCCGTGCCGAGGAGATGTTCGCCCAGGGTCAGGAAATGTTCACATGGATTCCCAACGCATATGTGAAATATCCGTGCACCCACGAGGGCCTGCGAGCCGCAGAAATGTCGGTGCAAAAGAGTATTCGGGTCAACATGACTTTGTGCTTTTCGCAGGAGCAAGCCGCTGCCGTGTATGCCGCAACCAAGGGATCGAAGGAGCCAGTGTATGTATCACCATTTGTCGGCCGGCTTGACGATCAAGGCGAAGACGGCATGGACCTAGTCCGAAATATCAAGAAGATGTACGAACGCAGCGACGGCCATGTGCATGTCTTGGCCGCAAGCATACGCACCATCAACCATTTGCTTTGTTCCTTCTTTCTAGGTGCTGAGCTGGCAACCGTGCCGAGCAAGGTTTTACAGGAATGGGCGGCAGCAGGCTTTCCTATGCCGGACCAGGATTTCAAGTACAAACCGGTCGACGCGAAGGGCAAGGCCCTGAAACCTATCCCGTATAAAGAACTAGATTTGGACCAGCCGTGGGAGAGCTTCGACCTTGCACACGAACTCACAACCAAGGGGATTCAGAAATTTGTGGCTGACTATCAGAGCACACTGAGACGGTCGGCATAGTGGTTTGCAGCTCGTCGTAGCTATCGTTGTTGCTACGACGAATTGAGTCCGTTAGTTTTACGCGGCTTTCGGATCATGGGCTGTGCTCTCTTTATCTTCTTCGGGATTGTGCCAGCCGCCCACGTCGAGAGCCAAGCGGTCCGCCTCACGAGGTCCCCACGAGCCTGGCTCGTATGGATGCAGGGCTGCTTCATTTGCGAGTATGGGATCGACAATCGCCCACGCAGCTTCCACCGCGTCTTCGCGAACGAACAGCATGCCATCTCCATGCATAGCATCTCCCAAGAGACGCTCATAGGCATCAACCTCGTCCGCGGTGGGCTCCTCGACTACCGAAAGATGCGCGGGCTTGGAGACAAGTTCTTCGCCGGGTCGCTTCACTCGGGCACTGAGGCTAAGCGAAATTTCTCCTGGACCGAGGCGGAAGCGGAAATGATTGCTCGATTCGTCCCCCAAAATGTCGAGCGGAGGCTTTCTGAGTTTGACCAGTACTTCCGTCGTTGTAACTGGCAGGCACTTTCCGGCGCGAATCAGGAACGGGACACCTGACCACCGCCATGATTGAACCTCCAGGCGCACGGCTGCAAACGTCTCCACCTTGGATTCAGGTGCGACTCCTTTCTCTTTTTTGTATCCATTGAACTGGCCTCGCACCAGATGCTTTGGGTCCAGCGGCGGAATGGTGCGGAATACTTTGACCTGTTCATCGCGGATAGCGTCGCAATGCAGCCCAGTGGGAGCCTCCATGGCCAGAAAAGCTACAACCTGAAGCATGTGGTTCTCGACCACATCGCGGATGGCCCCGGTGGCGTCGTAAAACTGACCCCGCCCCTCGATGCCGAACTTTTCCGCCATCGTGATCTGCACACTCTCGATGTAATTCCGATTCCAGATCGGCTCCAGAAAACTATTGGCAAAGCGAAAGAACAGAAGATTGAGGACTGCCTCTTTACCGAGGTAGTGGTCGATGCGAAAGATTCTCGATTCCGGAAGCACCGCATGAAGTGCGGCATTCAACTGCTGTGCGGAAGCAAGGTCGTGTCCAAAGGGCTTCTCGACAATGACTCGCGAATTCTTGATGCAGCTCGATTTTGCGAGAGATTCGACGACACTTGTAAAGAGATTGGGTGGAATTGCCAGATAATGCGCCGGGCGACTGGCGGAGCCAAGCGTTTTCTTCAATAGGTCAAAGGTTCCAGCTTTCTCATAATCGCCGCCGACATAGCGAAGCAACTTTAGCAGCTTGGCCAAGGCTTCTTGATCGACCTCGCCTCCTTGCTGCTGGATGCTGTCGCGCACGCGCTCCTTGAGATGTTCGTTGGTACGTCCGGCCCTTGCAACGCCGATCACGGGTACATCCAGGTGACCATGCTGGACCATATGATAAAGAGCGGGGAAAATCTTCTTGTGAGCCAAGTCTCCCATGGCTCCGAATAGAACTAGAGCATCGGCTGGCGCTGTATCTTCCGCGCTCTTTCCTGTTGTGCATCCTTGTCTGAGATCCGGCATGAACTTCTCCTAGTGCTGAATGGACCGACTCGCGTCGTTCAAACCTCGCTCCCCAGCATTCGGTCCAGATTGAATGCGGCGCTGATCAATGCTAGGTGTGTAAAAGCCTGCGGGAAATTGCCCAGAGCCTCGCCTTGCGGCCCGGTTTGTTCCGCGTAAAGCCCGAGATGATTGGCATAGCCCAGCACCCGCTCAAACAGCAACCTGGCGTGATCCAGTTTTTCGGGAATCGCCTGGCCGGCGCGGGTCAGCGCCTCGACCAGCCAAAAAGAGCACATGTTGAAAGTGCCTTCCTCGCCCGGAAGTCCGTCGATGCGGGGTTGCGGCGGATAGCGATATACCAGGCTGTCGCTGACGAGTCCGCCATCCCGCGGATTCTTGAGAATGGCGTCTATGGTGCTGAGCATCCGCGGATCGGTCGGAGCCATGAAGAAGACCAGAGGCATGATGAGAAGGGACGCGTCCAGGTCCTCGCTGCCGTAAAACTGGGTAAAGGCGCGGCGTTTCTCGTTCCAGCCTTTTGTCATGACTTCTTCATAGATCTTGTCCCGTTCGCGCATCCACTTGGCGCGATCGGCTGGAAGGGCGCGCTTGTCGGCCAGCCGGAGGCCGCGATCCAGAGCAACCCAGTTCATGACTTTTGAGTAGACGAAATGTTCCTGCCGATTACGCATCTCCCAAATACCGGCATCAGGAAGCTGCCAGTTTTCGCAGATCCACTCAAGACGCTCGCGGATCTTCACCCAAACGTCGTATGAGGTGGGACTGACGTACTTGTTGGACAGGTAAAACGCGTCCATGAGCTCGCCGTAGATGTCTCCTTGGAACTGCGAAACGGCGTCGTTGCCGATGCGCACCGGGCTGGACCCTCGATAGCCTTCCCAGTGATCCAACGTGTGCTCGGGAAGCTGGTTGTCGCCATTGATCGTGAAGACGACTGCGCCGCGCTCCTTCGGGCGGGCGTGCTTGGATGCGTAATCTTCGATCCAGCTCATGAAGGCAGCAGCCTCGTCTCTGAAGCCGATGCGAAGAAATGCATAGACCGTGAAGGCGGCATCGCGCATCCAGGTGTAGCGGTAATCCCAGTTGCGAGCGCCTCCGATGACTTCAGGCAAACTCGTGGTGGGGGCAGCAATAATCGCTCCGGTAGGTTCAAAGGTAAGAAGCTTTAGCGCCAAGGCTGATCTGTGCACCTGATCGCGCCAACGGCCGTGGTAGGTACAGGCGGAGAGCCAGTCTTGCCAGAATTTCACAGTGCCCCGCAGCAACTCCTCAGCCTCTTCTTCGGAGGGCGGACAGGGCACACCGCCCTCGTTGCAGTCGTCTCTAAGAATGAAGACCTGTGATTTTCCTTCCGACAGCATGAACTCGGCGGACACCCCTCCGCGTCCGTCATTCCTGAGCGGCACCGCAGTTGAGAGAGCTAAGGTCAAGCTGCCTGTCTTGAATGTCGCTCCGTTAGCTTCTATCAGCGTGTCGTGGGTCTGCCGTCCATAGTCGAAAGCGGGACGGCAAGCGACGGAAATACGCACTGATCCCCTGACGCAGCGAATGCGGCGGTAGATATGGCGATACTCAGGGGAGTCGGAAGGCAGTCCCACCGGCATGAAGTCTTCCAGTTCAGCGATTCCGTCTGGCCAGCAGGAAGCGCGTAACCAACACGTTCGTGGAAGGCCAATAAAACTGCTTGTGCCGCACGCCATCAGCATCGGCAGATATTTGGAAGCAGCCTCCCTTTTTATCATCCAGGATCGCTCCGAAAACACTGGGCGAATCAAAGTGTGGGTAGCAGTACCAGTCGATCGAACCGTTCATGCCCACATGCGCAACCGTGCGCATGTTGCCGATGATTCCGTAATTTTCTATCGGCTGATACGACATCGTTTCTGTTCCTCCCCTCGCGCCGAAATGAAGTTGATTCGGCTCCAACGCCGTGTCCGTATTCTTCGCAAAACTAGCGAGTTTTGCAAAGCGGGGGACAATCCTCCAAGAGAAGGGGGCTTCAACATCGCTGTCTTAGTTCTGGGAACCTGAAAGAGAGAGAGACGTGATCGCCTTCAGCTTTATGATCGTAAAGGCACGAAGGAATAGGATCTACGTTGCTGAGTTCATTTGGGACCAGCAATCCAAGCGAAGAGAAACACAAATGGAGTGATTCTGCTCCAGAAACTAAGGTAGAGAGTCCCTCACGCAATTCGCCGCGCACTTTTTTTGGGATGCGCACGGAGGATTTCTTCGATCTGGGCTTCTAATTCAGTTGCCATGTTCTTTTTCGCGTCTTCGAAACTACTGCCACGGACGGTGACCGAAAGACTCCTAGAGAGCCCCTCCCAGCCGTCATCTTCCGACCAGAATTCGCACTCAATCGGTATGCTGGCGCTCACCTCTAGTTTCACTACTTGAGAAGTCATAACTACCTCCCCCGAGTCTTGGCCTTCCTATCCGATCATCGTGGGCCCCATGAAAGTCTCGTCCAAAGTTGGTTGCCGGATGATGCACAACATATATCTATCTGCTCATCATCGCTTGGGCAAGAGGCGTATCAGAATGCTGACGCAGTCTGCCCTGAACTGGAAGCCAATCCGGTTGTGCTCACCATCAGAAGTGCATCAGCCTCTGTTTCGCAGTCGAGAGCAACCTGTGTGGAATCTTCATGGGAAACCGATGGAGCTACAACCGGAAGCGGAACTATGGCTCGCAGGCTCGTTCCATGACAATCGGATTCTATTTCAAGCTTGCCGTTCAGTTCGTTCAAGCGCTCGCGCATTCCGGCGAGACCCACACCCGTTTCCGAGCTCGCTTCACGAAGTCGCCTCAATCGCTCCATCGGTATGCCGCGTCCGCAATCTCGTATCTCAAGCAGCACCGTTTCGGCTTGGTACTGAAAACGGATGCTGACCTCCAAAGCTCCGGAGTGGCGATGCACATTCGTGAGGCTCTCCTGTAGCACCCGGAACAGAGCGGTCTCGATCGTGATAGGCAATCGTTCACCTTTGGTCGCGAGATCCAGCCTTACCTTAATCCCACTTCGCTTCCCGAAGCCGTCGACGTACCACTGTGCTGCGGAATTGAAACCTGCCTCGTCCAACAACGGAGGGTGCAGCAGGTATGAGGTGGTGCGAATTTCCTGGAGCGCCTGATCGGCCAATGCAGCAAGCTCGGACAGGGCATCGGTCGCACTTTGGTTTTGTTTTAGTTTTTGCTCAAGGGCCGCTAAGCCCATCTTCAGCGCAGTCAGTGTTTGGCCGGTGCTGTCGTGCAAGTCGCGGGCTACTCTCCGTCTCTCCTCGTCCTGCACCTTCAGAAGCCTTTGGGATAGGTTCTGCAACGCGACTGTGCGTTGTAAGACCAATGATTCAAGTTGAGCGTGGGACAGCGCTGATTTTTTCAAATGCTTTGAAAGAATCCACATGGGTCCTCCTCGTAGCGGTTGGACGACACGAACGCTTCCTTCAGAGTGCGTGAATTCTTTCATTGAGTGCCTTCGGAGGTCTGGTCAAAATTGCTCGCTTGACCTAAGGATGTTTATCCGGGTCTTCGGCAATGGCCTCGGCGGTTGTCGTCGTTTTCGGGGCCTTCATTTCCACAGCCTCGGCAGCGGACAGCTTCCGATCCCGATGTGGCTCGGTGCGCAGGGCACCGGTATGGAGTTCACACGCATCCCCCGTCGCTGCACCACAAGTAGGACAAGGCACGGATAATATCTGTTTCGCGGTGAGTTCTCTGGATTTCATCCCCCAAGATTGCAACGTCTCGCCGCTACTAGAATGCTCAATATTGCTCATTTTCAAGCTGTTAGCCGGGCAGCAGTTTTTACTCGACTCCGCCGACGATTCTTCCCAATTCTGTGCAAAAGTGAACACTTTTTGTGATGTCAATTCTGGCGAAATATTGGGGAGTGTAGCTCGACTCGAGAATCGTTGAGAGCATCACCCGTGCCTGCTAAGAAAAACCGCGATTTCGACCCAAGGAAATTCCTTGCGACGATCGGCGAGGGTAGGAAAGTCATGGCCTTTCCGAAGAAACAAACAATTTTCTCGCAGGGGGACGCGGCTGACGCGGTGTTCTACATCCAGGACGGCAGGGTTAGACTCACTGTCGTATCCAAGATTGGGAAGGAAGCGACTCTAGGCATATTGAGCGAGGGCGATTTCTTCGGAGAAGGTAGCCTTGCAGGACAGACTCTACGCATGGGGTCTGCAGCCGCGATGACGGATTGCGAACTCATGCGAATCGACAAGAAGGCAATGATCCGTGCGCTTCATCAGGAACATACATTATCCGACCTGTTTACGGCATATTTGCTGGCGCGGAACATCCGATACGAAGCAGACTTGGTTGACCAACTCTTCAATTCCAGCGAAAAGAGACTCGCGCGCACTCTTCTTATGCTGGCCCATTTCGGCAAGGAAGGGGTTCCGGAAACCGTAGTCCCAAGAATCAGTCAGGAGACCCTGGCGGAAATGGTCGGCACAACCCGGTCGCGGGTAAGTTTTTTCATGAATAGGTTCAGAAAGCTAGGCTTTCTTGACTACGGCGAGAGCGGAATGCAAATTCACAGTTCCCTAATGTCATTCTTCACGATTAGCTTTCCGTCCGAAATCCAGACACCTTTGCTCAAAAAGACCGCAATGAGAAATCAGGCGTTTGCTGGATCTAATCCAGAGAGCGGCGTCATTTTTGTCGCAACCAACACCTCCAACAGGGTTGCGGTGTTTCGAACGCTTCCCGAAATCGTGATGAGTGCTTCTGAAACCAGAGGATGTTGCTCCGCCAAGTCGTCAAGACGGTCACTTACCCTGTAGAGTTGCTGAACTTCGTGCAGGATCGCACTCGGATGCATGGGGTACGCAGCTTTCCTGAGAAATCTAAGGAGAGAACAGTTCAGGTGGGCTGACTTAGTTCAGGAAACCTGAAGAGGGCTCGAGGGCCTCGTATTCGCCCGACGTCGCCCCCTCTCATGAATGCGCCACAATAGATCAAAACAGGATGCGGTGACGCGTTCATCCTGTGATCGCGTTAGCCGCGCCAACGAGAGTATCCCCAGCCCCCGCCACCGAGCAAAAACAGCACCAAAAGAACGATCAATATAGTTGACATGTTGTACCTCTTTGTACGAGGAAGCTGACGGGCCTTTGTAACGGTCGTCTCACTTCTCCACACACACCATCATAGAAGTGACCAAAGGAGACGTCTGATCACATTGAACCACTTTTGGCGATTCGATTGTTATCGAGGGCAACTTTGCCAAATTAATTGCCAGAACTGAGCACTTTGGACCGGCCGAGCCATTATTTCTAGGCCTATGCTGTACCTATGTGGGGATAACGAGTCGCAGCTAAGAGCGCTGATCAAGGCCTCCCAGAAAGAAAACATTTATGAGCCATAGCACCAACAAACCGGTACCCAAACTGCGCAATTCTCCCCAACCACCTTTGTCACACGCTGGTGCGATCCCTGACTCAGACCGTGCCAAGAGACCACCGCTCTCCGAACCCTCTGCCACCGCCGAGGAGTTGACTCCAGGAGATCGTGTCGAAGGTTTGGGCAACTTCGGAAAGCCAACGGGAGAATTCGGCACAGTTGAGCGAGCCAACGAGGAGGACGCGGTCGTCAAGTGGGATGACGACGGTCGTATGAGAATCCACCAACCGTCGCTCAAGAAGATTTAGACGCCGGCCACCGTTGTTTACATCCGTGATTCTTGACCATTGGAGAGACGAGATGTCCAACTCAGAGCTCATCCGCAAGTACTTCTCCGCCTACGAAAACAAGGACCGCAAAGCCGTCGAATCTCTATTGATGCAATGACGATTCGTATTTACCAGTGGTACCGGCAAGGTCGGGTCGGAAGTAATTAAGGAATTGGTTAAGCGCAGCGTGAGCGTGCGCGCTCTGATTCGCAAACAAGAGGCATCAACGGCGTTGCCGGGAGTCGAGGTATTCCTCGGAGACCTCGCTGGACCCGGTCGCGGTGCGTAAGGCGCTCGATGGGGTCGACAAGCTCTACCTATTGAATGCTGTCTTCCCGACGAGTTGACGCAGGGGCTGATTGCTTCGACCTTGCAAAGAAGCTGAAGCTCAAGCAGATCGTGTATCACTCAGTTTTCAAGGTGGAGGAGTTCAAGGAATACTCCTCACTTTGCCTCCAAGCTTGCGATCGAGAACGCCCTGCGAGAGTTCGATCTCCCTTACGACCATCGATTCACCCGAATTACTTTTTTCAGAACGACGTTTCGCTGAAGGACGTATTGATGAATGCCGGCATGTATCCCATGCCTCTCGGGACACCTGGTGTTTCTGCCGTTGACACGCATGAGATTACCGAAGCTGCCGCCATCGCCCTAACGAGCGACGGACACCTGGGCAAGCCTTACAACCTGAATGGTCCAGAGATTCTGAGTGGCAAGAAGGTTGCGTCCATCTGGAGCCGGCTGCTATGGCAAAGGGATTCCGGTACCCCGGAGAGGACCTGGTACTCCTTTGAAGAACAGAATGCGTTCAGAGTGCACCATCCTGGTCGGCATTTGATTTCCGCATGATGTTCCAAGGCTATCTAGAGCGCGGTTTCGTGGCGGAGGACGGGGACATTCTCGAGGAACTTATAACAAAGTACATGGCCGATCCGCCCCGTCGATACGAGGAACTTCATAAAGGAAACAGTTGAAGAGAAGCGAGAGCTACCAGTCCGGCCCCATCAACCTGAGCGTAAAAACGCTGGATTTGGTTTCAAGAAACAGCAGTGAGCGGAGTGTCCGTCCAAGATCGCGGGCTCGCGCCTCTATCAGCAAAACAACGTCGCTAGCATTCCGCCGGATATGGGCTCGGTGCTACAGTGCTGTTTACAAGACGATCAGACGATCAATTCTGATCAGCTTTACGAAACCCGAAGTCTGATACTGGAGATCCCGCGGGGTCCTGACAGTGGCAGGGGCCTTTGTCAATAATGTCGGTTTTGTGCGCGTTTGATACAAGGGGAGCGTCTCGATGAATCTAAATTTGTTAGATCCGAAGTTTATTGTGCTCGCCGCCGTAGTGATTCTGGTTATCGCAGTGCTCGCTGGGCTGTACATGCGAAAACGCAGGAGTACGACGGCAAGCCTGCGGCAAAAGTTTGGGCCCGAGTAGAGAGGGCGGTGCAGAAGCATGGGTCAGAACGAAAAGCAGAAGCGAAACTGGCGGATCGCCAAGAGCGGGTTGAAAAGCTCAAGATCCGCGATCTTGACCCGTCAGAACGCGAACGTTTTTCGAAACAGTGGGAGTCAGTACAGTCTCGTTTTGTCGATTCCCCTAAAGGGGCAGTCGCAGAAGCCGATGACCTGGTCTCCTCTTTGATGAAAACTCGCGGCTATCCGGTATCCGATTTCGATCAACGTGCAGCCGACATTTCTGTCGACCATCCCCGAGTCGTGGAGAATTACCGTTCTGCGCATGAGATTGCTCTCCGGGTTGGGAAAAATGG